>NZ_JAHUXB010000004.1:0-655822 GCF_019218715.1 Comamonas sp. CMM03 | reverse complement strand
TCTGGCTGCTCTGGCTGCTCTGGCTGCTCTGGCTGCTCTGGCTGCTCTGGCTGCTCTGGCTGCTCTGGCTGCTCTGGCTGCTCTGGCTGCTCTGGCTGCTCTGGCTGCTCTGGCTGCTCTGGCTGCTCTGGCTGCTCCGGCTGCTCCGGCTGCTCCGGCTGCTCCGGCTGCTCCGGCTGCTCCGGCTGCTCCGGCTGCTCCGGCTGCTCCGGCTGCTCCGGCTGCTCCGGCTGCTCCGGCTGCTCTACGGCAGCATCCTGCGTTTCGAGCGCTGCCGGCAGGTTTTCGCCATCGGCACCGTCGAGCTGGGCAAACAGGTTGGCCTGCACCTCGGACGACTCCAGCATCGGCAACTGGTCCAGCGCCTGCAGGCCCAGATCGTCCAGGAACTGGCGCGTGGTGGCAAACAGTGCAGGACGGCCCACGGTTTCGCGGTGGCCGATCTCCTCGATCCAGCCCCGGTCTTCCAGCTGCTTGATGATCAGGCTGTTGACCGTCACGCCGCGGATGTCCTCGATGTCACCGCGCGTCACAGGCTGACGGTAGGCGATGATGGCCAGGGTTTCCAGGGTGGCGCGGGAGTAGCGGGGAGGCTTTTCCGGGTGCAGACGGTCCAGGTAGACGCGCATTTCCGGCTTGCTTTGAAAGCGCCAGCCCGAAGCCACCTGCACCAGCTCCACACCGCGCTGTGTCCAGTCGCGTTGCAAAGCCAGGAGCAAATCCTTCAGCGTGTCGGTACCCAAAGTGCCATCGAACAGAGCGCGCAGCTCTTTGAGCGTCACCGGCTGGTGCGCGCAGATCAAGGCAGTTTCGAGGACCCGTTTCGCATCTACCGTATTCATGAGCGGAGATTCCGGGGGAAGTCAGAGTGCGCCTTCACAGGCGTGCCATACAGCGTACGCAGGCAGGCAGCCCGCGCAGTGTCAATGGGGGGGATTGTAGCGCAGCCCCAAAAAGTCGATGGCCGCCATGAAATCGGCCGGCGGCGTGCTGCGCACCAGCACCTCCTGGCCGGTGATGGGGTGCACAAAGCCCAGGCGGTAGGCATGCAGCGCCTGGCGCTCCATCCCCGCCAGGGGCGTGCCGCCGTACAGGGCGTCGGCCAGCAGGGGGTGGCCCAGCCAGGCCATGTGCACACGGATCTGGTGGGTGCGCCCGGTGTGGAGTTTGCAATGCACCAGGCAGGCCTGCTCGGCCGAGTCCACCCCGGTGATGTCGGTCTGCGCCGGCTTGCCCGCCTGGCTGCCCAGGTCGACCACGGCCATGCGCAGGCGGTTGCGCGGGTCGCGGCCGATGGCCTGCCGGACTTCGCGCATGCCACCGCGCCAGGCGCCGTGCGCCAGCGCCACGTACTGGCGCGAGACATCGCGGCGCGCGATCATGGCCACCAGCGCGTCCATTACCTGGCGGCTCTTGGCCACCACCATCAGGCCGCTGGTGTCCTTGTCCAGGCGGTGCACAATGCCGGCACGCGGTACCTGGGCCGCGCCCGCATGCCAAGCCAGCAGACCGTTGAGCAAGGTGCCGCTCCAGTTGCCGGGTGCCGGGTGCACCACCAGGCCGGCCGGCTTGTTGACGATCAGCAGGTGCTCATCCTCATAGGCCACATCCAGCGCCATGGTTTCCGCACGGAACGACTGGCTTTGCGCCGTCGGTCGCATTTCCACCTGCAGGCGGTCGCCCCAGCGGACCTTGGCGGAGGCCTTGGTGACGACCGCGCCCTGCACCTGCACGGCCCCCTGGGCCAGCAGCTGCTGCAGGTAGCTGCGCGAGAACTCGGGCACCAGCTCTGCCAGCACCTTGTCCAGCCGCAGGCCATGCAAGGCGGTGGGCACCTCCACGGCGCGCAGCTCCGCCTGCTCCTGGACCTGCGCCCAGTCGTCCGCTTCCACGCTGTCGATGGCCTCTGTTGACTCCGTCACACCCGCATCCTTGTCTGTGTTGTCTGTGTTGTCTGTTGTTGCATAAAAAAAGCCAGCGCCGGCAGACACGCTGGCACTGGCTACGGCGGATCGCCCGGGCGATCAGCGTGCGGGCAGATAGCGCGAGGGATCGACCGGCTTGCCCTGGCGACGCACTTCAAAGTGCAGCTTCACGCGGTCGGCGTCGGTGCTGCCCATTTCGGCGATCTTCTGACCTTTCTTCACATTCTGGTCTTCCTTGACCAGCAGCTTCTGGTTGTGGGCGTAGGCCGTCAGATAGGTGTCGTTGTGCTTCAGGATGATCAGGTTGCCGTAGCCGCGCAAACCGGCGCCGGCATAGACCACGCGGCCGTCCGCAGCGGCAGCGACCGGATCGCCGGCCTTGCCGGCGATGTCCAGCCCCTTGTTGCGGGACTCGTCAAAGCCTGCCAGCACGGCGCCGGAAGCCGGCCAGATGAAGCCCTGGCTGGTGTCGGCAGCGGGTGCCGGCGTCTTGGCCGGAGCAGGCTCCGCCGGTGCGGGCGTGCTGGTGGCCGGTGCAGAGCCGGCATCGCTGCCACCCACCACCACCGGCGCCACGGCGCGGCCGCCCGAGCTGCTGGAAGCCGGTGCGGAAGCCACCGACACATTGGGCGGCACCACGCGCACCACCTGACCGACTTCGATCAGGTTGGCATTTTCCAGATTGCTCCAGCGGGCAATGTCCTTCCAGCTCTGGCCGTGTTCCAGACCGATGCGGATCAGGGTGTCACCGGGCTTGACGGTGTAGTAGCCGGGCTTGCCGGCGTTCTCGGCACCCGGCAGGGTGGACGGATCAACCGCAGGCGCCGAAGTCGAAGAAGCGGGACGCGAGGCGCCGCGGTCTTCCACGGGAGCCTTGTTCACTTGTGCGCAACCCGCCAGGATCCCCCCGGCCACAACCAACGCACTCCAAGTGCCAAGACTTCGCGTAAACAACATATGCAATTCCCTTTCAGGCAATCCCCGATTTTAGAGGGACAAAATTCACTGCTTCCAGAACTGTTTCATTGAAACCGTAAGGAGTTTTGTCAATCACCAGCAGGATCTGCTGGCCATTGCTCTGGACCATGGGGGCCACCAGGCGCCCGCCCACGGCCAATTGGTCGCACCAGGCGGCCGGCACCGCGTCGCCGCCTGCGGCCGCAATGATGCCCGCATACGGGGCACCTTGCGCATAGCCCACCATGCCGTCCCCAAAAATCAGGTGCACATTGGTGAGTCGCAAAGGACGCAAATTGTTCCGCGCCTTTTCGTGCAGGCCGCGCAGGCGCTCGATGGAGTAGACCTCCCGGGCCACGCGCCCCAGCACCGCAGCCTGGTAGCCGCAGCCGGTGCCGATCTCCAGCACCCGGCCCAGGCCGCCGCGCGCGCCTTCCGCACCCAGCAGCAGCTCGATCATGCGGGCCACCACGCTGGGCTTGGAGATGGTCTGCGCCAGGCCGATGGGCAGGCTGGTGTCTTCATAGGCCTGGTTGACCAGGGCGGTGTCGACAAACAGGTGCCGCTCCACGCTGCCCATGGCCTGCAGCACCGCTGCCGAGCTGATGCCGGAAGCCGCCAGGCGCTGCACCATGCGGCTGCGCACGGCCGCCGAATCCAGGCCCACGCCCCGGGGCGCCGGCATGGGCGCAGCGCTGCGCGGTGCGGCATTGCCGGCCGGGCGGACCACCGGGCGCACGGCATTCTGCGCGCTGGGCGGGCCCAGGCGGGCAGGAAAGCTGGGCCGCTTGGGCTGGTTCATGCATCCTCCTTGCGGGGCTCCACGGCCTCCAAACGTGCGGCAGTTTGTGCCCAATACACCAGGTGATCGTGGTCCGTGAGGTCCACTTTCAGCGGCGTCATGGCCACATGCCCATGGGCTGTGGCATGGAAATCGGTGCCCTCGGATTCGTCCAGCGCCGCACCGGCGCTGCCAATCCAGTACATGGTCTCGCCGCGCGGGCTGACCTGGGTGATGACCGGCTCGGCCGAATGCCGGCGTCCCAGCCGGCAGACCTTGACGGCGCCCAGCTGCTGCGCCGGCAGGTTCGGAATGTTCACATTCAGCAGCCAGGGCTTGGTGCCCAGCAGCTTCTGCTGCGCCAGCTGCGCCACCATGTCGCGGGCCTTGCCGGCCGCGGCATCCAACTCCACCCAGTCGCGCTCCACCTGGGAGAACGCGATGGACGGCACGCCGAACAGATAGCCTTCCATGGCGGCGCCCACGGTGCCGGAATACACCGTGTCGTCGCCCATGTTGGCGCCGTTGTTGATGCCGGACACCACCAGATCCGGCTTGTAGCCCAGCAGGCCGGTCAGCGCGATGTGCACGCAATCGGCCGGGGTGCCATTCACATAGCGAAAGCCGTTCGGCGCTTCGCGCACGTACAGCGGGGAATGCAGGGTCAGCGCATTGGATTTGGCGCTGTTGTTGTGCTCTGGCGCCACCACCTCCACATCGGCGATGGTCTTGAGTGCGTTGTACAAGGCGACGATGCCCGGCGCTTGATAGCCGTCATCGTTGGAAATAAGAATCTTCATGCTGTGCAAACGGGTTGCCCGGATTGTAGGGTGCTCACTCTTGCCCCCAAATACTTGCGGCGTTGTGCGGACATGCGACACCGTTTGCGCACGATGTCCCGGCCTGGTGCTGTGTTCTGTCACACTTTTGCCCGTCCCCCTCCTCTTTCCTCCCAAAGGTCTACCCCCGTGGCTGAACGCTCTGTCCCAGATATCGCCCGTGAAGCTTTCCGTCTGCTGGCCACCCGCAAGCTCCCGCCCACGCCCGAAAACTACCAGACCGTCTACGAGGAAGTGGCCGGCCAGCTGCCCCGCCCGCCCTTCCCCAGCAAGGCGCTGCGCCAGATATTCAGCGTGCTGCCCGCGCAAAGCGCGGTGCAGCAGCGCATCGCCCTGCATTTCAACCAGGCCATCAACGACCAGAACTGGCACGGCATCCAGCAGGCCATTCTGGCCTATGCGCACATGGACGACGTGCTGGCTGCCCACCAGTCCATGGGCACCGTACCGCCGGCCCCGGCCCCACAGATGCTGGAATTGCTGCCGCCCGAGTTGGCCGAGCAGTTGGCCCGGGTGTTGGAGCACATTCTGCCCATGCTGTCCGAGGATGAGGACCGGCGCATGCACGAGCTGACCGACCAACTGGTGCATTTCCTGCGCATTTCGCCGCCTGCGCTGCAGGATCTGCTGCACATGCTGCAGAACTACGCCTACCGCCTGTCCTTTGCCACCGAAGACCAGGCCCAGCGCCGCCGCGCCATCCAGGGCCTGCTGCGCACCATGGTCACGCACACGGCCGAACTGAACCAGCAGGACAGCACCTTGCAGACCCTCAGCACCACGCTGCTGCAGGCGCTGGAGCAGCCCTGGACGCTGCCCCACCTGGACCAGCTGCAGCAGCAGCTCCAGACCCTGCTGCTGCGCCAGCTGGACCTGCACAGCCGGGCCGGCGAGGCCCAGGCCCACATCAAGGACCTGCTGGGCGAATCCCTGCAGCGCCTGGCTGCGCTGTCGCACAGCAATACCGTGCAGACCCGCCAGATCGAGGAATGTGCCGGCCAGCTGGAGCAGGCCCAGGGCCTGGCCGACATGGCGCCGGTGCTGGAGCAGCTGGTGGCCGCCACGCGCTCGATCGCCACCGAGAACAAGATCGCCCACGCGGCCCTGCAGGATCTGCAGGAGCGCAGCACCCAGGAGCAGCAGTCCATCGAGGCCCTGCAAAAAGCGCTGGACACGGCCGAGGAACTGGCCCGCCACGACCCGCTGACCCGTGCGCTGAACGCCAAGGGCCTGGAAGAAGGGCTGGACCGCGAGATGGCCCGCGCCACCCGCTACCGCACACCCCTGAGCCTGGCATCGATGACGCTGGAAGGCCTGCACGCCCTGGGGCTGGAGCATGGCCCGGCCCTGGTGGAGCAGGCCCAGTGCCACCTCGCCATGGTGGCGCGCTCGGTGCTGCGGCCCCAGGATCTGCTGGCCCGCGACCAGGCCAACCACTTCTTTGTGGTGCTCTCCGGCGCCCATGCCGACGATGCCCTGCAGGCCCTGATCCGCCTGCAGCAGGAGCTGGAACGCCGCCCGCTGCTGAGCGAGGATGAAAAAATCAGCTTGCGCATCAGCGCCGGTGTGGTGCAGGCTTGGCCTTCGGAACCGCGCCTGGACCTGATGAACCGTGCCGATCAGAGCCTGCAGCATGCCCAGATGACGGGATCGGGCGGGCGCCTGGCACGCGGCTGATCTGGTCCTGTCCTGCACCGCGGGGCAGGCCCGCGCGGTCACACTCCCACCTGTTGCACAGCCACATCAACAAGGAGAACCGCATGCCCATGCCCCGACGCGCCGCCCCCTGGGCGCTGACAGCCGCCACCGCCGCTGCAGCCGCCCTGCTGTCCGCCTGCTCCTGCCCTTCCCTGCACTACGCCACGCCCACGCTGGAGCCCGAAGGCAGCTCCGGCTGGACCGACAAGCCCGGCTGGGCCACCGAAAAGTTTGCCGTGGCCGCCGCCAACCCACTGGCCACCGATGCCGGCTACCAGGTGCTCAAGGCCGGCGGCAGTGCCGTTGATGCAGCAATTGCCGTGCAGCTGGTGCTGGGCCTGGTCGAGCCGCAGTCCAGCGGCATCGGCGGCGGCGCCTTTCTGCTGCACGCCGCCGGCACCAAGGTCGAAGCCTATGACGGCCGCGAAACCGCCCCCGCAGCGGCTACCGAAACCCTGTTCCTCAAGCCCGACGGCACACCCATGGCGTTTCACGACGCCGTGGTGGGTGGGCGCTCCGTGGGCACGCCTGGCGCCATCCGCATGCTGGAGCTGGCGCACCAGGAGCACGGCAAGCTGCCCTGGGCCAGCCTGTTCACGCCGGCCATCCAGCTGGCGGACCAGGGTTTCAAGGTGAGCCCGCGCCTGCACACCATGCTGTCGAACGAGAAGTTCCTGAGCGCCGACCCCGAAGCCCGCGCCTATTTCTACGGCGCCGACGGCAAGCCCCTGCCCGTGGGCCATGTGCTGCGCAACCCGGCCTATGCCCAGGTGCTGCGCGCCCTGGCCCGCGATGGCAGCAAGGCCCTGCACGAAGGCGAAGTGGCCCAGGCCATCGTGCAGAAGGTGCGCAGCCATGCCACCAATCCCGGCCTGCTGAGCACCCAGGATCTGGCCGGCTACCGGCCCCGCAAGCGGGAAGCCCTGTGCCATGACTGGAACATTCCGCCCACCCCCGCCAGCGCCACCGCGCGCAGCTACCGGGTATGCGGCTTTCCGCCCCCGGGTTCCGGCGGCATTGCCGTGGGGCAGCTCCTGGGCATCCTGGCGCAGACGCCCGCCGCAGCCATGCCGCTGGATGCCCAGGGCCTGCCCACGGCCAACTGGCTGCACTTCTACACCGAGGCCGCGCGCCTGGCCTTTGCCGACCGGGGCCTGTACGTGGCCGACCCGGACTTTGTGCAGGCACCCGGCGGCAACTGGCAGAACCTGCTGGACAGCCAGTACCTGGCCGAACGCGCCCGCCTGATCGGGGCGCAGAGCATGAAGGTGGCCCAGCCCGGCAACCCGGTCTCGGTGCGCAGCAGCTACGCGCCCATGGCGCACCAGATCGAGTACGGCACCAGCCACATCAGCATCGTCGACGCCCAGGGCAATGCCCTGGCCATGACCACCACCATCGAAGACCAGTTCGGCAGCCGCCAGATGGTCAAGGGCTTTTTGCTGAACAACGAGCTGACCGACTTCAGCATGGCCCCGCGCACGGCCGACGGTCAGCCGATTGCCAACCGGGTGCAGCCCGGCAAGCGCCCACGCTCGTCCATGGCGCCCACGCTGGTGTTCGACAAGGCCACCGGCCAGCTGCTGATGAGCGCCGGCAGCCCCGGCGGGGCGCAGATCATCCACTACACGGCCAAGACGCTGTGGGGGGTGTTCGGCTGGGGGCTGACGCCGCAGCAGGCCATCAACCTGCCCAATTTCAGCAGCCTCAACGGCCCCAGCCTGCTGGAGGAAAAGCGCTTCCCCGAGGCCACGGTCAATGCCCTGCGCCAGCGCGGCGCCGAGGTGAAGGAGCAGCAGCTGACCAGCGGCCTGCAGGCCATCACCCGGGGCGAAGCCCATGGCAAGACCTTCTGGTTCGGCGGCGCCGACCCGCGCCGCGAAGGGGTGGTGATGGGCGACTGAGCCAGCCCCTCACCGGCCTTGCCCCGCCCTGCGGAGCACCCACACCGGGTGCACCACAGGGCTGGCAGCCAAATCCAGGGGCATCTGCTAGTGTTGTAGTGTTGTAACGTTGCATTCATCCACCTTCACTGACTGCCCCTTGAACGTGCCATGCGCCTTGCACCAATATTCGCCCTCCTGAGCCTGGTGCTGAGCCTGGCAGGCTGCAGCCTGCCTTCGCTGGAAGGCCGTACCGATAGCCAGGCCGTGGCAGCCGATACCACCGGCCAGTCCCGCCTGGGCCTGGCGGTGCAGCAGCTGCGCAGCAGCGGCCACGATGCGGCACTCACCGGCATCTATGCGCTGGCCGACCCGCGCGAAGCCTTTGCGGCGCGCGCCCTGCTGGCCCGGGCCGCAGACCAGACCCTGGATGTGCAGTACTACATCTGGCGCGGCGACAAGACCGGCCAGTTGCTGCTGCGCGAGCTGCTCACCGCCGCCGACCGCGGCGTGCGCGTGCGCCTGCTGCTGGACGACGGCGGCACGGCAGGGCTGGACGCCGAGCTGGCCGCGCTGGACAGCCACCCGCTGATCGAGGTGCGCCTGTTCAACCCCTTTGTGCTGCGCACCGGCAAATACCTGGGCTATCTGACGCATTTCCCGCGCACCAACCGGCGCATGCACAACAAGTCCTTCACCGCCGACAACCAGGCCACCATCATCGGCGGGCGCAATGTGGGCAACGAGTACTTCGGCGCCACCGACGGCGTGCTGTTCTCCGACCTGGATGTGCTGGCCATTGGCCCGGCCGTGCCCGAGGTGTCGAACGACTTCGACCGCTACTGGAACAGTGCCTCGGCCTACCCCATCGCCTTGCTGGTGCGCCCGGATGCCGACACCACGCCCGACGCGCTGCGTCAGCAGTACCAGGTGCTGGCCGCCTCCGCCGCCTCCGAGGACTTTGCCCGTGCGGTGGAGATGACGCCCTTCATCCAGCAGCTGCTGCAGGCCCAGCTGCCACTGGAATGGGCGCCGGTGGACCTGGTCAGCGACGACCCGGCCAAGGTGCTGGGCACGGCCGCGCAGGAGGGCCTGATGCTGCCCCAGTTGCTGCAGCGCACCGGCATGCCCACCCAACGGTTGGATCTGGTCTCGCCCTACTTCGTGCCCACCCGCTCCGGTACCGAGGCCCTGGCCCAGCTCCAGCGCAGCGGCGTGCAGGTGCGGGTGCTGACCAATGCGCTGGAAGCCACGGACGTGGCGGTGGTGCATTCCGGCTACGCCAAATACCGCAAGCCGCTGCTGCAGGCGGGCATCGAGCTGTTCGAGATGCGCAGCAACAACCCCCAGCCGGTGGAGCTGGAAGACCAGTTCAAGCTGGGCTCGCTGGGCAGCTCGGGCACCAGCCTGCATGCCAAGACCTTTGCCATCGATGGGCAGAAGGCCTTTGTCGGCTCCTTCAACTTCGACCCGCGTTCGGCCATGCTGAACACCGAGCTGGGCTTTGTGATCGACAGCCCGGTGCTGGCGCGCCAGATCAGCGACACCTTCGACACCCAGGTGCCGCTGCGCGCCTACCGGGTCGACCTGGATGGACAGGGCCAGCTGCAGTGGCAGGCCCAGAACAACGACGGCGGTGTGGACACCTACGCCAAGGAGCCCTACTCCAGCTGGTGGCTGCGCCTGCTGCTGCGGGTGCTGGGCTGGCTGCCGATCGAGTGGCTGCTGTAGTCAGTCCCCCACAGCAGAACAAACGCCCCGCAGGCGCAGCAGCGGCCCGGTCTGCCAGCGCGCCCGGCGTCAGGCCGCCGGGCGCTGCCAGGCATAGGGCTCCAGCTCGGGGTTCAGCGGCGTGTGGGCCAGGTTGTTGGCAAAGTTGGACAGGGTGGCCAGGCTGATGCCCAGCACCACTTCCAGCGCCTGCTGGTCGCTGAAACCGGCAGCACGCAGGGCCTGCAGCTCGGCATCGGGCACGTCGCCGCGTGTGGCGATCACGCTACGGGCAAAGCGGGCCAGGGCTTCCAGCCGGGCGTCGGGCAGGGTCTGGCCGGCGCGCATTGCTTCCACCACGGCCGGGTCCAGCTTGCCTTTGCCCAGCGCAGCCGGGGTGTGCGCCGCCACACAGAAATGGCAGCCATGGGTGGTGCCGGCCACCAGTTGCACCACCTCGCGCTCGCCGGGGTTCAGGCTGGTGCGCATGTTCAGGCCGGAGACTGTCATATAGGTTTCCAGCGCCGCCGGCGCCTGGGCCAGCATGCCGACGAAGTGGGGCAGAAAGCCCATGGCCTTCTGCGATTTCTCCAGCAGCGGGCGAATGGATTCGGGGGCGGACTCGGCAGTCAGAATGGGCAAACGCGCCATGGCAGATCTCCAGGGAAGGTGGCGAAAGCGCCAGCCTAGCGCCAAACCGCGCACGCTGCAGCCACCACCGCCGCTGTGCCACCCCTGCGCCGTGTTTATCCATAGATATGGGGCAATGCGCCCTGCCCAGCCCTGCGTCCGGCCCCTGTCTGGCGCCCCCGCTGTCCCACGCCGGCACAGGGCTGAGCCGGGCGCCGCAAGCGCTGAACGGCCCGCCCGGCGACAATCCCTCTTCTTTCGTTTGCGGATTGCCTGCCTCCACCATGTCTTTTGCCTCCCTGGGCCTTGCCCCGTCCCTGGTCCACGCAGCCCAACGCCACGGCCTGCTAGCTCCGACCGCCATCCAGACCCAGGCCCTGCCGGCCATCCTGGACGGCCAGGACCTGCGCGCCTGTGCGCCCACCGGGTCGGGCAAGACGGCGGCCTATGTGCTGCCGCTGCTGCAGCGCTGGATGCTGGCCGACGCGCCCACCGGCCCGCGCAGCACGCAGACCCTGGTGCTGGTGCCCACGCGCGAGCTGGCCAGCCAGGTGGCCGAACTGGTCTACCACCTGGGCGAGGCCATGGGCCAGCGCCCCAAGGTGGCCGTGCTGACCGGCGGCGTGTCGATCAACCCGCAGCTGATGGCGCTGCGCGGCGGCGTGGACTGGGTGATTGCCACACCCGGCCGCCTGCTGGATGTGGTGGAACACAGCCGCCTGCAACTGAACCGCATCCACACCCTGGTGCTGGACGAGGCCGACCGCCTGATGGACCTGGGCTTTGCCGAGGAACTGGACCGCGTGCTGGCCCTGCTGCCCGCCACCGGCCAACGCCAGACCTTGCTGCTGTCCGCCACCTTCCCGCCTGCGGTGGAAGCCATTGCGGCCCGCCTGCTGCAGGACGCGGCCGCCCGCGTGGAAATTGCCTCCACCCTCCAGCAGGATGCCACCATCGTGCAGCGGGCCCTGCATGTGGACGCGACCAGCCGCACCCCGCTGCTGCGCGATCTGCTGCAGGAATTCCAGTGGCCGCGCGCGCTGGTGTTTGTGGCCAGCCGCTACAGCGCCGAGCATGTGGCATTCAAGCTCAAGGCCCACGGCATTGCGGCCCGCGCCTTCCACGGCGAACTGAGCCAGGGCGCGCGCCAGGCGGCGCTGGCCGACTTCAAGTCCGGCCTGCTGCAGGTGCTGGTCACCACCGACCTGGCCGCGCGCGGCATCCATGTGGATGCGCTGCCCGTGGTCGTCAACTACGACCTGCCGCGTTCGCCCACCGACTACACCCACCGCATCGGCCGCACCGGCCGTGCAGGCCTGAGCGGCCTGGCCATCAGCCTGGTCAGCCCCGCCACCGCAGCCCACTGGCAGCTGATTGCCAAGCGCAACGCACTGGAAGTGGCACTGGAAGACCTGCCCGCCTACCCGGTGACCGAACAGCCCCCGGCCCGTGCCCCGCACGAGGACGGCGACAACGGCGGCGTCAAAGGCAAGCGCATGAGCAAGAAGGACAAGCTGCGCGCAGCAGCAGCAGCGGCGGCGGCAGCTGCTGCTGGCGACGGCTCCACGCCACGCTGATGGCGCTGCACCGGCAGCGACCAAGCGGGCGGGGGGGCCGGCGGCCTGCCCGCATGGCCCAGTGCGCTGCAAGGCCATGCCTGCGCTTTGATAATTTCGGTGTTGATAGCACGCCGCGCTTGTGCAGCGTGCGCTGCCACCGCTTTTGATCCACGGCATGCCCCGCCAGAACACCCGTCCCACCGATTTTCCGCCCGCAGTGCAGCAGCAGATTGCGCGGCTTGCCGAATGCATCGTGGCCGCACGCAAGGCCCTGGGCGAGACCCAGGCGCAGTGGGCCGCCCGGCTGGGCATTTCCCAGCCCACCATGGCGCGGCTGGAGCGCGGAGATGCCTCGGTGTCGGCTGCCACCTATATCCTCTGCCTGAGCCAGCTCAACCCCCAGCTGGACCTGACCGTGCTGCTGCCCCGCAGCGCCGCACCGGCAGCGCCTGCGTCGGCCCCAGCCAAAACATCGGCCACGGCTGCTGCGCCTGCCACGCCCTCTGCGGACACCGGGGTGGATGACTTTGTGTCGCTGCTGGCCTCCTGGGCACCGGCCAGCGTCTAGCCACAGCACAGCCAGCACGGCATCGCTCAGCGTCGCGGGATCACCGTGCCGCCGTCTGCGCGGGCGGGCTCATTCGCGCATCTTGCGGTCTTCGCCCTTGGCTTCCTGCATGGCTTCGGGCTCCAGTTCCTCGGCCGAGCGGTTCAGGTGGATGAACGCACCCCACCCCGCCAGCAAGGCACCCACCGCCACGATCAGGGCCGAGGAATACAGCAGGCTGGCCGGGTCTTCCTGGGCCTTGAACGTGGCCACCAGGCCCTCGATGGCCAGTGCCACCACCAGCACCACCAGAAAACGGGACAGAAACCGGCGCACCCGCGTGGGGCCGCTGATGTGGGCATCGCGCACCACTTCCTCTTCCACCACGGTCTGGGCGATCTGCAGCGCCACCACGCCCGAAGCCAGAATGCCGAGCGCCTGCACCATGTGCAGCGTGGCATCGGCATCCAGCCCTCCGGACCACACGCTCCATGCGGTGCGGGCGGCGATCCAGACCAGGGTCAGCGCTGCCAGCGCAAACAGCAGGGCAATGACGGCATGCACGGCCGTGAACAGACTGTGGACCAGTTTCATGGGCGACACTCCTCGGACTGTCGGCCATGCTTTCACAGGTGGCGCGGCGGGCGCGTAGGACAGCACCCGCAGCCGCGCTGGCGGGCTATGCGGCGTCGACGTCAGGCCCCGGCGCGCAGGCCCTGGCCCATGGCCAGCACCGCCGCGATATTGCGCGCCGCGCTGCGCACATTGTGTTCGGCCTCGGCCAGCGCATCCTCGATGGTGCAGATGCGGCTGAGCACGCTGAAGATGGCGTCGATGCCGTGGTCGTGCACCACATGGGCATTGGTGCCCAGGCCCCCGGCAATGCCGACCACCGGCTTGCCGAACTGCTTGGCCACCGTGGCCACACCAAACGGGGTCTTGCCAAAGATGGTCTGCTGGTCGATACGGCCTTCGCCGGTGACCACCAGGTCGGCGTCCTTGACCGCGGCCTCCAGGCCCACGGCCTTGGCAATGATTTCGCAGCCCGGGCGCAGTTGGCCTTTCAGAAAGGCCAGCATGGCCGCGCCCATGCCACCGGCGGCACCGGCGCCGGCCACGGCGTCCACGTCCGCCCCCACGTCACGCAGGATGATGCGGGCGAAGTGCTGCAGGTTGGCGTCCAGCTGCTGCACCATCTCGGGCGTGGCGCCCTTTTGCGGGCCGAAGATGGCCGAGGCACCGCGCGGGCCGGTCAGCGGGTTGTCCACGTCGCAGGCGACTTCGATGGTGCATTCGGCCAGGCGCACATCCAGGCCGGAGGCATCGATGCGGTCCAGCTGCGCCAGCGGCGCACCGCCACGGGCCAGCTGCTGGCCTTGGGCGTCCAGCAGCTGCACGCCCAGGGCCTGCAGCATGCCGGCGCCGCCGTCGTTGGTGGCGCTGCCGCCAATGCCCAGAATCAGGTGGCGCGCACCGGCGTCCAGCGCGGCGGTGATCAGCTCGCCGGTGCCGTAGCTGGTGGTCACGCGCGGGTCGCGCCGGGCCGGCGGCACCAGGGCCAGGCCGCTGGCGGCGGCCATCTCGATCATGGCGGTGCGGCCGTCGCCCGTCAGGCCGTAGAAGCCGGTGACCCGCTCGCCCAACGGAGCGGTGACTTCCACCTCGATGTGGCGGCCCTGCGTGGCCTCGACCATGGCCTGCACCGTGCCCTCGCCGCCATCGGCCATCGGCACCTTGACGTACTGGGCATCGGGGAAAATTTCCTGGAAGCCCCGTTCGATCTGCGTGGCCACTTCCAGGGCGGACAGGCTTTCCTTGTACGAATCGGGGGCAATGACGATTTTCATGGTCTGGGCTTTCGCAAACGGCTGCGGCTTCGAACCGCTTGCACTGCCAGCCCGCACAGGGTGCGCGGTGACAGCCAGGATCGAAGCCGCAGGCCACGGGTCATGCGCCGGCGGCGCACGACAATGTTCGCGATTGTAGGGGGCGCTTTACAGCATGAAGGCGCTGGCTGCCCAGATGCAGGCAAAGGTCACCACGCCCATCACGAAGGTGGACGAGGAGAACACGCGCAGCGACTGCTGCATCTCGATGTTGGAGAACTTGGTCACCACCCAGAAATAGGAGTCGTTGGCGTGGGAGGCGATCATCGAGCCCGCGCCAATCGCCAGCACCGCGAACACGCGGCCCATTTCCGAATCCAGGCCGAAGGTCTGCAGGCTGGGGCTGATGATGGCGGCGGTGGTCAGTGCGGCCACGGTGGAAGAACCCTGGGCCGTCTTGAGCAGCGCCGCAATGATGAAGGGCACCAGCAGGCCGACCGAGGCACCGCCCAGCACTTCACCCAGCGCATTGCCCACGCCGGTTTCCTTGATGATGGCGCCGAACATGCCGCCGGCGGCGGTGATGATCAGGATCGGGCCAGCCTTGACGATGGCCTCTTCCAGCACCTTGGTGAAGTCGCCCTTCTGGCCGCCATGGCGGCTGAGCAGCCAGACGCCGCACAGCATGCCCACCAGCAAAGCCATCACCGGGTTGCCCAGGAAGTGGAACACGGTGGCTCCGCCATCCTTCATGCCCAGGGTGGTCAGCAGGGTGGAAATGGAGATCAGCACCAGCGGCAGCACCACGGGCACCAGCGCATGCGAGAACTTGGGCAGATTGTCCTGCGACAGGTCGTCGGCACCGTCCTCAATCTCGGCGGGGGCGTAGTTCTGGCCCTTGTCCATCAGGCCGGCCCAGTAGTAGGAGGCCAGCAGACCGGGAATGGCAAACAGCACCGAGGCCAGCACCAGCATGCCCAGGTTGGCATTCAGGGCGGTGGCCGCCGCCAGCGCGCCAGGGTGGGTGGGAACCAGGCAGTGCACCACGAACAGCGAGGAGCCCATGATGGCGGCGATCAGCGGCATTGAGGTCCTGGAGCTGGCGCTGACGCTGCGCGCAATGCCGCTCAGGATGATGTAGCCGGTGTCGCAGAAGATGGTCAGGCCGGGGATGAAGCCGGTCCAGGCCATGGCGGCCTTGGCGTTGCCCTTGCCCGCCAGCTTCAGGATGTGGCTGGCAATGCTCAGCGCGCCGCCGCTTTTTTGCATGCACACCGCAATCGCCGCACCAAAGATGATGATGAAGGAGATGCCGCCCAGCGTGTTGCCGAAGCTGCTCTTGAGGGTGTCGATCACCTTGCCCAGCGGCATGCCGGAGCCCAGCGCCAGCGCCAGCGATACGGCGAACAGCGATCCGAAGACGCTGAACTTCACCTTGGATGTGAGGTAGATGATGGCCACAATACTGAGGACCACCAGAACGGATGAGAGTGCGATGCTGCTCATGGTTGGTGCGGGCAAGAAAGGGGGAAAGGGGCGGAACGCTGCACTGGCAAGCCGGCAGTCCGGGAGAGGGGCGGCGGCCCCGCTGACGACCTTGCCACGCCGGACCCACAAAGCTGTCCAGGCGACAAAGATGGGCGGGATTATAAAAGTCCGCTCCCTCGGCAAGAGGTCGCCTCCCAATACCCTGCGCCCCCGGACCACCGCCGGATGAACAGCCTCCATCGGCAAGAGCGGCCCCTCACTCCCTGGAGGCAGCATGGGTGGTTCGCACCAGCGTGTGCAACGGCTACCCCCATCGCAAAGGACGACGCTGCCAGCACGGCAGCGAGGGTCTTTATCCCCCGAACCGCTCCCGGTATACCACGGGCGTGATGCCCAGGCGGCGCACAAACAGGTGGCGCAGCGCCTGCTCGGAGCCCAGACCCACCTTGGCCGCCACCGTCTTCAGCGGCAGCGCGCCCAGGTTTTCCAGCAACTGCTTGGCGCGCTCCAGCCGGGCATTTTCCACAAAGCTGCTGGGGCTGCAGCCGGTTTCCTGCTGGAACACGCGGCGGAAATTGCGTTCGCTCATGGCCGCCTTGTCGGCCAGCAGCGCCAGCGGCATGGGCTGGTCCAGGTGGGCCAGCACCCATTGCTGGGCCGCCTGCACGCCGCTGTGCTGCGTGGCCTGCGCCGCCAGCGACACACTGAACTGCGACTGCCCGCCCGGGCGCTTGAGGTACATGACCAGATCGCGCGCCACATCCAGCGCCAGGGCGTGGCCGAAGTCCTGCTCCACCACGGCCAGCGCCAGATCGATGCCGGCCGTCACCCCTGCCGAGGTCCAGTAGCTGCCGTCCCGCACATAGATGGCGTCGGCATCCACGGCAATGTGCGGATAGCGCTGGGCCAGCAGCCCCGCCACGCTCCAGTGCGTGGCCGCGCGCCGGCCGTTCAGCACGCCGGCCGCCGCCAGGAAGAAGCTGCCGCTGCACAGCGCAATCATGCGCCCGACCTGGGGTGCCACGCGCGCCACCCAGTCCACCAGTTCCGGCGAGGCTGCCAGCACCTGCTCGATATGGCGCGAGCCCACCAGCAGCACCGTGCAGCCCGTGCCGTCGGCCTCCACCTGGGCCAGGGTGTGCGTGGCCTGCAGGCCCATCAGCGTGTCCGAAGGCACCGGTCCCGCCTGCGCCGCCACCACACGCACGGCATAGCCTTCGGGCAGGCCCTTCTGGCGCAGGTGCACATTGGCGTAGTCGAACACCGACATCGGTCCTATGGCCTCCAGGGCCTTGAAACCGGGGTAGACAACCAGATCGACGCGGTGGGCGCCTGCGTGGCGGTGTTCCATATCCAAAACAAGAGCAGTCTGTGCAAGTACAACAAGTGCTGCAGGCCGTTCATCACAGCCCTGCAGCGCGCTGCGACCGACTATACGCAAGCGGCGCCCCGGGCGGTTGGGGCCCGGCGTGCAGCCACCGTGACCGGCGGGGCTTCTGGCGGGCCCAGCCTGTCCGGCCTACCCAGCCGAATCCCGCACCCGCGAACCAAGGGCTACAGCAGGTCCGACTTGCGGCACAGGGGCGCCTCGGTCAGCGGCACCATGACGTCGCTCACCTTGGCCGGGACCTGCGGCGTCAAACGGGTGACGACCGACAGGCATTTGTCCCTGGTGCTGATGAAGCTGGCCTCGTAGTCCGTGCCCGCCTGCAAGGTGACCGTCTTGTTGACACTGCACTGGTAGCGCTTGCCCCCCGAGATATGGCCGTTGCTGAGATAGACCAGAGTCAGCGGCTGGTTGGCGGGGACATAGAACTCGGCCACCACCGTGGGAATCTCCTTGGGCACCACGTGCAAGGGTGCGTCCGGCATGCCCAGGGAGCGGTTGTTCTGGTCTGCAAAGCCTTTGAGGCTGGCCACCATCACCCCTGCGTCGGGCAGGCGCCAGTCCACACAGCTGCTGCGGGGCACGGCGCGCACCATGCCGTCGGACACCACGCGCACGCGGGCACGCTCGCCGCCATCAGGCTCTTTGTACGTGGTGGAAAAGGATTTGACGGTCTGGATATTGCCGCAGCCAGCCAGCAGCACGGCTCCCACGGCAACTGCCGAAGCTTGCAGAAAACGCATATATACAGTTGGGGTGATGGAAGAAAAACGGACCTCCATTCTGCGGCACCCGCACCAGCCCTCCCAGACCAGCGCCAGCACCCGCCATGGCCCAGGCCGTGCTGCGCGTGGTCATTCGGTTGGCTGCGGGCAATGGTGGCAGTGACGGCCATGGGCGCTGCGGCCATCCCATAACCACGCCACCGGGCCAGCACCGGCCATGGGTGAAATCCAACTATGGATATGCGCAAAACACGCTTAATTCCAAATGCTTATCAAGATAAATTTCTTCATAAGCATTTCAAATTAAGGACCTCCCCATGCCCCGCTTTTCCGTGACCCGTGTTGCCGCAGCCGCCGTGCTGGGCCTGTCCGCGCTGTCGTCGTTTGCCCAGGCCGTTCCTTCCGAGGTGCGGCTGGCCTGGGCCGGCGGCCCGCGCGTGTGGATTCTGGGCAAGATCGATGGCTCGTTCGACAAGGCCTTCGGCACCAAGACCAAGTGGGTGCAGTTCGCGTCGGGCGCCGATGTGCTGAGCCTGTTTGCGGCCAAGGAAATCGACATTGCCCGCTTTGGCTCCAGCCCGGCTGCGGCCGGCATTGCGCGCAAGCTGCCGATCGAGGTGATCGGCACGCCCGAAATCATTGCCACCGCAGAGCGCCTGATTGCCCGTGACGGCATCACCGACCTCAAGGGCCTGGAAGGCAAGACCGTGGCCTACCCTGCCAACTCCACCGCGCAGTACGCGTTCGAGCAGGCCGTGAAGCTGGCCAAGGTGGACCGCAGCAAGATCAAGGCGCTGTCGCTCAAGCCCGCCGAGATTGTGGCCGCCTGGAAGCGCGGCGACATCGACGCCGCCTATGTCTGGGGCCCCTTCACCCAGCAGCTGGAAGCCAGCGGCGGCAAGCAGATCTATGTCACCAAGGACCTGCAGAAGCACCAGGTGCTGGTATTCAACAACTTCGTGGTGCGCAAGGAATTTGCCGAGAAGCACCCCGAGCTGGTGACCAAGTTCCTGCGCGTGGTGCAGGACAAGGTGGACCAGTACAAGAAGGACGAGGAAGGTTCGGTGCAGGCGATTGCCAAGCACCTGGACATTCCGGCCGACAGCGTGCGCAGCACCCTGGGCGGGCTGGAATACCCGTCGCTGCAGGAGCAGTTGACGCCGGCCTTCATCGGGGATGAAAAGACCAAGTCCAACTCGCTGATCACCAAGGCCTACAAGGACTCGGCCGAGTTCCTGGCCGGCATCGGCGAGCTGCGCAAGCAGGAAGTGCCGGTCAGCTACGGCCCCTACATCAACACCACCTATCTGCAGCGCGCTGCGGCCGCCAAGTAAGCAGGCTGCGCCATGTCCCTATCTTCGCAAACGCCGCTGCCGCTGTACCTGCCGCCCACGGCGACGCAGGCCCCATCGCCACAGCCCGAACAACCCGCCCGGTCCGTACAGCCCGGGCGTGCCCGCCGGGTGCCCACTGCGGGCCGGCTGGCGGTGGTCAGCATCGCCAGCGTGCTGGCCGTGCTGCTGCTGTGGCAGGCCAGCGGCAGCCTGGGCTGGGTGGATCCGCTGATGCTGCCGCCCCCCTCCGAGCTGTGGCACACCCTGGTGGAACTGACCCAGGAAGGCTACCGCCAGACACCGCTGTGGCAGCACCTGCTGACCAGCACGCTGCGCGCGCTGGTGGCCTTTGTCGTGGCCATTCTGGTTGGCGTGCCGCTGGGTCTGTCCATGGGCCTGTCGGCCACGCTGTCCGCCACGCTCAATCCTTTTGTGCAATTTTTGCGGCCCCTGCCCAAGATTGCGCTGGTGCCACTGGTCATCGTCTGGTTCGGCATTGGGGAAGGCGCCAAGTTCTTTCTGATCTTCATCGCCACGGTGCTGAGCATCGTCGTGGGTGCCGCTGCGGCGGTGGCCCACATCAGCCAGGCACGGCTGCGTGCGGCGCAGACGCTGGGGGCCAGCCGCCGCCAGCTGTTCAGCCATGTGGTGCTGCCGCACGCCCTGCCCGAGCTGTTCACCACGGTGCGCCTGGCCATCGGCATTGGCTGGACCTCGCTGATCGCCGCCGAAATGGTGGCGGCCAATTCCGGCCTGGGCTGGATGGTCATCAACGCCGGCAGCTATCTGCGTACCGATGTGGTGATGCTGGGCATTCTGCTGCTGGGCCTGATCGGCTATCTGTTTGACGTGGGCCTGGTGCTGCTGCAGCGCCGTTATGCCCCCTGGGCCGGGAAAGACGCATGAGCGCGCACCTTCACACCACCTCGCGGCCATCCGGTGGTCACCACGACCAGGGCCACCACCATAGCCACAGCCGCATCCAGCTCCAGGGCGTGCACAAGCACTTTGCCCAGCCGGGCAAGGGCGACAGCCAGCAGGTGCTCAGCGATGTCTCGCTGGAGCTGCAGCATGGCGAATTCGTCTGCCTGCTGGGGGCGTCGGGCTGCGGCAAGTCCACGCTGCTGAATCTGGTGGCCGGCTTTGAACAACCCGACGGCGGGCGCCTGCTGTGCGACGGCCGCCCCATCACCGGCCCCGGGCCGGAACGCGGCATGGTGTTCCAGCAGCCCACGCTGTTCCCCTGGCTCACGGTGCGCCAGAACGTGGACTTCGGCCCGCGCATGGCCGGCCAGCGCGCCGCAGACTATGCAGCCCGCGCCGACGAGTTTCTGCGCCTGGTCGGCCTGGCCGACTTTGCCGATCACCACCCCTGGCAGCTGTCCGGCGGCATGCGCCAGCGCGCCGCCCTGGCCCGCGCCTGGCTGCCCGAACCAGAAATCCTGCTGATGGACGAGCCCTTCGGCGCGCTGGACGCCCAGACCCGGCTGGCCATGCAGGAGCTGCTGACCGGCATCTGGCAACAGAAGCGCACCACCATCCTCTTTGTGACCCACGATGTGGACGAGGCGCTGTTCCTGGCCGACCGGGTGGTGATTCTGTCCTCGCGCCCCGGCCGGATCCGCCAGGAGCTGCAGGTACCGTTCGAGCGGCCGCGCAGCTTTGAAGACCTGGTGGCCGACCCGCGATTTGGCGCGCTGAAGCGCGACATCCTGCATATGCTGCGGGAAGAAGCAGCCAAATCGCTGCAGAGCGTGGCCGCATGAGCGCGCCGCGCCTGGTGGGCGTGCTGGGTGGCATGGGGCCGCTGGCCACGCTGGACTTTCTGCAGCGCCTGCTGGATATCACCGGGGCGCAGCGCGACCAGGAGCATGTGCCCACCGTGACATGGAATGTGCCGCAGATTCCGGACCGGCAACAGGCCCTGGCCGGTGGCGGTGAGGACCCGCTGCCCGCCATGCTGCAAGGCATTGCCCGGCTGAATGCTGCCGGCGCCACCTGCATTGCCATTCCCTGCAACACGGCCCATGCCTGGTATGGCCCCTTGAGCGCGCACAGCGCCGCGCCCATTCTGCACATCGTGGACGCCACGGTGCAGGCCCTGCAGACGGCGCCACAGCCATCCCCAGCCCGCGTCGGCGTGATCGCCACGCGCGGCGCACTGAGCCAGCGCCTGTACCAGGGGCGGCTGGAAGCGGCGGGTCTGGACTACCTGACGCCCACCGAGCAGGAACTGGACACGCTGTTCACCCCCGGCTGCTACGCCATCAAGGCCAACGACATTGCCACGGGTGGCCGGCTGCTGGCGCAGACTGCCGAGGCCTTGCTGGCGCGCGGCGCCACGCAACTGGTCATGGCCTGCACCGAGGTGCCCATCGGCCTGCGCCACGCCGCGCCGGAACTGCTGGCGCTGAGCGTGGACCCGGCCACCGCACTGGCCCAGGCCTGCCTGCGTCACTGGCGGCAGGGCTGAGCCAGGGGCAGGCCGCCGCAAGCCACCACTGGCGCCACCACCGCAGCAACCGCTGCAGCCGCCATGGCGGCAACCACGGAGCCAATGCCGATGGCTGCCACAGCGGCCATCACCACCGTATCACCGCCATATGCGGACATAAAGCCTGCGCCACCGGCCATACGGCCCGCCGGGGGCTGGGCTTTGCCTGCGAATGCCCTACAGTCGAGGCTTCGCCAGTGCACTGCGCCCGGCGCCCGGCCATCCCCTGCCGCGCCCGCCCTGTGGCACTGCCCTGCTCCCCCTTCTGGAAAGACCTGTCCCATGAAATCCCGCGCCGCTGTTGCCTTCAAAGCCGGAGAACCCCTGCAAATCGTCGAGATCGACGTGGCCCCGCCCCAGAAGGGCGAAGTGCTGGTCAAGATCACCCACACCGGCGTCTGCCACACCGACGCCTTCACCCTGAGCGGTGACGACCCCGAAGGCATCTTCCCCGCTGTGCTGGGCCATGAAGGCGCCGGCATTGTGGTGGAAGTGGGCGAAGGCGTGACCAGCGTGAAGCCCGGCGACCACGTGATTCCGCTGTACACCGCCGAATGCGGCGAATGCCTGTTCTGCAAGAGCGGCAAGACCAATCTGTGCGTGGCCGTGCGCGCCACCCAGGGCAAGGGCGTGATGCCCGACGGCACCACCCGCTTCAGCTACAACGGCGAGCCCATCTACCACTACATGGGCTGCTCCACCTTCAGCGAATACACCGTGGTGGCCGCGGTGTCGCTGGCCAAGATCAGCCCCGATGCCAACCCCGAGCAGGTCTGTCTGCTGGGCTGCGGCGTGACCACCGGCCTGGGCGCGGTGAAGAACACCGCCAAGGTGCAGGAAGGCGACACCGTGGCCGTGTTCGGCCTGGGCGGTATCGGTCTGGCCGTGATCCAGGGTGCCAAGCTGGCCAAGGCCGGCCGCATCATTGCCGTGGACACCAACCCCGGCAAGTTCGATCTGGCCAAGACCTTTGGTGCCACGGACTGCATCAACCCCAAGGACTTCGACAAGCCCATCCAGCAAGTGATTGTGGAGATGACCGGCTGGGGCGTGGACCACAGCTTCGAGTGCATCGGCAACACCCAGGTCATGCGTGCCGCGCTGGAATGCGCCCACCGCGGCTGGGGCCAGTCCGTGATCATCGGCGTGGCCGGTGCGGGCCAGGAAATCTCCACCCGTCCCTTCCAGCTGGTGACCGGCCGCAAGTGGCTGGGCACGGCGTTTGGCGGCGTGAAGGGCCGCAGCGAGCTGCCTGGCATGGTGGAAGACGCCATGGCCGGCAAGATCCAGCTGGAGCCGTTTGTCACCCACACCATGGGCCTGGCCAAGATCAACGAAGCGTTTGACCTGATGCACGAAGGCAAGTCGATCCGCTCGGTGGTCAACTACGCGGAATAAGGCCGTACACAGCTACGCTGCCATGCAGCCCAGGTGCGCGCTGCATGCTTCCATCTGGAGCGCATGCACGCGCACCCGGCTGCGACCTTCCCGTAAGGCATGGCGTGCGGACACAGACACCGGGGCGTAGGCAGTGGGCGGCGTGGATGGCGAAGCTTGAGCGCGCCAATATGCACACCCGCAGCATGACCCGCACGATCCGCACACCACCGTAGCGCGATCCGGCTCTGCCCCCGTCCGGCCCACCGTCTGCACGCAGACGCCACGCATCCAACAAGCCGCCGCTCCAGCCCCCAGCGCTTGCGCGGCCACCGTTCAAGGAGTCACTCATGGAACTCAAATCCGCCCACGCCTGCTTTGGCGGCGCACAGCGCTACTACCAGCACGATTCGCGCGAGATCGGCCTGCCGATGAAGTTCTCGGTCTACCTGCCGCCCAAGGCCGTGGCGGGCGAGAAAGTGCCCGCCATGCTGTATCTGGCCGGCCTGACCTGCACCGAAGAAACCTTCATGACCAAGGCCGGCGCCCAGCGCCTGGCGGCCGAGCTGAACATTGCCCTGATTGCGCCCGACACCAGCCCGCGCGGCGCCAACGTGCCCGGCGAATCCGACAGCTGGGACTTTGGCGTGGGTGCCGGTTTCTACCTGGACGCCCAACAAGCCCCGTGGGAGCAGAACTGGCGCATGGAAAGCTACCTCATTGAGGAACTGCTGCCGCTGCTGGCCCGCCACCTGCCGATTGACACCCTGCGCCTGGGCATCTTTGGCCACAGCATGGGCGGCCACGGTGCGCTGACCCTGGCGCTGCGCCACCCCGGTGTGTTCAAAAGCCTGTCGGCCTTTGCGCCCATTGCCAACCCGGTCAACTGCCCCTGGGGCCAGAAAGCCTTTGCCGGCTACCTGGGCGCCAACCAGGCAGCCTGGGCCCAGCATGACGCCACCCGCCTGATGGAAAGCCAGGGCAAGCCGCCCTACCCGGCCGGCATCCTGATTGACCAGGGCCTGGCCGACAAATTCCTGATCGAGAAACAGCTGCTGCCCGAAGCGCTGGAAGCTGCCTGCGCCCAGCTGGGCCAGCCGCTCACGCTGCGCCGCCATGCAGGCTATGACCACGGCTACTACTTCATCCAGACGTTCATCGACGACCACCTGCGCCACCACGCGCAGCAGTTGCAGGCCTGAACGGGCTGACGCCGTGCGGCCCATGTCGCACTGCCACCAGCCGCCTGCGGGCGGCTTTTTTTCGTGCGCGCTGCCACGGCGCTGTGCCTGCAGGCACAGCCAAGCTACATGTCACGAGCTGCATGCCGCGTTCCGCGTGCCGCCAATGCGACGCCACCACGGCCCGCCACTGTCCAGCGCGGTGCTCCGCTTTCTACAATCCACCGCAACACCACCCTCACCGTCTCAGGAGAACCGCATGCCCACCCTCAGCCCCACCCGCAAAGTTGCCGTTGTCACCGGCGCCGGTTCCGGCATCGGCAAAGCCACCGCTCTGGCCCTGGTGGGCGACGGCTGGCATGTGGCGCTGGCCGGGCGCCGCCTGGCCATGCTGGAAGAAGTGCGCCAGGCCGCGCAAGACCAATACGAAGCCGCCGACCGCGTGCTGTGCGTGCCCACCGATGTGACCGACGCCGCCGCCGTGCAGCAGCTGTTTGCCCAGACCGTGGCGCAATGGGGCCGTGTGGACCTGCTGTTCAACAACGCCGGGCGCGGCAACCCTCCGGGCTCGTTCCTGGACTGGTCGGCCGCGGACTGGCAGGACGTGGTCAACACCAACCTCAACGGCATGTTCTATTGCCTGCAGCAGGCCTTCCGCGTGATGCGCGACCAATCCCCCCAGGGCGGGCGCATCATCAACAACGGCAGCATTTCCGCCCACGCGCCGCGCCCCAACTCTGCCGCCTACACCGCCACCAAGCATGCCGTGATGGGCCTGACCAAGACCGCCTCCCTGGACGGCCGCGCCTGGAACATTGCCGTGGGCCAGATTGATGTGGGCAACGCCGTCACCGAACTGGCCGAACGCATGGCCAAGGGCGTGCCCCAGGCCAACGGCACGATTGCGGTGGAGCCTATGATCGACACCCACACCGTGGCCCGCTCCGTGCTGTACATGGCCAATCTGCCGCTGGAAGCCAATGTGCTGTTCCACACGGTGATGGCGACCAAGATGCCGTTTGTGGGGCGGGGGTGAGGGGATGCCTGTGGGATAAATACCGCCGATGAATTAGTGCTCAACCTGAAGCAGGCGTCCAACCTCCATTTCTGTTATCGCGTCAGGTTGATCTGAGTCGTTCGCTCCCAAGGCCTAAGCGGCAGCAACCGCCACGCCACAGATCATTAAAGTACACCGCCCCCTCGAAGTCGGCTATTAGACTGCGCGGCTCTCCAGGTCCTAGTGTGAATTTCTGCTTACTTATAGGCTTCTATACACCTCGATATGGACTATTCGATTTTTTCATGTTCTCTCTGTCCGCTAATCTAAAAATTTTAGATCTTAAAACCCGCTTCACTAGAAAAACGATATTTATTGGTCCAACAGAAAATTAGAAAATCCATCTTGCAAGAACTGCATTTGCCGAAGTGTTGCCGCTACCGCTTGTTTTTCTGTCAGGCCAATTTCTCGCTGAATTGCCAAATAATTAGGCGCCTCTAAACCACTATCGGCTAAGTGACCATTACGCAGTTTTTTTGCCTGCTCAAGAATGGCTTCCCGCAAGTCTGCTTTCACATGCTTAAACCAGCAGTAAGCTGTTACATTAAATTTCGAGTCTTTCAATTGGACGGAGACTACCAGCGGATAAGTCCACTGTTCATACTCGTCGTACTCAACAAATCTTTCCCACTCAGGAAGAGATAAATACGTCTTGACTCGTTTACGATCTACCAAGATGCTGTGGAATCTATTTCGCATCGCATCCAAAAATGGTGCGAAATCAACTAAATCGAAGCACCGCTCCCAAGCCTGTGGACGCCGCCAATAAAGAAGAAAAAGTCTTAGCTGTGCCTCTCCAAGTGGCTTGTTGTTGGATTTAGACACCTCCACCCTTTTCTGTAACTCCTTGGGCATTGCTCCTTTAGCGCCAGACATAGTTTTCATTTCACGAAGCACATCTGCATGTCGAGTGGCAACCAGAGAATACAAGCGCTCGATAGGAGATGTCCCTGCTTCGACCTCTTCCTCTTCAATTGCTCGTCGAAACTGAGTCAATGTCTGTCGCATCTCCAGCGCCAAAGTGCTTCGTGATTCGCAGTCTCTGAGAAAATCTCCTAGCCAGTCATAGCCAACCTGAATCCATTGGTCATCATCTGGCTCCTCGTCGCTGGAACTAAGGAAGACATGTACTCCTATCATCTTTGGGAAAAGGTTTTCAAGTCCTATTCGATATTTTTTCAGTTGATCTACTGACTGCTTTGCCCCAAACTTGTTCTCAAGCGCAAGATAAACATCAGCACCTTGGTCGATACAAAACACGTCCAAACTATCTTTTGATGCAGCAGAAACACCGATCTTCACTTCAGTAGAAACAACTGCTCCAGAAAATCCACTGGTGTAAATATTCGATGGACTCAAGAACCTCCTCGTTGATAGAGGAATATTCTGGTTGCGGCTTGCGATTTGCCCTGCACGTGCGAATAGCGAGCGCAACGCAGCGTCGCCTAGACCATGCCCTTCGCTAGGGTCCAGCAACCAAGCCAACATTCGGCTGACATTTATCTCTTTTGGAAAACAAATTTGAAGAGGAGCAACCCTCGCACTGAGCTGAATCAGCCGTTGAACATCTAAGTCTGCAAAAAATTCGTTTATTTTTTCTTTCATATGCTACTTTAGTGAAATTAGCGCTGAATTCAGGTTATTAAAATATTTAATAATTTCTTATTAAAACACATCATCAGAATAATTTCAACAAGAAAACATCTTATTAACAGCGATTACCAAATACCATAAAATCATAATAATTAATCAAAATATAATTACTGTGGAATCACCAGTAAATATAATCAAAAATCCTCATGAAATTACACATACAGAGTACCGAAAGCCCTACGAACACAAGCCGTCGTTACCTGCCGATCCCTGCCTAAAAACTAAAGCGACCTTCAGGCATGAGATGCGAATTCGCTTGGCCGCATCCATTGTCAACACCCGCTAAAAAGAAACCGTTATTAATTTCGAAAAAACAAAGCAACGGATCACGAAAAAATATTGAATGGATCAAGTAGTTCGAGGCTCACTCACCTCATACACCTTCAAATTCCGCTCCCCAATCCCCAGCCCTTCCCAGCTGGCCCGCCACGCCTGAATATGGGCCGATGCGAAATGCGCATCCAGTGCTGCCTGGTCGGTCCAGCGTTCTTTCACATGAATCAGGCCCGGCACAAACAGGTCTTCGGCGTAGACATATTCCAGGCAGCCGAATTCGGCACGCGAAGCCTTCACCATGGCCTCCATCACGGGTTTGGCGCGTTCCAGGTTTTCGGGCGGCAGGCGCACGGTGCCCACGATCAACAGCATGGCGATCTCCAAAGGTGAGTAACCATTGCGGCCCACGCTGGGTGGTACTTGGCGGTCACTATTTAGCGCCGTCCATCCTAGACCAGCATGCGTAACACAAGCTTACAACTGACTGTGCGCCTACTGCATGCATTGCAAATTTATGAATATTTCACCGGCTCTGCCTGCGCATAGGCCGTGCTGCTGCACATGCCCAACTGGTATGGCATGTGCCAGTTCTTGGTGATGGTGTGCTGCAGCAGAAACACAGCCATATGCAGCCATAAAAAGGCTCAGGAAAACACGCATACGGTTTTCCCTAGACCGCTACAGGTGCTGCAGCGCCGCAATCTGCGCCAGGCCTTACGGGTATTGACGGCTGTATGCAAAAGCTGATGCGTCCCTGTTTGGTACGGGCGGCCTGCATGGGCAGCGCTGTCCAAAAAATGACAGCAGCGGCTATGCCTCCCACAGAGCATGGGGCCATCGGTGGATTGCCTTTCCCGCTCCCCAACTTTGTCCGCGCATCCACTGAGATTCCGGCCTGGTCCCGCAGGACATGGGCCCTGGTTTTATTCACCTCTGGAGTCTTGCCATGCGCCGTTTGCACACTGTATTGAGCTCCGCCTTGTTCCCCGGTTTTTCCAGCGCGGCACGCTGGCGGCGTTGTTGCGCGCCGGTGGCAGTGGCCGCACTGCTTTCGGCCGGCCCGGCCTGGGCCAATACGGAGGGGTACCCGGCCAAGGAAATCAATTTCGTCATCAACTTTGGGGCCGGCGGCAATACCGATGTGACGGCGCGCACCATTGGCAAGGCGATGGAAGAGGTGTTGAAGAAACCGGTGATTCCCGTGAACAAGGGCGGTGCCCAGGGCACGCTGGGCGTGGGTTATCTGGCCAAGCAAAAGCCCGACGGCTATACGCTGGGCCTGGCCAGCTACACCAGCATGACCTTGTCCCCGCAGATCATGAAGCTGGATTACAAGCTGGATGATTTTGAGTACATCGCCGGGGTGGCGCGCTACCGGTATGGCATGGTGGTGCGGGCCGATTCGCCGTACAAGAATATTGCCGACCTGGTTGCGGCCTCCAAAACCGGCAAGGGGGTGTTTTATTCGTCCCCCGCCTTTCCCAACAGCACACCGTTCATGGAACTGGCCAAGCAGACCGGTGGCAAGTTTGAAGAGATCACCTACAAGTCCGGCCCGGAAACTATTGGCGCGGTGCTGGGCGGGCAGGTGGATGCCAGCGTGCTGAACCCGTCCGATGTGCTGCCGCATATCCAGGCGGGCAAGCTGCGCATGATTGCCAGCGCCAGCCCCATGCGCTGGGTGGAGCTGCCGGAGGTGCCCACTATCCAGGAGCAGGGACACAACATCACGGCCGATTCATGGATGGGCATGGCTTTTCCCAAGGGCACACCCAAGGCGCTGCGCGACCGGATGGAGCAGACGGTGCTGGCCATCATGAAGACCCCGGCGATTGCCGAAGCCTTTGCCCGCATTGGCATTGACCCGGTGGCGTTGAGCGGGGCCGAATACCGGCAGAAGCTGGTGGAGGCGATTCCGCAGATGCGGGAGGCGGCCAAGTCGGCCAACCTGCCCATCGTCAATCCCAACTACCCGAACTGATTTCTCCGCCCCACAGCCCGGACCTGACGACCCGGTCTGACGGCCCAGGCGAAGGGCCGGAACGCGGTGGCAGCGCCCCACACCCAGCGCCCTGGGTGTGGGAGATGTGGGAGGCGTTGGAGGTGTGCGTGGTAACCCGCCACTCCCTTGCCCCGCCAGCAGCCCGGTTCAGGCCCCGGGGTTAGTGCACATGCAGCGGATGCCGGGTGCCGCGTGCTGCCTGCCAGCCTTCAGGCCGGGGTCTTGCCTGCACGCATGGCGGCGGCAATCTGGGCCAGCACGGCGGGCAGTTCGGCCACGCTGCGCACCACATAGTGGGCGCCAGCGGCCTTGAGCTTGGCTTCGGCCACGGCCACGCGGGCGTCCACTTCGTCCTTCGGGGCCTGGGCGTATTCCTGCACGCTGTAGCCCACTTCATTGCCCGACAGGCTGAGGCCCACGGTCCACATGCCGGCGCGCAGGCCTTCGTCGATGCCCGGCACGGTGTCGTCCACCTTCACGCAGGCGCGCACATCGCCAATGCCCAGGGCCAGCACATTGGCCAGCGCCATGAAGGGGCCGGGGCGGCCGCCGGCAGGCAGTTCGTCACCGGCGACCACATGGTCGGGGGCAATGCCGGCGGCGGCGGCCTGGGGCAGCAACTGGTTCAGCACTTCGCGCGGATAGCCCGAGCAGGAGCCCACTTTCAGGCCGTGGGCGCGCAGCCAGGGCAGCAGCTCCACCGCGCCGTCGATGGGGGCCGAAAACTCGCCCACCTTGGCGATCTGCATGGGCATGAAGCGGGCGTAGATGGCGTCCACATCGTCATTGCCGGGCGCGCGGCCGAAGGCGGTGTGCCACTGGGCGGCAATGCTGGTGTCCTGCAGCAGCTGGTGGATGTGGTCCCACTTGCTCAGGCCCATGGGGCCGCGCGCCTGGGCCAAGGTGATGGTGATGCCGAAGGTGGCAAAGGCTTCCACAAAGATCTGCGTGGGGGCGAGCGAGCCGAAGTCCACCAGGGTGCCGGCCCAGTCAAAGATGACGGCCTGCAGCGGCGCCAAGTCGACGGCGGAGCCGGTTGCTGCCGCGGCGCAGCTTGCGTTGAAGGTGGCGGATGGGGTCGAAATGGTGGCCTGCGTTGTGGCGGAGATGGTGGCGTTCATGGCGAAGCTCCTGAAAAACAAAGAGGAAGGCAAACAGGGAGAAGGCTGCGCGGCCGCCTGCCGGGTCCACATGCACGGTGATGCGGTCTGGGCAGTACGCGGCCAGCGGCAAGGTGGAGGTGGGGGACATGGCGGTCAGCGCAGCGCGGAACAGGTCTGGGTCAGAGGGATAAGGTCAGGCCAGTGGGCGGATGAAGTTGCGCCCGCGCGGGCCGCTGGCGGCCTTGTGCACCATGGCCTGCCAGGCAGCGGGTGCCACGCCGTAGTGGGCGGGGTCGGTGGGCACGCCCAGCTGGTGCAGAAAGGCACGCAGCCGTTCGCTGGCCAGCGCCGGGGTCATGGCATCAAAGATGGACAGCAGCGCGGCATCGGCCACCGGGTCGGCGCCCAGGGCCATGTCCAGCACCAGCGGCAGGCTGAACGAGCAGGCAATGCCGTGCGGCACGCCGTGCTGCAAGGTGATGTCGTAGGACAGCGAATGCGCCAGCGCCGTCTTGGTGTTGGAAAACGCCAGCCCGGCCAGCAGCGCTGCCTGGGCCATGTCGGCGCGCAGTTGCGGATTGCCCAGGTCCTGCATCAGCGCCGGCAAGGTGGCCAGGGTGCAGCGGGCCGATTGCACGGCCAGCGCCATCGACACCGGGTTGCAGTGCACGTTCCAGATGGATTCCAGCGCGTGCGACAGTGCATCCAGCCCCGCCGCCAGGGTGGCACCTGCGGGCAGGCTGGCCATCAGCTCGGCGTCGATGAGGGCGGCTTCCGGCCAGGTGCAGTGCTGGTGCAGCGAATGCTTGCGGCTGCCGGCCTGGTCCCAGATGGTGGCCCAGGGCGTGACTTCGCTGCCGGTGCCTGCCGTGGTGGGGATGGCAATCAACGCTTTGTGAGCGGCAGAAGCCGGCAGCTGACCGCCCTGCTCCAACACGGCCAGCAGTTCGGCAAAGCGGCCGCCGGGCGTGGCGCAGAGCAGCGCCTTGGCGGAGTCGATGGCGCTGCCGCCGCCCAGCGCCACGATGACCGGAACATCGGCGTGTTGGCGCTGCACCTGTTCGTACAGCGGGGCCAGCCAGTGCACATCGGGGTTGGGCTGGATGCTGTCGATCACGCCGCGCAGTTGGGCGCCGATCAGGCTGCGCACGCGCTGCACCAGGCCCAGGCTGTCAGCCTCCGGGAAAGTGACCAGCAGGCAGTTGCGGCCGGCCAGCAGCGCGGGTAGCTGGTTGAGGCTGCCATTGCCTGCGGTGACGCGCACGGGGTTGTGATAAGTCCACACGGGATACGACCTTTGCAAAATTCAGGGTGAGACCGGCCTGCCGCACTGGCGGGCCAGTGCAGACAGAGGGGGTTGAAAGGGTGTTGTGTACGGGTTGGGGGTGGCGGGTGTGGCGGCGTTGCCGAGCGACGACGCAGCACCTGCGGTGTGCGCGGTGTGTGCCGTGGCCGTGCAGGCTCTGCAGGCCAGGCGGCACCACCGCACCGCGTCAGTGGCGGGGGCCTTGCTGGATGCGGTTGCGCAGCCAGTTGGAGACCATGTCGGCGGCAATCACCATCACTGTGATGACGATGATGCAGGTAGCGGTTTCCTGGTAGCGGAACAGCTTGAGGCTGCTGACCAGCTCAAAGCCCAGACCACCCGCGCCCACCATGCCCAGCACGGTGGCCGAGCGCAGGTTCACTTCAAAGCGGTACAGCACCACGGCAATCCAGGCCGTGATGACCTGGGGCACCACGCCAAAGGCAATCACCTGCAGCTGGCTGGCACCGGCGCTGCGCAGGGCTTGCAGCGGGCCGTCGTCGATTTCTTCAATCGCCTCGGCAAAGAACTTGGCCAGCATGCCCATGCCGTGCAGCGCCAGGGCCAGCACGCCGGGGAACGGGCCCAGGCCCACGGCCGAGACAAACACCAGGGCCAGAATCAGTTCGTTGATGCTGCGCACCACGTTCAGAAACTGGCGGGTGGTACGGCGCAGCCAGTGCCAGCCGTGCAGATTGCTGGCGGCCACAAAGGACAGCGGCAGCGCCAGGACCACGCTGAGCAGGGTGCCCCAGATGGCGATCTGGATGGTCTCCAGCGCCGGCGCCCACAGGCGGGGCAGGATGTCCAGATCCGGCGGTACGGAGCGTGCCAGAAAGTCGCCGATCTGGGGCATGCCATTGGCCAGTTCGCCCCAGCTCATCTGCGCGCCACCGGCGCTCCAGTGCAGCACCCAGCCTATGGCCAGTGCCAGTGCGGCGTAGCCCAGCCAGCCGCTGGTGGTTTCCGGGCGACCAGCGGTCCACTGCCAGCTGTCACGTGGTGTCTTCAATGTTGGGCTGTGCATCAGAGGGCTCCTGCGCTGGTGGCCAGTTGGGCGCTGCCGGCATGCCACGGGCCTGTGGGTGCATGCACGGTGTGGCTGGGGCTGGTGGCGGCATCCGCCGCTTGCGTATCGGTGCTGTAGATGGCGTTGAGGGCAGCGTCATCCAGCTGGGCCGGTGTGCCGTCAAACACCATGCGGCCCTGGGACAGGCCGACGATGCGGTCGCCGAACTCCTTGGCGTAGTCCACCTGGTGCAGATTGCAGACCACGGCAATGCCCATTTCACGGGTGGCGTCGCCCAGGTACTGCAGCACACGGCGTGCGGTCTTGGGGTCCAGACTGGCCACGGGTTCGTCGGCCAGAATCACCTGCGGCTGCTGGGCCAGGGCGCGGGCAATGCCCACGCGCTGCATCTGGCCGCCGGACAGTGCTTCGGTGCGTTCCAGCGCCTTGTGGGCCAGGCCCACGCGTTCTAGGCACTGGTCTGCCAGCGCGATGTCGCTGTGCTTGAAGAACTGCAGCACCGATGCCAAGGTGCCCACCTGGCCCAGGCGTCCGGTCAGCACGTTTTTGCGTACCGTCAGGCGCTGCACCAGGTTGTGGTGCTGGAAGACCATGGCCACATGGTGGGCCAGCTCGCGCCGGGAATGGGTCTGCATCAGGTCGATGCCGCCCACCTGCAGGGTGCCGCTGTCGGGCTGGTTCAGGCCGTTCATGCAGCGCAGCAGGGTGGACTTTCCGGCGCCCGACAGGCCCAGCATGACCACGAATTCGCCGGCCTTCACATCCATGTCGATGCCGTGCAGCACATGGTTGCTGCCGTAGCTCTTGCGCAGGTTGCGGATGGTGATCATTTCATTTTTCCCAGGTCCAGATTCAGGGCCTTGGCGGTGGTGCGCACCACGTCATAGGCCTGGTCGTTGGTGGACGAGAAGCCGTTCAGCTCGCCCCGGTCGCCCCAGGGCAGGCCTTTGATCTCGGCCATGGCGGCGGCCACTTTCTGCTTGGTGGCGGCGTCCAGGTTCTTGCGCCAGGCCATGGGCGATTCGGGGATGGCCTGGGAGCGCCACACCACCTGGAAATCTTCGGCCTTGACCAGGCCCTTGGTGATGGCGTTGGAGAAGATGGGATCGGCCACGGCGGCGGCATCGACCTTGCCATTGGCCACGGCCATGATGCTGGCGTCGTGCGAGCCCGAGAAGATCACGCGGGAGAAGTACTTGTCGGTGTCGACCCCCTCGCCTTTCAGGCCGGCCTTGGGAAACAGGTGGCCGGATGCGGAGCTGGGGTCCACAAAGGCAAAGGTCTTGCCCTGCAGCTGGGGCACGGTGGTCAGGCCCTTGTCCTTCTTGGTGATGATGATGCTGTGGTACGAGCTTTGGCCGGTCTTCTTGGTCACCGGAATCGCAAAGGCTTCGGCGTTGGCCATCTGGCTGGCCAGTACATAGGAGAACGGGCCGAAGTAGGCCACGTCGATCTTGCCCGAGCGCATGGCTTCGATCACGCCGTTGTAGTCGTTGGCCACAAAGGGCTTGACCTTCATGCCGGTCTTGGCGGCCAGTTGGTCCATCACCTGCTGGCTGGCGCGCATCATGGCCAGCGCGTCTTCGGAAGGGATCAGGCCCACACGCAGTTCGGTGGACTGGGCCATGGCGCTGCCGCCCATGCCGGCGGCGGCCAGGGCCAGGGTTGCGGTGGCGCATTGCAGCCAGGCTTTACGGGTCATCAACATGGGGGGAATCCTTTGCATCTCAGCATTCGCACTTGCGGGATGCCGTGCGATGGATGGAATGCTAGGGACGACATATGACTGTCATGTGAAGGTTTCAGAATCGGTTTGCACAGTTTCCATAGGTCACACCTTGAGATGAATCTTCTCCCCTGCTGCCGCCGGAGTGCGGCCCCATGAGCAATGCCCGCTACCGCACCTTTGTGGCCGTGGCCCACCACGGCAGCCTGAGCGCCGCCGCACGCGCGCTGGGCGTGAGCCAGCCCACGGTCTCCACCCAGATTGCCGCGCTGGAGCGGCAAAGCCAGGTGGAGCTGTTCCACCGCCAGGGCTACCGCATGGCGCTGACCACGGCCGGCAGCAAGCTGCTGTCGCTGGCGCAGCGGTTGCTGGCGCTGGAGTCCGAGGCCGCGTTCTTTCTGCGCGATTCGGGCAAGCTGCACCAGGGCGAGCTGAAGCTGGGCGCGGTTGGCCCTTTCCATGTGATCGAGATGGTGGCCGCCTACCGTGCGCGCTACCCCGGCATGCAGCTGTCGATCCGCATGGGCAATTCACAGCAGGTGCTGCACGACCTGGCCCACTACAGCACCGATGTGGCGGTGCTGGCCGGTCTGTATGAACGCCCCGAGCTGCTGGCGCGCGAATACGCGCGCCACGCCATCATTCTGTTTGCCCATGTGGACCACCCGCTGGCGCGGCACGACGAGGTGGACATCACCGCCCTGCACGGCCAGCCGCTGCTGCTGCGCGAGCCCGGCTCCACCACCCGCACGGCCATGGAGCAGGCCTTGCGCGCCGCCAGCGTTCAGCCCCGGCTGGGCCTGGAAATCGGCAGCCGCGAAGCCATCCGCGAGGCGGTGGCGCGCGGCCTGGGCATTGGCGCGGTGTCGGAAGCGGAGTTCATTCCCGACACCCGCTTCACGCCCATCCGCATTGCGGGCGCCCCGGCCAGCACCACCACCTATCTGTACTGCATGCAGGAGCGCAGCGACAGCGTGCTGGTACGGTCGTTCTGGGATGCGGTGTAAGCCGTGGAGCGGCTGGAGGAACTACAGCACACTCAATCGGTGAACGAGGTGATCTGGGCGCCCAGCTGGGGCATGTGCGGCGCCTGCCAGCGGTAGTCGGCATGCAGCACATTGCGCTGCGCCTGCTGGCCATGCCACTGCACCCCCAGCAGGTCCGCCAGTGTCCAGGCCGCCCAGTCCGCGCGGAAGGGCCGCTGGGCAAAGTCTGCCGGAATGGGCGCTGCCGTGTGCGACTGCCACACGATGGCCGGTATGCGGTAGCCTGCCGCCGTGCCGGGGCTGTGGCCCACATGGTTGCCGACATGGCCGACTTCCTGTCCGTGGTCGGACAGGTACATCCAGCCCGTATAGGCCTGCGGCTTCGCCGCTTCGCGCGACAGGCGCAGCAGCTCGGACACCACCGAGTCGTGGTAGAGCAGCGCGGCGTCGTAGTTCTGGCGCAGCTCCCGCACCCAGACCGGGCGGCCTTGCTGGGTCATGGCCGCATCGACCGCGTCATCGGCATCATCAAAGGGGTTGTGCCCTTTGGGGAAGCGCAGGCTGTAGTGCGGGTGCGCGCCCTGCATATGGACCACGATGAATTTGCGCTGCGCCGGCGCCTGCAGGGCGGTGTTGAATTCGTCCAGCATCTCGCCATCCAGCGACATGCTGGAGCGCCCGGGTTCGCGGTTGATCATCTGCAGCACATCGGCATGGCGGGCATGCTGCTGTTCGATGGCGACATCGTCGTGGTTGCTGATCCACCAGACCTTGTAGCCTGCCACCCGCGCCATGGCCAGCAGGTGCTGGGCGTCGTCGGCTTCGGGCATGCCGAAGGAAAACAGGTTGCCGATTGCGGGCAAGGTGGCGGCATCCACCGACCAGGCGTTGCGCAGCACCTGCATCTGCGCGCCCAGCTGCCGCTGGTGCTGCTGCAGGCCGGGCGTGGTCTTGCGCCCATAGCCATAGAGCGAGAAGTTGTCGCGGTTGATGCTGTCCGTCAGCACCAGCACCACCGTGGAAGGGCCTTCGCGCAGCACCACGGGCGCAGCGGCCTGGGCACGTTCCAGCGCCTCATTGCGCACCGCGTCCTGGTTGGCCCAGCCCTTGCGCAGTTTCTCCGTACTTTCCACCCAGTGGGGCCAGAACAGCGCTGGGTGCAGGCGGCGCCACGGCTTGTTGGCATAGGCCGCGGCTGATAACAGCAGCAGGATGCCGATCAGCACCAGCACCGCGTATTCCATCAGCGAGCGCTTGCGGCCCGGGCCAGCCGCTGGCGCCTGCTCCAGCCGGCCCGACACCTGCCAGACCCACGCGGCCACGGCCGCCAGCACCAGACCGAACAGCGCCAATCCGCGCCAGGACTGGGCGGCGTATTCCAGGCTTTCGCGCAGATTGGTGTTGGCCATGGCACTGAGCACCAGCGTGGAGTCCGGTGCGGCCTGGTAGCTGCTGAGCAGGTAGGTGCGCGCCGCACCGTCCAGCACGAACATGAGGATGCCCAAGGTGACCAGCCAGCGCCGGACCATGATGCCCACGGGGGTGCGCAGGGGCATGCGCAACCACAGCAGCAGGGGCAGCAGCAAGGTCAGCAGTTGGGCGACGCGCCGCCCCTCATAGCCCAGCACGATGAAGCACAGGCCGGGCGCCCCCAGTGCGGCCACCGTGGGCCAGCTCGCACGCCATCCAGAGCGCGGGGCAGGACCAGGTGCGGCATGGGATGGGCCGTGGGGTGCGGGGCGGGATACAGCGTCAGGGGATAGATCGGCCATCTCAGTGGGGAACTGCTTGCAGCTGCTTGGAAGTTTGGAAATGCCTGCCGTGCACCACAGCAGGTACAGCTAGCAGTACCGCTATCAGTGCTGCGACAGCGTGCGCGGGCAGGGGGCAAGCGTTGCGTGGTGGGCGCTGAGGCTGTGGCGCCCACCGCCTGGCAGGAATGCCTGTGCAGGAGCCGGTGCCCCCACGGGATTCGCGCGCTTTGCTTTGTTTCTTGGAATGTTTTGTTCTCTGTGCGAATACACCGACTGGAATCCTAGCGGCGGGCGCCGCCGTGCAGCGGTTTCACCTGCTTTTTGTACGGTCATCCACACCCCAAACAGGCTTTGCTGGCCGCCCAGCAGGCTGGGGGGACAGCCAGGCCCGCAGCACCTCGGGCAGGTTGGCCTGACGAACCGGGTTGCACCGTCCAGCCCCGGGGAATGGCCCAGTCATCGGTTGCCCAATCGCCTGAGAACTGCTCGGTCAATTCATCGAAGCACTACCCGCGGTTTTCGTGCGCGAAACACCAGGCGTGGGCATGTATCAAGGGTGCCAATGGCTTGCTCTGACTGCAGGCGCCGTCGCACCGGTATGGCCTGCCAATGCATAAGAGAGCTGATTGGCGGCAGCAATCACTGTGGGGGCCATCTCTTCCAGTCTTTGCTGTGGCAAACGGGAGGCTGGACCAGACACGCACACCGAACCGAGAAGGCGCCAGTGCTTTCCAAAAACAGGAGCTGAAATGGTTGCAACTCCTTGCTCGCGCTCCCCGATGGACCAGTGAAAGCCCCGCTGGCGGATTTCTTCATACAGCGCGCCAGGCTCCCCCGAGAACGCCAGGATCACGCGCCCTGGCGAGCCCCGGTCCAGAGGCAGGCCTTCACCCATGCGCGCGTGGTGCCGCAGCGCCTGAGGTCCTTCGACACGCACGAGGCAGGTTCTCACGCTTCCTTCTCTGACATAGAACGCAGCGCTCTCTCCGCTGGCGGATGTCAATGCACGCAAGGCCGGCTCCAGCACGTTCTGCACATCAAAGCCCGCTTGGTACCGTGCACCGAGCCAGCCCGCCGCAGGGCCAAGACGCCAATCCCCATCCTCGCGTTGGACCAGATAGCCAGACAGGGCCAGCGTGCGCGCGATGCGCAGCACCGTGGTTTTGTGCAACTGGCAGCGGCGACTCAGTTCGGCCAACGGCAGATGCGACTCGCCCAAAGCAAAGGCATCCAGCACCTGCATCGCTCGCACGACGGCCGTCACGCTGCCGGTGGATGGTTCCGCGACGATTTGGCTTGCCGAGACATCGCTCGACGGTGAGCTTGCGTGGCTGGCGGATGGGTTGCTCATGGTGCAATCTGTTTCGTTGTACGAAACTCCATTGTACCCGTTGAAACTTTTTTTTAGAGTCAGGCACCCCTCGGCGCATGACCAAGTGGGAGCACAAATAAACGATACGGAGACAACGTATGACCATCACGACACGAGCCATTTCCATGTCTGCGCGCCTTTGCACGTGGATGTTCGGCGCTTCCGTACTGGCTGTTGCCGCGGTGAGCGCACACGCCCAGGCCGGCTACCCCACCAAGCCCATTCGCCTGATCGTGCCGTTTCCTCCCGGCGGAGGCACGGACATGATTGCCCGTTCCGTGGCCCAAAAAGTCACGGAAAAAACCAGCTGGAACATCGTTGTCGATAACCGGCCCGGAGCAGGCGGGAATCTGGGGGTGGATGCCGCGGCAAAGTCCTCGCCAGACGGATACACCCTGGTCATGGGACAGACCAGCAACCTGGCAATCAATCCGGCGTTGTATAAAAAGCTGCCCTACGATCCGCTGAAGGATCTGGCCCCTGTGGCATTGGTGTCGTCTTCACCCATCCTGATGGTCAGCGGCAAATCCTTCACGTCGATGGCCGAAGTGCTGAAGGCCGCCAAAGCAAAGCCCGACATGATTACCGTGGGCTATGCGGGCAACGGCACCGTGGCCCATCTGGCAGTGACACAGATCGAACAGGCCAGCGGGGTCAAGCTGCGCCACATCCCCTACAAGGGCATTGCGCAGGCGATCACCGATTTGTCTGGCGGACAGATTGATCTTTTTGTGGGCTCCATTCCCTCGCTGATCGGCCAGGTGCGCAACGAAAAACTGCACCCTCTGCTGGTCACGTCCAAGCAGCGTTCCGGCCAATTGCCCGCGACACCGACCATGGCGGAAGCCAGCGGCAAGAACTTTGAAGCGATCACCTGGTTCGGCATCCTGGCGCCGGCGGGAACACCGGATGCCATTGTGCAGAAGCTGAACACCGCTATCAATTCGGCACTGGCTGAAGCAGATGTCGCGGAGAAATTGCGCTCAGAGGGCGGAGATGTCCTTGGAGGGAGCAGCAAAGACTTCCGCGTGCTGCTGCAGTCGGAAGTTCCTCGTTGGGCCAAGGTGGTCAAGGACTCTGGAGCCAGCCTGAACTGACGCTGCATTGCGTTCTCCCCTCCTGTGGATATCACCATGCATCGCGACAGCCTTGCTGCGCCCGTGCGCTTCTCAACGGGCATCGCGCGCCCCAGAACGCCGCTCCCGGCGGGGGCCTGTGACTGCCATGTACATGTCTACGACAGCAGCTTTCCGGCCGCCGCGGGGGCCAGGCTGCTGCCGCCAGATGCCTCGGTACATGACTACCGCGCTTTGCAAAAGCGCATTGGCACCACGCGCACCGTGCTGGTCACACCGTCCACCTACGGCACCGACAACCGCTGCATGCTGGAAGCACTGGCCTCCCTGGGTTCCGAAGCCCGGGGCGTGGCCGTGATCGACGGAAGCGAGAGCGATGCCGAACTACAGCGCCTGCACGCCGTCGGTGTGCGCGGCGTGCGGTTGAACCTGTCACTCGGCGTGTCAGGTTCGGTGGACTTGTTGCGACCGATGGCGCACCGCATCGCCCCGCTGGGCTGGCACCTGCAGTTGCTGATGGCGCCGGACATGCTGGCCATGCAGGGGGAAGTGTTGCGCCATCTACCGGTACCCGTGGTGTTTGACCATTTCGGGCGCATCGCACCCGCGCTGGCGGGCCGGCACCCCGCTCATGCCCTGCTGCTCGATTTGCTGCAGGCCGGCCGGGCGTGGATCAAGTTGTCCGGTGGCTACATCGTGAGCGAACACCACGCCGTGGACGACCCCGCGCTGGATGCGCTGGCCGCAGGCTACCTGTGCGCCGCACCACAGCGCGTGCTATGGGGCAGCGACTGGCCCCACGCCACCGCCTCGTCCGGCATGCAGCCCATGCCGGACGACGCTCGGCAGATCGACCGCCTGGCCGACTGGGCGCACCAGAACGGGGGACCCTCCGCGCTGCAGCGCGTGCTGGTGGACAACCCGGCGGCGCTGTACGGCTTCGCACCCCTTGCCTCTTCATAACAACCATACGGAGACAACCATGAACGCATCGACAGCCATCTCTTCTTCACCGGGTCGCACACGCCGCGCACTGATCGCCGCCGCAGGCGCTGCGCTGCTGGGACCGCTGTGTGTGGCGCCCCTGCAGGCGCAAGGCGACTGGCCCGCCGGCAAGGTCATCACCTGGGTGGTGCCGTACCCGCCGGGCGGCAGCACCGACGTGCTGGGTCGCAACGTGGCGCAGCGCATTGGCGCGTCACTGGGAACGAACGTCATCGTGGACAACAAGGCCGGCGCCACCGGCACCATCGGTGCGGCCTTCGTCGCCAAGGCGCAGCCGGACGGCTACACGCTGCTGGGCACCTCCATCGGCCCGCAGGCGATCGCACCGCACCTGATGAAGCTGTCCTATGACCATATCGCCGCGTTCGAGCCGGTGGCCATCATCGGCACCATTCCACACATGCTGGTGGTCGGCGCACACCAACCGTTCAAGACCGTGGCCGACCTCGTGGCCGCAGCCAAGGCGCAGCCTGGCAAGCTGGCCTTCGCCTCGGGCGGTAACGGCACCATCCTGCAGATGCAGGGTGAGCTGCTTCAGCAGCAAACGGGCGCGCGCTTCATCCATGTCCCCTACAAGGGCGACACGCCGGCGCTGCAGGACACGCTGGCCGAGCAGGTGCAGTTCATGTTCGCCCCCGTTGCCGCAGCGCTGCCGCACGTGCAGTCGGGCAAGTTGCGCGCGCTGGCCGTCACCTCGGCCCAACGCCTGAAGGCGCTTCCAGAGGTCCCCACGATGGGCGAAGTTGGAATGCGCGACTTTGTGGTGGAGCAGTGGCAGGCCGTGTTCGCGCCAGCCAGGACGCCTGCAGCCGTCGTGCAGCGGCTGAACAAGGACATCAACCAGGCGCTGAAAGACCCCGCGCTCATTGCACTGGCAGACCGCCTCGGTGTGACGCTGGTGGGCGGCACTTCCAAACAGCTCGGCGACCTGCAGAAGGCCGACTCGGCCAAGTGGGCCAAGGTCATCAAGGACGGAAACATCAAGGCCGAGTGAGGCCCATGTTGTTGCCATTGACCGTACTGCATCTTTTTCCCAACCCTATTGGAACCACACCATGAGCCAACTTCCCGAAATGATCCGTGACATCGAGCGCGTCAGCGCCGATGTGGTCGCCAAGGCCGGCACCTTCCAGGCCGCCATCCTGGCCGACGTGGCCGGCCGCCGCGGTACCATGCACGCCCGCATTGCCCCCGTGCACCAGGACATGAAACTGGCCGGCCCCGCATTCACCGTCGAAGTGCGTCCCGGCGACAACCTCATGATCCACGCCGCCATCGCGCTGGCCAAGCCCGGCGATGTGCTGGTGATCGACGGCAAGGGAGACCAGACCGCGGCACTGATGGGCACGCTGATGCTCAGCGCCTGCAAGAAGATCGGCCTGGCCGGTGTGATCGTGGACGGTGCCATCCGCGACAAGCTGGAGATCCTGGACCTGGGCTTTCCCGTATTCAGCGCCGGCTTCAACCCTGCCGGCCCCACCAAGTATGTGCCTGGTCGCATCAACCATCCCATCTCCGCCGGTGGAACCACGGTGAACCCGGGTGACCTGGTGGTGGGCGATGCCGATGGTGTGGTCGTGATCGAACGCGCCAAGGCACCTGCCATGCTGGCCCTGGCCGACAAGAAAGTGGCCGACGAGGCCGCGCGCATCGAGGCCATCGCCCGCGGTGACACTGCCTCCAAATGGCTGCCTGCCGCGCTGCACGCCGCCGGCGTGCTCAAGGAAGGAGAATCGCTGTGAGCGCCCCCACCATCATCATCACAGGCGCCGACCTGGCGCAGCAGGCGCTGGACCTGCTCAGCGGCTACGAAATCGTCTACGCCGGCAAGACCCCTACCGAAGAAGACATGGTGGCGCTGAGTCGGCAGCACGACCCGGTGGCCATCATCGTGCGTTACGGCAAGGTGGGTGCGTCTGTGATGGACGCGGCGCCTTCGCTGAAGGTCATCTCCAAGCATGGCAGCGGCACAGACACCATCGACAAGGAGGCTGCCAAGGCACGCGGCATCGAAGTGGTGGCGGCCGTGGGTGCCAATGCCGCTGCGGTGGCCGAGCAGGCACTGGCGCTGCTGCTGGCATGTGCCAAGTCCGTGGTGGCACTGGACGCGCGCATGCACGCCGGGCACTGGGACAAGGCCACGCACAAGAGCCTGGAGCTGGCTGGTCGCACGGTGGGGCTGGTGGGCCTGGGCGCCATCGGCCTGCGCTTTGCCAAGATGGCTGATGCCCTGGGCATGCGCGTGATCGGCTTCGATCCGTTCGCCAAGAACCTGCCTGACTACGTGCAGAGCGTAGACCTGGAAACGATCTGGCGAGAGGCCGATGCCATCTCGCTGCACTGCCCTCTGACCGACGAAAACCGCGGCATGCTGAATGCCGCCACATTGGCCCAGTGCAAGCGCGGCGTGATCGTGGTGAACACGGCACGCGGAGGCCTTGTCAATGAGGCAGACCTTTTGACCGCCGTGCGTTCCGGCCAGGTGATGGCCGCCGGTCTCGACAGCTTTGCGGTGGAGCCGATGACCACAGGCCATCCGTTCCAGGGCGAGAAGAACTTCGTTCTCAGTCCGCATATCGGTGGCGTCACCAGCGATGCCTACGTGAACATGGGCGTCGGCGCTGCCAAGAACTTGCTGGCCGTACTGGCCCAGACAACCGTGGCCTGAGGCCCGCTGCGAAGCTTGGAGCCTGCTCCAGGCTTCCTCCCATAAAAGAGACCCCGCTCGACGGGGTCCACTACAGGAGACAAGACATGTACACACGCTCAGGCCAGCGGGGCTCCGCTGCGCCCTGCCAGGTCGCCCGGACCGCTTCACCGACAACAAAATCGCATGCGATGCGGGCTTGTCGATCGCTGGCAGTGGCACTTCTCATCGCCTCTGCAACCTGCCACGCACAGACAGCCGCCTACCCGTCCAAGCCCGTCAAGTTGGTGGTGGGCTTTGCCGCAGGCGGCCCCACCGACGTGGTGGCGCGGGCATTCGCCGACCATGCAAGCCGCGCGCTGGGACAGGCCTTCATCATTGACAACAAGCCAGGCGCCAACACGATCCTGGCTGCACAAGCCGTGGCCGGCGCACCGGCCGACGGCTACACGCTGCTGTTCGGCGCCACCAACCACACGATGATCCCGGGGCTATACAGCGGCCGGGTGAAGTTCGACGCAGTGAAGTCCTTCAAGCCGCTGTGCACGGTGGCCACCAGCCCGACGGTGCTCGTGGTGGGGCCGAGCCTGCCAGTGGCATCGCTGGCCGATTACATGACCCACGTGCGCAAGGCGCCGGGCCGCACCACGGCCGGCACGGCGGGCATGGGTAGTTCGGGCCATTTCGCCACAGAGATGTTCGCGCGTGCCAACAGCCTGCAGCTCAACCACGTGCCCTACAAGGGTGCAGCGCCCGTGGTCACCGACCTGATGGGCGGCCAGCTCGACAGCTCGTTCGCCACCCTGGGCTCGGTGCTGGCGCAGATCCAGAGCGGCAAGCTCAAGGCACTGGCCGTGGCTTCACCCCAGCGCTCGCCGCTGCTGCCGCAAGTGGCCACGTTCGCCGAGGCCGGTGGAGGCAACTATTCGGCCGACGCCTGGTACGGCGTGCTGGCCCCTGCCGGCTTGCCGGACCCCATCGCGCAGCAGCTGGAAAAGGTCGCGCGCGAATTCTCCGGCAGTGCTGCCGCAGCCGAAAAGCTGCGCGGCCTGGGACTGGACGCCAACGCCACCTGCGGTACAGCCTTTTCCAAGCAGGTGGAGCGCGAAGTCGCTACCTACACGCAGATCGCACGCGACCTGAACCTCAAGGCCGAATGACGCTTTCGCAAGGAGACACATCCATGAAACGCATGTATTTTCCCCTGTGCGCGGCCCTGGCGCTGGCAAGCAGTGCCGCCAGCGCACAGCCGCCATCGCCCTATCCGAACAAGGCCGTCAAGATTGTGGTGCCCTATCCCCCGGGCGGGGCCGTGGACCAGGTCACACGCCGGATCGCGCAAAAGCTCACCGAGCAGACCGGCCAGAGCTTCTTCGTCGAGAACAAGGCCGGTGCCACTGGCACGATCGGAGCCCAGCAGGTGGCACGTTCAGCAGGCGATGGCTACACGCTGATGGCCAACGACACCACCTACTCCATCCTGCCGCAGGTCTTCAAGAAACTGCCCTGGGACTACACGCAGGACCTGGTGCCGGTAGCAGGCTTCAACTTCGCACCCACCGCTGTGGTGGTGGCGGCGGGATCGCCTTTCAGGACGCTGGGCGATCTGGTGGCCTATTCGCAGGCCAACCCCGGCAAGCTGAACTATGGCACCGGTGGTGCCGGAACCATGCCGCACTTTGCGACGGAGGCCTTGCAAGGCAGCAGCGGCTTGAAAGCCACCCACGTGCCATTCAAAGGCGCAGGAGAGGCCACCCTGGCGCTGCTGGGCGGCACCATCGACTTCCAGATTGCCTCGACCCCGGGGGTGATGGGACAGGTGCGTGGCGGCAAGGTGCGCCTACTGGCTGTGAGCGGCGACCAGCGCCTGCAGGCGCTGCCCGAGGTTCCGACCTTTGCACAAGCCGGAGTTCCCGGCTACAAGGTGGTCAATTTCACGGGTTTGTGGGCTCCCAAGGGCACACCGGATGCGGTACTGGAGCGGCTGCGCACGGAAATCGCCAGGGCCATGGCCAGCCCTGACGTGCAGGCTTTTGCCAACGACCTGGGCGCAGTGCCGCGGGTGGTCAGCGGCCCGGCATTCGCCGACAAACTGAAGACCGATGCCCTGCTGTGGGAGGCCGTGGCCGCCAAGGTCGGCATCGACAAGCAATGACGGCATGGCCGCGCTGCGCCCTGCACCCAGAGCAGCAGATTTTTCTTCTAATCAGCCTGCAATCACCATGAAATCCCTCAAGCAATACCTGTTGGCGGCCTGTGCCTGTGCCGCCGTGGCTGCACATGCAGCCTTTCCCGAGCGCACCATCACCATGGTCGTGCCATATGCCCCCGGCGGTGCGGCAGATGCGGTGGCGCGCGTGGTGGCCACGCGTCTGGGCGCCAAGCTGGGAGTCAGCGTGATCGTGGACAACAAGGCTGGAGCCAGCGGCACCATCGGCGCAGGCTTCGTCGCCAAGGCACCCGCGGATGGCTACACCATGCTGTACGACGCCACACCGCAATCCATCAACCCGCACCTGTTCCCCAAGATGCCGTACGCAGCGAACGCGCTGCAGCCGCTGTCGCTGGTGCTGCTGGCGCCCAATGCGCTGGTCGTGAAGGCCGATTCGCCGCTCAAGAGCGTGAGCGACCTGATTGCCAGGGCCAAGGCCGAGCCAGGCAAGCTGAATTTCGCCTCCGGTGGCAGCGGCACCGTGCAGCGCCTTGCGGCAGAACTGTTCCGCCAGAAACTGAATCTGGACATGGTGCACGTGCCCTACAAGAGCGGTGGCCCGGCAATTGCCGATGTCATGGGCGGGCAGGTGGATTTCATGTTCGGTACCGTCGCTGCCACCTACCCCTTGATTTCGGGTGGCAAGCTGCGTGCCTTGGCTGTATCGGCTCCCGAGCGCTCCAAGCGCCTGCCCGATGTGCCGACCGTGGCCGAGACGGTAATCCCCGGTTATGAGGCGTATGAATGGAACGGGGTGTTCCTGCCGGCCGGCACGCCCGAGCCTGTGGCGGCCAAGCTGCAGCAGACCCTGGCCGAAGTGCTGAAGGAGGATGCCGTGAAGCAGCGCCTTTCCGACCTGGGTGCCCAGGCTATTGGATCGACACCCGCCGATTTCGCTGTGTTCCTGAAGCAGGAGGATGCGAAATGGGGCGAGGTGGTGCGCAAGGGCCACATCAAGCTGGACTGAAGCGATGGAGCTGCCGCCGCTATCCACCCCCGTGCCGCATTCCGCTGGCGTGAACCGCCCTTCATGCACATTGCCTGCGCTTGCGTGCGACAGCCATATGCACATTTTTGACGCGCGTTTCGCTCCATCGCCGCATTGGCATCGCACACCGCCCTCGGCTCCCGTGGCAGCTTACAGGATGCTGCAGCAGCGCCTGGGGACATCGCGCACGGTGGTCGTGACGCCATCGACCTATGGCACCGACAACACCTGTACCCTCGATGCGTTGGCGCAATTGGGCGACAGCGCACGCGGTGTGGCTGTGGTGGATGCCACGGTGAATGACTCTGAACTGACCCATCTTGCATCCCGCGGTGTGTGCGGGCTGCGGGTGAACTTTGTCTCGCCCCAGTCCTGGGGACGCACCACAGCCGAGATGCTGACCACCCTGGCCGATAAGGTGGTTCGCCACAGGGATTGCGCAGGCTGGCACCTGCAGGTGTTTGCCCACCCTGAGCAAATAGTGGCCTTGGCACCCTGGCTGCACAAGCTGCCGGTGCCGCTGGTCATCGACCACCTGGGGCACATAGATCCATCCGAAGGTCCGGCAGCCGAGGCCTATGGGGTGCTGCGCCGGTTGCTCGATGGTGGCCGGACCTGGGTCAAGCTCTCAGGGGCCTACATGCGCTCGTCGGTGCACGGCCCCAGTTATGCCGACACCCTGCCCCTGGGTCATGCCTTGGTCAGAGATGCTCCGCAGAGGCTGGTATGGGGCAGCGACTGGCCGCACACCACCGAGGCTCCGGGTAGCGTGAATGACGCCGACCTGGTCGATCTGCTCCAAGCCTGGTGCGGCTCCGCATCGGCCATGCACCGCGTCCTGTCGGACAACCCGGGCCAGCTCTATGGGTTCGATCACTGTTGAAAATCCCATTGGATGTCCCTGCCCAGCCAACTGGTCGGATCCGGCGGGCCGGGATTTGATGTTTCACAAATAGGAAAGCTGTTCTTATGTTTCTGCTGCAGCCCCCTGAAGTCCGCGAACTGGAAACGTTCAGCGTCATGCCGGACGTTTTCCGCCGCCCCGCGCCCAGCGTTTGGGCCGATGCCAACCGGGGAGGCACCATCACCGACTCGTTCCTGGAAGGCCCGGTGTTTGACGGAGCCGGCAATCTGTACGTGACCGACATTCCCTGGGGCCGCATCTTCCGCATTGACCCGCAGGGCATGTGGAGCTTGGTGGCCGAGTACGACGGCGAACCGAATGGCATGAAATTTTTGGATGCCAACACCTTGCTGATCACGGATTACAAGAACGGGCTGGTGCGCCTGGATGTGGCCAGCGGCGCTGTCACCCCGTTCCTGGAGCGTCGCAACAGCGAGAGCTTCAAAGGTGTGAACGATCTGATCTTTGACGCCGAAGGCAATCTGTACTTCACGGACCAGGGGCAGAGCGGCCTGCATGACCCCAGCGGACGCTTGTACCGCCTGCGGCCCAACGGCCAGCTTGATCTGCTGCTGCACAACGTGCCCAGCCCCAACGGAGTGGCCTTGTCGCCCGATGGACGCGTTCTGTACCTGGCGGTCACACGGGGCAACTGCGTGTGGCGGGTGCCGCTGTTGCCCGATGGCAGTGTGGCCAAGGTCAGCCAGTTCTTTACGTCGTATGGGCCGAGCGGCCCTGACGGTTTGGCTGTCGATGCTCAAGGCCATGTGCTGGTGGCGAACCCCGGACTGGGCCATGTGTGGGTGCTCAACCACCGGGCTGAACCGGTGCAGGTGCTGCGTGGTGTGCCAGGCAGCTCCACCACCAACCTGGCTTTTGGCGGCGTGCAGCGCAAGCAGCTGTTTGTCACAGATTCCACCCACGGCCGCATTTTGACTACGACGTTGGATACCCCTGGGCAACCCATACACCCGCGCAAGAACTAACAGTCGACAGGATGTGAATCCAACATCCTTGCATCGCAGATGCTCCGAAGCTGAAGCTAAAACGTGACGATCCCGGTCCGCGCTGCTTTCGAGGATCTCCACCACTGCGGCGCACAACCCCGCCAGGGATCCCAGCTCAGGTGAAACGGTAGGCCGGAACCTTGATGCAGACAGGGGCTTGTTCAGTTGCGGTCCCGTCAGGCCTGGAGCTGGTGTGGCCAGTACCGCTTTACCGACGACAAAATCGCATGCGATGCGGGCTTGCCCATCGCTGGCAGTTGCACTTTTCATAGCCTCTGCGACGCCCATCAAGCTGGTAGTGTGCTTTGCCGCAGGCAGCCCCACCGACGTGGTGACTCAGGCATTCGCCGACCATGCAAGCCGCGCGCTGGGACAGGCCTTCATCATTGACAACAAGCTTGGCGCCAACACGATCCCGGCTGCACAGGCCGTGGCCAGCGCACCGCTGTGGCGACGGCCGCAGCGTGCGAGGCAGGAGGTATGCATGGTGTGTGGGGCGCATGTGGGGGGTGAGCCGCGCCAGCCGCTGGGCCGCAGTGCCTGTACAGGGGCCGATGTCCCCATGGGATTCGCGCGCTGTTGTCTATTTTTTTGTCTGTTTTGTTCGTTGTGCGAATACACCGGCTGCAGCCTAGCGGCGGGCGCCGCCGCACAGCGGTTTCACCTTTTTCTTGTACGGTCATCCGTACTCAAAACAGGCTTTGCTGGCCACCCAGCAGGCTGGGGTGGTACTGGCTGCAGTCCAGCTGCACACGTTCGCGGTTCAGGCCCAGCTTGCGGCAAGCCAGGGAAAAGCGCTGGGCTAGCATGTCGGCCCAGGCGCCGGTGCCTTTCATGCGCTGGCCGAACTGGCTCTGGTAGACCTTGCCTTCGGCACGGCCCTCCTCGCTGATGCCATGCAGATCGCGCACCCGCTCCAGCACGCGCTGGGCGCGGTCCGGGTAGTGCAGGCGCAGCCATTCCTCGAACAGCGGCGCCAGCTCCCATGGCAGGCGCAGCACGGCATAGAAGGCCTGGCGTGCGCCGGCGGCCTGCGCGGCGGCCAGCACCTGTTCCAGGTCGTCGTTCAGGAACGGGATCTGCGGCGCCAGGCTTACCCCCACGGGCACGCCGGCTTCCGCCAGGGCGCGCACCGTGCGCAGGCGCCGGTGCGGTGCGGCGGCGCGGGGCTCCAGCCTGCGCGCCAGATCGGGCTGCAGCGTGGTCAGGGTGACATAGACCGCCACCAGGTTCTGCCGGGCCAGCGGCACCAGCAGGTCCAGGTCGCGTTCGATGCCGCTGCCCTTGGTGACGATGGAAAACGGGTGGCGCGCGGCGGCCAGCACTTCGATGGTGCGGCGGGTCAGGCCCACATCGCGCTCAATGGGCTGGTAGCAGTCGGTGACCGAACCCAGCATCACCGGTGCGGCCACATGGCGGGGGCGGGACAGCTCGGCCCCCAGCACCTCGGGCAGATTGGCTTTGGCGACAAGCCGGGTTTCAAAGTCCAGCCCTGGCGAGTAGCCCAGGTAGCTGTGCGTGGGCCGGGCGTAGCAGTAGATACAACCGTGCTCGCAGCCCCGGTAGGGATTCAGGCCCAGGTGAAACGGCAGGTCGGGAGAGTCATGCCGGCTGAGGGCGGATTTGCACTGCTCCCATTCCAGCTGCGTGCGCAAGGCAGTTGCCGCTTCGCCGTCGTCCCCTTCTGCGCCGGCCGCATTGACCGCCGGATCCGCCCAGCCATCGTCAAACGCTTCCCGGGCATCGCGTGCAAAGCGGTGGGCGATCCAGCTGGCCGCACCCCGGCCCTTGTGCAGCGGCACGGGCTGGGCGGGCAGATCGGAATGCTGGTCGCGATAGGAAGACATGAGATAACTGTATATAAATACAGTTATTCAAGCAATACAGGTGCCGGAACCTTGATGCAAGCAGGGGCTTGTTCAGTGGCGGTTTCGTCAGGCCCGGAGACGGTGTGGCCGGTGCCGCAGCGCTTCCCAGCAAATACCGGCGCCCACAGCTAGCTCCTTTTTTGAAAGCTGCACGCCGCCGAAGCAATTCGCACTGGCGGCGTGCGAGATGGCTTGGCAGGAGCGCGGCAAAGCGCCACAATACGGACAGCGCACCAAATTGGTGCTTTTCATTGCCTTGGCCCGGACAACCCCGTTGCCCGGGCTTTTGTCCGTGTGGGCTTTTGTTTTTTTGAGCCTGGCGGACCGACTTTCACCCCATCCCGCAAGGAGCACCGCCATGGAGCGCAAGCCCACCATCACTCTGTCGACCTTGGACCTGGAGCGCATCGAAGCCCTGCTGGAGAAAATGCCGGGCGAGTTTCCGGGCCGCGCCGTGCTGGAAGCCGAACTCGACCGTGCCGATGTGCTGGAGCCGGCCCAGATGCCCGCCACCGTGGTGACCATGAATTCCACCGTGCGCTTCACCCTGCTGGAAAGCGGCAAGAGCAACACCCTGACCCTGGTCTACCCCAAGGACATGGATGGCAGCGCGGACAAGGTGTCGGTGTTCGCCCCGGTGGGCATTGCCCTGCTGGGCCTGAGCGTGGGCGACGAATTCCAGATGCCCAGCCCCACGGGCCAGAAGGTGACGGTGCGGGTGGACGGCATCGACTTCCAGCCCGAGAACGCGGGCGAACTGCACCGCTGAGCCCGCCCGCGCCGGGCCGGTGACCCCGATGCAAGCCACCGTTCGGCGCGGCCGCCCCCCGGCCCAGCCTGCATTGCGGACAATTTCAGGAAGTGCTGAAATTCTTAAATTCACAGGCACAATTCCTTTATGAGTCAGCTTCAACCCCTTCCTTCCCTGAACCGGCAGTTCGTCTCCCACTTTGGCGAGATGGGCAGCCGCTGGGGCATCAACCGCACGGTGGGTCAGATCTACGCGCTGCTGTTTCTGTCGCCGCGCGCGCTGAATGCGGAAGAGATTGCGGAGACGCTGGAGTTTTCGCGCTCCAACGTCAGCATGGGCTTGAAGGAGCTGCAGTCGTGGCGCCTGGTGAACCTGCGCCACCAGCCCGGTGACCGCCGCGAATACTTTGAGGCGCCGCAGGATGTGTGGGACATCTTCCGCCGCCTGGCCGAGGAGCGCCGCCGCCGCGAGATCGAACCCACGCAGTCCATGCTGCGTTCGGCGCTGCTGGAAGAGGCCCAGTCCGACGACGAACGCCATGCGCAAAAGCGCATGCAGGAGATGTACGAGCTGATCGAAAAGCTGATGACCTGGTTTGACGATGTGCAGCGCCTGCAACCCGAAACCGCCATGCAGCTGATGGGCATGGGCGCCGCCGTGACGCGGGTGCTGGAGATCAAGGACAAGCTCACCGGCCGTGCCAAGCCCAAGGACCCCAAGGGCGGCAAGGACCCGCAGGATTGAGTACCTGCAGGGGCACGGCGCTGCCCTGGTGCTTGCGCTGTCAGCCCCTGCGCCGACCACAAAAAAATGGCCTGCAACTGCAGGCCCTTTTTGCTCAGCGCCGGGTGATCTGCGCCCGCAGTGCCCGCAGCTGGGCCTTGATGCGCTGGGTGTGCTCCACGCCCATGCGCAGCAGAATCTTCTGCCCTGCCGACAGGGACTGCAGATCCGCATCGGCAAACTCGTAGCGCAGCCACGGCTGCTGGGGCGCCAGCTGGCCTTGCACCTGTACCAGTTTCAGCGCCAGCGGCCCGGGAGGTTCGGGGGTCTGCAGCAGGTGGTCGATCACCGCCACCAGCCGGTCATTGAAGCGCTGGCCGGGATAGCCCAGCTCTTCATAGGCCTGCTGCAGCACCGGGTAGACACGGCGGTACAGGACACCGGCCTGCTCCACATCCAGGCCCACGACAAAGCGCACCACGGCTTCGTAGCGCGCGGCGTTGGCTGGCGCGATCTCCATGCGTCCGTCGTCGGTCTGCGTGACGGCCATGCGCCCGCCCACCGGGTGCAACGGCCACAAGCGCGAGGCCGCCTGGCTGCGCGCCAGGTTGTCCACCGTGGCCGCAATGCGGCGTGCCAGAGCGTCGGTGGCGACAAAGCGCAGCGTGCGTTCACGCCCCAGCCATTCCGTGACAGCCTGGGCCAGGCCGTCGCCATCGCCACTGGCCAGCGGCGGGCGGCCCTGGGCGTCGGCCGCTGGTTCCAGCGGATGGGCGGTGTCAGCGGCCGGCTCCGCCGCAGGCGCTGCCGGTGCGGGTTCCGTGATGGTGGGCGCCGGGGCCGCAGGGGCGGGCGCTGCGACAGGCGGTGTCTCCAGGGCTGCCGGCGCCCTGCCCCAGTAGTGCCAACCGGCATAGCCCGCTCCCAGCAACACCACGGCCACCAGCGCCCATCGGCCGGTGGTGCCCAGGCCCTCTTTGCGGTGGTGTTGGCGGGAAATCGGTTCGCTGCGCGCTTCCATCACGGCTCCTCCTTGCTGTGCGATAGAGATGGGAATCTTGACCGGACTACCCTAGCAGCAATCGGTGGCTGTGCACCGCATGCACACGCTTTGTTGCATGACCAGATGTCAACGGCGGTACAAAACGGGCCTGCATCCTCTGCTATGCGCCGCCCCCAAAAACACAAGGCCTGGTGCCATCACAGCACCAGGCCTTGCCTGGGCACCCGAACGGGCGACCGAATCCGGAGCGGCTGACTGCACCTTCGGTCACCGCGGCTCTGCAAAGTCTCTGCGACTCCGCCGCCATGCAGCGACGAAAGGCACTGTGCCTGCGGCCTTTACTCGGGCAGCTTGCTGGTGCGCTCCAGGATGCGGCGGCGGGTGGCCTCGTCATCCATCAGCTCGTACCACATGGCATTGAGCACAGCAAAAGCGGCGGCCAGTGGCAGGCCCAGAATCCACGCGAAATACCACATATCGAATTCCTTTCTACCGGTTAGTAAGAGTGGCCTTTGCCGGTGGCAATCGCAGCGATATCAACCTTGCCGCGCAGCACCGCGTACACCCAGCTGGTGTAGGCCAGGATCAAGGGCAGGAAGATCAGCACGCACACCAGCATGATGAACAGCACCACATGGCTGGAGGAGGAATCCCACACCGTCAGGCTGAAGCGCGGATCGACGGTGGACGGCAGGATCATGGGGAACATGGCAGCGCCCACGGTCAGGATGATGCCGGCAATCGCCAGGCCGCTGCCCAGCAGGCTCAGCCATTCGCGGCGGCTGCGCAGGCCCAGGGCCACGATCAGCGGCATGACCAGACCGATACCGGGCACGACCCACAGCGCGGGGTAGGACTGGAAGTTGTGCATCCAGGCGCCAGCGACTGCGGCAGCGGTCTTGTTCATCGGATTGGAGGGGCCGATGTGGCTGATCTCGCTGGTGATGACATAGCCGTTGATGCTGCCCAGCCACACGCCGGCGGCGGCAAACAGCAAGGTGGTCAGCAGCGCAAACAGCACGCCGTACCTGGCTGCGCGCCGGGCGACTTCGCCCTCGGTCTTGAACACCAGCCAGGACGCACCGTGCATCAGCAGCATGGACAGCGACACCAGGCCGCACAGCAGCGCGAACGGTGTCAGCAGGCCGAAGAAGCTGCCGTCGTAGTAGATGCGCATATCGTCACCCAGGCGGAAAGGCACGCCCAGGATCACATTGCCCACGGCCACGCCGAACAGCAGCGCTGGCACCAGGCCGGTGATGCACAGTACCCAGTCCCAGCCGTTGCGCCAGGCAGCGCTCTCGCGCTTGCTGCGGAACTTGAAGGCCACGGGGCGCAGGATCAGCGGCACCAGCACGGCGAACATGGCCAGGTAAAAGCCGGAGAAGGAGACCGCGTACAGCTGCGGCCAGGCGGCAAAGATGGCACCGCCGCCCAGAATCAGCCACACTTGGTTGCCTTCCCACACGGGGCCGACCGCGTTGATGGCGGTGCGGCGTTCCACATCGGTTTTGGCCGTGGCGCGCAGCAGCCCCATGCTGCCCAGATCGAACCCGTCGGTCACGGCAAAGCCCACCAGCAGCACGCCCAGCAGCAGCCACCAGATGACGCGCAGCACGTCATACGAAATCAGTTCATGCAAGATCATTTTTGTGTACTCCTTGCTTGCATTCAGCGGGCGCGGGCCAGCTTTTGGATCATGGGTTCGTAGAAGCTCAGGTGCGGCTCGCTCTCATGCTCCGGCCCCTTCTGGATGGCGCGCACCATGAGTTTGAGTTCGATCACCAGCAGCACGGTGTAGATCAGCACAAAGCCTGCAATCGTCAGCAGCAGCGTGCCGGCGCCCAGGTGGGAGACGGCCATGGCCGTGGGCAGCACGCCTTCGATGATCCAGGGCTGGCGACCCAGCTCGGCCACGACCCAGCCGCATTCGGCCGCAATCCACGGCAGCGGGATGGACAGCACGGCCACCTTGAGCAGCCAGGGGTAGGCATCCAGCCTGTGGCGCACGGACAGCCAGAAGAAAGTGCCGGTCAGCACGATGAAGAACATGCCCAGGGCCACCATGACGCGGAAGCTCCAGAACAACGGGCCCACCGGGGGAATGGTGTCGGTCGCCGCCTTCTGGATCTGTTCGGCGGTGGCTTGGCGCGGGTCGTCTACATAGCGCTTGAGCAGCAGCGCGTAGCCCAGGTAGACACCTTTTTCCTCAAAGCGCGTGCGCGCCTCGGCAGGGACTTCGGCGTCCGACCTGGCGCTGCGGATAGTCTGCAGCGCGTCATAGGCGTCGATGCCGCTGCGGATATAGCCTTCGGCGTTGCTCACCAGCTGGTTGATGCCGGGGATCTCGGTGTTGAGCGAGCGCGTGCCGATCAGGCCCATCACCCAGGGGATGTGCACGGCGAAATGGGTTTCGCGCGCTTCGCGGTCCGGGAAGCCGATGGCGGTGAAGGCCGCCGGTGCGGGCTCGGTCTCCCACATGGCTTCGATCGAGGCCAGCTTCATCTTCTGGTGTTCGGACGACAGGTAACCGGACTCGTCGCCCAGCACCACCACCGACAGCGAGGCGGCCAGACCGAACGAGGCGGCCACCGTCATCGAGCGCTTGGCCAGGTGCAGGTGGCGGCCCTTGAGCACGTACCAGGCCGACACGCCCAGCACGAATAGCGAGGCCATCACATAGCCGGCCGAGACCGTGTGCACGAACTTGGCCTGTGCCACCGGGTTGGTCAGCACCGCAAAGAAGTCGGTCACTTCCATGCGCATGGTCTGCGGGTTGAAGGCGGCGCCCACGGGGTTCTGCATCCAGCCGTTGGCCACCAGGATCCACAGCGCCGAGAAGTTGGTGCCGATGGCCATCAGGCAGGTCACGATCAGGTGCTTGACTTTGCTCAGCCGGTCCCAGCCGAAGAAGAACAGGCCCACGAAGGTGGCTTCCAGGAAGAAGGCCATCAGCCCTTCAATGGCCAGCGGAGCACCGAAGATGTCGCCCACGTAGTGGCTGTAGTAGCTCCAGTTCATGCCGAACTGGAACTCCATCACCACGCCCGTGGCCACGCCCATGGCGAAGTTGATGCCGAACAGCACGCCCCAGAACTTGGTCATGTCGCGCCAGATGGTGCGGCCGGTCATCACAAACACCGTCTCCATGATGGCGATGAGAATCGACAGGCCCAGGGTCAGCGGCACGAACAGAAAGTGGTAGAGCGCCGTTATCGCGAACTGCAGCCGCGATAAGTCGACGATGTCGAGGTCCATGGGGAATTCCTTTCTCTCTTAAAAACCCTTGGCCATTGCATGCGCTGCCGGGGTGGCGGCGTCATCGCGCAGCCGTGCCAGCAGCTTGTCAAAATCCGCTGTGCCGCGCCGGGCGTCGCCCAGCAAGCGACCACCTTCCACCCAGAGCAGACGATCGGCGCTTTCCGCCTCTCTGCGCAAGTGGGTAGCCACAATCACGGTGTGCCCTTTCATCTGCCGCTGCAGGCAGGCCAGCACATCCCGCGCGGTGGCGGCATCCAGTCCTTCGGAGGGCTCGTCCAGCAGCCAGCACGGCGCCGGGTGCAGCAGCAGCCGCGCCAGCGCCAGGCGGCGCGCCTGCCCGCCGGACAGGCCCAGACCGCCCTCGCCCAGCCGGCTCTCCAGCCCCTGGGGCATGGCGCGCACATCGCTGGCCAGGCCCGCGTCTTCCAGCGCCTGCCACAGCCGTTCGTCGCTGGCACCGGGGCAGGCCAGCAGCAGGTTGTCCCGCAGGCTGTCCTGGAACAACTCGGTGCGCTGGGTCAGCCAGGTGCCGGGCTGCGCGGCCACATGGCCTTGCGTGGCGGGCAGCTCGCCCGCGATCACGGACAGCAGCGTGCTTTTGCCAGCGCCGCTGGCCCCCACCACCGCCACCTGGGTGCCGGCCGGGATCTGCAGGCTCACCGCTTCCAAGGCCCAGCGCGGACTGCCCTGGTGCCTGGCGCTGACCTGCTCCAGCATGGCCGCCACACCGGGCGGCGGCAGATGGACGGCAGTATCGGCCACCGGTGCCTGCACCACCTGGGGTGCCAGCCGTTGGATGGACAGCCAGGTGCGTCCTGCCTCGACGGCACCCCGGCGCAGCGCCGCAAACGGCTCCATCGCGGCCAGGGCCACCAGCAAGGCCAGTGCGGCCCCCGGGGCGCCGATCACGCCCTGCTCGGCCAGCCAGCCCACGGCCAGCAGCACGCCCACCAAAGTCAATGTGCTGACCACTCCATAGGCGGCGGTGGCATGCGCCTCCAGCCGATTGAGCTGGCGGTCCGCCTGGGCCACGCAGGCCTCGGTCGCCGCCAGGCGCGCGCACTGTGCCGGCAGGCGCCCCGCCATCAGCAGATCGGTCTGCCCGGCCACCAGGTCCACAGCCTGGGAGCGCAGCCGTTCCAGCGCCGCCGCGCGGCGCAATGCGGGCCGGCGGGCGCGCCGCGCCAGCACCACGGCAATGGCGGTGCCGACCAGCAGCAGCCACAGCCCCAGCAGCAGGCCCAGCTGCCAGTGCATGGCGCCCAGCACCACGGCCGCCAGCAGCGCCGCACCACAGGCGGACACCAGGGGCACGGCCAGGCGCAGGTACAGGCTGTCCAGCGCATCCACATCGCCGGTCAGGCGCTGCAGCCAGCGTGCCGGGCGCAGGCGCAGCTGCGAGGCAGCACCAGCGGGTGCCCAGCTGCGGAACAGGCGTTCGCGCAGCGCGGCAAGCACGGCCAGCGTGGCATCGTGGGTGACCAGACGCTCGCCATAGCGGGCGGCGGTGCGCCCCAGGGCCAGCAGCCGGATGCCGGCGCTGGGCATGAATACATCAAACACCAGGGCCGTGGCCGGCACCAGCCCGGCCAGCCCCGTGGCGGCAATGAACCAGCCGGACAGGCCCAGCAGGGCCATGCCCATCAGCACCGTCAGGCAGGCCAGTGCCATGCCGCCCAGCCACAGGCGGCGCGGTGCCATGGCAGCCAGCGCTGCCAGCATGGCGCCCAGCGATGGACGTGTGCGCTTCATGCCGCGCCCTCCTGCACCTGAGCGGATGCTGGCGCTGGGCCTTGTTCCGGGGTTTGGGCTTGGGTTGGGATGGGGGTTTGCGTTTGCAGCTGCACCACCCGGTCCATGCGGGCAGCCAGCAGCGGATCGTGGGTGGCCACCACCAGGGTGCGGCCCTGGGCCAGCTGCAGCAGCGCCTGCGTGACCTGCGCGGCCGTGGCGGGGTCGAGGTGGGCCGTGGGTTCGTCCACCAGCAGCACGCCAGCATGGGGGGCGGCCACGGCCAGGCGCGCCAGAGCCAGGCGCACGGCTTCGCCGCCTGACAGGCCTTGCCCGCCTTCGCCCAGGCTGCTGCTGGGCCGTGCCTGCAGCACCGTGCCCAGGCCGGCCTGCTGCAAGGCCGGGGCAATGTCTGCCCCTGCCACATCGGGGCGGTCCAGGCTGATATTGCGCGCCACCGAACCGGCGAACACATGCGGGTGCTGGCCCATCCAGGCCATGCGGCGGCGCAGCGCCGGTGCCGAGGCATCGGCCATGGGCACGCCATCGACCAGCACCTGCCCCTGGTCTGTGGGCAACAGGCCGGCGATCTGGGCCAGCAGCAGCGATTTGCCGCTGCCGCTGGCACCCCACAGGGCCACATGTTCACCCGGCTGGATGTCCACATCCACCGGCACCAGCGGCGTGGCGGCCACCGAACCGGGCAGTTGCAGCGCCTGCAGGGTCACGCGGGCGGGGGCAGCTTCCGCAGTGGAAGCGACCTCCGCCAGCGCACCCGGCAGAGGCTGGGCACCACAGGCCATGTGCTGCAAGGTCTGCAGCGCGGCGGTGCCGGCGGCGCGGTCGTGCCAGACGGCGGAGAGTTCACGCAGCGGATCAAAGAAGGCCGGGGCCAACAGCAGCACAAACAGGGCTTCGCCCAGGCTCAGCCGGCCCTGCCAGGTGCCGAACTCCAGATAGCCCAGCAGGTGAAAGCCCACATACACGGCCACCATGGCCACGCCCAGCGCGGCAAACAGCTCCAGCACGGCAGAGGACAGAAAGGCGATGCGCAGCACGCGCATGGTGCGCTGGCGCAGCGATTCGGCATGGGCCCGCAGGCGCTGTGCGGTGGCATCCACCGCACCCAGGGCGCGCAAGGTGGTCAGGCCCCGCAGGCGATCCAGCAAAAAGGCATTCATCTGGCCCAGCTGCACCATGTGCGCCTCGCTGGCGGCCTGGGCACGCCAGCCCACGATGGCCATGAACAAGGGGATCAGCGGCGCGGCCACCAGCAGGATCAGGGCCGCCACCCAGGACTGCCAGGCCACGGCCAGCAGCAGCACCAGCGGCACCACGGTCGTGCGCCACATGGCCGTCTGGTAGCGCGACAGCCAGGGCACGATGGCTTCGGCCTGTTCGGCCACCGCACTGGCGGCCTGCCCAGACGGCGCGCGCTGCGTGTCCAGCGGCGAGCTGCTGGCCAGCTGCTGCACCACCTGGGCGCGCAGTGCCTGCAGCTGGGTGCGGGCAGCATCAAAGCTCAGCCGCATGCCACGGCCCTCGCAGACCGCCTTGGCCACCCCCAGCACCAGCAGGCCCAGTGCCAGACGCCCGACTTCGGCGGCCCGCCCTTCGGCAATCCACTGCACGGCGACCGCCAGCAATGCCGCCTGAGGCAGCCACAGCAGCGACGCCAGCACCGACCACGCAGTGCCGTGGTCGGCACGCAGGCGTGAAGCCTGGGGTGTGCCTGCCGGTGCGCCTGCCGTTTGATCGAAGTCAGTCGATTTCATGTGTTTCTGAATTTTCAGTATTTACTGAAATTTATGCAGATGCTAGGGTTTCTGCAAAACAACTTCCACGCTGGCTCAGGTAGTCGAGTGAAACACTGCGGCGTTGATTTTCATCAATTCACCCGGACGGCAACAGGGCTAAAGCCGGTTTCATGTGGCTGTCACCCTGCGCTGCGCAGGCAAAGAAAAAGCGCCCCGAGGGGCGCTTGTGTGCAGGTGCCGCAGGCACCGGCGGAGGGCGGGAGATGGCACACCGCCACCCCACCGGGGTCCAGGGTCACGATGGCGGTCTGCACCGCATCGGTGGCGGAGCCACCAGCAGGGGTGCAGGTCCGCCGAATGCCGATCAGTACTGCAGCGGCGTGACGTCGATGGTTTCACGCGGGAAGTTGTTCTGCCACACCAGCGGCTTTTTCTTCTTCTCGGTGGCCAGCGGGAACTCGGCTTCCCAGACCTGGGTCAGCGGAGCGGCTTCGAAGCCCTTGGCCAGGGTCTGCACGTTTTCACGGTACTGGGCCAGGTCCCACTTGGCACCGCCTGCGCGCTGCAGGAAGGCCACGACCTTTTCCGGCGGATTGGGCGCCAGGCACTTGAACGGCACGTTGACGGCCAACATCTCGGCATGCACGCCTTCGGTGACCTTCTGGGGCTGGCCCATGGTGCAGGTGATGCGCTTTTGCGAATCGCGCACGTTGGCGAACAGCTGCACGGCAGCCGGCTCCAGCGCCTTCTTGTCGGCGTCGCTCAGCTTCACGTTTTCCAGGAAGGTGGCCGCCATTTCCTTGGCGTAGTCGCGGTCGACTTCCAGCATTTCCTTCACATTGATGAAATCGCCTTGACCAGGAAAGGTCCGCGCCGGGCGCAGGTAGGCGTTGAGGGCTTCCATGGACTTGGCATCGATGTGCACGATGGACTTCAGGAACATGTCGGTCACGGCCTGGGGCGTGGGTTCAGCGGCCTGTACGGAAGTGGCCAACGCCAGCGATGCCAGCGCCACGGCGCCGAGGGATTTCAATTGCATAGAGAAAAAACAAGAAACCGCGCTCCACGGAGCGCGCAAAAAAAGACAAACCCCTGCGGTACACCTCCCTCTTGGCAGAGGGCAATGGCACACAGGGGCTTGGCGGCTGCGCACGGCAGACCTGGGCCTACCGGGGCAGATCAATTGTAACAATCACCGGCAATGCGTCCAGTCTCGCACCGGACTGGTGCACTGGAACACGGGCTCAGGCAGCGGCCAGTTGCAGGCGCTGGCGGGCGGCGGCGTATTCGCGCTTGAGGCGGGCCACCAGTTCGGCCGTGGGCACCACCTGCTCGATGGCGCCGATGCCCTGGCCGCAGCCCCAGATGTCTTTCCAGGCCTTGGTACGGCCCGAGCCGAAGTTCATGGCGCTGGGGTCGGACACCGGCAGGTTGTCGGGGTCCAGGCCGGCCGCGCGGATGGACGGGGCCAGGTAGTTGCCGTGCACGCCGGTGAACAGGTTGCTGTAGACCACGTCGTCCGAATTGCCGGCCACGATGGCCTGCTTGTACTCGTCGGCGGCGCGGGCTTCCTCGGTCGCGATGAAGGCCGAGCCCATGTAGGCAAAGTCTGCACCCATGGCCTGGGCGGCCAGCACGGCGTCGCCCGTGGCGATGGAGCCGGACAGCGCCACCGGGCCGTCGAACCACTGGCGGATTTCCTGGATCAGGGCAAACGGGCTTTTCACCCCGGCGTGGCCGCCGGCACCGGCTGCCACGGCGATCAGGCCGTCAGCGCCCTTTTCGATGGCCTTGCGGGCGAACTTGTTGTTGATGATGTCGTGCAGCACCACACCACCCCAGCCGTGCACGGCCTGGTTCACGTCCTCACGCGCGCCCAGGCTGGTGATGATGATGGGCACCTTGTACTTGGCGCAGACCTGCATGTCGTGTTCCAGGCGGTCATTGCTCTTGTGCACGATCTGGTTGATGGCGAACGGGGCCGAAGGCTGTTCGGGATGGGCCTTGTCCCAGGCGGCCAGGGTTTCGGTGATTTCCGCCAGCCAGTCTTCCAGCTGTTCCGCAGGGCGCGCGTTGAGGGCCGGCATGGAGCCGACGATGCCGGCCTTGCACTGCTCAATCACCAGCTTGGGGTTGCTGATGATGAACAGCGGCGATCCGATGACGGGCAGCGCCAGTTTTTGCAGCGCCGCAGGAATCTTGGACATGACGATGTCTCCTCTAAAAGTTCTAATATGACAAAAAAAGGCTGGAGTGCCTGCCACACAAGCGACTCCAGCTCACTTTTTTGATAGCCTGACTTAGAAAGCTTCGTGCGGCAGCGCCATCACGGCATCGGCGCCGTGCAGCACGGACTCGGCCTGGCCGGGCACCTTGGTCAGGATGTGGTCGCCATAGAAGCGCGCCGTGGCCACCTTGGCCTGCATGAACTGCACATCCTCGCCCTGGGCGGCCTTGTCCTGGGCCACCAGCAGCGCACGGCCCATCTGCCAGCCGGCCACCAGGTTGCCGGTCAGCATCAGGTAGGGGACGCTGCCGGCGAACACGGCGTTGGGGCTGGCCTTGGTCTGACCGGCCACGAAATCCACCACCTGCACATAGGCTTCGCGTGCGGTCTGCAGGCGCTGGGCCAGGGCCAGGGCGTCGGCCGTGCCGCTGGCGCGCAGCGCGGCTTCGGTCTTGGCGATCTGGTCGGCAATGGCCTTGGCCGAGGTGCCGCCATCGCGTGCGGTCTTGCGGCCCACCAGGTCATTGGCCTGGATGGCGGTCGTGCCTTCGTAGATGGTCAGGATCTTGGCGTCGCGGTAGTACTGCGCGGCGCCGGTTTCTTCGATGAAGCCCATGCCGCCATGCACCTGCACGCCCAGGCTGGTCACTTCCAGGCTCATCTCCGTGCTGTAGCCCTTGACCAGCGGCACCATGAATTCATAGAAGGTGGCGTTGGCCTGGCGCACTTCGGCGTCCGGGTGGTGGTGGGCGGCATCGTAGGCCGCCGCCGCTGCCGAGGCCATGGCGCGGCAGCCTTCGGTGTAGGCGCGCATGGTCATCAGCATGCGACGCACATCGGGATGGTGGATGATGGTGGCGCTGGCCTTGACCGAGCCATCCACGGGACGGCTTTGCACGCGGTCCTTGGCGTAGGCCACGGCGTGCTGGTAGGAGCGCTCGGCCACGGCAATGCCCTGCATGCCGACGGCGTAGCGCGCCGCGTTCATCATGATGAACATGTATTCCAGACCGCGGTTTTCCTCGCCCACCAAGTAGCCGATGGCGCCACCGTGGTCGCCGAACTGCAGCACGGCCGTGGGCGAAGCCTTGATGCCCATCTTGTGCTCGATGGACACGCAGTGCGCGTCATTGCGCGCGCCCAGCGAACCGTCGGCATTGACCAGGAACTTGGGCACCACGAACAGGCTGATGCCCTTCACGCCTTCGGGCGCACCGGCCACGCGGGCCAGCACCAGATGGACGATGTTCTCGGCCATGTCGTGCTCACCGTAGGTGATGAAGATCTTGGTGCCGAATACCTTGTACGTGCCATCGGGCTGGGGCTCGGCCTTGGTGCGCACCAGGGCCAGGTCGGAGCCGGCCTGGGGCTCGGTCAGGTTCATGGTGCCGGTCCACTGGCCGGAGATCAGCTTTTCCAGGTAGGTGGTCTTGAGCGCATCGCTGCCGGCCGTGAGCAGCGCTTCGATGGCGCCATCGGTCAGCAGCGGGCACAGCGCAAAGCTCAGGTTGGCGCTGTTGAGCATTTCGATGCAGGCCGCACCAATGGTCTTTGGCAGGCCCTGGCCGCCGAAGTCCGTGGGGTGCTGCAGGCCCTGCCAGCCGCCTTCGGCGTACTGCTTGAAGGCATCGGCAAAACCGGGGGTGGTGGTGACCTTGCCGTCCTTCCACGCAGAGGGGTTCACATCGCCCGGCACGTTCAGCGGCGCCACCACGCCTTCGCACAGCTTGGCGCACTCTTCCAGCACGGCCTGCGCGGTCTCCAGACCGGCATCTTCAAAGCCGGGGATCTGCGCCACGTGCGCGATGCCAGCCAGATGTTCCATGGCAAACAGCATGTCTTTGACGGGGGCTGTGTAACTCATCTTGTCACCTTCTCTTTGGGTTTGATTGAGGGATGGGTTCGGCGCGTGCGCGCTGGCTGCGCTGTGCAACCGCTGTGGCGCCAGGGTCCATGGGCATGGCACCACGCGGCGGTGGCATGCCCATGCATCCTGTGCTGATGGCAGACGGAAAAAGAGGGGCACGCAGCCCCTCTTTCCTGTGGTGGTGGCTCAGAGCGCCTTCACCAGTTCCGGCACGGCCTGGAACAGGTCGGCTTCCAGACCGTAGTCGGCCACCGAGAAGATCGGTGCTTCCGGGTCCTTGTTGATCGCCACGATCACCTTGGAGTCCTTCATGCCCGCCAAGTGCTGGATCGCGCCCGAGATGCCAGCGGCGATGTACAGCTGCGGCGCCACGATCTTGCCGGTCTGGCCCACCTGCAGGTCGTTGGGGGCGTAGCCCGCGTCCACTGCCGCGCGCGAAGCGCCGATGGCCGCGCCCAGCTTGTCCGCCAGCGGGGTCATCACTTCGTTGAACTTCTCGGCCGAGCCCAGGGCGCGACCGCCGGAGACGATGATCTTGGCGGCCGTCAGTTCGGGGCGGTCGTTCTTGGTCACTTCACGGCCCACGAAGCTGCTCTTGCCCGAGTCCGCCACGGCAGCCACGGTTTCCACGGCCGCAGCGCCGCCGGTGGCAGCCGCTGCATCAAAGCCGGTGCCGCGCACGGTGATCACCTTGATAGCATCGGCCGACTGCACGGTGGCCACGGCGTTGCCGGCGTAGATGGGACGCTCGAAGGTGTCGGCGCTGTCCACCTTGGTGATGTCGCTGATCTGGCCCACGTCCAGCTTGGCGGCCACGCGGGGAGCCACGTTCTTGCCCGAGGCAGTGGCCGGGAACAGGATGTGGCTGTAGTTGCCGGCAATCGCCAGCACCTGGGCGGCCAGGTTTTCGGCCAGGCCGTCCTTGAGGCTGGCGCCGTCGGCGTGGATCACCTTGGACACGCCAGCGATCTGGGCTGCGGCAGCAGCCGCAGCACCGGCGTTGTCACCGGCCACCAGCACGTGCACATCACCGCCGCAGGCCTTGGCGGCCGTCACGGTGTTCAGCGTTGCGCCCTTGATCGAAGCGTTGTCGTGTTCTGCAATAACGAGTGCGGTCATTTCTATGATCTCCTTGTGCTGCCTGTCTTAGATGACCTTGGCTTCGTTCTTGAGCTTGTCCACCAGGGCGGCCACATCGGGCACCTTCACGCCGGCACCGCGCTTGGCAGGCTCGGCCACCTTCAGCGTCTTGATGCGGGGCGCCACGTCCACGCCCAGCTCTTCGGGCTTGACAACATCCAGCTGCTTTTTCTTGGCCTTCATGATGTTGGGCAGCGTCACGTAGCGCGGCTCGTTCAGGCGCAGGTCGGTGGTGATGATGGCCGGGGTGGACAGGGCCACGGTTTCCAGGCCGCCGTCCACTTCACGCGTGACGTTGACCTTGTCGCCCGCGACTTCGACCTTGGAGGCGAAGGTCGCCTGGGGCAGGTCGGCCAGGGCCGCCAGCATCTGGCCGGTCTGGTTGTTGTCGCCGTCAATGGCCTGCTTGCCCAGGATCACCAGGCCGGGTTGTTCCTTGTCCACCAGGGCTTTGAGCAGCTTGGCGATCGCCAGCGGCTGCAGCTCGGCATCGGTCTCCACCAGGATGCCGCGATCGGCACCGATGGCCATGGCCGTGCGCAGCGTCTCCTGGCACTGGGCCACGCCGCACGAGACCGCGATCACTTCCGTGACCACGCCTTTTTCCTTCAGGCGCACGGCTTCTTCCACCGCAATCTCGTCAAACGGGTTCATGCTCATCTTGACGTTGGCGATGTCCACGCCCGTGCCGTCCGACTTCACGCGGACCTTCACGTTGTAGTCCACCACCCGCTTGACTGGGACCAATACCTTCATGCTGCGGCTCCTTGATTTCTTGGAAGATTGACGTTTACGTAAACCGACTCATTTTATGCGGCGCTGCAGCAGCAGCGGCGGAATTCCTGACAATTCACACGGTCCTTGCCGGCACAAAAAAGAACGATCGTTCTATTTTATGCGCACAACGGCAGCGGTGTGCATGGAAATCGGCCCAACCTCGGGTTACCACCTATTCAGTAGCCCCGCCGGCAGCCCGCCCTGGCCTGCACGGACCGGCAGAGGATGGCGACATGGCTTGGCAGGCCCGGCATCCGGGGCGCCTGCGCAGCGCCCCGTCACAGGAGGGCAGGAGGACGGACAGCCGCCTCAGCCCTGCCAGTGCGGCTTGCGCTTTTGCGCGAAGGCCTGTGCGCCTTCCTGGGCATCGGCATCCATCATGTTGGCCGCCATGGTCTGGCCTGCCAGTTGGTAGGCCGCTTCCAGCCCCAGTTCCCGCTGCTGGTAGACCAGGGCCTTGCCCATGCGCACGGCCGCCGCGGGCTTGGCCAGAATGGACTGCACCAGCGCCTCCACGGCGGCATCCAGCGCGTCGGGTTCGGCCACCCGGTTCACCAGCCCGCGGGCGAAAGCGGTGTTCGCATCGATGAAGTCCCCGGTCAGCAGCATTTCCATGGCCTGCTTGATGGGCAGGTTGCGCACCAGCGGCACGCTGGGGGTGGCACAGAACAGCCCGTAGTTGATGCCGCTGGTGGCAAAGCTGGCCGCGCTGCTGGCTACCGCCAGATCGCACTGCGCAACCAGTTGGCAACCGGCCGCCGTGGCCATGCCTTGCACCCGCGCGATCACCGGCACCGGCAGGCGGGCGATGCTCACCATCATCTTGCTGCACTGGGCAAACAGCTGCTGGTAATAGGCCAGTTGGGGGTTGGCCGCCATGTCCTTCAGGTTGTGGCCGGCGCAGAAGGCCTTGCCCTGCGCGGCCAGCACCACCACGCGGGCCGAGGCATCGGCGGCCACGGCATCCAGGGCCTGCTGCAGCGCCACCAGCATCTCGGCACCCAGTGCGTTGAAACGCTGGGGATCGTTCAAGGTGATGCGCACCACGCCCTGCGGGCTGCGCTGCACTTCCACCAGTTGGTCCACATTCTGCAAATCCATCATGGCCGACGCTCCTGTTGCTATGCCCAGACGAAATCAGATATCGGCCAGCACGCGGACGTGGGCTTCCACGCTGCGAGCCAGGGCGCTCATCACATAGCCGCCTTCCAGACAGGACACCATGCGGCCCTTGGAGAAACGCCGCGCCACGTCTTTGATGCGCTCGGTGATCCAGGCGAAGTCCTGCTCGTTCAGCCCCAGCTGGCCCATATCGTCTTCACGGTGGGCATCGAAGCCGGCACTGATGAAGATCATTTCGGGCTTGAAGGCTTCCAGGCGGGGAATCCACATCATCTCCACCAGCTCGCGGATATCCATGCCCTTGGTATAGGCCGGCACCGGCAGGTTCAGCATGTTGGACGCCGGCTCCTTGTCACCACTGAACGGGTAGAACGGATGCTGGAAGAAGCTGACCATCAGCACCCGGTCGTCGCCGGCCAGGATGTTTTCCGTACCGTTGCCGTGGTGCACATCGAAGTCCACGATGGCCACGCGCTTGAGGTGGCGGCGCTGCAGGGCGTGCAAGGCCGCAATCGCCACGTTGTTGAAGAAGCAAAAGCCCATGGACTTGGCGCGCTCGGCGTGGTGGCCGGGCGGGCGGGTGGCGCAGAAGGCATTTTCCAGGCTGCCGTCGATCACCGCATCGGTGGCAGCCACGGCCGCCCCGGCGGCGCGCAGCGCCGCATCCCAGGTGTGGACATTGATGGAGGTGTCGGTGTCCAGCGGCGAATACGCGGGGCCGCCGGCCTGCACCTCTTCCTTGAGCCGGTCCGTCAGGCCGCGCAGGGCCGCCACATGCATGCGGTCATGGGCCAGCTCCACATCGGCCAGCGAAGCCAGCGGCGCTTCCACGCGCTCCAGCCCGTCGAACACCCCGGTGATCAGCAGGCGGTCCTCGATGGCGTCCAGTCGTTCCGGGCATTCCGGATGCCCAGGACCCATCTCATGCTTCCAGCAATCCTTGTGGGAAAAATAGCCTGTTCTGCCCATTTTCCTTGTCCCCGTTTTTGTTTTTTTCAGCCATGGCCCCCAATGGATGCAGCACGCACAGGCGCTGCGCAAGGACCTTCCAGACCAGCTTAACACGGTCATTGCGGGCCGCCCGCAGCGAGTACACGACTGCGTTGCTGGCCTGTTGGCGGGCGGTCAGCTTGGCAGCGAAGCGCTGTGCGCCACGGCCTGCTGCCGCGGACGGAGGCGGTGTGCACGGCGGCTTTGCGCACCGCGCAACGGCCCGGTGCGGCCCTCCACAAAAAAATACCCACTGCCCGGCACATGGACTTGCGTGGGAGCAGTGCGGACCATCGCACAATAAGGGTTCGGTGCCGCGGCGCTGCCGGCCTGGCGGGAATGCATGGAACATGCCCGCAATGCCTGCGCCACCCCGGCACAGCCAGCCCGCAAGCGCTACGGTGGGAGTTCCGCTTCCTGCCCTGGCTGCCGGGCCGTCCCCCCTCACCGAGATTTCATGACCCGTCTGCTTCCCGTTGCTCTTGTCTGCATCGCTGCTTGCGCCCTCCCCAGCTACGCGCAAAGCCCCAAAAACTCCAAAGCCCGCGCTGCGGCCGCTGTGGACAACAGCTACGGCCAGCGTGCCGAAGCGCTGCGCTGGGCCGATACCCTGGCCCAGCAGCAAGGCATCGATGCCGCCTGGCTGCGCCAGCAACTGGGCCAGGCACAGAAGCTGGAGCAGGTCCGCCGTCTGATGACGCCCAGCACCGGCCCGAAGAAGACCACGGCCCGCAGCTGGGCGGTGTACCGCAGCCGCTTCATCGACCCGGTGCGCGTGCAGGCCGGCAAGCGCTTCTGGCAGGAGAACGCCGCCGCGCTGGAGCGCGCCGAGCAAACCTATGGCGTGCCCCCGGAAATCATTGTCGGTATCATCGGCGTGGAGACCATCTACGGCCGCAACATGGGCAACTTCCGCGTGCTCGACGCGCTGGCCACGCTGGCTTTCGACTACCCCGCCAACCACCCGCGCCTGGCCGAGCGCGTGGCCTATTTCCAGGGCGAGCTGGCGCAGTTCCTGACCACCGCCTGGAGTGCCCGCCAGGACCCCACCCAGGCGCTGGGCAGCTTTGCCGGTGCCATGGGTCTGGGCCAGTTCATGCCCAGCAGCCTGGCCCGGTTTGGCGTGGACTTTGATGGTGACGGCAAGGTCGACCTCTACAACAGCACCGTGGACGCCATTGGCTCCGTGGCCAACTACTTCCGCGGCCACGGCTGGCAGCCCGGCATGGCGGTGCAGTACGGCGTGGCATTCAACCCCAACGGCACCGACATGGCCACGCTGCTGGCACCGGACATCAAGCCCAGTTTCACCGCAGACCAGATGCTGCAGCTGGGTGCCATTCCGCTGGATGGCGGCATGCGCCACCAGGGACCGCTGGCGCTGGTGGAACTGCTCAACGGCGAAGATGCGCCCACCTATGTGATCGGCACACAGAACTTCTACGCCATCACCCGCTACAACATGTCCAGCTACTACGCCATGGCCGTGTACGACCTGGGCCAGGAAGTGGCAGCCGCCGTGCAGGAAGCCAGCCTGGAGCCAGCACCGCAGGCGCCCCGTTCCGCGGCGAGCGCCCCGTAAGCGCCGCGCAGTGCCCCATGCCAAAGGCCCGCAGATGCGGGCCTTTTTTGTCCTTGCGCAGCGGTACGGGACAGCACGGCAGCATGCCACAGCCGTCCCCGGAACTCAGAAACGCTTCATCTGGCAGGTGCTGGGCAGTTCGGCCTGCAAGGCCGTGATCTCGCGCACCACGCGAAAGCCATAGCCCGAGCCTTCCACATCGAACTTCACCCCCGGTGTGCCCTGGCGTTCCATCACGCCCACGGCCAGCGGCTGCTGGAACTGGTGGTCGGCGGCACGCATGTAGCCGGTGCGGCCGGCCAGCTGCACCTGCACCTGTTCCATGGCGCGGGCCACGGCGGCGGCTTCGGTGCTGCCAGCTTTCTGCATGGACTGGGCCAGGGCCTCGACCATCATCTGCATGCGCAGGTGGGCGTAGTCGTCTTCGGGCTTGGGAAAGCGCTGGCGGAAGCTCTGGTAGAACTGTTCGCTGGCGGCGCCCGGCGTGTTGGGCAGCCAGTCGGCCACGGCCACCACCTTGCCCACACCGGCATCGCCCAGTGCAGCGGGCGCGCCCAGCGCGTTGCCGTAGAAGGTGTAGAACATGCCGTCAAAGCCCACTTCGCGCGCGGCCTTGACCAGCAGCGTCAGATCGTTGCCCCAGTTGCCGGTGATCACCGCCTGGGCACCGCTGTGCTTGATCTTCACCGCATAGGGGGCAAAGTCCTTGATGCGGCCCACGGGGTGCAGCTCGTCGCCCACCACGGTCACTTCCGGGCGGCGCGCGGCCAGCTGGCGGCGGGCTTCGCCCAGCACGGCCTGGCCAAAACTGTAGTCCTGGCCGATCAGGTAGACGTTCTTGAGCGCCTTGTCGGCCTGCACCAGCTGCATCAGCGCGGCCATGCGCATGTCGGCATGGGCGTCAAAGCGGAAATGCCAGAAGCTGCAGCGCTCGTTGGTGAAGGCCGGGTCCACGGCCGAATAGTTCAGAAACAGCACCCGCTTCTTGGGTTCGCGCTGGTTGTGCTTGTTGATGGCGTCCAGCAGCGCCGAAGCCGTGGCCGAGGAATTGCCCTGCAGGATGATGCGCGCACCGCCGTCGATGGCGGCGCGCAGTGCGGACAGCGCCTCTTCGTTCTGGCCCTTGCTGTCAAAGCGCTGCACCACCAGCGGCTGGGCGGCAGCATCGCCCTGCAGGCGCACGCCACCGCGCGCGTTCACACGTTCGGTCGCCATCAGGATGTTGCGGAACACCGCTTCGCCCGTGTTGGCAAACGGGCCGGACAGGCTTTCCACCAGCGCCAGCTGGATGGGGGCGCCGGTGGGCGCTGCAGCGGCCGTACCGGACTTGGCGGGGCTGGCCGCCAACGCTGCCGAAACCACGCCCCCCAGGCCCCATACCGTGGCACCCGCCACCCCGGCCAGCACCATTTTGCGCAGTGAAGATGCCACCTGATGCATGCGCGATGGCGCTGGTTGGTGGTTTTTCAAGCCCTGCGAGCCAAATTTATTCATACCAAATCATCCCTTGAAAACCCCGGCACAGCCTGCAATTGCTGAGCATGCGGCAACCAACCGGAGCGCCGCGCAGTGTATAGGAGCCCAACAACCATGTTCTTCGCATCGCCTGTCATCCGCCGTTCTGCCTTCAACGCTTCCCACCAAGCCGATCTGGCCCTGCAGCGCTTCCTGCAAGCCTCGCAGCATGCCGCTGCCAAGACCGCCGGCTATACCGCCACCTCCACCGAGGACGCCACCACGCTGTCCGTCGATGTGCCGGGCCTGGCCCGCGAGCAGCTGCAACTGCGCATCGAAGACCACCAGGTGCACCTCAGCAGCGTGGAAGGCGCACCCCGCCAGGTGCAGCGCAGCTGGGAACTGCCCCATGCCATCGATGCCGCTGCCAGCAGCGCCAAACTGGAAAACGGTGTGCTGACCCTGGTGCTGGCGCAGCGCAAGCCGGTCGACACCTCGGTGCAGCTGAGCATCCAGTAACGCCCGTTTCCCGGGCAGTGCAGCGCGCGCTGCCCACCTTTTGTTGACTGGCCTGCCACCTTTCTTCTCCTCTTGATTAGCACCGGCACGCCAGACAGCATGAAGCCCGCAACGTTGCACGACGTTGACGGGCTTCTTTTTTGCCTGCGGGTTTCGAGCGTCGCGGTGCAATGCACGGTGCCATTGCCCGCAGCGTCCCTTGTTCTGCCCCATCGGTGGTGGTGAACGCCGCCGGCGCCTGGTGCCAAGGAGCGCTCACGCTCAAAGGGTAAAAAGGTAAAAGGGGGCACAGGGCTGCGGCCTCTCCAGGACAGGCGCTCCATCCACAGCCTCCCCAGCACCAGACACCGGAACCCCTGCACCGGCGGTAGCCCCGTGCATGGCACGCCTACCCCACACAGCATCGGTCACGGCTACCGGCAGTGGGCTCCGCCAGTGCAGGCACCTGAACGCCCATGAAAAAACGCCATCCGGGTGGATGGCGTTCGGGGTGTGGCCACCGCCACGGTGCAGGCAGACGAGCTGCTTACTCGTGGCGCAGTGCCTCGATCGGGTCCAGCTGCGCCGCGCGGCGGGCAGGGAAGTAGCCGAACACCACGCCGATGGCTGCGGAGAAGATGAAGGACAGCGCATTCACCCCGGCGTTGAAGATATAGGGCACGCCCATCACCTGCGCCAGCACATAGGACGCGGCGGTGGCAATCAGAATGCCGGCCAGCCCACCCAGTGCCGCCAGCACCACCGCCTCTATCAGGAACTGCAGCAGCACTTCGCGCTCCAGCGCGCCGATGGCCAGGCGCAGACCGATTTCCCGGGTGCGCTCGGTCACGCTCACCAGCATGATGTTCATGATGCCGATACCGCCCACCAGCAGGCTCACCGCTGCCACCGCACCCAGCAGCGTGGTCATGACCTTGGTGGTGCCGGCCATGGTGTCGGCCAGTTGCTTGGTGTCCAGCACGTTGAAGTTGTCTTCATCGCTGGGGGCCAGCTTGCGCAGCTCGCGCAGCAACTGGTTCATGCTGGATTTGACACGCTCGGGGTCGCTGCCGTCTTCCATGGATACCAGGATGGTGTTCAGGCGCTTGCTGCCGGTCACCCGGCGCTGCAGCGTGTTCAGCGGGATCAGCACGGTGTCGTCCTGGTCGTTGCCGAAGGCACCCTGCCCCTTGGAGTCCAGCAGGCCGATCACGCTGCAGGAAAAGCCCTTGATGCGCAGCTGCTGACCGATCACATCGGCGCTGTTGCCATACAGCTCGCGGTGCAAGGTGGCGCCGATGATGCACACGGCAGCACCGGCGCGCAGTTCTTCATCGGTGAACTCACGGCCCTGAGCCAGCTTCCAGTTGCCGGTGATCAGCCAGTCATTGGTGCTGCCGATCACGCTGGTGGACCAGTTGCGCCCGCCAGCCACCACCGTGGCACTGGAACGCGCCTCGGGGGCCACGGCCTGGATGCCGCCGATCTGCTGGGCGATGGCCGTGGCATCGGTGTCCTTGAACGACGGCGCCACGGTGGCGCCCGGCCCCATGCGCTGGCCGGAGCGCACCTGCAGCAGATTGGTGCCCAGGCCGGAGATCTGGTTCTGCACGGCCACGGTGGCGCCGTTACCCAGGGTGACCATGGTGATCACGGCGCTGACGCCGATCACAATGCCCAGCACCGTCAGGAACGAGCGCAGCAGGTTGCGACGGATGGAGCGCAGCGCCAGCCAGATGGTGTTCCACAGCATCAGGCACCGCCTTTCTCGGCCGCGGCCAGGGCCTGGCTGTCCAGTGCGGCGCGGCGCAGCACCAGCGGGGTGTTGGGGGTATCGGTGTCCATCATCCCATCCTTGAAGCGCACGATGCGGCGGCTGTAGGCAGCCATCTCGGGCTCGTGCGTCACCATCAGCACGGTGATGCCTTTTTCGCTATTGAGCTTCCACAGCAGCTCCATGATTTCCTCGCTGCGCTGGGTATCCAGGTTGCCGGTGGGCTCGTCGGCCAGCAGCACGGCCGGGTCGGAGACGATGGCCCGGGCGATGGCCACGCGCTGCTGCTGGCCGCCCGACAGTTCGGCCGGCGTGTGGTGTTCCCAGCCCTTGAGCCCCACCGCATCCAGCGCGCGGGCGGCGGCGGCGTGGCGCTGGGCCGTGGGCTCGCCCCGGTACAGCAGCGGCAGTTCCACGTTCTCCTGCGCCGTGGTACGCGGCAGCAGGTGAAAGCCCTGGAACACAAAGCCGAAGTAACGCCGGCGCAGGCGTGCCCGTTCGTCACGCGACAGACCTTCCACGTGCACGCCCTTGAACAGGTAGGCACCGGTGGTGGGCCGGTCCAGGCAGCCCAGGGTGTTCATGGCCGTGGACTTGCCCGAACCGCTGGGGCCCATGATGGCAACGAAGTCGCCCTGGGCAATGTCCAGGTCCACGCCCTTGAGGGCCTGGAAGGCCAGGCCGCCTTCGCCGTAGGTTTTGGTCACGCCGCGCAGGCGGATCAGCGGCAGGCCGCCTTCCCCTGCGGCACTGGGAGAGAGCGCACTCGACAGCTCACTCATTTGGCGGCCCCGCTGCGCTGGTCGGTGATCAGCAGATCGCCTTCCTTGAGGGCTTCGCTCTCCACCTCGGTCATGCGGCCATCGCTCAGACCGGTCTTGACCTGGCGGGCTTCGGGCTGGCCGCCCTGCAGCACCCACACATAGCGGGTCTGGCCGGGGGCCTGGGCCTGTTCACGGCCGCCCTGGCGGGAGCCGCCCTGGCGCGGGGGACGCGGCATCAGCTGGCCGACGATGCCGCCACTGTTGCCACCGCTGGCGCCAGGCGCGCCGCCTGCCGGCTTGCCGCCTTCGCGCGCCGCAACGCCTCCCGCAGCCACCTGGCCGGGGTTCTGCATGCCGGTGGGCGTGAAGCGCAGGGCCGAGTTGGGCACCAGCAGCACATCCTGGCGTTCATTGGCACGGATGGTGGCCGAGGCCGTCATGCCGGGGCGCAGGCTCAGGTCCTCGTTGTTCACTTCCAGACGGGCCACATAGGTGACCACGTTGTCGGTCTTGGTGGAACCGTAGTCCACGCGCGTCACCTTGGCCGGGTAGCGGCGCGAGGGGTAGGCGCTGACGGTGAAGCTGGCGCGCTGGTCGGCCTGCACGGTGCCGACGTCGGCTTCGTCCACCGCCACTTCCAGGCGCAGCTTGTTCAGGTCTTCGGCCACGGTGAACAGGGTCACGGCCTGCAGCGAGGCGGCCACGGCCTGACCGGGTTCCACCGTGCGGGTCAGCACCACACCGTCGATCGAGGCCTTGATGGAGGCCTTGGAGAGGTTGGTCTCATCGGTGGACAGCGCGTTGCGGGCGTCTTCCACCGAAGCCTTGGCGGCGGCCACATCGGCCTTGGCGCGGTCGAGCGTGGCGCGGCCGGAATCCAGTTCGGTGGCCGACGGCACCTGACCGCCCGACAGGCGGTGCACCTCTTCCAGGCGCGCCAGATTGGCCTGGGCCTCCTTGAGCGTGGCTTCCGCCTGGCTCTGCTTGGCCTGGGCCGAGGCCATGGTGGCACGCGAGCGGCCCACCTGGGCCATGAGCTTGTCGGTGTCCAGCTCGACCATCACCTGGCCTTTTTTCACTTTGTCGTTCACGTCCACATAGACCTTGCGCACCGTGCCCGACAGCTCGGAGCCCACGTTCACCGTGCGCGTCGGCTGCAAGGTGCCGTTGGCCGAGACGGTCAGCGACAGCGTGCCCTTCTTCAGCGCCTCGGTCACATACACAGGCTTGGCCTTGGCCTTCTGGTCGGCCTGCCACCAGGCAAAGCCGCCCACCGCCACGGCCACCGCCACGGCGCTGATCCACACCGTGGGGCTTTGCCACCATTTGCGGGCCAGGCCGTCGCCCAGCAGGTCCTGCACTTCTTGGCTGCTGGAAGTCGTTTTGTTCTTTTTCATGTTCGGTAGATCCTGTTGATTCTTCTGCGGTCAGCGTGGCTCAGGGCTGGCTGTTGCGGGCCACGGGCGTGGCGGCGGCGTCAGTCGCCACGGTCGGCGTCCAGCCGCCGCCCAGGGCCTTGTAGAGGCGGATGTGGTCGGTGCTGATGCTGGCCGCCACGGTGGAGACGCTGTCCTGCGAGCTCAGCAGGGTGCGCTGCGTGTCCAGCACGGTCTGGAAGTCGATCAACCCGCTCTGGTAGCGCTGGTTGGCCAGTAGCGAGGCATTGCGTGCCGCGGCTTCGGCCGCACGCAGGCGCACCAGGCGCCCCTTGTCGCCCTGCAGCTGTACCAGCGCGTCTTCCACTTCCTGCAACGCCGTCAGCACGGCAGACTGGTAGCTGGCCTGGGCCTGGTCCACCACCGCGCTCTGGGCACGGATCTGGGCCCGGTTGGCACCGCCGTCGAACAGCGTGGCCGACAGACCGGCTGCCATGCTGGCCGCCACCGAGGCGCCATTGGTCAGCGCGCCCAGGGTCAGGGCGCTCAGGCCCAGCGAGCCGCTCAGGCGCAGGCTGGGGTAGTTGGCCACTTCCTGGGCCGACAAGGTGGACAGCGCGGCTTCCAGCCGGTGCTGGGCCGCGCGCACATCGGGACGCTGGCGCAGCGTGTCGGCCGGCAGCGTGAGGGCCAGCTCGTCCGGCGCACGGGGCACGGGCTGCAGCGCCTGCAGCTGCTCCTCCAGCGCGGCCGGCGGCTGGCCGGTGAGGATGGACAGCGCATGGCGCGACTGTGCCAGGCTGGTCTGCAGCGCCGGAATCTGCGCGGCGGTCTGGTTGGTGGACTGGCGGGCCTGCTCGGATTCCAGCGACGTGGCCAGCCCGGCCTGCACCCGCCATTCGGTGATCTGCTGGGTCTGCTGTTGCAGCGCCAGGTTCTGCTGGGCGATGCGCAGACGGTCCTGCTGGCCGCGCAGTTCCACATAGGTCTGGGCCACTTCGGCCGCCAGCGACACCTGGGTGCTTTCCAATGTGGCCTGGGCCGCGCGGGCCGTGGCTTCGCTGGCGTCGACCCGGTTGCCCTGCTCCCCCCACCAGTCCGGCTCCCAGCTGGCGTCCAGCCCGGCGGAATAGCTGTTGCGCGCGTCGTTATTGCCCTGGCGGCTGCGTCCCGCACTGGCGCTGGCACCGGCGCTGGGCAGCAGGCCGGCGGCCTGCACATCGCGGGTGGCCCGGGCCTGGCGCACGGCCGCCTGGGCGCCCCGCAGGCTGGGGTTGGCCTGCAAGGCCTGGTCGATCAGGGCGGTCAGCTGGGCATCGCCAAAGCGCTGCCACCAGCGCGAAAGATCTGCCGGGGCCTGCTGCTGGGGCTCCGCCTGGGCGGCGTGCCATGCCGTGGGCACTGCCGGCATGGCGCCTGCGGGCGTGAAGGAAGTGGTGTGGCTGCAACCGGCCAGCGCCAGGGCGCCAGCCAAGGCCACCGCCAACGGCAGTGCGGCCGGGCGCCGCGCCGAGGAAGCAAGGACAGGGAAAGAGGAAGAAAAATGCATGAAGGCCCTGGTGGATCGTGCCGTGAACTGTGACGGATTGTGCGCAAGCTCTGTAGGGCTGCGACAAACTGTGTGTGAAGCCCTGGTAAAGAGCAGGCTGTCATCCGTACGGCACGCGATTGTGCCGAGATGCGCAGGTGCTCCTGCCTCTGAAGCCCTGCCCTCCCGGGCGATTTGCAGCCCCTGTGGCCCGCCCTACTAACTGCACTTTGCCCGCCACTGTGGCCGCCCGCAGCAGGCCGGCATCGCACCACGGGGCATGCGCCTACAGAGTGGCGCTGGATGGGGCCTTCTCAAACCCCGCACGGCTGCCTACGATGCACGGGCGTCTTCTCTGTCCCACCCAGGCCCTCATCGGGGCCTCTTCGGGACCCCTTCCCCAACCCTTGCAGGAAAGCACTATGGCCAAGATTCTGGTTCTGTATCACTCCATGTACGGTCACATCGAAACCATGGCCAATGCGGTGGCCGACGGCGCACGCAGCGTGGCCGGCGCCCAGGTCACCGTCAAGCGCGTGCCCGAGACCATGCCTGCCGACGTGTTCAAGAATGCCGGCGGCAAAGCCGACCAGGCCGCGCCCGTGGCCACCCCGCAGGAATTGTCGGAATACGACGCCATCATCGTGGGCACCCCCACCCGCTTCGGCAACATGACCTCCCAGATGCGCAGCTTCTGGGACCAGACCGGCGGCCTGTGGGCCAAGGGGGCACTGATCGGCAAGGTGGCCAGCGTGTTTGCATCCACCGGCACCGGCGGCGGCCAGGAGATGACGGTGACCACCACCTGGGCCACGCTGGCCCACCATGGCATGCTGATCGTGCCCATCGGCTACGCCCTGCCGCAGCAGACCGATCTGTCGGCGGTCAAGGGAGGCAACTCGCCCTATGGCGCCACCACCATTGCCGGCCCGGACGGCTCGCGCCAGCCCCACCCGGATGAATTGGCCATTGCGCGCAACCAGGGCGCCACCGTCGCCAAACTGGCCGTCAAGCTGGCGGGGTAAGCCACGGTCACTGCCATACCGTCCCACAAAAAAGCAGCCTCCAGGGGCTGCTTTTTTGTGGATGGCAAGACCCGAAGATCCTGCAACCAGGCTTCTGACGCTGGACTTTATTTCAGTGAATCCAGCGGCCAGCGCGGCTTCACATCAAAAGCATAGATTTTTTCCGCCTTTTCACGCCCGGCCTGCAGGCGCATGGCGGCGGCCATGGCGATCATGGCGCCGTTGTCGGTGCACAGGTGCAGCTCGGGGTAGTGCACGCGGATCTGGCGCTTGGCGCACGCGGCATTCAGCTGGGCGCGCAGCAGCTTGTTGGCGCCCACGCCGCCGGCCACCACCACGCGGCGCATGCCGGTGTCCTTCAGCGCCGTCAGCGTCTTGCGTACCAGCACATCGACGATGGCCGCCTGGGTGCTGGCAGCCAGATCGGCCTTGCGCGCTTCCAGCTCGTCTCCCAGCTTCTTGGCCTGGGTCAGCACCGCTGTCTTGAGGCCGGCGAAGGAAAAGTCCAGGTCGCCCGAATGCAGCAGCGGGCGCGGCAGCTTGAAGGCTTCCGGATCGCCGCCTTCGGCCAGGCGGGACAGTTCGGGCCCACCGGGGTAAGGCAAGCCCATCAGCTTGGCCGATTTATCGAAGGCTTCGCCGGCTGCATCGTCGATGGTTTCGCCCAGGATGGCGTAGTCGCCAACCCCGTCCACCCGCATCAGCTGGGTGTGGCCGCCGGAGACCAGCAGGGCGATGAAGGGAAATTCGGGCGGATCCTCGCTCAGAAAGGGCGACAGCAGATGCCCTTCCAGGTGGTGCACACCCAGCACCGGTCTGTCCAGCGCCGCGCCCAGGGCGCAGGCCACACCGGCACCGACCAGCAGCGCGCCCGCCAGGCCCGGGCCACGGGTGAAGGCCACCACGTCCACGTCCTGCAGCGTGGTGCCGCTTTCCTTCAGCACATGTTCGGTCAGCGGCAGCACGCGGCGGATATGGTCGCGGCTGGCCAGCTCCGGCACCACCCCGCCATAGGCGCGGTGCATGTCGATTTGGCTGTGCAGTGCGTGCGACAGCAACTGGGGCACGGCGCCGCCATCGGGCAGGCGCACCAGGGCCACGCCCGTTTCGTCACAGGAGGATTCGATACCGAGGATCAGCGAACTCATGGCCGCCAGTGTAGAACCTGCGGCGCAGCGGCGCTGGTAGGCGGGCATTGGCCCGGCCTGCCGTTTGCCATCCTGCCTAGCGCTGCCGGTGCTCAGCTGGTGGTGTGCGCGGAGCCGGTGATGTAGTGCTCCAGCTGCTGGATGGTGAACTGCTGCTCGGAGATGATTTCCTTGACCAGGTCCCCGATCGAGACCATGCCCAGCACCTGGTGCTCGGTGTTGACCACCGGCAGATGGCGGATGCGCCGGGACGTCATCAGCGCCATGCATTCGGCCGTGGTCTGGCGCGGCAGCACACAGTGCACCTGGGACGTCATCACCTCCTGCACCTGGGTGGTGCTGGAGCTGCGCCCCTGCAGCACCACCTTGCGGGCGTAATCCCGCTCGGTCACGATGCCGGCGATGCGCCCGCCGTCCAGCACCAGCAGCGCGCCGATGCCTTTGTCGGACATGAGCTGCAGCGCCGCCAGCATGGTGTCGGTGGGGGCCACGCTGTGCACGGGGCTGTTGTTCTTGGCTCGCAGGATGTCAGCCACAGTCGTCATACCGCATCTCCTTGGGACAAAAAGCGCCAACGGAACTGCCATTGGCATGCATACCAACCAGACTCGCAGCGCCAGTGTGGCGGCATCGCGGCAATGCAGCAATCAGGCGATGCCCGTATCCCGGTAGCGGGTAAGCAGCCCTCGCGCCGCTCTCCTACCCCGGCCTGCGCCGAGCGCCCACAAAAAAGGCAGCTTGCGCTGCCTTTTTTCATCCGACTCTCGGTCCGTGCCGATCCCATACAGAAACGGCCAGCGCTGTCCCGGCGGCGCTCAGCGGCGTCCGCCCAGCAACGCGCCACCGATCTTGAACAGATCGCCCATGCCGACCTGGCCGTCACCGTCCTGGTCCAGCAGGCTACCCAGCAAGCCGCCGCCCAGACCGCCCTGGGCCTGCGCCCGCTCACGCTCCTGCCCCAGGGCCTGGCCCAGTCCGCCGGCATCCAGGCCACCGGACTGCACCCGGCTGGCCAGAAACGCCATCACGATGGGCGCCAGCATCTGCAGCAGATTGCCGGCATTGCCGCACAGACCGGTGGCCTGGCCCAGACCCGCTTCCGCGCGCTGCTGGTTGCCGCCAAAGATGTGGCCCAGGATGTCGGCCCCGCCGCCCAGTCCGGCGCCACCACCACTGCCACCGTTACCACCTTGTGCACCACCCAGCACCGAGCCGAGCAGATCGCCCAGGCCGCCCAGGCCCTGGGGCACGGCTGCGCTGTGGTCCCGCTGCAGGGCCCCCAGCAGGTCGGCGGCGCCCTGGGGCTGGGCTGCGTTCTGACCCAAGGCACCCAGCAGCAGCGGCAGGGCCGCGCCCACGGCCGACTGCGTCTGCTCGGTGTCGGTACCCAGTTGCTGTGCCATCTGCTGCATGGGGGCACCTTGCAGCTGGGACATCAGTTCATCGACCAGGGAGGGGGAAGCGTTCATGGCAGTGACTCCTGAGGAAATTCAGCACCCCATCGTACAGACCGTACACGCGGCGTCCACCGAAAGCCATGGCTGCCATCGTGAACAATCATCACTGCCGTACCCGGTGCACCGCCCAGTGTGCCCCCCGGGCCAACGACGGTTCCCTCCCACTGTGACTGCAGGCTTTCCGATGGCCTGCAACGCAGACCCGCGCCTGCACCGGCCCTTCAAAGAACAGAAAAAAATGTGCACAGCGACCGCCCCAGCGGCCCCCTGCGCGAACACCGCATCCATTCAGCACGAAAATAGCCGCAGCAGCGGTGCAGCCGGTCTGGGCTCCCGTCCAGTCTTTCGACCGCTGGCACCATTTGCATATGAAAAATAAATATTAAAAACAAACCATAACAACGAAAGACAATATATACCCCATGTCGATCCAGCACTACCTCAAAGAAATCGGCCGCGGCAAAGACGGCGCGCGGGCGCTGCGGCGTGACCAGGCCGCCGACCTGATGGGCCAGTTGCTGGACGGCCAGGTGGATGATCTGGCCACCGGCGCCTTCTGCGTGGCCATGCGCATCAAGGGCGAAACGCCCGAAGAGATGGCCGGTTTTCTGGATGCGATCCACCAGCGCCTGCCCGCACTGGCTGCGCCCCAGCAGCCCTGGATCGTGCTGCCCAGCTACAACGGCGCGCGCAAGCTGCCGGTGCTCACCCCGCTGCTGGCCTTGCTGCTGGCACGCGAAGGCCTGCCGGTGCTGCTGCACGGCAGCACCACCGAATCCAGCCGCACCACCAGCGCCCAGGTGCTGCTGGCGCTGGGCCATGCCCCTGCCACTGCATTGACCGACATCGCCCCCGGCCAGCTGCTGCACTGCGCCACGGGCGCGCTGCACACCGGTTTGCAAAGGCTGCTGAATGCCCGCGCCGCCATCGGCCTGCGCAACCCGTCGCACAGCCTGGTCAAGCTGCTGAACCCGCTGGGCCGCAGCGGCCACGACACGCTGGTGGTGGGCAGCTACACCCACCCCGAATACGCCACCTCCATGGCCGCCACCCAGGCCCTGGTGGGCGCCACCTCCCTGCTGCTGCGCGGAACCGAGGGCGAGCCCGTGGCCGACCCGCGTCGCCACCCGGCCATGACGGCCGTGCTGCGCGGCCAGCTGCAGCCGCTGCAGGAAAACCAGCGCGGCACGCTGACCGATCTGCCTGCGCTTCCGCCCAGCCATGATGTAGAGTCCACGGCCCGCTATATCGAGAACGTGCTCGCAGAGCGCCAGCCCGTTCCCGCCCCGATTGCCCAACAAGTGCAGTATCTGACTGCACTGCACCGCCAATTGCGCAGCACCGCTGCGCAAGGAGCCACACCATGACCACCGCCACCACGCCCCTCCCCACCGGCCGCTGCACCCTGGTGGGTGCCGGCCCGGGCGACCCGGAGCTGCTGACCATCAAGGCGCTCAAAGCCATCCAGAACGCCACGCTGCTGCTGGTGGACGACCTGGTCTCCCCCGAGATCGTGGCCCATGCCGCCCCCACGGCCCGCGTGGTGTACGTGGGCAAGCGCGGCGGCTGCAAGAGCACGCCCCAGGCCTTCATCGAAAAGCTGATGCTGCAGGCCGTGCAGGAAGGTGAAGACGTGGTGCGCCTCAAGGGGGGTGACCCCTTCATCTTTGGCCGCGGGGGCGAGGAAGTGGAGCACCTGCGCGCAGAAGGCATTGAGGTGCAGGTCATCAACGGCATCACCGCCGGTCTGGCCGGGCTGACCAGCCTGGGCGCGCCGCTGACCCACCGCGACCATGCCCATGGCGTCGTCTTCATCACCGGCCACGCCAAGCCCGGTGACGCCGGCACCGACTGGCGCGCGCTGGCCGCCACGGCCCATGCGGCCAAGCTGACGCTGGTGATCTACATGGGCGTGCGCTCCGCCGAATCGATTGCCCACGATCTGCAGGAAGGCGGCCTGCCCGGCCACCTGCCCGTGGCCGTCATCCAGCACGCCAGCCTGGCACAGCAGCGCCACGCCATCACCACGCTGGGCCAGCTGCCCGCCACCTTGCACGACGAGCAGCTGGGCAGCCCCAGCGTGCTGGTGATTGGCGATGTGGTGCGCGGCGTGTCGCAATGGGCGCTGCAGAACTCGGCCGGCGCGCACGCCGCCGCAGCGCTGCAGGCGGTGGCGGGCTAGGCCGCTTCCGCACCGCGGCGGGACCACGGGTCCCCCAAAAAAAGAGCGCCCCAAGGGGCGCTCTTTTTTTTGCGGTGCACGGCTCAGCTGGGTGGCTCGCAGGACCTGAAGGCGGCGGACACCTGCGATGCCTCAGGCATGCGGACTGTGCTGGCGACATGCCACCCCAGTGGTCTGCGCCCTTACAGCGTCACAGCGCGAAATGGACCGATGCCGTCAGTTCCACCTCGACCGAGGCGTTCTTGGGCAGTTGCGCCACGCCGATCGCCGAGCGCGCGGGCAGGCCGATGTCGCCCAGCACTTCCACCAGCAGCTCGGAGGCGCCGTCGGCCACCTCGCTGTGCTGGGTGAAGTCGCTGGTGCAGTGCACATACACCGTCATGCGGCAGATGCGCTGCACCGGCTCCAGGCTCCCCAGCGTGCGCTGCACCAGCATCAGGCTGCGCAGGGCCGAGACCCGGGCCGCGCGCCGTGCCTGTTCCAGCGTGGCGGTCCCGGGGGCCGGTGCGGCGGAGGCCGGCGCCACCGGCCCCAGCGATGCCATGGCCCCGTTGAGGCGCGGCAGCTGGCCGCTGACATAGAGCATGCGCTCATCCCGCACCACCGGGCGGTAGCTGCCGCCGGGGGCAATCTCCACATCCATGGGGCAATCCAGTGCCTGGGCGGCCTGTGCCAGCCGCTGATCCCGTGTCGTCATCTCGCTCTCCCTGCCCTTCGGGCATGGGGCACGGCCCCTGCGGCGCAGCCCCGGTTACAGATGCGGCCAGTGTAGGCCCTCGGCCACCGTGCCGACCTCCATGCGCACCGTGGTGCAGGCAGCAGTGCCCGGGCTAGTGCACGGCAAAGCGCAGCAGGTGTTCGAAGCTCAGCTCCGTGGTGCGTGCATCGCCCTGCACGGGCTGGCGGTAGATGGCCTGGATGGTGTTGGTCCCCGCCACCACCGGCACGCGGGCCAGGCCCTGGGCATCGGTGGTCACGGGGCTGCCGTTCTCGCCCTGGCTCAGACGCACACCGGCCAGCGGCTTGCCGTCCAGCGTGACCTGCAGCAGCACCTGCTCGCCCGCGTGCGGCACCTGGCCCTGCTGGGGCGTCACTTCGAACTTCTGGCCCAGTTCCTTGCGCGCCACCGCGCCCCAGACCAGCAGCGTCTTGTGGTACTTGCGCGCCCACACCCCGCGTGTGGACCCAGGGTTCTGGTCCATGGGCAGGTTGCGCATGGCCTTGTCGCCAGGCTGGCCACTGAAGAAGCCATTGTCCAGCTCCACGGCCAGCAGCGCGGCCTGGGCATCGGGGTGGACTTTCAGGCCCTGGGCCACGGTCCGGACCTGGGCGGGCACGCTGCGGCCGCGCCGGTCATAGGCGGTCACGCTCTGCAGCTTGGCGTGGTCAAACGCTTCCAGCTGTCCGGCATGGCCACCAAACTGCAGCAGGTAGCTGCCATCAGAGTCCGGCTCCAGCCAGACGTTGTGGGCCAGTGCGGCACCGGACAGGCACAGGGCGGCCAGGGCCGCAGGCCAGCGCAGGCGGCGGGGGAAGGAGGGTGTCATGGGGAATTCCTGCTTGGGAAAACGATAAAAAAAGAAACTGGGACTCACAGCCGCTTCACAGCGCGAACTTCAGGCCCACGGTCACGGTGCGCGGTGCGCCGGGGGCCACCAGGCGTTCGCCACCGATCACGCTGGTGCTGCTGGCGTAGCGCTGGTCGGTCACGTTGCGCACCCACAGGCTCAGTTGGGCATCGCCCCAGCCCAGGCTGCGCGGCAGCGCGTACTGCGCCCCCATATCGCCCACCTGGTAGGCGCGGCTCCACTGGGTGTTGGCGGCATCCACCGCGCCCCGGCCCACATGGCGCCAGATGGCGCGCAGCGTCCAGCCTGCAGTGGGCCGGTAGCTGGCCTGCACGGTGCTGGTGTAGGCGGGCACGGCGGTGACCTGTTTGCCCACCAGCGCGGCGTTGGCGTTTTCCGTCACACGCGAGTGCATGCGGCCGTAACTCCATTGCAGCTCCAGCTTGGACAATGGCGTCCAGTGCGCCTGCAGTTCCGCCCCGCTGCGGCGCGTGCTGCCAAAGTTCTCGTACACGCCCGGCGCCACGTTGCGGATTTCGTTGCTGGAGGTGGTGCGGTAGACGGCCAGATCCAGCCACAGGCTGCGGTGGGGTGCCCATTGCACACCCAGCTCGGTCTGGCGAAAGACATTGGGGTCCAGCCCGGCGGTGCCCAGTGCGTACTTGGCAAAGTCGCTGGCCAGTGCAAAGCCTTCCGACCAGCTGGCGCGCAAGGTGGTCTGCGGTGCAATCTGCGATGTCACCCCCAGCTTGGGACTGGCATGGCGGGTGGTGGCCATGCGCTCGCAGGTGTCGCTGCCGGTTTCCGCGCCCAGGCGCCGGCAATCGCCGGTGAAGCGGTCCCAGCGCACGCCCATGCTGGGCTGCAGCCAGGGAGCCAGTTTCCAGTGCGCCTGCGCGTAGGCGGCCGTGGTGTCCAGTGCCGTGCGCCGGTCGCTGACGGCCGCCGCCATGCGCTGGCGGTTCTGCGTGCCTTCCCAATAGCCGTAGTCGGTGTCTTCCTGCAGGCGCTCGGTGCCTAGCAGCCATTCCAGCGGCGAGCCCGCCAGCGCTGCGCTGCCGCTGAGCTGCAGGCCCATGCCCAGCACGTCGCGGTCATAGCGCTCTTCGCGCTGCATCCAGGTGCCGCTGCGCGGGCGGGTGAACCAGCGCACGAAATCCTGCCGGGTGCCGTAGGCAAAGGCCAGCAGCTTGGTGCTGTCGCCCAGCGCATAGTTCACATCCAGGCGCAGCGTGGCGAAGGTCTTTTCCGATCCGTCGCCCTGCACGCGCGGGTCCTTGCCCTGCGGGTCGCGCTCCCATTGGGCCTGCGTCAGGTAGCTGGGCGAGTCGCCGCGTGCCTCGTGCCAGCGGGCCGACAACGCAAAGTCCAGCCGGCGGTCCACCCGGTGGTGCCAGCGGCCGCTGAGCGTATGGCGCCGGGCATCGGCATCGGGCCGTGCACCATCCGTGGTGTAGGACTGTGCGGCCAGGAACATCTGGTCGTCCGCCCCGAGCTGGCGGCCCAGCGCCCCTTGCAGGTCGTAGGTGCCGTGCGAGCCGGCCTGCAGCTGCGCCTCGGTGTAGGTGCCGGAGCGGCGCGTTTGCAGTGCAACCAGCCCTGCGCGGTTGAAATTTCCCTGCAGCACCGACACCGGGCCCTTGTGCACAGTGACTTCCTCCACCTCCAGCGGAACGACCACATTCAGGTCGAAATACCCGTCGGCATGGGACATGGCTTCGTTGAGGGTGATGCCGTCCAGCGTGGCAGCAATGTCGCCACCGTGGCCGCCCCCGCCAAAACCGCGCAGCACCACGGCGTTGGCCACGCCGCTGAGCTGGTAGTCGTTCACATGCATGCCGGGCACCTGGCGCCACAGGTCTTCGACCTCTTGCGCGCCGGTGGCGGCCAGGTCTTCCTGGGTCAGATGCTGGGTGCTGAAGGCGGCCTGGCTGGCGGCCAGGGCCTGGCCCTTGACGGTCAGGGCGGCCAGCCGGGCCTCTTGGGCCGCAGCGGGGAGGCAGGCGCAGAGTGCGGCCAGCGCCGCGGCGGTCAGCAACGGAGAACGGGGAGTCTGTCGCAAAAGAGAGGACATCGGGACGGGCAAACGTGGTGGTGGTACATGCCTTTCGGGAAAGGCTGTCCTGCATCTGCCATGCAGTTATGAAGATTTATGCAAACTTCATACCAACCGCCACACCGCTGCCGCCGGGGTCCGCATCCGGCAGGCCTGCCCGTACCGTCAGGCCCGCTGCAGGCCGTCGCTAACGGGAATGGTCATGGGAGTGCTCATGGGGATGGTCATGTGCATGACCATGGGAGCCGCCGTGGGAAGCTTCATGGGAATGGCCCTGTGCGTCCTGGCCCATCACCACATTCAGCTGGCCATGGTGCACACCGCGCTCGGCCATGATGGCGTTGGCCAGCGCCCGCACCTCGCCCGCCGGGCCGCGCAGCAGCACGGTTTCCAGGCACTGCAAGGGGTCGACATGCACATGGGTGGTGGAGATGGTCAGCTGGTGGCGCGCATGCTGCAGGCGTGCCAGGCGCTCCGTCAGATCGCGCGCGTGGTGGTCGTACACATAGGACAGCACGGCCATGCAGTCGCCCTGGTGGTCGGCCTGCTCGCGCTGCTGGCCCAGGCGGATGTAGAGCATGTCGCGGATGGCTTCCGAGCGGTTGGCATAGCCGGCCCGGTGCATGTAGCGCTCGAACTCGTCGGCCAGTTCGTCGTCCAGGGAGATGGTGAATCTTTGCATGCGGAAAATTAGCAAGTACGGTGCCTGTCGCCGAGGATAAGGCCGAAATTCCCCGCGCGGCCGCCACCGACCCGGTGCATCTCTGCACCAGCTTGGTGCCTGGCACTGGCATGCACCAAAAGCGCCTTCCCCAAACAACAAGGGCTGGCACATCCACCACTGCGCCAGCCCTTGCCATGCGCCCCGGCCTTGTGGGCCCGGATGCATGTCCTGTCTATGGATGCGCGTGCGCGCCTTAAGTTCCGATCACGCCACCATCATTTTTGGTGATGACCACAGTGGCCGAGCGCGGGATGCTGTTGCCGCCGCCGGGCCAGTGGCTGTCACCCTCTTCGCCCGGGTGCTGGATGTTGATGAACATGGTCTTGCTGTCGGGCGTGAAGCTGATGCCCGTGACCTCGCACTCCTTGGGGCCGACAAAGAAGCGGCGGATCTCCTTGCTCACCGGGTCGGCGCACAGCATCTGGTTGTTGCCCTGGCCGGCGTAGTCGCCACGGTTGCTGTACTTGCCATCGGTCTGGATCCACAGGCGGCCGTCGTTGTCGAAGGCCAGGCCGTCTGGGCTGTTGAAGCTGTTGTCCGCCGTGACATTGGCCGATCCGGCGCGCAAATCCTTGCGGTCGGTGTGCACCATGGGGTTGCCGGCCAGCACGAAGATGTCCCAGGCAAACGTGGTGGCAGCGGCATCACCGCCGGTTTCGCGCCAGCGCACGATCTGGCCGTAGATGTTCTTCTCGCGCGGATTGGCTTCGTCCGCGGCCTTGCGGCCGCTGTTGTTGGTCAAGGTCACGTAGACCTCGCCGGTATGCGGGTGCACGGCCACCCATTCGGGCCGGTCCATCTTGGTGGCGCCCACCACGTCCGCGGCCAGGCGGGTGTAGACCAGCACAGCGGCCTGGTTGGCAAAGCGGCTGTCCGCCTGGAGCTTGGGGTCTGCGGCCTTGTCCAGCAGCAGCCATTCGCCGGTGCCGGCAAAGTCGCCCGGCGTGGCACCGGCGCCGAAGCGCGCCACATAAAGCTTTCCGCTGTCCAGCAGGCGGCTGTTGTCGCCGCCCTTCACATACTTGCCGTCTGAGACAAATTTATAGATGTAGTCATCGGCCTGGTCGTCGCCCATGTAGACCACGGCGCGGCCGTCCTTGCTCAGGGCGAAGGCGGCGTTCTCGTGCTTGATGCGGCCCAGCGCCGTGCGCTTCTTGGGCATGCTGGTGGGGTTGAAGGGATCGATCTCCACGATCCAGCCGAAGCGGTGGCTTTCCTGGGGGTGCTTCACATAGTCGAAGCGCGGCTCGTGGCCTTCCCACTGGAACAGGCTGGCCTGGGCCGAGAGGCCGTAGCGCTTTTGCGCCACCGTGCGCTGGTCGGCACCGCTGGTGGTGCCGAAGTAGTTGTTGAAGTTCTCTTCGCAGGTCAGGTAGGTGCCCCAGGGGGTGAAACCGTTGCCGCAGTTGTTGAACGTGCCCTGCACGCGGCGGCCGCTGGGGTCGCCCTGGGTCTGCAGCAGCGCATCGCCTGCGGCGGGGCCGGTCAGTTCCATCGCAGTGTGGGCGGTGATGCGGCGGTGGTAGAGGCTGTCCTTGACCAGGTCCCAGCGGCCCTGGGCATTGCGCTGGATGTGCACCACCGAGACGCCATGCGCATTCATGGCCTTGTGCACATGGTCGCGGCCCCACTTGCGGGCCACGGCTTCGCCCTGGGCGCCGAACAGCCAGACATAGTGCTTCTTCTTGTCGTCCACGGTGCAGTACTCGTGGTTGAGTACCAGCAGGCCTTCGTCGTTCTTGCCGTCGATGGCAAAGAAATGCATGCCGTCGTGGTTGTCGCCCAGCTGCAGCGCCTGGGCCGCGGCATCTTCGCTGCCGTCGCCCTTGAAGGCGGGCGCACCGTCCAGCAGCGGCGTGCCCCAGGGTGCCAGCACCGTGGCGGTGTAACCGGGGGCGATGTGCACAGCGTCGTCCGTGCTGATGGGGATGGCGGTGAAGCCCATCAGCGGGGAACCGCTGCGGCTGCCGCCCGTGGCGCAGCCCGCCAGGCCGGCCACGCCGCCGCCCAGGCCCAGGAACAGGGCCGCCGACAGACCGGTGCCGCTGCGCAAAAAGCCCCGGCGCGAAACGGCCTGTTCCACCACGCTCTGGAAATGCGGGTTGTCAGACAGGTTGGTGGGCAGGTCTTCGCTGTCGATCGCAATAGACGGCGTGGTGCGGGCAAATGGCATGTTTTCCTCGGGCATCGTGTGGGATGCCGGCATTGTGGAAAGCCGCCATGACAGTCGCGTGACAAGCCGGCCCGGTGTGACCGCGGCGGTCACACCACTGCCACCGGAGCGTCACATGCGCTGCAGCCCGTCAGCTGGGCTTGCGCGTCTGGGCAAAGCGCTGGGCCACTTCCTTGCGCATGTCCTTGCGGATCAGCGCGGCCTGCCAGCGGCGCGTCTGCTCCTCAGTTTCCAGCTGCAGTGCGGGCACGGGGGCGGGCTTTTTGTCGTCGTCCACCGACACCATGGTGAAGAAGCAGCTGTTCACGTGGCGCACCACCTGGCTGCGGATGTCTTCGGCCACCACCTTGATGCCGATTTCCATCGACGAGGTGCCGGTGTAGTTGACACTGGCCAGAAAGGTCACCAGCTCGCCCACATGGATGGGCTGCAGAAACATCACCTGGTCCACGCTCAGCGTCACGCAATAGCGGCCCGCGTAACGGCTGGCACAGGCATAGGCCACCTGGTCCAGCAGCTTGAGGATGGCGCCCCCATGCACATTACCGGAGAAGTTGGCCATATCGGGGGACATCAGCACCGTCATGCTGAGTTGGTGTGCGGGCAGGTTCATGGACGGCGATTGTAGAAAGCGCCACCCGTTTTGGCAGGGCATGGCGTGCTCAACCCACCGCCTGCACAGGGCTTGGCTACACTGCCGCCTTTGCAGCGGCGCCTGTGCTTGGCGCCGCACCTGCCCCCCAGCAGCCGCCACCGGCGGCCCTGACCTGCCTGCTTTCACCGCGCCATGCCTTCCGACACCACCTCCGCCCTGCACTTTGACGCCGTGATCCTGGGGGCCGGTGCGGCCGGGCTGTTCTGCGCCGCCCAGGCCGGCCAGCGCGGGCTGAAGGTGCTGCTGATCGATCATGCCGAGAAGGTGGCAGAGAAGATCCGCATCTCCGGGGGCGGACGCTGCAATTTCACCAACCGCGATCTGGATGTGCGCGCGCCGCACAAGCACTATGTGGGCCAGAACCCGCAGTTCTGCCGCTCGGCCCTGTCGCGCTACACCCCGCAGGACTTCATCGCCCTGATGGAGCGGCACGGCATTCCCTACGAGGAAAAGCACAAGGGCCAGCTGTTTGCCACCACCAGCGCCGAAGATATCATCCGCATGCTGCTGGCCGAGTGCGCCGACGGCGGCGTGACCCGCTGGCAGCCCTGCCGCGTCGAGAAAGTGGTGCATGCGCCCGCAGATGCGGGGGCGGACACCGAGGGCACGGGCAGCTACCAGATCCACACGGACCGCGGCCTGGTGCGCGCGCCCAGGCTGGTGCTGGCCACCGGCGGCCTGTCCATCCCCAAGATCGGCGCCACCGATTTCGGCTACCGCCTGGCCCAGCAGTTTCAGCTGCCGCTCATCGAGCGCCGTGCCGGCCTGGTGCCGCTGACCTTTGACGGCGCGGCCTGGCAGCCCTATGCCCAGCTGGCCGGTCTGGCCCTGCCCGTGGAAATCAGCACCGGCAGCAAGAAAGACCGCATGGCCTTTCTGGAAGACCTGCTGTTCACCCACCGCGGCCTGTCCGGCCCGGCAGTGCTGCAGATCAGCAGCTACTGGAAGGACGGTGCACCGCTGCACATCAACCTGCTGCCCGGCGTGGACGTGGCGCAGCTGCTGGCCAGTGCCAAGCTGCAGTCGCGCAAGCTGGTGGTGAACGAGCTGGCCCAGCACATGCCCACGCGCCTAGCCGAGGCCTGGGTGGCCCAGCACCCCGAGCTGCAGCGCCCCATCAACGAGGCCAGCGACAAGGCCCTGGCCAAGCTGGCCGACCAGATCACCCGCTGGGAAATCACGCCCACCGGCAGCGAGGGCTACAAAAAGGCCGAAGTGACGCTGGGCGGCATCGACACCAAGGCGCTGTCGCAGCAGACCATGGAGTGCAAGGCCCAGCCCGACCTGTACGCCATTGGTGAGGTGGTGGACATCACCGGCTGGCTGGGCGGCTACAACTTCCAGTGGGCCTGGGCCAGCGCAGCCGCCTGTGCCGAGGCCATGGCGCTGTCGGCCGGCATGGCAGCGGACTGACGCCACCCGCCACCCGCCACCCCGCTGGCGGCTGCAGCCGCAGCGCCCCCGCTTATTTCGCACCCTATTCCGCCAGCGCCGCCCCGCCGGCCACGGTCCCGCCCGCCGTGCCGGGCCGCCACAGCGGATCGGACCCGAGGTAGGCATGCGCCCAGCGCTCTAGCTCGGGCACCGGCAAGGGCCGGCTGAAATAAAAGCCCTGCAATTCCTCGCAGGCCAGTGCGCTGAGCATCTGGGCCGTGGCACGGTTTTCCACGCCTTCGGCCACCACCTTCAGGCCCAGCGAGTGCCCCAGGCTGATGATGGCGCGCGTGATGGCCAGATCGGCCGGATCGTCCAGCATGTCGTGGACAAAGGATTTGTCGATCTTCAGCCGGTCGATGTCAAAGCGCTTGAGGTAGGCCAGGCTGGAGTAGCCGGTGCCGAAGTCATCGATGGACAGCTGCACGCCCAGCAGCTTGAGCGCCACCACCTGGTCGGCGACGCTGGGGGCGCTTTCCATCAGCTGGGATTCGGTGATCTCCAGCTCCAGGTGCTGCTCCGGCATGCCCGTGCGCTCCAGCACCGCGCGGATGTCGGCCGCCAGCGAGGGATCGGCCAGCTGCACGGCCGACAGATTGACCGACAGCCCCACGCCCATCAGCGCACCGCCCGCCACCGTGCTGTCCTGCCAGCGCATCCATTGCGCACAGGCCTGCTCCAGCACCCAGGCACCCAGGCTGCGGATCAGCCCGGTTTCTTCGGCGATGGGAATGAATTCGCTGGGCGGCACGGATCCCAGCAGCGCGCTGTTCCAGCGCAGCAGCGCCTCCACCCCCAGCAGCTGGGCGCTGCGCGCCCCCACCCGGGGCTGGTAGTGCACGCTCAGCTCGCCCCGCTCGATGGCGCGGCGCAGCTGCTGCTCCATGGTCTGGCGCGCCTGGCCCCGCAGGTCGGTTTCCATCGAATAGAAGCAGGCCATGTCACGGCCAGTGGTCTTGGCCTCGTACATGGCGGCATCGGCGCGGCGCATCAGCTCCTCGATGTCGGCGCCGTCCTCGGGGTAGACCGCAATGCCCACGCTGCAGGACACATTCAACTCGTGCCCTTCCACGGAATGGCTCTGGCGGATCAGGCGGATCAGGCGCTGCTCCACCATGTTCTGCACATCGGCGCGCCCGGTCACGCCGCGCATCACCACCACGAACTCGTCCCCGCCCAGCCGGCTGACCGTGTCGCAGCTGCGCACCGACTGCTGCAGCCGCCCGGCCACCGAGCGCAGCAGGCCGTCCCCGATGTGGTGGCCCAGGGTGTCGTTGATGGTCTTGAAACGGTCCAGGTCGATGAACAGCACGGCCACCTTCTCGCCCGTCAGCTGTGCCTGGGCCAGCGCCGCCTGCAACCGCAGCACGCACAGCGAGCGGTTGGGCAGCTCGGTCAGCACATCGTGGTGGGCCAGGAACTGGATGCGCTCTTCATTGAGCTTGCGGTCGGTGATGTCGATCGCAATGCCGATGTGGTTGAGCACCGCCTCGCCCTTGACCGGCCGCACTGCCGAGACCATGAGCCAGGCGGGATAGGTTTCGCCGTTTCTGCGCCGAAAGCGCACCTCGCCCTGCCAGGATTCCTTCTCCACCATGGTGCGCGAAATCTGTGCCGACAGCGGCTCGCCTTCCCGTTCTTCCAGCAGCAGGTCCAGGCTCTCGCCGATGACTTCGTAGAAGTCGTACTGGGTGCTGCGGCAGAACGCCTTGTTCACGCTGATGATGTGTTGCTCGGCGTTCATGATGATGATGCCCTCCGAAGAGGCTTCGAACACCTTGGCCCACAGCTCCAGGCGCTGCTCCATCACCTTGAGCACATTGATGGGCGTGAACGCCGTCAGCACCGCATCCTGCCCCTGGAACTGCAGGCGCCGTGCCGACAGCACCGCCCACGAGGGTTCGGCGCCGCCTTTCCAGCGCACCTCGAATTCGTCCACCACACCCTGGTCCGCCAGCCGCTGGAAGAAGCGTGCCCGTACGCCGGCCTCCAGGCCCACGGCCCAGGGGTCCAGCCGCCGGCCGTTGAGCCAGGGCTGCGCCGGGGCATTGGCGTGCAGCACCTGGTGCTCCGGAATCGAGGTCACGACCATCGGGATCGGGAAAGCCTCCACCAGTTCGCGCTGCGCCTGGGCGGCGCGGGCGCTGGCCGCCAGCTCCTGCTGCAGCAGGCGTTCGTGGTCCAGCTGGGCCAGCATGCCGTTGAAGGCGGTGACCAGGCGGCCGATCTCGTCGCGGCTGTTCCAGTGCGCACGCAGGGTGTGGTCACCGCTGGTGCGCACCTTGTCGGCCACACCGGCCAGTTGCTGCAGCGGCCGGGCAATCTGGCGCGCCACCAGCGTCACCAGGCTCAGGATGCAGCCCAGCAGCACCAGGGCCGTACCCAGGTGCAGCCACATGCGCGCAAACAGGCTGTCCACCCGCTGGTGGAGCAGGCGTTCCAGCTCGGTGATGCCGACATTCCAGGCGCCGGTCAGCGCCCCCAGCACCGCAGCCTCATGGGTGCTGAGCTGGGCCAGCGTGCCCGTGGCATCGCCGTTGGCCATGTCCTGGATCTGCCGCTGGAAGTCGTCCAGCGTGGCTTTGAGCTGCTGGCGCGGCCCGGTCAGGGCTTCGCGCATCTGCGGGGAACCGGCCAGAAAAGCCTGGTTGAAGTCCGACTCTATGCCTTGCGCCACCGCATCCAGCCGCCCGGCCAGGGTCAGCAGGTCCGACGACCACTGCGGGTTGCGCGCCAGCGGGCTGGCGGCCAGAAAGCCCATGGTGTCGTAGACGGTCTGCAGCAGCACCGGGTAGCGCAGTGCCACCAGCGACATCACGTAGTAGCTGTCCAGGTCGGGGTCGAGGATCAGGTTGGACTGGTTGCTGACCGTGGTGAGCAGCTCGCGCCCGTCGCGCAGCAGCTGGTTGCGCAGGCGCGAGAGCGCCGCCCCTTCCTGGGGCGACAGCGGGGCCAGGGCCTGCAAGGTGTCGGCAAACTCCTGGCTGGCCTGGGTGGTCTGCAACTGCGCGTCATGCGCCTGGCGCACCTGGGCCAGCCGCTCCAGGGCCTGCGCGACGGGCAGGGGTTGCTGGTCGGCCGGCAGAAAGCGGCCCAGCAGGCCGTCGCGCACCACGGCGGCGTAGGTGGTGCCGACGATTTCCTTGCGCGTGAAATCGATGGACAGGTATTTCTCGTGGATCAGGATGCTGGAGACATAAATCACCGCGGACAGGTCCAGCAGGTAAATCAGCATCAACTTGCGACCCACACTCAGGCGTCCCAACCAACTCGAAACCCGGTACATCAACGACATGGCGCCTCCGCGGCGGCCCGTCCTGCGCTGGCAGCGGCCGCCCTGTGGTGAATCTGACAAAGCCTGGAGGCTCTAGCAAATTCCGCACCCAATTGCACCGGCATGCGTGGCGGCGGTGGCCCCCAGGCGACAGCGAGCGCAGCGAAGCCCAGGCTGGAGGCGGGACACGACAGGAAACGATGGGCAGCGACTGGAAGCCACTGAGAACGACAGGAATCGGCAGGCGGCGCTGCGGGCCGGTTCCTGCCGGGGCCGCCCGCCGCATCAGCGCCTTCCAGAGGAATCCGCAGGCCCCCCTGCGCGCAGCGGAGACAGGGCGAAATGCGCTGGCTGCGGCCGGGCGGCTTGCATGCGCCAAGGATGCGGCTATAATGCTCGACTTTGCTGGCAACCCCGTCCGCCATACTAGTTCATAGAGACGGGGACAACCGCTGTACATGGCTCTTAGGCCCGATCTTCCCGAGAACCCGCTGGCAGCACAGATATATCTGGAAATTGAATGACTACCATCCGCGTCAAAGAAAACGAACCCTATGAAGTTGCTCTGCGCCGCTTCAAGCGCACCATCGAAAAGCTGGGCCTGCTGACCGACCTGCGCGCTCGTGAATTCTACGAAAAGCCCACCGCTGAACGTAAGCGCAAGAAGGCTGCCGCCGTCAAGCGCCACTACAAGCGCGTGCGCAGCATGCAGCTGCCCAAGAAGCTGTACTAATCAGCCTCTAGGATTCGTCGGCCCTTAAAAGCCGCAACCCGCGCTAGGGACGCCAAGCGCGGGTTTTTTGTTTTCTGGCCACTGCGAACACAGATTGCGGCGCAGTGACCTCCCCGCAGATGGAGCGCCACACCGAGGCAAGGCACTGCAACGCCGTGACCAGTGTCACGCCCCATCCGCCCGCACCCAGGAGAGAGCGATGAGCTTGAAGGCCCAGATTACCGAAGATATGAAAACCGCCATGCGTGCCAAGGACAGCGCACGCCTGGGCACCATCCGCCTGCTGCAGGCCGCGATGAAGCAAAAGGAAGTGGACGAGCGCGTGGAGCTCGATGATGCAGCCATCATCGCCATCGTCGACAAGCTGATCAAGCAGCGCAAGGATTCCATCGCCGCCTTCGAAAGCGCCAACCGCCAGGATCTGGCCGATGTCGAAAAGGCCGAAGTGGAAGTGCTGAAGGTCTACCTGCCCGAACGCATGGGCGAGGCCGAAATCACCGCCGCCGTGGCCGCGATCGTGGCCGCAGTCGGTGCCACCGGCCCCGGCGACATGGGCAAGGTCATGGGCGCCGTGAAGTCCCAGCTGGCAGGCAAGGCCGATATGGGACTGGTGTCGGCCGCCGTGAAGGCTGCGCTGAGCAAGTAAGCGCCGGACTCTTGGAGAGCCATGGAAAAAAGCGCCTGCGGGCGCTTTTTTTATGCCTGCAGCACAGCTACAGCCAGCTGCTCATCCGCTGCGGGCTTCACGCGCCAGGCCCCTGCAGGCCCGCCTCCTCCACCAGGTAGCGCTGCAGGAACTCCACCGCCACGCGCACCTTGGCCGAGCGGCTCAGGCGGCTGGGATAGACCGCCCAGACATTGGCCTCCTGGGTCCAGCCGGCCAGCACCGGCACCAGACGACCGTCGTCCAGCATGGGCTGCACATCCCAGATGGAGCGCAGGATGATGCCGTGGCCATCCACGGCCCATTGCACGGCCATCTCCCCGTTGTTGGTGGACAGCGGGCCGGTCACCTTCAGCGTGCGCTCCTCGGCACCGGCGCGCAGCTTCCACACGCCAAACGGGTGGTCGCGCTCCTTGATGACGAGGCAGTCGTGGGCCGGCAGCTCATCGATGCTGCGCAGTGCCCCGCGCCGCTGCAGATAGGCGGGTGCTGCGCAGAGCACGCGGTGGTTGGCCGCCAGCCGCCTGGCCAGCAGATGGGGGGCAATCTCGTCGCCCACCCGCACATCCAGATCGAACCCTTCGGCCGCCACGTCGACAATGCGGTCCAAGACTTCCAGCCGCACCTGCAGGCCGGGGTGCTGCGCGATCAGCCTGGAGCAGGCCGGCGCAATCACATTGCGGCCGAAGCCAAAGCTGCTGCTCACGCGCAGCAGACCACGCACTTCGGCGCGGGTGGTGCTCACATCCTGCACCAGATGGTCGATGTCATCCAGGATGCGCTGTGCCCATTGGAAGACGCGCTCACCTTCCTCCGTCACCGCCACGCGGCGGGTGGTACGGTGCAACAGCCTGACGGCCAGTTCTTGCTCCAGCAGGCGGATGCGCTTGCTCACATAGGCCGGCGAGGCCCCCAGCTCCTGCGCGGCCGCCACAAAGCTGGCGCGGCGCACCACGACCAGGAACACGCGCAGGTCTTCAGGCAGCAGGTTTTTAAACACGATATGTAAATAATCAAAGCACAAACAAAGGATTGGCTTCATTACATCATGGGTCAGAATCAGGCCCACGCACTTTGATGGAAAGCACGACCATGAGCATCCCCCCCAAGAAAATTGCCGTCATCGCCGGCGACGGCATCGGCAAGGAAGTCATGCCCGAAGGCCTGCGCGCGCTGGAAGCCGCGGCCGAGAAATTCCAGCTGCCGCTGGAATTCCACCACTTCGACTGGGCACACTGCGATTACTACGCGGCCCACGGCACGATGATGCCGGACGACTGGAAGGCCCAGCTCAGCGGCATGGACGCCATCTTCTTCGGCGCCGTGGGCTGGCCGGCCACCGTGCCCGACCATGTCTCCCTGTGGGGTTCGCTGCTCAAGTTCCGCCGCGAGTTCGACCAGTACATCAATCTGCGCCCGGTGCGCCTGTTCGAAGGCGTGCCCTGCCCGCTGGCCGGCCGCAAGCCCGGTGATATCGACTACTACGTGGTGCGCGAGAACACCGAGGGCGAGTACACCGCGCTGGGCGGCATCATGTTCGAAGGCACGGACCGCGAGATCTGCATCCAGGAATCGGTCTACAGCAAGCACGGCGCCCAGCGCCTGCTGAAATACGCGTTCGATCTGGCGCAGAGCCGCAGCAAAAAGCATGTGACCCTGGCCACCAAGAGCAATGGCATTGCCATCAGCATGCCGTGGTGGGACAGGCAGGCCGACGCCATGCACCAGGCCTACCCCGAAGTCACGCTGGACAAGCAGCACATCGACATCCTGACCGCGCGCTTTGTGCTGCAGCCGGGCCGCTTCGATGTGGTAGCGGCCACCAATCTGTTCGGCGACATCCTCTCCGACCTGGGCCCGGCTACCACCGGCACCATCGGCCTGGCTCCGTCGGCCAACCTGAACCCGGAGCGCAGCTTCCCGTCGCTGTTCGAGCCCGTACACGGTTCGGCCCCCGACATCTATGGCCAGAATATCGCCAACCCGATCGCCATGGTCTGGTCCGGCGCGCTAATGCTAGATTTCCTGGGCCACAGCGAGGGCAACTGGCGCGCCGCCCACGATGCCATCGTGGCGGCCATCGAAACCGTCATCAAGACCGGCCCCAAGACACCCGACCTGGGCGGCAGCGCCAACACCACGCAGGTGGGCGAGGCCATTGCAGCGCAGATTGCCCAGGGCTGATGCGCTGACAAAGGGGCGGCGGCGGTCAGCGCGGCCGTCCATCGGCATCGCCGGTCCTGCCTTTGGAACGGTTTTCCCGGCCTTTCAGACCGGAACCTTTGCGTTCCGGCCGCTCCGGCTCTAGAAAGCAGGTGGCCGCGTGCACAGCGACGGCTTCCTGCTTTTTCCTTTTCTGGAGCCGGTATGGACACAGACCAGCTGTTGCACTCCTTTCTGGAGGCGTCGCCCTGCACCCCTGCGCTGGGGGACAGCACGGCACGCAAGATTTTCTTTGCGGCCCTGGGCCAGCTCAGCGGCGGGGCCATCCGCGTCGCACCGCGCGACCCGGCTGCGCTGCACATCCTGAAGCAACTGCAGACCCACTACGCAGACCGGCTGCTGTTGCATGAGGTCTACAGCTTTGGCCTGGCCGCAGACCGGTTCAAGGAAGAATCCAAGCGCCACTGGCGCACCACCGGGCACCTGCTCACCTTGGACGGCACCCCCATCCTCGCAGTGCACTGCCACGAGGACGGTGAAGCCGCCGTGCAAGTGCTGCATCAGCCCGCGGTGGCGGCGCTGTGCAAGGTGGTCACCGACAGCCTGCATGCCATGCTCACCCGCCACATTGCGCAGCAGAACCCCAGCTTCAACGCGTCGGCCTTTTTCAGCGACTATCGCCGCGTGATGCCCCATGGTGGGGGGTTCTTTCAGCTGCACGCACCGCGCGAGCTGGACGACTTCAGCTCCGTCACCGACCGCTACCGCATGTACCTGCTGGGCAAGGAAGGCATGCCCACGCGCCTGAGCCGCTTTCTCGGCTGGAGCGCGGACAGCGGCACCCAGGCCCGCTTCGCCAGCGAGGCCGGCGAGGTGGAAGTGAATGCCCGCGACGTGCTGTTCTACGTGGGCGTGCAGGAGGACCGCCCGCGCCTGCTCAAGCTGGCCGAGCGGGCCGCACGCCCCACCTCCTGGGCGCTGCGCCAGCGCATCCACTATGTGCCGTTCGACGCCTCGCCCTACAGCGTGGTGCTGGAGCAGGCTTTTCACGGCCACCTGCGCCTGGAGGCCGTGTGGGCGTACTTTGTGAAAAAGGCCGACGCCGTGGCCTTCTGTGCGCATTTCCAGGGGCCACAGATGGGGCCGCTGGATGCGGTGGACCCCGCCACGCTGGCCGCGCTGGGCGTGACCCGGCTGGAAGGAGCGGCACTGGGCAAGCTGGACGGGCAAGCCCTGGCACCCGCCCCCCAGCCCCTGGTCTGGGGCAAAGCCTAGTCCCGCCCGCACCGGACTGCGGAGCGGCGGGCGCACCCGCATTCCCCCCCAGAGCCCGTAGCCCTTGACGCAAGGCCACACACAGTCCTGACAGCCCGGACGGCCCCACGTCAGCCTTGCTTGCGTGCCTCGTCGTCGTGGCGCGGCGGGGCAATGTGCTCGATATTGCCCAGCACCAGGGCCCGGCCGGCAAACATGCCTCCGGCGGTTTCCAGCGCAAAGCGTTCGGCATCGCGGCTGCGCACCTGTTCCAGCAGCAGGTCGGCCTCACCGTCGTCCACGCCGATCACCTTCAGCGTCTGGCGGGCCATCACCATGGCGGATTCAAAGGTCTCGCGCACCACATGGTCGGCATCCTGGCGCACCAGCTCCAGCGCATGTTCCCGGTCGAAGGCCCGCACCACCATTTGCACATGCGGGCATTCGCGCCGCACGTTCTCCACGATGCGGGTGGCCGCGGCCTTGTCGTCCACGCAGACGACGATGGCCTGGGCGTGCTTGGCCCCTGCCGCATGCAGGATGTCCGGCCGTGCACCGTCGCCGTAATAGACCTTGAAGCCATACAGCGCCGCCGCGCGGATGGTGTCCGGGTCGTTGTCGATGATGGACAGCTGCACCCCCTTGGCCAGCGGGCCCTGGCTGGCGATCTGCCCCACGCGGCCAAAGCCGATGATCAGCACGTTGCCCTGCAGGTCCTGCGGCGCTTCCACGCCGTCCAGCGACAGCGCATCGGCCCGCGCCCAGCGCTTGTACAGCACCACCACCAGGGGCGTGAGGGCCATTGACAGCACCACGATGGCTGTCATATTGGCGTTCACCTCGGCGTCCATGACGCGCAGCTTCAGCGCTTCGGTGAACAGCACGAACGCGAACTCGCCACCCTGCGCCATCAGGATGGCGCGGTCCATGGCCTCGGCATGCGGGCTTTTGGCAAAGCGCGCCACCAGATAGATGCACAGCGCCTTGCCTACCATCAGTGCCAGCACCCCGGCCACGATCAGTGGCCAGTTGCGCCCCACCACCTCCAGGTTCAGGGCCATGCCCACCCCCAGGAAGAACAGGCCCAGCAGCAGGCCGCGGAAGGGCTCGATATCGGCCTCGAGCTGGTGGCGGAAGCTGGATTCCGACAGCAGCACGCCGGCCACAAAGGCCCCCAACGCCATCGACAGACCGCCCCACTCCATCAGCAGCGCCGCCCCCAGCACCACCAGCAGCGCGGCGGCGGTCATCACCTCGCGTGCCTTGGCCCGGGCCAGCACCTGGAACATGGGATTCAGCAGCCAGCGGCCGGCGGCCACCAGCGCGCCCAGCGACAGCACGGCAACGCCGATGCGCTGCCACAGCGGCGAGGCCGATGCACTGGCGGCGGCCGCATCGGCCGGCGCCAGAAAGGCCACCACCGCCAGCAGCGGCACGATCAACAGATCCTCAAACAGCAGAATGGACACGATGCGCTGGCCCTGTGGCGCATGCAGATCGCCCCGTTCGGCCAGCACCTGCATCACGATGGCGGTGGACGTCAGCACAAAGCCCGCGCCGCTGACGAAGGCCACCTGCCACGGGAAGCCAAACGACACCCCCACCCCGGTCAGCAGCAGGGCCGACAGCACCACCTGCATGCTGCCCAGGCCGAAGATCTGCCCGCGCAGGCCCCACAGATGGGAGGGTTTCATCTCCAGCCCGATGACGAAGAGGAACATCACCACCCCGAGCTCAGCCACATGGATGATGGTCTGCGCATCGGTCAGCAGGCCCATGCCGAATGGGCCGATCACCAGACCGGCCGCCAGATAGCCCAGCACGGCGCCCAGCCCCAGGCGCTTGAACAGCGGCACACCGACGACGGCGGCCCCCAGCAAAGTCACGATTCCCACCAGTTGGCTGGTATTGCCGTCTGCGGCCATTGGCAGTTCCTTGTACGTGCATTCCGAATGCCACGGCAAGCGCGGCGGGGTCAGCGATGCTAACGCACATCCCATGCCATTTCGGCCGCTTCCGCGGGATGGCCATGCGGCAGAAATGCCCCGGCTGAGGCCCCTTCACCGGCGGCCTCAGAGCCCGGGCAGCAGCGGCTCAGAGCTGCGCCACGGGCGCCAAGGCCGGCGCTTCCGCCTGGCGCCGTATCAGCCACTGCTCCAGGTCCTGGGGCGACAGCGGACGCGAAAACAGAAAGCCCTGGGCCACCGGGTAGCCTTGTTCACGCAGCATCACGTTCTGGGTGGCGGTTTCCACCCCTTCGGCCACCACGGTCAGGTGCAGGCTTTTGCCGATACCCAGGATGGCGCTGCTCAGTGCGCGGGCAGCTTCGTCGTGCTCCAGGTCCGCCACAAAGCTGCGGTCGAGCTTCAGCTCGCTGACCGGCAGGCGGCGCAGATAGCTGAGGCTGGAATAGCCGGTGCCGAAGTCGTCCATGGACAGGCGCACGCCGTGCGCATGCACCTCGTCGATGGTCTTCATGGTGCTGGGGTTGGTGTCCAGCAGAATGCTTTCGGTCAGCTCCAGCGTCAGATCCTGGGGGGCCAGCGCATTGCGGTCCAGCGTGTCGGCAATCATGCGCGGCAGGTCCAGGTTGTGGAAGCTCGACGGCGAGAGGTTGACCGACACCGCCGGCACCGCCAGCCCCTGGGTGCGCCACTGCGCCAGCTGGCGGCAGGCCTCGCCCAGTGCCCAGCGGCCCAGATCCGCGATCAGACCGCACTCCTCCGCCAGCGGAATGAAACGGGCCGGCGACACCTCGCCCAGCTCCGCATGGGTCCAGCGGGCCAGGGCTTCCACGCCGTAGAGCTGGCCGCTGGCCATATCAATTTGCGGCTGGTAGTGCAGGCGCAGCCCGCCTTCCTGAAGCGCCTTGCGCAGTGCGGTCTCCAATGCCAGCCGCTCCTGGGCCAGGCGGTTCATCTCGCTGCTGAAGAAGCTGAAGCGGCCGCGGCCCTGGCTCTTGGCCTGGTACATGGCCATGTCGGCGCGGTGTACCAGCGTTTCCATATCGCGTCCGTCGGCCGGGAACATGGCGATGCCGATGCTGGCGGACACGGCCAGCGAGGTCTCGGCAATGGTCAGCGGTGCGGCCAGCAGCTCCTGCAGCCGCTCGATGGTGTTGGCGACATGCTCGGCGTCACACTGCGGCAGCACCGCCACAAACTCGTCACCCGACAGGCGCCCGGCAATGTCGGAGCCGCGCAGCACCTGCTGCACGCGGCTGGCGACATTGCGCAGCAGCTCATCGCCGGCCGGGTGGCCCAGGGAGTCATTGACCTGCTTGAAGCGGTCCAGATCGATGAACAGCACGGCCAGCTGTTCGTCGTTGCGTGCGGCCGAGGCAATGGCCTGGTCGGCCTTGGCCTGCAGCAGGCTGCGGTTGGGCAGGCCCGTCAAGCCATCATAGAACGCCAGCTGGCGGATGCGTGCGCGGGCATGTTCCCGCTCGAGCGCCAGCGCGCACAGTTGCGAGCAGGCATCCACCAGCTGCTGGTGAAAGGCCGACGAGGCATCGGTGCGGGGTTCACGGTAGTAGAAGGCAAAGGTGCCGATGGGATGGCCCTGGCTGTTGCGGATCGGGGTGGACCAGCAGGCGTGGTAGCCCAGCGGCAGGATCAGGTGCTTGTAGTTGCTCCACAGCGGATCCTGCGCGATGTCGTCCACCAGCACCGGCGCATTGCGCCATGCTGCCGTGCCGCAGGAGCCCACCTGGGGACCGATGGCCACGCCGTCGAGCTGCTGCGAATACGACGCTGGCAGGCTTAGGCCCGCCAGCGGGTGCATCAGGCCCTGCGCATCCACTTCCAGAATGGACGCCGTCACTTCCGGGGCGATGCGCTCCACCTCCTGGCAGACCATTTCCAGCACCTCGGCCAGCGGCCGCTCGCGGGCCATGGCTTCGAGCACCCGGTGCTGCAGCGCTTCGTGCATCTTGGAGCGGGTGATGTCGGTGAGCATGGACACCGTGTAGCGCCACTGCCCGTCGGCATCCAGAATCGGATTGCTGATGACCTTGGCCCAGTAGCGCTGGCCGTTCTTGCCAACCACGATCTCTTCGCGCCCCACCGGCCGGCCGGCACGCAGCTCGGTGCGGTAGATGTTGACGAATTCTTCCGACATCTGGGGCGCCAGCAGGGCGATCGGTGTGCGCCCGGCCACTTCTTCGGTGGTCCAGCCGAACATACGGGTAAAGCCGCCGTTGACGTGGAGGATGCAGGAAGCCCCGTCGCTGATGAGCACCGCCGTGTCGGAGGCGTCCGCCACCAGCGACAGGCGGCGCAAGTGCTCCTGCTGCGCCTGCTCGCGGGCATGGCGCGCCGTGATGTCGGTGGCGACCTTCAGGATCTGCAGCACCCGGCCCTGGGCATCCAGCACCGGCGAATAGGTGGCTTCCAGCCAGCAGCTGCTGCCGTCGCTGCGCAGGCGTTCCACTATGCCCGAATAGGCATGGCCCGCGCACAGACTGGACCAGATGGTCTCGTACTTGTCGCTGCCCAGCAGGGCGGGCGTGCAAAAGCTGCTGTGGCGGCGCCCCCGGGCCTGTGCCGCTGAGAGCCCCATCAGTTTCAGGTAATTGGCATTGGCATGGCACAAGGTGCCATCGACCTCGAACGCGGCTATGGCCATCACCCGGTCCAGGGCCTGCAACTGTGCCAGTTGCAGCGCCTGCGACAGTGCGCCGTGCGCAGCTCCCTCTTGCATGCTGATTCCTTTTGCTTCATCCGACGAATCGGTGGCGAGGCAACGGTCGGCAGCCCTCCTCTGCGTGGACCGGTGACTTTTTATATTGATCGCAATAATAATAAGGACGAACGCGATATTTACAAACTATATATCTGGTGTATTTCGCGCACCGGCGCCGCCCTGCTGCCGCCTGCAGACGACCGGCACGGCGTCCGCCACATGGACAGGCCGCAGCCGCCTGTCCATCTGTGAAAAGTAACCGCCCACCACAGCAGGAGCCACCAAGCCGACCCCCATGCCAGGAGTGCTGCACCCCATGGCCCCAAGCCACAGGGTTATCAGTTGCGTGTCAGCTTACTGACGATGCGGCCGCTCTTGCCGCGACCCCAGGCCGGAGGCGGCCTGTGCCGCCCGGCGCGCTCAGCGCCGCAGCCATTTCCCGCCGAACTGGTTGACCACCATGCCCAGCAGCACCCCGGCGGTCCCCAGCCACTGCAAGGCCGTGGGGAACTCCCCCAGCAGCAGCATGGCCGACAGCAGGCCGATCACCGGCACCAGCAGGGACAGCGGCGCCACGGTGCTGGCGGCATAGCGCTGCAGCAGGCGCGTCCACAGGCCATAGCCCAGCAGTGTGGAAAGGAAGGCCAGGTAGGCGATCACCCCCAGCTCCCGCACACCGATGGCCTGCAGCTGCTGCGCCACCTGGTCGGCGCCGTCCAGCCACAGCGACAGCAGCAGCAGCGGAACAATGGGAAACAGGCTGGTCCAGACGATGAAGGACACCGGCTCATACGGCCCCTGCTTGGCGGCCATGCGCGTGAGCAGATTGGAGCTGGCCCACATGGCAGCAGCCCCCACGGTGAAGAGAAAACCCAGCAGCGTCATCTGGCTGGCTCCGTCGCCATGGGCCGCGCCAATCAGCACCAGGCCGGCAATGGCCACCGTCAGGCCGATCCACTGCCAGCGCTGCGGCTTTTCGCCCAGCAGCGCAGCGGCCATCAGCATGGTGATGAAGGCCTGGGTCTGCAGCACCACAGAGGCCATGCCGGCCGGCATGCCCAGCTTCATGCCGGTGAACAGCAGGCCGAACTGCCCCACCCCTTGCACCAGGCCGTAGGCGGCCAGCAGCCCCCAGGACAGATTGCGCGGCGGGCGCACGAACAGCAGAAACGGCAGCGATGCCGCGACAAAGCGCAGCGCGCACAGCAGCAAGGGCGAGAGCGTGGCCAGGCCCCACTTCATCACCACAAAGTTCAGCCCCCAGACCACGATGACGATGAGAGCGCTGAGCCAGTCGGCGCGGGACATGCCCGCGGTGGCAGAAGGGGAGGCAGAAGTCATGAAGCTTTGTTGTTATGCGTGAATGGAAAGCAGCCGTTCAGTATCGCCCGACTGCGCCCGCCGTGCAGGCCAGATGGCATGCAGCAAATTGGATGCCACGGTGCCGCGTGGCCATGGCGGGTCCGCCGGGCTGTGTGCAAACCCCGGCCAGGCCCCCTGCGCGCTCGCCAGGCATGTGCGGGCCACGATGAAAAAAGCAGCCCGCAGGCTGCTTTCACGGAGACGGCCCTGTGCAGCGCTCAGCTGCCGGCCACCTTCATGCGGTTGATCAGGATGGAGCCCACGGTCTTGGCACCGTAGTTGTAGGCATCGGCGCCCACGGCTTCGATGCCCTGGTACATGTCCTTCAGGTTGCCGGCGATGGTGATCTCCTGCACCGGGAAGGCGATCTGGCCGTTTTCCACCCAGAAGCCGCTGGCGCCGCGCGAATAGTCGCCGGTCACGTAGTTCACGCCCTGGCCCATCAGCTCGATCACGAACAGGCCGGTGCCCAGCTTCTTCAGCATGGCGTCCAGGTCGTCGCCCGCGCGGGTCAGGCGCGAGGTCAGGCTCAGGTTGTGCGATCCGCCCGCATTGCCGGTGGTCTTCATGCCCAGCTTGCGTGCCGAGTAGCTGGACAGGAAATAGCCTTCCACCCGGCCGGCGTCCACCACCTTGCGCGCCTGCACCTTCACACCTTCGTCGTCATAGGGCGAGCTGCCCTTGCCGCGCAGGATGAAGGGGTCTTCCGCGATGTCGATGTGCTTGGGAAAAACCTTCTTGCCCAGGGAATCCAGCAAGAAGCTGCTCTTGCGGTAGAGCGTGCCGCCGCTGATGGCCTGCACAAAACCGCCCAGCAGGCCGGATGCCAGCGTGGACTCGAACAGCACCGGGCATTCGGTAGTGGGGATCTTGCGGCTGCCCAGGCGGCTCAGGGCGCGCTGGGCGGCATAGCGGCCCACGGCCTCGGGCGATGCCAGTTCCTTGGCATCGCGCATGGAGCTGTACCAGTAATCGCGCTGCATCTCGCCGTTCCGGCCGGGCAGCGAGGCAATCGGCGCCACCGACAGGCTGTGGCGCGAGCTGGCATAGCCGCCGCTGAAGCCCCGGGTGTGGGCACTGAAGAAATGGCTTTGCTGGGCCGAGACGCTGGCGCCTTCGCTGTTGGTGATGCGCTTGTGCGTGCCCAGGGCGGCCGCTTCGCATTCCAGGGCGATGCGTGCGGCTTCTTCGCTGCTCACGTCCCAGGGGAAGAACAGGTCCAGATCGCGGTGGGTGCCGGGCAGGGCAATGTCTTCGGCGTCGGGCAGACCGGCGGTCGGGTCTTCGGCCGTGAAGCGGGCGATGTCATAGGCGGCCTGCACCGTGCGCTTGACGGCTTCTTCCGAGAAGTCGGAGGTGCTGGCGTTGCCGCGGCGCTGGCCCACATAGACCGTCACGCCCAGCGACTTGTCGCGGTTGCGTTCCACCGTCTCCAGCTCGCCCTTGCGCACGCTCACGCTCAGGCCGCAGCCCTCGGAGGCATCGGCGCCGGCATCGGTGGCTCCCAGCTTTTTGGCATGTGCCAGCGCCTGGTCGACCAGGCCCTCAAAAAAGTCGCGGCGGTAGCTGAATCCGGAATCGGCCTGCACGCTGCTGGTGCTTGTGGAGCTGGGACGGGGTTTTTTCATAGCGGCAGCTATGATACTTGCCACTACGGCGCTCCCTGCGCCGCCAAGACAATTGCCCCCTCACCATGTCACGCAAACCCACCAAGGGCTACTTCGTACGAGGCAAGTTCGTCGCCGAAGGCAGCGAACTCGACCTTGAACTGAAGGCCGAACTCAAAGGCACTTGGGATTCCACCAAGACCGACCTCAAGCGCGAAAGCGATGCCCTCCAGGACCTGGGCAAGGAGCTGCTCACGCTGCGCCGCGGCCTGCTGGAGCGCCTGCAACTGCCCGACAAGCTGGTCGAAGCACTGGCCGAAGCGCTGCGCATCACCAACTTCGAAGGCAAGCGCCGCCAGATGCAGTTCATCGGCAAGCAGATGCGCAAGCTCGACGAGCAGCAGATCGCTGCCATCAAGGACGCGCTCAATGAACAACGCAACGGCGCCAGCATCGGCAAGCAGCAGACGCAGATTGCCGAGCACTGGCGCGACCGCCTGATCGAAAGCGACGACCACCTGGGCGTGTGGATGGACCAGTTCCCGGCCACCGACACCCAGCAGCTGCGCGCGCTGATGCGCCAGGCCCGCAAGGACGATGCCGCCGCCAAGGCCAAGGCCGCCGAGGCCGAAGCCAAGGGCCTGACGCCCCCGCCCGCTACCAAGGGCCGCGCCTACCGCGAACTGTTCCAGCTGGTGCGCTTCCACATCACCGGTGGTGAAGCTGCCGAAGGCGGTGACGCCGAGGACGATACCGATGAATGAGGAGGTGCGCCAGGCGCCTGCCGCCGATCCGGTGAAGATCGGCATTGTCTCCATCAGCGACCGCGCCAGCAGCGGGGTCTACGAGGACAAAGGCCTGCCGGCACTGCAGGACTGGCTGGGCCGTGCGCTGCACAACCCCATCACCTTCGCCGCGCGCCTGATCCCCGACGAGCAGGCCACCATCAGCCAGACCCTGGTGGAACTGGTGGATGCCGGCTGCAGCCTGGTGCTGACCACCGGCGGCACCGGCCCGGCGCTGCGCGATGTGACGCCCGAAGCCACGCTGGCCGTGGCCGACAAAGAAATGCCCGGCTTTGGCGAGCAGATGCGCCAAATCAGCCTGGCCTTTGTGCCCACGGCCATTCTCTCGCGCCAGGTGGCGGTGGTCCGCGGCAACTGCCTGATCATCAACCTGCCCGGCCAGCCCAAGGCGATCGCCGAGACGCTGGAAGGCCTGAAGGACGCCGAGGGCGTGCAGAAGGTGCATGGCATCTTTGCCGCCGTGCCCTATTGCATCGACCTGATTGGCGGCCCCTACCTGGAGACCCAGGACAGCGTCTGCAAGGCTTTCCGCCCCAAGAACGCGGTGCGCGTGCGCGCCGCCTGACTGCCTGACTCCGGCGCCGCGTGGCGCCGTGGCGGCCCTCGGCCACGCTTCCAGGGCCGCCCCACTCCCCGGGCGCCCTTCCCCCTGCCGCTCACGTGCCCCCGCTTGCGCACAGCCGGCCGCTTTACGCAGCGTTTACCGGCGGTGCCCAGCCACCTGCAGCGGTCTTGCGCGCCCGGCGCGCGGGCTGGTGCGTTTTCCCGTCCAATCCACCGCTGGCGCCACGCCAAGGCGCTGCCATCGCCAGTTATTCCAGAGCACCCAGCCCGGCTGTGGTGCCTGTCCCTGTTGCCGCTGCATGAAATCGTCCATCGCCCTGACCTTGCTGTTTGCCCTGTGCACCATGATCGGTCCACTGGGCATCGACACCTACCTGCCCTCGTTCCACGCCATCGCCCAGGAATTTGCCGTGGGCCCTGCGGCCGTGCAGCAGACGCTGAGCGCCTATGTGCTGGCCATGGCCATCACCATGCTGTTCTACGGCACGCTCAGCGACACCTTCGGCCGCCAGCGCGTGCTGCTGTGTGCGGCCATGGGCTTTGCCCTCACCTCCTGCGTGGCGGCCTTTGCCACCAGCATCGAGGCACTGATTGCCGTGCGCTTTGTCCAGGGCCTGACGGCCGGTGCCGGCATGGTGGTGGTGCGCGCCATGGTGCAGGACCGTTTCCAGGGCGCCGATGCCCAGCGCATGATGAGCATGGTCATGTTCTGCTTTGGCCTGGCCCCGGCGCTGGCGCCGATTTTCGGCGGCTGGCTGCAGACCCATGGCGGCTGGCGCGCAGCGTTCTTCTTTCTGTCCGGCTTTGGCGTGCTGCTGGCCCTGCTGTGCTGGCGTGCGCTGCCGGAAACCCTGGCGCCCGAAAAGCGCGTGCCGCTGAAGCTGCGGGTGATTGCCGGCAATTACCTGACCGCCCTGCGCAACGGCCGCTTTCGGCTGATGGTGCTGGGCCTGGCACTGATGGCCGGCGCCAATTCGGTCTACATCAGCTCGGCGGCGGAATTCATCCTGAACGTGCTGCACCTGGAGGAAACCTCGTTCGGCTGGCTGTTCATCCCGTTGATCGGCGGCTCCATGATCGGCTCGGCCCTGTCCGGCTCGCTGGCCAAGCGCATTCCCCCCCGCGTGCAAAAGGCCATGGGTTACACCTTTTTGCTGGCCGGCTGCGCCAGCAATGTGCTCTACAACGCCTTCACCGATGCGCCCGTGGTGCCCTGGGCCGTGCTGCCCATCACCTGCTACACGCTGGGCATTTCGCTGCTGATGCCCATCCTCACGCTGCAGGTGATGGGCATGTTCCCGCAGATGCGCGGCCTGGCCTCGTCGCTGCAGGGGTTCACGCAGATGAGCGTGTTCGCCACCATGGCCGGCGCCGTGGTACCCCACTTGTTTCACAGCGGCCTGGCCTTGGCGCTGGGCCAGGCCATCACCGTCTCGCTGGGGGCGCTGATCTGGTGGTGGGCCACGCGCACACCGGTCCCGCAGGCCGACCGCAGCCGCGTGGCCTGAGCGCCCTGCCTGCCGTGTCCACCGGCGCCACCGCCTGCATCGGCAGGGCCGGTTGGTGACCCGAGTTGGTGACCCGCGTTTGCCCCTCACGTCGGTGACCAGCGGCTGGCCTGACCTGGCAAGCCCGGAGTTTCCCCTGCGCACTTGCCCGCTATCCGGCCGCGGGCCGCAGTGCCAGCATGTGCAGTGCAGGTGGCGTTCAGCGCCACGGACCACAACATCTACAGGAGACACTCGCATGCGGCAGCAACTCACGCCCTTGGCCATGGCAATCTGTGCACTGGGCCTGGCCCACGGTGCGGCACAGGCCCAGTTCAAGGAACCGGCCACCGTCAAGATCGGCTTCATCACCGACATGTCCAGCCTCTACGCCGACGTGGAAGGCAAGCATGGCGCCACCGCCATCCAGATGGCGATCGATGACTTTGGCGGCAAGGTGCTGGGCAAGCCCATCGAGCTGATGACGGCCGACCACCAGAACAAGGCCGACATCGCCGCCAGCAAGGCACGCGAGTGGATCGACCAGCAGGACATCAGCCTGGTGTTTGGCGGCACCAACAGCGCCACGGCCCTGGCCATGGCCCAGGTGGCCGCCGAGAAGAAGCGCATCTTCGTGGACAACGGCGCCGGCAGCTCGGCCCTGACCAACGAGCAGTGCACGCCCTACACCGTGCACTATGCCTTTGACACCGTGGCCCTGGCCAAGGGCACGGGCCAGGCCGTGGTGGAAGCCGGCGGCAAGAGCTGGTTCTTCCTGACCGCCGACTATGCCTTCGGCCACGCGCTGGAAGCCGACACCACCAAGATCGTTCAGGCCAACGGCGGCAAGGTGCTGGGAGCCGTCAAGACGCCGCTGAACGCCAGCGACTTCTCCAGCTTCATGCTGCAGGCACAGAACAGCAAGGCGCAGATCCTGGGCCTGGCGAATGCAGGTGGCGACACCGTCAACTCCATCAAGGCCGCCAAGGAATTCGGCGTCACCAAGAGCATGAAGCTGGCCGGCCTGCTGGTGTTCTTCAGCGACATCCACAGCCTGGGGGTGAAGAACACCGAAGGCATGCAGTTCACCGCCCCCTGGTACTGGGACATGAACGCCGAGTCGCGCAAGTTTGCCGACAAGTTCATGGCCAAGACCAAGCGCCGCCCCAGCGAGATCCAGGCCGCCGACTATTCCGCCACCATGACCTGGCTGCAGGCCGTGCAGCGCGCCGGCACGCTGGAGGCCGACAAGGTGATGGCCGAATGGAAGGGCAAGCCCATCAAGGACTTCTTCGGTGAAGGTGTGATCCGCCCCGATGGCCGCTACGCCCACGACATGTACCTGATGGAAGTGAAGTCCCCCGCCGAATCCAAGGGCACCTGGGACTACTACAAGATCATCAAGAAACTGCCCGCCGACCAGGTGTGGACCACCAAGGCCGAGAGCAAGTGCCAGTACTGGAAATGAGCTGAGTCGGCGACAGGCAGCCACCCCGGTGGCTGCCTAGAATGCACGGGCTGCACCCTTGCGGGTGTCAGCCTGTGTTTGTTTCTGCCTGCCGAACTGCCATGGACATCCGCCTGCTTGCCGCCACCGACGCCCCTGCGCTCTGGGATTTTGAAACCGCCCACCGCGCCTATTTCGAGCAATGGGTGCAGGCCCGGTCTGCGCGCTTTTACACCGCCGAAGGTTTTGCCGAGGAAATGGAAGCCTCGCTGCAGCGCCAGCAGCAGGACCAGGCTTTCCACTACCTGATGTGGGAGGGCCAGCGCCTAGCCGGCCGCATCAACCTGACCCAGGTGCGGCGTCCCTATTTCCACAGCGCCGCCCTGGGCTACCGCGTGGCACCGGATTGCGGCGGGCGCGGCCTGGCCAGCCAGGCCGTGGCCGCCGTGCTGCACCAGGCGTTCACCACGCACGGTCTGCAGCGCATCGAGGCCATTGCCCGCCCGGAAAACCCGGCCTCCGTGCGGGTGCTGTGCAAGCAGGGCTTTGTCCAGTTCGGCCATTCGCGCCGCAGCATGGAGCTGAACGGCCAATGGTTTGACCTGCTGCACTTCGAGGCGCACCGCCCGCAGTAAGGCAGACGCGGCGGCGGGACGACGCCCGCATTCGGCGCGGGGTTGAAAAGATTTTTTCAACCCCGCGCCGCCCACCGTTTGTACACCGGCAGCTGCATGCAGCCGCTGCGGTTCCCGGTCAGGGCCAGGGCCCGGCAGGCGCAGGGCCTACGCAGGCGCCGGGCCGCACGGCTTACCGCGCCGTGGTGTCCGAGGCAATGGGGATGTAGAAATCCCCGCCAGCCTGGTTGAACTCCATCGCCTTGGCCTGCATGCCCACGGCAATGCCCTGCTCGGCCGCCACGCCTTGCTGCTTGGCGAAGTCACGCACTTCCTGGGTGATCTTCATGGAGCAGAACTTGGGGCCGCACATGCTGCAGAAATGCGCCACCTTGGCGCTGTCCTTGGGCAGGGTTTCGTCGTGGAAGGCGCGCGCGGTGTCGGGGTCCAGACCCAGGTTGAACTGGTCTTCCCAGCGGAAGTCGAAACGCGCCTGGCTCAGTGCATCGTCGCGCGAACGTGCGCCCGGGTGCCCCTTGGCCACATCGGCGGCGTGGGCCGCGATCTTGTACGCGATGATGCCCTGCTTGACGTCGTCCCGGTCGGGCAGACCCAGGTGTTCCTTGGGCGTGACGTAGCACAGCATGGCCGTGCCCATCCAGCCGATCATGGCCGCACCGATGGCGCTGGCGATATGGTCGTAGCCGGGCGCGATGTCGATGGTCAGCGGGCCCAGCGTGTAGAACGGCGCTTCATGGCAGTGCTTGAGCTGCTCCGTCATGTTCTGCTGGATCATGTGCATGGGCACATGGCCGGGGCCTTCAATCATGGTCTGCACATCGTGCTTCCAGGCAGTCTGGGTCAGCTCGCCCAGCGTGTGCAGTTCGGCAAACTGGGCTTCGTCGTTGGCGTCGCTGGCGCAACCGGGGCGCAGGCCGTCGCCCAGCGAGAAGCTCACGTCGTACTGCTTCATGATGTCGCAGATGTCTTCGAAATGCTCGTACAGGAAGCTCTCGCGGTGGTGGGCCATGCACCACTTGGCCATGATGGAGCCGCCGCGCGACACGATGCCGGTGCGGCGCTGCGCCGTCAGGTGGATATAGGCCAGGCGCACGCCCGCGTGGATGGTGAAGTAGTCCACGCCCTGCTCGGCCTGTTCCACCAGGGTGTCGCGGAAGATTTCCCAGGTCAGGTCTTCGGCGATACCGCCGACTTTCTCCAGCGCCTGGTAGATGGGCACGGTGCCGATGGGCACGGGCGAATTGCGCACAATCCAGTCGCGCGTGGTGTGGATGTTTCGGCCGGTGGACAGGTCCATCACGTTGTCCGCACCCCAGCGGATGGCCCAGACCAGTTTTTCGACCTCTTCCTCGATGCTGGAGGTGACGGCCGAGTTGCCGATGTTGGCGTTGATCTTGACCTTGAAATTGCGACCGATGGCCATCGGCTCGATTTCGGGGTGGTTGATGTTGGCGGGAATGATGGCGCGGCCGCGGGCCACTTCGTCGCGCACGAATTCGGGGGTGATGATCTTGGGAATGGCGGCGCCCAGGCTGTTGCCGGCCAGGCGGGCTTCCCGCGCAGCATCCTGCTGGTACTGCGCCATCCATTCGCGGCGGCCGTTTTCACGCAGCGCCACGTATTCCATCTCGGGGGTGATGATGCCGCGCTTGGCGTAATGCATCTGGGTCACATTGGCACCGCTCTTGGCGCGGCGCGGCTGGCGCTGCAGCGCGGCGGCTTCGGCACGCAGCTGGGCCACGCGAGCGTCTTCCTCGCCGCGCTTGCCGCCATCGTCCAGTGCCACGCGCTGGCGACCCACATAGAACTCGCTGTCGCCCCGCGCTTCGATCCAGCTGCCGCGCACGCTGGCCAGCCCCTGGTGCACGTCGATCTGCGCCGCCGGGTCGGTGTAGGGGCCGGAGGTGTCGTAGACGCTGACCTGTTCACCATTGGTCAGTGCGATATCGCGCACCGGCACGCGCAGGCCGGGGTGGATGGCACCGCTCAGATAGCTCTTGGTGGATGCCGGAAACGGCTGGCGCGACTGGGCCAGCAGCTCGGCAAAGCGGGCGGTGTCGGGGGCATCGCCCGAGAAGTTGGACGCGGGGGGGGTGAAGATGGCATCAGGGGCGTTCATCGCGGTCTCCATAAAGCGGTTGAAATGCATCAAACGCTCCGTGGAGTGCCGGCCCCGCTCTGATGGCGCCGGGGATGGTCCTGTCCTGGTCCATCCACCAACCGCCTTGCACCTGGCTGTACCGTCCCACTGGTGGCCCATTGGGGTGGTGCATCCACCGGAATCGGGTGATTCCGGCCAGGGCTGGTGCGCGCTGTGGACCGTCCAGAAAAGACAAAACCCCAGTGCGCGAGGCGCCTGGGGTTTGCTGTGCCTGTGGACGGGCTGCGTGGCGTGTGCGTTCGCACCCCCGCCTTCGCGCCTGCCTGTCCATGGCCCTGCATCAGGGTCCCGCTCTTCTTCCGCCGGTATGAACCGGATCAAGTTCGTCGGGTTCGCAGACCGCTGTTGTCACAGCAGCCCGCATCTCAGCGCTTTCGCACACCCCGGAGCAGCCGCGAGTATAGGCCAGCACAGCGCGAATGCCACCATTTTGCGGTTCCCATTGGGTTATGTGTTTCCCCAGTATGGGGCGGGGTGCACCGCAGCACCCCGGGGCGAGTACCCCGGTCACCCGGCTGCGGTGTATGTCAGCGCCTCACACCGCAATGGCGGTGGCCGAGCCTGCCAGCTTGCGCAGCTCGAACTTCTGGATCTTGCCGGTGCTGGTCTTGGGCAGCTCGCCGAACACGATGGCGCGTGGCACCTTGTAGCCGGCCAGGTGCTGCTTGCAATGGGTGATGATGTCGGCCTCGGTCACCGTGGCGCCGGCCTTGATTTCCAGGAAGGCGCAGGGCGTCTCGCCCCACTTGGCATCGGGCTTGGCCACCACGGCCGCAGCCAGCACGGCAGGATGGCGGTACAGCACGTCTTCGACCTCGATGGACGAGATGTTCTCGCCGCCGGAGATGATGATGTCCTTGCTGCGGTCCTTGATCTTGATGTAGCCGTCCGGGTACTGCACCGCCAGGTCACCGCTGTGGAACCAGCCGCCACGGAAGGCTTCGTCCGTGGCCTGCGGGTTCTTCAGATAGCCCTTCATGGCGATATTGCCCTTGAACATGATCTCGCCCATGGTCTCGCCGTCGTGCGGCACGGGCTGCATGGTTTCGGGGTCCAGCACCTGGGCATCGCGCTGCAGATGGTAGCGCACGCCCTGGCGGGCATTCAGGCGGGCACGCTCGCCGATGTCGAGTTGGTCCCATTCCGCATGCTGGGCGCAGACGGTGGCCGGGCCGTAGGTTTCGGTCAGGCCGTAGACATGGGTCAGATCGAAGCCCATGGCTTCCATGCCTTCGATCATCGAGGCAGGGGGCGCGGCGCCGGCCACCATGGCCTTGACGCCGGCAGGCACGCCTTGCTTCATCGCCGCCGGGGCATTCACCAGCAGCGACTGCACGATGGGCGCGCCGCAGTAATGGGTGACGCCGTGGTTGCGGATGGCGTCGAAAATATTCTGCGGATCGACGCGGCGCAGGCAGACATTGACACCTGCGCGCGCGGCCACGGTCCAGGGGAAGCACCAGCCGTTGCAGTGGAACATCGGCAGCGTCCACAGGTAGACCGCATGCTTGGGCATGTCCCATTCCAGCACATTGCTGATGGCGTTGATGGCCGCACCGCGGTGGTGGTAGACCACGCCCTTGGGGTTGCCGGTGGTGCCGCTGGTGTAGTTCAGCGCAATCGCATCCCACTCGTCAGCGGGCAGCTCCCAGGCGAAATCCGGATCGCCCTGGGCGACAAAATCGTCGTAGGTGGTGTTGCCCAGCGGCACGGCGGCGTCGCCGTACAGCGCGTCTTCCACACGGATCACTGTCAGCGGGGCGGTGGACTTGCGCAGCGGCAGCGCCTTGGCCATCAGGGCGGTGAATTCCGGGTCCACGATCAGCACCTTGGCTTCGCCGTGGTCCAGCATGAAGGCCAGGGTCTCCGCATCCAGGCGGGTGTTGAGGGTGTTGAGCACGGCGCCGGACATGGGCACGCCAAAGTGGGCCTCCACCATCGGCGGGGTGTTGGGCAGCATCACGGCCACGGTGTCGTTCTTGCCCACGCCGGCCTGGTGCAGCGCACTGGCCAGCTGACGGCAGCGACGGTAGGTCTGTCCCCAGGTCTGGCGCAGATCCCCGTGCACGATGGCCAGGCGGTCCGGGTAGACGCTGGCGGTGCGCTCCAGAAAGCTCAGCGGGCTGAGGGGCGCAAAGTTGGCCGCATTGCGGTCCAGGTGCTCGTTGTACTTGCTCATGAAATGTCTCCGAAGCGTGTCTTTTTGTGCATTTTGCGCCAACGCCACAACACAGGCTTACAGCCCCTGGCTGCACTCATGCATTCCCAGGCCTCAGCCCGCATGCCACGGACGTGCCCCGCCGCACTTTTGATACTGCGCAATACCACCCGTCAGGTGATGCGGTGCAATGGTTACGCCATCTGGACTGAGTCCAAACCACGCAGAGGATGACGTGGCCGTACCGGCAGGTGGCGGGTGTGCCGCCTTGGCTGCGCACCAGGCATTCACCACACAAGCGTTTGGAAGCACACAATGAAAACCACCCTCCGACCCCTCGTTGCAGCCCTGGCCGCCGCGGCCGCCTTCCTGGCACTGCCCGCCCATGCACAAGGCGCGCAGGAACCCATCCAGCCCATCGCGCCTGCCGTGGTCAAGAACCCGGCCATGGTGGAACTGGGCAAGAAACTGTGGTTCGATCCCCGCCTGTCCAAGTCGGGCTTCATCTCTTGCAACAGCTGCCACAATCTGTCCATGGGTGGCAGCGACAACCTGAAGACCTCCATCGGTCACAACTGGCAGGAAGGCCCCATCAACTCGCCCACGGTGCTGAACTCCAGCATGAACGTGGCCCAGTTCTGGGACGGCCGTGCCGGCAACCTGAAGGAGCAGGCCGGCGGCCCCATCGCCAACCCGGGCGAAATGGCCTTCACCCACGAGCTGGCCGTGGACATGCTGAACTCCATTCCCGGCTACCAGGCAGAGTTCAAGAAGGTGTTCAGCAAGCAGAAGATCGACATCGACCAGGTGACCGATGCCATTGCGGCGTTCGAGGAAACCCTGGTCACGCCCAACTCGCGCTTTGACAAGTGGCTCAAGGGCGATGCCAACGCCATCACCAAGACCGAACTGGAAGGCTACAAGCTGTTCCGTGACAGCGGCTGCGTGGCCTGCCACAACGGTGCGGCCGTGGGCGGCAATTCCTTCCAGCGCATGGGTCTGGTCGAAGCCTACAAGACCAGCAACCCGGCCGAAGGCCGTGCCGCAGTGACCGGTAAGGACGCCGACCGCTTCAACTTCAAGGTGCCCACCCTGCGCAACGTGGAACTGACCTACCCCTACTTCCACGATGGTGCGGCCGACACCCTGGGCCAGGCCGTGGACACCATGGGCCGCGTGCAGCTGGGCAAGAACTTCACCAAGGAAGAGAACGCCAAGATCGTGGCCTTCCTGAAGACCCTGACCGGCGACCAGCCCCAGATCGGCATGCCGGTGCTGCCGCCCTCGAGCGACGCCACCCCGCGCCCCACGCCCTTCGACAAGAAGAAGTGACCGCAACCCGGATACCGACCTGTTAGCTCCGCCCCGCCATAGCCCGCGCTGCGGCAGGGCCTTTCCTCGCGCACCCGGTGTTTTGCCGGGTGCGCTTTTTTTCATCACAATAGCGACCCTGACCTTGATTGCCCGACTGCGACCCGCCATGCCCCCGCGCACCACCGCCACCACTGCTGCCACCCGCCTTGCCCCCGTGCGCGCGCGCCGTCCGCGGGCGCTGGCCGCGCAGGTCCCGCAGCAGGCACAGGACGCACAGCTGGCAGAGCGCCTGCGCCAGGCAGGCCTGCAGCCCACCCGCCAGCGTCTGGCCATGGCCCGGGTGCTGCTGGGTGCGCCGGTGCACATGCATGCCGAGCAGGTGCTGCAGGCGGCACGCCAGCACTACCCCAGCCTGTCACGCGCCACGGTCTACGCCAGCCTGCCGCTGTTTGCCGAGCGCGGCCTGCTGCGCGCCCTGCCGCTGGGGCTGGAGCACACGGTCTATGACTCCAGCACCGAAGTCCACCCCCACCTGCTGATCGAAGACAGCGGCGAGGTTCTGGACCTGCCGCCCGACTGCATCCGCTGGGATGCGCTACCGCCCCTGGCCCCGGGCCTGGAGGTGGCCGCCATCGACATGGTGGTGCGCGTGCGCCGCACTGCGGCTGCGCCAGACGCAGCCGCCAGCGCGGCCTGATCGTCCCGCAGGCCCGCGCTCCGCGCGCCTGTGCGTTCACGCTCCGCCGCACCGGCTCTCACACCCGCCCGGCGCTGCCGCTCCGCTGGTGGCATGGCACGCCTGTGCCGCCGCCACGGCCTGGCGCTGGCCCGGCCCCCTGCGCGGTGGTGGCCGGGTCGCCGTGCGGGCATGCCCCTCTGCGGCCGGCATGCGGCCATGCAATTTCTGCACAAAATGATGCCGAACGCATACACATTGCCCCCATGCAGCAGTCTATTTTTGTGCACATTCCGGATCGCACCGCGGTGGCAACCGGTCCCACAAAACTGCAACCTACCCCAATGAATCAATCAGTTAGCAGCATCCACATCCCTACTAGCACCATTCCAGAGATTGCACAAACTTACGTCTTATATAAGACATAAATTACACAAATAGCGATTTGTGCGTTTTCCTCCCTACAATGCCGCCATGGGTTGTGCAGACCCCGCCCGCAAGGGCAGTCGGCACCGTCCTTTGCATCCTGTGCATCAATGAGGAAACGCCCTGGCATGTACCAGGGCGGAGGAGACTGGCCCGCATCCACCGATGCGGGCCTTTTTTATGGCGCAACGCCCGGCCAGCCGCAGGCCGGCCCTCCAGACCCTGGCGGCTGATGGGCATCCGAGGTGTTTCCGGCACGCCACAGCCACCGCCCCTGACGGTATGTCCCCAAGCGGCGCCAGTCTGGGTGCCCCCCCCTGCCGCAACGGTGCACGGCAGGCCCGGCACACCCCGGCGAAAGCAGGCTGCTGGCAGCACTTCCGATACTGCTGTGGCTGCACCGGGTAGGCGCCTTGGCGCACAATACGGCCGGTGTCCATCCCCCAGTCTTTCCTCCAGGAGTTGCTTGCCCGCGTCGATGTGGTTGACGTGGTCGGCCGCTATGTGCCGCTGAAAAAAGGCGGCGCCAACTTCATGGGGCTGTGCCCTTTCCATGGGGAAAAGTCGCCCTCGTTCAGCGTCAGCCCCTCCAAGCAGTTCTACCACTGCTTTGGCTGCGGCAAGAACGGCAATGCCATCAGCTTCCTGATGGAGCACACCGGCATGGGCTTTGTGGAGGCGGTGCAGGACCTGGCCCAGCAGGTGGGCATGCAGGTGCCGCAGGACGACATCAGCCCGGCCGAGCGCGAGCGCCAGGCCGCGCAAAAGCGCCAGCAGGCGTCGCTGACCGATGTGCTCGAACGCGCGGGCGACTCCTACCGCAAGCAGCTCAAGGATTCCGCCCATGCGGTGGAGTACCTGAAAAAGCGCGGCGTCTCCGGCGCCATCTGCAGCCGCTACGGCCTGGGCTATGCCCCGGCCGGCTGGCGCCACCTGGCGGGCGTATTCCCGCAGTACGACGATCCGCAACTGCAGGAAGCGGGCCTGGTCATCGTCAACGAAGACGATGACAAGCGCTACGACCGCTTCCGCGACCGCATCATGTTCCCGATCCGCAATGTCAAAGGCGAGTGCATCGGCTTTGGCGGCCGCGTGCTGGGGGACGAGAAACCCAAATACCTGAACTCGCCGGAGACGCCGCTGTTCCACAAGGGACGCGAGCTCTACGGCCTGTTCGAAGCCCGCAACGCGCTGCGCGAAAAAGGCTATGCCCTGGTCACCGAAGGCTATATGGACGTGGTGGCCCTGGCACAGCTGGGCTTTCCGAATGCCGTGGCCACGCTGGGCACGGCCTGCACCCCCGAGCATGTGCACAAGCTGTTCCGCTTCACCGATGCGGTGGTGTTCAGCTTTGACGGCGACGCCGCCGGCCGCCGCGCTGCACGCAAGGCGCTCGAAGGCGCCCTGCCCTACGCCAGCGACACGCGCAGCGTGAAGTTCCTCTTCCTGCCTGCCGAGCACGACCCCGACAGCTTCATCCGCGAACACGGCCCGGATGCCTTTGCCCGCCATGTGGGCGATGCGCTGCCGCTGTCGCGCTTTCTGCTGGACGCCGTCAGCGAAGGCTGCGATCTGGGCCAGGCCGAAGGCCGCGCACGCATGGCCAGCCAGGCCCGGCCGCTGTGGAACCTGCTGCCCGACGGCGCACTGAAGCGCCAGCTGCTGGCCGAAATGGCGGGCAAGGCCCAGCTGTCCAGCAGCGACCTGACCGAGCTGTGGGAGCAGGCCGCTGCCCAGGAAAACCGCTGGCAGCGTGGCGGTGCCGGTGGCGCCAACCCCACCCCTGCGACAGGTTCACAGGCCTTCCCGGCCGCGTCCGTCCCCCCTTCGGCCGAATGGGCACCGCCGGACGCAGACTACGGCCACAGCGCCCATGACGGCTGGGGCGATGCCGGTGGTGGTGGCAACACCTACACGGGCTATGCCGGCGGCGCGCGCGGCCAGGGCGGCAATGGCTATGGCAACCGGGGCAACTTTCGCAATGGCAACGGCCCGCGCGGCGAAGGCCGCAACGGCTGGGGCAAAAAGCCCTGGGGCCGCGACCGCGCCGGCAATACGGGCTGGAACGAAGCCCCGCGCCCGCCCCGCATCGCCCAGCCGCTGGGCCCGGACCAGGCCGCCCGCCTGCTGCTGTCGCACATGGAGTTCATGGAAGAGCTGGCCAACGAAGACCTGGATGCCCTGGTCAGCCAGCCCGCCCCGCACGGCCCGCTGTTCGCCTGGGTAGAGAGCCAGTACCAGGAGCATGGCCCCCAATCCTGGGCGGTGCTGCAGTCCCGCCTGGGCAGCAGCGGCGAAGCCCAGCTGGCCCGCACCCTGATGGACGGCCCCCATGGCCAGCCCGAAGGCGAGCTGCCCGAGCTGCGCTGCGAGCTGCGCAGCGTGCTCAATCTGATGCTGGTCAAGCGCCTGAAGACGCTGGAAGCCCAGGCCCTGGCCGAAGTCGCCACCGACCCGCAGGCCGTGCACCGTTACCGCGCGCTGCAGGAACGCCGCAAGCAGCTGGCGGCGGCACCTGCGCCGCAGGTCGGCGAATAAGAGCGGCAACACGACCCAGCAAACCACAGGTTTGCGGTGGAGACGAGGCGCGAAGCCGCAGACAGTACAGCCGTACGACAAGGCGAAGCAACGGTGAATCAAGGGTTGTGGCTAGCTACTCTAAATACGCTGCTGGGGTCCTGGTGCACCATGCCCCTGGCTGCCGTACGGGCAGGATCAACGGCCATACAGCCCTCAAATTCATCAAAAACCGTAGCATCTTTAGCAAGCCACTATTGATCCGCAAGGTTTTTTTGAAAAAATAACGCCGAACCTCTTGATTTTTTCTGCCGAAGGTATAATTAAAGGCTATTCGGCAAGAGCGACAGCAGCACCTCCGGACCCGGCCCCCGTGACAGAACTCACGCGGATTGCAGCAAGTGCATGGCCAATTCCACCGCAAGGACTGCACACCAAATGTTCGCCCACCCATCTTGCCCCGGGAGCCCGTCCGCTCCCCACATGCCTTGGCGCGTCCATGGCATGTGTTGTGCGCGCCGGTTTTCGAGGCGCTTGCGAGTTTTCTTTGTGTGTCCGCTTTTGACCGTGAGGTATGCATGCCCGTTTCAAAGTCCGCGAAGTCCCAGCAGGCCCCCGATGCTTCCGCGAAGTCCAAGACCTCTTCCACGACTGCAGCTGCCAAAAAGACCGCTGCCGTGAAAAAGCCCGCCTCGTCCAAGGCGGCCGAAGCCAAGAAAGACACCAAAGTGGCAACCAAATCACAAGCTGAACTCAAAGCCCTGGCCGACGCGCTGCTCGCAGCGGATTCCAAGAAACGCGTCAGCAAGAAAGCTGCAGCTGTAGACGGCGACGAAGCCGAAGCCCCCGCCAAGAAGCCTGCCGCCGCCAAGAAGGCCGCGGCCAAGAAGACCACCACGGCCAAGGCCGCTGCAGCCGACACCGACAAGGCGCCCGCCAAGCGCGGCCGCAAGCCCAAGGCCGAAACGGCCGCCAAGGGCGGCAAGCCCAAGGACATGTCGGATGACATGGACGATGCCGATCTGGACGGTGACATTGACGGCGACATCGATGGCGATGTCGAAGTGGAGGCCGAAGCCGAAGTGGAAGTGGAGACCACGACCACCACCGAGAAGGCCAAGCCCCTGCGCATGAAGATCAGCAAGGCGAAGGAACGCGCCTTGATGAAGGAATTCGGCCTGGACGAAACCGTCCTGACCGAAGACGAACTGAACACCCGCCGCCAGCGCCTGAAGGCCCTGATCAAGCTGGGCAAGACCCGTGGCTACCTGACCAACGCGGAAATCTCCGACCACTTGCCCGACAAGCTGGTCGATGCCGAAACGCTGGAAGTCGTGATCTCCATGTTGAACGACATGGGTGTGGCGGTCTACGAGCAGACGCCCGACGCCGAAACCCTGCTGCTGAACAACACCGGACAATCGGCCACCACGGAAGAAGAAGCGGAAGAAGAAGCCGAAGCGGCCCTGTCCACCGTGGACTCGGAATTCGGCCGCACCACTGACCCTGTGCGCATGTACATGCGCGAAATGGGGACGGTGGAACTGCTGACGCGCGAAGGCGAAATCGAAATCGCCAAGCGCATCGAAGGCGGTCTGATGGACATGATGGAGGCCATCTCGGCTTCCCCCGCCACCATTGCGGAAATCCTGGGCATGGCCGAGGAAATCCGTGAAGGCAAGGTCGTGATCTCCACCGTGGTCGACGGTTTCGTGAACGCCAACGAAAACGACGACTATGTGGCCGAAGAAGACTTCGACGAGTACGACGAAGAGGACGACGACGACGGCAAGGGCGGCTCCAAGGCACTGACCAAGAAGCTCGAAGAGCTGAAGAACGAAGCCCTGTCGCGCTTCGACAGCATCCGCGGCCACTTCGAGAAGATGCACAAGGTGTACGACAAGGAGGGCTACGGCTCGGCCACGTACATGAAGATCCAGAAGACGATCACCGAGGAGCTGATGACCATCCGCTTCACGGCCAAGACGATCGAAAAGCTCTGCGATCTGGTGCGTGCCCAGGTGGACGATGTGCGCAAGAAGGAACGCGAGCTGCGCAAGATCATCGTGGACAAGTGCCGCATGCCGCAGGAAACCTTCATCAAGGACTTCCCGCCCAACCTGCTCAACCTGGACTGGGTCACCAAGCAAGCCGCCGCCGGCAAGCCCTGGAGCAACGTCATGGCCCGCAACATCCCGCCCGTGCAGGAGTTGCAGCAGAACCTGATCGACCTGCAGTCCCGCGTGGTGGTGCCGCTGGAAGAGCTCAAGCGCATCAACAAGCGCATGAACGACGGTGAACGCTCCAGCCGCGATGCCAAGAAGGAAATGATCGAGGCCAACCTGCGCCTGGTGATCTCCATTGCCAAGAAGTACACCAACCGCGGCCTGCAGTTCCTGGACCTGATCCAGGAAGGCAACATCGGCCTGATGAAGGCGGTGGACAAGTTCGAATACCGCCGCGGCTACAAGTTCTCGACCTATGCCACCTGGTGGATCCGCCAGGCCATCACGCGTTCCATCGCGGACCAGGCCCGCACGATCCGCATCCCGGTGCACATGATCGAAACCATCAACAAGATGAACCGCATCTCGCGCCAGCACTTGCAGGAGTTTGGCTTCGAGCCCGATGCGTCCATCCTGGCGGCCAAGATGGAGATCCCCGAGGACAAGATCCGCAAGATCATGAAGATCGCCAAGGAGCCGATCTCGATGGAAACCCCCATCGGCGACGACGACGATTCGCACCTGGGCGACTTCATCGAGGACGGCAACAACACCGCCCCCATCGATGCCGCCATGCAGGCCGGCCTGCGCGACGTGGTCAAGGACATCCTCGATGGCCTGACCCCCCGCGAAGCCAAGGTGCTGCGCATGCGCTTCGGCATTGAAATGTCCACCGACCACACGCTGGAAGAAGTAGGCAAGCAGTTCGACGTGACGCGCGAGCGCATCCGCCAGATCGAAGCCAAGGCACTGCGCAAGCTGAAGCACCCCAGCCGCAGCGACAAGCTGCGCAGCTTCATCGATTCGCTGTAAGCGCCAGCCTCCTCCCGCACCGTGTGCGGGAGAGATTCACCAAAGCCTGCCGGCCACCGCCGCGCAGGCTTTTTCATGTGCCCTGCCGCATGCCCCGGCGGCCCTGCTGCAGGGAATTTCCGGGCACAAAAAAGCCGCGCACTGCGCGGCTTTTTTTCCAGCTCAGGTGGCGCTCATTCCAGCGTCAGCTTCTGCTTGGCCACCACTTCCTTGTAGATGGTGAGTTCGTCCTTGGTTTCCTTGGCGAACTGCTCGGGCGTGTTGCCCACGATGACCGAGCCCGTGTCTTCGATGCGCTTGCGGATGGCGGGATCCTGCAGCGCCTTGCGGGTGGCGGCATTGATCTTGTCCACCACTTCCTTGGGCATGCCCTTGGGGCCGATCAGGCCGTAGAAGGCCATGCGGTTCACCGGCTCCAGGCCCACTTCCTTGAAGGTGGGCACATCGGGCAGCACGCTCAGGCGCTGGGGGGCCGCCACGGCGATGGCCACCAGACGCTTGTCCTTGATGAAGGGCAGTGCCGAAGGCAGGTTGTCCAGAATCATCGGGATCTGGTTGGCCACAGCGTCGTTCAGGGCCGGACCCGCGCCACGGTAGGGTACGTGGGTCATTTCGATGCCGGTCAGGCTCTTGTACAGCTCCATCAGCATGTGCTGGATGCCGCCCGTACCCGAGGAACCGTAGGAATACTTGCCGGGGTTCTTCTTGAGCTCGGCTTCAAATGCCTTGTAGTTGGCCGCACCGGCAAACTTGGGGTTCACCGCGATCACATTGGGCGTGGCCGCAATGTTGACGATGGGGGTGAAGGCTGTCAGCGGGTCATAGGGGTTCTTGGGGTTGATGGCCGGGTTGGTGGCCATGGTGGACACGGTGGCAATACCCAGGTTGTAGCCATCGGCCTTCTGGCGCGAGGTTTCCAGCGCGCCAATGACGCCGCCGCCACCGCCACGGTTTTCCACGATCACCGGCTGGCCCAGCTCCTTGGACAGGGGCTCGGAAATCACGCGCGCGATGATGTCGGTGGTGCCGCCGGCCGCAAACGGCACCAGCAACTTGATGGGTTTGTTGGGGAACGATGCATCAGCCATGGCGGCCGAACCGGCCAACGCCAACACAACACCCATCCAGCAACGACGATCCATGAAAGTACTCCTCAATTCTGTCTCCAAGGGGGGAATGGCGATGCTAAAGCGCCCTTTTATCCAGCCGACCACTAGCAACAGCCAAATACCTAGGTGTTTACCCCCGACTAGCGCAAACACTGACAAAAGCTGACATCACAGACCCTGTTTCTGCGCTAGGCATGCCGGGTTTTCACGCAGATTCGCGCCGTGGGCCGCTGTGCGCCGTCGCCGCAGCGCGGCATCGCTTGTCACTTCCGTGGCAGGGCCATCGCCCCCCTGCTCCGGTGCTGCGCATTCCCGGCGTATGCTTGGCGCCCGTGAATTACGCCCAGCTCCTCTTCCCCGATTTCTCCCTGATCCTGCTGGGCTACCTGCTGTGCCGGTTCACGCCGCTGAACCGCAGCGTCTGGCAAGGCGCCGAAGCACTGGTGTACTACCTGCTGTTTCCGGTGCTGCTGTTTCACTCCATCGTCAAAAGCCCGCTGGACTGGGCGGCCACCTCCAATCTGATTGCGGCCGGCGTGCTGTCCGGCCTGGTGGGCGTGGCCCTGGCATACAGCCTGCCCTGGTGGCCGGGCCTGAAAGGCCACGTGAACCTGCGCGACCACGCCAGCGCGGCCCAGGTGGCGTTCCGCTTCAATTCCTTCATCGGCCTGGCGCTGGCCGACCGGCTGGCCGGGCCCGAGGGGCTGCTCTATATCTCGGTGCTGATCGGCTTTTGCGTCCCCATGTTCAACATCGCGGCCGTCTGGCCCATGGCCCGTGCGGGAGAGCACAGCTTCTGGGGCCAGTTGGTACGCAACCCGCTGATCGTGGCCACGGTCTGCGGTCTGGTGGCCAATCTGCTGGGCTTTCGCATGCCCAGCTGGCTGGAGCCCCCGGTCAGCCGCATTGGCGCCGCCTCCATCGCACTGGGACTGATGTCCGCCGGTGCCGGCATGCAACTGGGCCTGCTGACCCACGCCAAGCGCCTGAGCGTGGGGATGCTGGCCATCCGCCACTTCATCCAGCCGCTGATTGCGCTGGGCGCCATCCACCTGCTGGGCCTGGAAGGCACGCAGGCGCTGATCCTGCTGCTGTTCTCGGCCATGCCCACGGCCAGCACCTGCTATGTGCTGGCGGCGCGCATGGGCTACAACGGGCCGTATGTGGCGGGTCTGGTAACGCTGTCCACGGTGTTGGGGGTGGCCAGCCTGCCGTTTGCGCTGTCGCTGGTTCCTTAGCGCTCTACGCCTGGGCACACTGCGCCAGCGCCCACTGCACATGCTCGCGCAGCAGATCACTGGGGTGGGCGGCCTGGGCCGCCAGGGCGGACTGCACCGCATCGCGCTCGGCGCCGGCCGGCAGGCTGCGCAGCGCATTGCCCATGGCCACGGCGATGTTGCGCTGCCAGCGCGCATGGCCGATGCGGCGGATGGGACTGCCTTCGGTGCGGCGCAGAAACTGCGCTTCGTCCCAGGCGAACAGCTGCACCAGGCTGCTGCCGGCCAGACCGTCGCGCGCATCAAAGTCCGCCAGGCGGCTGGGCTGGGCAAACTTGTTCCACGGGCAGGCCAGCTGGCAGTCATCGCAGCCGTAGATGCGGTTGGCCAGCAGCGGGCGCAGTTCCAGCGGGATGGGGCCATCGTGCTCAATGGTCAGGTAGGAAATGCAGCGGCGCGCATCCACCTGGTGCGGCGCCACGATGGCACCGGTGGGGCAGGCCTGCATGCAGGCTCTGCAGCTGCCGCAGTGGCCGCTGACCGGTTCGGTCGGCTCCAGCGCCATGTCCACCAGGATTTCGCCCAGAAAGAACATGGAGCCGGCCTCCCGGCTGAGCACCAGCGTGTGCTTGCCGCGCCAGCCCTGGCCGCTGCGCTGGGCCAGCTCAGCCTCCAGCACCGGCGCGGAGTCGGTGAACACGCGGTGGCCGAAGGGGCCGATCTCCTGGGCGATGCGGTCGGACAGTTTCTGCAGCCGTGCGCGCAGCACCTTGTGGTAGTCCCGCCCCCGGGCGTAGACCGAGACAATGCCCTCCTGGGGCCGCTGCAGACGCCCGAACTCCACGGCCTGCCACCCCGCGGGGGTGGTCTGGGGCAGATAATCCATGCGGGCGGTGATCACGCTCAGCGTGCCCGGCACCAGTTCGGCCGGGCGGGCACGCTTGAGGCCATGGCTTTCCATATAGTGCATCTCGCCATGGCAACCGGCGGCCAGCCATTGCAGCAGCCCAGGCTCTGCAGAGGACAAGTCGACACCGGCCACGCCAATTTGGGAAAATCCCAACTCGCGAGCCCAGTCTTGTATGTGAGGAACGAGTTGACTGCTGCAGACCATAACCCCGCTATTTTAGAAATGACGCTCTCCCTTGCCTCGCGCCAGCTTATTTGGCACAGCGAGGACGACACCGCCGCCTTTGCCCGCCAGCTGGCCGCACTGCCCCAGCTGCGCAATGCCTACATCACCTTGCATGGCGACCTGGGCGCCGGCAAAACCACCTTTGTGCGCCATCTGCTGCGCACCCTGGGCGTGAGCGGCCGCATCAAAAGCCCTACCTATGCCGTGGTGGAACCGCATGAATGCGCAGCCATGCCGGTGTGGCACTTTGATTTCTACCGTTTTGACGATCCGCGCGAGTGGGAAGATGCCGGTTTTCGGGACATCTTTGCCAGCGATGGCCTGAAACTGGCAGAATGGCCGGAAAAGGCCGCAGCGCTCACGCCTCCTGCGGACATAGCTATCCATATCGAAGCAATTGATGACACGCAGCGCCGCGTGAGCTTGCATGCCCATACGCAAGCTGGCGCCCAGATGCTGCAGCAATGGCCCGCATGAGTGACGACACCACTAACCGTCCCGCCCCTTCTTCCCCGCTGACCCGCCGCCATCTGCTGCAGGCCGGCTCGCTGGTGCTGCTGCTCGGCAGCCAGCAGATCGCCCGTGGCGCCAGCATCGTGGCGGTGCGCGTCTGGCCTGCGCCGGAGTATTCCCGCGTCACGCTGGAATCCGACACGCCGCTGGTGGCCAAGCAGTTCTTCGTGGCCTCGCCGCCCCGGCTGGCGGTGGACATCGAAGGCATCGACCTGAACCCGGCCCTCAAGGACCTGGTGGCCAAGGTCCGCCCCGACGACCCGAACATCAAAGCCATCCGTGTGGGCCAGAACGCGCCCAATGTGGTGCGACTGGTCATCGACCTCAAGCAGGAAGCCGTGCCCCAGGTCTTCACCCTGCAGCCGGTGGCGGCCTACCAGCACCGGCTGGTGTTCGACCTCTACCCGGCCAAGGCCGTGGATCCGATGGAAGCGCTGATCAGCGAGCGCCTGCGCGACGCCGGCCCGCAGACCGCACAATCCCACCAGCCCGCCATGGGCAGCGGCGTGCCGCCTGAAGCTGACCCGCTGGGCGACCTGATTGCCCAGCATGGCAACAGGCCGGCCCCCAGCGTGCCGGCCAAACCTGCGCCGGCCCCGGCACCTGCCACGCCCCCTTCGGTGGTGGCCACGGCACCCACGCCCCCTGTCACACCGCCGCCCGAACCGGCACCTTCCAAGCGTCCGGTCGGCCCCACGGTGGCCACGGCCCAGCGCACGGACCGCATCATCATCGTGGCCCTCGACCCCGGCCATGGTGGCGAAGACCCCGGCGCCATCGGCCCTGGCGGCACGCGGGAGAAGGATGTGGTGCTGCGCATTGCCCATCTGCTGCGGGACCGCATCAACGCCAGCAGCGTGGGCGGCAGCCCCATGCGCGCCTTCCTGACGCGCGATGCCGACTTCTTCGTGCCCCTGGGCACGCGGGTGGAAAAAGCCCGGCGCGTGCAGGCCGATCTGTTCATCAGCATCCATGCCGATGCCTTCACCACGCCCGCCGCCAAAGGCGCCAGCGTGTTCGCCCTGAGCCAGAAAGGCGCCTCCAGCACGGCCGCGCGCTGGCTGGCCAACAAGGAAAACCAGGCCGACCTGGTGGGCGGACTGAACGTCAAAAGCCAGGATCGCAATGTGCAGCAGATGCTGCTGGACATGAGCACCACGGCCCAGATCAACGACAGCCTCAAGCTCGGCTCCCATCTGCTGGGCCAGATTGGCGACATGGCCAAGCTGCACAAGCCGCGGGTGGAGCAGGCCGGCTTTGCCGTGCTCAAGGCCCCCGACATTCCCAGCGTGCTGGTGGAAACCGCCTTCATCAGCAACCCGGAAGAAGAGGCCAAGCTGCGCAGTGCGGCCTACCAGACCCAGCTGGCCGACGCGCTGATGCGCGGCATCAAGCTCTACTTCGCCAAGAACCCGCCGCTGGCCCGCAGCCGCACGGTGTAAACCGACGGCCCCCGCGGCCCGACCAGGCCCATCCCCCGGATGGGCCTTTTTTATGGGCCATTCCGGCCTCTCCCCTTTCTGCCTCCGCGCCGCGGCCACCACCACGGCCGACGCCACACCCCAGGTTACACCGCCTCACGGGTGTTCACGTTGCACACCACCGGCATGCAACAGGCCGGCAACGCGTTCCCGGGCGCAGACCTGCCCGGCCAGCCTCCCCGCTGCAGCAGTGCGCAATGCCCTCGGTCTGAAAAACATCCCGGTTTGAATCCACGCTCACCACCTACAAAAGGGTAGGACAGGTCCGAAACGCGGCGGCGCACCAAAGCATAAAAATCAGCTATCGATTCGTAAATTCCAATCATTAACACGAATTTCAGCACCCCCATTCAGTCAGGGCCGCGGACCGCCAGGGAGGAACTACCGGGGCATAGATTTCAGATACTGCAACAAATCACATCAGTGCGTGCACACACTTCCCTGCACCCACTGCCATGGTGACACAGCGGTCTCGCCAGCAACGGCTCACCTCGGTGCAAACCCTAGGAAACCTCAAATAAACGTCATTCCCACTCCAAAGTCGCATCGGTTTTGAAAGGAAAAGTGCTTGAATACATGAATCAAATGCAAGCATCTACTTACATAGAAATTTTCAATTCTTGCGCACCGCATTGCCCATACGAGAGAGGCCATTTCCCATGCACATACGCTCTGCATCCAGCCCTTTCCTGCAGCGAGTGCCCCGGGCCATTTCTGTCGCCGTGCTGGTGACCTGCCTGGGCAGCGCCGCACTGGCACAAACGCCCTCCGCCCCGGCTGCCCGGGACCAGTTGCTGCAGCTGGCGCAGCAAAAGCGGGACGCCCAGCAGTGGGACGAAGCGCTGGCGTACTACCGCCAGGGCCGTGCGCAATACCCCCGGGACACGGCCTTCCAGTACGGCGAGATCTATGTGCTGACCGACAGCGGCCAGCAGGCGCAGGCCAGTGCCCTGGCCGATGGCGTGCTGCGCCAGGCCCCTGACAGTGCCGACGCCCTGCTGGTCAAGGCCTATACGCAGCTGCGACAAAACGGCAGCTTTGCGGCCCTGGAATATGTCGACCGGGCGCAGCAGATCGCCCCCGGCCAGGGCTATGTGCTGCGTGAATACATTTTTGCGTTGCAGCGGGCGGGCATGGCCCACCAGGCACTGGAACTGGCCGCGCGCCAGCCCGGCCTGCTTACCCCCGCCCAGTTCCGTACCCTGCAGGCCGATGAAGCGGCCGAGTGGGTGCGCTTTTCCCGCGTTACCGCCCGCAGCGAAGCCGAGCGCTTCGCGGTCGCCGACCAGGCCCTGGCACGCTACGACGCACTGCTGGCGCAATGGGCGGCACAGGGCCCGGAGACGGCGCCGCTGATCCAGCAGGCACGCATCGACCGGCTGCAGGCCCTGCATTCACGCGCCTACATGTCCGAGCTGGTGCGGGAATACGAAGACCTGCAGGCCGCGGGCGTGGACATCCCGGTCTTTGCCTTGGGTGATGTGGCATCGGCCTATCTCTACCTGCGCCAGCCCGAACAGGCCGAAGCGATCTACCGGAAACTGGCGGCATCCGGCTATATGCGCAACGACGACCAGGCACGTCTGGCCCAGGACCAGGGGCTGCTGTACGCCTATACCGACCAGGACCGGCTGGCCGAAGCACAGCAGCATGTGCGCGCCATGCAGCAGGACTATGCCAAGTGGCGCTATGTGGAAGGCGAAAAATCCAATGTGCCCAACGAGTCCTATCTGGAAGTGCAGCACACCGCCATCATGGTGGACCTTTATGCCAACGACCTGGCGGGCGGGCAGGCCCGGCTCAAGGATCTGGTGGATGCCGCTCCCTGGAACAACAGCCTGCGCACCGACCTGGCCTGGGCCTACCGCATGCGGGGCTGGCCGCGCCTGGCCGAGCAGGAACTGAAGATTGCCGAAGGCTACGAGCCGCGCGACCTGAATGTGGAAACCCACCAGGGCCAGACGGCGCTGGTGCTGCAGGAATGGCGCCAGGCCGAGCTGCTGAGCGCCGACACCATTGGCCGCTTTCCGGAAGCTCCCTCCGCCAAGCGCCTGGCCCGCGCCTGGGAGGTCCACAACATGGCGGAACTGCAGGTTTCCGGCTACAAGGGGCTGAGCAGGGGCGGCAGCAACGGCGACGGCAACCCCGTGTTCGGCAGCCGCGACTTCGGGCTGGAGACCACGCTCTACACCCCGCCGCTGAACTACAACTGGCGTCTGTTTGCAGGGGCGGGACACCGCACCGGCAACTTCCCCGAAGGCAAGGGGCAACAGAACTTCGGCCGTGTCGGCCTGGAGTGGCGCAGCCGCGACTGGTGGGCCGAGGCCGAAGTCTCCAGCAGCAGCTTCGGGCAGGGCTCCAAGACCGGGGCACGCGTGGCGGCGGCCTATGACATCGACGACCACTGGCAACTGAGCGCTGCGGCCAACTGGCGCTCCCGTGCCACGCCGCTGCGCGCCCTGCACAACGGCATCACCAGCAACAGTGTGGAACTGGGCCTGCGCTGGCGCCAAAGCGAGCTGCGGGAGTGGAGCGTCGGCATCACCCCGTCGCGCTTCAGCGATGGCAACCACCGCACCGAGCTGCTGGTCACCGGCAAGGAACGTCTGATGACCCGCACCACCTGGTTCCTGGACCTGGGGATCGAGGGCTACGCGGCGCGCAACTCCCGCACCGATGTGCCGTACTACAGCCCGCGCCGTGAAGTGGGGCTGATGCCTTCGCTGCAATGGAACCACACGATCTACCAGCGCTATGAAACGCAATGGACCCAGAAAGCCAGCATCGGCCTGGGTGGGGTGCACCAGCAGGGCTATGGCACGGGCGCCGCGCAATTCATCAGCTACGGGCAGCGCTACAAGCACAACGATGTGCTGGAGATGGGGGCCACGCTGTCTGCACTGCGCCGCCCCTATGACGGGGTGCATGAGCGCGAATGGCGTCTTGTGTTTGATCTGACTTACCGATTCTGAAGCAAGCCATGAACACACCCACCCGCTCCTTCCGCCGCCTGCTGGCCTTGCTGCTGTCCGCCGCAGCACTGCTCGGGGCTGGCTGTGCCAAAGACATTCCGGTGTTCACCCCGCCCGCCGAACGCACTGTCGCCAGCCATGACAAGGCCTGGCCCCGCAACCACTATCTGACCTTGGCCTACCACGCCATCCAGGACGGCGTGGCCGACCAGTCCTTCATTGCCGTGCGCACGGACCAGTTGGTGGCGCAGCTGCAATGGCTGCGCATGAACGGCTACCAGGCCGTGTCGGTGGACCAGATCCTGGCCGCCCAGAAAGGCGGTCCGGAGCTTCCGCCCAAGGCCGTGCTGCTGACGTTCGACGATGGCTACAAGGACTTCTACACCCGGGTGATCCCTCTGCTGCGCAGCTTCCACTGGCCGGCGGTGCTGGCGCCGGTGGGCAGCTGGATGCTGACCCCGGCCTCCCAGCCCGTGATCTTTGGCGATGAACCTGCCCCCCGGGAGCTGTTCCTGAACGCAAAGGAGCTGGGCCAGGTGGCCAAGTCGCCGCTGGTGGAAATCGGCGCCCACACCTTCGCCTCCCACAAGGGCAGCCAGGGCAACCCCCAGGGCAATCTGATGCCCCATATGGCCAACCACCAGTACCTGCCGGACCAGCAGCGCTACGAGACCTCGCAGGAATTCCAGCAGCGGGTGCGCGACGATGTGCGGGCCGTCACGCGCACCATCATCGAAACCACAGGCCGCAAGCCCAGGGTCTGGGTCTGGCCCTACGGCCGCGCCAGCGGCGAAGCGCTGCAGGTCATCCGCGAAGAAGGCTACGAGCTGTTTCTGACCCTGGAAGTGGGTCTGGCCGATGTGCAGAAACCCGACAACGTGCCGCGCCTGCTGATGACGGGGCGCGACAACATCGAGTCGATTGCGGCACTGATGGTGGACGAGGCTCCCTCCCCCAATCTGCGGGTCGCGCACATCGATCTGGACTACCTGTACGACGCCGATCCGGCGCAGCAGGCCAAGAACCTGGACCTGCTGGTGCAGCGCATTGCGGACATGAAGATCAACACCGTCTTCCTGCAGGCGTTTTCCGATCCCGATGGCGACGGTCTGGTCCGGGAGGTCTACTTTCCCAACACGGTGCTGCCCATGCGTGCCGACCTCTTCAACCGTGTGGCCTGGCAGCTGGCCAGCCGCGGCGGTGTGCGCGTCTATGCCTGGATGCCGGTGCTGAGCCTGGCGCTGGACGACAGCTACCCACGCGTCAGCCGATGGAACCCGGCCGATGGCCAGGTGGCGGTCGATCCCGGGCAGTACCAGCGCCTGAGCCCTTTCAATGCCCGCAACCGCGCGGCCATCGGCAGGCTGTACGAGGACCTGGCCCGCCATGCATCGTTTGCCGGGGTGCTCTACCACGATGATGCCCTGCTGTCCGATTTTGAGGATGCCGGCCCCGATGCCCTGGCGGCCTATGAGCGTGCCGGGCTGCCCCAGGACATCCGTGCCATCCGCGCGGATCCGGCGCTGATGCAGCGCTGGACACGCTTCAAATCCCAGGCCCTGGTGCAGTTCACGCAGGAGCTGACGGACAAGGTGCGCAGGATCCGCGGCCCGGAAATCAAGACCGCCCGCAACATTTTTGCGGCCCCGATCCTGGACCCCAAGGCCGAACAATGGTTCGCGCAGAACCCCGACGACTTCCTGAACGCCTATGACTGGACCGCACCGATGGCCATGCCGTACATGGAATCGGTGCCCCGGCAGGACGCCAACCGCTGGCTGGACCAGCTGGTGGACCACATGGCCCAACGCCCGGGCGCGCTGCAGAAAACCATTTTCGAGCTGCAGACGCGCGACTGGCGCCAACCCGGCGCGCACGCGTCTTCCACCGCTCAGCTGATCGACTCCCAGGTGATTGCCACCTGGATGCGCCGGCTGCAACTGCGTGGCGTGCAGCACTACGGCTATTACCCGGATGACTTCACCCAGGACCATCCCGTGCTGAAGGACATCCGTCCCCACATGTCCATTACCTGGTATCCCTACCCATGAAACACCGAATCTTTGCCTTTGTGCTCATGGTGTGTGTCATCGCCATGCCATTCGTGGTCGCCGTGGCTGTCACGGGCGACCTGGTCCTGGACTTTGTCTTCTTCTACCCGCTGCTGATGTCGGCGCTGTGGATGGCGGGGGGCCTGTATTTCTATCTGCACCTGGAGCGCGAATGGAAATGGGGTGACCGCCTGGAAGACCGCGAGGTGCCCCCCCTGCCCGGCTCACCCCAGGTGGCCATCATCATCCCCTGCTTCAACGAAGAAAAGAATGCCGAGGAGACCTTGCTGGCGGCGCTGCAGCAGCGCTACGCGAATGTGGAGGTGATCGCCGTCAACGATGGCTCCTCCGACGGCACGGCCGTCCTGCTGGAGCGCATGGCCGCCGCCCACCCCCGTCTGCGCGTGGTGCATCTGGCCGAGAACCAGGGCAAGGCCATGGCGCTGCGCATGGGCGCGCTGGCGTCCAACAGCGAGTACCTGGTCTGCATCGATGGCGACGCCATTCTCGACCCCGATGCCGTGTCCTTTCTGGTGCGGCCCATGCTGGACAACCCGCGCGTCGGCGCCGTGACCGGGAACCCCCGGGTGCGCACGCGCTCCACGCTGGTGGGCATTGTCCAGGTCGGCGAGTTCTCGTCCATCATCGGCCTGATCAAGCGCACCCAGCGGGTGTACGGCCAGGTGTTCACCGTGTCGGGTGTGATTGCGGCTTTCCGCCGCCAGGCACTGGACCGCGTGGGCTACTGGAGCCTGGACATGGTGACCGAGGACATCGACATCAGCTGGAAGCTGCAGCGCGACCACTGGTCCATCTTCTACGAACCCCGCGCGCTGGGCTGGATTCTGATGCCCGAAACCCTGCGCGGCCTGTGGAAGCAGCGCCTGCGCTGGGCCCAGGGCGGCGCCGAGATCTTCCTGAAGAACTTCGGCAGCCTGCTGCGCTGGCGCAACCGCCGCATGTGGCCGCTGCTGGCGGAGTTTCTGGTCTCCACCCTGTGGGCCTACGCCTTTGTGCTGTCGATCCTGCTGTTCCTGCTGGGTAAGGTCATGCCGCTGCCGACCCATATCCATGTGGAAACCCTGTTCCCGCCGGCGTTCACCGGCCTGGTGCTGGGTGCGACCTGCTTGCTGCAGTTCGCGGTCAGCATCTACATCGACCGGCGCTATGAGAAAGGCCTGGTCGGCACCCTGTTCTGGGTGATCTGGTACCCGCTGGTGTTCTGGATGACCAATCTGTTCACCAGCCTGGTGAGCTTTCCCAAGGTCATGCTCCGCCGCCAGCCCCAGCGCGCCCGCTGGGTCAGCCCGGACCGGGGTATCCAACAACTGGAGACACCATGATGGCCACCCCCACCACACCGGCAGCCAACCACCTGCCGCTTGAAATCGATGCCTCCACCATGGTGATCCGCAGCCAGCGCTCCGCGTTCCGGCATGCCGTGGACTGGATCGTGACCCTGCTGGCCTGGTGCGCCTTTCTGTACCTGCTGGTCCGCGGCATCATGGCCGTGGGCAGCAACCAGATGCAGGGCGTGGACATGCCGTTCTTCTCCCGCGTCATGCCGTCCGTGGACACCTTGATCATCTACGCCCTGGCCATGGTGCTGCAAGGTCTGTTCCTGCTGGTCTGGGCGCTGTACAACTGGAGCCGTTTCCACGGCAAGACCCGCCGCAGTTCCGCCAGCGCCCTGGACGATGCACGTCTGACCCGCAGCTACGGCATCGACCAGGCGGCCCTCGACAGCCTGCGTTCCCAACCGGTATCGGTGATCCACCATGCGCCTGACGGCTCGATCACGGCCATCGCCCAGGAGCGTGCAGCACCCCGCTCGCGCACGGAGCCGCCCAGCCTGCGCCAGGCATGAAACAACCGAGACAAAGCGTAGCCCTCCTTGCGTCCTACATGGATACCCGATGGATGTCCGACACGCTGGTGCAGCCCAGCAGGCAAGACTGTCTGCAATGGGGCTGCGCACTGCAGCTCACAGATGGATGAAAGGAGCTGAAATGCACACATTGCAACGCCTAGGTAGCTGTGTCGCCGTGCTGGCATTGGCAGCAGGCCTCGGTGGCTGTGCCAACAACCAGCAACTGGGGACGGGCGTAGGCGCCGTCGCCGGTGGGGTGGTGGGGGATGCCGTTTTCGGCGGCCCTGTCGGCACTATCGGTGGTGCGGCCGCAGGCGCCGTGATTGGCAACCAGATCGGCAAGAACCAGGACCGCCGCTGACCGCCTGAACGGGGGACTGCCAACCCCCGGCCACCGTGCCGGGCGTGGCTGGCAGCGCACCCGCCATGAAAAAGCCACTGCAGCGCTGCAGTGGCTTTTTTTATCCCGGCCCGCACGGCGCCGTGCGGGATCCGCCCTCCGGTCAGCGGATGGCGACCTGCTGCTCCTTGCGGCCGGCGCGCCAGGCGCCATAGATGGCGATCAGGCCCGGCACCAGGATCAGCGCCCAGATGATCTTTTCCAGGTGCTGCTTCACAAATGCCAGATTGCCGAAGAAATAGCCGGCGGCCGTGATGCCCAGCACCCAGATCAGTGCCCCCACCACGTTGAACAGCGTGAACTTGCCGCGTCCCATGTGCGCCACACCGGCCACGAACGGCGCAAACGTGCGAATGAACGGCATGAACCGCGCCAGGATGATGGTGATGCCGCCATAGCGCTCATAGAAGTTGTGCGCCTGGTCAAACGCCCGGCGGTTGAACCAGCGCGAATCCTCCCACTGGAACACCTTGGGCCCCAGAAAGCGCCCGATGCTGTAGTTGCTCTGGTCGCCCAGGATCGCCGCAGCCAGCAACACCCCGCAGGCCAGCGAATAGTCCATCATGCCGGCGCCGGCCAGCGCACCGACGATGAACAGCAGCGAGTCGCCCGGCAGAAACGGCATGACCACCACGCCGGTTTCCACAAACACGATGAGGAACAACAGTCCGTACACCCACGGACCATAGGCCACCACAAATGCCTCCAGGTGCTTGTCCACGTGGAGGATGAAGTCGATCAGAAACTGGATGATTTCCAAAATGCGCTCTCTCAGTAATCGGTAAGGCATGGGACCGTCATTCCGGCGGATTTTCCGGCACACGCCCAGAACGCGCACCCACCGGTGCGCGCTTGCTGCGCGTACTGTAGCGCTGTCGGTGGGGCCGTTGCGCATTGCGCGATATCTGCAAACCTTTCCATGCAATAGAAACTTTTGCTTTCAAGCAATTCCATTTGCCCTGTCAACGCATGCGCTTTGTTACACATCTTTATGTGCTGGCGACACGTTCTTCGCAAAACCCGGCCTGCGAGACGGCACAGTGCGCCCATGCGCCAACAACTCCGTTGGTGAGAGTTGGTGATTCCATAAGGAGGAATTGTTGTGATGAAGCGAACCCTGGCCCTGACCACCCTGACCCTGGCTGCCTTCGGCATGGCCGGATGTGCCCACCACCCATCGAACAGCCAGATCGGCACCGGTGTGGGTGCCGTCGCCGGCGGCGTGCTGGGCAATGCCCTCTTCGGCGGCCCGGTGGGCACCATCGGCGGCGCCGCTGCCGGTGCCCTGCTGGGCAATGAAGTGGGCAAGAACAGCGAAGGCGGCCGCCGCTACCGCCGCTGAGCCCCTTCCCGGTCGACCTGGTACTGATCCGCGCCGGCTGCCTGCGGCCAGCGCGTTCACTTCACCCGCCGCCCCCAGGGCTGCGGGTTTTTTTATGCCCGCTCCTATCCCGCTCCGGCCCACCCCTATCCCGGCCTGCGGTATGGCCGCTGCGGCGGGCACCTGGGCCGGCACTGCATAGAATCACCGGCAATGACTTCCTCTGACAGCACGCCCGCTCGCCGGCGCATCCAGGACCTTCCTGACGAACTCATCAGCCAGATCGCCGCCGGCGAGGTGGTGGAGCGCCCCGCCTCCGTGGTGCGCGAGCTGGTGGACAACGCCCTGGATGCCGGTGCCACGCAGATCACGCTGCGCCTGCTGGCAGGCGGTGTGCGCCTGATCTCGGTCGAAGACGACGGCATCGGCATTCCCCGCGACGAACTGCCCGTGGCCCTGCGCCGCCACGCCACCAGCAAGATCCGCGATCTGCACGACCTGGAAACCGTGGTCACCATGGGCTTTCGGGGCGAGGCACTGGCGGCCATCGCCTCGGTGTCGGAGGCCTCCATCCTCTCCCGCCCCCAGGGGCAGGACAACGCCTTCCTGCTCGACGCCCGCAGCGGCGAGCTGCGCCCTGCCGCCCGCGGCCAGGGCACGACGCTGGAAGTCAAGGAACTGTTCTTCAGCACCCCTGCCCGTCGCAAGTTCCTGAAAAGCGATGCCACCGAGCTGGCGCACTGCATCGAAGCCGTGCGCCGCCATGCCCTGGCCCGCCCGGACGTGGGTTTTGCCATCTGGCACGAAGGCAAGCTGGTGGAGCAGTGGCGCGCCGTGCCCGCCGGCACCCTGACGGACGCCGCCCTGGCCCTGCGCCTGGCCGATGTGCTGGGCCAGGAGTTTGTGGACAACACCCTGCCGGTGCAGCGCACCAGCAGCAGCGGCATCACGGTGATCGGCCGTGCCGGTCTGCCGGACGCCGCCCGCTCGCGCCCGGACCAGCAGTACTGCTATGTCAACGGCCGCTTTGTGCGCGACAAGGTGCTGACGCATGCCGCCAAGAGCGCCTACGAAGACGTGCTGCACGGCCACAAGCAACCGCTGTATGCGCTGTACATCGACATCGATCCGGCCAGGGTGGATGTGAACGTGCACCCCACCAAGATCGAGGTGCGCTTTCGCGACAGCCGCGAAGTGCACCAGGCCGTGCGCCACGCCATTGAGGACGCCCTGGCCGCCCCGCGCGCCGCGCTGCTGGCCGCCCAGGCCGAGGCGCAGTCACCGAATCCGGAAGGCGGCACGCCTGCGGGCAGCGCGGCGGCACCAGCCGCCTGGCAGCCCCAGACCCCAACACCCACCCGCACGCCCCAGGTGCAGTACACCATGCCGCTGACCGAGCGCGCCGGCCATGTGGTCAACGACATGACAGCGCTCTGGGCCCCGATGCGCGAAGCCAACCCGGCCGGCACGGCAGTCCCCGCAGCCGCTGCGACCGACGCAGCTGCCGATGCGCTTGCCGCTGCCTCCGCACCGGCCTTCGCGGCCATGGCGCCCCTGGCCGCAGAACCTGCCCTGGCCGGTCCGCAGCTGGCCCCGGCCAGCACCGTGCCGGCACCGTCGCCCACGGCCATCCCGGGTACTCCCGGCACGCCGGCGGCAGAAAGCACATCCTCCGCCACCCAGGCCACCGCCGATGCGGCAGCCTGGCCGCTGGGTCGCGCCGTGGCCCAGGTGCATGGCGTCTACATCCTGGCCGAAAACGCCCAGGGCATGGTGATTGTGGACATGCATGCGGCGCACGAGCGCATCGTCTACGAGCGCCTCAAAGCCCAGCTGGGCAACGACCAGCCCATCGCCAGCCAGCCGCTGCTGATTCCCGCCACCTTTGCTGCCACACCGCAGGAAGTGGCCACGGCCGAAGCCCATGCCGACACGTTGCGCGAGCTGGGGCTGGAAGTGGCTCCGTTTTCGCCCAAGACCCTGGCCGTGCGGGCCGTGCCGTCCACGCTGGCCCAGGGCGATGCGGTGGAGCTGGCGCGCAGCGTGCTGGCCGAGCTGGAGCAGCAGGATGCCAGCGGCGTGGTGCAGCGCGCACGCAACGAGATTCTGGCCACCATGGCCTGCCACGGTGCCGTGCGGGCCAACCGCCGCCTCACCCTGGATGAGATGAACGCCCTGCTGCGCCAGATGGAGACCACCGAGCGCTCCGACCAGTGCAACCACGGCCGCCCGACCTGGCGCCAGCTGAGCATGAAGGAGCTGGACGCGCTGTTCCTGCGCGGCCGCTGATCCCGGGCGGCCCGTGCTGCAGCCTGCCTGCAGCGCGCGCCGCCATTTGTCTCTACACTTTCGCCCCAGTTTCCGCCGAACCGTCTGTTTTCATGGCCACCACCCCCCGCAGCCCTGCTCCCGCCGCCCCCTTCTTTGCCCGCGTGCGCCAGGCGCTGCCCGATTTCTCGCCCACCGAGCGCAAGCTCGCCCAGATGGTGCTGGACCAGCCGCTGAACCCGGCCGGTTACAGCGCCAGCGAACTGGCCCAGCTGACCGGTGTGTCCAACGCCACCGTCACCCGCTTTGTGCGCCGTCTGGGCTTTGAGAGCTATGACGAAGCGCGCCGCCAGGCCCGGCTGGACAGCACGCCCAGTGGCGTGCCGCTGTCGGTGCATGTGGCCGAGCATGCGCCCACCCCCATGCAGCTGTGGCAGCAGGTGCAGGAGAACGTGGCGGCCACCGTGGCCCAGATTCCCGCTCCGGTGATGGATGCCATGGCCTCCGCGCTGAACCAGGCCCCCCAGGTGTTCTGCATGGGCCTGCAGCAGAACCACAGCCTGGCCACGCACCTGCGCTGGCAGCTGCGCCATGGCCTGGGCAAGCGGGCCTTTCTGGTGCCCGACCTGGGCGAAACCGTGCAGGACGTGTTGCCGCGCCTGGACACCCACGATCTGGTGGTTCTGTTTGCGCTGCACAGCACCGACCCGCTGCTGGGCGAAGTGGCCCAGGCCGCGCGCACGGCCGGCGCCAAGGTGCTGTGCATCACCGATCTGGCCAGCACCGCCCCGGCATCCGACTGGCTGCTGCGCTGCCACACCAGCGCCTACAGCCGCAACCAGGGTGGGGCCGAACGCCATGTGCCCCCGGTCTTCGACACCACCGCCGCATCGGCCCTGATCTACAGCCTGACCGCCCACGCCGTGCAGTGGAGCAACCAGCCGTTCGAGCTGATCTGAGCGGCCGGCCAGCGCTGCAGCGCAGGGACTGAACCGCCTGGCCCGGACGGCACGCGGCACGGATTGGCCGCAGTGCCTGCCGACCCTGGGCGGTATCGGTGCGCAGCCAGTCACAGACACCGGCGCACCTGACATGAAGCGGCCCCGCCAGCCGCCATGCACGCCCGCAGCGCGGGCCACCAGAATCGCGCAGTCGGCAGAACAGCGTGAGCAACCACCCGGTCTGGGCCGCCGCAAGACCGTCTGACTAGACCCACAGCCCTCCGGGACAGCCCCCCCCTGCGGCACCGGCATCGCCTACTGCCGCCGCACCCTTGCCGCTTGCTGCCGCTTTTTGCCAGTCTGCGCGACCGGCCTGTACCGGTGCGGCACGCCATTCCCCTTCAGGCGCACACCATCGCCATTCGCGATGTCTTGCATCGCCCCTGCACATGGATTGGAGGCGCTGCCGCCACGCCAGCCCGGCAGCACGCCATGCAGCCCACCGGCCGCTGGCCGTTGCTGGGCGCCATCTCGGCGCGTGCACGGTCCGCTTCGCGGCTCGCGCCTCAAATGCTCCAAATTTGTGCGCAAATCCACAAATTCGCACCAAAAACAATCATTCATGCACCAGTCTTGTAGAGGTTATGTCTTTTTTGGTGCATGCCGCCATACATTTTTGGCATAATTTTCTTCTTCGCATTTCCGCGATCGACCTTTTGTCTGCTGAAAGTTCCTGATGAAGTACGCCTCTCTCGACCAGTTCCTGCAAGAAGTTGCTGCCCGCAACCCTGGCCAGCCCGAATTCCTGCAAGCCGTCACCGAAGTGATGGAATCCCTGTGGCCCTTCATCGAAAAGAACCCCAAGTACGCTGACAACGCCCTGCTGGAACGCCTGGTCGAACCCGAGCGCATCATCCAGTTCCGCGTCAGCTGGACCGACGACAAGGGACAGGTCCAAGTCAACCGCGGCTTCCGCATCCAGCACAGCATGGCCATCGGCCCCTACAAGGGCGGTCTGCGCTTCCACCCCTCGGTCAACCAGTCGGTGCTGAAGTTCCTGGCCTTCGAGCAGACCTTCAAGAACGCACTGACCACGCTGCCCATGGGCGGCGGCAAGGGCGGTTCGGACTTCGACCCCAAGGGCAAGAGCCCGGCCGAAGTCATGCGTTTCTGCCAGGCTTTCGTGCAGGAACTGTTCCGCCATGTGGGCCCGGACACCGACGTGCCTGCGGGTGACATCGGCGTGGGTGGCCGCGAAGTGGGCTACATGGCCGGCATGTACAAGAAGCTGTCGAACAGCGCTGCCTGCGTGTTCACCGGCAAGGGCCTGACCTTCGGCGGTTCGCTGATCCGCCCTGAAGCCACCGGCTATGGCACCGTGTACTTCGCTGACGAAATGCTCAAGACCCGCGGCAAGTCGTTCGAAGGCATGACCGTCTCCGTGTCCGGCTCCGGCAACGTGGCCCAGTACGCCGTGGAAAAGGCCATGGCCCTGGGTGCCAAGGTCGTGACCGTGTCCGACTCGTCCGGCACCGTGTACGACAAGAACGGCTTCACCACCGAGAAGCTGGCCATCCTGATGGATATCAAGAACAACAAGTACGGCCGCGTCAGCGACTACGCCGCACAGGTGCAGGGCGTGGAATTCCTGGCCGGTCAGCGCCCCTGGTCCATCAAGGTGGACGTGGCCCTGCCTTGCGCCACCCAGAACGAGCTGGACCTGGCCGATGCCAAGACCCTGATCGCCAACGGCGTGATCTGCGTGGCCGAAGGCGCCAACATGCCTTCCACCATCGAAGCCGCCAAGGCCTTCGAAGCCGCTGGCGTGCTGTACGCCCCGGGCAAGGCATCCAACGCCGGTGGTGTGGCCACCTCGGGCCTGGAAATGTCGCAGAACGCAGCCCGCCTGAGCTGGCCTGCCGAAGAAGTGGACGCCCGTCTGCTGCAGATCATGCAAGGCATCCACGCAGCCTGCGTGAAGTACGGCCAGCGTGCCGACGGCACCACCAGCTACATCGACGGCGCCAACATCGCCGGCTTTGTGAAGGTGGCCGAAGCCATGCAAGCCCAGGGCGTGATCTAAGCCCGGCGCTGCGCTGCCGCAGCGCGCAGTGCACGCACTCCAACAGGGACCTTCGGGTCCCTGTTTTGCGTGGTGCGGCACACCAGAATCCCAACCCGACTATTCCCTGGCCGCTCCGCCCTGCTGGTTCAGGACGCTGCCAGCAGTTGCGGCACTGCCGCCGCCAGCATGGCCACCCCAGACAGGGTCAGCAAGCCCAGCACCAGTTGCCGAAAGCGCGCCTCGCTGATGCCGATATAAAGCCGGGTGCCCAGCCAGGTCGGCAGCAGCATGGCCGGCGCCACCACGGCACACAGCGGCAGCATCTCGCGGGTGACCATGCCCGTGCCCAGGTACACCGCCATGGTCACCAGCAGCATGGACAGGTTGAAGTTCTGGATCACCCCCCGCTGCAGCTCCTTGGGGTAGCGCCGCAGGGTGCACCACAGCGTGGGCACCACGCCGGTGAAGCCGCCCACGCCGCCCAGCACCCCACCGGCCATGCCAGCCAGCCCGTCGCCCCAGCGCCCGCCCACCACCAGTGCCGGCCAGCGCGGCGCCAGCAGCATCACCGGGCACCACAGCACCAGCAGGCCGCCCAGCAGCGCCTTGAACCAGCGCATGTCCAGCTGCGGCAGCAACCACACCCCCAGCGGAATGCCTGCCAGCCCCCCCAGCACAAACGGCAGCAGCAGCGCCCAGCTCCAGCCCCGGCGCACCGTGAACGCCGCCAGCAACTGGCCCAGCAGCGCCCCCCACACCACCAGCACCGCCGCCAGCTGCGGCGGCAGCACCCAGGCCCAGAGCGACATGGCCACCATGCCGAAAGCAAAGCCCGACAGCCCCTGCACAAACCCCGCCACCCCGGCACCCAGCGCCACCACCATCCACAGCGATTCCATGTCCTGCCCCTCCCTCGTGTCTGCACCGCCCGCAAAGGCGCGGGCCATGGCGGGGATTCTGGCCACTTGCCATAAGCAGAAAATCGCGTATTTTTATTGCCTCATATCTTTTTACTTATGGAATAACGCTTGCCATGCAGCCCCCTGCAGCCCCCGCCACACCGTTGCCCCAGCTGGCACTGGCCCGCCGCCTGGCCCAGCGGCTGAAGATGAAGCACCTGCTGCTGCTGGTGGCCATTGCCGAGCAGCGCTCGCTGACACGCGTGGCCGAGCAGCTGGCCACCAGCCAGCCCGCCGTCACCCAGGCCCTGGCGGAACTGGAAGCCCTGTTCGGCGCACCGCTGTTCACCCGCTCGTCCCGGGGCATGGCCCCCACGGACCTGGGTGCGCTGGTGCTGGCCCGTGCCCGCACCCTGCTGGCGGATCTGGACCACTGGGCACTGGACATGGCCGCCGTGGCCCAGGAGCGTGCGGCCCACCTGCAGGTGGGAGTGATCCCCTTCCTGCCCGGGCGCATGCTGGCCCAGGCCATCGACCGCACGCGCCTGCAGGGACGGCGCATCACCGTCACGCTGCACGAATCCACCAGCGACCAGCTGCTGGAGCGGCTGCGTGCGCACGAGCTGGACTGCGTGGTCGGCCGCACCTCGGCCATCCTGAACATGGACGGTCTGCAGCACACCGTGCTCTATGCCCAGGCACCGCAGCTGGTGGCCCACCGCAAGCTGGCGGCACGCCTGGCCCGGCGGCCGCTGGACTGGGCCGGACTGGCCGAACTGGACTGGGTGCTGGGCCCGCGCAACACGCCCATGCGCGAGCAGATCACCGACTTCTTTCTGCGCGCCGGTGTGGAGCCCCCGCCGCCCTATGTGGAAAGCCTGTCCGCCAAGGTGATTGGCGAGCTGGTGGCGGCCAATGAACGCGCCGTCTCCATCGTGCCGGCCGACATCGCCCAGGAGCTGGTGCGCATTGCCGGCGTGGCCATCGTGCCCCACCAGTTCAGCTGGCAGTTGCCGCCGATCACGCTGTTCCAGCGCAAGGCAGGCGCCCGCTACGCCGAGCAGCAACTGCTGGTCCAGGCCTTGCAGCAGGTCTGTGCCGATCTGCCGGGCCAGGCCGACCGCACCGCCCCAAACCCATAGCCTCTGCTGCGCTTTGGCCCCCAGAGCCTGCACCCGGGCCCTGCTTGGCCTAGCATGTCGCCCCTTGCCGCATGGCCGGCCCGCGGAGCCGCCATCGCCCCGCTAGCCCATGCGCGCCCGCTGCCCCGTCGCTGCCCAGCAGCGGCCCGGGCATGTGTTTTCAGCCTTTCTTTTCCCATTCCCGTGAACCTACGCACCCCTTCCGTGCTGGCCGTTGCCGCCAGCCTGGCAGCCCTGGCTTTGACCGCCCAGGCCGAAACCGCCGGCCTGCAGATCTATGGCCGCATCAACACCTCGGTGGAACGCAGCACCCAGGACCATGTCAGCACCACCGGCATGCTGAACAACGAATCCTTTTTCGGCCTGCGCGGGCAGGAGGATCTGGGAGGCGGCCTGCGGGCAGGCTTCCAGCTGGAAAGCGGCTTTGAATCCGACACCGGAGCGAACACCGACACCACGTTCTTCAACCGCAAGAGCGAAGTCCATCTGTCCGGCCACTTCGGCATGCTGCGCATGGGCCGCATCATCAGCGAGGCCTACTACGCCACCGCCGATGTGGTGAATGCGCACAACTTCGACACCGGCACCTCGGCGGATGCGCTGTACGCCTTTGTGTCGCAGGGCAGCAACCATGTGTCCTACCGCACGCCCACCTGGAACGACCTGACGGTGGAGATCGGCACCAGCCTGCACGAACAGGCCGCCGAGCCCGCCAGGAACGCCTGGGACCTGGCCGCCACCTACGCGCTGGGCGACTGGTCCTTCGGCCTGGGCTATGGCGACTGGGGACCGGCCCGCCAGGCCACGCTGCGTGCCACCTATGTCCTCAGCGAAAGCTGGACCTTCTCGGCCTACCACCAGTACAGCCGTGGCTGGGACCACGCCGGCTATGCGGTGGACGCGACCCAGAGCGGTCGCCACACCACGCGCATCGCCGCCATCCACACCCGCGGCGCCAGCGAATACCACGTCAACGTGGGCTACGCCGGCAAGGCCGGCAACGCGGCCGACACCCAGGCCCTGCAATGGACGCTGGCGTACAACTACAACCTGAGCCCGCGCACCAAGCTGTACGCCCTGTTCACCCGGCTGGACAACCGTGCCCAAGCCAGCTACGGCACGGGCACCGCCGGCGGGGATCTGCGCTCCTTCGGCGTGGGGCTGCGCCAGTATTTCTGAGCCGCCCTCCGGCCCTGCGGCATTCAGGCCGGGAGGGCGGATGCCAGGGGATAGTCGGTCAGCCCCTTGGCCGCACCGCCGAAGAAGGTGCTGCCGTCCGGCGGATTCAGCGCCAGCCCATGCTGCAGGCGGTATGGCAGGTCCGGGTTGGCGATGAAGGGCCGGCCAAAGCCGATCAGATCGGCCCAGCCGGCCTGCAAGGCGGCTTCGGCCGTGGCGGCGGTGTATTTTCCCGCGTAGATCAGCGTGCCGCGGTAGACCAGACGCAGCGCTTCCTTGAACGCCACCGGCATCTCGGGCGCATCTTCCCAGTCGACCTCGGCAATGTGGATATAGGCCACGCCCAGGTCGTCGAGCAGCTTGGCCGCCGCCAGGTAGGTGGCCTGGGGCGTGTCGTCCACCGCGCCATTGAGCGTGGTCAGCGGCGCCAGGCGCACGCCGATGCGGTCCTTGCCTACCACCGCCACCACCGCTTCCACCACTTCCTTCAGAAAGCGCAGGCGGTTGCCCAGGCTGCCACCGTAGGCGTCGGTGCGGTCGTTGGCCTGGGAGTCGATGAACTGGTTGATCAGATAGCCGTTGGCGCCATGCAGCTCGACGCCGTCAAACCCGGCATCCAGTGCGTTCCGGGCTGCGTGGGCGAACTGCTGCACGATGGCCGGGATCTCTTCCAGCGTCAGCGCGCGCGGCATGCTGTGCTGCACCATGCCACCCACGCCGGCCTCCGGCCCCTGCTGGCCGGGATCCACAAACACTTTCACGCCTTCGGCCAGCAGGGCCGAAGACGACAGGGGAGGCACACCACCGGGCTGCAGGTCCACATGCGAGATGCGGCCCACATGCCACAGCTGGGCAAAGATGCGGCCACCGGCCTGGTGCACGGCATCGGTCACCTGCTTCCAGCCGGCCACCTGCGCGGGGCTGTAGATGCCCGGGGTCCAGGCATAGCCCTGGCCCTGGGGGCTGATCTGCGTGCCTTCGCTGACGATCAGCCCGGCCGATGCCCGCTGGGCGTAGTACTGCGCCATCAGCGCGGTGGGTACGTCGCCGGCGGCAGCGCGGGAACGGGTCATGGGCGGCATGACCAGGCGGTTGGGCAGCGTCAGTGCGCCCAGGCGGTAGGGGGTGAACAACATCGGCGAAGGCCTTTCAGATGGCATGGCGTCCATGGTCGCGCAGACAGAAAAATGTTGCAGTGCACAGGATATGGCATCGGCGGTACGGCCGCATGGCCTGCTGCGGCACCTGACGGTCCCGTCTGCGCTGCCCGACCTAGGGCCGGCCCCCTGGCCACCCGGTCCCACTCCCCGGTACAAGGGACAGGTTGTTCCCCTGTCACCCCAGCCTAGGAGAGTTCCATGCATTTTTCTTCCCGCGCGGCCGTGGCCAGCGTGCTGTGCACCAGTGCCTTGTTCCTGCTGGGCGGCTGCGCCGCCCCCCAGGCCAGCCCACCCCCCTCACAGGCCTCACAGACCGCACAGCCCGCGCCTGCCAGCGGCCTGTCGCGCACCCTGGTGGGCAAGGCCGATGTGTCCACACCCGGGCGTGAAGCCGTGGTGGCCCGGGTCGAAGTGGCCCCCGGCGCACGGGCCGGGCGGCACACCCACCCGGGTGACGAGATCAGCTACGTCAGCGAAGGCCAGGTCGATCTGCTGGTGGACGGCCAGCCGCCCCGCACCCTCAAGGCCGGTGAATCGTTTGTGGTGCCCGCCGGCGTGGTGCACGACGCACACAACGCCAGCAATGCGGCCGTCAAGCTGATCGGCGTTTACGTGGTGGAAAAGGGCAAGCCGCTGGCCACGCCTGCGCCCTGAGCGCACCGCACCTGAACGCACACAGCCGCCCTGGGGCGGCTGTGTGGTGTCTGGAGTGTCTGGAACGCCTCTGCGGAATGCCGTCCCGGCTGCAAAGGCTGCAACGGCAGCAACCGCCGCCAACGCGTTACCGGCTTAGCTCCCGGCGCGCCGCACTGCCGCATCGCACCAGCGCTGCGCCACGGCGGGCGAGGTGGCGCAAACCGCCTCGTGGGTGATGGTGGTCACGGCACGCTCCAGCAACTGGATGTCGGCCTCGTGCTGGCGCGCCACATGTGGGTCTTCAAAGAAGATGGCGCGCTGGCAGCGGCGCTCCAGCACCAGGTCGGCAATCTGCGCGTCGCCGCCCAGCGGGCCGCTGTTGAAACGGTCCACCCAGGGACGGTCGGCCGGCCAGCCCTTGCTCCAGGCCAGTTCATTGAGCTTTTGCCCCGTGGTGCCGGTGCCCACCCGGCGCTGGAAGCGCGAGAGCAGCTCGAAGTTGCGGGCCGCAAAGTCCAGCATGGCGGGCTTCATGGCATCGTGGGCAATCAGGGCCACGGTCTGGTGCCCGAAATCGTGAAAGCGGTCGGCGCTGCGGTCGGGCGCCAGACCGGCATGGATGCGTTCCATCTCCACCCAGTCGCGCGCGCTGGCCACGGTCGACAGAAACGGCTTGCCGTGGATCACGCACTGGCGCTTGAGGGCCAGCGCCTCGGGAAAGATGGACGAGGGATCGACCGGGTCGGTCAGATAGATGGCACCGTCCAGCGTGCGCCCTTCCCCGGGCATGCCCACCACCTCGGCCACCAGCTTCATCAGCCCGCCGTCGCGCCCATAGGGATAGCGCACCAGGCCTTTGTAGCCCTTGAGCATTTCGGCCGCCGCAATGGCGTCGCAGGTGCGGCCCACCACATGCAGGCCCAGCTGCAGCTCGCGGATGCCCGGCTCACAGGCGCGCAGCAGGGCGAACAGGGCGCCATCTTCGGTTTGGTGGTGCAGTCGGTTGGCGGCAAGACCCAAGAGCATGTCGGAGCATTCCCATAAAACTGGTTGGATTACCGAGCATAGACCCAAAATACGACAGATCCCTGGCAGTTTTGCCGCATCTTTCACCCCCTTTTCCTGGGCCGTCACCTCTTTATGCGCCTGCAACGTCTGTTCCTCGCCCTGGCCACGGCCGCCCTGCTGGCGGGCGGGGGCTGCGCCGCCATCGACGCCAAGCAGCGCGAAATGATCTTCCAGCCCAGTGACCGCCTCTGGCCGCGCAGCGACCAGCAGGGCATGCAGGAGGTCTGGATCACCCACCCTCACCGGGTGGAGGCGGACCAGGAAGGTGCTTCCCATGAAGCGCGGCTGCATGCCCTGTGGCTGGATGGGCAGCGCGCCGATGCCCCGGTGCTGCTGTACCTGCACGGCGCGCGCTGGAACGTCAGCGGCTCCACGGCCCGCATGCGCCGCATGCAGTCGCTGGGCTTTGCCGTGCTGGCCGTGGACTACCAGGGATTTGGCCAGAGCAGCAAGGGCCTGCCGTCCGAAGCCTCGGCCCGTGCCGATGCACAGGCCGCCTGGGACTGGCTGGCCGACCAGTACCCCGACCGGCCGCGCTTCATCTTCGGCCATTCGCTGGGCGGCGCAATTGCAGTGGACCTGGCCACGCGCGTGCCCGATGTGCGCGGACTGATCGTGGAAGGTACGTTCACCCGCATTGCCGACGTGGCGCGGACCTTCAAATGGGGCTGGCTGCCGTTCCAGCCGTTCATCACCCAGCCTTTCGATTCGGTGGACAAGGTGCCGCAGCTCAAGGCACCGCTGCTGGTGGTGCACGGCAGCGCGGACCAGCTGATTCCCTCCAGCCTGGGGCAGCGCCTTTACGAAGCCGCCCCCACACCCAAGCGCTGGGTGCTGGTGGACGGCGCCACCCACCACAACGCGGGGGCCCTGGGCCTGGCCCAGTACCGCGTGGCACTGCAGCAGCTGTGGCCGGCCGAGCTGGGCCAGGGGCGCAGCACCACTGCCGACAAAGGCCGGGACAGGAACTGAGCCCGGCCCCGGTGGCAGCCTGCAGATGCCCGCCGGGAAAGCACGACCGGCCGGTCGCGCGGCAACCAGACCAGCGGGCAGAACGGCTTGGGCCGGCTCCGCTACATTGCAAGCCTCTTGGACACCTTGGCATCGGGAGTGTGGCAAGGTGAAATCGGGGCTGGTATCTGTGTCCGCAGCGGTTTGCCCGCTGGGCCAGACTGCTGCGGACACAGATGACCGGCCCCTGCTCCACGAGCAGCGGCCCCGGCCCGCCGCGCAGCCTTGCGCAATCTGATAGGCTCGCGGCCCTGTATGCCTGCCGCGCCCGCTTCTCCCTCATCGGCCTCCGCCCCTGCGGACTCTGTCCCTGCCCACCACCTCGACACCCCGCTGCGCGGCATGTCGCCGCTGTTGGTGATCGGCCTGCTGGCGCTGCTGCTGGGGCTGCAGCCCATCACCACCGACCTCTACCTGCCCACGCTGCCGCTGCTGACGGCGCAGCTGCAGGCCCCGGTGGCGCAGACCCAGCTCACACTCACCGCCCTGCTACTGGCCTTTGGCGGTTCGCAGCTGGTGTGGGGCCCGGTGTCCGACCGCTGGGGCCGCCGTCCGGTGCTGCTGGCCGGTCTGGCCCTGTATGTGGTGGCCGCCCTGGGCTGCGCACTGGCGCCCAGCATGGACTGGCTGGTGGCCTGGCGCACCTTGCAGGGCGTGGCCACCGGCGCGGGCGTGATGGCGGCGCGCGCCATCGTGCGTGATCTGTACACCCCCACGGCCGGTGCCCAGGCCATGTCCAAGGCGCTGACCGGTCTGGGCGTGATCGCCTGTGCCAGCCCCATCGCCGGCAGCCAGCTGGCCCAGCACTTCGGCTGGCGTGCCACCATGGCCGCGCTGGCGGTGTTTGGCGCAGCCACACTGGTGCTGGTGGCTCTGTGCTTTCGCGAAAGCCTGGCCACCCCGCGCCCGGATGCCACCCAGCCGCGCCAGCTGGCCCGCACCTGGGCGGCCATCGTGCGCCACCCCACTTTTCTGGCCTACACGGCCACCACCAGCGGCTCGTACGCCGGGCTGTTCACCTTCCTGGCGGCCTCATCCTTCACCTTCATCGGTGTGCTGGGCTGGACCGCCGCCGATGTGGGCCTGCTGCTGGGCGTGAACGGTGCCTGCTATATCGCCGGCACCATCCTCTGCCGCCGCCTGCTGCAGCGCCTGGGCGTGCGCCGCACCGTGGCCCTGGCCGGGCTGCTGGCCGTGCTGGGCAACGGCAGCCTGCTGGCCGCCGCCCTGCTGGAGGTGACCAATGCCTGGGCCTATGCCCTGCCGTTCAGCCTGTACATGGTGGCCCACGGCATCCAGCAGCCCTGCGGGCAAAGCGGCGCCGTCAGCGCCTTTCCGCAGGCGGCCGGCACCGCCGCGGCACTCAACGGCTGCGCCATGACCCTGACGGCCTTTGCCATGGGCGCCTGGCTGGGCCAGCACCTGGACGGTACGGTGTACCCTCTGGTCTTCGGCACGGCCTTCTGGGCAGCCTGGACGGCCCTGGCCTCCTGGGTGCTGGTGCGCCGCTGGGGCGTGGCCCCGGCCGCCTGAGCCTTTGTCTGCCCTTTCTCCTGCCCTTTTTCCTGCCCCGCTTTTGATCTGTTTTCTGTGACCGTGACCGCTTCCGCCTCTTCCCTGCCCTGCATTGCCATTGCCGGGCCCACCGCTTCCGGCAAAACCGCTGCCGCGCTGGCGCTGTCCGCCGTGCTGCAGCAGCGTGGCCTGGCCGCTGAAATCGTCAGCGTCGATTCCGCGCTGGTCTACCGGGGCATGGACATTGGCACGGCCAAGCCCACACCGGCCGAGCTGGCCGCCGTGCCCCACCACCTGATCGATATCCTGGAGCCCACACAAAGCTACTCCGCCGCCGAATTCGTGCGCGACACCGAACGCCTGGTGGCCGAGATCCGCGCCCGTGGCGCCGTGCCGCTGCTGGTGGGCGGCACCATGCTGTACTTCAAGGCGCTGTTTGAAGGACTGGACGAAATGCCGGCCGCCGACCCGCAAGTGCGCGCCGCGCTGGATGCCCAGGCCGCCGAGATCGGCTGGCCCGCCATGCACACCCTGCTGGCGCAGGTGGACCCGGTCACTGCCGAGCGCCTGGCGCCCGGCGACAGCCAGCGCATCCAGCGTGCCCTGGAGGTGTGGAAGATCTCCGGCAAGCCGCTGTCCAGCTTCCACACCGCGAAAGATGCATCGGCGCCGCGCTTCGATGCCACGCTGTTTTCGCTGGAGCCGACCGACCGGGCCTGGCTGCACCAGCGCATTGCCCAGCGCTTCGAGCAGATGCTGGAGCACGGCCTGGTGGACGAGGTGCGCACGCTGCGCGCCCGTCCCGATCTGCACCTGGACCTGCCCAGCATGCGCTGCGTGGGCTACCGCCAGGTGTGGGAAGAACTGGACTGGCAGGAGCGCCGCGACAAGCCCGCGCTGAACATGCACCTGGTGCGCGAAAAAGGCATTGCCGCCACGCGCCAGCTGGCCAAGCGCCAGATCACCTGGCTGCGCAGCATGCCCCAGCGCCACGCCATTGACTGCCAGGCCCCCGACGCCATCGTGCAGCTGGTGCAAGCTGCCTGGGGTGTGGTGCAGGCCAGCCTGCCCAAGTAAGCCGCTGCTCCCGTCTCCCGCCGTTGACCGTATTCACCATGTCCTTGCCATCTGCCAGCACACCGCCCGCCAACGTTCAGGTCGTGGATCTGGCCAAACGCTATGGCACAGGGGCCGATGCGGCCACGGTGTTCGAGCAGGTGAACCTGGAGGTGGCGGCGGGCGAGTTTGTCGCCATCGTCGGCGATTCGGGCGTGGGCAAGTCCACGCTGCTCAACTGCCTGGCCGGGCTGGACCGCTGGGACCAGGGCCAGGTGCTGCACCAGGGACAGGACATCGGCCGCCTGGATGAAGCCGGTCTGGCCGTCTGGCGCCGCGCCCATGTGGGTTTTGTGTTCCAGGCCTTTCACGTGCTGCCGCATCTGAGCGTGGCGCAGAACGTGGCCCTGCCGCTGATGCTGCTGGCGCGTGGCACCCCGGCCGAACAGGACGCCCGCGTGCAGGCCATGCTGGAAGCCGTGGGCCTGGGCGAGATGGGGCAGCGCCTGCCCCAGCAACTCAGCGGCGGCCAGCTGCAGCGCGTGGCCATTGCCCGCGCCCTGGTGCACCGCCCGGCCTTGCTGCTGGCCGACGAGCCCACCGGCAACCTGGACCCGGACACGGCCGCCCGCACCATGGACCTGCTCGTGGCCCAGACCCGCGAAGCCGGCGCCAGCCTGGTGCTGGTCACCCACTCCCCGGACGCGGCAGCCCGCGCTGACCGGGTGCTGCGGCTGACGGCCCGGGGCATTGCGGCGGCCTGAACAGCGCCGGACCGCGGGGCCGTGCTAGCGGCGCAGCTTCAACGCGGCGTCCACTTCAAGGTGACAAAGCCGGCACGGCCACGCTGGTTGTAGCCGTAGGCGGTTTCATAGACCTTGTCGGTCAGGTTGGCCACACGGGCCTGCACCGCCCAGTCCTTGGCAAACTGGTATTCGGCGTGCAGGTCCACGGTGGTATAGCTCTTCAAGTCAACCGTACCAACGCCATAGACAGCATCCGTGCGCTTGCCTACGTACAGCGCATTGGCACCCAATTTCCACGCCCCGAGCGTCTTGTTCACAGACAAAGTGGCCTGTGCTTCAGGTAGGCGCCGTGTGATGCGTTCGCCTTCGTTATCGCGCGCATCCAGGTGTTCGTAGGTTGCCGCAAAACGCCAAGTATCGACAGACTTTTGATAGCCCAGCGACCACCCCTTCATGCGGGCCCGGTCCACATTCTCCACCGTGCTGCCCCAAACGATCAAGTTACGCACTTTGTTGTCAAAGTGTGCCAACTTGAATTCGTGACCTGCAAGGTCCCAATTCAGGCCCACTTCCGTGTTCTGCCCTTCCTCTGGCTGAAGGTTGGGATTCCCTCCCCCACCCCACACAGGGTCTGCAGGGTAGTACAGCTGGTTGAATGTAGGTGCATTGATGCTCTTTCCACGCGATGCGTAAGCTCGCAAAGTGGGTAGCACCTGATAGCCATAACCAATACCCCAGGTGTTGTAACTACCAAACTGAGAGTTGTCATCGCGGCGCAGATTGGCTTGCCAGGAATGCGCACTGTGGCTGCCATTCAGGCCTGCATAGGCAGCATTGGTGCTACGTTCGGAGCGGTCGAACTTCGTGGTCGACACAATGCTTTGTTCCAACCTCTCCAGCCCGGCAACAACCAAACCAATCGGTGTTTTGATTTCGTTGCCCCACTTGTACTCATCCTGGGCGGTATTGAAGGTTGAACTGACCAACATGCCCGTAGCGATGCTGCGGTCACGGTTCCACTGCTTGTCCATGGAGCGGGACACGCTCAGCTGGGTTTTCCAGGCCTCGCTCAAAGTGCCCGAGAGCTTGAGTGAACGGGTTCCCGCGTTCGAATCCAGCCACGAATGCGTGGTGCTGCCATTGTCCGATTCGGCATAGCCATCCGCCTGCATCAAATTGGCATCGAGACGCCAGGCGTCATTGAAGGCATATCCGAGTGAAGCTGTCAGCGAAGTCTGGTCAAACTTGTCTGCGTCCCGGTGGTAGTACGCGCTCTTTTCGTTGGTGGAAGAAAAGCCGGGGTCCACCACACGCGCTACATGCAGGCTGTAGTTCCAGCCCTGCTGTGCACCTGCAAAGCCGCCACTGGCATCCTTGTAGCCACCACTGCCCCAGGTCAGCTGCGCATGGGGCACAAAAGCTTGCGTCAACCCTTTTCCCTGTTTGGTAAAAATCTGGATCACCCCGCCAATGGCATCACTGCCATACAGGGCCGATGCCGGGCCGTGCACCACCTCGATGCGCTCAATTTGCTCCAGAGGCAGGCTTGCCAGCGAAGGATCCCCGGCGGTAGCAGACCCAAAACGCACCCCGTCCACCAGCAAAATTACCTGTTTGCTGCCGCGAATCGACACACTTTGCAGGTTGCCACGACCACCGCTGCTGGACATCTGTACGCCGGCAAAGCGCTGCAGCACTTCGGCCAGCGAGCGGCCTGCCGAATTGCTGATCTGCTCTTCGGTGATCACGCGCACATCGGCCAGGGTTTCGTCCAGCGGCGTTTCAGAGCGGGTGGCGGTCACCACCGTGGTGGACAGGGGCACGCTCTGCGCAGCGGCATGCTGGGCCAGGCAGGCCGCGGCCAGGGCCACGGCCGCCAGAGGAAAACGCACGGAAGCGCGCTGGCCTTCCGCTGGGAATGGTTGGAAATTTCGCATGGATGCACACATGGTTGGCACCGGCGTCCCCGCCCGTGCTTCACACAACCAGCAACCCGGGTCTGCATGCACAGCGGCACGCCAGCGGATGCTGGACCTGTTTTGGCCGGTATCCAGACTGGCGCACGGCTTGCCAAGCCTTCCCAGAGCGCATGGCTCCAGTGGCAAGAGATGGCAAGCGGGTCCTGCGGGACCTGTGCGCTCACTGTTGCGGGGGCAGTACATGCTGTGCCAGCGCGGGCGCCGGCGTCCATGTTTCCCGTTTAACCGCAGCGCCAGAACAGCGCTGCAAGCACCAAAACCCCGCATTGTAGGCAGCAGGCTGACACGGGGCTTGTAGGATGGCGAATGCCCTGCCCATGGAACCGTGGGCCGCGCTGGCGTGCCCACCCGCCCTGGCGGCGGTGCACACCGCTGTTTTGCCCTGGAACCTCCGTGCCCGCCTCACCCTCTCTCACCGCTTCTCCGCTGCCGCGCCTGCTGGCCAGTTTTTCGCTGCAGGAGTACCGGCGCCAGCCCTGGCGCAGCCTGACCGCCCTGCTGGCCATTGCGCTGGGCGTGGCCCTGGGTTTTGCGGTGCATGTGATCAACCAGTCGGCGCTGGATGAGTTTTCCCGCGCGGTGCGCAGCGTCAACGGCCAGCCGGATCTGGAATTCCGTGGCATGCGCTCCAGCCTGCCCCAGAGCATTTACCCGCTGATCGCGCTGCGGCCCGAGGTGCAGCATGCCGCGCCGTGGATCGAAGGCACGGTGCAGATCGACAACCCGCCCGCCACAACCGCTGCGTCCGGCCAGGCCCCGCACGCGCCACCGGAACCGCTGTCGCTGCGCCTGTTGGGCGGCGACGCGCTGCAGTCGGCCCCGCTGGCCCCTGCGCTGCAGCCCCGGCTGTTTGCCGGCCAGGACCGGTTGCGGCTGTTCGCACCCGACGCGGTGTTTTTGAACCCGGCGGCACTGCAGGCCCTGGGCCTGGACGAAGCCAGCGCCCCCGGCGCCCTGCTGCCGGTGCGCGTGCACACCCATGCCGTGACGCTGCGCGTGGCCGGCACGGTGGCAGCCGGCGGTGCCCCGCTGGCAGTAATGGACATTGGCGCCGCCCAGGACCTGCTGGGCCAGGACGGCCAGATCCAGCGTGTGGATGTGCTGCTGCGCAGCGGCACCGACCGCAGTGCCTTCACCGCTGCGCTGCGTGCCCTGCCCGGCTGGCCGGCCCAGGTGCTGGTGCAGCAGCCGGGCGGTGAGCAGCAGCGTGCGGCCGAGATGTCACGCGCCTACCGCGTCAACCTGACCGTGCTGGCTCTGGTGGCGCTGTTCACCGGGGCGTTTCTGGTGTTTTCCGTGCTGGCGCTGAGCGTGGCGCGGCGCGCACCGCAACTGGCGCTGCTGGCCGTGCTGGGGCTCACGCCCGCGCAGCGCATGCGCCTGGTGCTGTGGGAAGCCGCCCTGCTGGGCATGGTCGGCAGCGCGGCCGGCATTGCGCTGGGCACCGGACTGGCCTGGCTGGCCCTGCGCATGCTGGGAGGGGACCTGGGCGGCGGCTACTTTGCCGGCGGCCAGCCCCCACTGCTGTGGAGCGCACCGGCCGCCGCCACCTTCTTTGCCCTGGGCCTGGCCGCCACCGTGGCCGGCGCCTGGTGGCCGGCACGCACCGCGCGGGCGCTGCCGCCCGCCGCCACGCTCAAGGGGCTGGGCGCCGTGGGCCAGACGCCTGCGCGCGCCTGGACCGGCCTGGCCCTGGTGGCCGCCAGTGCGCTGCTGGCCAGCGTGCCGCCTATTGGGGGCATTCCCCTGGCCGCCTATGTGGCCGTAGGGCTGATGCTGCTGGGCGGCATGGCACTGCTGCCCTGGCTGCTGGATCGCGTGCTGGGCGGCCTGCAGCAGCTGTGGCCGGGCGCGCTGCGGCAGCCGCTGTCCATGCTGGCGCTGGAACGTGCCCGCCGCATGCGGGCCAGCGCCAGCGTGGCCGTGGGCGGCGTGGTGGCCAGCCTGAGCCTGGCCGTGGCGCTGACGGTGATGGTCACCAGCTTTCGCGGCAGCATGCTGGACTGGCTGGACGCCGTGCTGCCCTCACCGCTGTACCTGCGTGCGGCCGGCGGCTCGTCCAAATCCGATGCGGCACTGCTGCCGCCCGCGCTGCTGCAAGCCGTGCGCGACCTGCCCGGGGTGGAACGCGCCCAGCCGATGCGGGCCACCAGCCTGTGGCTGGACCCGCAGCGCCCGGCCATCAGCCTGCTGCTGCGCCCGCTGCACGGCCCGCAGGCCCAGCAGCTGCCGTGGGTGGGGGCCGCGCCTGCACAGCCCGTTCCGGACAGCATGGTTGCCGTCTACGTGAGCGAGGCCGTGGCCACGCTGTATGGCGTGCAGGCCGGCCAGCCCTGGCCGCTGCTGGACCGTGCGTTCAGCACCGGGCTGGCCGACGGCAGTGCTGCCGGGGCAGACGACCCGGCCACCGTCCCCACGGCCGGCGCAGCGGAAACGCGCTTTTTCATTGCCGGCATCTGGCGCGACTACATCCGCCAGTTCGGCGCGGTGGCCATGGACTGGGGCGACTACCAGCGGCTGACGGGCGATGCCCGCATGTCCGAGCTGTCGCTGTGGCCTGCTGCGGGCGAGGGTCAGGCCACACTGCAGCCGCGCATCGAAGCCGCGCTGGCCCGACTGTCCGGCGGACAGGCACCGCCGCTGGAACTCACCAGCAGCGCCGCGCTGCGCCAGCGCTCGCTGGAGATTTTTGACCGCAGCTTCGCCGTTACCTACTGGCTGCAGGCGGTGGCAATCGGCATCGGGCTGTTCGGCATTGCTGCGAGCTTCAGCGCCCAGGTGCTGGCACGGCGCAAGGAGTTTGGGCTGCTGACCCACCTGGGGCTGACGCGCCGGCAGATCCTCACGGTGGTCGCCGGCGAGGGCGCGGCCTGGACGGCCATGGGCGCACTGGCCGGCACCTTGCTGGGCCTGGGCGTGGCCGCCATCCTGGTGCACGTGGTCAACCCACAAAGCTTTCATTGGACCATGGAGCTGCGCCTGCCCGCCGGGCGCCTGCTGGCCCTGGCCTGTGCCGTGGTGCTGGCCGGCACGCTGACGGCCTGGTGGGCCGGCCGCCAGGCCACCGGAGAGGACGCGGTGCTGGCGGTGAAGGAAGACTGGTAATGGCGGCATGGCGCCTGCGGCGGCGGCACACTGCCACCGCGTGCCACCGCGTGCCACCCGCCATTCCCGCCATTCCCGCCCTTCCCGACGTGCCCGCCATGCGGCCCTGGCCATTGGTCGGCCCGGCTACGTTCTGTCATACCTGCATTGGCGCCGCTGCCGTACAACCGCTGTCTAACCACCGGAGGCATGCATGCAAGTCCAGACCTATCTTCTGTTCCAGGGCCGCTGCGAAGAGGCCCTGAACTTTTACCGCGATGCGATTGGGGCGACCATCCAGGCGCTGATGCGCTACAGCGAAAGCCCGGAGCCGCCGCCGCCCGAATGCACACCCGCACGGCCCGACATGGTGATGCACGCCAGCCTGCAGGTGGGCGAGACCCTGATCATGGCCAGCGACGACCCCAGCCCCGGCATCCGCCTCTTTACCGGCTTCAGCCTGACCTTGAACTGCACCGATGCCGCCGAGGCGCGCAAGCACTTTGATGCGCTGTCCGCCCAGGGAGAGGTCACCATGCCGCTGGGGCCGACGTTTTTCTCCCCGTCCTTCGGCATGCTGAAAGACCGTTTCGGCGTGCCCTGGATGGTGATCGTGGTGCAGGAACAGGCAGGCTGCGGCGCCACCTAGGCAAGCCTTTGCCCACCGGGTGACACCGCGGCATGCAAAAGGCGCCTGGCATGGCTGCGCAGGCGCCTGGGGTGGGTGGCGATAGGGCGGAGGTAGGCCGCCGCCAGGCCTGGGGGCCAGGTGGACTGGGTGCGCCCTAGACCTTGGTCACCGGCTTCGCGAGCGCCACGCCGGGGGCGGCTGCCGCCTGCGACGGCTTGGCCGGTGCCAGCAACGGGGCCTTGGTGCCCGCTGCCGCACGGGCCTGTTCGCGCGCCTTGCGGCGCTGGAAGCGCAGCAATTCCTTGTCGTTGCGGCGGATGTGCAGCGAAAGCCAGTCCCGCAGCACGGCAGACAGCTGCGCCGCCACGGTGATGCTGCCGGCCTGCAGTTTTTTTTCCAGGTCCCACAGCTGGTCCATGAAATGGTTGTGCCCGACCTTGTGGTTCTCCAGATCGGGGAAGCCCATCTGCGCCATCAGGTTCTCTTCATTGCGCAAATGGTCCTGGGTGCTGGTGATGACGCGGTGCAGGATGGACGCCACCACCGCCCGGCCCTGGCCTTCGCGGGTGGCGGTGTGCAGTTCATTGACCAGATCCACCAGCAGGCGGTGGTCTGCATCGATGGGGCCGCCATCGATCACCATGTCATCGGCCCACTCGAAATACGCCATCGCTCAGGCCTCCAGCGCCGGCACCACCGGGCGCATGCCCAGCGCGGGCGCGCTGCGCTGCACCAGCACGGCATCGGCCTTGAACACGCTGATGGCCTGCACCAGGGCCTGGGCCTGGCCTTCCAGCGACTGGGCGGCGGCAGCGGATTCCTCCACCAGGGCCGCGTTGGACTGGGTGACCTGGTCCATCTGCATCATGGCCTGGTTGATCTGCTCGATGCCATGGGTCTGGTCTTCGCTGGCCTCGCTGATCTCGTTCATGATGTCCGCCACCCGGCGCACGCTGACCACGATCTCGTCCATGGTGCTGCCGGCTTTCTCCACCAGCGTGCAGCCGTTGCTGACGTTGCTGACCGACTCGTCGATCAGGCCCTTGATCTCCTTGGCGGCTTCCGCGCTGCGGCCGGCCAGGGAACGCACTTCGGATGCCACCACGGCAAAGCCGCGGCCCTGCTCGCCGGCGCGTGCGGCTTCCACGGCGGCGTTCAGCGCCAGGATATTGGTCTGGAAGGCAATGCTGTCGATGATGCCGATGATGTCGGCGATCTTGCGCGACGAGGTGTTGATGGCTTCCATGGTGTGCACCACGTCGCCTACCACCTGGCCGCCGCGCACGGCCACCTGCGAAGCGGTCTCGGCCAGCTGGGCCGCCTGGCGGCCGTTGGCGTAGTTCTGGCCCACGGTGCCGGCCAGCTCCTGCATGGCGGCCGTAGTCTGCTCCAGCGCACTGGCCTGCTCTTCGGTGCGGCCGGACAGGTCCAGGTTACCGGTGGCGATCTGCGACGTGGCGGTGGCGATTGCGTCGCTGCCGTTGCGCACTTCGGTCACGATGCCCGACAGGCTGTGGTTCATGGTCTGCAGCGCCTGCAGCAACTGGCCGGTTTCGTCGGTGGTGCGCACGGTGATGCGGCTGTTCAGGTCGCCGGAGGCCACGGCCTGGGCCACCTGCACCGCTTCGCCCAGCGGCCGCACGATGGCACGGGTGATGCGCCACGCCAGAAACAGGCCCAGGCACATGGCGCCAAAGCCGATCACCGACACCCACAGGCGGGCGGATTCGGTGTCCTCGGTGGCCTTGTGGCCGGCGTCCACCACCAGCTGCTTTTCAATCACGGCCAGCGCGTCGGCGTTCTGCTGCACCAACCCCAGCTGGACCAGGGTGGTGCCCAGCATCTCCTGGCGGGCGGCATCTTCCTGGCCGGCGTCCAGCAGTTCATAGAAGCGCTTTTGCGATTCCACATACAGGCCGCGTGCAGCTTCGGCCTTCTTCAGCAGCTCGCGCGCTTCGGGGCGCTTGACCTGTTCGCTGAGCAGCTTGAAGGCGGCGATGAAGCGCTCACGGCCTTCGGTGATCTCGTTGCGCAGCGCCTGGCGCTCGGCCGGCGCGCTGACCAGTTGCTGCACGGTACGCCGGCCGTTGGCCAGGGCGATGCTGCTGAGGGTGTTGGCCGCTTCGGTCTTGACCCATTCCACCTCGATGATGTCGCGCGTGGTGTGGGTCACGCCGGTCAGGCGCACCACCGACACCACGATGATGATGAACATCAGCACATTGATCGTAAAAAAAGCCAAACCCAGCTTGGCACCGATGCGCAGGCCACGGCCTGTCGACAAAAAATGAGGAAGTGACATGAAAAGCGTGAGGAGGAAAAACAAGAAATCCGCAGACCACCCTGCAGAGGTGCGCGATTGATACACGAAGTTACGAACCAACTTCTGATCCAGCGCAAACCTGCAAGCTTTTCACCCCATCCCAGGGGGAACCGCCCGCCCAGCGGTCGTTACCAAGGCCTTCCGGTGCGCCCTGGTGGGGCTGTCTGCGCGGCCTGCGCGCTGTGTCAAACCCGTGCCGTGCGCAGGGGCCGCTACCATGGACCCGGAGACTGGATGGCAGACCCTGCGGCCTCTGCGCCCCCCGTGCCACCGCACGGCAGTGCCTATCCACCCCATCCCATCCGCCAGCGCGCCCCCGCGCCGCGGCCAACCCATTCCCTCTTCAGGAGCCTTCCATGTTGCGACGCCTGCTTTTCACCACCGCCACCCTGCTCTGCCTGGGCCTGAGCGCCTGCGGCGGCACCATGCCCAGTGCCTCCGGCAGCTCCGGAAGTTCGGGCAGCGGCATCACCGTGTTCGGCGACATCGACGCCAACGTCAGCCACACCCGCTGACTTCGTTTGTCCCCGCAAGCCCTGCCGGCCTGCACGGGACCGGGCGCGCTGCACAATCCCTGCTTTCATGTGGATGAGGCAAGTGATGCAGATTTCTGAGCAATGGGTGTTGGTGACCGGCGGTGCCCGCGGTCTGGGTGCACATATCAGCCGCGCCGTCGCGCGCGAAGGCGCGGGCGTGGTGATCAACTACCACCGCAGCGACAAGGCAGCCGCAGCGCTGGCCGAAGAACTGGGTCCGCGCGCAGTGGCACTGCAGGCCGATGTGACCGATGCCGCCGCGGTACAGCACCTGGTGCGCACCGCCCAGGAACGCACCGGCCACGTCATCACCAGCGTGGTCAACAACGCCCTGACCAGCTTTGCCTTCGACGGCGATGCCCGCCCCAAGCTGGACACCATTGCCTGGGAGCGCTTCAGCCAGCAGTTTGACGGTGCCATCAAAGGCGCGCTCAACACCATGCAGGCCACCTTGCCCGCCATGCGCGCGGCCGGCTTTGGGCGCGTGGTGAATGTGGGCACCAACCTGTTCCAGAACCCGGTGGTGCCCTACCACGACTACACCGCAGCCAAGGCGGCACTGCTGTCGCTGACACGCACCGCCGCCAACGACCTGGGCCCGGACGGCATCACGGTGAACATGCTGTCCGGCGGTCTGCTTCGCACCACCGACGCCAGCAGCGCCACCCCGGAAGCGGTGTTCGACCTGATCGCCAGCATGACCCCGCTGCGCCGCGTGACCACGCCGGCCGAGTTTGCCGATGCCGTGCTGATGCTGCTCTCGCCCTGGTCGCGTGCCGTGACCGGACAGAACCTGATCGTGGACTGCGGCCTGGTCAAAGGCTGAAGCCGGCCACGCAGGCCGCCCATAAAAAAGCCCGCCCGGCTGCAAGCCGGCGGGCTTTTTTTCGGAGAGCGCAGCCGCTCACTCGCCCTGGGCGGCGATCTCGGCTTCCACCTCGGCGTGGGTCTTTTGCACCGCAGCCGAAGGCGTCTTGCCCAGCAGGCTGACCACGACGATGGCGACGGTGGACAGCACAAAGCCCGGCACGATCTCATACAGCTTGAACCACTGGTAGTGCTGCCAGACCAGCACCGTAACCGCGCCCACCACCATGCCGGCCAGCGCGCCATTGCGCGTCATGCGCTTCCACAGCAGCGACAGCAGCACCAGCGGGCCGAAGGCTGCGCCAAAGCCAGCCCAGGCGTTGCTGACCATGCCCAGCACCTTGCTTTCGGGGTCCTGGGCGATCACGATGGCGATTACCGCGATCACAAACACCATGGCACGGCCGAACCAGACCAGCTCCCGTTCGCTGGCCTGCTTACGCAAAAAGGTTTTGTAGATGTCCTGCGTCAGCGCGCTGGAGCACACCAGCAACTGGCAGGACAAGGTGCTCATCACGGCCGCCAGCACGGCGGCCAGCAGCACGCCGCTGATCCAGGGATTGAACAGCAGCTTGGCCACTTCCAGGAACACGGTTTCGGCATTGGCATTCACGCCGCCGGCCAGATCGGGCCGGCCGTTGAAAAAGGCGATGCCGAAGAACCCCACGGCCACGGCGCCGCCCAGGCACAGCACCATCCAGGTCATGCCGATGCGGCGGGCATTGGGAATGGTCTGCACCGACTCCGCCGCCATGAAACGCACCAGGATGTGCGGCTGGCCGAAGTAGCCCAGCCCCCAGGCCAGCAGCGAGATGACGGCGATCACGGTCTGGCCCTGGAACATGTCGAACGCACCGCTGCGGGCGGTGTCGATGATGGCCGCACTGGGGCCCACGCCACCGTCGGCGTAGATCACCATCAGCGGCGCCAGGATCAGCGCGGTGATCATCAGCGAGGCCTGGATGGTGTCGGTCCAGCTCACGGCCAGGAAGCCGCCGATGAACACATAGGCCATGGTGGCCACGGCCCCCACCCACAGCGCGGTCTGGTAGTCCATGCCGAACATGGATTCGAACAGGCGCGCGCCTGCCACCACGCCCGAGGCGCAGTAGATGGTGAAGAACACCAGAATCACCAGCGCCGTGACGATGCGCAGCAGATTGCTCCGGTCTTCAAAACGGTTGGTGAAGTAGTCCGGCAGCGTCAGCGCGTTGCCGACCTTCTCGGTGTAGATACGCAGGCGCGCCGCCACAAAGCGCCAGTTCAGCCAGGCCCCCAGGCACAGGCCGATCGCAATCCACGAGGCCGACAGCCCTTGCAGAAACACGGCACCAGGCAGGCCCATCAGCAGCCAACCGCTCATGTCCGAGGCGCCGGCCGACAGGGCCGTGACCACCGGGCCCAGGCTGCGCCCGCCCAGGATGTAGTCGGAAAGGTTGTCCGTGGCTTTGTAGCCAGCCCAGCCGATGGCAAGCATGCCCAGCAGGTAAATGGCAAACATCACCACGGTGGGTGTATTGGCGGTCATAGGTTGTCGTCGGTCGAAAAATGGGAAAAGCCGGGCGGCAGCGGCGCGCTGCCCACCCACCCGCTGGCGGTCGGTGGGGCCACTGCAGCGGAGGCGGAAGTGTCCGCACACCGGCATGCCCTTGCAGGCCTGCGTGCATTGCGGTGCCGCAGCTGTCTATGGGCGCGCAGCAGGCGCAGCCGGCAGACGCCCACCAGCAGGGAAAGCCGAGGGGATGCGCATGGACCCCCGCATGGGCCCCCACAGGGGCAGCGCACCTGCGGTGCTGGCGAACGGCCAAAGGGTGTATTCTAGGTACTTACCCTAGACCTTCCCCACAGCTTCCCTGCACAACCCTGTGGACAAGTCGTTTCCCGCGGGTGCAAACCGCCCCCAAGTGTTTGATTTCATTGCCGACGGCTTAGCCTGCCCAGAAAGCAGGCAGGCGACGCAGACTGTCGCGCGCGCACAGCAGCCAATGCCCAGCCGGCCTAGACTGCCAGCCTGCGGCAGTGCTAGCCACGGCCGCGTCCCCCTCCCTGTGCCCCGGCGGGCAGGGGCGGGCTTCCTCTTTTCCACCTTGAATTGACGTTATTGGCATGTTGCAGGCCTTGCTGGTTCTTTTGGTATTTCAATGGCTGGGCCAGGTGCTGGTCACCGCCCTGGGCATCCCCTTTCCCGGTGCGCTGGCGGGCACCTTGCTGCTGCTGATTGCGCTGCTCTACAAACGCACGCTGCCCACGTGGCTGGAGCAGTCGGGCCATTTCCTGCTGCAGAACATGATGCTGCTGTTCATCCCCACCATTGCGGGCGTGATGCTGCACTTTGACCGCCTCTCGCGCGAATGGCTGCCGTTTGTGCTGTCCTGCGTGGTGGGGGCGGCGCTGACGCTGGTGGCCACGGCGCTCACCTTCAAATGGATGATGGGCCGCGAGCGCGCCCGCCATGGCAGCGCCGTGGAGGACGAGGCATGAGCGAGCTTCTCACCCGCACCCTGGCCAGCATGACCGCCGGCCCCTTGCCCTGGCTGGTGCTGACCATTGCCTGCTACCTGGGCGCCGTCTGGCTGTACAAGCGCAGCGGCCAGCAGCCCTGGCTGATTCCGGTGTTCACCGCCGTGCCGGTCATCGTGTGCGTGCTCTTGCTCACCGGCACGCCCTACGCCACCTACCAGCAGGGCACGGCCTGGCTCAGCCTGCTGGTGGGCCCGGCCACCGTGGCCCTGGCGCTGCCGCTGTATGCCCAGCGCGACCGCATCCGCCGCCTGTGGCGCCCGATTGCCGTGTCGCTGGTGGTGGGCTGCGTGGTGGCCCTGCTGTCGGCCATGGGCATTGCCTGGCTGTTTGGCGCTTCCATGGAAAGCATGGTCTCCCTGGCGCCCAAGTCGGCCACCATCCCCATCGCCCTGCCGCTTGCCGAGCGCTTTGGCGGACTGCCTTCGCTGGCTGCCGTGGCCGTGGCCATCACCGGCATTGCGGGCACCATCGTCGCGCCCTGGCTGCTGCGCGTGCTGCACTGCACCGACCCGGCTGTCGAAGGCTTTGCCCTGGGCCTGACGGCCCATGCCATCGGCACGGCCCGCTCCATCCAGCAGCACCCCACGGCCGGCGCCTTTGCCGCCCTGGCCATGGGCCTGAACGGCGTTGCCACGGCGGTGGCCATGCCGCTGCTGATGGCCCTGCTGTAAGCCTCCCGTCCCCTGCGCGGCACCATGGCACTGCACAGGCAGAGACGGAATGCGGTCCCTCTGGCCCGGCCGCGAACGCACCGGCGACCTGCACACCGGTACCCCGGACCTGCGGGCCCGTCGCCGTCAATCCAGCTGGTAGCTGAGCAGCACGCTCACCCGCAGTTTGCGGTCGGGGTTGTTGAAGGCCGGATCGCCCAGGGGCTTGGCCAGCGCAAAGTCGGCACTGTAGTAGCGCTGGTTGTTCAGCCGGACCCCCACGCTGGCCGAGCGCAGGCTGGCCGACGGCACGCCCCGCTGCTCCTGCCGGGTCCGGGCGGCTTCGTACAGCACATAGGGCTGCACCTGCTTGAGCCACTTCTGCTGGACCGGCCAGCTGTAGTTCAGCTCCACGGCAGCGCCGATGCCCGAATCCCCGGTGACTTCCCCGGCCTGGTAGCCGCGGCCAAAACGGCTGCCGCCAAAGGAGATACGTTCGGCGATGGGCAGGATGTCCGGGCTGTACTGGCCGCCGAAGGACACCGCTGCGCCCACCCCGCTGGCCTTGTTGCTGCGCAGGCCGGCATCCCAGGCCAGCCGCCAGAAAGCGAGCTTGGCCGGATTGGGCGCTGGCTCCACCCCGAAATTGGTGCTGCGCTCAGTGCCCGCGCCCAGTGCATTCAATCCATGCACCAGCATGAGCGAGGCATTGCGCAGGGTGCGCTCCTGCGCTGAAGTCCAGTCCAGCTGCGCATACAGGGCCCGCACATGCTCTTGCGTCACAAGCTGCGCACCGGAGGCCCTTTCGGTGAAACCGCGCTGGTAGTTCAGCCCATAGATGCCGGCAGCCGCCATCAGCACCGTGCGCTGGTCCAGCCGCAGCGGATGCTGCACCGACACATCGATCCGCCGCTGCTGGGTCAGGTCATCGATGCCGACCAGACCCGGGCCATCTTGCACGGTCTGGCGGTATTCCGAGGCGTTGACCCTGAGCATGCTCCCCTGCCGGTTGAGCCACTGGCGGTAGCCCACGGCCAGAAACCGCTCTTCATCCCAGGGACGCAGCAGGCTGGTGGCCGTCAGTTGGCTGCCGGCTCCCAACACATCATTGGCCAGCACGGTGGCCATGGCCTTGGAATGGCCCTGTCGCAGGTCTGCGCCCAGAGACACGCTGACAGGCTGGTGGGTGGACGCCAGCACCAAGGTGGTGGCGCCATCGGTGGTGGTGGGCAGTTGCGCGGATGCCGTCACACGGACACCGGGAATGCGCGCCATCAGCTGCGTCTGGCGGTGGAAGGTCTCGCTGCGCAACGGCTTTTCCGCCAGCAGCGGCTCTGCCAGTTCACGCAGCAGGGCTTCGGACTTGCCGGCCTGGCCCTCTATGCGCAGCTGGGCGATGTGGCCTTCCACCACGGTGACTTTCACCACCCCGTTGCGAAAATCCTGCGGGGGCACGAAAGCGAAGGACAGCGCGTAACCGGCCTGCTGGTAGATGCGGGTGATCTCGGTCCCCGTCTCCACAATCCGCGCCAAGGTGACCGGCTGGCCTGCCAACGGTGCGAAGACCTTGGCCACGCTGTCGAACGGGACCGAGCGCACCCCCACGATATCGAACTGGCGCGGCACCACGGTCTGCGCCAGAAAGTCTGCACTCTGCTGTGGCGGCGTGATCTGCACCTGGGGCTTGGGCGGAGGGGGCACCGCCGGCGTCTGCGGCAGCGAATCCAGCGGATTGCCCGCCGGAGCAACTGCCTGGGCATATGCCCCCCAGGGGCACACCGCCCACCCGACCACCAACACACGCAGGTACAGCTTCATACAGGCCAGTTCTCCTCCTCAGCCCTGGCAGCCGGCCGTTTCAGGCCGGCTGCAGGACCATGCGGTTCAACGCTTGCCCAACAATCCACCCAGCACATTGCTCAGCACATTGCCGGTCTGCGCAGCCGGTGTGGTGGTGGTTCCTGCGGAAACCGTTCCCGTGATGGCAGCCTGGGTTCCGGTTCCTGTCGTCGATCCTACCGTGCCACCGACAGCACCTGTGACGCTGCTGACGAGCGTGACGACAGGCGTTGCCGTGACCCCTGCCGTCGCAGTGCCGCTGACGACGGGAAGGCCGGTGCTGCCGCCCAGCAGATTGCCCAGGCCACCCGCCGCACCGCTGCTAGCGCCACCATTCAGCACCCCGCCGACGGCCGCCACGGTCTGCCCGGCACTAGAGACCACCTGCCCCAGTGGCGAAGCCAGCGGGGCCTGCGACTGGCCGATGGACTGCCCCAGCTGGTTGACCGCGCCACCGGCGGTCTGCAGCAGGTTGTTGACCGGTGCGCCCAACTGGGTCGCCCCACCGATGGACTGCGTGGCACCAATGGCCGTGACCAGCAAGGGCGTGACCAACTGGCTGCCCGTGGTCGTCAGCTGGTTGACCGCCGTGCTGTCCAGAACCGAGCCGACCCGCGCCGACAGCTGCGAGACGCCTTGGCCGACGCCATCCACCGCGCTGCCGGCCAGGCCCACCACATCGCCCACCGGACCCAGTGCCGGGGTGTTGAGTGTGGACAGCGTCGTGCCTACGCCGGAGACGGTCTGCCCCAGCTCATTCACCACCGGCTCGATCACCTTGGCGGTGGTGCCAATCACGTCCGGATTCGTGCCAATGGAGCCCAGACCATCGCTCAAGGCGGTACCCACCGCCTGCACGGCTGCAGCCGGATGGGAGAGTGTGTCCCCCAGCGCCGCCGTAGTGGGCGCCAGGGCCGTGTTGGACCCAACGCCTCCGACACCGGATGCCACGCTGTCCAGCAGATTGCCGGTGGACGTGACGATGTTGCTGGTGCCGCCCGTCAGATCGTTGATGGCCGCCACCGGGGCCGAGACCCCTCCTCCGGTGCCGCCGCCATCACCACCGCCGGTACTGCCGCCACCGGTGCCACCCGTACCGCCACTGCCGCCGCCCGTGCTGCCGCCACCGCCAGCGACCTCCGTTCCGCCCCCCGAGCCGCTTGGCCCGGCATCCGAACGCAGCGATCCGCTGGAAGAACAGGCTGCCAGCCCCAGGGCCAGAACGATCGCCGTGGCAGCGCGCCAGCGGGTGGATGTGACGGCCATGCGAGATTCCTCGGCCACACTGTGAACAGCGGCTAACCGCACTGTCAGTTGTTTCGTACGCATATCGACCTCCTACAGCGGTGCTGCGTGCTGCCCGCAAGGAACCAGCGGACTTGGTAGGGCGGATGGTCTGGTCGATACCGTTGGTCTTCCAATTTAAATATTGGCTCGCACGCTTACGAACAATTACCAAAAACTATCGAATTACGAATACCTTAATAAACAAACTACATACTGAAAATCCTATTTCCTATTGATATTTCATCGATATTCATTTAGGAAAATCATTCACACTTTGCGCCGGTATGCCGCCACCGCGCCCAGAATCAGGGCCATGCCGGCCCACTGCGCCATGGTGGGCTTGGCACCAAACCACAGCAGGTCCACCCCCAGCGCCACCACCGGGTAGATGAAGGACAGACCGGCCACCGCCTGGGCAGGCAGCCGCTGAAAGGCGGCATACATCAGCGTGTACATGCAGGCCGTGTGCATCAGGCCCAGTACCAGCAGGGCCCCCCAGGCCCTGGCGCTGAACACGACTGCCCCACCCCACACGGCCACCGGTCCCGCCAGCACCAGCACGCCCAGGCCCATTTGCAGCATGGCGATCTGGGCCGGCGCCAGACGGCGCAGGCGCTGTGTGGCCAAGGTGGCCACGGCATACAAGGTGGCAGCCCCCAGGGCCAGCGCTACGCCGGGCCAGGCCGCACGGCTGGCGTACGTGCCATCCAGCCCGCTGCTCAGCACCACCCCCAGCAGCGCCAGGCCCAGCCAGGGCAGCTTCCTGAACGGCAAGGCTTCGCCCTGGAACACCGCCGCCAGCACCAGCAACACAAACGGCTGCACGTGGTAGACCACGGTGGCCACTGCAATGCTGCTGTAGCGGTAGGCGCTGAACAGCCCCACCCAGTTGCACACCAGCGCCACACCACCGACACCCAGCCAGCCCCATTCCCGGCGCGTGGGCGACTGCCATTGGTGCGTGTATGCCACCCAGGCCGCCAGACCCAGGCCGCCGAACAGGCAGCGCAGCCACACCACCCAGAGCGCGGGCAGCCCGCTTTCCACCACCAGCAGACCGATGGTGCCGGACAGCGCCATGGCCAGCACCATGCGCCAAGTGCCCCCCCGGAGCGAAGCAGGCTGAAGCACCGTCGGAGCTGCGGCAGCCGTTGCTGCGGCAGCCGGTGGCGCCAGGGTCGTTGCAGCAGGCTGGTCTGCGCCGGAGGCCGCAGAAGAGAGAGAGGAGATGTGCATGGCTGCAGCGTGACGCATTGCCTGCAAAGCATCAATGAGACATCATGCAAAGCACTGTTGCATCTGATTCAACAACTACCCTCTTTACCCTTGCTCCCATGCTGACCGAACACACGCTGGTGCCTGAAATGCTGGTCTTTGCCAAAGTGGTGGAGCTGCGCGGCTTTGCCGCCGCCGCACGCCAGCTGGGGCTGACCACCTCGGCCATCAGCCGCAGCGTGGGCCGGCTGGAAGCGCACTGGGGTGCCAGGCTGCTGCACCGGACCACGCGCTCGGTCTCGCTGACCGAGCTGGGGGCCGAGGTCTATGCCGGCTGCGCCCAGATGGCCCGCCTGGCGCGCGAAGTGCATGCCACCGCCGGCCACTACGGCGACATCCCGCGGGGCACGGTACGCATCAGCGCACCGGTGGTGTTTGGCGACATCTGGCTGGCCCCGCAGCTGCCGGCACTGCGCCAGCGCTGGCCGGCCGTGGAAATCGCCATGCAGCTGAGCGACCGCATGGTGGACCTGACCGAAGAAGGGCTGGACCTGGCACTGCGCATCACCACCCCCGACCAGCTGCCTCCTGGCCTGGTGGCACGCGCGCTGCGCACGGTGCGCTACATCCCCGTGGCATCACCGGCCTGGCTCCAGCAGCTGCCCGCCCCCATCACCCACCCGCGTGCGCTGGCCGGCCTGCCCTGCATCACCCTGGGCTACGGGGATTTTCAGAACCAGCTGCGCTGGGAGCCGGTAGCGCAGGCCAAAGCCCCATCCGCCGCACCTGCCCCGCCATCGGCTGCGGGCACCTCACCGACCGCAGCCCCTGCCACCGACCGCACACCGCTGGAGCTGGCCGTGCACACCCCCATCACCGTAGCCAGCAGCACCGGCATCGTCACCCTGGCACTGCAGCACCAGGGTGTGGGCATTGCCGCCGACTTTGCGGCAGAACAAGCACTTGCAGAAGGCCGTCTGGTGCAGCTGCTTCCCGACTGGCAACTGGGCGGCAGCTATGCCGCACGCACGGCCTACGCCCTGTATTCACCCACACGCCATCTGCCGCTGAAGGTGCGGGCGCTGATCGACCATCTGGTGCAGGCCGCGGCGTGAGGACCGCCGCGCCGCTCTCGTCCACAGCGCCCGGCCATGGGCCACGGTGTGTGATCCCCACAGGCAGATCTTCCATGCAGATGCTGAACCGCAGGCGCTGGCCTGCCGGCACGGCTCAACGGGAGCGACGGATCCGGCCTTGCCTGGCCTTCATTTCGCGGCGGTATGCCCGCAGCATCTGGCGTGGGTAAGCGCTGCTGGGGGCAAACAGGCTCTCTTCGTACTTCCGGCGCAGGTACTTGCCATCCAGATCCGCTTTGGCAACCCAGTCCTGGCCCGCCTGCCGGCGCAGGAGCGCAGCCTTGTGCCAGGCGCAGAAGGCCGCCCACACCATCAACTGGTGCGCTTCGCTCCATGCTTGTGCGTGGGCTTCGGCCCGGTCCCACAGCCTGGACAGTTGCGGAAACACGCCGCCACTGCCGGCCATGGGTTCCCCATCGGCAATCGGTATCTGCGACGGCCAGAACCGCAGCGTTTCACGCAGCACCCGCTTGAATTTCATGGCTTGGATGGAGGTAAAGACCCACGGCGAAGGCTCCTGCCCCACTGCTCGGGGCGCCCAGGTGCTGGGGTGGGAGGCTCCGTCCGGCCCTATCAGGCGGAAACAGGTGTGCTGCCAGCCCCGGTTGCGCGCTGTGCCGCCGAACGGATCGGCAGGCAATGTAACAGCATCGGTGAGAGCGGTGCCTTCCCGGCTTGTGGAAGGACGCATCTCGAAGTTGCATCGAAAGAGAACACCACGGTCTTCCTGCGCGCACTGGCACCATGTCGTCGCACAACATCTGTCCCCGATAAAAAGCAGACCTCCCTACCTGCCGCCACTTGTCCCCGCCGCACCCCATCAAACTTGTGGAAAAGTCTGCACCGGCACATGGATAAGTGAGACAAGCATTTGATTCACAATGATTTTCCCATATCCGCTTATTTTTTAAGCAGCATCTATCCTACAGAGACAATCAGGGACAGAAACCGCAGCCTCCGCCTCGCCCGCGCCGTGCACGCGGCTGTTTTCCCCAATTGGGCTGCCCAAGCTTGTGGACAAATGCCACCCGCCTGCGGGATAAGTGGCTTAAGTGACTGCCAGCACAGGGGTTTCCGGTTGCTGCTTATTTTTTATGCAAACCGGCCTCGGCATGGCAATCAGGGGCAGAAATTATGGCGCGAAAGCACTCCACAGCCTGCCGTGGGCACGTTCAGGGACAGATCCAGCCTCATCCAGCCCGGTCCGCACCGGTTGTCCCCATCCGATCTGACCAAGCTTGTGGACAAGCTCATTGTCCACATGGGATAAGTCAACTAAGCAGTTGTCAGCATTGGACAATATGGTTGCTGCTTATTTTTTAAGCATCACCACTGCGGGTGGACGTACGGCTTCGGCCCGCTGCAGCAGCCACTGGCTGAACACGCGCAGCGCAGGCGCCTGGGGTGCGCCTTCCGCCAGTGCGGGGGTGACCAGGTAGTAGGCACGGTTGCCGCGCAGCGGGCGGTCACAGGCAATGACCAGATCGCCCCGCGCCAGCTCCTGCTCGATCAGCATGGGCGGAATCAGCGCCACGCCCAGGCCCTGGCTGGCGGCCACGGCCAGCATGGAGAACAGTTCCAGCCGCGCGCCATCCAGCGCACGCGGGGCGCTGACTTCCATGGCATCGAACCATTGCTGCCAACCGTAGGGCCGCGTGCTTTGCTGCAGCAGCGGCATGCCGGCGATCACGGCGGGGCTGACGGGTTGCCAGGCGCGGCCCAGGTCGCGCTCCTGGGCGGTGGCCAGTAGTTGGGGGCTGCACACCGGCAGGGTTTCCTCGTCCATCAGCCACTGGGCCTGCACGCCCGGCCAGTGGGCCACCTGTTCAGGCGTGCCGGCGTACAGGGCGGCGTCGAAGCCGGTGTCAGCAAACAGAAAGGGGCGGGTCTGCACATCGATGTGCACCCGGATATCGGGGTGGGCCTTCATCAGCTGCGGCAGGCGCGGCAGCAGCCAGCGCGTGGCAAACGTGGGCACGGCCGCCAGGTTGATGGTGCCGCCCTCGCCCTGGTGGGCCATCAGGTCGAGCGTGTCGCGCTCCAGCCCCTGGAGCCAGCGGGCCACCTGCTGGGCGTACTGGCGGCCGGCTTCGGTCAGCAGCACGCCGTGGCGGGTGCGCTTGAACAGGGGCAGGCCGACAAACTCTTCCAGCGCAATGATCTGGCGCGAGACCGCGCTCTGCGTCAGCGCCAGCTCTTGCGCCGCCTTGGTATAGCTCTCGTGGCGGGCGGCGGATTCGAAACAGGCCAGTGCCTGGGTAGAGGGAATGGCACGACGCATGCAAAACCTTCATGCAAAAAGTGAATTACAGACTCCAGCATACCTAAAGCTGGCAGAAATTGGTTCCATAAATGCGTTTCACGCATACATGGATGCAATCAAATCGTTTGCGGCACCGGTCGGCGCCACCTACCATGCGTTCCCATCCAGTTGTCGTCGGCAATGCCTGCGGGCGACAAGCACCTCTTCCCCCCCACCTTCACGGATTCAAGGAGACACAACATGGCCAACTTCCAATGGGACGATCCCTTCCACCTGGACGAGCAACTGACCGAAGACGAGCGCATGATCCGCGACGCGTCGCGCAGCTACTGCCAGGACAAGCTGATGCCCCGCGTGCAGTCCATGTTCCGCAATGAGTCTGTGGACACCTCCATCTTCCGCGAGATGGGCGAACTGGGCCTGCTGGGCCCCACCATCCCGACCGAATACGGCGGCGCCGGCCTGAACTATGTGAGCTACGGCCTGGTGGCCCGCGAGATCGAACGCGTGGACAGCGGCTACCGCTCCATGGCGTCGGTGCAGTCCTCCCTGGTGATGGTGCCCATCAACGAATTCGGCACCGAAGCCCAGAAGCAGAAGTACCTGCCCAAGCTGGCTTCCGGTGAATTCATCGGCTGCTTTGGCCTGACCGAACCCGACCACGGCTCCGACCCCGGCTCCATGGCCACCCGCGCCTACAAGGTGGACGGCGGCTACAAGCTCAAGGGCAGCAAGATGTGGATCACCAACTCGCCCGTGGCCGATGTGTTCGTGGTCTGGGCCAAGGAAGTGTCCGAAGGCGGTAACGTGGGCCAGATCCGCGGCTTCGTGCTGGAAAAGGGCATGAAGGGCCTGTCCGCTCCCGCCATCCACGGCAAGGTGGGCCTGCGCGCCTCCATCACCGGTGAAATCGTGATGGACGATGTGTTCGTGCCCGAAGAAAACGCCTTCCCCGAAGTCCGCGGCCTGAAGGGCCCCTTCACCTGCCTGAACAGCGCACGCTTCGGCATTGCCTGGGGTGCCATGGGTGCCGCCGAGTTCTGCTGGCACACCTCCCGCCAGTACACGCTGGACCGCAAGCAGTTCGGCCGCCCCCTGGCTGCCAACCAGCTGATCCAGAAGAAGCTGGCCGACATGCAGACCGAAATCACGCTGGGCCTGCAAGCCGCCCTGCGCGTGGGCCGCATGAAGGACGAGCACCAGAACGTGGTGGAAATCACCTCCTTGATCAAACGCAACAACTGCGGCAAGGCCCTGGACATTGCCCGTCTGGCGCGCGACATGATGGGCGGCAACGGTATTTCCGACGAGTTCGGCGTGGCCCGCCACCTGGTGAACCTGGAAGTGGTGAACACCTACGAAGGCACGCACGATGTGCACGCCCTGATTCTGGGCCGCGCACAGACCGGCATCGCCGCATTCGCGAACTGAGGTCGCGGCGCCCGCACGCTCGGGTGCGGGGTGGTGGAGCCGGGTCGCAGCGCTGCGACGACCTGCGACTCCACACCCCTCACCTTAGCGTCCGTAGGCACCGCCGGGGCGGCACTGCACCATGCACCGCCGCCCCGGCGCTAGCTGATTGGGTTCTGGCTGTGTTTTACCTCCAGAGCCCAATCACCTGGCGCACCAACTGCCCTGGTTGGCAGAGCCCTCGGGCTCTCTGGCTTTATCCCCCTCACATCCCGCCGGATCGGATCCTCCATGACCGCCTCCTCCCCTGCTTCCACACCCGCTGCTTCCCGTCCCGCCGCGCTGGCCGGCATCAAGGTGCTGGACCTGTCCCGTGTGCTGGCCGGTCCCTGGGCCACGCAGCTACTGGCCGATCTGGGCGCCGATGTGGTCAAGGTGGAGCGTCCGGTGGCCGGCGACGACACCCGCCACTGGGGCCCTCCGTTCCTGAAGGACACGGCCGGCAACGACACGCGCGAAGCCAGCTACTTCACGGCCTGCAACCGCAACAAGCGCTCCATCACCGTGGACATGGCCCACCCCGAAGGCCAGGCCCTGCTGCGCCGCATGGCAGCCGAGGCGGACGTGGTGGTGGAAAACTTCAAGGTCGGCGGCCTGCAGCAATACGGGCTGGACTACGACAGCCTGAAGGCGCTGAACCCCAGGCTGATCTACTGCTCCATCACCGGCTTCGGCCAGGACGGCCCGTATGCCGAACGCGCAGGCTACGACCTGATGGTGCAGGCCATGTGCGGGCTGATGAGCATCACCGGCCACGCCGACCACGAACCCGGCGGCGGCCCGCTGAAGGTGGGGGTGGCAGTGATCGACGTGTTCACCGGGCTGTACGCCAGCAATGCCATCATCGCTGCGCTCCATGCCCGCGACAACGCAAGCCATGGCTCCGGGGAAGGCCAGTACATCGACATGGCGCTGCTGGACGTGGGCATGGCCGTGCTGGCCAACCAGGCCGCCGGCTACCTGGCCACCGACAAGGCACCGGGCCGGGCCGGCAACATCCACCCCAGTCTGGCGCCCTACCAGGACTTCAAGACCCGTGACGGCAATGTGCTGCTGGCCATTGGCAACGACGGCCAGTTCGCCCGCTTCTGCACCGCCGTCGGCCACCCCGGCTGGGCCCAGGACGCACGCTTTGCCACCAACACCGCCCGGGTGCAGAACCGCTCCGATCTGCTGATGCTGATGACCCCGCTGATGCAGACGCGCGGCACCCAGGACTGGATCACGCTGCTGGAAGACAAGGCCGTGCCCTGCGGCCCCATCAACACCGTGGCCCAGGCCTTCGACGACCCACAGGTCCGGGCGCGCGGCATCCGCAAGGAGCTGCCGGCCGCAGGAGGACTGGGCACGGTGGGCACGGTGGCCAGCCCGATGCGCCTGTCGGGCACCCCGGTGGTCTACCGCAGCGCGCCCCCGTCCCTGGGCCAGCACACCACCGAGGTGCTGACCGAAATGGGGCTGGACGCCGCCCAGCTGGCCCAGCTCCAAGCCCAGCAGGTGATCTGACACGCAGTCCCCCGCTGCCCTGGCGCAGCTGCTTTCAGAGGCACCTTCCCTGCAGCGCCGCCGGCGCCACACGCGCCCGGCGCTGCAGGATTTTCTCCTCTGGCTTTTATATCCTTCGCAGCATATTCATGCGCGAGGGATAATCGTATTTCTGGATTATCTACATAATCCGTTCACCCCAGGGTAACTACCGAATCAAAACCGCATTTCGCATATAGCGCTTTCAGAAGCCGGGCCGTACGATTCTTCCCACGTTTTACCCAAACGGTAGTTTCAACAAAACAATACGGAGATGACAACATGATTCGTCGCAGCCTGCTCGCCCTGGGCATCCTGGCCGCGTTCGGCACCGCCGCCCACGCCCAAAGCTACCCCACCAAGCCCATCAAGCTGCTGGTGCCTTTTGCCGCCGGCGGCACCACCGACCTGGTGGCCCGCGTGGTGGCCGATCCCCTGAGCCGTGAACTGGGCCAGCCCGTGATCGTGGAAAACCGCGGCGGTGGCGGTGGCGCCATCGGTGCCGCCGAAACCGCCCGCGCTCCGGCCGACGGCTACAACCTGGGTATTGCCACCGTGTCCACCACGGCCACCAACCCGGCCATCAATCCCAAGATCCCGTACAACGTGTTCACGGATTTCACGCCCATTGTGAACATCGCAGCCACGCCCAACGTGATTGCCGCCAACCCCAAGTTCGTGGGCAAGGACTACAAGAGCTTCCTGGAAGAAATCAAGAAGAATCCCGACAAGTACTCCTACGGCACGCCCGGCACCGGCTCCATCGGTCACCTGATGATGGAAATGTTCATGCTGGCCACCGACACCAAGATGCTGCACGTGCCCTACCGTGGTTCGGGCCCGGCCATCAACGACGCAGTCGCAGGCCAGATTCCGCTGCTGTTTGACAACTTCCCCTCGACGCTGCCCTTTGTGAAGGAAAAGCGCCTGACCGCCCTGGTGGTGGCTGCGCCCCAGCGTCTGGCAGTGCTGCCCGATGTGCCCACGCTGGCCGAAGTCGGCGCCCCTGGCGTGAACCGCATGGCCTACTACGGCATCGTCGGCCCCAAGAACCTGCCCAAGGACATCGTCAACAAGGTGAATGCCGCCGTGCACAAGGTGCTGCAGGATCCGGCCGTGCGCAAGCGCATCGAAGACACCGGCTCGCTGATCGTGGCCGGCACGCCCGAGAAGTTTGCCCAGGAAATCAAGGCCGAATACACCGCGTACAAGGCCGTGGTCGACAAGCAAAAGCTGACGATGGAATAAATATTTCCTGACCAGTATCAAAAAACCCCGCACTGCGGGGTTTTTTATTTTCCAAGCCCATGGCATGCGTGGTGATCAAAATACCCATTCAGGTGTGCCTTATATAAGGAATAAATAATCGCACCGGCTGCCCTGTATCTCCAGCAATATGCGGTATCCATGCGTGCATGGCGATTGCGGTGCACCGACCGTGGCTCCTGTGAAAAAAAGACTGCCAGAGCAGTCTTTTGCATGCGGACCGGTGCGAAGGCTGCAGCTTGGCAGACCCTGGATCGACTGTTTTATGCCCGAGCCCCCGCCTGCTGGCCACCGATTTTCACCGGTTGCGCCACACGCTCACCCCCGCGCTGCTGAACGTCAGCCCCACCAGCAGCCACAGCACCCCCACCAGCAACTGGCTCACGCGCGGCCCCACCATGTCGGCAAACACCTGTTCCACCGCACACAGCGCCACGCAGTTGCTGCCCTCGGCCACCTGCTGGAGCGCCAGCAGCGACATGCCGCCCACCAGCATGCCCAGCAGCCCCAGCGCCAGCAGAAAGAAACTTGTCCATTTGGTCTCGCGGTCCATGGTGCGCCTCCACGTGGTGACGAAGTTCACGCCTGAAAACCAGCCTCCGGCCTGGGAGAAAAACGCTTCAACCGCCACTCCGGATGGACTGGATTTCATCTTGACACCATGGCCTGCGCCCTGCCAGCACCGCCCGCCCGGGTGCGGTGGTGTCTGACCCGGTGACGCGCTCCACAGGGTGTTGCAGCGCACCAGCGGTCATTGCGCAGGGCGGTGTTGCAGGCACGCACTCCCCCAAAAAGAGCAGCCCGTCTGCCCGGGATGCGGGCAGACGGGCTGTTACATCATCGGTGGGCCGGATTTACCGTCCATCACCTTGATTACACGCAGGCAACAAACTGGATGAGCGTTCAGCGCTGCGGCGCGGGGTGAAAGCTGCCCGCCCACTTCCAGGTGGCATATGCGCACCACAGCAGGCCCAGCACGGCCAGGCTGCCGCCCACGGCACCCAGGTGCTGCAGGCCGGCATGCGTGCCCACCTGGCTGCCCAGCAGCGCACCGGCGCCGATCCCCACGTTGAACAGGCCGGAGAACAGCGACATGCCCACATCCGTGGCATCCGATGCCAGCCGCAGCACCTTGGCCTGCAACGCCAGCGCCATGCACAGCATGGCCACCCCCCAGATGGAGCACACCAGGTACAGACCCGGCAGCCAGGCCGTGCTGGGCAGCAGCAGCCACAGGCTGGCGGTCAGTACCGCCAGCGCCAGCAGCAGAAAGCTGCGCGGAAAGCGCAGACCAAAGGCGCTGAAGCACATGCTGCCCACAATGCCCATGCCGCCAAACAGCAGCAGCACGATGGTGGTCACATGGTTGCTCAGCCCGCCGACCTGCTGCACCAGCGGCTCGATGTAGCTGTAGACGGTGAACTGCGCCGTCACCATCAAGATCAGCAGCGCGTAGGTGGCCAGCAGGGCCGGGCGGCGCAGCAGCACCGGGATGGAGCGGGCGGATCCGGCGTTCTCGCTGGGCAGCAGCGGCAGCAGGCGCCACAGCACCAGCATCACGGCCAGCGCCGCCACCCCGATGGCGCCGAAGGTGGTGCGCCAGCCCAGGGCCTCGCCCACCACACGCCCCAAGGGAATGCCCAGCACCATGGCCAGCGTGGTGCCGGTGGCCAGCAGACCCAGGGCCTGGGCCTTGCGTCCGGCCGGTGCCACGCGCACCGCCAGGGCCGCGGTGATGGACCAGAACACCGCATGCGCCAACGCAATGCCGATGCGACTGACCAGCAGCACCGGGTAGCTCCAGGCCACCGCCGACAGCGCATGGCTGGCAATGAACAGCGCGAACACGCCCATCAGCAGGCGGCGGCGCTCCCAGTGGCGGGTCAGCAGCATGCCGGGCAGTGAGGCCAGCGCCACCACCCAGGCGTAGATGGTCAGCATCAGACCGATCTGTTCGGTGCGCATGCCAAAGCTTGCGCCCATGTCGCTGAGCAGGCCCACGGGAACGAATTCCGTGGTGTTGAAGACAAAAGCGGCCAGCGCCAGCGCGATCACACCCACCCAGGCACGGGCGTCGGACACGGGAGCCGGCGCAGATGCGGAGGCAGCGGAGGAAAGAGATTCGGACATAGAGATTCACACAGGCCGGCGCACAGCCCACAGAAGAAGGACGACAGGCAGACCCTGCGCCCCTGCTGCGCCTTGCGGCAATCGGTCTGCATGCGGTGGCGCGCCCTCAGACAGGCCCTGGCGGCCTGTTGCCCACCGCTGCAGCACACGCCGCGCAACCTGGGATGGTACGGCGTTCAGCCAGCACACGCGGCGCTAGCCGCAGCAATGCCCTGCGGGGCGTGGCACTACGGGCCGCACGGACCCGGACGCGCGCATTCACAGCCGGCTCCGCGCTTCACAGGCCCGCGGGGGGGCGTCGCTGGTGCGGCGGCGGCGCTCACTCCGGCGACCACACCGCCAGTTCATTGCCTGCCGGGTCATGAAAGTGGAAACGCCGCCCGCCAGGGAAGGGAAAAATCGCCTTGCTGATGGTGCCGCCGGCGGCCTGCACCGCCGCCAGGGCCTTTTCCAGATCCACCGCAAATATCACCGGCAGCGGCTGCCGGGGCGCCTGGGCCGCATCGGCATTGAAACCGGCGCCCAGACCGCTGGAGGCGGTGTCCACATAGGTGCCTCCCCAGTCCTGGAACTCCCAGTCAAAGGCCTTGCCGTAGAAGGCTTTCACCCGTTGCAATGTGGCGGCATCGGCGCCGGGAAATTCGATGAAATCGATCTGACCGATACGGGCTGACATGGGGGTTCCTCCACGGCGACAGGCTGGTGCATGCCCCACCCGCTGTGGCGCAGGCAAGGCAGGTGACGGACAGGCGCCAATATGCCATGGCATCTGCCGGACGTCTGCCTGGCGTCTGCGCCCCATGACGCTGTCTGTGCCATCCCCATGCTGGGCCAGGCCCTGGCTATCCAGGTACACAGCGCACGCAAACAGTTGTACGATGCAACCATTATTTTTTCGACTGCCCCTTATGTCCACCGATACCGATCTGGTTGCCCTCGTCCGTTCTGCCTCGCGCACCATGGTGCGCGAACTGGGCTTCATGCAGACCACCCTGGCGGCCACGGACTACTCCCCGTCGGCCGTGCACACCTTGCTGGAGCTGGACATGCAAGGCGCACTCACTGCCGCCCAGCTGGTACAGCTGCTGGGGCTGGAGAAATCCAGCGTCAGCCGCATGCTGGCCAAGCTGGCCGCTGCAGGCGAAGTGACCGAGTGCGCGCCACCGGCCGGCATGGCGGCGGATGCCCGTATCAAGCCCTTGCAGCTGACCGCGCGAGGCCGGCGCACGGCGGCCGCCATCCACCGCTTCGGCCGGCAGCGGGTAGAGGCTGCGCTGCAGCAGCTCAGCCCCACCGTGCAGCAGACCGTGGCCCAGGGCCTGAACGCCTACGCCGGAGCGCTGCAAAGCTGCCGCCAGGGACAGACGCAGGAGCCCACCCAGGGGCAGGCCACACCGCCTCTGGTGACCCTTCATGCCGGCTACCGGCCGGGGGTGATTGGCCGCGTGGCGGAAATGCATGCCCGTTTCTATGCCCGGCATGCCGGCTTCGGAGCGCTCTTTGAAAGCAAGGTGGCCGGCGGTCTGGCGGAATTCGTTGGCCGGCTGGACCAGACCGGCAACCAGATATGGTGCGCCATGCAGCAGGACCGGATCGTGGGTGCCATCGCCATCGACGGGCAGGATCTGGGCCAGGGCCAGGCCCATCTGCGCTGGTTCATTCTGGATGACGGCTGCCGGGGCTGCGGTACAGGCCGCCGCTTGCTGCATCAGGCGCTGGCCTTTTGCGATCGGCAGGACTTTGCGGCCACGCAACTGTGGACATTCCAAGGGCTGGATGCCGCCCGCGCCCTGTATGAAGCCCACGGCTTTGCCCTGGTGCACGAGGCCCCCGGCAGCCAGTGGGGCCACGCCGTGACCGAGCAGCAATTCACGCGCCCCCGCCCCAGCGCCGGCGCCACCCCACCGGCGGCCAAGGCCTGACTCCAGTGCCGGTACTGATCGGGATGCTCCCCCTACCTGGCTTCCCGGCACAGGGATAGCACAAGGCAGCGGCGGCTGTGCCGCTCACTGCCCCATGCCCATGCCTCAGTACGCCACCGTGAAGCGCTGCTTGCTGTGCAGGTGCTGCTCCAGCGCATCGACCAGGGCCACGGCCAGGTCCTGCGCCGAGATATCGCCAGGCTGGCCGTCGGCCTGCATCAGCGGCGCATCCTGGCCGGTACGGTACTGGCCGGTGCGGCCCCGGGATTGCGCGTCGGAGCCGCCGTGGAAGCCCACGGCCGGGCTCAGCAGCGTCCAGTCCAGCGCGCTCTCCTTCTGCAGTTCGGTGTACATATCGCGGGCGGCGCTAGCGCCGGGCTTGATGAAAGCCGGGAATTCCGGGGTGTCCACCAGTTGCACGCCGGGCGCCACATACAGGCTGCCGGCACCGCCCACCACCAGGTAACGGGCCACGCCAGCAGCCTTCACCCCCTGGACGATGGCGCGCGAGCCACGCAGGAAGTCCTCATAGATGTTCGGGTTGGTCCAGCCGGCGTTGTAGGCGCTGAGCACGGCATCGCTACCGGCCACGCCCTGCTGCACCTGCTGGGCATCCAGTACATCGGCCTGCACGGCCTTCAGCCCGGGCTGGGCGGCGAGCTTGGCCGGGTCGCGCACCAGGGCCACGACCTGGTGGCCGCGCTGCAGCAATTCCTTCAACACGGCGGCGCCGACAAAACCCGTGGCACCGATCAGAGCGACTTGCATGAGAGAACTCCTTGAGAGTGGTTTGTTTCAACAGGGTGCAAGATTACGCCGCGGCCTGCGCCTGAAACAGCCCTCTGGACCACCATTACTTTGAAGCACAGCTTCATAATCAAGCGCCATGGAAGACCTCAAACGCATGGCCATCTTTGCCACCGTGGTGCAGCAGGGCAGCATGAGCGCCGCCGCACGCCTGCTGGACATGAGCCCCTCGGCCGTCAGCCAGCACATCCGCCAGCTGGAGCGCGAAGCCGGCGTCAGCCTGCTGCACCGCTCCACGCGCCAGCTGGGCCTGACCGATGCCGGCCAGCGCTTCTACACCCAGTGCGCGGCCCTGAGCGAGGCGGCCACCCGCGCCCGGGCCGAGCTGGCGGCCGAGCGCCAGCAGCCCAGTGGCGAGCTGCGTCTGTCCGCCCCCGTGGGCTTTGCCCGCCATGCCGCGCCCGCACTGGGCGCCTGGCTGGGCCAGCACCCCCAGCTGCGCCTGCGCCTGCTGGTGGACGATGCCCCGATTGACCTGATCCAGGCCCGGGTGGACCTGGCGTTGCGCTTTGGCCCTCAGCAGGACTCCAGCTGGGTAGCCCGCCATCTCGGGGCTTCGCCTACGGTGCTGTGCGCCGCGCCACAGTGGCTGGAAACCTGGAACCTGCAGGCCGGCCGAGCACCCGGCGCCCTGCCCGCCCATCCGGCCGATCTGGCCACCGCCACCTGGCTGGAGCAGTCCCGCACCGAGCCCCCGCAGCTAGCCCAGGAATGGCGCCACAGCGCCACCGGTGACGTTGCCGCACTGCAGGCCCAGCCACGCATGACCAGCAACCACCGCGGCACGGTGCAGTACCTGTGCGAAGCCGGCCTGGGCGTGGCCCAGCTCACGCTGCTGGACGTGGTTCGGCCGCTGCGCGAAGGCCGGCTGCTGCGCCTGCTGCCCGACTGGGAGATGGGCCTGCTGGACCTGTGGGCCGTTACCCCGCAGCGCGACGCCCTGCCCGCCAAGGTGCGCCAGGCCGTGGAGGTGCTGCGCGCCTACTTTGGCCAGCTGGAAGGGGTGGTCCGCACCGCCTGAGGCGCTGCGGTGACCCGTCCGCCAAAGGGCAGGCCCGGGCCGCCAGCAACGCCGGCATGTGCAGGGGACAGGCCCCAGCCACCGTCGGTGGCCGCGGCCTGTCCCTCACCAGTCATCAGGCATCGTTTTCGTTGTCGTTGCGGCTGTGCGGCTCGCCACGTTCGTAGATGGCGTGCGCACGGCCCACGATCAGCGGGTCCACACGGCCGATGCGGGCGACATCGCGCTGGGTGTAAGGCAGGCGGGTGAGCACATAGCGCAAGGCATTCAGGCGTGCGCGCTTCTTGCAGTCGCTCTTGACCACGGTCCACGGCGCATCGGCCGTGTCCGTTTCAAAGAACATGGCTTCCTTGGCGCGGGTGTAGTCGTCCCACTTGTCCAGCGAAGCGGTGTCGATGGGTGACAGCTTCCACTGCTTGAGCGGGTGGGCCTCGCGTTCCTTGAAACGGCGGCGCTGCTCCTTGCGGCTGACGCTGAACCAGAACTTGATCACATGGATGCCGCTGCCCACCAGCATGCGCTCGAACTGAGGCGCCTGGCGCATGAATTCGCGGTACTGCGAGTCGGAGCAAAAGCCCATCACCCGCTCCACGCCGGCGCGGTTGTACCAGCTGCGGTCGAACAGCACGATCTCGCCGGCCGTGGGCAGGTGCTGCACATAGCGCTGGAAGTACCACTGGCCCTGCTCGGTCTGGCTGGGCTTTTCCAGAGCCACCACACGTGCGCCACGGGGATTCAGATGCTCCATGAAGCGCTTGATGGTGCCGCCCTTGCCGGCTGCGTCACGCCCTTCGAAGACGATGACCACGCGCTGGCCGGTTTCCTTGACCCAGGCCTGCAGCTTGAGCAGTTCAACCTGCAGGCGGAATTTCTCTTTTTCATAGACCGAGCGGCGCAGCAGGTTGGCATAAGGGTAGCCGCCGTCCTTCCAGTCCTTGGCCAGCTCTTCGTCGGGGTTGGCCTTGCCTTCGGGCTCGTTGCCCAGCTTGTTCAGTGCCTTGGCCAGCGCACGCTTGTCGTCAGCGTCCGCACCTTCCAGCAGGGTACGCAGCGCCTTGGCGCGCTCCTGTTCGGACCCCGGGCCATCGAGCACTGCCATGACGGCGGCAATGCGCTTTTTCTGCGCAGCCTGGGTGGCCTGGCCGGCCACATATTCCTCCAGCGCCTTGCCGCTGTGAATGCCCTGCGCCACATCGCCCTGGTCGGCCGGGCGCGGGCCATGCATGGGCTTTTTGCCGTGCAAAGCCTTGCCCAGCACCTTCTGCGCGGTGGCAACGGGCACCGGCGCCGCAGCACCGGTCGCGGCAGGTGCGGTCACTGTGGGCACGGTGGCCGCCGCCTTGCCTGCCGTGGACTTGCGTGCCGCGGTGCTGCCGGTCACCACCTTGGCCGCAGGCTTGGAGGGTGCGGCCACCTGGGAAGCTGCACTGCGCTTGCCGGGGGCAGCCTGGGGTGCTGGCAGCGGCAGTTCCACCGCGGTGCTGGCACTGCTTTTTTCGATGGCAGCTGCCAGGGTCTTGGCGGGCTGCGCGGCGGAGGCGCGCGCGGTGCGGGCCGGAGTGGAGGTGGATCGGTGGGTGGTTCGGGTCGTCATACAGCTTTCCTGGCAGTGGCGGGGCGGACTGCCATCGGGCAGCCACCGCCCATCGCCACACGGGTTCTGGCAATGACCTTAGCACTTGCCGGGTCTTGGGTCTGCAGGTGTTTTCAGCGGCCCAAAACAAAGGCCCGCCGAAGCGGGCCCTGACTTGTGCGGCAGGCAGCGCGGGCTGCGCACCGCCACGACCGACGGCTTACTCGATGGCCGTCTTGTTGCCACCCACAAAGCGGCTGAGCGTGTAGGTCGGGTTTTTCATTTCGCCGTTGGGTTCGAACGCGATCTTGGAGGTCACGCCCTGGTAGTCGGTCTTCTGCAGGAAGGGGATGTAGACCTTGGGATCCCAGGAATTGGCACGCTTCATGGCGTCAGCCAGCAGCATGGTCGCGTCATAGAAGTACGGGCTGTAAACCTGGAACTGGCCCGGGAACTTGGCGTCATAGCGCTTCTTCCACTCGGTGCCGCCAGGCATCTTGGCCAGCGAAGAGCCGCCATCCGCGCAGACCACGTGGTCCAGCGGCTTGGCGCCGGCCGCCACCTTGGCCAGCTCGGGCACGCACATGCCGTCGCCGCCGAACATCTTCACTTCGCCCATGCCCAGCTGGGCCATCTGGCGCAGCATGGGGCCGGCTTGGCCGTACATGCCGCCGTAGAAGATGGCTTCGGGCTTCTTGGCCTTGATGGAGGTCAGGATGGCCATGAAGTCGGTGGCCTTGTCGTTCGTGAACTCGGTGGCCACGATCTTCACGCCCAGCTTTTCGGCTTCCTTCTTGAACACATCTGCCAGACCCTGGCCGTATGCGGTGCGGTCGTCCACCACCGCCACCTGCTTCAGACCCAGGGTCTTGGCAGCGTAGGTGGCCAGCGCAGCGCCCAGGGCGTTGTCGTTGGCGATCACACGGTAGGTGGTCTTGTAGCCGGGCTTGGTCAGCGCGGGGTTAGTGGCGGCGCCCGTGATCATGGGGATGCCGCAGTCATTGAAGATCTTGGACGAGGGAATGGCCACGCCCGAGTTCACGAATGCCACCGCGCCGGCGACCTTGCTGTCGCACAGCTTCTGCGAAGCGGCCGTGCCTTGCTTGGGATCGGCACCGTCGTCTTCCGCCACCAGCTGGAACTTGACCTTCTTGCCGCCGATTTCGGGGTTCTTGGCGTTCAGGTCCTCGATGGCCATGCGCACGCCGTTTTCGTCGTCCTTGCCGAAGTGGGCCTGGGGACCGGAGACAGGGCCGATGTGGCCGATCTTGATGATTTCCTGGGCATTGGCCACAGACATTGCCAAACCACCTACCAAGCCCACGATTGCGAGCGAAACTGCCTTAACGCGCATGCGACTATCTCCATTGGTTAAACAAGTTGCCAAGCTATTGCCTTGGCCCGCGATTCCACATCGGTGCTTTCCCTTTGCAGAAACCGTGCCTGCGGCGGCTGTTTTGGCCCCATGGGCGACATTTTTCCTCGCTCCTGCCTTCCACAACGTGTGGCGTCGCGCCGCGGAAACGCGGGGATACCCCAAGGTGCGCACCGTCTTCGGCTGCGCTACAGCAGCGCCTGCACCAGGCCTGTGCCACCCTTGCTGCAGCGCAAGATGGCGCACAGCGGTGGTGCTGCGCGGGCCGCCCCTGCAACACCGGTCTTCAGCCGGGTGTCAGCTTGCGCCCAGCCGACCCCGCTGCGCCAGGACTGCACGACCGCCGGCGGTGCCTGCGGTTGCGACCACCGGCGCCCGCCCCGCGAACACGGGCCGCGCTCAATCCGCCGTCAGCCCCGCCAGTCCCTGCACCACCGTGGGATAGTGCAACTGCACGCGCAGCTCGGTCTTGAGGCGCCGGTTGCGCAGACGGCGCGATTCGCCCATGAAGCTCAGCAGCGACACCGGCAGGCTGCCCTGGGCTTCGGTCCGGCTGATGCGCGGCGGACGCGGCAGGCCGCACAGGTCGGCGGCCAGGTCCACGTAGTCGGCCATGTACATCTCGGTGTCGTCGCTGGCATGCACCACGCGCTGGGGCTTGCCGCGCCACAGCGCCGCCACGCACGCGCGGGCCAGGTCATCGGCCTGGATGTGGTTGGTGTAGACGTCGTCGCTGGCCTGCAGCAGCGGCAGCCCCTTGCGCAGCCGTGCCACGGGCGTGCCGCCTTCGCGGTCCAGGGCGTAGATGCCGGGCACGCGCAGCACCGTGGCACGCACCCCGCTGTGCAGCGCCCAGCCGCGCACCGCACGCTCGGCGTTGGCGCGGCGCTGACCGCGGGCATTGCCGGGAGCGATGCCACGGGTTTCGTCAATCCAGGCCCCACCGCAGTCACCATACACGCCGGTGGTGGAGGCATAGACCAGGGCCTGCGGCAGCGTACGCCGTGCCAGGGCCTGCAGGAGGTGTTCGGTGCGCGGATCGCGCCACCAGGCCTGGGGGCCCGCCCCTTCCGTGGGCGGCGGCGCCAGGTGCAGCACACGCTGGGCCAGACCGGCCAGCCGGGCCAGGGTGGCCGGCTGGTCCAGATCGCCCGCCAGGGGCTGCACGCCGGCGGCGCGCAGCAGGGGCGCCCGGTCGCTACTGCTGGTCAGCGCCAGCACGCGCGGGCCGTGGCGGCTCGTGCCGCCGGCCTGCAGGGCACGTACCACGCGCAGGCCCACGTCACCGCAGCCCACGATCAGCAGGCGCTGGCGGCGAAAGCGCGCTGGCAGCGCACCGAGAGGATTTTGGTTTGAAGGCACAATGGAAGGTTGTTTTTTCGCGCGAGGTTTTCACGCATTGCAAAAGGCAGGCGCAGCAGCAGCCCCTGCCCGTGACAGCCGCCAAGGATAGCCAAAACCCATGACCGATACTGCCAGCTCCACCCACCAGATTTCCGTCCAGCCCAGTGGCCGCCAGTTTGCCACCCAGGGTGCAGAGACCATTCTGGCCGCCGCCATCCGCAGCGGCGTGGGCCTGCCCTACGGCTGCAAGGACGGCGCCTGCGGCTCGTGCAAGTGCAAGAAGCTCAGCGGCAGTGTGGTGCATGACACCCATTCCGACAAGGCGCTAACACCGGCCGAAGAGGCCGATGGCTATGTGCTGACCTGCCGCGCCACGCCCCTGAGCGATGTGGTGCTGGAGTCACGCCAGGTCACCGATGTGAATGCCTACCCCATCAAGAAGCTGCCGGTGCGCGTGGCAGGTCTGACCCCGATGTCGCACGATGTGATGCAACTCAAGCTGCAGCTGCCGGCCGCCGAGAAGTTCCGCTACTACGCCGGCCAGTACATCGAATTCATCCTGCGCGACGGCAGCCGCCGCGCCTATTCCATGGCCACCGCCCCGCACCTGCAGGAGACGGCCCCCGGCGTGGAGCTGCACATCCGCCACATGCCGGGCGGCAAGTTCACGGACCATGTGTTCGGCGGCATGAAGGAAAAGGAAATCCTGCGCGTGGAAGGCCCGTTCGGCAGCTTCTTCCTGCGCGAGGACTCGGCCAAGCCCATCGTCCTGCTGGCGTCGGGCACCGGTTTTGCGCCCATCAAGGCGCTGCTGGAACACATCCAGCACCAGGGCATCACCCGCCCCGTGGCCCTGTACTGGGGCGGTCGCCGTCCGGCCGACCTCTACATGCACAGCTGGCTGCTGGAACTGGCCGCCGCCCTGCCCACGCTGACCTATGTGCCGGTGGTCTCCGACGCCCAGCCCGAAGACGCCTGGACCGGCCGCAGCGGCTTTGTGCACCAGGCCGTGCTGGACGACTTTGCCGACCTGTCCGGCCATGAGGTCTACGCCTGCGGCGCCCCCATCGTGGTGGATTCGGCCCGCGCCAGCTACACCAGCCAGCGCGGCCTGCCGGAGGAAGCCTTCTTCGCCGACGCCTTCACCTCGGAAGCCGACAAGTAAGCCCGGCAGCCCGGCCGGGGCAGCACACGCCCGGACCGGCTGCGCCTGACCGCCGCAGGGGCTGGCCTGGCCGCCTGGCACACCGCCGCAGGCCTACGGCACCGGGGCCTCGCCCGGTGTGCACGGAAATGGGCTCTGTGTTAGCGCGCACGATTCCGCACCACTGCAGTGCATTTGTGCCGCACAGCACCTGCATGACCACCATTCATGCAAGAAAACGCAGAAATGCAACCATGCGAAACATGGTCACGCAATTTTTTTGCACAATACCGTCACCATGATGAAGCGTAGAACCCTTGCCCTGGCCACCGCGGCTTTCGCTGCGACCGCATTCGCCCCCCTGGCCCAAGCCTTTGGCACCCAACAACAGCCCATCCGCCTGATCGTGCCGTTTGCACCCGGCGGCCCGCTGGATGTGACCTCGCGCGCACTGGCCGAAAGCGTGCGCAACACCCTGGGCACCGTGATCATCGAGAACAAGGCCGGTGCCGGCGGCAACATTGGCGTGGACGCCATTGCCAAGGCCGCTCCCGATGGCCTGACCATCGGTCTGGCAACCACGGCCACCAACGCCGTCAACCCCTGGCTCTACACCAAGCTGCCGTTCGACGCCGAGAAGGACTTTGTCGCCATCACCCAGATGGTGCGCGTGCCCAATGTGCTGGTGATGAATGCCGCCCGCGCCGAGCAACTGAACATCCATTCCGTGGCGGACCTGATCAAGTACGCCAAGGCCAATCCCGCCAAGCTGAACTACGGCAGCGGCGGCAATGGCAGCGCCGGCCACCTGGCAGGCGAGCTGCTCAAGCAGCGTGCCGGCATCCACGCCCTGCACATTCCCTACCGCGGCGCCAACCCCGCCCAGCTGGCCTTGCTGGCGGGCGAAGTGGACTTCAACATCGACAACCTGGCCGCTGCTGCCCCCAACATCAAGAGCGGCAAGCTCAAGGCCCTGGCCGTGACGTCGCTGCTGGCCTCGCCCATGCTGCCCGATGTGCCGCCGCTGGCCGCCACGCTGCGCGGTTTTGCGATTGACACCTGGTGGGGCCTGATCGCCCCGGCGGCCACCCCCAAGGATGTGGTGGCCAAGCTGAACAAGGCCTTCACCGACGCCCTGAACACGCCCGAAACCCAGACCCGTTTCAAGACCCTGCTGGCCGAGCCCGTGGCCACCACACCCAAGCAGTTCGAGGACTTCATGGCCGCCGAACGCGCCAAGTACAAAGGCCTGGTGGCCGCTTCCGGCGCCAAGGTGGACTGACCTCCAGTCTGCTGCCCTGCTACCTGCACAGCTGCTTCAAAGAGAACGCCCTGGGTGCCCGCACCGCAGGGCGTTTTTGCAGGCGCGGCGGGGACGGTACGTACCGTGTCACACGGGACGGTGGCGCACCGCCTGAGCGCAGAGGCTGGCACAAGCAGCACGGCCTCGAACGGCCTCGATCAGATGGGCTACATCAGTTGCACGGCATGGCGCTGCGGTAGCAATGCCTGCCGCAGCTCCACGATTTCCAGCATCGCGCCCAGCACGCAGTCGCATTCCGCCTCGCCCAGCGGCAGCGACAAGGCCATCATCCCGCGCCGCGCCAGGAAGATGCCGCGCGCCATCAGGTCGAAGAACAGCAGGTCTTTCACGCGCAGGTCGCTGCCAGCCAGATCGCCTGCGTTACGGATGGGCCGGTCGGTGGCATGCAGCGTCAGCAGCGATCCCAGGCCCGTGGCCTGCAAGGCCACGCCTTCGTAGGCGAACAGGGCATTCAGCCGCTCACGCAGGTGATCACCCCGCGCGTTCAGCGCATCCAGGGCCTCGGCCGTCAGCACCCGGGACAGGGCGGCATGACCTGCGGCCATGCTCAGCACATTGTTGTTGAAGGTGCCAGCATGGGCCAGCGCATCGCTGCGGCGCGGATCGAACCGGTCCATCACGTCCGCGCGTCCGCCGAACACGCCGAACGACAGCCCGCCGCCCAGGTATTTGCCCGCAGTGGTCAGGTCCGGCGTGATGTCCAGTAGCGCCTGCCGCCCGCCAAAGGACAGGCGCGAGGTCATCACCTCGTCCAGGATCAGCAAGGCATTGCAGTCGCTGGCCAGATCCCGCAGCCCGCGCAGAAAGGCCGGCGTGCCGGGAATGCAGCCGCCCGAGCCCAGCATGGGCTCCACCAGGATCGCGGCCAGATCGGCGCCATGCCGGCGTACCAGCGCCGCGGCGTATTCCAGATCGTTGTAGGGCGCTACCAGCCAGTCGTGGGGCACATTGACCGGCGATCCACCGCCTGCAAAGCTCAGCACGCCACCGTGGTAGGCGCCGTCGAACACCATTACCTTGTGCCGGCCGGTGTGCAAGGTGGCGGCGGCCAGGGCCATCAGATTGGCTTCGGTGCCGGAATTGGTGAAGCGCATCAGTGCCATGGAGGGAAAGCGGCGCTGGATCTCCTGCCCCAGCCGCGCCTCCCGTGCCGTGTGGGAGGACAGGTTGAGCCCGCCCACCAGCGCTTCCTGCACGGCAGCGCGCACGGTCTTGTCGGAGTGACCAAAGAGGCCTGCGGTGAATTCGCCCAGGGTGTCGATGTAGACATGGCCATCCGCATCCCAGAGCCAGCAGCCTTCACCGCGCACCATGGTCAGGGGGAAAGGCGGGTGGTAGAGCACCGAGCGGGTGTTGCCGCCGGGCAGCACATGGGCCGCCACCTCGCACAAGGTCTGGCTGCGCGGGTTGTGAGCCACATAGTCGGCCACCGCTGCGTGCAGGGCCACATCCAGAGCGTTGTGCACAGACATGGTGATTCTCCTGAAGCCAGCACCCTGTACAGCCCGCCGGTGGGGGCGTGCCCCGCCACTAGCGCCTGCGCGATCTCCCACCATTAGGCGCCTGTGCGGCGCGCAGCGCCAGTCGGGCCCTGTCCAATCACCCACTGCCAGGCGTGGCATTGCCTGCCGGATCGGGCGCAACGCCCCCCTGCGCGGCACCAGCCGCTATGCATTCCGGTACAGGTCGGGCACACGGCACATGATCCTCTGGCAGCGACAGTTCCCACTAGCACCGGGGGCACACAATGCAGCGCGCACCGGCGCCGGATTTCCCATAAAAAAAAACGGCCCAATGGCGCTGAAGGCCTTTGGGCAGCCATGGAGCCTGCAAGCGGAGGCTTCAGTGCGGTGTGGTCACCTGCGGACACCAGTCGGCGGCGGTCTGGAAGCGGTCGATGCGCTGCTCCGCCACGGCGGCCAGCTGTGCGGCGGAAACACGTTCAGGCGCCAGCTCGGCCAGCGGCCGCAGCACAAAGGCACGTTCGGCCAAGCGGGGATGGGGAATGGTCAGCACCGGGCTGGCGATCTGCTGGTCGCCATAGAGCAGCACGTCCAGATCCAGCGTGCGCGGGGCATTGCGGTAGGGGCGCTCGCGCCCGGCGGCCTGCTCGATGGTTTGCAGCGCGTGCAGCAAGGCCAGGGGCGCCAGCGCCGTCTGCAGCGCCACCACAGCGTTCAGGTAGTCCGGCCCGCCGGCATCCACCGGCGCGCTGACATACAGCGACGACACGCCAACCACCTGCGTGTCGGGCAACAGGGCCATGGCCTGCACGGCCTGGGCCAGGGCCTGGCCCCGGTCCCCCAGATTGGCGCCCAGACCGATGAAGGCGGACTGCGCGAGTTGGCCGGACGGGGAGGAGGACGGGCTGGCGGCCGCCACGCTCACTCGCCTGCGGCCTCGGCACCGCCCGCGCCGGCGGGCTTGCGGCGACGGCGGCGGCGCTTCTTGGCCGGGGCATCGCTGTCGCCCAACAGGGCATCCAGCGTGTCAGCACCGGGTGCAGCCGGGGCGGCCGCGGGGCCGCCTTCGGCTGCTGCGGCCTTCTTGGGCGCACGGCGGGCTGGTGCCGGTACTTGGCTCTTCTGGCGCTGGCGTTGTTCTTCGCGGGCCTGGGCCACCAGGTCTTCGCGGCGGGCATCGTCGGCCTGCTGGAACTCCTGCCACCAGTTGGCCAGCGATTCCTCGACCTCTCCCACATCGGCGCGCAGGCGCATGAAGTCGAAGCCTGCGCGGAAGCGGCCCTGGGCCACCATGCCGAACGGCGTGGAACCGGTGCGCTTGTCGAAACGCGGCTGCATGACCCAGATTTCGCGCATGTCGGCGGCCAACTTGCCGCGGCCGGAGACATCGCCGATGCGCTGGTCGAACACCTCGTCAATGGCTTCCTGCAGCGCGGGGAAAGCGTGGAAGCCTTTGTTCAGGCGCTTTTCCCAGCCGGTCTTCACGTCCTGCCACAGCACGCAGGCCAGCAGGAAGCTGGGCGCCACGGGCTTGCCTTCGGCCACGCGGCGGTCGGTGTCGGTCAGCGCGGCGGTGACGAAGGGATGGTCGGCACGTTCCACCACCACATCCAGCAGCGGGTAGATGCCTTTTTCCAGACCCAGCTTCTTGAGCTGCTCGACGGACGACAGCGCATGGCCGGTCTGCAGCAGCTTGAGCATTTCGTCGAACAAACGGCTTTGCGGCACTTCCTTGAGCAGCGGCTCGCATTCGAGCAGCGGCTTGGCGGTCTTGGGCTCGAGCTTGAAGCCCAGCGGCGACAGCTTGGCGGCAAAGCGCACGGCACGGATGATGCGCACCGGGTCTTCGCGGTAGCGCGTGGCCGGGTCGCCGATCATGCGCAGCATCTTCTTCTGCGCGTCCTGGATGCCCTTGTGGAAGTCCACCACGACCTGGGTTTCCGGGTCGTAGTACATGGCGTTGATGGTGAAGTCGCGGCGCGTGGCGTCCTGGTCCTGCGGACCCCAGACGTTGTCGCGCAGCACCCGGCCGCTGGCGTCCACCGCATGCTGCATGTGGGCCAGCGCGGCCTTGCTGGTGCGTTCGTTGCCGCTGACCTGCTCGGCCAGGCTGTTGTCCAGGAAGGCGCGGAAGGTGGAGACCTCGATCACCTCGTTCTCGCGGCCGCGGCCATAGACCACGTGCACGATGCGAAAGCGCTTGCCGATGATGAAGGCGCGGCGGAACAGGTTCTTCACCTGCTCGGGCGTGGCGTCGGTGGCCACGTCAAAGTCCTTGGGACGCAGGCCCAGCAGCAGGTCGCGCACGGCGCCGCCAACGATGTAGGCCTCGTAGCCGGCATCCTTGAGGGTGCGCACCACATCCACGGCGCGGCGGTCCACCAGCTCGGGATCGATGCCGTGCACCTCGGCCGGCACGTCTTCGCGCTTGCCGAATTGCGGCTTGCGCGAACGGGTGGCGGCCGGGGCCTTGCCCAGCAGTTTGTCGATAAAGGTTTTGATCATGGTGTCTCGGTAAACAGGTCCAGCACGCGCCAGCCACGCTCCTGGGCCAGGGCGCGCAAGCGCGTATCAGGATTGGTGGCGACCGGATGGTCCACTTTCTCAAGCAGGGGCACGTCGTTCATGGAGTCGCTGTAGAACGTGGTCTCCACATCGCTCCAGGACAGCCCCCGTGCGGCCAGCCAGGCGTCCATACGCACCACCTTGCCTTCGCGCATATTGGGGATGCCGTCGATCTCGCCGGTGAACCAGCCCTGGGCGTCGCGGGCCAGCGAGGTGGCCACCAGCTCCTGCACGCCAAAGGCTTCGGCAATGGGGCGGGTGACAAATTCATTGGTGGCCGAGGTGATGACCACGGTATCGCCCGCGTCCAGGTGGCCTTGCACCAGCTGCAGGGCTGCGGGCGTCATGGCCGGGCGGATCACCTCGTCCATGAAACGTGCATGGGCCGCCGCAGCGGCTTCGGGTCCGCGCTGCACCACGGCGGCGGTGGCAAAGCGCACGTAATCGGGCACATCCAGGCGGCCAGCCAGGTAGTCGGCAAAGAATTCGTCGTTGCGGCGGCCGAACTCGGTGCGGTCGCACCAGCCGATGGCAATGGAGAATTCGCCCCAGCCGTGGTCGGAATCCAGCGGCAGCAGCGTGTGGTCAAGATCGAACAGCGCCAGCCGGGGGCGCTGCGGTGCAGTGGGTGCGGACATGGTGTCGAAAGAAGTTGCAGGTTGCGGCGAAATGGCCATGGCCTACTCGGTTTCCAGCATGGTCTTGAGCAGCGGAATGGTGATGGCGCGCTTGTTGCGCAGCGCAAAACCGTCCAGCATGCCCAGCAGCTGCATCAGGCTGCCCAGATCGCGCGAGAAGCGATTGAGCATGTAATCCATCACATCATCGCTCAGGAAGACACCGCGTGCATCGGCCTCCTGCCTCAGCACGGCCCGGCGTTCGGGCTCGTCCAGCAGGTGCAGCTGGAACACATGGCCCCAGCCCAGGCGGCTGCGCAGGTCGTCGCGCAAGGTCAGATCGGCCGGCGGCGCATCGCCTGCGGCCAGCACCCAGCGCGGCGAGCCGGACGGCGGTGCAATCGCATTGACGAACCAGTTGAAGGCCCGGGACTGCTGCATGGGGGTGTACAGGTGCACATCGTCCATGATGACGGCGGCCCAGCGCTCATCGAATTCCGGGGGGAAGCCGGTGCTGGCATCCATCCAGCCCACTTCGGCGCCCTGCTCGCGCAGCGCGGCGTACACCGCCTTGAGAAGATGGCTTTTGCCCGAACCGGAGACGCCCCACAGGTAGGTGGGCACCGGGGCGCGGGCGGCATCCGAGGACAGGCCTTCGCCCACCCAGGTGCGCAGATGCTGCACCACGGCGGCGTTGCTGCCTTCGTAAAAACGCGACAGCGAGGGGCCGGTCGCCAGGCCGATGTCCAGAGCCAGCTGCTTCATCGCGGCCATGCGCAGGCCTCCTCCCGGGGAAGGACCGACAGGGTCCAGACGATCAAAGCAGGCACAGACAAGGGTGGCAGCATTCCAGACAGAACAAGGGACAGGCAGTGCGCCCCACCGAAGCAGAGCATCTTGCACACAACCCGTAACAAGGCTGCGCTGGAAGATTTTAGACCGTAGCGCACGACCCCATGGACAGAAGGCATGCAACGCAGGGCTGGCGACAAGGACAAAAGGCCTTGCAAACGCCGTACCTCCAGCCCGGTGAATGGGGTCTCGCCTTAGAATCAGCAGATTCAGCCCGCCCCAGGGCATCTCCTGCACTGACGACCCCATGAGCTCCTCCACCTCTGCCTCCACCCCCATTTCCTACAAAGACGCTGGCGTTGACATCGATGCGGGCGACGCCCTGGTCGAGCGCATCAAGCCGCTGGCCAAGAAGACCATGCGTGAAGGCGTGATGGCAGGCATCGGTGGCTTCGGCGCCCTGTTCGAAGTGCCCAAGCGCTACAAGGAACCGGTGCTGGTCTCCGGCACCGACGGCGTGGGCACCAAGCTCAAGCTGGCGTTCGAGTGGAATATGCACGACACCGTCGGCATCGACCTGGTGGCCATGAGCGTGAACGACGTGTTGGTGCAAGGCGCCGAACCCCTGTTCTTCCTGGACTACTTTGCCTGCGGCAAGCTGCATGTGGACACGGCCGCCGCTGTGGTGGGCGGCATTGCCAAGGGTTGCGAGCTGTCCGGCTGCGCCCTGATCGGCGGCGAAACCGCTGAAATGCCCGGCATGTACCCCGATGGCGAATACGACCTGGCCGGCTTTGCCGTGGGCGCGGTCGAAAAGTCCAAGATCCTGACCGGCCAGAACGTGAAGCCCGGTGACCTGGTGCTGGGCCTGACCTCGCACGGCGTGCACTCCAACGGTTTCTCGCTGGTGCGCAAGTGCATCGAGCGCGCCGAAGCCAACGGCACGGTGCCTGCCACGCTGGACGGCAAGCCTTTCAAGGCCGCCATCATGGAACCCACCCGTCTGTACGTGAAGAACGTGCTGGCCGCGCTGGAACAGCACCCCATCAAGGCCCTGGCCCACATCACCGGTGGCGGCCTGCTGGAAAATATCCCCCGCGTGCTGCCCGAAGGCACGGGTGCCGACCTGAAGGCTGGCAGCTGGCCTCAGACCGAGCTGTTTGCCTGGCTGCAGACAACTGCCGGCATTGACGATGTGGAAATGAACCGCACCTTCAACAACGGCATCGGCATGGTGCTGGTCATCGACGCCGAGCACGCCGAAGCCACCGCGGCCACGCTGCGCGGCCTGGGCGAGACGGTCTACCAAATCGGCCAGATCGTCGAGCGCAGCGAAGGCGCTGCCGTTCAGGTTCGCTGATCGCGCAGCAGACAGCAGCAGGGCGCGGACACCATGGGCCAGAACTCTTCCCAGCTTCCCAGCATTTGTCCTTCCCTGCCCCCCACGCCGCCACGCGGCGTAGTGATTGCCAGCTATCTGCTGATGGCAGGTGCCTTGCTGCTGGTGATGTGGCGCGGCCTTCTGCCCGGCCTGCTGTGCGCCTGCGTGGGCTTTCTGCTCACCCGTGCGCTGGCCGGCGGCATCACCCGGCTGCAGCGCCGCCCCCAGGGCGCCATGCCCGAGCGCTGGGTCCAGAATCTGGCGGCCGGCATCATCATGCTGGCGCCGCTGCTGCTGCTGACCGGCGCCCTGACCCACACCCGCAGCTACATCGTCGACGCTCCCCAGCAGTACCGCGAACTGCTGGACTACCTGGCACGCACGGTGCTGGAACTGCGCGACAAGCTGCCCCATGACCTGACGGCCCAGTTGCCCCAGGGCGCAGCCGAGATCCAGCACATCATTGCCAACTACCTGGCCAACAAGGCCGGCACCCTGGCCATGGCCGGCAAAGCCTGGCTGGCCGGCGTGCTGCACGCCTATGTGGGTCTGCTGATCGGCGCTCTGGCCGCCGTGCGCCCGCGCACCGTGCCGCACCATCCGCTGACCCAGGCCCTGCACCGCCGCGTGACGCTGCTGGGCGAGTCCTTCCGCCAGATCGTGGCCGCCCAGTTCTGGATTGCGCTGTTCAACACCTTGCTGACCGCGCTGTTCCTGCTGATCATCTTGCCGGTGTGGGACCTGTCCCTGCCCTACACCCCGGCCCTGATCACCCTGACCTTTGTGGCCGGCATGATCCCCATCGTGGGCAATCTGCTGTGCAATGTGGTGCTGACGGTGGTGGGCCTGTCGGTCTCCCCGATTGCCGCGGCCGCCTGCCTGGCCTTTCTGATCCTGATCCACAAGGCCGAGTACGTGATCAACGCCAAGGTCATCGGCCAGCGCACCCACATGGCCGTGTGGGAACTGCTGTCGGTGATGTTCGTGGCCGAATCGGTGTTCGGCCCCGCTGGCCTGGTGGCCGCCCCGCTGTTCTACGCCTACCTGAAAAAAGAGCTGCACGACGCGCGCATGATCTGACGCAGCGCGCGCCCTGCTGCCTGCAGCGCCGGGGCACAGGGCAACGCCCCATCCCTCCTGCCGCCTTTCCGCCACAAGGGCCTGTTGCACCGGAGCCCGCAGCGCGTTTTTTGCGGCGGCCCCGCCTTCTCGCACGGAGGGAGCGGACCGCCACCCTCACGCAAAAAAAAGAGCAGTGCCTGTGCACTGCTCTTTATCTTTATCTTTTTCTGTCCAAGGCTTTCACCTTTCAGCCCTTGCCATCTGTGCAAGGGCAGCTCACAGGCTCGCCAGCACCGACTCAGGAACTGGCACGCAGCTGGGCCAGCTGCTCTTCCACCATGTCCAGATCCTGCGCGGCCCCGGCGTGCTGGGCATAGGTTTGCAGATCCTGCATGGCGGCGCGGCGCTCGCCACGCTCCATGCGCACCAGACCGCGATCGCGGTACTCGCCCCAGGCGGTGGGTGTCAGCGTGATCAGGCGGTTCATCACGGCCAGCGTCTGCGCCTCATCGCCCTGCTGCTGGTGGATGTTCTTCAGGTTGCGCAGCATGCGCTCCAGAATGCCGCGGTGGCCGGCCGGCTGCAGGTACATGGCCAGCGGCGCCATGTCCTCCTGCTCCAGGCCCCAGGCCTGCTTGAAGGGCTCCAGGCGCTCGCCCAGCTGGGCATGCGACAGCCCCTGGCCGGTCAGCGGGTCCTGCACGATGATGCCTTCCTTGAGCTGCACCTTGACCAGGAAATGCCCCGGGAACGACACCCCGTGCGCCGTCAGGCCGATGCCATGGGCCAGCTCCAGCCACAGCACGCCCAGCGAGATGGGAATGCCGCGGCGCGTGTCCATCACCCGGTGCAGATAGCTGTTGTCCGGGTGGAAGAAGTCGTTGTGGTTGCCGGCATAGCCCAGGTCTTCGTAGAAGAACTGGTTCAGGATGGTCAGGCGCTGCAGGCCATTGGCACCCCATGGCACGCAGTCGCGCAGCAGCTTGAGCGTGCGTTCGTACTGGTAGAGCGCGTCTTCGATATCCAGCTGCGGATCGGCATCCTGCCCCAGGCTGATGGCCGCCTCGAGCAGCAGGCGCGGCTCATCACGGCGCACCAGGGTTTCAAAATATTCCAGGGGAGTAGGCAGTCCAAAATCAAGCGTCATTCGATTCACTTCACGCTGCTGAGCACGGGATCACCGGCGCAACAGCTTGCGCAAGGGCAAGCCAGTCACTGCCAATACCCCGAAATACACACAGGAGGAGAGCGCCAACGCTCCCGCCATCAGGCCGGCGCGCTTCCATTCGCCCAGCGCCAGCCAGTCAAAAGATTGTGCAAACCACAGCAAGGGTACCGCCAGCAAAATGGCCGCCGCCGTGACCTGCATCAATAGTTTGCCCCAGCCCGGCGCCGGCACGAAGGCCTTGCGTCGGATAAGTCCTACAAGCAGCCAGGCGGCATTCACCAACGCCGCCAGCCCTATCGACAGTGCCAGACCAGCATGGGCCAACCAGGGCACCATCAGCAAATTGAAAATTTGCGTCAACACCAGCACACAGATAGCAATCTTTACCGGGGTGCGGATGTCCTGGCTGGCGTAGTAGCCCGGCGCCAGCACCTTGATGGCCACCAGCCCCACCAACCCCACGCCATAGCCGATCAGGGCGATGGCAATCTGGCCCACATCGCTGGCATGCAGGGCGCCGCGGTGGAACAAGGTGGCCACCAACGGCGTGGCAAAGGCCAGCAGCCCCACGCCACAGGGCACGGCCAGCAACAGCACCAGGCGCAGGCCCCAGTCCAGCATGGCGGAGTATTTCTCGCTGTCCCCCGCTGCCTTGGCGGCAGCCAGCTGTGGCGTCAGCACCACCCCCAGCGCCACACCCAGCATGGCCGTGGGAAATTCCATCAGGCGGTCCGCATAGAACAGCCAGGTCACACTGCCGGGCGCCAGGTGCGAGGCAATCTGGGTGTTGATCATCAGGCTGATCTGCGCCACGCCCACGCCCAGCAGCGCAGGGCCCATCAGGCGCAGGATGCGGCGCACCCCGGCATCGCTCCAGGCCTGGCGGATGGCCGACCAAGACATGCCGATGCGCGGCAGCAGACCCAGGCCGCGCAGTGCGGGAATCTGCACCCCCAGCTGCAGCACGCCGCCCAGCATCACCCCGGCGGCCATGGCATAGATGGGTTCGATCCCGCGCGACTGGAAGTACGGTGCCAGCCACCATGCCGTCGCAATCATGCTGAGATTGAGCAGCACCGGCGTGGCCGCCGACACCACAAAGCGCCGCCAGGTGTTCAGCACCCCGGCCGACAGCGCCACCAGGGACATGAAGCCGATATAGGGAAACATCCAGCGCGTCATCTGCACGGCCGCATCCATGCCACCGGGGTCCTGCTCCAGCCCGCTGGCCAGCAACCACACCAGTGCCGGGGCACCGACCACGCCCACCACACACACCAGCAGCAGCACCCAGAACAGCACTGTGGCCACGTCGGAGATCAGTGCCCGCGTGCGCTCCTCGCCGTCCTGGGCCTTGGTGCTGGCCAGCACCGGCACAAAGGCCTGGCTGAAGGCCCCTTCGGCAAACAGCCGGCGAAACAGATTGGGAATGCGAAAAGCGACATTGAAGGCGTCCGTCAGGGCATTGGCCCCGAACATGGAGGCCATGATCAGATCGCGCAGCAGGCCTGTGACGCGGGAGGCCAGCGTGAACAGGGAGACGGTGGAGGCAGCTTTGAAGAGTGACACCCCGGCAGTGTAGCGAGAGCGCACACCCACTGCCGGCGCCCGGGCTGTGCCGCGTGCCGCCGTGCATGCCCACCTGCGTGGTGCCGGCCCTTCGCAGAGGCAGAACCCAGGGGACCGCCGGGAATGCTATACTGCTCGGCTTCGCTGGCATCATCCCAGACACACTCAAGGAATATAGATCATGGCAACCAAAGCCAAAAAGAACCCCCGCCTGGCCTCCGGCCGCAAGCGCGCTCGCCAAAACGTCAAGCTGAACGCAGCCAACACCTCGCTGCGTTCCAAGTACCGCACCGCTGTCAAGAACGTCGAAAAGGCTGTTCTGACCGGCGACAAGGCCAAGGCCACCGAACTGTTCGCCAAGGCGCAATCCGTGCTGGACACGATTGCCGACAAGGGCATCTTCCACAAGAACAAGGCTGCTCGCGATAAGAGCCGTCTGTCCGCCAAGGTCAAGGCCCTGGCCGCCGCCTAAAAGTCACTTTAGGCATCGCACGGATGGCTTAGGCCATCTGCTGTTTGCTTCGGTGCGCTGCCAGCGAAACAAGAAAACCGCCCTCGGGCGGTTTTTTTGTGCCTGCATGCTTATGCTTGTGGGTCCGCAGGGGGCCTGGGCCGCTGTGGCGGTGGCCCGCCCCTGGCTGCAGGGCATTCCCCCTCAAAAAATTGCGGGCATAAAAAAGGCTTCCTGCGGAAGCCCTCGGTCTGTTCTGTCGCCTCAAAAGGCCGTGGTCAGGCCTCGGGCGCATCCGGCAGCGTGCACGCCTCCACCACCTGCAGGCGGTTGTCCTTGGCAAAGTTCAGCACGAAATCCCAGGCCATGGGCTCATGGGCGCGCAGGTCGGAATGGATGATCACGCACTTGACCCCGTCGATCGAGGTGGGCACGCACCAGGGCGAGTAGCTGAGGTGGCTGCCGCGCGTGGCACCACCAGGCCGGAACTGGCTCATCACCCCTGCCAGGCGCTCGGCCCAGTCACTGGGGCGGAAGGTTTTTCCATCCAGGGTGACACCCTGGATAAAGAGTTCTTTGGAGGTAGGGGAGACCATCGGATCGATTTCTAAGAGAGACAGGCCACAACTGCAGGATCGCCGCCAGGTGTGCCAAGCCCTGGGATTCTAGCTCTTATACAAGACCGGCCTTATTGCGAGGCAGCTACCCGACCAGAACCTGGGTGCGTTCGCATGGCTGTGATGCGCAATCCTCAACTCTCGCACAGCACGCGCACTCTAGAATTGCGCTTTGCCAACCTGGCGCTCCATCGTGCAGCAAGTATCCAAAATACCAGCAAGATATGCGCCACCACTGCTTTGTCAGGAGAGTATTCATGACCGCTCACATCGAGGCAACCTCGCCCCACGTAATGAACACCTATGGCCGCGTTCCCATCGCGCTGGAACGAGGCCAAGGCTGCCGCGTGTGGGATGTGAACGGCAAGGAATACCTGGACGGTCTGGGCGGCATTGCCGTCAACACCCTGGGCCACAACCACCCCAAGCTGGTGCCGGCGCTGCAGGAGCAGATCGCCAAGCTGATCCACACCAGCAACTACTACCACGTGCCCGGCCAGGAACAGCTGGCCCAGATGCTGACCGAGCGCGCCCAGATGACCAATGTGTTCTTCTGCAACACCGGTCTGGAAGCCAATGAAGCCGCCATCAAGATCGCCCGCAAGTACGGCGTGGACAAGGGCATCGAAAAGCCGGTGATCGTGGTCTATGACCATGCTTTCCATGGCCGCTCCATCGCCACCATGACCGCCACCGGCAACCCCAAGGTGCGCAACGGCTTCGGCCCGCTGCTCGATGGCTTCATCCGCGTGGCCCCCAACGACATCGAAGCCCTGAAGGCGGCCACCGCCGGCAACCTCAACATCGTGGCCGTGATGATGGAGCCCATCCAGGGCGAAGGCGGCCTGCACCCCATGCGCGCCGACTACCTGAAGGAAGTGCGCGCCCTGTGCGACGCCAACGAATGGCTGCTGATGCTGGACGAAGTGCAGGCCGGCATGGGCCGCACCGGCAAGTGGTTTGCCCACCAGTGGTCCGGCATCGTCCCCGACGTGATGACCCTGGCCAAGGGCCTGGGCTCGGGCGTGCCCGTGGGCGCCGTGGTCACCCATGGCAAGGCCGCCACCGTGCTGCAGCCGGGCAACCATGGCTCCACCTTCGGTGGCAACCCGCTGGCCATGCGCGCCGGTGTGGAAACCATCCGCATCATGGAAGAAGACAAGCTGCTGGACCATGTGGCCGCCGTGGGCGAACACCTGAAGGCCAAGCTGCAGTCCGAACTGGGCAGCATCCCGGGCTTTGTGGAAGTGCGCGGCCAGGGTCTGATGATCGGCGTGGAGCTGTCCAAGTCCTGCGGCCAGCTGATCGGCCAGGCGGCCGAAGCCGGCCTGCTGATCAGCGTGACCGCCGACACCGTGATCCGTCTGGTGCCGCCGCTGATTCTGACCACCGCCGAAGCCGACGAGCTCGTCACCCGCCTCAAGCCGCTGGTGCAAGCCGTGCTGGCAGCTTGAACGCGTTAGGATGGACTGCATGAAGCATTACCTGCAATTTAGCGACTTCACCGCCGACGAGTACGACTACCTGCTGGCCCGCGCCGCCCTGATCAAGAAAAAGTTCAAGGGCTACGAGAAGCACCACACGCTGAGCGACCGTACGCTGGCCATGATCTTCGAGAAGGCCAGCACCCGCACCCGCGTGAGCTTTGAAGCCGGCATGTACCAGCTGGGCGGCTCCGTGGTGCACCTGACCACGGGCGACAGCCAGCTGGGCCGCGCCGAGCCGATCGAGGACAGCGCCCGCGTGATCAGCCGCATGACCGATCTGGTGATGATCCGCACCTTCGGCCAGGACAAGATCGAGCGCTTTGCCGAATACTCGCGCGTGCCCGTCATCAACGGTCTGACCAACGAGTTCCACCCCTGCCAGATCCTGGCCGACATCTTCACCTTCATCGAGCACCGCGGCTCCATCAAGGGCAAGGTGGTGGCCTGGGTGGGCGATGGCAACAACATGGCCAACACCTGGCTGCAGGCGGCCGATCTGCTGGGCTTCAAGGTGCACCTGTCGACCCCCGGCGGCTATGAAGTGGACGAGCAGCTGGCCTTCAACGGCAAGCCCGTGCACCCCGGCTGCTACGAAGTCTTCCAGAACCCGCTGGACGCCTGCAAGGGCGCCGACCTGGTCACCACCGATGTGTGGACCAGCATGGGCTACGAGGCCGAGAACGAAGCGCGCAAGAAGGCCTTTGCCGACTGGTGCGTGGACGCCGAGATGATGGCCGCCGCCAAGGCCGATGCCCTGTTCATGCACTGCCTGCCCGCCCACCGCGGCGAGGAAGTGGAGGCCGACGTCATCGACGGCCCGCAATCCGTCGTCTGGGACGAAGCAGAGAACCGCATGCACGTGCAAAAAGCACTGATGGAATACCTGCTGCTGGGCCGCCAACCCGGCTGATCCAGCACGCCCGGGCTCACCTGCATACACCCACACCATGCATCCGAGCCCCGGCACACCACACCGCCTGCAGGCCTTGCGCCGGCTGGCGGTATTTTTTTGGCCGCTGCGCCCCAGCCTGGGGGACGCACGCTACGGCCAGTGCGGCGGTGCACAGGCCCTGCGCCAGCCGCACATCGCACGCCACAGCCGCGTGCCCTCCGTCTACGGGCCGCGCAAGCGTTTTGCGGCCCGGGTGCGCGCGCTCTATGTGCGCATCCACACCTTCTATCTGAAGTTTCTCCAAGGCCACACCTAGTGGGCCGCAAGCGGTCACGCCCCCGGCGTGGCTTTTGCTTTCCCTGTGACAGGCGGCTTTCCGGCGCGGAAAGGCTGCCGGTTGCCTGTGCCCCGATCCTGAAGAAACACGATGAGCCAATCCCTCCACCCCTGCGTGACCTGCGGCGTGTGCTGCACCAATTACCGCGTGGAATTTTCCGTCTACGAGCTGCAATCCATGGGCGGCACCGTGCCCGACCACCTGGCCCATGAAGTGCCCGGAAAAGGCAACCGGGCCCGCATGAACGGCACCGAAAAGCACCCGGTGCGCTGCGTGGCCCTGACCGCCCTGCCCCACCTGGGCGAGAACTGCGTGGGCTGCGGCATTTACGAGCAGCGCTCACGCCCCTGCCGCGACTTTCCGTTTGCCTCCTACGGCTGCCACGACACCCGCGCCAAGTTCGGCCTGCCCGCACTGAGCGAGGAAGACGTGGCCCCCTGGCTGGAAACCGCCTGAGTGCGCCGCCGCTGCACTGCCCGACATCCCGGTTGGTGCAGGAGGCTGCCGAGGCCGCTTTCCCGTGACTTCCGTGCTTTTCTGCACCGCAAGCAGGTGCCGCAGGGCACAGACAGCTCCTGTTTTTGAGAAACCTGCCACGCCGCTTTGCCGGCGTGCCCGTAGGCTGCGCCGGCGGCACGCTGCAGGCACAATCCGCCACCCACTTTTTGTAGCCGCCCGCCTGCCATGACCCACCCCTGCCTTGCCTGCGGCGCCTGCTGCGCCGCCTTCCGTGTGGATTTTTCGGTCTATGAATCCGAAGCCCATGGCGGACGCGTGCCGGCCGGGCTGGCCGACGAGATCACCGAGCACAGCTGCCGCATGCGCGGCACGGACTACGCCCGCCCGCGCTGCGCCGCACTGGTGGGCACGGTGGGCGAAAAAGCCCACTGCGGGATCTACGAGTGGCGCCCTTCGCCCTGCCGGGAATTTGCAGCCGGCTCCGATGCCTGCAACCGCGTGCGGCTGCGCATCGGCCTGCCGGCGCTGGAAAGCGGCCTGCTGTAGGCCGCCGCTCACCCTGCTGCACCGCAGGGTGGACGGCAGGGGCGGCAAGCCCCTGGGGGGCGAGGGTTACAAGGACTTGCGCGTATCCGAGCAGCTGTCGCCGCCGCAGGCGCTGCAGCCACCGCAGCTGCCGCTGGACGTGGACGGCGCGAGTGCCGGGTGCACGCGCCCGGCACGTTGGCGCCAGCGGGCCGGCAGATAGCGCCACAGCAGCGAGGCAGCTGCCACGGCGACGACGATGCCCACAATGATTTCCTGCCACATGGCCTGACCTCCTTTAACCCCAGCCCAGCGCCACCGCCACCCGGTAGGTGACGAAGCTGGCGGCATAGGCCAGGCCGAACAAATACGCCGTCATGATCAAGGGATAGCGCCAGCCATTGGTTTCCCGCTTGACCATGGCCAGCGTGGAAATGCACTGGGGCGCGAACACGAACCAGACCAGCAGCGACAGGGCCGTGGCCAGCGACCAGCTGCTGGCAATCAGCGGGCCCAGCTGCTGGGCCATGGCGTCGTCGCCTGCGGCCGACAAGGCATACACCGTACCCAGTGCACCCACGGCCACTTCGCGCGCGGCCATGCCGGGCACCAGGGCGATGGCGATCTGCCAGTTGAAACCGATGGGCGTCAGCACCACTTCCAGCCAGCCGCCGATCTGGCCGGCAAAGCTGTAGCGGATGGCCGCCTCGGTCACCCCGTCCGGCGCCGACGGGTAGCTGGCCAGAAACCACAGCACGATGCTCACCGTCAGGATGATGCCGCCCACGCGGCGCAAGAAGATCAGCGCGCGTTCATACAGCCCCAGCACCAGGCTGCGCAGGCTGGGCCAGCGGTAGGCCGGCAGCTCCAGCATCAGCGGCGTGCGGGATTTGTCGGTGCGGGCCAGCTTGGCCACCCAGGCCACCGCCATGGCACTGGCGATACCGCCGATGTACAGCGCAAACAGCACCAGGCCTTGCAGATTGAAGATGCCGCCCACGCTCTGCTCCGGGATGAAGGCCGCGATCAGCAGTGCGTACACCGGCAGACGGGCCGAGCAGGTCATCAGCGGGGCGATCATGATGGTCAGCAGGCGGTCGCGCCAGCTGGGGATGGAGCGCGTGGCCATGATGCCCGGCACGGCACAGGCAAAGCTGGACAGCAGCGGAATGAAGGAACGCCCCGACAGGCCCACCGTGCCCATGATGCGGTCCAGCAGAAAGGCGGCACGCGGCAGATAGCCCGAGTCTTCCAGCACCAGGATGAAGAAGAACAGGATCAGGATCTGCGGCAGGAACACCAGCACCGCGCCGGTGCCGGCGATCACGCCCTCGACCAGCAGGCTGCGCAGCACGCCTTCGGGCATCACGCTGCCCACCCATTCGCCGACAAAGCCCACGGAGCCTTCGATGCCGTCCATCAAGGGCTCGGCCCAGCTGAACACGGCCTGGAACATCAGGAACAGGGTGGCCAGCAGCAGCAGCGTGCCCCATACCGGGTGCAGCACCACGGCGTCGATGCGGTCGTCCCGCTGGTTGTCCACCGGCGGCACCTGCACGGCCGCCTGCAGGATGGCGGTCACCTCCTGGTGCAAAGCCAGCAGACCGGCACGGGTGTTGTGACCGGCTTGGGCCTGCGAACGGCCGTCCAGCGCGGGAGCCTGGAGCTGGTGGGCGGCATCGCTGTCCAGCCAGGCCAGCAGTTCCTGGGCGCCGTCCTGGCGCACGCCCACGCTTTCGAGCACCGGCACGCCCAGCGCGGCACTGAGGCGGGCCTTGTCCACCACAATGCCCTGGCGACGGGCCATATCGCTCATGTTGAGCACCACTACCATGGGCAGACCCAGGGCGCGGGCTTCCAGCACCAGGCGCAGGTTCAGGCGCAGGTGGGTGGCATCGGTCACGCAGACCAGCAGTTCGGGCGGCGCCTCGCGCGCATGTTCGCCGGTGACGATGTCGCGGGTGATGCGCTCGTCTTCGCTGTGCGCATGCAGGCTGTAGGTGCCGGGCAAATCCAGCACCCGCACCCGCCGGCCAGCGGGAGTGTGCAGCCAGCCTTCCTTGCGCTCCACCGTCACGCCGGCGTAGTTGGCCACCTTCTGGCGGGCACCCGTCAGCAGGTTGAACAAGGCGGTCTTGCCGCAGTTCGGGTTGCCCAGCAACGCTGCCCGCAGGGGCTGTGCATCGGTGGACGGCGCGGCGCTGGGGATGATGGAGGTGATGGAGGTGATGGCAATGGGCTGCACCGTGGCGCCTTGCGGTGTGCGGTCGTCGCGCGCGTTCATGCTGCGGCCTCCACGCTCACCCGCACCAGAGCGGCTTCCTGGCGCCGCAGCGCAAACGTGGCCTGGCCAATGCGCACGGCCAGCGGGTCTCCCTGCGGAAAACCGGTGGCGATGATGCGCACCGGCTCGCCCGGCAGAAAACCGATTTCCATCAAGCGCAGCAGCGCTTCCTGGCTGGCAGGTTCGTCGCTGGCCAGCAAATCCACCACCCGTGCCGGCACCTGCCGCGCGAGTTGGTCCAGGCCAATGGTGGCCGCTGCGCCGGAGGGCAAAGCAAAACTATTCATGAAACACGCAATCAATCGCTACTTATTCTCATTTTCACTCCAAACAGCCTGGTCTGTCTTGCGCCAGGACAGAACTGGAGTGTCAGCGGCCACCCTGTGAACAGGGCCATAGGGGCGGAAGCGCCCCGTCCCGGTGGCGTGTGCTCCCGAGTCGCCGTGGCCGGCCGTGCGCAATTGCGTTCAATACAGATCCAGCGCCGCCGCGCACAGTGCGCCGCTGTGACCGAACTCCCCTCCCCCTCCCTGCTGTCTTCGCTGCTGGCCATGGCCAGTTTCGCCCTGGTGGGCGCCATCACGCCAGGCCCGGTGAATGTGCTGGCCCTGCGCCATGGCAGCCAGGCGCCGCGCCATATTGCGCTGCTGTATGTGCTGGGCGCCAGTGTCAGCTACGCCGCCGTGGTCTGGTGCATGGGCCAGGGCGCCCGGCAGCTGGTGGACGGGTTGCCGCGCCTGGCAGGCACCGCGCAATGGCTGTGCGCAGCCTATTTGCTGTGGCTGGCCTGGCGCCTTGCCCGCTCCGCCGCCCACCCCGCTGCTGCCGATGGCACCACCCTGCCCCACCAGCCCACCCCGGCCGCCCAGGCCTTTGTCCAGGGTGTGGCGGTGCAGACGCTCAACCCCAAGGCCTGGCTGTTTGCCCTGTCGGCGGTGGGCGTGTTTGCCCTGCCCAGCGCAAGGGGCAGCCCCGCAGCGCTGTACCTGCTGTGTGCCATCTCGCTGCTGGCCTGCCTGCTGGGCGTGGGTTGCTGGGCGCTGCTGGGGCGGGTGCTGACCAGCTGGCTGTCCACGCCCCGGCGCCAGCAGGCACTGCACTATGCCCTGGCAGCCCTGCTGGTGGCCAGCGTACTGGGCATGCTGGCATGATGTGCCGGACATGACGGCCCAGCCCCACCAGTTCCACCGCCACCCGGCCCTGCCCTGGGCCGAACTGCGCGTGAGCCGCCAGTCCCCCCACTGCTACCGGCTGCACACGCATGTGGAGTATTCGCTGGGCATCGTGGATGCCGGCAGCGCCGTGTTCCAGCACGCCGATGGTGCGCAGCCCATGGCGGCCGGCAGTGTGGTGCTGATCGAGCCCGGCGTCTGGCATGCCTGCAACCCGGCGCAGGTGGCAGCCTGGTCTTACCGCATGCTCTATGTGCAGGCCGACTGGCTGCATGCCCAGCTGGGGGTGGCGGGCCTGCGCTTTGTGCAACGCGCCCGGCACGACGCGGCAACCACAGCGGCGGTGCAGCGGCTGTGCCAAACCTTGCTGGAAGGCGATGCCGCGGCCTGGACGCAGGCACTGACCGCCCTGCTGCGCCAGCCCGCCATCGCCCACCCGCTGGCAGCACCGCCGGCCCTCCCGGCCAGCGATGCGGCGGTGCACCACGCCCTGCAGCGGCTGCACCGCCAGCCGGATGCGACGCCCAGTGTGCAGGATCTGGCCCGGGCCGAAGGCATGAGCGCCTCGCGCTTTATCCGCCACTTCAAGGCCGCCACCGGCGTCACGCCTGGTGCCTACCGCTTGAATCTGCGCCTGAACGGTGCGCGCCGGCTGCTGGCCGAGGGGGCGGCGCTGGCCGATGCGGCCCATGCCATGGGCTTTGCCGACCAGGCCCATCTGCAGCGCGCCTTCAAGGCCCACCATGCGCTGACACCCGGGCGCTATGCCCAGGGCGCCCGGCCCTGAAGCCGGCTGGCGGCGGCGCTAAACCACCGCAGCAGACCCCGGCAATCCGCGAGCCCCACCATCGCCAGGCGCGAACACACCGATACTTGAGGGTTTTGAACGGAATCGACGCATGGCCGATTTTCAGCAGATCCAGCAACGCGAAACCGGCTTGCAGCAACACCTGACCAGCGCCCAGATGGTGATGATCGCCATCGGCGGCGCCGTGGGCACTGGCCTGTTCATGGGCAGCGCCTTTGCCATCGGCTTTGCCGGGCCGGCGGTGCTGGTCAGCTACGCGATTGGCGCCTTCATTGCCCTGCTGCTGATCGGCTGCCTGGGCGAGATGACAGTGGCCCACCCCACCTCCGGCTCGTTCGGGGCCTACGCCGAGTACTACCTGGGCCCGATGGCGGGCTTTGTGGTGCGCTATGCCTACTGGGCCGCCCTGGTGCTGGCCGTGGGCATGGAGGTGACGGCCGTGGGCATGTACATGGCCTATTGGTTCAAGGAGGTGCCCCAGTGGGTCTGGGTGGGCATCTTCTCGGCCGTGCTGATCGGCGTGAACCTGCGCAGCGTCAAGGTCTACGGCGCGGTGGAATACGGCTTCTCGGCCATCAAGGTGGCGGCCATCGTGGCCTTTGTGCTGATCGGTGCCTATGTGGTGTTCGGCACGTCCACACCCGGCATCGGCTTGGCCAACTACCAGTTGGGCGGCGGCTTCTGGGCCAAGGGGGCCTGGGGCATGTGGCTGGGGGTGATCGTGGCCATGTTCAGCTACCTGGGCGTGGAAGCCATTGCCGTGGCGGCCGGCGAGGCCCAGCACCCGCAGCAGGCGGTGCAGACTGCCATGAAGACCACGGTGCTGCGCCTGGTGCTGTTCTATCTGCTGACGCTGGCCCTGATGCTGGCCATCGTGCCCTGGACCGATGCCGCCACCCAGACCAGCCCCTTTGTGCGGGTGATGCAGGTGCTGGACATTCCGTTCGCCGCCGGCGTGCTGAACTTTGTGGTACTGGTGGCCGCGCTGTCGGCCATGAACAGCCAGCTCTACACCACTTCGCGCATGATGTTCAGCCTGGCCCGCGCCCGGCAGGCGCCGCGCGTGTTCGGCGTGACCAATGCCAACGGCGTGCCGGTGGCCGCCATTCTGGTGTCCAGCCTGGGCGCGGCCGTGGCCATGTTCATCAATGCCTTCTGGCCCAAGGAATCGTTCGTCTGGATGATGTCGATTGCCATGTTCGGCGCCATGTTTGCCTGGTTCATGGTGTTTGTCACCCACCTGGCGTTCCGCCGCCGCCGCATGCGCGAAGGCGCACCAGCCATTGCCTTTCGCATGTGGGGCTTTCCGTGGCTGACGCTGCTGGGGGCCGTGCTGATGGGCGCCGTGCTGCTGACCACGGCCTTCACCCCCGCGTTCCGCCTGACGCTGGCCTTTGGTCTGCCCTGGCTGGCGGTGCTGGCCGGTCTGTACCTGCTGCGCCGCAACAAGGGCTGAACGCTGCAGCCCGGCCCAAAACCGACCATACTGCCCAGCCTGCGTCCGCCTCCGGTCGCAGGCTTTTTTGTTTGCTGCCATGACCGCTGACACCCAACGCACCCTGTGGGACATCTCCCCCGCCATCCACGCCGCTGCACCGGTCTTCCCGGGGGACACGCCGTACAGCCAGCAATGGTGCGCCACCATCGGCCCGGGCTGCCCGGTGAATGTCAGCGCCATCACGCTGAGTCCCCATGTGGGTGCCCACGCTGATGCGCCGCTGCACTACGACCCGCAGGGCGCTGCCATCGGTGCGGTCGATCTGGCCCCGTTCCTGGGCCGCTGCCGCGTGATCCACGCCATCGATTGCGGGCCGCTGATCGAATGGCGGCACATCGCGCACGCCATCACGCCCGACCTGCCTGCGCGCGTGCTGGTGCGCACCTACCAGCAGGCCCCTGCCACCTGGGATGGCGCGCTGGCCGCCTATGCACCCGAGACGGTGCAGCGCCTGGCCGACCTCGGCGTGCAGCTGATCGGTATCGACACCGCCAGCATCGACCCGGCCAGCAGCAAGACCCTGGACAGCCACCAGGTCATCCGCCAGCGCAATCTGCGCGTGCTGGAGAACCTGGTGCTCGACGCGGTTCCCGCAGGCGATTACGAGCTGATTGCCCTGCCGCTCAAGCTCACCGAGGCCGATGCCTCCCCGGTGCGCGCCGTGCTGCGCGCCCTGTGACCCGCTGCGGCACATTCCGGCGAAAATCGGCGGTTTGCGCCATGCCCCTGCGCGCAAGCTGCCATCCGAAACGAGACAACTTTCCATGCCCCTGACCCTGCAAGACTGCCGCACCCTGGATGCCAACGATGTGCTGCGCCCGCTGCGCGCGCGCTTTGCCCTGCCCGAAGGGGTGATCTACCTGGACGGCAATTCCCTGGGCGCCCAGCCCAAGGCCGCCGCCGCCTGCGCCGCACGGGTGGTGGAACAGGAATGGGGCCAGGGCCTGATCCGTTCGTGGAACAGCGCCGGCTGGATCGACCTGCCCCGGCGCCTGGGCGACCAGTTTGCCCCCTGGGTCGGCGTCGGCCCGGGCGAGCTGGTGTTCACCGACACCACCTCCATCAATCTGTACAAGGTGCTGACGGCTGCCGCCCGCATCGCCCAGGAAGACGCACCGGAGCGCAAGAAGCTCATCAGCGAACGCAGCAACTTCCCCACCGATCTGTACATCGCCCAGTCGGTCTGCCAGGAATATGGACTGGAGCTGGTGCTGCTGGAGCCCGAAGAGATTGCCGCGGCCCTGCAGCCCGATGTGGCGATTTGCATGCTCACCCATGTCAACTACCGCACCGGCGCCATGCACGCCATGCAGGAGGTCACCGCCGCCGCACACGCCCAGGGGATTCTGTGCATCTGGGACCTGTGCCACAGCGCCGGCGCCGTCCCGGTGGACCTGCACGACGCCAACGCCGACTTTGCCGTGGGCTGCAGCTACAAATACCTGAACGGCGGCCCCGGTGCGCCGGCCTTTGTCTGGGCCCATCCACGGCTGATCAACCGCTTCTGGCAGCCGCTGTCGGGCTGGTTCGGCCATGCCGCGCCCTTCCAGTTCACACCCGACTACCAGCCGGCCGCCGGCATCGACCGCTATCTGTGCGGCACGCAGTCGGCCCTGTCCCTGAGCGTGCTGCAATGCGGGCTGGACGTGTTCACCGAAGCCGAGCCGTATGGCGGCATGGCCGCGCTGCGCCGCAAGTCGCTGGCGCTGACCGATCTGTTCATGCAGCTGATCCAGGAACGCTGCCAGGGCCACGGCCTTGGCTTTGCCACCCCAGGTGACCACGCCCTGCGCGGCTCCCAGGTCTGCCTGACCCGCAGCGAAGGCCTGGGGGTCGACGGCAAGGACAGCGGCGCCTACGCCATCGTTCAGGCCCTGATCGCGCGCGGCGTGATCGGCGACTTCCGCAAGGGCGACGGCGGCAAGCACCTGGACATTCTGCGCTTTGGTTTCACCCCGCTGTATGTGGGTTTTGAAGACGTGTGGCACGCCGTGGAGCACCTGCATCAGGTGCTGGAATCGGGGGAATGGCGCCAGCCGCAATTCAACCAGGTGCATGCGGTGACCTGAACCCATGGCCCAACGCATTGCCATCATCGACTTTGAAACCACCGGCATGAGCCCGGCGCACGGCGCGCGGGCTGCCGAGGTGGGGATTGTGCTGATCGAGGGCGGGCGCATCGTGGACCGCTACCAGAGCCTGATGAACACCGGGCAGCGCATGCCCTGGAGCATCACCCAGCTCACCGGCATCACCAACGCCATGCTGAAGGACGCCCCTGCGGCCGACACCGTGATGCGCGAAGCTGCAGCCTTTGTGGGTGACGCCCCCATGGTCGCGCACAACGCCTCGTTCGACAGCAAGTTCTGGGCGGATGAGCTGCAGCGCCTGGGTATCCCTCCGCAACAGCCTTTCGCCTGCACCGTGCTGCTGTCGCGCCGCCTCTACCCCGACGCGCCAAGCCATTCGCTGGGCCGCATCGTGCGCCACCTGCAGCTGCCGCCTGCCGACAAGGCCCACCGCGCGCTGGCCGATGCCGAGATGACCGCCCACCTGCTGCTGCGCATGCAGGCCGATCTGCAGCAGCGCTGGCACATCCCCGATGCGCACCACGCCCTGCTGCAGCAGTTGCAGGTCTGCCAGAAGAAACACCTGGCACTGCTGCTGCAGCGGCTGTCGCAGGCACAGACGCAACCGCAGCTGCCCGGCCTGTAAGCGGCCCGGGCTGTCCGTCTGCCCTAATACGCCTGGGACGACAGAGAAGCCCACAGGTGCGCAGCCACCAGCGCGCGCCAGGGAGCAAACGGCGCCAGCCAGTCACGCGCCTGGGCCTCGGTGATGCGCTCCACGCCCTGCAGCCGGGCCAGGGCTTTGCGCACGGCCACATCGCCGTGCAGGCTGCCATCGGGCCAACCCAGACCGCGCAGCAGCGTGTAGTGCACGGTCCAGGGACCGACGCCGGGCACGGCCAGCAGCTGCTGCATGGCCGCGTCCACGTCCGCCGCACGCATCGCGCCGGCATCGCTGGCCTGCACCCAGTCTTCCAGCGGCAGCGCCCCGCGGTCCACCTCGGCGGCCAGTGCCAGCAACGCCCGGGTCTTGGACTGGGAATAGCCGGCAGCGCGCAGCCCATCCGGCCCCAGTTGCGCCACCTGGGCCGCGCTGGGATAGGTCCACAGCCCGGGCGCTCCCGCATCGCCATGGCCATCCGGCGCCAGCGGCGGGCCTGCGGCGCGGATCAAGCGGCGGCGCAGCGCCACTGCCGCCGCCACACTGATCTGCTGGCCGGTGATGGCCCAGGTAAGCGCCTCCCAGGCCGTGGGGGCCGCCGGGACATGCAGGCCCTGCTGGGAACGCAGCAGCGGGCCCAGCAGCGGGTGATCGGCATGGGCGGTTTCCAGCGCCTCGGGCGGATAGGCCAGGCCCAGCATGCGACGCACGGTGGCCGCCCAGCGGGCCTGGGTGCCGGCATCGGCGTGCTGGTGCGCAGGCAGGTACAAGGTGGCGCGCACCTGCAGCGGGCCGTCCGCGGACGGGGCCACAGACGGGGCTGTGGCCTCCCACACCAGCTCCATCCAGGCCGCCTGGCCTTCCCAGTCCAGCCCTTTGCGCAGGCGCGGCAGGCCGTCGGCCCCCTGCGTGATCTGCTCCGCCAGCTGCTCGGCATCGCGCTGGTGGAAGGACAGCACTTCCTGCAGCCGGTACCCCGCAGGCAGCGGCTGCACATGGTGCAGTGCCGCCGGGATTTTCTGGGCAGATAAGGAAGGCATCTTGTGTGGCAGCCCGGCCCGCAGGCGGCTGCGTTGCTGGAAAAGGTTCAGAACAATCCGGGCAAGGCGACACGCACGTCGTGCCCGGCCTGGGCCGCTTCGCGCAGCAGCAGCGCGCGCTTGCGCTCCACGCCCCAGCGGTAGCCGGAGATGCTGCCATCATTGCGCACCACGCGGTGGCAGGGAATGGCCACCGCCACCGGATTGGCAGCGCAGGCCCCGGCCACGGCGCGGCTGGCTGTGGGTTGACCGATGCGCCGGGCCAGCTCGGTGTAGCTGACGGTGTCGCCCGCCGGAATGGCGCGCAGCGCCTGCCACACGCGCTGCTGGAAGGCCGTACCCTGCACGTCCAGCGGCAGATCCAGCCCCTGCGCCGGCCGCTCCACCAGCGCCGCCACCCGGGCCATGGTGGCTTCAAAAGCAGCATCCCCCCCGACCAGTTCGGCCTGGGGAAAACGGTCCTGCAGCACACGCACCAGGGCCTCGGCATCGTTGCCCAGCTGCACGCAGCACACGCCGCGCTCGGTGGCCGCCACCAGCAGGCTGCCCAGCGAACATTCGCCCACGGCAAAACGGATGGTCTGGCGCGCGCCACCGGCGCGGAAAGCCCCCGGCGCCATGCCCAGCATGCGCGGCGCGTCTTTGTAGAAGCTGCTGCTGGCAGCGTAGCCGCTGCCGTAGAGCGCATCGGTGACCGAGCTGGACTGGCCGGGCTGCAGCGCGGCCTGCACGGCCTGGGTACGGTAGGCCTTGGCATAGGCCTTGGGCGTCAACCCCGTGGCCTGCTTGAACAGCCGGTGCAGCTGCCAGGGGCTCAGCCCCACGCGCTGGGCGAGTGCGGACAGCGCGGGCGGGGCCTCGCCCTCCAGCCAGCGGCAGCAGCGCGCCACCAGGGCAGCGGTGTCGCTGGCAGCAGCGGAAGGGACGGTGGCAGGGCGGATGGCAGACATGGCAACAGGTTTTCCGGGGGATGGCTGCACTCTAAAGCGTGGCGCGCCATCGCGCCTCCACATTCTTGCAGGCTGCGCTTTCGGTTACCCTGCGCGCTGTTTTGCCGATTGCCCACGACTGCGACTGCCCCATGACCACCGAATCCTCCGGCTGCCCGATGCACGGCAGCGGCCGCCCGGCCTCCATCGTCCACGAAGAAAAAGCCCAGCTGGATTTCAGCCGGGACATGAGCTACGGCGACTACCTGCAGCTGGACCAGATCCTCACGGCACAGAAACCGCTGTCGCCCGCCCATGATGAAATGCTGTTCATCGTCCAGCACCAGACCAGCGAGCTGTGGATGAAGCTGATGCTGCACGAGCTGCGGGCCGCCATCGCCGCGCTGGCCAGCCCACAGGCCGACACCCGGCCCGAGGCCTTCAAGATGCTGGCCCGCGTGAGCCGCATCATGGAGCAGCTGGTCAACGCCTGGACCGTGCTCTCGACCATGACGCCGCCGGAATACACGGCCATGCGCCCCTACCTGGCCAATTCCAGCGGCTTTCAAAGCTACCAGTACCGCAGCATCGAGTTTTCGCTGGGCAACAAGAATGCCGCCATGCTGCAGCCCCACGCCCACCGCAGCGATCTGCTGGAACAGGTGCAGGCCGCCTACCAGGCACCTTCGCTGTACGACGTGGCGCTGCAACTGCTGGCACGCGAAGGCCTGGAGGTGCCGGCCGACCGGCTGCAGCGCGACTGGACCCAGCCCTACGAAGCCAGCGAAGGCGTGAAGCAGGCCTGGCTGACCGTCTACCGCAACCCGCAACAGCACTGGGACCTGTACCAGCTGGGCGAAAAGCTGGCCGATATCGAAGACGCCTTCCGTCTGTGGCGTTTTCGCCACCTGACCACAGTGGAACGCGTGATCGGCTTCAAGCGCGGTACGGGCGGTACCGGCGGCGTGAGTTATCTGAAAAAGATGCTGGATGTGGTGCTGTTCCCGGAAATCTGGAGCCTGCGCACCGAGCTGTGAGCCGGGCGGGCCGGTGGCGCCGCGGCGCACGCGGCCTCCCGCCCCCGTTTTTCGCCTGTGCGCGACAGCACGCAGGTGCGGATTTCGCTAGGCTTGCGTCCCAGGAGACTCCCCACCCGTGCCTGCCGATACCGCCTCTAGCGCATCCCCTGCGCCCTCGCCCGCTCCCCGCCCTGCCCCCGACCAGCGCCTGTGGGTGATGCTGGTGTCCCTGCTGTCGGCCTTTGCGCTGAGCCAGGCCTACCGCACCGTCACCGCCATCATCGCCACGGGACTGCAGGCGGATTTCGGCATTTCTTCCCAGTCGCTGGGCGCCTTCGCCGGGCTGTTTGGCCTGTCCTTCGGGGTGGCCCAGCTGCTGATGGGCATCGGCATGGATGTGTACGGCCTGCGCCGCACGGTGCTGCTGTCCTTTCCGCTGGCCGTAGTCGGTGCAGCGCTGTCGGCGCTGGCCCCCAGCTATGGCTGGCTGATGCTGGGACAGTTGCTGATCGGCGTGGGCTGCGCGCCGGTGTTTCTGGCCAGCACGGTGTTCATCTCGCGCCACTTTCCCAGCGAGCGCTTTGCCTTCTTCTCCGGCCTGGGCATGGGCGTGGGAGGCCTGGGCCTGCTGTTCACCGGCACACCGCTGGCCTGGGTGGTGCAGCACTGGGGCTGGCGCACCGGCTTCGGGCTGCTGGCCGTGCTGTCGCTGCTGTCGTGGCTGCTGATTGCCTGGCGCGTGCATGAACCGGTGTCCGCCCACACCACGCAGCAGACGCGCGAAAACTGGGGCCAGGCCTTCCGCCGCATGGGTGCACTGTTCCAGCTGCCGCACACCGTGGGCATCCTGATTCTGGGCATGAGCTGCTATGCGGCTTTTCTGACCTTGCGCGGGCTGTGGCTGGGGCCCATGCTCATCGGGCGCTACCAGTTCTCTTTGGTGGAAAGCGGCAACGTGGCGTTGCTGGTGTCGCTGATCTCGCTATTCACCCCGGCCATGTTCGGCCGCATGGACCCAGGGCCGGCCCGCCGCCGCCGCTGGCTGAACAATTTCTCGCTGCTGATGGCGGCGCTGTTTCTGCTGATGGCCTTTTTGCACCACGCCGCCGCCAATGTGGCGCTGATTCTGCTGATGGGGCTGGTGTCGGGCTACAGCATCCTGCAGTACGCGGATGTGCGCTCTTCCTACCCTCCGGAGCTGACCGGTCGCGCACTGTCGCTGTTCACCATGGCCATGTTTCTGGGCGTGGCGCTGATGCAGTGGCTCACCGGCATCGTCGCGGCCTGGGCCGAGGGGCGCGGCATCGAGCCCTACCAGGCGGTCATGTTCAGCATTGCCGCCATGCTGGCCACGGCATCCACGGCCTTCCGTTTTCTGCCCAGCTCGCCGCTGCTGCAGACCAGCAAGGCCTGAGCCGGGGCCGTACACACCGGGCGCCCACGTGCCCTGCAGACAGCGCCTCCGGGCTAGATGGAACGCACTGGTGACGGTTTCCGCACCATCGCCGCAGAGCAGTTCGCGCCCCCACCGTGTGGCGCTGGGGGCCGCGGCTGCGCAGCAGCGGTGTTCCCTGCAGCGGATGGGCTGGTTAGCTGGGTGACGCGTTCCGCTACAGCGTGGTGGCGCTGGAGCCATCCCCGCGGTACAGCCAGGGCAGGTCCATGATGCGTGCGCCCAGCAGCTTGAGTGATAGATCGCGCCCCCAGCGCATGGGCCCGCTGGCGTGGAAGATGCGGCCATTGCGGCGCGAACGGGCCTGGACCCGCGCAGCACGCTGCCAGCGGTTGAGGGCGTAACGGCGCAGGCGCAAGCGCACATCCAGATCGTCCATGGCCAGGGCACGCTGCAGCTCGGCCGCGTCCTCGATGGCCATGCCAGCCCCCTGGGCCAGATAGGGGCGCATGGGATGGGCGGCGTCGCCCAGCAGGCCCACCAGGCCCTGGGCCATCTGGTCGGCGCTGGACAGCGGATCGCGGTCGGACAGCGGCCACAGCCGCCACTGCGTGCCCGCAGCAGGCACGGCACGGATCAGGTCCTGCAGCGGCGTGCAATAGCGGGCCAGCGCGGCTTCCAGATCGACCGCATTGGCAGCATGGTCCCAGGTTTCCATGTCGGCCGGTGCCGGGCCTTCGATGATGGCCACGATGTTCATCAGCTCGCCACGGCGCAGCGGGTACTGCACCACGTGCATGTGCGGGCCCAGCCAGGTGGTCACGCCGTCGCTGCGCATGGCGGCCGGCAACTGGGCCTGGGGCACCACCGCACGGTAGGCCAGGTGGCCGGTAGGCTGGGCCTTGCCGTCGTTGAGCAACTGGGCGCGCAGCCGGCTCCAGACACCATCGGCCGCGATCAGTGCATCGCCCTCCACGGTCTTGCGGGCGGAGGTGGTGATGGTCACCACCTGGGGGGTCTGCACCACGGACTCCACCGCCTGGCCGGCGTTGATGTGCATCTCCGCCCGCTCCCCCACGGCCTGCAGCAGCAGCCCGTGCAGATCGGCGCGGTGGATGGACAGGTAGTTGGCGCCGTAGCGCTCCACCATGGTGGCGCCCAGCGGCATGCAGGCCAGCTCGGCACCGCTCAGGGCACTGCGCACACGCAATCGGGCAGGAATGGCCGCGACGTCCACCAGAGCGCGCTGCAGGCCCCAGGCTTGGAGCCGGCGCACCACATTGGGCCCCAGCTGCACGCCGGCACCGACTTCACTGAACAAAGGCGCGCGCTCGAACAGGCGCACATCCCAACCGGCATGGGAGCTGGCCAGTGCAGCCGCCAAGCCGCCAATACCGCCCCCCGCAATCAAGACCTGTTTTCTCATGGCTGGCTATTGTCCGCCGGACTGGGGCGGTGATTGGTTGGAACTGCGCAGAAATTGATGCAACGCAGTCTGTTGATTCTGTCCCTGAAATCGCCATACGGCGAAACCCTGGCATTACCACTGGCCGAAATGGAATATGTTGTGTCCGCACTTTGCGGGCCTGGCATAAGCCGCTTGCATACCGGACAGGCTTATCCGCAGCAGCGTTCAGCCGCAATACCGCGGCGACGCAGCAGATTCAAGCCACAAAAAACAAAGCCCGCTGAAAGCGGGCTGTTGTCTGCCATAAAGCCTTAGATAGCGAACTTTTCGCGATCCTGGTTTTCAATCCACTTGGGCGCCTTGCCACGGCCGGTCCAGGTCTGGCCGGTTTCGGGATTGCGGTACTTCGGAGCAACTTTGCCACCTTGACCTGCGCCACGGGTGGCTTTGGCAGGCGGAAACACGTCGTCAGCGCTCAGGCCATATTCGGCCACCAGGGCGCGCACCTTGGCAACAGCGTCGCTCAGTTCGCTCTTGCGTGCTTCTTGAATCTTCTGTTCCAGCTGTTCGCGCTGCTGCAGTAGCTCTTTGTAAGAGGTCATGGATTGCATCCTTTCAATAATTGGGAGGATTATAAAAACAAATACGCAATCTGGGTTTTTTTGTGGGTACGCAGTATCCACAAGTGCATATTATAAAAATTCTGTGCAGCCATATTGCAGGAGAAATGTAACACCCGGATTTTCCGAGAAAAGGTACCGACAAAGCGCCTTGCAAGTTCATTTCCGTTGCCTGCATATCTTCGCCGCCACCGCAATGCCCTATCCACGGGTATGGGCTGTGGACCGATAATCGCAGCCATATGTCTTGCACCGGGCGACTGCCACGCCTGCCGGCACCCAGGGAATCGATTTTTTCGGAGTTTGCATTGGCCCGTTATTTCATTGGTGACATCCAGGGATGTCACAGCGCCTTCCTGAACCTGCTGCAGCAGGTGGAGTTCTCGCCCAGCCGCGATACCCTGTACCTGCTGGGGGACCTGGTCAACCGGGGTCCCGACTCCGCCGGCGTGCTGCGCCAGTGCATGGCCTGGGGCGACGCCGTACAGCCCGTGCTGGGCAACCACGACCTGCACCTGCTGGCCGCCGCACACGGCATGCGCAAATCATCGCGCCGCGACACGCTGGCCAGCGTGCTGGAGGCGCCCGACCGCGCGGCCCTGCTGGACTGGCTGTGCCAGCAGCCGCTGGCCCGCAGCTGGACCGATGCACAAGGCCGGCAGGTGCTGATGGTGCACGCCGGTGTGCAGCCCAGCTGGACGCTGGAGCAGACACTGGCCCTGTCCGCCGAAGTGCAGCAGGTGCTGACCAGCCCGGCGCTGCCGGACTTTCTGCAGCAGATGTATGGCAACCTGCCCGATCAGTGGAATGAGGCCCTGACCGGCGCCGACCGCCTGCGCGCCATCGTCAACACCCTGACGCGCATCCGCTTTTGCACGCCCGAAGGCCGCATGGACTTTGAGAGCACCGAATCGGCCGCACAGGCTCCCGAAGGCCTGATGCCCTGGTTCACCTGCCCTGCCCGCCAGACGGCGCAGCATGTGGTGGCCTTTGGCCACTGGTCCACGCTGGGCCTGATCAACCAGCCGCAGCTGATGGCACTGGACACCGGCTGTGTCTGGGGCGGGCAGCTGACCGCTGTGCGCGTGGAGAATGATCTGCAGGTGCGCGAGCTGATCCAGATCGACTGCGAGCAGGCCCAGCGTCCCGGCTGAGCGGCTGTACAGACCCCACAGACAGCCAGCCACCATGAAAAAAGCCAGCAGGATTGCTGGCTTGGCACAGTGGTGCGAAGGGCTCTGCAGGTGTATCCGCAGAGCGAAGGCGCTGGAGAGGCCTCCAACGCCCTGCGGTATCAGAAACTGCCTGCGGGCTTGAACAGCGCCGCCACCTTGCGCTTGGTACGGATACTGGGGCTGCGGCCCGGCGCCACGGGTGCGGAAGCCGCATCCCAGGCCGCCGGTGCGGCCGTCCCGGCCGGGGCCTCGTAGGGCTTGTCGAAGAAGGGATCGGAAGAGCCGGCGCGCAACGGGCGTGCCATGCCACGGCCCACCGGGCGGTAGCCGGCGGAATGGGCCGAGCCGTAATCGGTATCGCCCTCGTCGTGGCCACGGCGGCTGCGACCATGGTCACGGCTGTGCTCCGACCGGCCTTCACGGCTGCCGTGGTCGCGCTCGCTGCGGTCGCGGCGCTGGAACGACGGCAGTGGATAGTTCTCCACGTCGATCTTCTTCTTGATGAGCTTCTCGATATCGCTCACCAGCTTGCCGTCCGAATTGGACACCAGGGTCACCGCCAGGCCGGAGGCGCCGGCACGGCCGGTGCGACCGATACGGTGTACATAGTCTTCAGCATTGAACGGCACGTCGTAGTTGAACACGGCCGGCACATCCTTGATGTCCAGACCGCGTGCCGCCACGTCGGTGCACACCAGCAGGTCCACTTCGCCGGCCTTGAAGGCTTCCAGCGCCTTGAGCCGTTCGTCCTGGCTCTTGTCACCGTGCAGGGCGGCGGCGCGCAGACCGTCGCGTTCCAGCGCACGGGTCAGGCGGGCACAGCCCAGCTTGCTGTTGGAAAACACAAAGGCCTGGCGGATGCCGCGGTCCTTGAGCACGGCACAGATGGTGCGGCGCTTGTCGTCGTCGTTGGCGCTGTAGAAACGCTGCTCCACGGTGGAAGCGGTCTCGTTGGGGCGGGCCACTTCGATGGTCACCGGGTCTTGCAGGTAGCTGCCGGCCAGGCGCTTGATCTCGGGCGAGAACGTGGCGGAGAACAGCAAGGTGGTGCGGTTCTTGGGCAGGTGCGACAGGATGCGCTGCAGATCGGGCAGGAAACCGATGTCGAGCATGCGGTCGGCCTCGTCCAGCACCACGTATTCCACCTGGTTGAGCACGGCATTCTTGGCTTCGATGTGGTCCAGCAGGCGGCCGGGGGTGGCCACCAGCACTTCCACGCCCTTCTTCAGCTCCAGGGTCTGGGGCTTCATGTCCATGCCGCCGAACACCACGGTGCTGCGCAGCTTGGTGTGCTTGGCGTACAGCGCGATCTGCTGGGCCACCTGGTCGGCCAGCTCGCGCGTGGGCAGCAACACCAGCGCCCGCACCGGATGGCGCGCAGGCGATGCCGAGCTGTTCTCATGGCGCATCAGCCGCTGCAGCAGGGGCAGCGAAAAAGCCGCTGTCTTGCCGGTGCCGGTCTGGGCTGCACCCATCACATCCTTGCCGGTCAGGACCACGGGGATCGCCTGCGCCTGGATGGGGGTCATCGACTCGTAGCCCATTTCGGCCACAGCGCGTGCCAGAGGCTCCGCCAAGAGGAGAGAGGAAAAAGAACTTGTCATGGATACCGCTATTGTCGCACTGCCCGCATTGACAGCTGTTGGCGCTCTACAAATCCGGACAGCGACAGCGGTCACCCGCCCGGCCCTCTTACGCCGGGAACACCGGGAGGGCGTACGCCCCATGCAGAATTTGATAGCACAGATGTGGCGCCATGCCAACACCTGCGCCTGCTGCGCCCCAGTTACAGCGATGCCGCCGAGAAGGTATCGCAGGAATTGACGCTGCCGCTCTTGAGCCCAGTCATGAACCAGCGCTGGCGCTGGGCACTGGTGCCGTGGGTGAAGCTGTCCGGCACCACCTGACCGGTCTGGGCACGCTGCAGCGCGTCGTCACCGATCTTGGCCGCGGCATTCATGGCTTCTTCCACATCGCCCTGCTCCAGGATCTGGCGTGCATTCTGGGCATGGTGGGCCCAGACGCCGGCCAGGCAATCGGCCTGCAGCTCCAGCTTCACGGACAGCCGGTTGTATTCCACCTTGCTGACACGGCCGCGCATCTCGTCGACCTTGCCGCTGATCCCCAGCAGGTTCTGCACGTGGTGACCGACCTCATGGGCGATCACATAGGCCTGGGCAAAGTCACCGGGAGCGCCCAGTTGGTTCTTGAGCTGGTCGTAGAACGACAGATCGATATAGACCTTCTGGTCGCCCGGGCAGTAGAACGGGCCCATGGCCGACTGGCCGGTGCCGCAGGCCGTGCCCACGGCGCCCCGGAACAGCACCAGCTTGGGGTCCCGGTACTGGCTGCCGCCCTGGCGGAAGATGTCGGTCCACACGTCTTCGGTGTCGGCCAGCACGGTCGAGACGAAACGGGCCATGGTGTCATGGGCCGGTGGTGCCTGCGCAGGCGACTGCTGCTGCACGACCTGCCCGCCACCACCTCCGCCGCTGAGCAGGCTCAGAATCGTCAGCGGGTTGACGCCCAGCACCCAGCCGCCCACCAGGGCCACCACAATGGTGCCAATGCCGATGCTGCGGCCACCGAAGATGGGGCCACCCCCACCGCCGCCGTCCGAGCGGCGATCTTCGACGTTGTCCGACTCGCGGTTACCTTCCCACTTCATGGTCTGCTCCTGATGCGCTGTGGGGCGCCATTATGAAGTCGCGCCAGCACGCCTGCTCAGGGTTCGCCGCCTTGCAGCAACACGGCCGCCTGGGCGCCTTCGACCGGGGCGTGCACATGCCACTGGGCATTGCGGCTCATTTCCCGGGACTGGCTCATGTGATCGTCCAGCGTCCCGACAAAGGTCCACAGCAGGAGCGCAATGGTGGCGATGCCCACCCCCACCACCGCCCATTGCCAGCGTGCCGCCGTACGGTGAGCGCTTCCTTTTTCCTGACCAGATTCCATATGTACATGCCCACAAAACCATAAGCGCTGGATGCTACGCAGCCACCGCGAGAGTGCGAACTCACTTTAGCGCCAGGCTTTGTAGGAGAACACGCCACACCTTGACACAAGGCCCGGACAGACCACCTAGCCCATCGCAAACGCCCACGGTATAAAGCCACATGCAAGTGATGTCTGTGCCCCCTACCGCCCCCTCTGCCGTGCACGCCATGCAAGGACTGTTCACCCCGCAGGCCACCGAGGCACTGCTGCCCTGGAAAGCCCTGGCTGCCGAACTGGAAGCCGTGCTGCAGGACGGCAGTGTGCAGGTGCCGCCCCGCATTGTGATGCCTTTGCCGCAGGGCGGCAGCCTGTTTTGCATGCCCGCCAGTGATGCCCAGGTGGCAATGACCAAGCTCATCACCTTCACCCCTGGCAATGCTGCAACGGCGCGCCCCACCATCCAGGGCGATGTGACGATTTTTGACGTTGCCACCGGCCAGCGCCAGCTGATCATCGACGGGCCCACCGTCACCGCACGGCGCACCGCTGCCGTGTCGCTGCTGGCCGCCCTGCACCATGCCCCCAACCCCAGCGGTCCGCTGCTCATCATCGGTGCGGGCGTGCAGGGCAAGTCCCATCTGGAGGCCTTTGCGGCCGGCGCCGGCACGCGCGAAGTCTGGGTGGCATCGCGCAGCCTGGACAGCGTGCGCCACCTGCTGGACCATGCCCATGCACTGGGCCTGCAGGCCTATGCCGCCACCGACCTGGCCCAGGCGGCAGCCCACTGCCCCAATATCGTCACCTGCACCAGTGCCCAGGCGGTGGTGCTGCAGCATGCCCCCCGGGCCGACGCCTTCATTGCTGCCGTGGGCGCCTTCACACCGCAGATGGTGGAGCTGGCCCCCAGCCTGTGCCAGCACATCGCCCGGCAAGGCCTGGTGATCGTCGACACCGCCGAAGCCGTGCACGAAGCCGGCGACCTGCTGCAGGCGGGCCTGGATGTGCAAAGCTTTCCCACATTGGCCCAGAGCCTGGCACGGCATCGGCCCCGCCCCGCCGGCCCGGTGCTGTTCAAGAGCTGCGGCTGGGGTGGCTGGGACCTGGCTGCAGCGCGCCTGGCAGCCCGCATGCACCGCCAGCCATTGCACGCCAACGATGATCCTCCCCTCCAGGAGCCATGACCATGCAAGAGACGGATTGGGCACCTCCGGTCACCACCCCTCCGGCAGGCACGGCACCGCCCGCCGGGCCGTTTGCGCCGCGTTCGCAGCCGCCGGCCCCGCCCGCCAAGGCACCGGCCTCGCGCAAGCGCAGCCTGCGAACGCAGCTGGCCTGGGTGTTTGGCGGTCTGACGGCAGCCCTGGTGCTGATGCTGTCCTTCGCCTTTGGCGAGCTGCTCAAAAGCCGCATGCAGCGGGAAGCCGGCGCGGCCTTGCAGGTGGTGTCCAGCAGTGCCGCCAAGCAACTCTCCGATGCCTTGTTCGACCACAGCCGGCTGGTGCAGGCACTGGCCCACTCCCCCGACCTGTGGCGCAACGGCCTGACCTCCGCCGAGGTGAATGCCCTGTTCGCCCGCATCCGCCTGACCCGCCCCTACTGCGTCTGGGTGGGCGTTGCCGACCCCAAGGGCACGGTGGTGCATGCCACCGGCAACCAGTTGGTGGGCCGCAACATCAGCGACAACACCTGGTTCACCGCCGGGGCTTCCGGCCCTTATGTGTCCGACGTGGTGCCCGCCAAGCTGCTGGCGCCGCTGCTGCCCCCCAGCGCCTCGGGCGAGCCGCTGCGGCTGGTGGATTTCTCGGCCCCCATCCGGGTGGACGGCCAGTTGATCGGCGTGCTGGGCATGCACACCAGCTGGGACTGGGCGCGCGAGATGGTGCAGGAGCTGCTGCCCACCTTCTCGCGCGAGGACCAGATCTCGCTGTTCATCTTTGACCGCCAGGGCAAGCTGATCTTTGCCCCGGGCGGCAAGCTGTCGCCTTTCATCGCCGTCGACCAGACCCTGCCCCTGCGCCCGGAACAGTTGCAGGCGGACCACCGCCACCCCCGCGTCCAGGCCGGCGTGGTGCGCTGGAACGACCAGAGCGACGATTTTCTGACCGCTGTGGCCCAGTTGCCCGCCCGCAATGCCCCCAGCGACCTGGGCTGGTACGTGGTGGCACGCCAGCCCGTGGCCAGCGCCTACGCCGATGCCCAGCAGCAGATGCTGTACGTGATGGGAGCCGGTCTGCTGGCAGCCATCACGGCCACCTGGCTGGTGTGGTGGCTGGCCCGCCGCATGGTGCGCGAGCTCAACACCCTGGCCCAGACCGCCCGCCGCATCGACGCCGGGGAACGCCAGGTGCCCATTCCCGAGCTGCAGAGCAACCGCGAAGTCCAGCTGCTGTCGCAGTCCTTCAACGCCATGACACAGCGTCTGCTGGCCGCGAACGAATCCATGGAGCATGAGGTGCAAATGCGTACGCAGGAACTGTATGACGCCAACCGCGAGCTGGACCGCCAGGCCAGCACCGACCCCCTGACCGGCCTGCTCAACCGCCGCGGCTTCGATGCCCAGGTGCAGTTTGCGATGGCGCTGGCCCGCCGCAGCGGCCGCCCGCTGTGCCTGGCGACGCTGGATATCGACCATTTCAAGCAGGTCAACGACAACTACGGCCACGAAGTGGGCGATCTGGTGCTCAAAAGCGTGGCCAACCAGCTGCGCAGCCGGCTGCGCGATTCGGACGTGATCGCCCGCTTTGGGGGCGAGGAGTTTGTGGTGCTGCTGCCCGACACCCCGCCCGAAGCCGCCCAGCGCATTGCGCGCGAGATCCTGGCGGCCATCGAACAGCACCAGTGGCCGCTGGTGGGCCGGCTCACCTTGAGCGCCGGCATCACCGCGCTGCGCCCCACGCTGCAGAACGGCACCGAGGACAACGACACCGCCTTGCTGCGCCGCAGCGACGATGCGCTCTACCAGTCCAAGAATGCCGGGCGCAACCTGGTGCACTACATCCCCTGATACGAAGCCGGGTCACCCTGCTGCACACACCGCAGCATTCCGAAAAATAAAAAAAGCGCGGAGGTCCGCGCTTTATTGATGGGGGCAGCAGCCGCTGCTTCAGGCCTTGGGCAGGGTCACGCCATGCTGACCCTGGTACTTGCCGTTGCGGTCCTTGTAGCTGGTCTCGCACTGCTCATCCCCCTGGAAGAACAGCACCTGGGCGCAGCCTTCACCGGCGTAGATCTTGGCCGGCAGCGGTGTGGTGTTGGAGAACTCCAGCGTCACATAGCCTTCCCACTCCGGCTCGAACGGCGTCACGTTGACGATGATGCCGCAGCGCGCGTACGTGCTCTTGCCCAGGCACACCGTCAGCACATCACGGGGAATGCGGAAATACTCCACCGTGCGGGCCAGCGCAAAGCTGTTGGGCGGAATGATGCAGTAGTCGCCTTCAAAATCGACAAAGCTCTTTTCGTCGAAGTTTTTGGGGTCCACCACGGTGCTGTGGATGTTGGTGAAGACCTTGAATTCACGCGCGCAGCGGATGTCGTAACCGTAGCTGCTGGTGCCGTAGCTGATGATCTTCTTGCCGTCGACCTGGCGCACTTGGCCGGGCTCGAAGGGCTCGATCATGCCGTGCTGCTCCGCCATGGTGCGGATCCATTTGTCGCTCTTGATGCTCATTGGGAAAATCCTGTTCGCTTGTTTTTTGATAGCGCCATGCGGCTATACAACCAGCGCAATTGCGCTATTTTGCTTGAGAAACAATGGTTTGCTCAATCAGGCGGTCATCACCCAGCACGATCATGGCAAACAGCAGCTCGTCCAGCGTCTCGGCCTGGGCCGTCTTGCGCGCCAGCAGCGGTGTGCAGGCCGGGTTGAGGACCACAAAGTCCGCCTCGCAGCCCGGCTGCAGATTGCCGATCACCCCGCCCAGGCCCAGCGCCTGCGCGGCACCGGCCGTGTGCTGCCACCACAGGGCACCGGGCTTGAGGCTGAAGCCCTGCTTGGCATGGCCTTCGCGCCCCACCACATAGGCCGCCTGCATGGTGCGAAACGGTGAAAAGCTCATGCCGCCGCCCACATCGCTGGCCAGGCCGTAGCGAAAATCCGCCGCATCGGCCTTCTGGTAGTCGAAGTAACCGCTGGACAGGAACAGATTGCTGGTGGGGCTGATGGCCGCCGCCGTGTGCTTTTCGCGCAGCAGCGCGCGGTCTTCGTCGTCCAGCCAGATGCAGTGGGCGTAGACCGCGCGTTCGCGCATCAGGCCGAAGTCGTCGTACACCCCCAGGTAGCTGCGCGCGGCAGGAAAGAGCTCGCGCACCCAACGGATCTCGTCCAGGTTCTCGGACACATGGGACTGGATCCACACATCGCGGTATCGGGCCGCCAGCTCCCCTGCGCCCCGCAGCTGGGCGGGCGTGCTGGTGGGGGCGAAGCGCGGGGTAATGGCATAGCCCAGCCGGTCCACGCCATGCCAGCGCTGGATCAGCGTTTCGGTATCGATCAGCCCCTGCTCGGTATCGTCGCGCACGCCGTCCGGGCTGTGACGGTCCTGCAGCACCTTGCCGGCAATCATGCGCATGCCGCGCTGCTGTGCGGCGGTCATGATGGCATCCACCGAGTTGGGGTGGGAGGTGGCAAACGTCAGCGCCGTGGTCACGCCGTTGCGCAGCAGCTCGTCCAGAAAGAATTCCGCCACGCCGTCGGCATAGGCGCGGTCGTGAAAACGCGCCTCGTGGGGAAAGGTGTAATGTTCCAGCCAGGGCAGCAGACCATCGGCCGGGGCGCCGATCACATCGGTCTGCGGGTAGTGGATGTGCATGTCCACAAAGCCCGGGGCGATCAGCCGGCCGGGCAGATGCTGCACCTGCGCGCCGGCTTGCTGGGTGTACTGCGCCTGCAGTGCCTGCCAGCTGCCGGCAGCCACCACACGTTCCTGCCCCTGGGCATCGGGGGCGGTGGCCAGCAGGCCATCGCTGTCGTACAAGGGGCTGCCGTCGGGGGCAAAGCGGAGCAAGGCGCTGCGGTAGATCTTCATAGGCTGGGAGCTTAACGGGCTCCCGCCGCCCTGTGCAGCGGGTCGCCCATCACCACACCGGAGCCTGTGGTGCACACGCAGCAATCCGTGCAGGTCCCATCAGCCATGCCGACCCTGCTGCGCACGCCGCACACGCTCCGGTTTGGGAGTGGCTCCAAGCATATGCCATGCCTGCTGGCAGGCCGTCACCCCGCGCCCCCTGCGATGGCAGGGCCTGCGGTGCGGGGCAGCAGGGCTCAGCGCGGCAGCTGTCCGACCACGCCTTCGGCCAGCCAGTTCATCTGCAGAATGTCCGCGTCCGGCAGCGTGCTGCCGGCCGGAATGCGCACCTGGCCCAGGTTGTCGCGAATGGGCGCGGCACCGGCGCGGAAGGCATGCAGCTTGCCGTGGGCCATTTCGTCCTGGCGCTGCTGCACTTCCATGCGCACGTCCTTGGGCACGCGCGGACCGAAGCTGTCCACGCGGATCATGCCTTCGCGCACACCGCCCCAGGTGTCCTGGCTTTTCCATTCGCCCTTCTGCAGGGCACGCACGCGGGCCGTGTCGTAGCCGCCCCACTGGTGGGTCACGGCCAGCAACTGGGCCTGGGGCCCGGCCTTGCGCATGTCGCTGTGGAAAGCGATGGCCATCTTGCCGCGCTCCTGGGCGGCGCCCATCACCGCGGTCGATGCCACCTGGAAGGACAGCACATCGGCGCCTTCGTTCATCAGTGCCATGGCGGCTTCACGCTCGCGTGGTGGGTCGAACCAGGCATTGAGCCACACCACCTTGACCTGGGCCTTGGGGTTGACGCTGCGCATGCCCAGCACAAAGGCGTTGATGCCCTGGATCACTTCGGGAATGGGGAAGCCCGCCACAAAGCCAGCCACGCCGGTCTGGCTCAGGCGCGCCGCGGCAATGCCCGACAGATAGCGCCCTTCGTAATAGCGCGCATTGGCCGTGGCCACATTGGCTGCACGCTGGTAGCCGGTGATGGATTCGAACTTCACCTGCGGGAAGTCGCGCGCCACGCGCATCGTGGGCTCCATATAGCCGAAGCTGGTGGTGAAGATGATGTCGTTGCCATTGGCCGCCAGATCGCGGATGACACGCTCGGCATCCGGGCCCTCTGCCACATCGGCCACCACCGTGGTCTGCACCTGGTCGCCCAGTTGGGTCTGCAGCTGGCGGCGGCCAGCGTCGTGCTGGGTGGTCCAGCCGGCATCCAGCACGGGCGTCACATAGACAAAGGCGGCCTTGACCGGGCGTTGCAGCGGCACCGCCTTGGCAGGCGCGCTGGCAGTGGAAGCGGGGTTCGGGGGGGATGCAGCCCAGACAGGGGCCAAACAGCAAGCGGCCGCGAGTGCGGCTGCGAGGTTTTTATACATGGTAGTCCTCTACATGGCCCGGAGTTGAAAACGCCAGCCGGTGGGGCAGTCCAGCGGGCGAAGGCGCGGATTGTAGGCCCAATCGCCCAAGCCTTGCCGCAGCACAGCTATTGCCCGAAGCAGGCGCTTGGCAAGCCCGGTTCACCCCGATGGTGCAATGCACCACTCATGCGTAGCATGGGGCGCATAGACCGCAGCGCACACTGGCCTGCACCGGTGCCGCGCGGCGCCCCGCTGTCATGTCTTCGGAGACGGTTCCATGCCCATGTTTGTCGACACCTCCCCGCCCGGCCAATGCATCTTCTGCAAGCTGGTGGCGGGCGAGATTCCCGCAGCCACCATCTATGAGGACGCGCTGACCATTGCCTTCATGGACATCGGCCAGGTCAACCCCGGCCATGTGCTGGTGGCCACCAAGCGCCACGCGGTCACCTTGCTGGAGCTGACGCCCGCCGAATGCGCCGCCGTGATGCAGACCGCTCAGCGCGTCGCCCAGGCGGCCGAGCAGGCCTTCGGGCCGGACGGCATCACCCTGTTCCAGGCCAATGGCGCGGCCGGAGGGCAGACGGTGTTCCACTTCCACCTGCACATGCTGCCGCGCCATGTGGACGACGGCATGCACCTGACCTGGCCGCGCAAGGAGCCCGGCATGGCCGTGCTGCAAGCCTATGCCGACAAACTGCGCACGGCCTTGGCGGCGCAGAAGGCGGGCTGATCACACGGGGCGCCGACCGCCCCTGGCCTTTCCGGCAGGCACCCGCAGCGGCGGCTGGGGCCGCCCGCCGCAAGCGCTGCGCAGCGCCTCAGAGGCGGTCAGTTGCGGTTCGCAAAGCGGGCAAAGCAGGCATCGAGCTGCTGCACCCAGGCGGCCTGCTGCTGCGGGCTGGCGAACGTGGCTTCCAGGCTGTTGCGCGCCAGCTGGTAGGCGTGCTCGGCCCCCATGCCGGTGGCGGCAAACAGCTGCACATAGTTGTCGTTGACGTAGCCGCCGAAATAGGCCGGATCGTCGGAGTTGACCATCACCTTCAGCCCCGCATCCAGCATGCGCGGCAGATTGTGCTGGGTCAGGTCATCCACCACGCACAGCTTCAGGTTGGACAGCGGGCACACAGTCAGTGGAATGCCACGTTCGACCAGGTGCTGCATCAACGCGGCATCTTTTTCGGATTGCACGCCGTGGTCGATACGCTCCACCGCCAGCGCATTGAGCGCGCCCCACACATAGGCGGGCGGCCCTTCTTCACCGGCATGGGCCACCAGCCGCAGACCCAGCTGCTTGGCACGGGCGAACACGCGGGTGAACTTTTCGGGCGGGTGGCCCAGCTCGCTGCTGTCCAGGCCGACGCCGATGAACTGGTCGCGGAACGGCAGGGCCGCTTCCAGCGTGGCAATGGCGTCTTCCTCGCTCAGATGGCGCAGGAAACTGAGGATCAGCTCGGCGCTGATGCCCCATTGCGCATGCGCATCGCGGCAGGCCCGCGTCAGGCCGTGGATGATGGTGCCCATGGCCACGCCACGCTCGGTGTGGGTCTGCGGGTCAAAGAAGATCTCGGCCCGCACCACGTTGTCCTGCACCGCGCGGCGCAGGTAGGCCATGGTCATGTCGTAGAAGTCTTCTTCCTGCAGCAGCACGCTGGCGCCGGCGTAGTAGATGTCCAGAAAGCTCTGCAGATCGGTGAAGGCGTAGGCGGCACGCAGCGCCTCCACGTCGGCATAGGGCAGATCCACGCCATTGCGTTCGGCCAGGGCAAAGATCAGCTCGGGCTCGAGCGAGCCCTCGATGTGGATGTGCAGCTCCGCCTTGGGCATGGCGCGCAGCAACAGGGGCAGACGGGAAGTTTCCACGACGGGCACAGTATGCATTTCAATCCTCTATGGCGCTGCGCGCCGCTCTCAGACTGCGAATATGGCACGCCCAGGCCCAGGTGCAAGAACCGTGCGCAAAAAACCGTACGCCACCGGGCCATGCCCGGGAGCCGCCCTGTATCCTGGCCTTCACTCCCCGAAATGGCACAGGCCGCGATAGCGGCCCGGGACCTGGTGGAGGTCAGCACACGCCAAAACTGGCGCCACTGGCTTTCAGATAGCGGCGGTAGGCGGACGACATGCGGTCGGCAGCCGAATGCAGCTCGGCGCGCGGGTCCAGCGGCAGCGGCTTGGGCAGTTGCGACTCCAGCACCGGCTGGTCCTGCGTGAAGATGGTGTGCTGGAACTGCTGCAACTGGGCGTCGGTGGACTCGAAGTCGGCCACCGCCAGGCGGAACCAGACGCGGCTGGTGTCCGGCGTGACCGGGCAGATGAACAGGCCGATGGCTTCGTGCCAGCCCTGCTTGCTGCTGCCCTCTTCCGGGATCTTGGTCAGCAGCGCGGTGTAGGGTGCCGTCACTTCGTAGGTGTATTCCACTTCGGCCGGCTTGGTGGAATGCAGGTTCGACTGGGGCTGCACGGCCTTGCAGCCGGTGGCCTTGACGCCGGTGGGCGTGGGCTCCACCTGGTAAGGCGCCATGGCCGTGGCATCGCGGCTGCCCAGCCAGCCTTCGTGCACAAAGCCGAAGTGCGACATGTCCAGGAAGTTCTCGATGATGCGTGGTGCGCTGGCGGCCACGTCGTACGGGCCGCAGTTGAGCTTGCGCAGCTGGTCGTTGGCCTCCGCCTCAAACACCGGCAGCGGCACGTCGGCGCCTTCCGGTGCTTGCAGCTGCACCCAGACCAGGCCATAGGCTTCCTGCACGTTGAAGGACTTGACGCAGTGCTGCGGCGGCGGCGTGAAACCGGGCACCGCCGGCACCTTCACGCACTGACCGTTGTCTGCGAACTGCCAGCCATGGTAGGGGCACTCCAGATTGCCTTCGTTGACCCGGCCCAGCGACAGGCGTGCGCCGCGGTGCGGGCAGCGGTCGACAAAGGCCTGGGCGCGACCGCTGGTGTCGCGCCAGAGCACCAGGTCTTGCTCCAGCAGCCGCACGGCCAGGGGAGCATCAATCACATCGTGGGAGAGGGCAAGCGGGTGCCACTGGTTTTTTTCCATCATGGGGCGCGATCATTCCAAACAAAAAGGCTGCCCGGAGGGCAGCCTTTGCATAACCGAGCAGTATTGACGGGCTTGATACCCGTCATAACGCCAGGCGTATACCGCCTTACTTGGCGCCGGGCACCTTGCCTTCCACGCCCTTGACGTAGAAGTTGACGCCTTGCAGGAAAGCGTCGTCGGCGGCCTTGTCGGCTGCCAGCACTTCCTTGCCGTCGTTGGAGGCGATCGGGCCCTTCCAGATCACGTACGTGCCTTCCTTCAGGCCCTTCTTGACCTCTTCCACCTTGGCCTTGGCTTCGGCAGGCACGTCTTCGGCGATGGACACCAGATCGATGGCGCCTTCCTTCACTCCCCACCAGCTGCTGCCCGTGGCCCAGGTGTTGTTCAGCACATCGTTGACGGCCTTGGAGTAGTAAGGCGCCCAGTTGATGATGGACGAACCCAGGTGGGCCTTGGGACCGTAGGCGGTCATGTCCGAATCCCAGCCGAAGGCACGGATGCCCTTTTCTTCGGCGGTCTTCAGCACGGCAGGCGAATCGGTGTTCTGGAACAGGATGTCGGCGCCGCCGTTGATCAGGCTGGTGGCAGCTTCGGTTTCCTTGGGGGGGCTGAACCATTCATTGACCCAGACCACCTTGGTCTTGACCTTGGGGTTCACGCTCTGCGCGCCCAGCGTGAAGCTGTTGATGTTGCGGATCACTTCGGGGATGGGCACCGAGCCCACGATGCCCAGGGTGTTGGACTTGGTCATCGAGCCAGCGATGATGCCGGCCAGGTAGGCGCCTTCATAGGTGCGGCTGTCATAGGTGCGCACGTTCTCGGCGGTCTTGTAGCCGGTGGCGTGTTCCCACTTCACGTCCTTGAAGTCGCCGGCCAGCTTCTGGATGCTGTCCATGTAGCCGAAGGTGGTGCCGAAGACCACCTTGTTGCCCTGGGAAGCCAGGTCGCGCAGCACGCGTTCGGCGTCCGGACCTTCGGGCACGCTTTCCACGAAGGAGGTCTGGATCTTGTCGCCGAATTCGGCTTCCAGCTTCTTACGGGCCTGGTCGTGCGCGAACGTCCAGCCGCCGTCACCCACCGGGCCGACGTAGGCGAAGCCGATCTTCAGCGGCTCGGCCTTGGCGGCAGGTGCGGGTTCGGCTGCGGGAGCGGCCGGTGCCGGCTCTTCCTTCTTGCCGCAGCCAGCCAACACGGCCGCTGCCACAGCGGACATGGCCGCCATCTTGAACAAAGAGCGTTTCTTCAGGTCTGTCATGGATATTCCTTCTGGAGGAAAAAAGAGGTGATTTGCGACACGCACGCACAGTGCCCGTGCCGGTCGGCGGGGTGCACTATGTTTGCACAGTTCCGGCGCAGATTCTGCCTGCGATCCATCGCCTTGCCGCACTGTGCCTGTGGCACAACGCTGCAGGCGACGTTCGTCCGGCGGGCATGTTACACATGCAAAAACCGCACCATGGCGCGGTGCCGGGCGGCGGCGACCGCGCACCGCATGCAAAAGGCCTCCCGAAGGAGGCCTGCATCAGGGGCTTGCGGGTCCGTGCTTATTTGCCGCCTGCGCCCGGCACCTTGCCTTCCACGCCATTGACGTAGAAGTTGATGCTACGCAGGAAGCCGTCATCGGCCACCTGGCCAGCGGCCAGCACTTCCTTGCCGGTGTTGTCCTTGATGGGACCGGTCCAGACGGCGAAGCTGCCGTCCTTCATGCCGGCCTTGGCCTTCTCGACCTTGTCCTTGATGTCCTGGGGCACCTGGTCGGCGATCTTCACCAGATCCATGGCGCCTTCCTTGACACCCCACCAGTAGTTGCCACCCTGCCAGTTGCCGGCCAGCGTGTCTTCCACCACCTTGGTGTAGTAGGGCGTCCAGTTGATCACGGCCGAGCCCAGGTGGGCCTTGGGTGCGAAGGCGCTCATGTCGCCGTCCTTGCCGAAGGCATAGGCACCGCGCTCTTCGGCGGTCTTGAGCACGGCGGGCGAATTGGTGTTCTGGTACATCACGTCCACACCGCCGTTGAGCAGGCTGGTGGCGGCTTCCGATTCCTTGGGGGGGCTGAACCATTCGTTCACCCACACCACCTTGGCCTTGATCGAGGGATCGATGGCCTGGGCACCCAGCACAAAGCTGTTGATGTTGCGCACCACTTCGGGGATGGGCACCGAAGCCACCACACCCACGGTCTTGGTCTTGGTCATGGCACCGGCCACCAGACCGGCCAGGTAGGCACCTTCGAAGGTCTTGCTGTCGTACACGGCCACGTTGTCGGCCTGCTTGTAGCCGGTGGCGTGCTCGAACTTCACGTCCTTCAGATCGGCGGCGGCCTTCTGCACGAATTCCTGGTAGCCGAAGCTGGTCGCGAAGACCAGCTTGTTGCCCTGGCCGGCCATGTCACGCATCACGCGCTCGGCGTCGGCCGACTCGGGCACGCTTTCCACCATGGAGGTTTCGATCTTGTCGCCGAACTTCTCCTGAATCGCCTTGCGCGCCAGCTCGTGCTGGAAGGTCCAGCCGCCATCGCCGATGGGGCTGACGTACATGAAACCGACCTTCAGCTTGTCGGCCGCCGGTGCCTGGGCAGCAGGGGCAGCGGCCGGAGCCGGTGCTTCTTCCTTCTTGCCGCAGGCCGTCAGGGCCGCCACGGACACGGCCGACAGGCCGATCATCTTGAGCAAAGTGCGCTTGCGCAGTGCGTTCATGCGAGTGTTCCTCTGGTGGGAGTTCTGTGAAAAAGGGGAATCTGGCCTCAGGAGCCGGGATAGAACGGCTTGCCGAGGGAAGCCGGCATGTTCGCGCGGATCCAGGCCGGATTGCGCGAGATGATAACCAGCACCACGATGGTGGCCAGGTAAGGCAGCATGGACAGCAGCTGGCTGGCCACCTGCACGCCCGTGGCCTGCAGGTGGAACTGCAGCATGGTCACGCCGCCGAACAGGTAGGCGCCCAGCAGCACGCGGGCCGGTCGCCAGGTGGCGAAGGTGGTCAGCGCCAGGGCAATCCAGCCACGGCCCGCCACCATGCCTTCGACCCACAGCGGGGTGTAGACCGTGGAGATGTAGGCCCCTGCCAGACCGCACAGCGCGCCGCCGGCCATCACGGCCGCCAGACGGATGGGACGCACGGCATAGCCAATGGCGTGGGCCGATTCGGGCGATTCGCCCACGGCACGCAGCACCAGCCCGGCGCGCGAGCGGTACAGGAAAGCGATCAGCGCCAGCGCCAGCAGCACGGTGATGTAGACCAGCGGATGCAGCTTGAACAGTGCCGGGCCGATGACCGGGATGTCCGACAGCAGCGGAATGGCGTACTTGGGCAGCTCGGGCAGCTTGGCCTGCACATAGGCCTGGCCGGCAAAGGCCGAGAAGCCGGTGCCGAACAGGCTCAGCGCCAGACCGGTGGCGTACTGGTTGGTGTTCAACCAGATCACCAGCACCCCGAACAGGCCGGCCAGCAACGCGCCCGCCGCCATGCCGGCGGCAAAGCCGATCCAGGTGCTGCCGGTGTGTACCACCGCGGCAAAGCCCGCCAGGGCGGCGCACAGCATCATGCCTTCGGCCCCCAGGTTGACGATGCCGGCTTTTTCATTGATCAGCAGACCCAGGGCCGCCAGCGCCAGCACGGTGCCGGCGCTCAGGGTGGAACCCAGTAGCAGTGCGTAAGCGTCCATCACTGGCCTCCTTTCGCTGCGCCCTTGGGAGCGGAGACCCAGCGCAGGCGGTAGGCGATCAGGGTGTCGCATGCCAGCAGCGTGAACAGCAGCAGACCCTGGAAGACGCCGGTCAAAGACTTGGGCAGGCCCAGACGCGACTGCGCCAGCTCACCACCGATATAGAACATGCTCATGAGAATGGCGGAGAAGATCATGCCCACCGGGTGCAGGCGCCCCACGAAGGCCACGATGATGGCGGCAAAGCCGTAACCGGCCGGCACATAGGGGGTGAGCTGGCCGATGGGGCCCGCCACTTCCAGCGCACCCGCCAGGCCGGCGCAGCCGCCCGAGATCAGCAGCGCCGTCCACAGCGCGCGGCGCGAGGAGAAACCGGCGTAGCGCGCCGCCGCCGGGGCCAGACCGCCCACCTGCTGGGCAAAACCCAGCTTGGTGCGGAACAGGAAGACCCACAGCAGGGCCGAGCCGAGCAAGGCCAGCAGCGTGCCGATGTGCAGGCGCGTGCCTTCGATCAGCTTGGGAATCTGCGTGACCCGCTCGAACATCTTGCTCTGCGGGAAGTTGTAGCCCATGGGGTCCTTCCAGGGACCATAGACCAGATAGCCCAGCACCAGGGTGCCGACATAGACCAACATCAGGCTGACCAGGATCTCGTTGGCGTTGAACTTGTCGCGCAGCAAAGCCACGATGCCCGCCCACACCATGCCGCCGAGCACACCCGCCAGCAGGATCACCGGCACGATCCAGGGACCGGTGGTCTTGTCGGCCAGCAGGGCCACACCACCGGCCGCCACGGCACCGATCACGAACTGCCCTTCGGCGCCGATGTTCCACACATTGGAGCGAAAGCACACGGCCAGGCCCAGTGCGATCAGCAGCAGCGGCGTGGCTTTCATGGCCACCTCGCCCATGGCGTAGGTGGTCTTCAGCGGCTCCCAGAAGAAGGCCTGCAGCCCCTTGACCGGGTCCTTGCCCAGCAGCATGAACAGGACGATGCCGATCAGCACCGTGATGGCCAGCGCCAGCAAGGGCGATCCATAGGTCCACCAGCGCGAAGCCTGGGGACGTTGTTCCAGCTTGATCATGCCTGCCCCCCTGCCCCGGCCTGGCGCTCGCTGCGCGCCAGGTGCTGCTGCACCTCGGCATGCCACAGGCCGCTCATCCATTCGCCAATCTTCTGCACCGAGGCATCGGCCCGGTCCACGGAAGGGCTCAGGCGCCCCTTGGCCACCACATGCAGGCGGTCGCTGATTTCAAACAATTCGTCCAACTCCTCGCTGAGCACCAGCACGGCGCAGCCCGCGTCCCGCAGCGCCAGCATCGCCCCCCGGATCTGCGCTGCCGCGCCCACGTCCACCCCCCAGGTGGGCTGGGAGACGATGAGCAGCCTGGGCTTGGCATCGATCTCGCGGCCCACGATGAATTTCTGCAGATTGCCGCCCGACAGCGACTTGGCCGCGGCATTCGGGCCGCCGGCCTTCACGCCGAAACGGCGGATGATGTCGGCCGCATGCGCCTGCAACTGGCCCATGCGCAACCAGCCGCCAGAGCCCACGGCGTCACTGCGGGTCAGCAGCAGGTTGTGCGCCAGCCCCATGGTGGGGACAGCGCCCCGGCCCAGGCGTTCTTCCGGCACGAAATGCAGGCCCAGCGCACGGCGCTGGCGCGGGCCCATGCGGCCTGCGTCCTGGCCCAGCACCTGCACCATGGCCGGCGCGGCGCGGGTGTCTTCGCCGGACAGCGCGTAGAGCAGCTCTTTCTGGCCGTTGCCGGACACGCCGGCAATGCCCACCACTTCACCGGCGCGCACCTGCAGCCCGATGTCGATCAGGTCCACGCCGAACTGGTCGGTCTTGCCCAGGCTCAGCCCTTGCACCTTCAGCACCACGTCGCCGGTCTTCGGCGCCTGGCGTTGCAGCGCCGGCGGCTCCGAGCCGATCATCAGGCGCGACAGCGAGGCATTGCTCTCGTTCTGCGGGTTGCACACGCCGGTGACCACACCACCGCGCAGCACCGTGCAGGCCGAGCACAGCTCGCGGATTTCGTGCAGCTTGTGGCTGATGTAGAGAATGGAGCAGCCTTCGGATGCCAGTTTTTTCAGCACCACAAACAGCTTTTCCACCGCCTGGGGCGTCAGCACCGAAGTCGGCTCGTCCAGAATCAGCAGGCGCGGGTTGGTCAGCAGGGCGCGGATGATTTCCACGCGCTGCATCTCGCCCACCGACAGGGTGTGGACCGGGCGCAGCGGATCGATGTCCATGCCGTATTCGCTGCCCACTTCGGTGATGCGGCGCGTCACGTCGGCCAGCGGCATGCCCTTGTCCAGGCCCAGCCAGACGTTTTCGGCCACGGTGAGCGTGTCGAACAGGCTGAAATGCTGGAACACCATGGCGATGCCCAGCTGCCGCGCTTCCTGCGGGTTGCGGATGGACACGGGCTTGCCATCGAAGTGCACCGCACCCTCGTCAGGCTTGACCGTGCCATAGATGATCTTCATCAGCGTGGACTTGCCAGCGCCGTTTTCACCCAGCACAGCATGCACTTCGCCTGGCTGCACCGTCAGCGACACCCCACTGTTGGCCACCACGGCCGGGTATCGTTTGGTAATGCCCACCAGCTGCAAACGCGGTGGTGCGACACCGGGCGTGGGGGTTGTATCGGGGGGATTCATGCCGGGATTTTCTCTCAGATTGTTTCTGTCACTGGGATGAATTGGGGTTAACCGCTGACTGCTACTGGGCTATACGCTACTGTTTAGAGAGCATCAAAGCCACGTCTTTCACCGCCTCTCGCAGCCAGATGGCCGCTGCCGAATGGTGGGTGCGGGCATGCCACAGCTGGTAGTACGTCAGTCGTGGTAGGGGCACCGGACACGGCAGTATCTGCAGCGGCAGCCGCTGCACAAAGCGTTCACAGAACTGGCGGCCGGTGGTCAGCACCAGCAGGCTGCCGGCCACGATGTCGGGCATCAGGCTGAAATGGGCGCAGCGCGCCGTGATGTTGCGCTGAAGGCCCAGCTGTTCGAGCTGCAGATCGATCACGCCCCGCGCGCCCGGGTAGGTGGGCATGGGGGCGATGTGCTCGGCCTCCAGCCAGGCCGACTCGTCCCAACCCCGGCGCACGGCCGGGTGGCGGTTGCTGACCAGGCACACCACCTCGTCGTCGAACAGGGGGCTCTGGTGCAGCTCCATCGGGGGGGCCGGCCAGTTGCCGATCACCACATCCACCTCGCCCTGGGCCAGCTGGGCCTGGTAGTGCACCTCGTGGCTGAGCGCCATCACCTCCACCGGGCAGCCGGGGGCGTGGGCCTTCAGATAGGCCACCAGCTGGGGCAGGAACAGCGGATCCAGGTAGTCGCTGGCCGCGATGCGGAACGTGCGGCTGGCCTGGGCCGGGTCAAAGCTGCGGGCCTGGGAAAACAGCCCTTCGGCCGCACGCAGGATGGCGGCCGCAGGCTCGATCATGTGCAGCGCCGCGTCGGTGGGCTGCATGGCCGCGCCGGAACGCACCAGCAGCGGATCGCCCGCCAGCTCCCGCAGCCGGCGCAGCGCGGTGGACACCGCCGGCTGCGACATGCCCAGGCGCACTGCCGCCCGCGAGACATTGCGCTCCACCAGCACCGTGTGCAGCACACGGATCAGGTGCAGGTCAATCTTGTCAAACAGGGTTTGCTCGCGCATGGAAGCAGAAAAGGCGAAAAGGGAATGGGTTACGGATGTGTAAAAGCTGCTGCGCAGTATGCATGGGCCGCGCAGGCCGGCAGCCCCGGGGAAGTCCCGCCCACGGGCCGCTACCCCTGGCGGGGAAGTACACCATGCAATTGCAATGCCAGGCCGCCGCGGGGCGGCGGCCTGTGCCGGGTCCTCAGTGCTGCTGCACCGCCTCCCCGGTCATGACGGCCTCGTCCAGCTTGGCCTGCCAGTACGCCAGGCGCGCATTGTGGCGGGCCATGATGGCGGCGTCGATCTCTTCCTTGTGGATGTCGGAGAAGTCTTCCAGCTCCGACACCAGGGCGGCCATGCGCTGCTCCAGCCGCTCCACCTCGTCGGCCAGCAGCTCGGCCTCGGTCTTTTCGGTGCGAAAAGGGTTGGACAGTGCACTCAGGAAACTGTTGCCCTTGTTCTGCTCGATGGCCGTGACCGCCTTCTTGGCCTGTTCATACAGGTTCTGCATGGTCTGGAACTCGGTCATGCGCTCGTTGAAGCGCTCGCTCAGCACCTGCTTGAGGCGGGACTCCGCCTGCAGGTAGTCTTCATGGCGCAGCCGCACCTCCATGCTGCGGGCCTTGTGTTCGGCCCGGGTCAGCGGCCCTTCGATGCGAAACAGCCCGGCAAACACCAGCAGTGCCGCCATGCCGTACCACAGCAGCCAGTCCACCGGCACCTGGAAACCGCCCCACACCAGCAGCGCCGTACCCACCAGCGCCAAGGTGTAGATGACCTGACTTTCATAGCGGACCGCGCGCGGCAGCGGAATCGGCGCGAGCTTGACCACCGCATGCATGCGCAGCGGGGTGTTGGATTCAGGCAGCTTGAGCTTGGCCACTCTCTCCTTCGCTTCCTCCACATCGAATGTGGGCATGGGGGACGTTGCAGCCTCCACAGCAGGAGCGGCGGACCAGAACTTCAGGGCGTTCTTGGCTCGTCGGAAAAAGGAGGGCAGCTTCATGGGGCAGCAGACACGCGCAGACAGGTGATCACACCCAAGTCTACCAAGTGCGGCCGGCCTACGGTTCGCGTATATCCCCTGCCGCCGCATCCAAAACGGCATAAGGATTGCTTGCATTGCTCCCAAGTTTGAAGCCGCAGCTATCTGTACGCCTGGATGCCGCACATACGTTCTGACATATGCAAGCGCCCTGGCACTGGCGTACCCTGCTTCTCCATGCGGCCTATGCCCACGAGGACCACCAAAAAATGACCACCCGCACCATCCAATTCCTGCGCAGGGGCCAGCCGGTCACCTTGCACGACGTCCCGCCCGACCGCACGCTGCTGGAAGTGCTGCGCGAAGACCTGCACTGCACCGGCACCAAGGAAGGCTGTGGCGAAGGCGACTGCGGTGCCTGCACCGTGGTGCTGGGCGAGCGCATGCAGCAGGCCGGAGAAGACCCGGTGCTGCAGCTGCGCGCCATCAACAGCTGCATCCGCCTGGCGCACTCCGTGGACGGCCTGGCCCTGTGGACGGTGGAAGACCTGGCCCGCGACCCGCTGATCGCCCATGCCGCCGGCCACCCGCTGCACCCGGCGCAAGAGGCCATGGTGCAGTGCCACGGCTCGCAATGCGGCTTTTGCACCCCCGGCTTCGTGATGAGCCTGTTTGGCCTGTACGAGAACCACACGCTGCAAGGCGTCCCGGTGGACCGCACCCAGGCGCAGGAGGCGCTGTCCGGCAATCTGTGCCGCTGCACCGGCTACCGCCCCATTCTGGATGCCGCCCAGCAGATGGGGGATCTGCCCCCCGCACCGCTGAACCAGTCCGCGGTGCTGCAAAAGCTGGAACAGCTGCAGCGCGAGCGAAAGTCCGTGGACAGTGAGTCCGCCTACCAATCCCCGACCGATCTGCAGGAACTGCTGCGGCTGCGCGCAGACCAGCCGCACGCCCAGGTGGTGGCGGGCTGTACCGATGTGGGCCTGTGGGTGACCAAGCAGCACAAGCGCTTTCCCGCCGTGCTGGACCTGACCCGGGTGACCGCCCTGCGCAAGATCACACGGCAGGACGGCCAGTTGCAGATTGGCGCCGCCGCCACGCTGACCGAGGCCTTTGCCGCCCTGGAACAGCACTACCCCGAGCTGCACCGCTTTGCGGCCCGCTTTGCCGGCCTGCCGGTGCGCAACAGCGGCACGCTGGGCGGCAATGTGGCCAATGGCTCGCCCATTGGCGACTCCATGCCGCTGCTGATCGCGCTGAACGCCCAGATCGTGCTGGCCAGCGTGCGGGGCGAACGCCGCCTGCCGCTGGAAAACCTCTACACCGGCTACCGTCAGAACGTGATGGCAGCGGACGAGCTGCTGGTGCGCATTGACGTGCCCCTGCACGCCACCCAGGCCACGGCACAGGCGGGTGATCTACACCTGCTGCGCGCCTACAAGGTCAGCAAACGCCAGGACGATGACATTTCCGCGGTCTGCCTGGTGCTGCGTGTGGCCGTGCAAGGCGGCATCGTCACTGAAGCCACGATCGGCGCCGGCGGGGTGGCCGCCACCCCGGTGCGTGCCACCCAGGCAGAAGCCGCACTGCGCGGCCAGCCCTGGAACGCCGCCACGGCGCAGGCTGCGGCCGCTGCGCTGCAGGCCCAGTTCAGCCCGATTTCCGACATGCGCGCCAGCGGCGCCTACCGCCGCCAGCTGCTGGCCAGCCTGGCCACGCGCTTCTGGAACGAAAGCCAAGGCCACCGCGCCACCACCCTGGAACAGATTGCCGTGGAGGTTCTGCCATGAACGCCCCCCATGAAGCCGCACTGACGGCTGCCACCGCCCAGGCCGTGGGCCAGTCCGCCTTTCACGAAAGTGCCGTCGCCCAGCTCAAGGGCGAAGCCCAGTATGTGGACGATGTGCCCGAAGTGCGCGGCACGCTCTACGCCGCCCCCATCCTCAGCCAGGTCGCCCACGGCCAGCTGCACGGGGTGGATGCCAGCGCCGCCCTGGCTCTGCCCGGGGTGCGCGGCGTGGTGCTGGCCGCCGACATTCCCGGCGACCCCATCCTGGCGGCCTTTGGGCACGACGAGCCCATCTTTGCCCAGGACACGGTGCAGCACATCGGCCAGGTGATCGGCCTGGTCGTGGCCGACAGCGTGATGGCCGCCCGCCGCGCCGCGCGCAAGGTGCAGTGCGACATCACGCCCCTGCCCGCCCTGCTGAATGTGCACGACGCCCACCGGGTCCAAAGCTATGTGCTGCCGCCCGTGCATGTGAAGCGCGGCGATGCGGCGGCCGGTCTGGCCCGTGCCGGCCACCGGCTGCAAGGTACGCTGGAAGTGGGGGGACAGGAACATTTCTACCTGGAAGGCCAGATTGCCTACGCCCTGCCGATGGAGCAGGACCAGTGGTGGATCTACTCCAGCACCCAACACCCGGGCGAGGTGCAGCACTGGGTGGCCCATGCCCTGGACATCGGCAACCACGCCGTCACCGTGCAGTGCCGGCGCATGGGCGGCGGCTTTGGCGGCAAGGAAACCCAGTCCGGCCACCTGGCCGTGTGGGCCACGCTGGCGGCACGCAAGTTCAACGCCCCGGTCAAGCTGCGGCTGGACCGGGACGACGACTTCATGGTGACCGGCAAGCGCCACCCGTTTGCCTACCACTGGGATGTGGGCTTTGACGACACCGGCCGCATCACCGGCCTGCAACTGGAGATGCTGGCAAACTGCGGCTTTTCCGCCGATCTGTCCGGCCCCGTGGCCGACCGCGCCATCTTCCACGCGGACAACGCCTATTTCCTGTCGGACGTGTCCATCAGCTCCTACCGCTGCAAGCTCCATACGCAAAGCCATACGGCATTTCGCGGGTTTGGCGGACCGCAGGGGGTGATCGTCATCGAAACCATCCTCGGCGACATTGCCCGCACCCTGGGCCTGGACGCCCTGGCCGTGCGCCGCCGCAATTACTACGAAGCCGACCCCGCTGCCGGCCGCGATGTGACGCACTACCAGATGCGCGTGGAGGACAACATCCTGCTGCCCATCACGCAGAAGCTGGAACAGTCTGCGAACTACCCGCAGAGGCTAAAGGCGATTGCGGACTGGAATGCCCGCAATGACGTGATCCAGCGCGGCATTGCCATCACCCCGGTCAAGTTCGGCATCAGCTTCACCGCCACGCTGTTCAACCAGGCCGGCGCCCTGGTCCATGTCTACACCGACGGCACGGTGCAGGTGAACCATGGTGGCACCGAAATGGGACAGGGCCTGCACACCAAGGTCGCCCAGATCGTGGCCGACGAGCTGGGGGTGCCGCTGGCCCAGGTCAAGGTGACGGCCAGCGACACCAGCAAGGTGCCCAATGCCAGCGCCACCGCCGCCAGCAGCGGCACCGACCTGAACGGCCGCGCCGCCCAGTACGCCGCACGCAGCGTGCGCGACAACCTGGCCGCCTTTGTGGCCGGGCTGGACCACTGCGGCGCCGGTGCCGTCGGCTTTGCCGGCGGTGTGGTCCGCACGCCCAAGGGCGAGCGCGTTTTCACCGACGTGGTGCAGGCCGCCTATGCCAACCGCATCCAGCTGTGGAGCGACGGCTTCTACCGCACACCCAAGATCCACTACGACAAGACCACGCTGACCGGCCGGCCCTTCTACTACTTTGCCTACGGTGCGGCCTGCACCGAAGTGGCCATCGACACGCTGACCGGTGAATCCAAGGTACTGGCCATCGACGTGCTGTACGACGCCGGTCGCAGCATCAACCCGGCCATCGACATCGGACAGGTGGAAGGCGGCTTCATCCAGGGCATGGGCTGGCTGACCACCGAGCAGCTGGTGTGGAACGACAAGGGCCTGCTGACCACCCATGCGCCCAGCACCTACAAGATTCCGGCCACCGGCGATGTGCCGGCCCATTTCAAGGTGGAACTGTTCGAGGAACCCAACCACGAGGACAACGTGGGCGGCAGCAAGGCCGTGGGCGAGCCGCCCTTCATGCTGGCCATCAGCGTGTACGAGGCGCTGCGCCACGCCATCGGCAGCCACCATGCCAAGCAGGGCCATGCCCATGCGCCGGTGCAGCTGGAAGCCCCGGCCACGGCAGAGCATGTGCTGAACGCCCTGCAGGCACTCCCCAGCTGATCACCGCCCGATCACTGCCTGTGCGCTGCTGGCGCGCACGGGCCGGTGGTCCAGCGCTGGGCTGCGGCGCCCTCACTGCCGGAGGACATCCGGCAGGCGGGCCTGCACTGCCCGCCCCTGGCCGCTGCGCTTGGCCTCACGGCAGGCGGCTTCCGCAGTGCGCAGCAGCTGGTCGGCATCCAGATCGGCGGCATCGGTCCACAGCCAGCCCACGCTCAGCCCCAGCACAAAACGCTGGCCGGCATAGTGGGGGGCCCATTCCTGCACGGCCGCACACAGGCGCCAGGCCAGGGTCTGCACGGCCGCTTCGGTGTCGGCAGCGTGCAGCCACAGCACAAAGGCATCCGCCCCCACCCGCGCCGCCAGGCCGTGGGCCCCCTGCTCGCGCTGCAGCAGCCACGCCACCTGGCGCAGCACCTCATCGCCTGCCGCCCGCCCGGCCGTGGCATTGAGGGCCGTGAAATAGTCCACATCCAGCCACAGCAGCCCCTGGCCCTGCGGCTCGGTGGGCGGCGCAGCACACCAGGACTGCAGCTGCATCTGCAGCGTGTACTGGTTGGGCAGGCCGGTGCCCGCGTCGTGCGCATCCTGCCAGCGTGCCAGCCGGCGCTGCTGGCGCAGCACTTCGGCATCGTCCAGCAGCCACAGATTGCCCAGGGCGGGCAGCTGCATGGCCTGGCCTTGCACCTGCAGCCAGCGCGTGAGGCCGGGCTGGAGCTTCCACGGAACCTCCCCCCGCACATGGCCGAAGCTGGCCAGGCTGCCGGTCGCCCGCGCAATCCACTGCCGCAGCCCCGACTGGTTGTGCAGCAGCTGGTGCAGGTGCACGCCTTGCAGCGATTTGGCGTCGCGCCCCAGCAGCGCCGCCGCACGGCGCGAGACATAGAGCAGCACTTCGCCCTGCTCCCACACCGCGCCGCCGGGCATGGCTTCCAGCAACTGGACCACGGCAGCCTCCAGGCTGCCGGCCTGCTGCTGGCTGCGGTGCAGCTCCTGCTCCAGTGCCTGCCAGTGTTCCCGCAGGTGCGAGGCCTCATCCAGCACCAGCGGTGACAGCCCTTCCGGTACAGCAAGGGGCGGCACCGGTACCACGCTGTCCGGCATGCGCCCGCCGGGCTGGACCGGTGCGGCCAGGGGGCGCAGGGCCTGTGCCTCGGCCCGCCGGCGCGTGCCCTGGCGCAGCAGCCCCACCAGCGGGCGGCTGAGCCACCACAGTGCACCCAGCAAGGCCAGCGCCACGGCCACGGCCGTGGCCACCAGCGCCAGCCACTGCCACGGCGTGAGCCGCTGCAGGCCCAGTAGGCGCGTGGACAGGTCGCGCACCGCCACCACCTGCCAGCGCGGCAGCGGCAGGCCTACCCGCGTGACCATCAGGTGGCCCCACTGCTGGCTGTCGGCATTGGCGGTGCTGCTGGAGGACAAGGCCGCCCATTGTGCGTCGCTCACCCCCAGCGCCGTCTGCACACGCTCGGCGGCCGGCGCGGCCGCAGCGTCCGGGGAAGCCACAGTCTCGGACCGCTGCGGTGGCGCTATCCGGGAATCGGCCAGCAGCAGCCCGTCCTGGTCCACCAGCAGCCAGCGCTGCGTCGGCGCGTCTTCCCCGGGCTGGGGCAGCAGACTGGGCAGGCCCATGCGCACCAGGCCGGCCAGTGCGCCCCGCACGGCACCGCCGGCCTGGCGCAGCGGCACGGTCAGCACCAGGCCCAGCTGGGGCGTGGCGCCTTCGACCGCCGCTTCCACGGTGATGTGGGTGACCTGGGGCTTGCCGTCCGACAGCGTCCGGCGCAGCGCATCGCGCAGCGCACTGCCGCCCGCCGGCGTACCGCCCGAGGGGGCATAGGACACCATGCTGCCGTCGCTGGCCGTCATCACCAGGGTGTCGAAAATGCCGGCATAGCCTGCGTCTTCCCGCAGCAGCAGCTCCAGCAGATAGGGGGTGTCGAGCATGCTGGAATGGATGCCCTGGCCCATGGACTGCAGAACGCGTTGGTAGGACTCGATGCGTACCCCCAGCGTGCGCGCGGTGAAGCCGGCCACCATTTCCTGCTGGCGGCGCTCGTCGCGCAGGGTCTGGGCATCGGAATAATGGGCCAGCAGACCCAGGCACAGCATGCAGGCCAGCAGCAGACTGGCCACCGCCACCAGCCCCCAGGAGCGCACCAGCGGGCCCGGCCACCAGGCCAGAGGCTCGGTCGCTGTCGTACGGCGCATAGTTGGCCAGCGCCAACCGCCGCCAGAAGATGGTGGCAATGTAGACATGGGCGTTCGCTGCAACAGAGCACCCACTATAGGAAAGCCACGGCGCCCCCGATTGCAGGAGGAACCCTTGGTATGCGATCGGTTTACCCTGAGAGGGTCAGACCTCAGCCGCCCGCCACCACCTGCAAGGCCGTGGGATGGGGCAGGTTCAGCACATTGCCGGTGCCGGCAATCAGGCCATGCTCACGCAGGTGGCGCAGCACGCGCGAGAAGGTCTCGGGTGCAATGCCCAGCTGTGCGGCGATCAGGCGCTTGCGCTGGTGCAAGGTGACGCGCATGGTGCCGTTGTCGGCATGCTGGGCATGGCGCAGCAGCCACTGGGCGCAGCGGGCTTCGGCATCCTGGGCCAGACGGCTGACCGCGGTTTCCGTCTGTTGGCAATAGCCCTGGGCCATGTCCCGCACCAGCGACTGCACCGAGCCGGGCAGCGCCGAGATCCCCTGGCGGAACTCCAGCAACGAAACGCGCCGCAGCCGCACCCGGGAGTCGGCCACCATGTCCACACAGCAGGGTTGTCCGGTCAGCACGAAGGCGGCATCCAGCCAGGCCGGGCCTTCGACCACACCGAGCTGGTGGCGCATCTGTCCCTCATCGCGCACGCCCAGCAGGACCCGGCCGCTGTCGATGTACAGGACCTCATTGGGGTGTTCGTGCCGCTGGCGCAGCAGCTGCCCGGCAGAGACCACCTCGGCCTGGGCGAACGGGTCGAAAGTCGGAATGTGGAACATGGCACGGACTGTGCCGTGGCCGGCTGCTGCGGGTGTTGAGGAAAGTCAAATGATGTGTGCGCCTGCATGGAATGCCGGCCCGGCGGCATTCCGGCCCTATCCCCGCCTGGGCGTCCCGTCCCTGTCCGGCAGGTGCCAGCCACCATCCTGCGGCCATTTCCACTGCCCCGCGCGTGCCAGAGCGCCGGTGCATGAAAAAACCCGCAGGCCTTGCGGGCTGCGGGTTGGGCGGGCAAGCGAGGGGCTCAGCGGACGGCGGCGCCGCTTTCAAACCACTGCTTGAAGCTGCTGCGCTCTTCATCGCTCAGAGCGCCCGGGTTGCCGAACGGCATTTTGCGCAGCTGCACCACCTGGGTGTAGATCTGCTGGGCGTGGCTCCTGATCTCTTCGGCCGTGTCGAACTTCACGTTCTTCTGTGCGATGGTGTTGACGCTGTGGCAGACCATGCAGTGCTTTTGCATGATGGCGTGCACGTTCTCATAGCTGCCCACCGGGGCCTGGGGCGCGGCGCTGGCCGCCGGGGCCGGCTCCGCTGCGGCGGGGGCCGCCGCCTGCTCGCCCTGCATCACCACCTGACCGACCGGCGCAATGTTGGCGGCGGCGGGCGCAGGCTGCGGTGCGGGCTGGAGCCAGATGGCGGTGCCGATCAGCACCGCTACGCCCACGGCCGCGTACTTCCAGGGATGGGGGTTGCGGCCCAGCTTGTAGCCATGGCGCATCACGAAGAACTGGCGGATGGCCGCGCCGGCGAACATCATCAGAATCAGCACCAGCCAGTTCTGCGGGTGGCTGTGCAGCCAGCCATAGTGGTTGGACAGCATGGCAAACAGCACCGGCAGCGTGAAATAGGTGTTGTGCACGCTGCGCTGCTTGCCGCGCTTGCCGTGGATGGGGTCCACGGACTTGCCGGCCTTCAGGTCGGCCACCACGGTGCGCTGGCCGGGAATGATCCAGAAGAACACGTTGGCGCTCATCGAGGTGGCAATCATCGCCCCCATCAGCAGGAAGGCCGCCTGGCCGGGGAAGATGTGGCAGGCCAGATAGGCCGCGATGCACACCAGCACCAGCACCAGACCGCCCACGATGGCATCGCCGTTGGGCTTCTGGCCGAAGATGCGGCAGATGCCGTCATACAGCAGCCAGAACACCACCAGGAAGGCCAGCGCCGCCACGATGGCCATGTTGCTGGACATGATGGGGTTGGCCGGGTTCACCAGGTAGATGTTGGCGTTCCACAGATAGGACACCGTCAGCAGGGCAAAGCCCGAAAGCCAGGTGGTGTAGCTTTCCCAGAAGAACCAGTGCAGGTGGTCGGGCAGCTTGGGCGGGGACACCGCGAACTTCACCGGGTGGTAGAAGCCCCCGCCGTGCACGGCCCAGAGTTCGCCGCTGACGCCCTGCTTCTTCAGGTCCTCATCGACCGGCGGCGTCAGGCTGCTGTCGAGGAAGACAAAGTAAAACGAGGAACCGACCCAGGCAATTGCGGTGATGACGTGCAGCCACCGCAGCAGCAGGTTGGCCCAGTCGAGAATGTAGCTTTCCATAGCTCTCAACCCTGGCGGCGTGGGGGCCGCCTTGTGTGATCAACCTGCCCACCACTGCGGAGGCTCTGGGCAGAAGAAATGGTCGCGCACCATGGCAGAACGCCGGAGCACCGCTGCGACCAGTTTTTGTGAACACAAAGTGTATGCAATTTCTGCGCCGCCTTGCGAAAAAACACCGCCGCAGCCCCCCGTGCATACCCTGAATGCAGCACGGCACTGCCGATGCACAGTCCATGCCCGGCCCGCCCGCGCCTCAGCTCGGCTCCAGGGCGCGGGTCTGCATCAGCTGCGCGGCAATCGCCACGGCAATCACTTCGGGCTCCTTGCCGGCGATGCCGGGAATGCCCACCGGGCACTGCACGGCGTCCACGGCCGCGGCATCGAAGCCGCGCTCCAGCAGCCGGCGGCGGAAACTGGCCCATTTGCTGGCACTGCCGATGAGGCCCACAAAAGGCAGGTCGCCCGCCTCGCGCTGGCGTGCCAGGCAGGCGGCAGAGATGTCCCAGTCTTCCACATGGCTGTGGGTGAGAATGACCACCCGGCTGCCAGCGGGCAGGTCGGCCACGGCATCCTGCACCGGGTCGGATTGCACCAGCGTGGTGCAGGCATCGGCCACCGCACTGTCTGGCCACAGACCGGGACGGCTGTCCACCCAGACGATGCTGCAGGGCAGGCGCTGCAGCGCCGCCACCAGCGCCTGGCCCACATGGCCGGCACCGAACACCGCCACCGGCAGGCGCCGGGCCTGGCGCAGCTCCAGCGACGGCAGATCCTGCACCCCGACCACCCGGTACGCCAGGTGCACCACACCCCCACAGCACTGGCCCAGGCTGGGGCCCAGCGCATAGCGCTGCACGCCGTGCGGCTGCCGGCCGGCCAGCACCTGCTGGGCATGGGCCATGGCCTGGTATTCCAGGTGGCCGCCGCCAATGCTGCCCACCAGACCGTGCAGACTGCCCGGCGCCAGTCCGACGGACACGGCCATCCAGGCCCCCACCTCGCGCGGGGCGGAACCCTGCACCTGCTGCACCTGCACCAGGCACACCGGGCCGTGGGCCACTGCGGCCTGCAGCTGTGTCCATGCATCGCGCACCGTCATAGAGAATCTGCCCTTGTCTGCCTGTGTGATGGGAATGCCATGGTGCCAGCGAATCGGCACCGTGTGCGCCATTCGTGCGCCCTGCACCCATGCACATTGCTTGCCAGCAGGGGCTGCGGTTTCAGGATACGCTTGGCACCATGGCTGAACCCTCTTCCTCCAACCCCTCTTCTGCCCGCCCCGGCCGCCACTGGCTGTGGCGCGGCATGGCCGCCGCCGTGACGGCGCTGCTGGCCGCCTGCGGCTCCACCCCACCATCCACGCCTTCGGGCGCGGGGGCCTCCAGCCCTGCGGCGGTGCGCGAATACCGCCAGGACGCGGCCCGGCATATCTATGCCCGCAACCAGCACCGCATCTACCAGGGCAAGCTGCCCCCGATGCTGTATGCGATTGGCGTGCTGGAGGTCGAGCTGGACCGCAATGGCGGCGTGCGCCGCCTGCACTGGCTGCGTGCGCCCACCCATGCGCCCGAGGTGGTGGCCGAGATCGAGCGCACCGTGCGCGCTGCAGCCCCCTTCCCCAACCCCTCCGGCATGCGCGGCAAGCTCAGCTACACCGACACCTGGCTGTGGGACAAGTCCGGGCGCTTCCAGCTGGACACGCTCAGTGAAGGCCAGCGGGGAGAATAATTCCCCGAAGGTGGCATGCCCCCACCCCGGGTGCAGGCCCCGCAGGCTCCGGATCAGGAGCCGCGGTAGGTGGAATAGCTCCAGGGGCTGACCAGCAGCGGCACGTGGTAGTGCTGGTCGGCATGGGCCACACCAAAGTCCAGGCTGACCTGGTTCAGGAAATTGGGCTCGGGCAGCTGCACGCCCCTGGCCTTGAAGTAGCCGGCCACATCGAACGTCAGGCGGTAGGTCCCGACCTGCAGGCTGGCGTTGTCGAACAGCGGCGCATCCGTGCGGCCATCGTGGTTCAGCGTCAGCGTCTTGAGCAAGGTGGCGCTGTCGCCCTGCGTGGCAAACAGCTTGACCTGCATGCCGGCAGCCGGGCCGCCATGCATGGTGTCCAGAACGTGGGTACTCAGGCCCATAGGGATAACTCCTTAAAAACGGGTGGCAACGCGCCATCTCCTGTCCACCAAAAGTGTATACAATTTTTGCACCAGATCGCATCGAGATGAACCCCATGCAATCCTCTTCCACCAGCACCATTGCCGACGCGCTGACCCGCGCCATCGTCGAACACAAGCTGCTGCCAGGCACCAAGCTGGCCGAGCAGAAGCTGGCCGACCACTTCGGCGTCTCGCGCACGCTGGTGCGCCAGGCTCTGTTCCAGCTGTCGCAAAACCGCCTGGTCACGCTGGAGCCGGCACGCGGCGCCTTTGTGGCCACCCCTTCGGTGGACGAAGCCAAGCAGGTCTTCGCCGTGCGCGCCATGCTGGAGAGCGAGATGACCCGCGCCTTTGTGCAGCAGGTCACGCCCGCCCAGATCCAGTCGCTGCGAGCCCATATCAGCGCCGAGAAAAAAGCCATGGACCGCAACGATGTGGGCCAGCGCACCGAGCTGCTGGGCGACTTTCACGTGGTCATGGCCGAGCTGATGGGCAACCAGGTGCTGGCCCAGCTGCTGGGCGACTTGATCTCGCGCTGCGCGCTGATCACGCTGATGTACCAGAGCACCAGCGCCGCCGAACATTCGCACGAGGAGCATGCCGCCATCGTCGCCGCCCTGGCTGAAAAAGACGAAACCACGGCCGTGCGGCTGATGCAGGAACATCTTTTGCACGTGGAAGCCGGTCTGACCTTTGACCGCGAGCTGCCCACCAGCGACCTGTCGATGGCACTGTCCTCCGTTGCCCTCTGATTGATCCAGGAACCTTCCATGACTTACGACGCCACCACCCCCTATCCTCGCGACCTGGTCGGCTACGGCCGCCACCTGCCCCAGCCCCAGTGGCCCGGCAAGGCGCGCGTGGCCGTGCAGTTCGTGCTGAACTACGAGGAAGGTGGCGAGAACCACGTGCTGCATGGCGACCCGGCCAGCGAGCAGTTTCTGTCCGAGATGTTCAACCCGGCCGCCTACCCGGCACGCCACATGAGCATGGATGGCATCTATGAATACGGCTCGCGTGCCGGTGTCTGGCGCATCCTGCGCGAGTTCGAAAAGCGCGGACTGCCGCTGACCGTGTTCGGCGTGGCCACCGCATTGCAAAAGCACCGCGAACTGGCCCAGGCCTTTGCCGATCTGGGCCATGAAGTGGCCTGCCACGGCCTGAAGTGGATCCACTACCAGAACGTTCCCGACGAGGTCGAGCGCGCCCACATGGTGCAGTGCCTGGAGATTTTCGAGGAGCTCTACGGCCACGACGGCGACCACGGCCTGGGCTGGTACACCGGCCGCGACAGCCCCAACAGCCACCGCCTGGTGGCCGACGCCGGCCGCTTCAGCTACGACAGCGACTACTACGGCGACGACCTGCCGTTCTGGATGACGGTCGAGAAGACCGATGGTGCCAAGCACAACCAGCTGATCGTGCCCTATACGCTGGACGTGAACGATATGCGCTTTGCCCTGCCCCAGGGCTACTCGCACGCCGATCCGTTCTTCCAGTACATGAAAGACAGCTTCGACACCCTGTACGCCGAGGGCGATCCGGCCGGCGAGAACGCACCCAAGATGATGAGCATCGGCATGCACTGCCGCCTGCTCGGCCGCCCCGGCCGCATCACGGCGCTGCAGCGCTTTCTGGACCATGTCCAGAGCCACAGCGACGTCTGGGTCTGCCGCCGCATCGACCTGGCCCGCCACTGGGCGCAGCGCTTTCCCGCGCCCGCCCTGTAAGAGGATCGCAGCCGTCCTGCCGCCCGAACGCCCTGCCCGCGTCGGGCTGCGCACTTTTTTGAAAGAAGCACCATGGCTCTGACACTGGAACAACTCAACACCGCTTCGGTTGCCGAAGCCGTCGCCCTGCTGGACGGGCTGTACGAGCATTCGCCCTGGATTGCCGAAGCTGCCCTGGCCCAGCGCCCCTTCACCTCGCTGGCCCACCTCAAGCACGCCATGGTGCAGGTGCTGGCGCAGGCCGGCGTGCAGCCCCAGCTGGACCTGATCCGCGCCCACCCGGAGCTGGCCGGCAAGGCCATGGTGGCCAAGTCGCTCACCGCCGAATCCACCAACGAACAGAACAAGGCGGGCCTGACCGCCTGCACGCCCGAAGAGTTTGCACGCATCCAGCAGCTCAATGCCGACTACAACGCGCGTTTCGGCTTCCCCTTCATTCTGGCCGTGCGCGGCCCGCGCGGCCTGGGCCTGAGCAAGACGGAGATCATCGACACCTTCGCGCGCCGCAGCCTCAATCTCCCAGACTACGAGCGGGCCGAGGCCATCCGCAACATCCACCGCATTGCCGAAATCCGCCTGAACGACAAGTTCGGCTATGAACCCACCGAAGGCAACGATGTCTGGGACTGGCAGGAAAAGCTGGCCCAGCACAGCGAGCCGGGCTACGCCGAAAAAGGCCAGCTCACCGTCACCTACCTCACCGACGCCCACCGGGCCTGCGCCCAGCGCATCAGCCACTGGATGCGCGACTGCGGGTTCGACGAGGTCGAGATCGATGCCGTGGGCAATGTCGTCGGCCGCTACCAGCCGGCCACCCCCGAAGGCAAATACCTGCTCACCGGCAGCCATTACGACACCGTGCGCAACGGCGGCAAGTACGACGGGCGCCTGGGCATCTTTGTGCCCATGGCCTGCGTGCGTGCACTGCACCGCGCCGGCAAGCGCCTGCCCTTCGGTATCGAGGTGGTGGGCTTTGCCGAGGAAGAAGGCCAGCGCTACAAGGCCACCTTCCTGGGCTCTGGCGCCCTGATCGGCGACTTCCAGCCCGCGTGGCTGGACCAGAAGGATGCCGACGGCATCACCATGCGCGAAGCCATGCAGCACGCCGGCCTGTGCATCGACGACATCCCCAAGCTCCGGCGCGATGCAGCCGACTACCTGGGCTTCATCGAGGTGCACATCGAGCAAGGCCCGGTGCTCAACGAGCTGGACATTCCGCTGGGCGTGGTCACCTCCATCAACGGCGGCGTGCGCTATGCCTGCGAGATGTATGGCACGGCCAGCCATGCCGGCACCACGCCGATGGACCGCCGCCACGATGCGGCCCTGGGCGTGGCCGAGCTGGGCCTGTACATGGAGCAGCGTGCACTGCAGGACGGCGACAGCGTGGCCACCATCGGCATGCTGCAGGTGCCCAACGGCTCCATCAACGTGATCCCCGGCCGCTGCCAGTTCAGCATGGACATGCGCGCCCCCACCGACCCGCAGCGCGACGCCATGGCCAAGGATGTGCTGGCCAAGCTGGAAGAGATTGCCCGGCGCCGCGGCCTGCAGTACAAGACCGAGCTGGCCATGCAGGCTGCCGCCGCTCCCAGCGCCCCCGAGTGGCAGGCCCGCTGGGAGCAGGCCGTGGCAGCGCTGGGCGTTCCGGTTTTCCGCATGCCCAGCGGCGCCGGCCATGACGCGATGAAGCTGCACGAGATCATGCCCCAGGCCATGCTGTTCACGCGCGGCTTGAACGGCGGCATCAGCCACAACCCGCGCGAATCCACCACCAGCGACGACATGCAACTGGCCGTCGATGCCTTCGGCCATGTGCTGCAGCAACTGGCCTCCGAATAACGCCCACGACCACAGAGACAAGACCATGACCCAAGACCGCCAAGCCACCTACGCCGCCCTGGACGCCTGGATCGACCAGCATTTCGACGAGCAGGTGCAGTTTCTGCAGGCCCTGGTGCAGGTGCCCACCGATACGCCGCCTGGCAACAACGCGCCCCACGCCGAGCGCACGGCCGATCTGATCCAGGCCTTTGGCTTCACCGCCGAAAAACATGTGGTGCCGGCCCAGGAAGTGCAGGACTACGGCATGGAGTCCATCACCAACCTGATCGTGCGCCGTCCCTACGGCAGCGGCGGCAAGACCATTGCGCTGAATGCACACGGCGATGTGGTGCCGCCCGGCGAAGGCTGGAGCAAGGACCCCTACGGCGCCCAGATCGAAGACGGCAAGATGTACGGCCGTGCCACGGCCGTGAGCAAGAGCGACTTCTCCACCTTTACCTTTGCCGTGCGCGCGCTGGAAGCCGTGGCCAGGCCCGCCAAGGGCAATGTGGAGCTGCACTTCACCTACGACGAAGAGTTTGGCGGTGAACTGGGCCCGGGCTGGCTGCTGAAGAAGGGGCTGACCCAGCCCGATCTGATGGTGGCGGCCGGCTTCAGCTATGAGGTGGTGACCGCCCACAACGGTTGCCTGCAGATGGAAGTGACTGTGCACGGCAAGATGGCCCACGCCGCCGTGCCCCACACCGGCGTGGACGCGCTGCAGGCCGCCGTGGCCATCATGCAGGCGCTGTATGCCGAGAACACCAAGTACCAGCATGTGACGTCCCTGGTGCCGGGCATCAAGCACCCTTATCTGAACATCGGCCGCATCGAAGGCGGCACCAACACCAATGTGATCCCCGGCAAGGTGGTGCTCAAGCTCGACCGCCGCATGATTCCGGAGGAAAACCCCGTCGAGGTGGAAGCCAGCATCCGCGCCGTGATCGCACAGGCGGTGGAAGGCTTCAACAGCCAGCGCGGCTACGCCGGTGAAGACGCCGTGCGCGTGGACATCAAGCGCCTGCTGCTGGCCCGCGCCATGACGCCGCTGGCGGGCAACCAGCCACTGGTGGATGCCATCCAGACCCATGGACAGGCGGTGTTCGGCGAGAAGCCCCCGGCCGTGGGCACGCCGCTGTACACCGACGTGCGCCTGTATGTGGAGCGCGGCATTCCCGGCGTGATCTACGGCGCCGGCCCCCGCACGGTGCTGGAAAGCCACGCCAAGCGTTCCGACGAACGCCTGGTGCTGGAAGACCTGCGCCGCGCCACCAAGGTGATTGCCCGCAGCCTGGTGGACCTGCTGGCCTGAGCGGCTCCCTACCCCTTCCACAGAACCCGGCCTTGGCCGGGTTTTTTTGTGGCCCGGCCGGACCTGTCCGGTTCCGGCCTGGCGGTGCATTTCACAGTGCAAAAAATGCTTTTGCACCACAAAAATGCATTGCACCGTTTTTGCCGCAACACGCACCAATCAAGGGCAAATCCCTAGCCAAACCGCCCCAAACCCGGACAAACACGGGGCAGAAACTGGCACGCACTTTGTATACACTTTTTGTATGGATCGCTGTGCGCAATCAACCGTGCACACGGCCCACGCTCCGTACAGATAGACCACAAGGATTCAAGGAAGACCCCATGTCCACGACAGTCCACCCTGTTGACGAAAAACTGCCCTGGGGGCGCGCCAGTGCCCTCGGCCTGCAGCATGTGCTGGTGATGTATGCCGGCGCTGTGGCCGTGCCGCTGATCATCGGCCGCGCACTCAATCTGCCGCCGGAGCAGGTGGCCCACCTGATTTCCGCCGACCTGTTCGTCTGCGGCATCGTCACCCTGATCCAGGCCATGGGCGCCACGCAGTGGTTCGGCATCAAGCTGCCGGTGATGATGGGCGTGACCTTTGCCGCGGTGGGTCCAATGATCTCCATGGCCCAGTCCACCGGAGGCCATGCCGGTGCGGGACTGATCTTCGGCTCGGTCATCGGGGCGGGGGTGATTTCCATCCTGATCGCCCCGGTCATCAGCCGCATGCTGCGCTTTTTCCCGCCGGTGGTGACCGGCACCATCATTGCCGTGATCGGCATCAGCCTGATGCGCGTGGGCATCAACTGGATCTTCGGCAACCCCGTGGGCCCCACCGCCCCCAGCGTGCCCAACCCCGAGCACCTGAAGTGGCTGTCCGAAGCCCAGGCCATGGCCGGCGCACCCGGCACCTCGCTGCCGCCCGTGCCCAAGGGCTTTGCCGTGGTGCCCACCATCCCCAACCCCAAGTACGGCGACCTGACCGGCGTGGGTATTTCCGGCATCGTGCTGCTGACCATCCTGCTGATCGCCCGCTTCGGCAAAGGCTTTCTGGCCAATATCTCGGTGCTGATGGGCATTTTGGTGGGCGGCGTCATCACTGCCGCCATGGGCCTGATGGACTTCCACAAGGTCAGCGAAGCCAAGTGGTTCGATGTGATCCTGCCGTTCGAGATCGCCACGCCCATCTTCGACCCGGTGCTGATCCTGACCATGTCGCTGGTGATGGTGGTGGTGATGATCGAGTCGACCGGCATGTTCCTGGCCCTGGGCGACATGACGGACAAAAAGATCTCGCAGGACGAGCTGACCCGCGGTCTGCGCACCGACGGCCTGGGCACGCTGATTGGCGGCATCTTCAACACCTTCCCCTACACCAGCTTCTCCCAGAACGTGGGGCTGGTGGCGGTGACCGGCGTCAAGAGCCGCTGGGTGTGCGTGGCCGGCGGCGTCATCCTGGTGGTGCTGGGGGTGCTGCCCAAGATGGCGGCCCTGATCGAATCCCTGCCCACCGTGGTGCTGGGAGGCGCGGGCCTGGTGATGTTCGGCATGGTGGCCGCCACCGGCATCCGCATCCTCTCGAACGTGGATTTCCAGGGCAACCGCAACAACGCCATGATCGTGGCGGTGTCCATCGGCGTGGGCATGATTCCCCTGGTGGCCCCGAATTTCCGCCAATGGATGCCGCACGCCATCCATCCACTGATCGAATCCGGTATCCTCCTCGCCTCGCTCTGCGCGGTGCTGCTGAACGTTTTCTTCAACGGCACCAAGGGTGATACCGAAGCCGCCGTCCGGGCCGCACGCCAGGCCGATGCCCACTAAGGCATCCCGCCTGCCTGCAGCCTCTGTCCCGGCTACCGCCGGGCTAGCGCCCCCTGGCCGAATCGTTCCCAGGGGGCTTTGGCATTCTGAAAGCGCTCTGCACCCGATATCCCTTGCCTGATCACGGGGTTCGACTTCCCTCCACGGGAGGCGGCCATCAGGTAAGCTTCCAGACAGCTCCGAGCTTTTTCGTTGAGATTTTTTCTATGACACAAAACCTGTCCACCGCTGAACAAGCCCTGCGCGACGCGGCCCGTGAATACCACCGCAGCCCCAACAAGGGCAAGATTTCCGTCACCCCCACCAAGCCCCTGTCCAACCAGCGCGATCTGTCGCTGGCGTACTCGCCGGGCGTGGCCTACCCCTGCCTGGACATCGAAGCCGACCCCGCACAGGCGGCCGAGTTCACCGCCCGTGGCAATCTGGTGGGCGTGATCACCAACGGCACCGCCGTGCTGGGTCTGGGCGATATCGGCCCGCTGGCCGCCAAGCCGGTGATGGAAGGCAAGGGCTGCCTGTTCAAGAAGTTTGCCGGCGTGGATGTGTTCGACATCGAGCTGGCCGAGCGCGATCCGGACAAGCTGATCGACATCATCGCGTCGATGGAGCCCACCCTGGGCGGCATCAACCTGGAAGACATCAAGGCGCCCGAGTGCTTCTACATCGAGCAGGAACTCTCCAAGCGCATGAACATTCCGGTGTTCCACGATGACCAGCACGGCACGGCCATCATCTCCAGCGCCGCCCTGCTCAATGGTCTGGAACTGGTGGGCAAGGAAATCGGCAAGGTCAAGGTCGCCGTTTCCGGCGCCGGCGCGGCCGCCATTGCCTGCGTGAACGTGATGGTGGGTCTGGGCGTGAAGCGCGAGAACGTCTTCATGGTCGACTCCAAGGGCGTGATCTACGAAGGCCGTCCCGGTGGCCTGGACGCCTCCAAGGCCCAGTACGCACAGAAGACCGAAGCCCGTACGCTGGCCGATGTGGTCAACGGTGCCGACGTGTTCCTGGGCTGCTCGGCCCCTGGCGTGCTGACGGCCGACATGGTCAAGACCATGGCCGACAAGCCCATCATCCTGGCCTTGGCCAACCCCGAGCCTGAAATCCGCCCCGAACTGGCCAAGGCCGTTCGCCCGGACTGCATCATGGCCACCGGCCGCTCGGACTACCCCAACCAGGTCAACAACGTCCTGTGCTTCCCCTACATCTTCCGTGGCGCGCTGGACTGCGGCGCCACCAAGATCACCGAAGCCATGAAGCTGGCCTGCGTGCGCGAAATCGCCGCCCTGGCCAAGCAGGACGTGAGCGATGAAGTGGCCGCCGCCTACCAGGGCAAGGAACTGAAGTTCGGCCCCGACTACCTGATTCCCACGCCTTTCGACGTGCGCCTGATTCTGCGCATCGCCCCGGCCGTGGCCCAGGCCGCCGCCGAATCCGGTGTGGCCACCCGCCCCATCGAGGACATCGAGGCCTACCGCGAAAGCCTGACCCGCTTTGTCTACCAGACCAGCATGTTCATGCGCCCGGTGTTTGCCGCGGCCAAGAGCAAGGTCCAGCGCGTGGCCTATGCCGAAGGTGAAGACGAGCGCGTGCTGCGCGCCGTGCAGGTGGCAGTGGACGACAACCTGGCCAAGCCCATCCTGATCGGCCGCCCCGCCGTGATCGAAGCCCGCATTGCCAAGGCCGGCCTGCGCATCCAGCCCGGCGTGGACGTGGAAATCTGCGACCCCGAGGACGATCCCCGCTTCCGCCAGTACTGGGAGGCCTACCACCAGCTGATGGGACGCGACGGCATCACCCTGGAAGGTGCCAAGTCCACCGTGCGCCGCTCCAACACCGTGATCGCCGCACTGATGGTGCACCTGGGCGATGCGGATGCCATGCTGTGCGGCCTGGTCGGCAAGTTCGACAAGCACCTGGCCCACATCGAGGAAGTTCTGGGCCACCAGGCCGGCGCCGACCGCATGGCCACCGTCAACGCACTGATGCTGGACAACCGTACGCTGTTCATCGCGGACACCTACATCAACGAAGACCCGACCGCCGAAGAGCTGGCCCAGATCGCCAAGATGGCCGCCGACGAAGTGGCCCGCTTCGGCCTGCCTCCCAAGGTCGCCTTCCTGTCGCACAGCAACTACGGCTCGTCCACCCGCAAGTCGGCACTGAAGATGCGCGCGGCCCGCAACCTGTTTGCCGCGGCCAACCCCGGCATCGAGTGCGACGGCGAAATGCACGGCGACTCGGCCCTGGACCCCGTGGTGCGCAGCCGCACCGTGCAGGACGCCACCCTCAGCGGCGAAGCCAATGTGCTGATCTGCCCCAACCTGGACGCCGCGAACATTCTGTTCAACGTGCTCAAGACCACGGCAGCCCACGGCACCACCATCGGCCCCATGCTGCTGGGTGGCGCCGCTGCAGCCCATGTGCTGACCCCTTCCAGCACCGTGCGCCGCGTGGTCAACATGACCGCCCTGGCCGCCGCACAGGCCCAGACGCGCAAGGCCTGAGGACCTAAGCCCCAGCCAGCGCATCTGTGCAGTCCCTGGAGGACAGCCACCAAGCCCCCTGCCACCGGCCGGGGGCTTTTTTCATGGGCCGCAGCAGCCGTGCCGTCGGCAGACCGGCGGCAGGCCCCCGCCTCACATTTCGTCGATGGCGGTGCTGGCGGCCCCATCCCGCGCCTGTGCCAGCCCTTCATGGGCTTCGATGGCAAAGCGGTCGCGGCAGTTGACGTAGAAGCTGGCACCGAAGCGGCCCACCGGGAAGAACTCCTGCAGGCGCACCCGCCATTTCTCGGTGTCCACCAGACCGTCGCGCACTGCCAGCCACTGCACGCGGCCGATGAAGACATAGCGGCTCTCCGTCTCCAGCGTCTCGTGCAGCACGCACTCGAAGGCCACCGGGGCCTCGGCAATGCGCGGCGGCTTCACGCTCTGCGATGCCGTGGCGGTCAGCCCGGTGTGCACCAGTTCGCTGTGGTGCGGCGGCAGGCGGTCGCCGCAGCGGTGCATGGCGGCGGCCATGGCTTCGTCGGTGATGTGCACCACGAACTCCTGGTCGCGCAGGATGTTGGTGGCTGTGTCCTTCTGCGCCGCATCCTGCAGCTTGTTCACGCTCAGCATCACCACGGGCGGGTCCTCGCCCATCATGTTGAACATGCTGAAGGGGGCGGCGTTCACGGTGCCATCGGCACCCAGCGTGGTCACCAGCGCAATCGGGCGCGGCACGATCAGGCTGGCCATCAGCTTGTAGCGGGCATAGGTGTCCAGCTGCGCAAAATCAATTTCGGTCATTGGAGTTTCTCTGTGCCGTCACCGGCATCGACAGGGGGAGTAGCAGGCTGCGCTGCATGCGGCGCATGTACGGCCTGTTTTCTTGCAAATGCCATGCCCAGCGCTGGTGCAGGGCCGCGACAGGCCGCCAGGCCAGGAATACCGTCTGTCGCCCGTCGCACCAAGAACTTGCAACCGTGCACCACGGCCACGTGTTGCGCCGCCCGCACGGCACCAGATCCGTGCACACACCCCCACAGAACACGTTCGGCGATTTTGTATACACATGGCACCGATCTTGCACTGAAGGCTGCAGACCCCTTTTGCAACCGATGAAGTGAGGAGCATCCATGCACCAACGTTCTTTCCTGAAAGCCGCCGCAGCTGCTGTGACCCTGGCCTGGGGCGCAGCCCACGCCGCCGACACGCCCATCAAGTTCCAGCTGGACTGGCGCTTTGAAGGCCCGGCCGCTTTCTTCCTGCAGCCGGTGGCCAAGGGCTACTTCAAGGGCCAGGGCCTGGATGTGACGGTGGATGCAGGCAATGGCTCCGGTGGTGCCGTGCAGCGCGTGGCCTCGGGCACCTACGACATGGGCTTTGCCGATCTGGCCTCAGTGATGGAATTCCACGCCAACAACCCCGACGCGCCCAACAAGCCCGTGGCCGTGATGGTGGTCTACAACAACACGCCGTCGTCGGTGATGGCGCTCAAGAAGAGCGGCATCAAGACCCCCGCCGATCTGAAGGGCAAGAAGCTGGGCGCCCCGGTGTTCGACGCCGGTCGCAAGGCCTTCCCCATCTTCGAGAAGGCCAACAAGGTGGGCAATGTGGCCTGGACGGCCATGGACCCTCCGCTGCGCGAAACCATGCTGGTGCGCGGTGATGTGGATGCCATCACCGGCTTCACCTTCACCAGCCTGCTGAATCTGGAAGCGCGCGGCGCCAAGGCCCAGGATGTGGTGGTCATGCCCTACGCCGACTTCGGCGTGAAGCTGTACGGCAACGTGATCATCGCCAGCCCCAAGCTGATCAAGGAAAACCCCGAAGCCATCAAGAAGTTCCTGACCGGCTTTTCCCAAGGTGCCAAGGACGTGATGGCCCACCCTGCCGAGGCCATCCAGTCGGTCAAGGCCCGTGACGGCATCGCCAATGTGGCGCTGGAAACCCGCCGCCTGCAGCTGGCCATCGACACCGTGGTCAACAGCCCCGACGCACGCAAGGAAGGCTTTGGCCGCCTGGACAACAGCCGCCTGACGCTGATGGCCTCGCAGGTCTCCGACGCCTACGCCACCAAGACCCGCGTGAAAGCCGAAGACGTGTGGAACGGTAGCTTCCTGCCTTCCGCCGCCGTGCTGGACGTGCTGCCCAAGAAGTAAACCACGCCCCCTTGGGCAGACACCACTGCGGTGTCTGCCCAGGGGCAATGACTCTCCCTCATTGGAATCTGCACCGTGAACAAACGTTCCTTTCTGCGTAGCGCCATGGCCGTTCTGGCCACCACCGCCACCACCTGGGCTGTCGCCGCCAGCCCGGCACTGACCCCGCTCAAGTTCCAGCTGGACTGGCGCTTCGAGGGCCCGGCCGCCCTGTTCGTGCACCCCGAACAGAAAGGCTATTTCAAGGAAACCGGCCTGGATGTGAACGTCGAGGCCGCCAGCGGCGCAGGCGCCATCCAGCGCGTGGCCTCCGGCACCCACGACCTGGGTTTTGCCGACCTGGCCGCGCTGATGGAGTTCCACGCCAACAACCCGGACGCGCCCATCAAGCCCGTGGCCATCATGGTGATCTACAACACCACGCCGGCTTCGGTGATGGCGCTGAAGAAATCCGGCATCACCAAGGCCTCCGACCTGACCGGCAAAAAGCTGGGCGCCCCCATCTTTGATGCCGGCCGCCGCACCTTCCCCATCTTTGCCCAGGCCAATGGGGTGGGCGAGGTGCAGTGGACCACCATGGACCCGCCGCTGCGCGAGACCATGCTGGCGCGCGGCGACCTGGATGCCGTCACCGGCTACACCTTCACCAGCCTGCTGAATCTGGAGACCCGTGGCGTCAAGCGCGAAGACATCGTGGTGCTGCCCTATGCCACCCACGGCGTGCAGCTCTACGGCAATGTGATCATCGCCAGCCCCAAGCTGATCGCCGAAAAGCCCGAGGCCGTGCGCGCCTTCCTGAAAGCCTTTGCCAAGGGCGCCAAGGAAGCCATTGCCAACCCCGAAGCCGCCATCGCCTCGATGAAGGCCAAGGACGGCCTGGTGAACACGGCACTCGAGGTCAAGCGCCTGAAGCTGACGATTGACACCGCCATCGACAGCAAGGGTGCACGCGACGAAGGCTTTGGCCAGTTGCGCAAGGAACGCCTGGCCCAGATGGCCGAGCAGGTCTCCAAGGCCTATGCCACCAAGAACCCGGTGCCCGCCAACGCGGTGTGGAACGGCAGCTTCCTGCCCTCTGCCGCCGAACTGGACGTGCTTCCCAAGCGCTAAACCCGGATGCCGGGCAGCCATGCATGCGCCGCCCGGCACCGACCTTTGAAGTGATTCCTATGACGGCTTCCTCCCAAGACCCCGCCTTTGTTGATTTCCGTGACGTCTGGCTGGCCTACAACGACGAGTTGCTGGCCCAGAACCATTTCGCGGTGGAGGCCATTGACCTGCAAGTGCGCCGTGGCGAGTTCATCGCCATCGTCGGCCCCTCGGGCTGCGGCAAATCGACGTTCATGAAGCTGGCCACCGGCCTGCGCATGCCCAGCATGGGCAAGATCCTGATCGACAGCCAGCCCGTCACCGGCCCGCTGAAGATCTCGGGCATGGCCTTCCAGTCGCCCTCGCTGCTGCCCTGGCGCACCACGGTGGACAACGTGCTGCTGCCGCTGGAGATCGTGGAGCCCCACCGCAGCCAGTTCAAGGCCAAGCGCAAGGAATACGAAGAACGCGCCCGCAACCTGCTGAAGAAAGTGGGCCTGGGCGGCTATGAAGACAAGTTTCCCTGGCAGCTGTCGGGCGGCATGCAGCAGCGCGCCAGCATCTGCCGTGCGCTGATCCATGAACCCAAGATGCTGCTGCTGGACGAGCCTTTCGGTGCGCTGGATGCCTTCACCCGCGAAGAGCTGTGGTGCATTCTGCGCGACCTGCATGCCGAGCAGCAGTTCAACGTGATTCTGGTGACGCATGACCTGCGCGAATCGGTCTTCCTGGCCGACACCGTGTACGTGATGAGCAAGAGCCCCGGCCGCTTTGTGGTGCGCCGCGAGATCGACTTTCCCCGCCCGCGCGACCTGGAGCTGACCTACACCAAGGAATTCACCGACATCGTGCTGGAGCTGCGCGGCCACATCGGCGCGCTGCGCAAAGACGGCGCCGTGATCAACCAATAAGCGCCCAGGACATTGCCATGAACAAACTGAACAACAAACTGCTGGAACGCTGGTCCCCCTGGCTGCTGCTGCTCGCCGTGATCGTGCTGTGGCAGGTGGTCTGCTCGGCCTTCCAGGTGTCGGAATTCATCTTCCCCAGCCCCTGGCTGATCCTGCAGCAATTCCTGGAATTCCACGCCGTGATCGCCGGCCACGCCTGGCGCACCTTCTGGGTGACGATGGCCGGCTTTGGCATCGCCATCGTGGTCGGCGTGCTGCTGGGCTTTCTGATCGGCAGCTCGCGCCTGGCCTACGCCGCCGTCTACCCGCTGATGACCGCCTTCAACGCCCTGCCCAAGGCGGCTTTCGTGCCGATTCTGGTGGTGTGGTTCGGCATCGGCATTGGCCCGGCCATCCTGACGGCGTTCCTGATCAGCTTCTTTCCCATCATGGTCAACATCGCCACCGGCCTGGCCACGCTGGAGCCCGAGCTGGAAGACGTGCTGCGCGTGCTGGGCGCCAAGCGCTGGGATGTGCTGATGAAGGTGGGTCTGCCGCGCTCGCTGCCCTACTTCTACGGCTCGCTCAAGGTCGCCATCACGCTGGCCTTTGTGGGCACCACGGTGTCGGAGATGACGGCGGCCAACGAAGGCATTGGCTACCTGCTGATCTCGGCCGGCTCGTCCATGCAGATGGGCCTGGCGTTTGCCGGCCTGCTGGTGGTGGGGGCCATGGCCATGGTGATGTACGAGCTGTTCAGCCTGGTGGAAAAGCGCACCACCGCCTGGGCCCACCGCGGCGCCAACAACCACTGAGTGGTCCCCCGCGCCACGTGCAAAGGCCTGCCCTGGTGGCAGGCCTTTTTGCATGGGCAGGGCCAAAGCCGCATGCCCCACATGGCTGGCGGCCTTGGGCACCCCCGGCACTCTGTACCATGCGCAGCTTGCCCCGCTCTGGATGCCTGCCGTGACTGCCTCTGCCCCCTTTTCCACCGCCCCCGCCGCTCCCACCGCTCCTGTCAAGCTGGTGCGCATCGACCCCAGCGACCTGTCCCAGGCCCGCAGCGGCCAGCCCAGCCGCCCGCTGCGCGGTGACACCACCTACAAGACGCTGGACGTGTTCAGCGGCAACGGCGGCAAAGCCAATGCCGGCGTCTGGGAAGCCACGGCCGGGGCCTTCCGCTCCCACATCCAGGGCTATATCGAGTTCTGCCACATCGTCGAAGGCAGCTGCCGCCTGGTGGACCCGGATGGCAGCGTGCACCATTTCCAGGCGGGTGACAGCTTTGTCTTGCCCGACGGCTTCAGCGGCCACTGGGAAGTGGACGACCGCGTGAAGAAAGTGTTTGTCACCACCGATGTCGATGCGCCGGCAGCGGCATGAGACCCGTCTGCAGGCGTTGTGCCGGCAGTGTGTTCCGGCGCAGCTAACGCTTTGATTTGCATAGCAGGCACAGCGCATCTGCACTGCGCCGACGGCGCTCACCCCCTGCCGTCGCACGGCCGCCGTCCGCCTCCTGTCCCGCCGCCCTTCCTGGCGCGTATGTAAGAAGTCGTTTCTGGCATGCGACATGCAATAGCTCTGGTAACCCCGCCTGTGCCCAGGCGGCCTTGTTACCCGCACCCGCCCAGGAGGCGCGCATGCTCGCAGCACCCATGATGGATGACCGCCCCCCCGAAGGACAGCCTCTGTCCGCGACCGATGCCAAATACCTGCGGCAGGCCTTTGTCTGGGCGAATGCGGCCCGCACCCGCGGCAACCGGCCCTTCGGTGCCGTGGTGGTGGCCGCCGATGGGCGCATCCTGGCCGAGGCCTTCAGCAACACCCGCGAGACGGGCGACTGCACCGGCCATGCGGAAATGAATGCCGTGCGCCAGCTGGGCAACCCCCGTGTGGCGCCCGAGCTGCTGGCGGGTGCCACGCTCTATGCGTCGGCCCAGCCCTGCGCCATGTGCGCCGGCGCCATCTGCAACGCCGGTATCGGCCGCGTGGTGTTTGGCCTGGACGATACGCGGCTGCTGCAGATCCGGCCCGACCTGCGCGGCAGCACACTGGACTGCCACACCGTGTTCGACAACGCCACCTATGCCATCACCTGCATCGGCCCGGCCCTGGTCAACGAAGCCCTGGCGGTGTACGAGGACAGCTGGTTCCCGCCCTCCTCCTGATATCCACACCGGCTGGCCCTGCTCTGCTTCGGTGAGCAGTCCAGCCGCCATGGTGCAGCGCTGACGGGCATACGCACCAAGTTGGCACAGTGTCTGCTTGCAGCTTGACCATGCCATGGCACGCCCACCTCTCCCTCGACTACCACCACCGCGCCGGCCGCACGGCCGCGCATTTCACCCACGACGGCCCGCTGCGCGTGCTGCGCAGCCTCTACCCCGAAGGCCCTGCCATCTGCCACCATGTGCTGGTCCATCCGCCTGGCGGGCTGGTGGGCGGGGACACCCTGGACATCCAGGTGCACGCCGGAGCCGGTGCCCACGCCCTGGTCACCACCCCGGGCGCCACGCGCTTTTACCGCAGCGAAGGCGAACCGGCACTGCAACGCACGCGCCTGCGGCTGGATGCCGGTGCCCGCCTGGAATGGCTGCCGCTGGAAGCCATTGCCTACAACGGCTGCCTGGCCCGCAACCAGCTGGAACTGGATCTGGCCCCCGGCGCCGAACTGCTGGCCTGGGACATCACGGCCCTGGGTCTGCCCCACGCCGAGGCGCCCTGGCTGCGCGGTGAATTCCTGCAGCACATGGAATGGCCCGGCCGCTGGCTGGAGCGCGGGCTGATCCGCGCCGACGATGGGCCGCTGCTGGATGGCCCGCTGGGCCTGGCCGGCCAGCGCTGCCTGGGCAGCCTGGTGTTTGCCTGCGGCAGCCCCCTGTCCCGTGCCCGCCGGGAACAGGTGCAGGAAGCCACACACGCCTTGCTGGCCAGCCACCCCCAGGGCCCGTGGTGCGGGGTCACCAGCCCCAACGACCATGTGCTGGTGCTGCGCGGCCTGGCCCCGCTGGTGGAGCCGCTGATGCAGCTGTGGCAGCAGGTCTGGGCGCTGTGGCGCCGGCTGCTGTGGGAGCGGGAAGCCCCGCTGCCCCGCATCTGGTCCATGTAGAACGCGAAACGCTTTCCGCGCTGGGTGGTGCCCAGCGCTGCCGCTTACACAGCCGGAAGGCGGCATGGCGCCCATGCCGCACACCGGCCATCAGCGCATGCGGAACACTTCCAGTGTGCGGTGCAGCACACCGGCGTTGCTGCTCATGTGGCCGGCGGAATGGGCTGACACCTCGGACATGCGGGCGTTCTCCTGCGTGACCGCATCCAGCTCGCCAATCGCACGGTCCACCTGCGCAATGCCCAGGGCCTGTTCGCGCGAGGTTTCCACAATTTCCTGCACCAGCTGGCTGACCTGGGCCACCGACTGCACCGCCTGGGAGATGGTGGCACTGGCTTCCTGCATGCGCTCCGCCCCCTGGTGGATGCGGTCGTTGGAGCCGGAGATCAGCCGCTTGATTTCCTTGGCCGCTTCGGCGCTGCGCTGCGCCAGCGTGCGCACCTCGCCGGCCACCACGGCAAAGCCGCGCCCCTGCTCGCCGGCGCGCGCGGCTTCGACCGCCGCATTCAGCGCCAGGATATTGGTCTGGAAGGCAATGCTTTCGATGGTGGTGATGATCTGCCCCATCTGCTGCGACGAATCGCGCAGCTGGTGCACCATGTCCTCCACCTTCTGCATGGCCTGGCCGCCACGTTCCGCCAGCTCGGCGCTCTTGCCGCTTTGCTGCAGCACTTCTTCTGTGGTCTGCTGGGATTGCTCCACGCTGCCGGCCAGCTGCGTCATGGCGGCAGCCGTCTGCTGCAGGCGCTCGGCCTGCAGTTCGGTGCGCTCGGACAGGCTGCGGGCGCTGCCGGACAGATCGCGCGAGAGGTGGCTGAAGCTGTCGATCTCGTGGCGCGCATCGCCCACGATGGCCCGCAGATTGAAATGCACCTGGTGCAGGTGCTCCATCAGCAGCGCCATCGGATGGCGGCCCGGCACCAGCGGCAGCCGGCGGTCCAGCTCGCAACTGGCCAGCTGCTTGGCAAAGCGGTGGGTCAGCGCAAAAGGCTGCGTCAGGGTGCGGTGCAGCCAGCCCAGGCCCAGCGCACTCCACAGCACCATGGCGGCGGCCTGCAGCCCCACCTGCCATGCGGCGGTCCAGCCCAGCACGGCGGGCAGGCAGCCCATCAGCAGCAGCGGCAGGACCACGGCGGCGATGCGCAGCGTGAAGTTGGCGCGCTGCATTTTTCCGAACAGATTGCGCAGCCCCAGCAGGCGCGCATGGCCGGCATGCAGCACCATGCCGGGCTGGCCCTTGGCCCGCTCCTGCGCCAGGCGGGCATAGAGCTGCTCGGCTGCCTGCACCTGTTCGCGCGTGGGCTTGGCCCGCACCGACATATAGCCCACGGGCTTGCCGCCTTGCATGATGGGCGTGACGTGGGCGTGGACCCAGTAGAAGCCGCCATCCTTGCGGCGGTTCTTGACGATGCCCTTCCAGCTGCGGCCGTGGCCGATGGTGGCCCACATATCGCGGAAGGCTTCGGCCGGCATATCAGGGTGGCGCACCAGGCTGTGGGGCTGGCCCATCAGCTCTTCCATGCTGAAGCCGCTGACACGCACGAAGGCGGCATTGCAGTGGGTGATGTTGCCCTGGCTGTCCGTGGTGGACATCAGCAGCTCGTCATCGGGAAACTGGAACTCGTGGAGGGTGACAGGCAGGTTCTGGCGCATGGCAAAGAGAGTGGCGCGGCAAAGCCCGCCGGATGGTGTCAGGGAAAAGAAGAAGGCGAAGCAGCGGGAGGAAAAAAGGAAAGAGGGCTTTCAGGAAGCGCGCTGCATGGGATCTGCAGAAGAGGAATCGGTAACGGAAGGGCTGCACACCGGTGCAGCAGCGCCCCATGCGGGCAGAGCACTCTCACGCCACAGCTGGCGCGAACGCACACCGGCAGCCACTGCCCCTTGCAGCTGCTGCGGGGCCTGCGGCAGGTGATGGCAGCCGGACTGGCGGCGGGCCGAGATCAGCTGCGCGCGGCTGTCATAGCAGCGCCGGCAATGCACGCATTGCGAATCTGCGCCCGGCATGCCCTGCTGCCAGGCACGGTGCAGGTCCAGCGATTTGCCACACAGGCACACAATCCCTCCCGGGTCCGTCATCACCCTGGTACGGTGGCAGAACGCGGGTGCCCTGAAATACTCCATCACACTTCCTCACCCGGCCCCACCGCCGCCAAGGCGAGTGGACGCGCGCTGATCCGCAAAAGTTTCGATTTGTAAATTCTATGGAATTTCCATCTGAATAGAAATTGATGCAAGGCAAGACTGGGGCATTGAAACCGGAATCCAACACCGGTTGCAGTCTGCCCGCCACCGCGGCCACCGCGGCCACCGCGCTCCCACGGCCCGATGCGCTGGTGCCTGCCTCCGTACTCCCCACGGCGGTGCGCAGTGCGCCCAGCCCGGCTGCGCCCTGCCAGATGCTGGCACCCACGTTCCGCCAGCGCCCACCGAAACTCAGCGAAGCGCTCACTCCGCGGCAGCACCTTTTTTCAAGCGCTTTCATGTTTTTGTCAGAAAAGTGGTGACTCAAGGGTTAACAATTAAGGGATAACCATATAACAACCAAATGAAACTGGCGTTACGGCGCCCGCCCCATTCTGGGGCCCCCCGACAGAGCGGTGCCTGCTGCCCCTGCCCACTGTGGCGACTGACTCCCGGCTGGCGCACTGCCAGCCCCGGTCCCAGCCTGCCACACGGCCTGTGCGGTGCCATCGCGCTTCCAAAAAACGCCCGCCTTTGCGGGCAGAGTGAGAAGGAGTGGACATGTTCCGCCGAACCATCCTGGCCACCACGGTCGCCCTGAGTCTGACTGCCGCCCTGGCCCCCCTGGCCCATGCCAAGGACCCCTGGCCCGTCAAGACCATCACCCTGGTGCAACCCTATGCCCCCGGTGGCACCAGCGACATGCTGGCGCGCATCATCGCCATGGAACTGGAAAAGCGCATCACCGCCAATGTGATCGTGGAAAGCAAGGCCGGCGCCAATGGCAACATCGCCACCGCCTATGTCAGCCGTGCCAAGCCCGATGGCGGCACCTTCCTGGTGGGCTCCAGCAGCCCGGTGGTGATCTCGCCCTCGCTGTACAAGAGCGTGCCCTACCACCCCGAAAAGGATCTGACGCCCATCACCACCATCGCCAAGGCCCCGTTCCTGCTGGTGACCAGCCCCAAGTCGGGTATCCACAACGTGCAGGAACTGATCGCCCAGGCCAAGGCCGGCAAGATCAATTTCGGCTCGGCCGGCGCCGGTTCGCCCCAGCACATGATTGCCGAGATGTTCAACACCGAGGCCAAGATCAAGGTGCCCCATGTGCCCTACAAGGGTTCGGCCCCGCTGGTGGTGGCCGTGATGGCCAACGAGGTCCAGTACGCCATCGACAACCCAGTGCCGCTCAAGCCGCAGATCGATAGCGGCAAGCTCAAGGCCCTGGCCATCACCAGCAAGCACGCCTCGCCCAAGTTCCCCGGCGTCAAGAGCCTGCATGAGCTGGGCTTCACCAACTTCGAGGTGGAACCCTGGTACGGCATGATCGGCTCCAAGGGCCTGCCCAAGGACCTGGCCGAGCGCATGAACAAGTATGTGCAGGACATCCTGGCACAGGACCACGTCAAGCAGAAGATCTCCGAACTGGGCGCCGACGCGTTTGGCATGTCCACCGGCGAGTTCGCCAAGCTGATCAGCGCGGACATCAAGAAGTGGGGCGCCGCCGTCAAGGCCTCGGGCGCCACGGCGGACTGACCGTCCTCCGTACCCCGGACCGACAAAAAACGACCTCCTATGGCGGTCGTTTTTTTCATGGTGCCGCAGACGCCGGGCCCCAGGGCCTCCGCATCTGACGTTCAGATCGCCACCAGCTTCTGGATGCCTTTTTCCTGCATCTCGCTGCCCGGCCCGCTGGCAATCACCTCGCCGCGCTCCATCACCAGGTAGTGGTCGGCCAGTTCCTCGGCAAAGTCGTAGTACTGCTCGCACAGCAGCACGGCCATGCCACGCTCCTTGGCCAGCATGCGGATCACGCGGCCGATGTCCTTGATGATGCTGGGCTGTATGCCTTCGGTGGGCTCGTCCAGAATCAGCAGCCCCGGCGCAGGTGCCAGCGCACGGGCAATGGCCAGCTGTTGCTGCTGGCCGCCGGACAGGTCACCGCCGCGGCGGTGCAGCATCTGCTGGAGCACCGGGAACAGCGCATACAGATCCTGCGGAATCGGCGTGCGACCGCTCTTGTAGGCCAGGCCCATGCGCAGGTTGTCCTCCACGCTCAGACGGCCGAAGATCTCGCGCCCCTGGGGCACAAAGCCGATACCGCTGCGCGCGCGCTCGTACGGCGTCATGCCCTGGATGAGCTTGCCGTTCCAGCTGATGGTGCCGCTCTTGATCGGCACCAGGCCCATCAGGCTCTTGAGCAGCGTGGTCTTGCCCACGCCGTTGCGGCCCAGCAGCACGGTGATGCTGCCGGGCACGGCCTGCACGCTCACATCGCGCAGGATGTGGGAGCCGCCGTAGTACTGGTGCAGGTTGCGAACTTCAAGCATCGGGTTCCATCCATTTCCGGAGCGTCTGCACGCTCTCCATATTCATAGCAGCGTCTCAGCGCCCCAGGTAGACCTCGATCACGCGCTCATCGGCCTGTACCTGGGCCAGCGTGCCTTCGGCCAGCACGCTGCCGTCGCACAGCACGGTCACTTTTTCGCTGATGGTGGCGATGAACGACATGTCGTGTTCCACCACCATCAGCGAATGCTGGCCCTTGAGGCGCAGGAACAGCTCGGCCGTGCGCGCAGTTTCGTCGTCCGTCATGCCCGCCACCGGTTCATCGAGCAGCAGCAGCTTGGGGTCCTGCATCAGCAGCATGCCGATCTCCAGCCACTGCTTCTGCCCGTGGCTGAGCTCGCCGGCCATGCGGTGCACGCTGCCCGCCAGGTGGATGGTGTGCAGCACCTCGGCCAGGCGGTCGCTCTGCGTGCTGTCGAGCCGGAAGAACATGCTGTGCTTGACCCCCTTGTGGGTCTTGAGCGCCAGCTCCAGGTTCTCGAACACCGTGAGCTGCTCGAAGACCGTGGGTTTCTGGAACTTGCGACCGATGCCCAGCTGGGCGATCTGGGGCTCGTTGTGGCGCAGCAGGTCAATGGTGGAGCCGAAGAACACGGTGCCGCGGTCGGGCCGGGTCTTGCCGGTGATGATGTCCATCATCGTGGTCTTGCCCGCGCCATTGGGGCCGATGATGCAGCGCAGCTCGCCCGGGGCGATGTCCAGGTTCAGGCCGTTGATGGCCTTGAAACCGTCAAAACTGACATGCACGTCCTCCAGGTACAGGATGCGGCCGTGCGTGGTGTCCACCTCGCCCGGCGTGGCGATGCGCGAGTACCCCGCCTTGCGCCCGCCGGACTCCGTGTCCTGCGCCGCCTTGACCGCCACCGCCTGCATGCGGCGCGTGCCTTCTTCCATCAGATCGGGCGTCATGCGCGGCCCTCCTCTTTGCTGCTCTTGCTGCTCTTGCTGCTCTTGCTGCTCTTGCTGCTCTTGCTGCTCTTGCTGCTGTCCACCAGCTTGCGGCGACGCAGCTTGCGCACCAGTCCGGCAATGCCATCGGGCAGGAACAGCGTCACCACAATGAACAGGCCGCCCAGAAAGTACAGCCAGAATTCCGGCGCCACCACCGTGAGCCAGCTCTTGGCGCCGTTGACCACGAACGCGCCGGCAATGGGGCCGACCAGGGTGCCGCGCCCGCCCACGGCCGCCCAGATGGCGATCTCGATCGAGCTGGCGGCCGACATTTCGCCGGGGTTGATGATGCCCACCTGCGGCACATACAAGGCACCAGCGACGCCGCACATCATGGCGCTGATGACCCAGATGGTGAGCTTGTACTGCAGCGGCGAGTAGCCCGAGAACATCACCCGCGTCTCCGCATCGCGGATGGCCTGCAGCACCCGGCCAAACTTGCTGCCCACCAGCCAGCGCGCCAGCAGGAAGAAGCCCAGCAAGGTGCAGCCGGTGATGACGAACAATGCCATGCGCATTTCCTGCGTGGCCAGTGGCATGCCCAGGATGCGCTTGAAGTCGGTGAAGCCGTTGTTGCCGCCAAAGCCGGTTTCGTTGCGGAAGAACAGCAGCATGGCCGCATAAGTCATGGCCTGCGTGATGATGGAGAAATACACGCCCTTGATACGCGAGCGGAAGGCGAACCAGCCGAACACAAAGGCCAGCACGCCGGGCACGGCCAGCACCAGGATGACCGTGGCCACAAAGCTGTCCGACAGCGCCCAGTGCCAGGGGAATTCCTTCCAGTCCAGGAACACCATGAAGTCGGGCAGGCTGCTCTGGTAGCTGCCGTCGGTGCCGATCTGGCGCATCAGGTACATGCCCATCACATAGCCGCCCAGCGCGAAGAACAGGCCGTGGCCCAGGCTCAGGATGCCGGTATAGCCCCAGATCAGGTCCATGGCCAGCGCGCAGATCGCGTAGCACATGATCTTGCCCAGCAGGCGCACGGCGTAATCCGACAGGTGCAGGGCGCTGCCTTCGGGCACCCACAGGTTGAGCACCGGTGCCAGCGCACACACGGCGATCAGCGCCAGCATGAAGGCCGACCAGCCGGCCTTGCTCAGCAACGGTCTACGCCCCGGCAGGGACGAGGCCGGCAGCAGCACATTCGTTTTCAAGGAAGATGTCGTCATATCAGTGGTCCTTGGCGGAGCATGGGAGGCCGCCCGCGTTCGGCGCAGACAGCGCGCAGGCGCCGCGCTGCAGCGGGGCGATTGCCCCTTGCGAGGGGAAGCGGCACCAGAGCACAGGGGATGACTGCATGGTCATTCCGCGCTACGGCCTTTCATGGCGAAGATGCCCTGCGGGCGCTTCTGGATGAAGGCGATGATGAACACCAGCACCGCGATCTTGGCCAGCACCGCACCGGTCCAGCCTTCCAGGAACTTGTTCAGCAGGCCCAGGCCCAGTGCGGCGTAGACGGTGCCAGCCAGCTGGCCCACACCACCAAGCACCACCACCATGAACGAGTCCACGATGTAGCTCTGCCCCAGGTCCGGCCCCACATTGCCCACCTGGCTGAGGGCGCAGCCGGCCAGCCCGGCGATGCCGCTGCCCAGTGCAAACGCCATGGTGTCCACCCGTGCGGTGTTCACCCCCATGCACGAGGCAATCGGGCGGTTCTGCGTGACGCCGCGCACGAACAAGCCCATGCGGGTTCGGGCGATCAGGTAGGCCACGCCGGCCAGCACCGCAAACGCGAACACGATGATGACCAGCCGGTTCCACGGCAGGGTGAGATTGGGCAACACCTGCAGGCCGCCGCTCATCCACACCGGGTTTTCCACAGCCACGTTCTGCGCTCCAAAGGTGGAGCGCACCAGCTGCATCAGCACCAGCGAGATGCCCCAGGTGGCCAGCAAGGTCTCCAGCGGGCGGCCGTACAGAAAGCGCAGCACGCCGCGTTCCATGATGGCGCCCACAAGGGCCGATGCCAGAAAGGCCGCCGGCACGGCGGCCAGCAGATACCAGTCAAAGAATTCGGGCAGGTAGCTGCGGAACACGCCCTGCACCAGGTAGGTGGCGTAGGCGCCGATCATCATCAGCTCGCCGTGGGCCATGTTGATCACGCCCATCAGGCCGTAGGTGATGGCCAGGCCCAGCGCCACCAGCAGCAGGATGGTGCCCAGGCTCACGCCGGTGAAGGCCACGCCCAGGCGTTCGCCCCAGGCCAGCTTGTCGGCCACCTCGGCCTGTGCGCGCTGCAGCGCAAGCTGCACCTTCTCATCTGTTTCCTGGGCCTGCCGCTCGTTCAGCAGCAGGCGCGTGGCCGGGGTGGCACGCTGCGCCAGCTGGGCCGCAGCCTTGATGCGCTGGGCGGGGTCTTCGCTGCCCAGCTGGGCGGCCGAGCGGGCCAGCTCCAGCTCGGCCTTGACGGCCGCGCTGCGCTCCTGGGCCATGGCCTTGTCCAGCAGCGGCAGGCGGTCGGGGGTGGCGCCTTTGAGCATGGCGCGCGCCGCGTCCAGCCGCGTGGCCTCGTCGCCCACCAGCAGATTCAGGGAGGCCAGCGCACTGCCGATTTCGCGGCGGATGCGGTTGTTGGTGCCCACGTCTTCGGCCCCTTCGGGCACGGCCACGGGCTGGCCGGTGACAGGGTCCACGCCCTGCCCGGCACGCACGATGAATGCACGCCCTGCGGCAATCTGGACCTCACCGTCCTGCATGGCCTGCAGGAAATCCGCGGTGCGCTGCCCATCGCCATGGGCCACGGCATCGGCCATGGCGGCCACGCGCGAGGCGTTGTCGCCGTCGGCCATGGCCAGCGCCTGCTCGGCCGTCAGGGCCTGGGCCGGGGCCTGCCACAGCGCGCCGCAGGCCACAGCGGCTGCCAGCAAGGGCCGGATCGTGCGCAAAATTCTGAACAACATAGAAACTCTTGCCTGTCTGGTTGTGACAACGGCCCGTCGCACAGGACGGGCCGTGGAGGAAACCGCAGATGTCCGCCGGGGGTGCACACCAGGCACGCACCCCTGCGGCGGCCGCGTTATTTCTTCTCGGGCTCGTCCTTCTTCTTGTCGTTGCCTTCGATGTAGGGGCTCCAGGGCTGGGCCTTGATCGGGCCCTTGGTCTTCCACACCACGTTGAACTGGCCGTCGGCCTTGATCTCACCGATCAGCACGGGCTTGTGCAGGTGGTGGTTCTTGGGATCCATGGTCAGCGTGAAGCCGCTGGGCGCCTTGAAGGTCTGGCCGGCCATGGCGGCGATCACCTTGTCCGCATCGGTGGACTTGGCTTTCTCGACGGCCTGCTTCCACATGTGGATGCCGACATAGGTGGCTTCCATCGGGTCATTGGTCAGCGGCTTGGTGGACTGGCCGGGCAGCTTCTTGGCCTTGGCGTAGGCCGACCACTGCTTGATCCAGGCGTCGTTGGTGGGGTTCTTCACGCTCATGAAGTAGTTCCACGACGCCAGGTGGCCCACCAGGGGCTTGGGGTCCAGGCCGCGCAGCTCTTCCTCACCCACCGAGAAGGCGACCACGGGCACATCGGTGGCCTTGATGCCGGCGTTGCCCAGCTCCTTGTAGAAAGGAACGTTGGAGTCGCCGTTGATGGTGGAGACCACCGCCGTCTTGCCGCCGGCAGCGAACTTCTTGATGTCCGCCACGATGGTCTGGTAGTCGCTGTGGCCGAAGGGGGTGTAGGCCTCCATGATGTCCTTGTCGGCCACGCCCTTGGCCTTCAGGAAGGCACGCAGGATCTTGTTGGCCGTACGGGGATAGACATAGTCGGTGCCCAGCAGCACCCAGCGCTTGGCGTTGCCGCCGTCATCCCCCATCAGGTATTCCACTGCGGGAATGGCCTGCTGGTTGGGCGCTGCGCCGGTGTAGAACACATTCTTGGAGAGTTCCTCGCCTTCGTACTGCACGGGGTAGAACAGCAGGGAGTTGGTTTCTTCATAAACCGGCAGCACCGACTTGCGGCACACCGAGGTCCAGCAGCCGAACGTGACCGCCACCTTGTCCTGGCTGACCAGCTGCTTGGCCTTTTCCGCGGCCAGCGGCCAGTTGGAGGCGGTGTCGATCACCACGGGATCCAGCTTCTTGCCCAGCACGCCGCCCTTGGCATTGATGTCCTCGATGGTCATCAGGGCCATGTCTTTCAGCGCGGTTTCCGAAATCGCCATGGTGCCCGACAGCGCGTGCAGCACGCCCACCTTGATGGTATCGGCGGCCTGGGCGGACAGGGCCGTGAAGCCGATGCCGGCGACTGCTGCGGCAGCGGCCAGGGTCTTGAGGGTGAAACGACGGGGCATGAAGGAACTCCTCTCTTGGATAAGGGGGTGGTGCTGCCTGTGCCAGCGGCCAGTGCAATCACCATGACCTGCATGCTAAAAATCCGCCCGGCTGGCGTATATACGCCGGATGGCGTACGCCACGGCCGCCCACCGCTCCCTCGCCCACCTAACCGCCCTGGCGCAGCCTCCCCAGCGCCGATGCCGCGGCCGCGGTGCGCGTTTCCACCCCCAGCTTGGTGTGGATGCGTTCCAGGTGCTTTTTCACCGTGGCCGGGCTGCTGCCCAGGATGTCGGCAATGTCGCGGTTGATCTTGCCCTGCGCCACCCAGTACAGCACCTCGGCTTCCTTGCCGGTCAGGGCAAAGGCGTCGCGCAGCAGGGCGATGGCGGCGCTGCCGGATTCCTCGCGCATGACCACCAGCAGTTCCCCCGCTTCGCCTTCTTCCATCGGCGGGTGCAGGTGCAGCAGCAGGCGGCCGTCGGCGCCGCCTTCCGCCACAGGCTGCACCGCAGTCAGCGCCATGCGCGGCGGCTCGCCGGCGCCGCCAGCCACCACGGCGGCATGCTGGCGCGCCATCCATTCCTGCACGGCCGCCGGCACCACGGGCAGGCCCAGGCCGCCGTAGCGCTGCAGCAGGGTGCGCGCCAGCGGGGTGTGCCACAGTACCCGCCCGTCGCCCACGCGCACCGTCATGCTGGCGTAGCCAAAGGCATCCAGGGCGCTGCGGGCCTGCAGGGCCTGCTGAGTCTGCTGCCGTGCGCGGCGGGCGGTGGCCAGGTGCACGCCCATGCGCGCCAGCACCTCGGCCGGCTTCAGGGGCTTGGTGACATAGTCCACACCACCGGCGGCCAGCGCCGCCACCACATGCTCGGTCTCGGTCAGCCCGGTCATGAAGACCACGGGAATCGGCGCGGTGCGTGCATCCGCCTTCAGCCGGCGGGCCACTTCAAAGCCGTCCATGCCCGGCATCATGGCGTCCAGCAGCACGATGTCCGGCTGGGCCTGCAGCGCACGCTGCAGCGCCTGTTCGCCTGACAGGGCCACCAGCACGGTGTAGCCGGCTTCGTCCAGCGCATCGTGCAGCACGGCCAGGTTGTCCGGCACATCGTCCACGATCAGCACCACGTCGTCTTGCGCACTCATGCGGCGGCCCTCCGTTGCAGCGGCGGCTGCCCCAGCAGCTGCGCCATGCCTTCCAGATCGAACTGCTGCGCCATGCTGCGCAACTGCGCCCACAGCACCGCATGCTGGGGATGGGCGGCCTCCAGGGCCTGCAAGGCCTGGCGCACGCCGCGCACATAGCCCAGCTCCACGGCCTGGCGCAGCGCGGACAGGTCCACATGCATGCCAATTTCCCTATCCATGCCCAGCTCCGCAGCCGGCAGGGGCATGGCCGCCGGCGCCCCGTCCGTACGGACCGTTTCCGGTGCAGGAGCCGGGGTCGCCTGCGCAAGCGGTGTTTCATCCGCGTACTGCCAGGACAGCTGCAGCCTGCGGCCCAGCCACAGCAGCAGTTCGCTGTGGCGCACGGGCTTGGTGTGAAAGTCCTGGGGGGTGATGCCCACATCATTGGGCAGTTCACGGTCGAAGGCATTGGCCGAGACCACGGCGCAGGCCATGGCACTGCCGTGCATGGCACGCAGGCGGCGCAGCGTTTCCCAGCCGTCGATGCCGGGCATGGCCAGGTCCATGAACACGGCATGCGGCACCCAGCCTTCGGCCACCAGGGCCAGCGCCGCATGGCCGCTGGCAGCCAGCTGCACGTCCAGCCCCAGCGGGGCCAGCAGCTGAAGCAGCACGCCCCGGTCGGCCTCTTCGTTGTCCACCACCAGCACGCGCCGGCGCTCCCCGGCATAGCCCACCGGAACCCGCAACGGCGCCACAGCGACTGCGGCCATGTCGTCGACCGAGGGCAGAAACCAGCTCACCTGGAAGCAGGCCCCGGCGCCGGCCCGGCTTTCCACCGTCAGCGCGCCGCCCATCAGTTCGGTCAGCATCTTGGCCATGGTCAGGCCCAGGCCGGCGCCGCCCGTGCCCCCTGCACTGCTGCCGCGTGCAAAGGGCTCGAAGATGTGCACCAGCTCGTCCTGCTCCATGCCGGGGCCGGTGTCGATCACGCGCAGCGTCGCCATCTGGCGCGCATAGCGCACCTGCAGCGTCACGCTGCCCTGGGTGGTGAACTTGATGGCATTGCCCAGCAGGTTGATGGCGATCTGGCGCAGGCGCTTTTCATCCGCCCGCACCACCGCCGGAAGGCTGCCTTGGACGTCGTAGTGGAAATCCAGGCCCTTGGCCTGGGCCTGCAGCGCAAACAGGTCGGCCAGGGACTGCATGCCTTCGGCAAAGCGCATGGGCGCGACCTGCAGTGCCAGCTTGCCGGATTCGATGCGGGCGATGTCCAGCGTGCCTTCGATCAGCGACAGCAGGTGTTCGCCGCCGCGGCGGATCACCTGCACCGCGTGCTGGCGGTGCGGCGGCACGCTGTTGTCCGCCCCCATCAGCTGCGCATAGCCCAGGATGCTGTTGAGGGGCGTGCGCAGCTCGTGGCTGATGGCGCTGAGGTAGCGGCTTTTGGCCTGATTGGCCTGGTCGGCGGCTTCGCGCGCGGCTTCGGCAATGGCGCGTGCTTCTTCGGCCAGCTTGCGGGCGGCCTGCAGTTCGGCATCGGTCTGCTGGTGCAGGGCGATTTCCCGCACCAGCAGGCCGGTCTGGCGGTTGGATTCCTCTTGCGCCACGCGCCGGCTTTTCTGGGCCAGCACCAGCCACCAGGCCACGATGCCGGCGATCAGCAGCAGACCCAGATAGGCCTTGAGCAAGGTGGCCCGGACCGAGGCCGCCGCTGCCTGCACCGTGGCGGGCGATGCCGCGCGCTCCAGCGTCTGCAGCTCCTGGTGGTAGAGCAGCCCCAGCACGGCGGCCAGCACCGGGGCGATCACCAGCATCAGCAGCAGGAAGTGGCCCAGGCCTTTGTCCAGCAGCTGCCACAGCGGCCGGGGCAGCAGCCAGCGCAGGGCGCTGCGCCACTGCACGGCCAGGTGGGCCTGCGGCTTGCAGACATCGCCGCAGCGTGCATCCAGCGTGCAGCACAGCGAGCAGATGTGGCCGCCATAGGCCGGGCAATGCGCCATGTCCGGCGCCTCGTAGCTGCGGTCGCACACCGTGCAGCGCAAGGTGGCGGTGGCCGTGGCGGTACCGCCGGCGCTGCACTGCGCGCAGCTGACGCCCCCCGACTGCGCGCTGCGCGCGATGTAGTAGCGGCCCCGGGTGGCCCAGGCGATCAGCGGTGCGCTGACCAGGGCCACGACCATGGCGATCACGGCCGAGAACGCCTGCGCCAGCGGACCGAAAGCCCCCAGGTGCGCGGCGATCGACAGGCAGGACGCCAGCGCCATGGCGCCCACCCCCACGGGGTTGATGTCGTACAGGTGGGCGCGCTTGAATTCGATCCCCGGCGGAGACAGGCCCAGCGGCTTGTTGATCACCAGATCTGCCACCACGGCCATGATCCAGGCGATGGCCAGATTGGAATACAGGCCCAGCACCTCGCCCAGGGCGCGGAAGACGTTCATCTCCATCAGCATGAAGGCGATGAAGGTGTTGAACACCACCCACACCACCCGGCCAGGATGGCTGTGCGTGAGGCGTGAGAAGAAATTGCTCCACGCCAGCGACCCGGCATAGGCATTGGTCACATTGATCTTGAGCTGGGAGATCACCACAAACAGCGCCGTGGCCGCCACCGCCCAGCTGTAATGGGGAAACACGTTCTCGTAGGCGGCCAGGTACATCTGGTTCGGGTCCACCGCATGTTCGGCCGGTACGGCGTGGGAAATGGCCAGGTAGGCCAGCAGCGCCCCGCCGAGCATCTTGGCCACGCCCAGCACCACCCATCCCGGCCCGCCCAGCAGCACCCCCGCCCACCAGCGCCCGCGCTGGCCGGGCACGGGCTGGGGCATGAAGCGCAGGTAATCGGCCTGTTCGCCCATCTGCGTGATCAGGGCAATGCCCACGGTCAGCGCGGCGCCGAACAGCGGCAGGCTGAAGCCGGCGCCGGCATTGCGCTCGCCGCCGTAGTGCAGCACCTCGCTGAACACCTGGGGCTGCTTGATGGCCACATAGACAAACGGCACCACCAGCATCACCAGCCACAGCGGCTGGGTCCACACCTGCAGCCGGCTGATGATGGACACCCCGTGGGTGACCAGCGGAATCACCAGCAGCGCACACACCAGGTAGCCCCAGGCCGGCGGGATGTCCAGCGCCAGGTCCAGCGCATAGGCCATGACCGCCGCCTCCAGCGCAAAAAAGATGAAGGTGAAGCTGGCGTAGATCAGCGAGGTGATGGTGGAGCCGATATAGCCAAAGCCCGCACCGCGCGTGAGCAGGTCCATGTCCAGCCCGTAGCGCGCGGCGTAGATGCTGATGGGCAGACCGGCCGCAAAGATGATCAGCCCCGTGGCCAGGATCGCCCAGAAGGCATTGGCCCAGCCGTACTGCACCAGCAGCGTGGCGCCCACGGCCTCCAGAATCAGGAACGAGGCCGCACCGAAGGCGGTGTGCGCCACACGTGCATGGGACCATTTGCGAAAGCGCTGCGGGGTGTAGCGCAGCGCGTAGTCTTCCAAGGTCTCCGTCGCCACCCAGGTGTTGTAGTCGCGGCGCACCTTGACCACCTGCTGCGCGGCAGGCGCCGCCACAGCCAGCTCGGCCGCGGCTGCAGGGGGGTTGTCAGCAACAGTGGTCAGCGGGGGACGGGCCATGGAGGCCCACGCTTGCAGCTTTCATGCCGCGCCGCATGCACACGCCGCCACCATGGCGCCCGGCAGGTGCGCGACCCGCCTGCGCCGCTGCGGCATGCCTTCGCCCAGCCTCCCCCCGATCTCGCGCATGCACCACAACCATGCATGCACCAAAAGCAGGCAACCCTTTGATTGCACTGTTTTTGTGCACACAGGCTTCGCCAAAGCGGTGCAGCACTTGGCACAGCGCTTGCATCGCCTGTGGGCATGGAACTCACACCTCGCGAAAAAGACAAGCTGCTCATCTTCACTGCGTCGTTTCTGGCGGAGCGGCGCCGTGCACGGGGACTCAAGCTGAATTACCCCGAGTCCGTGGCCCTGATCAGCGCCTATGTGCTGGAAGGTGCGCGCGACGGAAAGACGGTGGCGCAGCTGATGAGCGAAGGCCGTACGGTGCTGACGCGCGACGATGTGATGGAAGGGGTGCCGGAAATGATTCCCGACATCCAGATCGAAGCCACCTTCCCCGATGGCACCAAGCTGGTCACGGTGCACGACCCCATCGTCTGAGCGCCGCCACGACCGCCCCCACTGCACCGCACATTGCACCGCCCCCTGCGCCGCCATTTGCCCTTTCGCCAGCCGGCTCTCCCCTTCTTGCCCAGACTGCCATGAAAACCAAACACCTCCTCACCACCCTGACCGCTGCAGCGACTGCCCTGCCCCTATCCGCCCTGGCCCATGTGGGCGCGGATGGCGGCGGTCACCACAATTTCCTGGACAGCATGAGCCATGCCTTTGCCCACCCGTTCACCGGCGCCGACCACCTGGCCGCGATGCTGGCAGTGGGCGCCTGGAGCGCACTGACCGTCACGCCCGCCTGGCGCGCGCCGGCTGCGTTTGTCGCACTGCTGGTGGCCGGTGCGTTGGCGGGCTTTGCCGGCCTGTGGGTGCCGGGCGTGGAGCCCATGATTGCAGCCTCCGTGCTGGTGCTGGGCCTGCTGGTGGCCGTGCAAAAGAAGATGCCCTGGGTGCTGGCCGCCGCGCTGGCCGGCGTGTTTGCCTTCTTCCATGGCGCCGCCCACGGCTTTGAGCTGGCGGGGGACACGGGCTGGGCCGCGGTTGGTGCCCTGACCGGCATTGCGCTGGGATCGGGCCTGCTGCATGTCTGCGGCATGGTGCTGGGGAAGGCCGTGATGCAGCGCCACCAGTGGGCTGCCAAGCTCGGCGGCGGGGCCACTGCGGCCCTGGGTGCCTTCATGCTGACCAAGCTGGCATAAACCGGAGGCCCGCATGATCCCCGGAGAACTGCTACTGGACGAGGGTGCCCACCCTCTCAACCCGGGCCGCCGCACCGTGGCCCTGGTGGTGCGCAATGCCAGCGACCGCCCGATCCAGGTCGGATCGCACTACCACTTTGCCGAAACCAATGCGGGACTGTCCTTCGACCGCGACGCCGCACACGGCATGCGCCTGAACATCGCCAGCGGCATGGCCGTGCGCTTCGAGCCGGGCCAGCAACGCACGGTGGAACTGGTGGACATGGGCGGCGACCGCAAAATCTACGGCTTTCGCGGCCTGGTACAGGGAGACTTGTGATGGCACAGATGGACCGACGCGCCTATGCCGAAACCTTTGGCCCCACCGTGGGCGACCGCGTGCGCCTGGCCGACACCGAGCTGCTGATTGAAGTCGAAAAGGACTTCACGCTGGCCGCAGGCGGCTATGGCGAAGAAGTGAAATTCGGCGGCGGCAAGACCATCCGCGACGGCATGGCGCAAAGCCAGCGCAGCCGCGCGCAGGGCGCCATGGACACGGTGCTGACGAATGCGCTGATCATCGACCACTGGGGCATCGTCAAGGCCGACATCGGCCTGCTGGGCGGCCGCATTGCCGCCATCGGCAAGGCGGGCAACCCGGACACGCAGCCGGGTGTGGACATCATCATCGGCCCGGGAACCGAGATCATCAGCTGCGAGGGACTGATCGTCACCGCGGGCGGCATCGACACCCACATCCACTTCATCGCACCACAGCAGATCGAAGAGGCGCTGACCAGTGGCGTGACCACCATGATCGGCGGCGGCACGGGCCCGGCCACCGGCACCTTTGCCACCACCTGCACGCCCGGTCCCTGGAACATGGAACGCATGCTGCAGGCCGCCGACGCCTTCCCCATGAACCTGGGCTTTCTGGGCAAGGGCAATGCCAGCCTGCCGCAGGGCCTGCACGAGCAGATCAGTGCCGGGGCCATCGGCCTGAAGCTGCACGAAGACTGGGGCAGCACGCCCGCGGCCATCGACAACTGCCTGACCGTGGCCGAGGAGACCGACACGCAGGTGGCCATCCACACCGACACGCTGAACGAGTCCGGCTTTGTGGAAGACACCGTGGCCGCCTTCAAGGGCCGCACCATCCACACCTTCCACACCGAAGGCGCGGGCGGCGGCCATGCGCCCGACATCCTGAAGGTGGTGGGCGAGGCCAACGTGCTGCCCAGTTCCACCAACCCCACACGCCCCTACACCATCAACACGCTGGACGAACACGTCGACATGCTGATGGTCTGCCACCACCTGGATGCGGGCATTGCCGAAGACCTGGCCTTTGCCGAAAGCCGTATCCGCAAGGAGACGATTGCGGCCGAGGACATCCTGCACGACATTGGCGCAATCAGCATGTTCAGCTCCGACAGCCAGGCCATGGGCCGTGTGGGAGAAGTGATCCTGCGCACCTGGCAGACCGCGCACAAGATGAAGCTGCAACGCGGTGCACTGCCAGGTGACGGCGCGCGCCACGACAACTTCCGCGTCAAGCGCTACATCGCCAAGTACACGATCAACCCCGCCATCGCCCACGGCATCAGCCACGAAGTGGGCAGCATCGAAGTGGGCAAATGGGCCGACATCGTGCTGTGGAAGCCCGCGTTCTTTGGGGTCAAACCCGCCTGCATCCTGAAAGGCGGCTTCATTGCCATGGCCGCCATGGGCGACCCCAATGCGTCCATCCCCACGCCGCAACCGGTGCACTACCGGCCCATGTTCGGCAGCTTTGGCGGCGCCATCGCCAGGACCTCGCTCACCTTTGTCTCGCAAGCCGGTCTGGCCGCGGACATTGGCCAGCGCTTCGGCCTGCACAAGACGCTGTCGGCCGTGAAAGGCATTCGCGGCGTGCGCAAGCAGCACATGGTCCACAACGACCTGGCCCCCCATATGGAAGTGGACGCCCAGACCTATGCCGTGCGTGCCAACGGGGACCTGCTGACCTGCGAGCCCGCGCACAGCCTGCCAATGGCGCAGCGCTATTTCCTGTTCTGAGGGCCGCGCATGCCCTGCCTAGCCCTGCGGCTTGCCCGCCCTGAACCACGCCAGCCAGTCACCGGCGGGCACGCGCGGGCAGCGGGCCAGGGCCTGCGGCAGGGCTTCATACACCATCATGCGGCAGGTCACGACCAGCCCATCCCCCTGCTGCACGGTCTGGGTCAGCAGCCGCTTGCGGTACTGGCCCAGATCCTGCGGCCAGATGTCTTCCAGCCGGTCCAGCTGCTGCTCCAGCGCGGGATGCAAGGGGTAAACCTCGGCCAGCACCGGGCCGCAGCCATCCAGCTGCAGTCCGGGCCACTGGCCCATGTCCCACAAGCTGCCCTGCAGCCAGGTGGTACCCACCTGCGCGATGCCGGGCTGAAAGCGCCGGATGTCATTGCTGCCGCCTTCGCGCAGCGTGCCGTACACCGCCACATGCTCTGCACCGCAGCTGTGCCAGGGCGGCATCGCCGCAGGAAAAGGCTGGAAATCGTCTCTTGACATGCATGTCATGCTATCGCTTTCAAAGTCCTTTTTGCACCTGAATTCACCATGTTGACCGCCAACAAACTGCTGCCCCAAGGCCAAGGCCTGTCTGCCCCCCTGCTCAAACGCGCTGCGACCGTGGAGCTGGACTGGGATGTGCGCCAGAAGAGCCGCTTTGCCGCCACCGACAGCCAGGGCCGCGAACTGGCAATCTTTCTGCCGCGCGGCCAGGCCGTGCGCGGCGGCGACGTACTGGTGGCCGAGGATGGATCGCTGGTCCGCGTGCTGGCGGCGCCGCAGAAAGTGCTGCACATCACCGCCTGCGCCGTGCACGGATCGCCCTTCGACCTGATGCGCGCCGCGTACCACCTGGGCAACCGCCATGTCCCGATCGAGCTGCAGCCCGACCATCTGAAGATCGAGCCCGACCATGTGCTGGCCGATATGCTGCGCAGCATGCACATGACCGTGGTGGAAGCCGATCTGCCGTTCGAGCCGGAAGGCGGAGCCTACGGCGGCCATGTGACCAATGACGGCCACAGCCACCACCACCATGGCCATACGCACAGCCACTCCGATGGGCACAGCCATGACCACGGCCATGCGCCCGATCATGGTCACGGGCATGACCACGGAAAGTGCAACCACGGATGAACTGGCTGTTCCTGATCGCCGCCGGCCTGTGCGAGATCTTCTACGCCGCCGCCATGCCGCGCACCGAAGGTTTCACACGCCTGGGCCCCAGCCTGTTCTGCGTGGCGTTCATCGCGGCGAGCATGTACCTGCTGTCGCTGGCCACGCGCAGCATTCCCGTGGGCACGGCCTACGCCGTCTGGGTGGGCATTGGCGCCGTGGGCACCGCCGCCTACGGCATGCTGTTTCTGGATGAAGACCGCAGCCTGGCCCGCATGGCCTGTTTCGGCATGATCGTGATGGGCATTGTGGGCCTCAAATTTCTGAGCCTGCGCGGAGAACCTGCATGACCAGCAGCGCCCCTTTGCAGCTTGCGCCCGCCAGCTTTCTGCAGCTGATGTGGCTGGCCTCGCCCGCCTTGCCGATCGGCGGATTTTCCTATTCGGAAGGGTTGGAATCCGCCATCCAGGCGGAGCTGGTCACGAACGAAAGCGAAGCCGCACACTGGCTGGTGCAGCAGCTGCACCTGACCCAGTCCCGCGGCGACATGGCGGTGATTGCGCAGGCGGCAGCGGCCTGGCACAGCGATGACCGCGAGCGCATTGCTGCACTCAACCAATGGGTGCGCACCACACGCGAAACCAGCGAGCTGCGGCTGCAGACCGAACAGATGGGCCGTTCGCTGGTGGACTGGCTGCGCAACCGCCATGCCGGTGATGCGGCGCTGCAGCCCACCATCGCCTGGCTGGGCACGCAGGATGCCAGCTACCCAATAGCGTTCTCGTTTGCGGCGCACTGCACCGGCGCCACGGGCCGCGACGCGCTGCTGGCCTATGCCTTCGGCTGGGCCGAGAACATGGTGCAGGCCGCCATCAAGGCCGTGCCGCTGGGCCAGAGCGCAGGCCAGCGCATCCTGGCGCAGCTGACCCAGGACATACCGCAGGCGGTTGACCATGCCCTGGCCCTGCCAGACCATGGACGGCAAGCCTTTTCTCCCATGCTGGCGATTCTGTCGGCCCAGCACGAACATCTGTATTCACGCCTTTTCAGATCATGACCACCTCTGCACTGCACCACATCCCCCACCGCACCAAGAAACTGCCGCCGCTGCGCGTGGGCATTGGCGGGCCCGTGGGCTCGGGCAAGACCACGATCCTGGAGATGCTCTGCAAGGCCATGCGCGACAAATGGGACCTGGTCGCCATCACCAACGACATCTACACCAAGGAAGACCAGCGCCTGCTGACCATCAGCGGCGCGCTGCCTGCCGAGCGCATCATGGGTGTGGAGACCGGAGGCTGCCCCCACACCGCCATCCGCGAAGACGCGTCCATCAACCTGGAAGCCATTGACCGCATGCTCAAGGACTTTCCCGATGCCGACATCGTCTTCATCGAATCCGGCGGCGACAACCTGGCGGCGACCTTCAGCCCTGAGCTGTCGGATCTGACGATCTATGTGATCGATGTGGCCGCCGGCGAGAAGATCCCGCGCAAGGGCGGCCCTGGGATCACGAAGAGCGATCTGTTCGTCATCAACAAGACCGACCTGGCCCCGCATGTGGGCGCCAACCTGGACATCATGCGCAGCGACACCGTGAAGCAGCGCACCACGCCCAAGGGGCTGAAGCCTTTTGTGATGACCAACCTCAAGACCCTGGACGGGCTGGATGAGGTGGTGCAGTTCATCGAACGCCAGGGCCTGCTGCAGACCGCCTGATTGCGCCGCGCGGCCCCGGAGGCCGCCGCGCTTTGTGTAGAATTGACGGCTTCGGAGGTTTGGGTGAGTGGTTTAAACCAGCAGTCTTGAAAACTGCCGAAGGAGTGATCCTTCCGTGAGTTCGAATCTCACAGCCTCCGCCAGATAGTCAATAAACAAGCGCCTTTACGGCGCTTTTTTATTTTTTCCACCATCCTTTCTACCATTAGATTTGAGCTTGGAATGGACAAATCTGGACAGTGCTGCGCGCATACAGCGGCTTACATCAGCGGCCACTGGATAGTGGTCTTCCAACACCGCAGCCGAGAACACCACCTCTTATTTCGATCATGCCTACTAAGCATGTGTCTGCTGTGCAGCGGTTCCGGTCTTTCAGGGGCATTACATGAGCGACAGATCATTGCAGCATATCCGTCGCTCCCAGAGGTTGGGAGCTGTGTTTGCTTGAACGCCAAGATTCTAGGAAATCCTGGTCGATTCACATTCACGCGCTGAACGATCAAGAAGCCAAGTGAGCCTGGGAAGCTTTTTGCTTCGAAATCTGGCTGGCCAATCCTGTAGCTGATAAATTACGCCCTTTACGATTGATTGCGACTCTATGCCACCCGTCTTCCACCAACTGGAGCCCTTCCATGAGTGAGCCGTGGGTATCTGTCGAACAGATTGCCGAGCATCTGGGCGTCACGCGCGATTCGATTTACCGCTGGATCGAACGTAAGGGGCTGCCCGCGCACCGCGTGGGGCGGCTGTGGAAATTCCAGGTGTCCGAGGTAGATGATTGGGTGCGGGGGGGTGGCGCTGACGAGGATTCGAACGGTTCTGTTCGGCACGATAAATAAGGGAGCAGCAACGATGGTTTTCAGCGAAGACTCGCGGGTCAAGATCCCGTGCATCCTGCACCTGATGCGGCTGGGTTACAGCTATCTGTCCCTAAAGGGTGCCATTTGGGATATCGATACCAACATCTTCCCGGCACTTTTCAACCAAGCCATCACCCGCATCAATCCTGATTTGAGTTCAGACGACGTCGCCCGCCTGCTGGCCGACGTCAAGCTTTTGCTGGATAACGAAGATCTCGGTAAAGCGTTCTACGACCGGTTGACAGAACGCTCGGGCATCCGCCTGATCGACTTCGAAAACTTCGACAACAACAGCTTCCACGTCGTCACCGAGCTGACCTGCAAAAATGGCGACGACGAGTTTCGCCCCGATATCACCCTGCTTATCAATGGCATGCCGCTGGCCTTCATCGAGGTCAAAAAGCCCAACAACCGCGAAGGTGTGCTGGCCGAGCGAAACCGCATCACCACGCGCAGCCGCAATCCAAAATTCCGGCGCTTCATCAACATCACGCAGTTGATGCTCTTTTCCAACAACATGGAGTACGAAGATGGCTCGCCGCAGCCCATCGAGGGTGCGTTCTACGCAAGCCCATCCTATGACGCGCCCGTCTTCAACTATTTCCGTGAAGAAGAAGCACTGGACCTCACCCAGCTTCTGGCTGCTGAAGACGATGCGCTCGAAAACGACGTACTGCGCGACAACAACCTCAATGTCATCAAGCACAGCCCGGAGTTTCTGACCAACAAGTCGCCCAATACGCCCACCAACCGGATTTGCACGTCCCTGCTCAGCCGTGGCCGATTGGCTTTCGTTCTCCGCTTTGCGCTGGCCTATGTCTATGAAAGCGACGGCCTGCACAAGCACGTCATGCGCTATCCCCAGCTTTTTGCAACCAAAGCCATCGAGAAAAAACTTGATGCGGGGGTCAAAAAAGGCATCATCTGGCACACGCAGGGCAGCGGCAAAACCGCACTAGCCTACTACAACACCCGCTTCCTCACCGATTACTTCCAACGCAAAGGCGTTATCCCGAAGTTCTATTGCATCGTCGACCGGCTGGATCTGCTCATTCAGGCGCAGCGGGAATTCTCCGGGCGCGGGCTGGTGGTGCACACCATCGACAGCCGCGACGCCTTTGCCCGTGACATCAAAACCACGCAGGTATTGCACAACCACAGTGGCAAGCCTGAAATCACCGTGGTCAACATCCAGAAGTTTCAAGATGATCCGGATGTGGTGCACGCCGAGGATTACGACTTCAGCATCCAGCGCATCTATTTTCTGGATGAGGTGCACCGCAGCTACAACCCTCAGGGCAGTTTTCTGGCCAACCTCAGCCAGTCCGACCGCAACGCCATCAAGATCGGCCTTACCGGCACACCTCTGCTGGGCGATGACTACAACTCACGCGCCCTGTTTGGCGATTACATCCACAAGTATTACTACAACGCCTCAATTGCTGACGGCTACACCCTGCGCCTGATCCGCGAAGAAATCGCCACCAACTACAAGCTATCGCTGCAAGAGGCGCTGGCCGCCGTCAAGCTGCAGCAGGGAGACATTGACCGCAAGCTCATCTACTCGCACCCAAAATTTGTCGAGCCCATGCTCGACTACATCGTGCGTGATTTCGAGAAAAGCCGCAGCGCCCTGGGCGACGCCGGCATCGGCGCCATGGTAATCTGCGACAGTGCCGATCAGGCACGCGAGATGTTCCGCATCTTCACGGCGGTCTATGCCGCGCAAGCGGTGATCGCCGCTGCCCAGCCCGACAGCTACGCCGCCCGCACGCTGCTGGAAAACCGCGCCAAAACTGCCGCCCTGATCCTGCACGATGTCGGCAGCAAGGACGAACGCAAGGATTGGGTTGAAGACTTCAAGGCCGGCAAGATCGACCTGCTGTTTGTCTACAACATGCTGCTCACCGGCTTTGACGCCAAGCGTCTGAAAAAGCTCTACCTCGGCCGCATCATCAAGGCGCACAACCTACTGCAGGCGCTCACCCGTGTCAACCGTACCTACAAGGATTTCCGCTACGGTTATGTGGTTGACTTTGCCGACATCCGTAAAGAGTTCGACAAAACCAATAAAGACTATTTTGACGAGTTGCAATCCGAGCTGGGCGACGAGATCGAGCACTACTCCAACCTGTTCAAATCCTCCGAAGAGATCACCCAGGAAATCGAAGCCATCAAGGACATCCTGTTCAGCTTCAATATTGAAAATGCCGAAGAGTTTTCCAAGCAGCTCAGCCAAATCCAAGACCGTGCCACGGTGCTGGCACTCAAAAAAGCACTGGGCGACGCCCGCAACCTCTATAACCTAATCCGCCTGCAAGGCGACTATGCGATTTTGCAGCAGCTGGATTTCCACAAGCTGGGCCAGCTCTACCGCGAAACCTGCAACCATCTCGACTTGCTCAACTTGAAAGAGAGCATCGAATCCGCCACCGACACCAGCCAACTGCTCAACGTCGCGCTGGAAGATGTGATCTTCAAATTCGCCAAGATCCGGGAAGAGGAACTGGTGCTTGCCGACAAGTTGAAAAACACCCTGCGCCAGACACGGGAAGCCTTGGCGGACAACTTTGATCAAGGTGACCCCAAATTCATCACCCTGCGCGAAGAGCTCGAACGCCTGTTCAAGAAAAAGAAACTCAGCGAAGTCAGTCAGGAAGAGATGACTGCCAATATCAGCGCGCTCAATGCCATCCACGACAAGGTCAAAGAGCTGAATCGCCAAAACAACCAGCTTCGCACGAAATATCGGGGTGATGCCAAATACACCCGCATCCACAAACGCCTGCAGGAAGGTAGTAGCGTTACCCAGACCGAGCGCAAGCTGTTTGAAGCGCTCTCTGGCGTCAAGGCCCAGGCCGACGACCAGGTGCTGCAAAACACGCAGCTCTTGAATAACGAAAGCTATTTCGAACGGATGATGCAGCCCATTGTGATTGGTGAGTTCTACACTCGCCAGCACATCAAACTTACCCCTGACGCCACCCGCACCATCAATCAGCTGGTGGTGGCCGAATACATGAATGAATTTTCTGCTGGCAGCCGCATGGGCGGCGGACTCAGCACCGGAGCACAGCCTTGGTAACGCAACAATTTGAACAACGCACCCGCGAACTGATCGACAGCCTAAAGGCCATTTGCGCCGCCTATGGCTTGGGCAACGATGGCAACGAATTCAAGATCATCACCCAGGTCTTTCTCTATAAATTTTTGAACGACAAGTTCGCCTTCGAGGTCAAAAAAATCCGGCCAGAGCTTGCCAAAGTCGAGAGTTGGGAAGCCGCCATCGCGGCCATGAGCGAAGACGACGTGGAAATGCTGCAAATGCAGATGGGGCCAGACACCGCCCGCCTGAAACCCGAGCATTTCATCGCCCACCTGTTTGGCCGCCAGAACGCACCGGAATTTGCCAAGCTGTTCGACGACACCCTGCGCGACATCGCCATTACCAACAACGACATCTTCGCCGTCAAAACCGATGGCGGCGCCAAGATCACGCTGTTCGATCGCGTCAGTGAGTTCATCACCGACCCTTCCAAGCGCGACGCCTTTTGCCGCGCCATCATCAACAAGCTGGGTGATTTCAGCTTTGAGCGCATCTTCAACGAAAAATACGATTTCTACGCCGCGCTGTTTGAATACCTGATCAAGGATTACAACAAGGACAGCGGCGGCAAATACGCCGAGTACTACACCCCGCACGCCGTGGCCAAGATCATGGCCGCCATCCTGGTGCCCGAATCAGTACGCGGCAAAGTCAACAACGTGAGCTGCTACGACCCCTCGGCCGGTTCCGGAACGCTGCTCATGAACATCGCCCACGCCATCGGCGAGCAGCGTTGCAGCATCTACTCACAGGACATTTCGCAAAAATCTTCCAGCTTGCTGCGCCTGAACCTGATCCTGAACAACTTGGTGCACTCCATCCCCAACATCATTCAGGGCAACACCATGCTCCACCCCTACCACCGGGATGGCAAAGCACTCAAGAAATTCGATTACATCGTCAGCAATCCACCGTTCAAGATGGATTTCTCCGATTTCCGCAACGAGCTAGACACCAAAGAGCATCAGGAACGCTTCTTTGCCGGGGTGCCGAACATTCCCAAGCAGGCCGTGGACAAAATGGCCATCTACCAGCTCTTTTTGCAGCACATCATCTACTCGCTCAAGTCCGGTGGCAAAGCAGCGGTGGTGGTGCCCACTGGCTTCATCACCGCGCAAAGTGGTATTGACAAAGGTATCCGCCAGCATCTGGTGGACAACAAAATGCTGGCCGGCGTGGTGTCCATGCCCAGCAATATCTTCGCCACTACTGGCACCAACGTCTCCATTCTGTTCATCGACGCGGCCAACAAGGCCGATGTGGTGTTGATTGACGCCTCCAACCTCGGCACTAAGGTCAAGGACGGCAAGAACCAGAAAACCTTGCTGGCGAACGAAGAAGAAGACGACATCATCGCCACCTTCAATGCCAAGCAGGCGGTGGAAGATTTTTCGGTGGTGGTGAGCTACGACGACATCGCCGCCAAGAATTACAGCCTGAGCGCTGGGCAGTATTTCGAGGTGAAGATTGAATACAGCGATCTGACTCCGACGCAGTTTACTGAAAAGCTGCAAGGCTTTACCGATCGGCTGGATGCGCTGTTTGCTGAGTCGGCGGGGCTGGAGCAGGAAATCAGGAAGAAATTGGCGGGGTTGCGTCATGGCTAATGCAGCGCATATGCGTCTTGGTGATTTGTTAAATCTGAAACGTGGTTACGACCTTCCCGAAAATCAGCGACGTCCCGGACCTTACCCAGTAATAAGCTCGGCCGGAGTAACTGGTTATCACGATGAATACATGGTTGAGGGCCAAGGCGTTGTCACTGGACGATACGGCACGCTCGGGGAAATGTATTACGTAAATGGCAAATACTGGCCACATAACACAGCACTCTATGTCACCACTTTTAAGGGTAATGATCCGAAGTACATCTATTACCTACTGAGTTGTCTTGGCCGGATTCATACATCTGACAAAAGTGCCGTTCCTGGCGTCAATCGGAACGAGTTGCATGAGATGGCTGTGCCCGCTATCACCGAAAAAGATCAGCAGAAGAAAATCGCCGCCATTCTCTCAGCCCTCGACGCCAAAATCGACTGCAACAACCGCATCAACGCCGAGCTGGAGGCGATGGCCAAGGCGCTGTACGACTACTGGTTTGTGCAGTTCGACTTCCCCGACGTCCACGGAAAACCCTACAAATCCTCCGGCGGCAAGATGGTCTACAACGCCACGCTGAAACGGGAAATTCCGGAGGACTGGGAATCTGGACGACTCGAACAGTACATCTCGCTTGAGCGAGGTGTGACTTATGGAAAAGAGGATGTTTGCACTTCGAGCTCGAGTGGCGCGATCGGTATTCTCCGCGCAACCAATGTTACGGGGAATGTTGTTGATGCAGGTGATTTGGTTTATGTGCCTTCTAGCCGAGTTAGCTCGGCACAGACCCTAACAAAATTCTCAACCCTGATTGTCATGTCAAGCGGTAGCAAGGAGCATGTTGGAAAAAATGGCATCTATTTCTTCGACGAGCCTTTGGGCTATGGAGCCTTCTGCTCAAAAATCACACCGCATGCCAACGCAAGATATTTTGTAAATACATTTCTTCAATCTTTTTGGTTCAAGGCTTATATAAAAAATCAATGCCTTGGGACAAATATTAACAATCTAACCAACGGCCATATAAATAAATGCCCAGTAATATTGGCAAAAGAAGAAATCCTTTGTTTTTTTGAAGATGCGGTTAAAGCTCATTACGAAAAGATGGCTGTCAACGCTGTAGAAAACCAGCAACTTGCCCAACTCCGCGATTGGCTCCTGCCCCTGCTGATGAACGGCCAAGTCACGGTGTCATAGATCATGGCCCAACGCAAACCATTGCCGTGTGCCAAGAAAGCCGACGTCACCTTTGCTCGCTAATCGGCAGTCGAGCAGCAGGGACAAGGAATTAGAGTGGCTAACACCACCGATCCACGAAGCGTGCGCAGATGATCGCTGCCGCCAACTTCAACAGCGCTTCGTGGATATCCAGCCGTCGTTCAAAGCGGATTCGCAGCTTGCCAAAGCCTGCAAACCAGCTGTGCGTCCTCTCCACCACCCACCGGTGCTTGCCCAGCCGCTGGCTGCTCTCAACGCCTCGCCTGGCAATCCGGCCGATGATGCCCCGCTGCCTCAGGTGGATTCGGCATCGCTTGAAGTCGTAGCCTTTGTCGGCGTGCAGCTTGGCGGGTCTTTTACGGGGACGCCCTGGCAAGCCTGCAATCGCAGGAATCGCGTCCACGCACTTCTCGAACATCTTGGAGTCATGCCTGTTCGCACCGCTGACCAAGATCACCAGAGGAATGCCCCTGGCATCTACGACGATGTGTCGCTTGGAGCCGAGCTTGCCTCTGTCCGTGGGGTTAGGGCCCGTTTCCTGGCCCCCCGGGGGCTTGGTACCGAGGAGCCATCAATGCTGGCCCGGCTCCAATCGATCTGGTCATGTTCACGCAAGCGGATCAGCATGGCCTGGTGCAGCTGGCCCCAGACACCAGCGACATTCCAGTCGCGCAGGCGCCGCCAGCAAGTCATGCCGCTGCCGTATCCAAGAGATTGGGGAAGGTCTTCCCATGGAATGCCTGTTTGCAGCACGAACAGGATGCCGTTGAGGGCGGCTTCATCGCTGACTGCGAGCTTGCGCGCACCGCCTTTGGCAGAAGGCACGAAGGCCGGGATCACTGGTTGTAGCTGTCGCCACAGTTCTTTGCTTATGGGTCGTCGTGCCATGAGGGCAGCGAGCATAACCGCTCTGGGGGGGCCTGCGACGAAGTGGTGTTAGCCACTCTTAGTCGGCTGGCCGCAGCAGCTCGCTCTGCAATGGGATCAATTCCTTGAGCAACGCTGTCTTTAGCCACACGTGCTTTTTCTCGCGCCATAGCCAAAGTGACTTCAGGGAAGCCTCCCAATCCGATGTGGCGACGTTTGTCGCCGACCATGGTTCGCAGTACCCAAGAGCGTGCACCCGTATCTAAAACGTAGAGATACAGTCCAGCTACTCCACCGACTGCATGATGCCCCTGCTCTTTTAAGCGGCCGACCTCTAGCGCCGTCAGTTCTTTTGCCTTTTTTGCCATTCAACTCACCGTGACTCACTCGACTTCACTGGAGCACGCGAGTAGCGCCGAAGTCGAACCTCAACATATTTTATTTACACCATTGTTTCTACCATAGAAATATTGATTGAGCTAGATTCAAAAAGACACATCAAGACAAGGAAATTTAAAAAATAAATATAAATCAATAACCTACAAAAACAACCAAGACATACTGTTCAAATCAAGACAGCTTCACGGCGGACACAGCCTCCGCCAGATACCCAATAAAAAAGTGCCTTTCCGGCGCCTTTTTATCTGGATCTACATAGCTAAACATTGCGCTGCGGGCTTCTTGCCTTGTTGCCTAAGTTTTTTTGCTGATGCCTCACAGCACAGCGGCTCTGATGAAGGCAGTCAGCGGAACACCAGAGCCTGGAGCGGCCGTCGGGCGAAGCCGCGCCGATCCACGAGAAATCGGTCACCGCTCACCATATCTCCGGTTACCTACGAAGGAGCAAGCGATTGGCGATGTGATGGCTCAGCGCGAGCCCGGCCGCAGGGTCACCGCAGACCAGCCCGTCACCCCCTTCCCAGTCAGATGCCGAGCGAGCGCCGCCGCCAGAACGACGGCTCCGGCATGACGCCCATCCCTGCCTGGGCGTTGTCCAGCATATGTTCCGGGCGGCTGGTCCCTGGAATGACACAAGTGACGGCCGGATTGCTGAGCACAAACTTCAGCAACACCTGCGCCCAGCTGGTGCAGCCGATTTCCTGCGCCCAGTCTGGCAAAGGCCTCTCCCGCAGCCCCCGCAGCAGCCCTCCTCCGCCAAACGGCTGATTGATCAGCACGGCGACGCCCTTGTCCATCGCCAGAGGAAGCAGCGTCTCGGCAGCGCTTTGGTCATCCACCGCATAGTTAATCTGCAGGAAATCCAGTGGCTCGCGCCGGAGCACGGCCTCCACTTCGCGGAATGCTGAGGAGGTGTAATGCGTGATCCCCACATACCGGACCTTGCCCTGCTTTTTCCACTCACGCAGCGTCGCCAAGTGCGTCTGCCAGTCCACCAGGTTGTGCACCTGCATCAGGTCCAGTTTGTTCGTACCCAACAGCGACATGGATGCTTCCATTTGCCGGATTCCAGCCTCGCGCCCGGAAGTCCAGACCTTGGTCGCCAGGAATGCCTTGGTACGGTGGTTCGACTTCGCCAGGAGCTCCCCGGTGGTCTTTTCGGAGCGACCGTACATGGGCGAGCTGTCCAGAACCGTGCCGCCTGCATCAAAGAGCGCCTCCACCACCCCTGGCAGGCGCGCATACTCGGCACTGCCTGGGGCATGGCCAAAGCCCTGCCAGGTGCCGCAACCAACCACTGGCAGCAGCTCGCCCGTCGAGGGAATTCTTCGTGTGCGCATCTTTCCTCCTTGGGCCCCGGCTGTAGCGGCCAACGCACCTGGCCCCAGGGTGGCGGAGAGCGCTGCCGCCGCAGTGGCTCGCAGGAGCTGTGCCCGGTTGATGCCTGTAGAGCACGGTCCAATGGGTTGGGTCATGTGGCCTCCGAAGTGGTGAGAGATTCCTTGGTGGTTGCGGCATCAGCCCTCTGCCGCATGCGGTCCTGACGCCTGGCGAGCCAGACGCACAGCGCACACCAGGTTGCGGCTACAGGCATGGCCACCACAGCAATGCCTCCCAGCCCGACACCGACTGCAGACAGCGCCGAAGACAACCAGCCACTGACCGCATCGCCTCCACGGTACACCAGCGTCTCAATGGCGTTTTTCGCCTTGTATTTCTCTTCACGGTTGACCACGGTGAACAGTACCTCGCGCGCCGGTCTGGCAATCGCGTAATCCAGCGCGCGCCGCGCTACCTGCACCAAGGCGAGAACCAGGAGCGTCGGCGCCAGCGCGAGCGCGCCAAACGCAACCACCGTCACCACTGGCAGTATGGCCAAGCAGAGCACCAGCCCGAATCGCTTCATCAGGCGTCCGGTGAGGAAGACTTGCAATGCCAGCGTCAGCGACGAGACACTGAAGTCGACTGCCGCGAAATACCGGGTTCTGGAGACGGTATCGGTCAACGACTCGGCAACGATGCGGCCCTGCTCAAAGTACAGAAACGTTGACGCAGCGGTGTGCAGCAGCAGATACGCACATATACCCAACAAATAGGGGGACCTGGCAATCAAGGACAGCCCCGCCCACACCTGGCCGCCCAATGGGCTCGACTGGGGATGTGCTGCCTGAGCGCTGTCGCCGCCTTCCCTGGATGGGGCGGGATATATCCCACGGAAGCAACGCAATGCCACCTCCAGGAGCAAGGCAGCGAGCAAAGCAAGCGCCATGGGGCCGAGCACGCTCACGGCCGCTGCAGCCAAAGCGGGTCCGACGATGGTGCCAAACGTCCCTCCTGCAGCGATGAATCCGAAGAGCCTGCGGCCCTGCTCACTGCTGAAGCAGTCGTCCAGCACGCTCCAGAAAATGCTGACAACGAACAGATTGAAGACGCTCACCCACACAAAGAAGGTTCTGCCCAGCCACACGCTGTCCGCATGGATGGCCATCGCAGCACTGAATGCCAGCAAGGTCACCGCGAAGAGACGGTAGGCGAGCGGTACAAACCGGCGCGGTGACAACTTCGTGACCAGGAAGCCAAACGCTGGCACCAGCAAAAGCATCGTGACGAAGGTGGCGGTGAAAAGCCAGCGCAGCTCTTGCGGCCCACCCACAAGACCCATGGCATCCCGCAGCGGTCTCAGCAGGTAGTAGCCCGACAGCAGGCAGCCGAACCAGGCAAAGCCCAAGAGCACCGCCTTCACTTCATCGGGCTCGACGGCAACCACACGGCGCAAAAGCCGATGCGTGTATGACGCCGCGCCCGGCACGCTACCCAAGGGGGGAATGGCCATGTCAAAGACTGAAGTGAGAAGTGAATCGACCAGATTTTGGTAGCCCGTTCACAGGCCCTGCGTCCATTCCAATCGGAGTTCTGGCAAAGACTTCACCTGGATGAGACCGGACCTAGAACCGAAAGCGGTGCTGCGGCGCTAGGGCAATCACCTGTCGAGATGGAGCAACAGCATTCCCTGCGGCCCATAACGCCTGCGTAGTATCCAGGCAAGCCGAGGCGATGCGCAACGGCCTGCCCCTGCTGGGGGCAACGGTTCTTGCTCAACCCCAAGGAGACGGACGTGTCATTGAAGAAGGTGGTGCTGGGTAGCCTGGCCATTCTGGCTGCCGCTGTCGTGGGGGGCTGGTTCAGTCTGGACAAGGAGACGCGGGCGCTGCTGGCCACCGTGCCGACCAACCGCGATGTGCTGTTCTGGACCGTGCCGCAACGCGATGCGGCCTTCCGTGCGCTGGACCGCCTGCCGATACTCGCCAAAGCGAACGTGGTGCCGGTCAGTGGCAGCCCCTCCCCCTTGCCTCCAGGGCCACCTCTCCAGCTCCAAAGCGATGTGGATGCCTACATGGCCGGTCAGCGCAGTGCCGCGCTGCTGGTGGTGCACGACGGCAAGCTGCGGCTGGAACGCTATGGCCTGGGCTTTGATGGGCAGGGGCGCTGGACCAGCTTCTCGGTCGCCAAGTCCTTCACCTCCACGCTGGTCGGTGCCGCGGTGAAGGATGGCTTCATCAAGAGCCTGGACGACAAGGTGAGCCTCTATATCCCTGACCTCAAGGGCTCGGCCTACGACGATGTCAGCGTGCGGCAGCTGCTGACTATGACGTCGGGCGTGAAGTGGAACGAAGACTATGCCGCCCCCCAGTCGGACGTGGCCAGGTTCAACAACCACCAGCCCGAGGAAGGCGTGGAAGCCTTGGTGAGCTATATGCGCAAGCTTCCGCGGGAAGCACCTGCCGGCTCCCGCTGGCTGTACAGCACCGGCGAGACGAATCTTGTGGGAACGCTGGTGCAGCAGGCCACCCACAAGCCATTGGCCACCTACCTGTCTGAGAAGATCTGGGTGCCAGCAGGCATGGAGCAGCAAGCCACCTGGATCTTGAGCAAGACCGGCAAGGAGATTGGCGGTTGCTGCGTGCAGGCCACGCCGCGCGACTATGCCCGCATGGGCTTGTTCATTCTGAATGGCGCCCAGGTCAACGGCCAGAGCATCGTGCCCGACGGCTGGTGGGCGGAAGCGACCACCAAGCGCACGGAGATCGGCCTTCCCGGGCGTGGTTACGGCTACCAATGGTGGACCTACGACGATGGCAGCTATACGGCCCGCGGAATTTTTGGGCAGGGCATCTTTATCGATCCGCAACGCAAGCTGGTGATTGTGTCCAACGCCAATTGGGCCGGCGGTGCGCGCGACCCCAAAGCTACGCAAGCGCGTGAAAACTTCTACCGCGAGGTGCAGCAGGCCATCGACGACGAGGCGGCAAAGCCTTCCTGATCGAGTGGGGACCGTGGGCCAATGGCGCAGCGTGCTTGGCCTTGCACACGCGGCCTTGCCTCATGCGCCAACCGGCTTCACAACGGTCGCCCCTGGCCAGGAGCGCCCCACCGGAGCCAAACTGCCCTAAACACCCTGACAGCAGGCGTGAGCCGATGCATTCAGTGGAACATGCGCTTGCTGCACCCCACGTCAAGACACCAATAGCCCATTGATTTCAGCCCATTGATTTCAAAACATATTCTCAAACTTGCACCACAGACAGGCACGGTGCAGGTCATCGACTTTTTGAAATCACGTCTCCCATGTATTTGTTCAGGTCTCGAAAATCCTGAACGGTCCAGGAATGCGGAGCAATCTTCACCCCGTTCTCCTTCAACGTTCTGGGTATCAGGTCCCCGTTCGGGCGAAGTATGACCGAGGACACGATGACGCCCGGATAACTCTCCAGCCGTTTTTTGAAAGCAGCGGTGGTGAGGTCCGGTGTGGGTGGATTGCTTTTCCTGGCCAATGGCCCCGTGCCCTTGATATCCGCTCCGTGGCACACGGCACATCGCTGTGTGTAGAGATTCTTCCCATTGGTGTTCTGCGCAAAAGCAGATGGAGGCAGAGCGAACGCCATGGCTCCGAGCAAGGCGATCCCTAATTCTCTGGCTGTCATTTTTTTCGTTTCGTAGGGCGCAGGTTGGTGGGCGCAAAAGCAGAGGCACACGGGTTCCCCAGCGCGAACAGGATGCGCAGCATGGTACGACCTTCGGCGCCATACGGACCCACACCCGCCACGCGAATCCCGCCAGGCTCCAAACCCAACCAATCCCTCACGGGGTTCCGTTTCGGCCGTACAGGCGATAGCCCGGCCGCAGGCTCAAACGCTCGTAATAATCCTGTACCGCCGGATAGTCAGGGTGCGCCAGCGGTGTTTCAAACCAGCGGTTCACCGACAGGCCTACCGGGATGTCGGCCAGAGAGAACGACTCGCCGCACACATAGGCACCCGTGGCATCCAGCTGCCGGTCCAGGATGGCCATATGCCTGGACCATTCGCTGCAGCCGGTGGCCAGCGCATGGCGGTCCTGGTGCTCCGGGGAATGCCTGACCAGCGACATGAAGGCATAGCTCCAGGATTTGTTCAGGTCCGTCGCCTGCCAGTCCATCCATTGGTCGACCCGCGCCCGCGCCTGTGCTTCGGGCGGATATATCCCGGCGCCGTGGTAGCGGTTCGCCAGATAGCGAATGATGGAGTTCGACTCCCACAGCACAAAATCGCCGTCCTGAATGACCGGCACCATGGCGTTAGGGTTTAGAGCCATGAATGCAGCCGTGTGGGTCGACTGGAAACCCACGCCCCAGTCCTCCCGCTCAAAGGGGATGTCCATTTCGGCACAGGCCCAGAGTACCTTGCGGACATTGATGGACGACGCCTTGCCCAGCACACGCAACATGCCATGCCTTTCTGGTGAGGAGTTTGTATGAAGTGACGGTTGCAGCGAGTGTATGCGGCGCCAAATGTCGACGCTGTGCCAGCGTGACGGTGGTGACCGCGCAGAAAGGCTGTATCGTGCGCACAATGCATTCTGGCGCTTGAACAGAACGCGCGGTGCGTGCCTTGCACCGCTCCACATTGGCGCCACAGACCATTCAGGAAGACCCCATGCCGATCCCATCCATTCTGAAAACCACCGTGGCGGCGCTGGCGATCACGGCCAGTGGCGCGCTTTTCGCACAGGGCACACCGATCAATGCCGCCGCGTTTGACGCGCTGATCGCCCAGGGCCCGGTCGCCGATGCAGCGACCATCGCATCGAGCAGCTGGGCCACCAAGATCAAGCAGGCCGGCACGATGCGCTTTGGTGGCACGCAGACGTCGAATCTGTTCTCGCTGCTCAACGAAAAAGATGGAAAGATCCGCGGCTTCGACGCGGGCCTGGCCCAGCTCCTCACGCGCTATATCCTGGGCGATGGCGCCAAGTACCAGTTCACGCAGGTGAATTCGTCGACACGCGAGCAGGTGCTCATCAACGACCAGGTGGACATGGTGTTCGCCACCTACTCCATCACCCCGGCCCGCGCCGAGAAGATCTCGTTTGCCGGCCCGTACTACACCTCGCAGGCCGGGGTGCTGGTCAAGGCGAACAACAAGGCGATCCAGTCGTACAGCGATCTTGCTGGCAAGAAAGTGGCCACGCAGGCAGGCTCCACGGGGCCGGCGATCCTGGCCCAGTACGCGCCCAAGGCGGTCGTGCAGGAGTTCCAGACGCACCAGGAAGCCCTGGACGGACTGCGCCAGGGACGGGTGGATGCCTACGTGACCGACTACACGCTGCTGCTCAACGCCCTGAGCCTGGGCGTCAGCAACGCCCGGCTGGCGGGTGCCCCCTTCGGCGCACAGGACCCCTACGGCGTGGGACTGCCCAAGGGCTCGGACGGCGTGGCCTTCGTCAACGCTTTCCTGAAAAAGCTGGAAGCCAATGGCACCTGGGCCAAGCTCTGGACGGTCTCCATCGGACAACGCACCGGCAGCACCGCCGTCCCGACGCCGCCTGCCCACCCCTGAGCGATGGCTGAGGTTTCCAGGCTTCTGACCGAGTACGGGCCTGCCTTCTGGCAGGCTCTTTTGCTGACATGGAAGCTCACGCTCGTGTCGTTCGTGCCCGGGTTCCTGCTGGGCACGGCGGTGGCGGTGCTGCGGCTGCTGCCGGTGTCGCCGCTGCGCTGGGTGCTGACCGGCTATGTCGAGATCTTTCGCAACATCCCCAGCGTGGCGCTGCTGATCTTCATCGTGTTCGCGCTGCCCGACCTGAATGTGGTGATCGACTATGAGCCCAGCGTGATCCTGGCCCTGACGCTGGTGTGCTCGGCCTTCACGGCGGATTACCTGCGCTCGGGCATCAACACCATTCCCGGCAGCCAGATCGAAGCCGCGCTGAGCCTGGGCATGCGACCCCGGCACATCATTGCCGTAGTGATCTTGCCGCAGGCATTGCGCTCGGTGGTACAGCCGATGACATCGCTGCTGATTGCGCTGATGCTGTCGACCTCGCTGGCGTCGCAGGTGCCGCTTGCAGGGCGGGAGCTCACCTCGCTGGTGTCCAAGATCGCCAACGACTCCGCTGCAGGCATGGCCGCGTTCGCGGTGGCCGCCGCGCTGTACGTGGCGACCGGATTGCTGATCGCCTGGGCAGGCGCCACCTTGGACAAGAAGCTGCGGATACTGCGATGAGCCGCCCTCTGGAAGACATTCTGTTTGCGGCGCCCAGCCCGCGCGCCCGCATCACCACCCGGATGGCAAGCGTCATGGCCGCGGCCATGTTGTTGGCGCTGGCAGTGGCCATTGGCTACCAGTTCCATGACGCAGGGCAGCTGGACGCTCCGTTCTGGGAATTCTTTGCCTGGCCAACGACCTGGGCCTTCCTCGCCAAGGGCCTGCTCGGCACGCTGAAATCGTCAGCGATGGCAGCTGCCATTGCGCTGTCCTTCGGGCTGGTGCTGCTGCTGGGGCGCCTGTCGCGCCTGAAATTGGTGCGTTGGCCCAGCGTTGCGGCCATCGAGTTCTTGCGCGGTACACCGACGCTGCTGCTGATCTATGTGTGCTTTCTGGTGCTGCCGACGCTTGGCATCAAGCTCAGCACCTACTGGATGCTGACCCTGCCCATCGGCCTGAGCACCGCGGCCGTGGTGGCCGAGGTTTACCGCGCCGGCGTGCTGGCGGTTCCCCGCGGCCAGACCGATGCGGCGCGCAGCCTGGGCATGACGGAAGCGCAGGTGTTCTTTCTCATCGTCTTCCCGCAGGCTCTGCGCTACATCGTTCCGGCGCTGGTGGCGCAACTGGTCATCGTGGTCAAGGACACCACCTTTGGCTACGTGGTGACCTACGGTGAACTGATGCAGAACGCCAAGGTGCTGATTGCCAACTACCACGCGCTGGTGCCGGTGTACCTGGTGGTGGCCCTGCTTTACTGCCTGGTCAACTACGCCATCTCCAGGGCAAGCAAACGGCTCAGCAGGCCAATGCACTGACCCTGCACCGGGCCGCGGGGGCATCCGGTACGCCCTGCCACACCACGGGCAATGGGTGGCAAGGTGACCAGGTAACAGGGCTGCCGACGACCACCCACCAACCACCACCAAGTGCGAACAGCGTGGAGCCCAACCGCTTGAGCGTGTCTGGCTCAAACGGATGGTTTCCATGCTGTTCGCATCCCCGTGCATCAGGGCACCAGGGCATCAGTCCATCAAACCGCTGACACGGCCTCCACGGCAGCGCCTTGTGCATGCAGCACGGGAGGCGCCGTGACGATGGAGGTCAGCGCCGGCTCTGCGGGCCGCAGCGCGGCCAGGTCCGGGCGTGGACGGCGCAGTGCCTCCTGGGTGGAGAACGCCTGTTCCATCGCGTGGGCGGCGCCCAGCAGCTCGTGGTCGCGCCTAAAGCCACCCACCACCTGCAGGCCAAAGGGCATGCCGGCATGGTCTGTGCCGCAAGGCAGCGAGATGGCCGGGTGCGTGGTCAGCGTGACCACATAGGTCAGTGCCAGCCAGCGGTAGTAGTTGGCCTGCTGCTGGCCCCCAACCTGGGCGGCGTACAGCTGCGTCCACGGGAAGGGCGAGACCGGCGTGGTCGGCGACAGGATGAGGTCGTAGTCGGCGAAGGTGTCCTGAAAGCGCTTGAGCAGCCGCGTCTGCTCTGCCTGCGCCCAGGCGGCGTCCAGCAGGCTCATGCGGGCCCCCATTTCGTAGTTGGCACGCGGGTTGGGGCCCAGGCTGTCGGGATCGCGCTCGTAGGCGGCCTGCATGCCGGCGACAAAGGATTCGGCGCGCAGCACGTCGAAGCAGCGGTGCACATCGCCCAGGTCCAGCTTGACTTCGTCGCAGGCCGCAAACAGGTGGCGCATGGCCGCAATCTTCTGCCGGAACGTGGCGCGGATGCCCTCATCGACGTCGCAGGCGCCAAAGTCTTCCGTCCATGCCACGCGCAAGCGGCTGAGGTCGGTGCGCGCAGGGTGCAGAAAAGAAGCGGCATCCAGCGGGTAGCTCAAGGGATCACCGGCATGCACGCCCGCGCTGGCCGCCAGCTGTAGGCAGGCATCTTCCACCGTGCGCCCCATGGGCCCCACGACCGACAGCGGCGTCCAGCCCAGCAGCTTGCGCACGCTGGGAACGATGCCCGGCGAGGGGCGGAACCCCACCACGCCGCATTTGGCGGCCGGAATGCGCAGGGAACCACCGGTATCCGAGCCGGTGCACACCGGCAGCATGTCGCAGGCCAGTGCCGCTGCTGATCCCCCCGACGAGCCGCCGGCGTTGAGGTTGGGGTTGAAGGGATTGCCGGTCGCACCCCAGACATCGTTGCGCGAGTTGGCACCTGCGCCCATCTCCGGCACATTGGTCTTGCCGGCCACGATGGCGCCCGCGCGGCGCAGGCGGGCCACCAGCTCGATGTCCTGGGTCGGCACATGGTCGCGGTAGATGGGCGAGCCCCAGGTGGTCAGCAGCCCTTCGGTGGGCTCCAGGTCCTTCACGCCCAGCGGCAGGCCATGCAGCAGCCCCAGTGGCTCGCCCGCCATCACGGCCTTTTCGGCGGCATGCGCTTCGCTGCGCGCGCGGTCAAAACAGGTCGCGGTGACAGCGTTGACATAAGGGTTGACGCTGTCGATGCGGGCGATGCAGGCATCGAGCAGTTCAACCGGCGAAATCTGCCGCGCACCAATGAGGCGGCGCAGTTCGACGGCAGACAGTTCGACCAGCGACGGACTGGATGACGGGGCGGTGTGCATGGATGTCTCTCTCATAGGTATAGATACAAAAACCCCCCGCGTGCTGACGGCCAGCAGCGAGGTTGATGGGTGCGGTATCAATCGGCGGTGATGTGCGCGCTGTCGGCCAGCTTCTTCATCACAGGCATTTCCTGTCGGATCAAGGTGGCGGCTGCGGCGCTGTTGGCATAGGCGGGGTCAAAGCCCTGGGCCTTCATTTTTTCCTGCACGTCGGGGGCGGCCGCAACTTCCGCCAGCGTGGCTTCCAGCTTGGCCTTCACATTGGCCGGCATGCCCCTGGGGCCAACGATGATCAGCCATGTGTCCATGTCGATGTCCTTGAAACCGGCCTCGGCGAAGGTAGGCACATCGGGCAGCAGGGAGGAACGCTTGGCCGTGGTCACGGCGACGGCCTTGATCTTTCCGTTCTTGATCTGGGGGATGGCGGCGGCCACGGTATCGACCGAGAAAGGAACTTGCCCACCGATCAGGTCTGTCATCGCCGGTGCGCTGCCCTTGTAGGGCACATGGGTCATGTCGATCCCGGTGCGGGCCAGCACCAGCTCGCCCGCAAAGTGGGCCGTCGTGCCGCTGCCGAAGGAGCCGAAAGCGTATTTGCCAGGGGACTTCTTGACGTAATCCACAAACTGCTTGACGCCGCTCACCGGCACGGCGCTGTTGGCCAGCACGATCAGCCCGGTGCGTGCAGGAATCCCAATGGGATCGAAACTCTTGACCGGGTCGTAAGGCAGGTTGGGGCGGATGGCGGGGTTGACGGTGAAGGTGCTGCCGGAGCTGACCAGCAAGGTGTATCCGTCGGCCGGGGCCTTGGCCACATACGTCGCACCGATGATGGTGCCCGCGCCCGGGCGGTTGTCGATGATCACAGGCTGGCCCAGTTTTTCACCGAGCTTCTGGCCCAGCAGGCGGCCGATCACGTCCGTGGCGCCGCCAGGCGAGAACGGGATGACCAGCGTGACGGGCTTCGATGGGTAGGCATCGGCAGCGAGAGCGGGGGCAGCGGCAACCAGGCTCAACGAGCAAGCCACGGCCAAGCGGGTGAAAGCGGTGATGGATTTCATGATGAAGCGACAGGTTCGGTGAGGCAAGGGGACGAGGGAAAAACACCAGCGCAGGAACAACGATCCGGATAGCTCCGCAAACACCGTGGCTGCGCTGGACGTGCTGAATACGAGTTCATGCTAAGAGTGCTCAACCGATGCCACAAGCGCAATGTTTAGAATATTTCATTGCCAAAAATAGAATTCATACGTGTGAGAAGGATGGCACGATGGGGAAAACAGATACCGGAGCAGGAATCGGTCCTGCCACAGCCAACAGCCGGGTGCTGCAGGAAGCGGCCGTGCGCTATTTCCTGGAAGTGGTGCGCACGGGTTCCATCAAGGAGGCCGCCACGCGCTTGAACGTAGCCCCCTCTGCGGTCAGCCGCCAGATTGCGCGGCTGGAAAGCGACCTGGACACCTTGCTGTTCGAGCGCCGCTCGCGCGGTATGGTGCCGAACTCGGCGGGCGAACTGCTGGCCGCCCACGCACGCCGGGTCGAGCAGGACATCGAGCGTGTCACCAGCGAAATCCAGTCGCTGCGAGGCATGCGCACGGGGCAGGTGCGCATCGCCTCGGTTGAAGGCTTTGCCCATGACTTCATTCCCATGCTGATCGCACAGTTTCAGCGCCGCTACGAGGGCGTTGCGTTCCGGCTGGACGTCTGCTCGCAGGGCGATGTGGCGCGGCGCGTGCGAGATGGCGAGGTCGACATCGGCATCACCCTCAGCTCGGTCCCCGAGCCGGACATCCGCGTGGAGCTGCGCCACCCCTGCCCCATCATGGCCGTGCTGGGAGAAAAGCATCCGCTGGCCTCACGGCCGCAACTGTCGCTGCGCGAAGTGACGGCCTACCCGCTGGTGCTGCCGCTCAAGAGCAGCACATTGCGGCAGTTGCTCGACATCAGCTGCAGCCGCCAAGGGCTGCGGTACCGCCAGGTGCTGGTGAGCAACCATGCCGACGCGCTGGTCAGCTACGCCGCCGCCAGTGAACTGGGTGTGGCGTTCTATGGCGAGCTGTCGGTCCGCACGCGGCGCGGCGGCAACGCCGTGCGGGCCGTGCCGCTGCGCGACCGCGAGATGAACGAGCGTTATCTGGAAGTCCAGACCCTGGCCGGGCGCAATCTGCAGGAAGCCGTGCACGCCTTTGTGCAGTACCTGGTGGCAGCCATCCGTGCCGATGGCAACGGCGGCGGCGATGCGGACGACGTGGACAACGCAGCGGACGGCCGGTTGCCCGGCGCGTGAAAGGCGGCGTGCCGGTGGGTGGAGCTAGGTGCCTAATTGCTGGATCGGCAATCGACGATTCTGATTTCTGCGCAGCACGGTGGACCTGGCGGGCACTGCGGCCCGCCAGAATGGTGCGCTTCAGCGCCTTTCCAGCGCCTTTCTGCCTTTCGTTTTTTTGCACCCAGGAGTTCCTTCCATGTCCACCATGCCCGCCCTCCCCTTTTCCAAGATCCGCACGGCCGCCGGCCTGGCCTTCCTGTCCGGCGAGATGCCGTTTGCCGCCGATGGGAGCATCCCCGAAGGCATCACGGCGCAGACGCACCTGACGCTGGAGCGCATTGCCACCACGCTGGCCACCGAAGGCCTGTCGCTTGCCGACGTGGTGTCGGTCAACGTCTTCCTCACGCACAAGGAGGACTTCGCCGCATTCAATGCCGCCTACGCCAGCCACTTCTCCGATCCGCTGCCGGTGCGCGCGACTGTCTGCACCGAACTGGTGGCCCCGGCCCGCATCGAGATTGCGGTCGTGGCGGCGCTGCGCGGCTGACCGCCCTCTTTTCCCCGAACTCCCCCAGACAGGAACACACACCATGGCATCCGAAGTCCTGGTTCTCGGCGCAGGCATGGTCGGCGTCAGCACGGCGCTGGCATTGCAGCAGCGCGGCCGCCAGGTCGTGCTGGTGGACCGCCGCCCGCCGGGGCGCGAAACCTCGTACGGCAACGCCGGCTTCATCCAGCGCGAGGCCGTGCAGCCCTACGCCTTCCCACGCAGCTGGCAGGCACTGTGGCGCGTGGCGACCGGGCAAGGCAATGACGTGCATGTGCACTGGACGGCCCTGCCCTCCCTGGCAGGCCGCCTGCTGCGCTATTGGCAGTCTTCGGCCCCCGCGCCGTACGCGAACACCTGCGCCGCCTATGCACGGCTGATCGCACACTGCATTGCCGAACACGAGCCGCTGATGGCCGCCGCGGGCGCGCAGCACCTGGTGCGCAAGGAAGGCTGGCTGCAGTTGTACCGGCAACCCGCCTTGCTGGAGACGGCGCTGCGCCATGCCACCCAGGTCGCACAGGCCCATGGACTGGATTGGGCCGCACTGGACGGACCGGCCCTGGTCCAGCTGGAGCCCGGCCTGCGCGAAACGCCGGCGGGCGCCATCCATTGGCGGGATCCCTGGACCATTTCCGATCCGGGAGCGCTGGTGGAACACTATGCCGCACTGTTCGTGCAGCGTGGTGGCCGGATCGCCGAAGGCGACGCCGACAGCCTGCAGCAGACGGGACTGGGCTGGCGCGTTCAGACCCGTGACGGGGCGCTGGAGGCCGAGGCAGCCGTCCTGGCGCTCGGCCCCTGGGCCGAGGCGCACACCCGCCGACTGGGCTACCGGCTGCCGCTTTTCGCCAAGCGGGGATACCACCGCCACTACCAGGGTGGCGGAACGCTGCGCCGGCCTGTGCTCGACACCGACCATGGTGTGGTGCTGGCGCCAATGCAACGCGGTCTGCGCCTGACCACGGGGGCCGAATTTGCCAGCGCCGGCGCACCGGCGACACCGGTGCAGCTGCACGTGGCCGAGCGCGCCGCCGAGCGGCTTCTGGGCCTGGGCCAGCCGGTCGAAGCACAGCCCTGGCTGGGTGCCCGCCCGTGTTCTGCGGACATGCTGCCCGTCATCGGCCCGGCACCCCGCCACCGCGGCCTGTGGTTCCACTTTGGCCATGGCCACCAGGGCTTCACCCTGGGTCCCGCGTCTGCCCGGCTTCTGGCCGAACGCATGTGCGGCCAGACACCGTATGTGGACCCTGCGCCCTACGATCCGTCGCGCTTTGGCTGAACGCCGGCAGGCCTCGCCCCGGGTGCGGCCACCCATAGGGGATGTCCGCACGCCCACGGTGAATCGGCACACACGCCCCCCAAGCATGCCGTAGAGGCGCCCTGAAGGAGGAGGGTTCAGCGGCTCAGACCGCGCGCCGCAATGGGCCAGATGGTTTCGACCACGCCGTTCCGGTAGCCAATCAGGCTGTCGTGCAGGTTGATCGTGGGGTCCACGTGCCCTGGCACCAGCAGCACCAGTTCCCCCAGGGCAGGCAACGCGGACAAGGCCGTGGTTCCGGCTGTGCTGGCCGCCTCTGCGCCCCACCCGACCGTACAGTGCTCGTCACTGACACCGGTGCAGGCCAGCACGGCATCGGGCCGGGCCTGGGCCGCATTCCACACCTGGGGCAGACCGCTTTCCAGGCTCATGGATTTCAGGCCTGCATCCAGCACGGCATGCGTGCCTGCGGCACGGCTCATCACGCGGGTCGCCAGAAACAGGCTGTGCGCGAAAGAGGACACGCCCGCGCCGGACGGCTGGTTGTGGCTGTAGTCCACATCCATGAAGGCGTAGCTGCCGGCCTGCAGCTCGGTGTAGACGCCGCTGGCGAAGTCGATGTCGGCACTCCCGGTGCCTCCGCCGGTCACGACCGCGCAGGGCAGTCCCTCGCTTTCCAGGCGCGCCCTGGCCTGGCGGATGCGCGCGTTCGCCGCGTCGATGATCTGCTGGCGTTCCTCCGGCAGGCGGACATGCTGCACCGTGCCGTGGTAGGCCTGCAGGCCGCCGAAAGACAGCCGGGGCAGCGACTGGATACGGGCCGCGATACGGGTCATCAACTCCAGATCGGCCACACCGCAGCGGCCATGGCCGATGTCGATCTCGACCAGCACGGTCAGCTCGGCCCCGGCTTCCTGCACTGCAGCCGCCAGCCAGTCGACCTGCTGCAGATCGTCCACACACACGCTCATGCGTGCATGGCGGGCCAGCTGCGCCAGCAGGCGTGCCTTGCCGGGGGAGGCAATCTCGTTGCTGATGTGGATGTCACGCACCCCGGCTTCTATGAATGGAATCGCTTCGGACACCTTCTGGCAGCAGATGCCGACCGCACCGCGTGCGATCTGTGCCAGGGCCACGGCCGGGCATTTGTGCGCCTTGCCATGCGGACGCAAGGCCATGCCTGCGGCATCGGCGCGGGCCTGCAGGTCGTCGAGATTGCGCTCGAAGACATCGAGGTCCAGCAGCAACGCCGGCGTGTCGATATCGGAAATCGGTGCGCCGATGGAGGCTGCGGGAGGCACAGTGAAAATGGACATGTCAGCGATGGCGATGGCAATGGAGACGGGCAAGAAATGGCAGTGAGGTGCACGCCGCAGGATGCGGCAGAGAATCCTACGGCTGCTGGGCCAGCAGGTCGCGCCCGGCCTCCCAGAACTGCTGGTACTGCGCAGGCGGAACGAACAGCCCGCCAGTGGTCCAGACCACATGCGTGGACTGTGCCAGATGCGCCTGCAGCCCACTCTCCTGCAGATAGCGTTGCCCTTCGGGCGTACCCAGCAGCATCGACGGACCAGCCATGCCGGCGGTTGCCGAGGGCTCCACGCGCAGGCCTTCGGCCTGCTCGAGCTGGTAGACAAAGCGCATGAGCTGCCCATCCTCGACCGTGTAGATACCGCCCAGCACCTCGCGCATGGCGGCGCTGGCCAGGCGCGAGGCCTGCGGCACGGCCAGGCCGTCGGCCTCGGTCCGGTTGTGCAGCCCGTAGTCATACACCGTGGGGTGCGGGCCTTGCGGGCCGTCGGAGCCATCCATCATCTGCACCAGCACGCAGGGCGACTGCACCGGCTCGGCAAAGAAGCAGTGCGCATGGGGGCCCAGAATCTGGCGGATGCCGAAGGCAATGCCCGCCGGAGCCCCGCCCACACCACACGGCAGGTACACGAACAACGGGTGCTGGGCGTCCACCACAATGCCCTGCTCTGCCAGCTGGCGGCGCAAGCCGAAGACGGCGGCCGCATAGCCCAGGAACAGCGAGAGAGAGCGCTCGTCGTCGACAAAATGTGCCAGGGGATCGGTTGCGGCCTGTGCGCGGCCCTGGGCCACTGCCTGGGCGTAGTCGCCCGCATGCTCGACGACCTCGACACCCCGCTGGCGCAAGCGGTCCTTCTTCCAGGCCTTGGCATCGGCCGACATGTGCACGCTCGCCTTGAAGCCCAAGGCCGAGGCGATCACACCAATGCTCAGCCCCAGGTTGCCGGTGGAGCCCACTGCCACGCTGTGGCGGGCAAACACCTCGCGTGCGCGCTCGCTCAGGAGCGCGACATAGTCTGCCGCGCTGGGCTGGCTGGGCAGCAGGCCGTTGGCAATGGCCACCCGCTCGGCAAATTCCAGCACTTCGTGCAGCCCGCCGCGCGCCTTGATCGACCCGGCCACCGGCAATGCATGGTCCTGCTTGATCAGCACGCGCCCCTGCCCAGGGGCCATGCCCAGCAACGACGCCACAGCAGGCGCGGGGGACAGTGCGGACTCGATCACACCGCCCGACGCAGCCAGTTCGGGAAACAGCTTGGCCAGCAGCGGCGCAAAGCGCTCGAAGCGCGACCGGGCGGCTTCAATATCAGCCAGACTAATGTATTGGCTCTCTGCCGGGCTCTCGGAGCCTGTGGTGGCGAGAGCGTGACCGACCTCCTGCGCGGCCACCGCGGTACTACGCGTCGGGTTGAGCCACAGCAAGGGGAGAGATTGTTTCAAGCGCATCAGGGTGGGGGCGGAGGTGGGCATTGCGTGGCAGTCTTTCACAGGGAAGCGCCCATTCTTGGCCCGCCCCAGACTGGATGCAAGTCACTTATAGTCAAGGCAACCTCAACCATACTAATAATGAGCACCTCCACACGCCTGCTCTCACCGTCGCTGCTGTCCTGGCTGCGCTGCTTTGACGCGGCAGCACGGCATGGCAGCTTCACGCGCGCGGCCGAAGACCTGTGCGTGAGCCAGGGCGCCGTCAGCCAGCAGGTCAAGCAGCTGGAGCAGTGGCTGGGCCGCCCGCTGCTGCTGCGCTCACCGCGCGCGCTGACGCTGACGCCTGAGGGGCGCTTGCTGGGCCGGGTGCTGCGCGAATCGCTGCAATCCATTGAAAACACGCTGGCCGATCTGCGGCAGGAGAGCGAGGGGCAACCGGTGACGATGAGTTGCGCGCCCTCCTTTGCGATGGCCTGGCTCACGCCCCGGCTGGGGACCTTCTTCCAGAAACACCCGCAGATCGATCTGCGCGTACAGGCCGAGTTCCACGCGCTGGACCGCGGGCGCATGCTGCGCGACGGCGTGGACGCAGCGGTGCGCTTTGACCTTGGGAACTATCCCGATCTGCACGCCTGCGAACTGCTCAGCGAATGGCTGGTTCCCGTGGCCAGCCCGGCTTTTCTGGCCGCACACCCGGCACTGGCAACGCCCCAGGGACTGACGGGGACTATGTTGCTGCACGATTTCAGCCCGTGGGAAGGGGCCAGCACCCACGCGGAATGGGCGCATTGGTTCGCGCACATGGGACTGCCCCCCCCGGACTGGACCCTGGGCCGCACCTACAACCTGGCCATGCTGGCGCAAAGTGCGGCCTGCGCCGGGCAGGGCGTAGCGCTTGGCCGTACCGCCCTGGTCCTGGACGATGTGGCGGCAGGTCGGCTGGTGCCCTTGTTCGGGTGCCGCGTGCCCGCGCAGGCGTCCTATATGTTTGTGCGCGCACGCCAGCCATCGCGGGTGCTGGATGCCATCGAGCAATGGCTGCTGGCCCAAGCCCAGGCGTTTGAGGAACAGCGGCAAGGCCTGCTCCAGACCCTGGCGCTGCGCAGCACGCAGTCCGCCTGATTTGGCGGACTGCTGCAGCCGTCCCACAAGGTACGCGGCTCCCCTCCAGGCCCATCTCCTGGTCCACGGCACCCGTGGCTGACCGCAACGTCCTGGCTGGCGGCCCACGGTTCTCCGTGGGCGCCCCCCTTTCACCGGGGTTCACCGCATGGCCGGTATCACAGCGCACCAAGACCTGCTGTCTCGTGCTGCGCTGACCGGCCCGTGCGTCCAGTCCGCCCTAGGCAGAACGGCGGGCAGTCGACACCCCATGGGCTACCGCCCCTGCACGGCAGCGCCAGCGAGAGCCCCTCCCTGCATTGCCCAACGTCCAACGCCCGCAGCGCCAGCTTCGGGATGTCTGCCCGACCACTCCTAGCCACGCACATGCGCCTGCAAACGACGTGTTGGCGGTGGCATGCAGGCGCGGCCATGCCATATGGGTGGACAGCCCTTCAGGGAGCAACGGCTTGGTGGTGCCTGCAGCGCTGTTTCCAGGGAGACACCGGCCTCTTCCTAGAAATACCAAAAACTCATATCACCAAGATTATTTCTCTTCCTTTTAACAGCGGCAGACCGATAAATTTTTACAAAACAACCAGGAGACAAAAACAATGGATATTGGATTCATCGGCCTTGGCCGGATGGGGTTCGCGCTCGCCCGTTCCCTGCTGAAGCACCAGCAACGCGTGACGGTGTTCGATATCAACACCGGCGCCGCGCAGCAACTGGGGACGGAAGGTGCGGTCGTGGCCCCCGATGTGGCCAGCCTGTGCCGCAGCGTGGATATCGTCTTCACCATGCTGCCCGGGCCCAAGCAGGTCAAGCAGGTGGCGCTGGGCGAGAACGGCATCCTCCAGAACCTGCAACCCGGCGCCATCTACATCGACATGAGCACCATCGATGTGGACACGGTCGATCTGCTGAACGACGCGTTCACCCAGGCGGGCTTTGTCTTTGGTGACGCCCCCGTGGGCCGCCTTGCCATGCATGCCGACCGCGGCGAGTCGCTGTTCATGCTGGGCATCGATGCCCAGCACCTACCCACCGTGGAGCCGGTGCTCTACCAGATGGGCACCACCATCCACCACTGCGGCCATGCCGGCAGCGGCACGCGCACCAAGATCATCAACAACATGATGGTGCTGTGCTACTGCCAGATCAACTCCGAAGCCCTGGTGCTGGCCAAGTCGCTGGGACTCGATACGGCCAAGACCTTCGACGTGCTGGTCAACACCACCGCCAGCAATGGGCAGCTGAAGGAGAAGTGGCCCAAGAAGGTGCTGGCCGGGGACCTGAGCCCGGGCTTTGACCTGGCGCTGGGCTACAAGGACATCTCGCTCGCCTCCAGCGCCGGAGCGTCCACGCAGGTGGCCCTGCCGGTCTGCGATACCGCCAAGAACGTGTTCCGCATGGCGCTGGCCGCCGGCAAGGCCGGACAGGACACCTCCTGCCTGACCGACTACTGGGCCGAGGTCAACGGGGTGGAAAAGATCCGGCTCTGAACGGACCCACAACGACTGCGACCAAAAAACTGCAGCGACAACAACGATATCCAGGAGACAAAAAAATGAACTTCACCCGACGCGCCGTGCTCGCTACGGCAGCGGCCACCGGCCTTGCTTTCTCCACCCTCGCATCGGCGGCAGGCTACCCGGAAAAACCGGTCACCATCACGGTCGGCTTCTCCGCCGGCGGCCCCACCGACATCGTGGCCCGCATCCTGGCCGAAAGGCTCACCCAGAAGTTCGGCCAGAGCTTCATCATCGACAACAGGGCCGGCGCCAGTGGCGCCGTGGCGGCCAACCAGGTGAAGAAGGCAGCCCCCGACGGCTACACGCTGATGATCGGCAGCAGCAGCACGCTGTCCATCATCCCCTACGTGCAAAAAGGCGTGCAGTTCGACCCGATCAAGGACTTCACCCCCATCGGCCTGGTGGCCAGCTACCCCTACTACCTGACGGTTCCGCCGGACTCCAAGTTCAAGACCTATGACGATCTGGTCCAGTTTGCGCGCCAGAAAGGCAATCAGCTGACCTACGCATCGGCGGGCAATGGCGCCATCAACCACCTGGCGGGCGAATGGTTCAAGAGTGACACCGGCATCAACACGCTGCACGTGCCCTACAAAGGCGATTCCGCAGCGGTGATCGACCTGGCGGCCGGCCGTGTGGACCTGGCCTTCCTGGCCGGCGTGGTGGCCATTCCGCAGGTGCAGGCAGGCAAGCTGCGCATTCTGGCCTCGGCCAGTTCGGCGCCGGAAAAAGGGCTCAAGGGCACGCCGGTGATCGGCCAGACCAAGCTGCCCGGCTTTGCCGCAGAACCCTGGAACGGCCTGATGGGCCCGGCAGGACTGCCCGCCGATGTGGTCACCAAGCTGAACAGCGCCGTCAACGAGATCATGACCAGCCCGGAAGTCAAGGCCAGGCTGCTGACCCTGGACCAGTACCCGCTCACCGGAACGCCTGCGCAGTTCAAGGACTTCATCCAGAAGCAATCGGCGCACTGGGCGGGCGTGATCAAAAAATCCAACATCACGCTCGACTGATGGGCTGCGAGAACCGACACATGCAATATTCACAGTTCATCCAGGGCAGCTTCGTCGCGGGCGCGTCCACCGAGGTCTTCGAGGTGGTTTCGCCGTCGACCGGCCAGGTGATTGGCAGCTACACCATGGCGTCATCCGACGATGTGGCCCGCGCCATCGACAGTGCGAGCAAGGCCCAGTCCGCGTGGAAGAAAAGCGGCGCCGTCCAGCGCTCCGACCTGCTGCGCAAGATCGCACTGGAGATGCGCGCAGACCGCGAGCGGTTGGCCACGCAGATCACCAGCGAGCTCGGCAAGCCCTACAGCGAAGCGCAGAAGGAAGTCGATGTCGCGGCCGAAATGTTCGAATGGGCCGCCGAAGAAGCCCGCCGCCTGTATGGCCGCGTGATTCCCGCGCGCACCCCCGGCATCCAGCAGATTGCGCAGCTGGAACCGGTGGGTGTGGTCGGCGGCTTTGCAGGCTGGAACGCGCCTGCGATCACCCCGTCGCGCAAGATCAGTGCCGCCCTGGCAGCAGGTTGCGCCATCGTCATCAAACCCTCGGAAGAGACCGCCGGCGTGGCGCTGCTGATCGCCCAGGCCTGCCAGCGCGCCGGCACCCCTGCAGGCCTGGTCAACATGGTGTTCGGCAACCCGGCGCAGATTGCGGACCAGCTCTGCAACGCCCCCGATATCGCCATGATCACCTTCACCGGCGGCACCGAAGTGGGCAGGCAACTGGGGGCCAAGGCCGCCGCGCAGATGAAAAAGGCCACGCTGGAGCTGGGCGGCCACGCCCCGGTGATCGTCTGGAGCGATGTGGACATCGACAAGGTGGCGGCCGCCACGGTGGCCACCAAGTACCGCAATGCGGGCCAGGTCTGCACCTCGCCCACGCGCTTTCTGGTCCACGCCCGCATTTACGACGCGTTCTGCGCCAGGTTTGTGGAGCATGTCCAGAAACTGCAGGTGCTCGATCCCTTTGATGCCAAGGCGCAGATGGGGCCGCTCAAGAACCAGCGCCGCCGCAGCGCCATTGCCCAGCTGGTGGCGAACGCCGTCGAGTCCGGGGCCACGCTGCTGGCCGGCGGCAAGAGCCTGGACCAGCCGGGCTTCTTCTACGCGCCCACGGTACTGGCCGTGCGCGACAAGCAAGCCGATGTCTCGCGCATCGAACCCTTCGGCCCCGTGGCGCTGCTGATCCCCGTGCAGGATGCGGACGAGGCATTGCACGAGGCCAACAGCCTGCCCTTTGGCCTGGCGGCCTATGCCTTCACCAACGACATGCAGTTGGCACACCGGTTTGCCAACGAGATCGAAAGCGGCGTTGTCTGCATCAACGAGCTGCAGGCCTCGCTGCCCGAGACCCCGTTCGGGGGCTACAAGGACAGCGGCCTGGGCTCCGAAGGCGGCACTGAGGGGCTGCGTGAGTTCCTCAAGGTCAAGTGCGTGCGCCAGGGAGGTCTGGCATGAGCAGCAAACCCATCCTCGGTTTCATCGGCGTGGGCGTGATGGGCATGGGCATGTGCCGCAATCTGGCGCAGAAGTCCGGCTGCACGGTGCTGGCTGCCGACCTCAACGCCGACAACGTGCGTGCGCTGGCCGACGATGGCGTGATTGCCAGCAGCGTGCAGCAGATTGCCGAAACCGCCCGCATCGTGTTCCTGTCGCTGCCGGCCATCCAGCATGTCGAGGCGGTCTGCAACGGTCCGGACGGACTGGTGGCCAACGCCCGTGCGCTCCAGACCGTTGTCGACATGAGCACCAGCGATGTGGAACGCACGCGCCAGCTGGCCGCCACCCTGGGGACCGCCGGCATCGACCTGGTGGATGCCCCCGTGGCCCGCAGCCGGGCAGCCGCCAACAACGGCACCTTGCTGATCACCGTGGGCGCCAGCGAATCGCAGTTCGCCGCCGTGAAACCCTATCTCGACTGCATGGGCAGTGACGTGCTGCACTGCGGCCCGACCGGCGCCGGGCAGGTCGTGAAGATCCTCAACAACATGGTGCTGCTCAACACCGTGCACACCTTGGCCGAAGCCTTTGCCATGGCCGAAAAGTCGGGCGTGTCCAAGGACCTGCTCGCCCATGCGCTGGGTCTGGGGTCGGCGGCCTCGTTTGCCCTCAATCTCACCGGAGCCAACTACCTGGCCAAGGATGTCTTCCCGGAAAAGATGTTCTCCACGGCCTATGCCCTCAAGGACCTGAAGCTGGCACTGGAGCTGTCCAGTACGGTGCAGCTGGACAACGCCATCACCGCGCTGACCGCGCAGCAGCTGCAGAAATCCATCGACGCGGGCTTCGCCGACCACTACTACCCCGTGATGTACCGCGTGATTGCCGACACGAAAGCCGCACCATGAGCACCACCCCTGTTCCCCTGAATGACTGGCTCGTCCACCGCGGCAGATTCGTCCATGTGACGTTTCTGCTGCAAAGCGGCGAGAAGGAATGGCTGGTCCGCATCCACGAGGGACGCATAGAAAGCATCCAGAGCGGCCCTTTCGTGATGCCGCGCTGGACGTTCCGGCTGGCGGCCGATGCCCAGGCCTGGAGCCGGTACTACGCCAGCACGCCCACACCGGGCTTTCACGATCTGATGGCGATGATCAAGTTCAAGCACCTGCGGCTGGAAGGCGACCAGCATCCGTTCATGAGCAATCTCCTGTACTTCAAGGATCTGGTCAAGTCACTCGGAGGGATCGTGCAATGAACCGCCAACACATGGAACCCATCTCGGGCGGCTACGTCCACGTCACCATCCAAGGCCGCAACAACCGCATCTATGTGGAAACGGCGGGCCAGGGCCAGCCCTTGCTGTGCCTGCACACGGCAGGCAGCGACTCGCGCCAATACCGCGGCCTGATGAACTGCCCGGAGATCACCGAACGCTTCCAGGTGATCTGTTTCGATCTGCCCTACCACGGCAAGTCCTCGCCCCCCGAAGGCTGGGAACAGCACGAGTACCAGCTCACCTCGCAGCTTTATGTGGACTCCATCCTCGGAGTGATGGATGCGCTGGACATTCACCGCCCCGTCGCCATGGGGTGCTCCATCGGCGGCCGTGTGGTGCTGCACCTGGCGCTGCAGCACCCGGAGCGGTTCAAGGCCCTGATCGGCCTGCAATCGGGCGCCCATGTCGCGCCCTACTACAACCTGGAATGGCTGCACCGTCCGGATGTGCACGGCGGCGAAGTCTGCGCCGGCATCGTGTCCGGCCTGATCGGCCCGCACGCCAAGGAGGTGGACCGCTGGGAAACCCTGTGGCACTACATGCAAAGCGGGCCCGGGGTGTTCAAGGGCGATCTCCACTTCTACAAGGCCGAAGGCGATCTGCGCGCGCTGGCGGGCCGCATCGACACGGCGCAATGCCCGCTCTATCTGCTGACCGGCGAGTACGACTACTCCTGCACGCCCGATGACTCCCGGGCCCTTGCCCAGAGCATTGCCGGGGCGCAGCTGTCGATCATGCCCGGCCTCGGCCATTTCCCGATGAGCGAGGCCCCCGCCGACTTCATCGCGCACCTGATGCCGGTGCTCCGGCAGATTCAACCGTGAAACCCCGCTCCGCCAAGCCAGACAACGCGCCAGACAACGCAGGAGACACACCATGAAGTTCATTCCCCCAACGGCCCTCGTTCTTTCCGCCATCGCACTGCTCACCGGCGCAGCCCACGCGCAAGCCGGGGGCGCGAAGATCTCGGACGGCGTGGTCAAGATCGGCGTGCTCACCGACATCAACGGTCCGTTCATGGACAACGTGGGCAAGGGCTCGATTGTTGCCACCGAAATTGCGGTCGAGGAATTCGGCGGCAAGGTGCTGGGCATGCCCATCGAGATCGTGACCGCCGACCACCAGAACAAGGCCGACATCGCCTCGACCAAGACCCGTGAATGGCTGGACCGCGACAAGGTGGATGCGGTGACCGAACTGGGCAACAGCGCCGTGGCCCTGGCCGCAATGAAGATCGCCCAGGAAAAGGGGCGCATGTCCATCGTCACAGGGGCTGGTGCACAGCGCATCAGCAACGAGGACTGCACGCCCAACAATGTGCACTGGGTCTACGACTCGTATGCCTTGGCCAATGTGGGCACCAAATCGCTGGTGAAGAAGGGCTTCAAGACCTGGTACTACGTGACGGCCGACTATGCATTCGGGCACTCGCTGGAAAACGATGGCAGGAAGTTCATCGAAGCCGCGGGGGGCAGCGTGGTGGGCTCGTCACGCTACCCCTTCCCCGGCAACGACTTTGCCTCCTACATCGTCAAGGCCAACGGCAGCAAGGCCAATGCGGTGGCCATTGCCACGGCGGGCCTGGACCTGCAGAACGCCATCAAGCAAGGCCGTGAATTCGGCCTGGGGACCGGCGGCCAGGCGACGGTGGCCATGCTGATGAGCATCATGGACGTGCATGGGCTGGGGCTCAAGAACGCGGGCAATATGATGTTTGCCGAATCCTTCTACTGGGACTACGACGACGAATCGCGCAAGTTCGCCGACAAGTTCATGAAGAAAATGAAGCGCATGCCCACCGCGTTGCAGGCAGGCCAGTATTCGGCGATCCGCACCTACCTGAAGGCGGTCGAGCAGGCCCAAAGCGACGATGTCGCCGACGTCATCAAGGCCATGAAGCGCATGCGCATCCAGGATGCCTTTGCCAAGAACGGCACGCTGCGCGACGACGGCAAGATGGTGCACGACATGCTGCTGGTGAAGGTGAAGACACCGTCGGAATCCAAGAAGCCCTGGGACTACTACAGCGTGCAGGACACCGTGCCGGGCAAGGAGGCGTTCGAGAGCCTGGATCAGAGCAAATGCCCTCTGGTGAAGAAGTAGGCGGCCAGCAGAATGCAGCCAGACGATCTGCCCCGTTATGAGGTCCTCGCCATCCGGTACGCCAGCGTCGCGCGGGTGCGGCAGAGCAATTTTCTGCACCCCGTCGACGGCGATCCGGATGCCTTGATGCCGCTGGACTTCTTTGTCTGGCTGGTGCGCGGTGGCGACCAGTTGCTGCTGGTGGACACCGGCTTCAGCCAGGTCTCCGCCCTCGCCCGCCAGCGTGCATTTCTGCAGGAGCCGGTCCAGGCGCTCGGCGCACTGGGCATTGCGGCCGACGACATCCGCGATGTCGCGATCACCCATTTGCACTACGACCATGCCGGCAATGTGAACCAGTTCCGCAACGCCCGCATCTGGCTGCAGCAGCGCGAGATGGCCTACGCCACCGGCAGGTGCATGTGCGATGCGAAGCAGAACCACTTCTTCGCACTTGACGATATTTCCGTCGTGCTCAAGCGCCTGTATGCCGGCGATGTCCGGCTGGTCGATGGCATGCACCGGTTTGCGCCCGGCATCGAGTTTCACCGTGTCGGCGGCCACACCGACGGCCTGCAGGTAGTGCGCGTGATGACCGCCAGAGGCTGGGTGGTGCTGACCTCCGACGCCGCGCACTACTACGAGAACCTGGAAAAGCTGAACCCGTTTCCCGCCATCCACAGCCTGGAGGACATGCTGGGCGGCTATGCGCTGATCCGGCAGCTGGCGGACGGCCCGGACCAGATCATCCCTGGGCACGACCCACAGGTCTGCGCCTTGTTCCCGCCCCTGCAGTTGCCAGGTTCATCTATCCACCGCATCGCCTGAGCATCTGGAGCGCCCCGGTCTCGCAGACGCCGCAGCTGTCCCGAGGCGACAGCGCCTGTCACGCTGCAGCCACAGCCTGCTCCGTGTGCAGGAACAGCACATTGTTTTCCAAGTGGATGTGCTGCATCAGGTCTTCCTTGAACTCGCGCAGCCCGCCGTACAGCGCACGCCAGGTGGTGCAGGCGGCACGCGGCGGCGTGATGTGGTCGGTCAGATCCAGCAGCTTCTGCAATTCAGCGCCGTGCTGGTCGTGCTCATGGCGCATCACCGCAATCGGCATCCGGGCCTGGGCGTTGTGCTGGGCCAGCAGCAGCGGGAACAGGATTTTTTCTTCCTTCAGCATATGGCTTTGCAGCGCCTGGAACATGGCTTCCAGATGGGCAGCCAGACCGACCGGGCAATCGTCGCGGTCCCCGTGCACCTGCTCCACGCGGTGGGCCAGGCGGATCAGCTCCGGCAACTGCTGGCGGTGCACTTCATGGTAGCGCTGCAGGATGTGCTCGATCAGCACGTCGCTGTGGCCGGCATCGCAGGCCGCAACCGCCGCCGACTCCGCATCGGCCTGTGCGGCCACGGCCGGCAAACGCATCAGCTCGGCTTCGACCACCGCAGGATCGACCTGCCTGGCCTGCGCTGCCTGGGCCAGGCTGTGCTTACCGCCGCAGCAGAAATCCAGGTCGTATTTGTGGAACACCGCAGTGGCGCCGGGGATTTGTTTGGCAATGCTGCCGACGGATTGGTGGATGAGAGACATGGCAAACCTTTGAGGTAACAGGTGATGCCTTTGCGCTAGCGCAAACCATGCCTGTACCCCCCTCCTTGAGAATCAAGCAGTTAGCGCATCCATGGGTAGGATGCACCCCGCCCCGCCCGGTCACAAATACCCCATCCGGTTGTTTTCACCATGCTCGATTCCCTGGTCCTTTCCGATCTTTCCACCGAATTGCCGCAGGCCGTGCGCCTGCAACGGCTGGTTGAAAGCCTGCAAGCCGAATTTCACTGCGGCGCAGTGGCCTTGCTGCGGCTGGAAGGCGAATGCCTGCGCCCGGTGGCCGCGGCAGGCCTGGTGCAGGAAGCCCTGGGCCGGCGCTTCACCGTCAGCCAGCACCCGCGCCTGGCCACCATCCTGTCCCGCAGCGGCGAACTCACACGCTTTCACCACGACAGCAGCCTGCCCGACCCCTATGACGGCCTGCTCACCGAACGTGCAGGCCAGGCGCTGCCCGTGCACGACTGCATGGGGCTGGGCATTTCCATCGAAGGCTGGCACTGGGGGGTGATCACGCTGGACGCCCTGGACATCGGTACGTTCGACGACCAGGCCCAGGAGCGCCTGCAGGCGCGGGTGCCGCTGATCGAGGCCACGGTGCGCATGGCGCACCTGGAGTCCGAGGTGCGGGCACTGCGCCTGTCGCGCAGCGCCCAGCCTTCCGATGCCACGCCCGCCGCACTGCAGGACATCGTGGGCCAAAGCCCTGCTCTCCTGCGGCTGCAACAGGAACTGGCCGTGGTGGCCGAAACCGATATGCCGGTGCTGCTGCTGGGCGAAACCGGCGTGGGCAAGGAGCTGTTTGCACGCCGGTTGCACCAGCTGTCACGCCGGCGCCAGCAGCCCATGGTGCATGTGAACTGCGCTGCCTTGCCCGACACCCTGGCCGAAAGCGAGCTCTTCGGCCATGCCCGGGGCGCTTTTTCCGGAGCAGTGGCCGCCCGCGCCGGGCGGTTTGAAAGTGCGGACCAGGGCACCCTGTTTCTGGACGAGGTGGGCGAGCTCACGCTGCCCGTGCAGGCCAAGCTGCTGCGCGCCTTGCAGAACGGAGAGATCCAGCGCCTGGGCGCCGACCAGCCGCGCAAGGTGGATGTGCGCATCATTGCCGCCACCAACCGCGCCCTGAACGAACAGGTGCGCGACGGCGGCTTCCGCGCCGACCTGTTCCACCGCCTGTCGGTCTACCCCCTGCATGTGCCGCCGCTGCGCGAACGCGGCGACGATGTGTTGCTGCTGGCCGGCCGTTTTCTGGAACTCAACCGCAGCCGCCTGGGCCTGCGCAGCCTGCGCCTGACCAGCGATGCCCAGCTTGCGATGCGCCGCTATGCCTGGCCCGGGAATGTGCGTGAGCTGGAGCATGTCATCAGCCGCGCCGCGCTCAAGGCCGTCAGCTACGGGGCACGCCGCACCGACATCGTCAGCCTGGACGCGGCCTCGCTGGACCTGGAGGCCGCGCCGCTGTCGGCACCGGCACTCGCCCCCGGTGCCGCCCTGCCGGGCGCGGCGGCAGGCCAGGTGAGCAGCACCTTCAGCTCCCTGCGCGAGCAGGTGGACCATGTGCAGCGCAACGCGATCGAACAGGCGCTGGGCCAGCACCAGGGCGTGTGGAGCGCCGCCGCCAAGAGCTTGCAGATTGATAGCAGCAATCTGCACAAACTGGCGCGTCGTCTGGGCATAAAAGGCTGATTGCACTCCTTTTATTGGCCCTACGCGGTTTGTGTGGTTGGCCTGCGCCACGCCATTTCGCGCTTGATCCAACGCAAATCGACGTCCTCTGAATCTCCGAAGAATTCCCTTCAACGGCAGCAGATGCGATGCCCAAATTTCTGGGTACCGCAGTCCGATTGCCGGGATTACAAGGAGAAGCGTATGACCTCGACACGTTGCCTGACCCCCGTTGCCTTCGCCATCGCCCTGGCACTGAATCTGGCGCCCAGCCTCGGCAGTGCACAGGCGGCACCCGCCGCCGCAGCCGCCAAAAAAGCCGCCACCGCCCAGGTGCGCAAAGTGGCACTGACGACCAACATCGTCGACGGCAAGATGGTCTATGTGAACGCCAAGGGCCAGGTGAACCCCACCATCGTGGCCGAAGTGGGCGACACGGTGGAGATCGTGCTCCAGAGCGGCGAAGGTGCCGAGCACGATCTGGCCGTCGAAGGCCTGAATGTGGTTTCCAAGAAGGTGAATGCCGACACGGGCCCGGCCACGCTGCGCTTTCAGGTGACCAAGGCCGGCACCTTCAGCTACTACTGCACCATCCCCGGCCACCGCCAGATCGGCATGGAAGGCAAGCTGGAGGTCAAAGGCACCACGGTCGAAGCCGAAAAGGCCGTGCAAAAGAACGCCCCCGGTCCCGAAGCCCTGTACACGCCGGCCGCCGCAATGGCTCCGGCCCTGGCCGGTGCCGTGAGCATTGCTGCCGACCCCAGTGCCGTGCCCCCCGCCGTGAAGGCCGCGGGCCCGCAAAAGCACCAGAAACGCATCGAGACCGTGGAGCTGGTGGGCCAGCTGGACGACGGCACCACCTTCACCTACTGGACGTTCGACAAGCAGGTGCCCGGCCCCATGCTGCGCATGAAGCAAGGCGACACCATGGAGCTGACGCTGGCCAATGCCAAGAGCAGCAAGATGATCCATTCCATCGACCTGCATGCCGTCAACGGCGGACTGGGCGGCGGCGAACACACCCAGGTGCCGCCCGGCCAGGAAAAGACCATCACCTTCAAGGCACTGAACCCCGGCCTGTACGTGTACCACTGTGCCACGCCGCTGGTGCCCCACCACATCATGGCGGGCATGTACGGCATGATTCTGGTGGAGCCTGAAGGCGGCCTGCCCCAGGTGGACAAGGAGTTCTATGTGATGCAGGGCGAGATGTACACCACCCGTCCCATCGGGGCCAAAACCCACCAGGAAGTGGACTTCGACAAGATGGCCGCGGAATTGCCGCAGTACTACGTGTTCAACGGCGCCGTGGGGGCGCTGACCAAGGAGCACAAGCTCAAGGCCAAGGTGGGAGAGAAGGTGCGCATCTACTTCGGCGTGGGCGGACCCAACAAGATCTCGTCTTTCCACGTGATCGGCGAAGTGTTTGACAAGGTGTATGACGAAGCCTCGCTCACCGCCATCAAGCACAACGTGCAGACCACGGTGGTGCCACCGGGAGGTGCCGCCATCGTCGAGCTGACCCCGCAGGTGCCCGGCAACTACCTGCTGGTGGACCATGCGCTGTCACGCACCGGCAAGGGTCTGGTCGGCATTCTGGAGGTGAGCGGCCAGGCAGAGCCCGGGGTGTACTCCGGGGTCTCGGACCCGAACGCCGCACACGGCCACTGACCGCGCCACGCCGGTGCCCGCGCCGGCGGATCTGCGAATGACGCCCTTGCCCTGCAAGGGCGTTGCGGTTGGGGGCCTTCGGTACTGCCAGACGGAACCCACAGCACGCGCAGAAACGCCGATCGATTGGCCGGCAGAAAAAGCAAAACCCCGACTGCTTGCGCAGTCGGGGTTTGCAGATCTTGGCAGGGGAAGAAGGATTCGAACCTTCGCATGCCGGAATCAAAATCCGGTGCCTTAACCAGCTTGGCGACTCCCCTAGAGAAGCTGCAATTCTAGCAGCATTTTTTGTCGCTCCAGAAAATTCGCGACAAATTCTTTGCAATGTGCGGTCCGGTGGCTACCGCCCCCTGCACTCACGCCTTGGCCGGCGCCTTGCGCAGCACGCTGAAGCAGCCGGCCAGCACCGCGCAGCACCCGGACAGCAGCAGCGCGTACTGCTCGGCCTGGCCGGGCTCACGGTTCCACACCAAGAAGGCCGCCGCCAGCAGCACCGCGCCCAGGCCCTGGCCCACATGGCGGGCGGCGCCCAGCATGCCGCTGGCCGCACCGCTGCGGTGCAGCGGCGCCGATGTGACGATGGTGAAATTGTTCGGCGACTGGAAGAAGGCGAAGCCCATACCGCACAGCGCCATGCGCCACACCACATTCCAGTTCGACGCATCCTGCGGCAGCAGCGCCAGTGCCCACAGCCCCAGGGCAAACAGCGCCATGCCCACGGCGCCCAGGCGGCCCGCCGGCCAGCGGCCGATCATCCGCCCCACCCAGGGCGCGGAGATGGCCAGGGCCAGCGGCCAGGCGCTGATCAGCAGCCCGGCCTGCCCCGTGGGCAAGCCGCGCGCCTCAATCAACAGGAACGGCAGGGCCAGAAATGCCATGGTCTGGGCACAGAACGCCGTGATGGAAGCGCACATGGACAGCGCAAACACCGGGATACGCAGCAGATCCAGCGGAAACATCGGCGCGCTCAGGCGGCGCTGGCGCCGCAGATACCAGGCGCCCACGCCCACCCCCAGCCCCAGCCACAGCGCGGCCGGCCACAGGCTGCCGCCGGGCTGCAGGTGGCTGAGCCGGTCCACACCCAGGAACAGGCTGGCAAACATCACGATGTTCAGCACGCCGTCCAGCCAGGACAGCGGCTGCTGTGCGGCGGCGGCCTGCGGCACCGGTTGCGGCAGCGAGCGTGTGCCCAGCCAGCTGATGGCCAGGGCCAGTGGCAGGTGCAGGGCAAACAGCCAGCGCCAGTCGCCCAGCGAAATCACTGCCGCCGCCACGGCCGGGCCGGCCACAAACGACAGGGCCACCGTCAGGGAGTTGAGCGCCATGCCCTTGCCAAGCTGGGCACGCGGGTAGATCAGCCGCACCAGCGAGGCGTTGACGCTCAACACCCCGGCCGCGCCCAGGCCCTGCAGCGCACGCGCCACGATCAGCCAGGGCAGCGAAGGCGCCAGCAGCGCGCCCACACTGGCCAGGCCAAAGATCACCATGCCCCCCAGGTAGACACGGCGATAGCCCATGCGGTCGCCCAGCGCGGCCAGCGGCAGCAGCAGCACCAGGGAAGCGATCTGGTTGGCATTCACCACCCACAGCGTCTGCGCCGGGTCCACCTGCCATTGGCGCGCCACCTGGGGCAAGGCCATGTTCATCATGGTGCTGTCCATCACGCACAGCACCAGGCCCAACAGGATCACGGCCATGGCGATGTGCCGCTGCGGCAATGGCAGGCCATCGGCCACCACGGGGGCTGTCGCACTGCGGGGAGGAGGGGAAGGGGAAAAATCGTCTTGACGCACTCGCTGCTCTCTCATTCCATACAGGGCGCACCTTACTGCGCCCGCTGTTCCTGTGCAGCTGCCCGCAGGACAGCCACATGCGCAGACGGGCGACTCACGCCCGCCCGCGCACACTCAACCACATGCTGCAGATGCCGCACAGCACCACGCCGGCCATGCCCAGCAGCGACTGCGCATCGGGCACCTGGCCAAACAACAGCCAGCCCACGCCCATGGCAAAACCGATCTGGCTGTACAGAAAGGGCGAGATCACCGACGGCGTGGCGTGCGTATAGGCCTGCAGCAGCATCAAATGCCCCACGCCGCTGCACAGCCCCATGGCCGCCACCGCCAGCCACAGCTGCCAGCCTTCCACGGCCTGCCAGAACCAGGGCAGAAACGGCGTGGTCAGCAGCATGGGCAGCCAGGTGGAATACAGCTGCGTGGTGTGCGGCGCGTCCAGCCGCGCCAAGCGGCTGCCCAGCAGCAGGTAACCGGAGCCGCTGACCAGCAAGCCCACCGGCAGCAATGCCTGCCAGCCCAGGGCCTGGTCGCTGCGTTCCGGCCGCACGATGACGATCACGCAGGCCAGGCCCGCCGCCAGCAGCAGCCAGCGCACGGGGCTGACCTTCTCCTGGTACAGCCAGGCCGACGCCACCACCACCAGCAAGGGGCAGGCCGACCAGATCGCCGTGAAGTTGCCCAGCGGCATGCTCTGGATGCAGAAGAAGGCACAGATCGAGGTGGAAATCCCGAACAGGGCCCGGCTGGCCTGAAACCTGGGGTGCGCCGTGCGCAGCGCCGCCAGGCCGTGCCGGGGCAGCACCAAGGCCGTGGTCACCAGCGCCTGCGCCAGAAAGCGCAGCCACAGCACCAGCAGCATGGGCAACATCAGGCCCGCATATTTGGTGGCACTGTCCAGCAGAGCGAACAGCGCACAGGCCGACAGCGTGAGGGCAATGCCCAGCAAGGCCGAACGCGACGCCATACCGGCAGTACCGGCCGAAGCGGGGGCCGCGCCCCCGGGCAAGGAGGACATCGGCGTCCACCCTCTTTCACAAATAAAAAGCCGCCCCACCGGCGGTGTGCAGCCCTGTCGCGCGCGGGTCGGAGGCCAGGGGCTCCGGCCGGGCAGTGCTGCACAGGCAGGTCAGGCCGGCGCACCATGCGCACAGGCAACTTGCATTTTAGGAGCAGCATGCCGGCGCGTGGTGTGCCCCGTCCACCCCTCTGATCCCGCGTGTGGCGATGGCATCCTTCGCCGCCGGCCACGGCGCCAAGCCCCCGCCCCTGCAGCCCCGGCCCCATGCTGGGACAATGCGGGCCTGGCCCGGGCACTGCCCTGCCCTCTTTTTTGCCCTTTCTGCCCCATGACCACGCCCGTTCCTGTCCGTGTGCTGTCACTCATCCCGCCGATGACGCAGCTCAACACGCCCTACCCGTCCACCGCCTACCTGACGGGCTTTCTGCGTGGGCGCGGCGTGGATGCGGTGCAGGAAGACCTGGCGCTAGCCCTGGTGCTGCAGCTGCTGTCCAGGGACGGGCTGCAGCAGGTGATCGATCTGGTGCAGGCCCAGTACGACGCCGACCCCGACCGTGCCTTCAGCCCCGCCGTGCAAAGCTTCATGGGTCAGCGCGACCAGTACCTGGCCACCATCAACAAGGTGATTGCCTATCTGCAGGGCAAGGACAGCACGCTCAGCCACCGCATCGTCGGCCGTGGCTGGCTGCCCGAAGGGCCGCGCTTTGCGGCGCTGGAGCATTACCTCGATGACGGCAGCGGCGACCCGCTGGGCTGGGCCTTTGGCGCCCTGGGCCAGGCCGACCGTGCCAAGCACCTGGCCACGCTGTACCTGAACGACCTGGCCGATGTGCTGCGCGACGCGGCCGACGAGCGCTTCGAATTTGTGCGTTATGCCGAATCGCTGGCCGGCAGCCAGCCCACCTTCGAGCCGCTGGCCCAGGCCCTGGCCGCACCCCAGACCCTGGTGGACGAGACCCTGGCCGAGCTGACGCGCAAGGCCATCTGGCGCCAGCGGCCCACGGTGGTGCTGCTGTCCGTGCCCTTTCCCGGCTCGGTGTATGCGGCATTTCGCATTGCCCAGACCATCAAGGCCGAGTTTCCCCACATCACCACGGTGCTGGGCGGCGGCTTCGTGAACACCGAGCTGCGCGAGCTGACCGAGCCGCGCGTGTTCGACCACTTCGACTTCGTCACGCTGGACGCGGGCGAGCGCCCGCTGCTGGCCCTGCTGGAACACCTGCGCGGCGAGCGCGGCCGCTCGCGCCTGGTGCGCACCTATGTGCGCAACGATGCCGGTGCCGTGCAGTACATCAACATGATGGAAGCCGACATCGCCTTTGCCGAAGTGGGCACGCCCACCTGGGACGGCCTGCCCATCCACGACTACCTGTCGCTGCTGGACATGCTCAACCCCATGCACCGGCTGTGGAGCGACGGGCGCTGGAACAAGCTGACGATTGCCCATGGCTGCTACTGGAAGAAGTGCAGCTTCTGCGATGTGAGCCTGGACTACATCGGCCGCTACGAAGGCGCCAGCGCCGTGGAGCTGGCCAACCGCATCGACGCCATCGTGGCCGAGACCGGGCAGACCGGCTTTCACTTTGTGGACGAAGCGGCACCCCCCAAGGCGCTCAAGGCCCTGGCTACCGAGCTGATCGAGCGCGGCAGCGACATCAGCTGGTGGGGCAATATCCGCTTCGAGAAGACCTTCAGCCCCGAGCTGACGCAGTTGCTGGCCGACAGCGGCTGCATTGCGGTCTCGGGCGGTCTGGAGGTGGCCTCCGACCGGCTGCTGGACCTGATGAAAAAAGGCGTGTCCGTGGAGCAGGTGGCGCGCGTGACCAAGGCCTTCAGCGAGGCCGGGATCCTGGTGCACGCCTACCTGATGTACGGCTTTCCCACGCAGACCGTCCAGGACACAGTGGACGCGCTGGAATATGTGCGCCAGCTGTTCGAGAACGGCTGCATCCAGAGCGGCTTCTTCCACCGCTTTGCCTGCACGGTGCACTCGCCCGTGGGCCTGAACCCGGTGGAATATGGCGTGCAGCTGGTGCCGCTGCCCGAGGTGACGTTTGCCAAGAACGACATCGCCTTCATCGACCCCACCGGCGTGGACCACGATGCCCTGGGCGCGGTGCTGAAGAAAGCCATCTACAACTTCATGCACGGTATCGGCGTGGAAGAGGACGTGCGCAGCTGGTTCCCGTTCAAGGTCCCCAAGCCCACCGTGCCGCGCAACAAGATCGAGAAGGCGTTGCGCACGCGCGGCTAGGCGTCGACCAGGCGCCAACTGGGCACATCCCGGCCCCGGATCCCTGGCCACGCCTGGGCGCTGTCCGTTCCACGGAAATCCACCCCCGTGCCCCCTGGCCCGCGGCTGCAGGCTCGCAGGGACACGGGTCGTGCACGGGCGGGGCCGCTCAATGCCCTCCAGCCCCTGGCTCCACCACCCGCGTGGGCTTGGGGGCCAACCAGATCACACAGGCTCCCACCACAAAGCAGATGGCGATGGTGAACATGATCTGGTTGGTGGCCAGCATCACGCTCTGGCTGGTCAGCAGCTGGTCCAGCGCGGACAGGGCCGCATCCGGCGACATGCCCGAGGCCCTGAGCCCCTGCAGCACCTCGCCGCTGCGGTCGGTCAGCCCGACCAGCTCGGCGTGCTGGCGCGTCGTGCCATCTTCCCAGGCGGTGTTCACCAGCGACACCGCAGCGGCGCCCGAGAGCGTGCGCAGAAAGTTCATCAGTCCGGCGGCGTTGTCCATCTCCTGGGGCTCCACGCTGGCCAGCGCCAGCCCGGTGGTGGGGATGAAGAAAAACGGCAGCCCGAAGCCCATGAACATCAGCGGCAGCGCAATGTCCCAGTAGCCCATGTCGGTGGTGGCCACAGTGCGCCAGAAGGTCATCAGACCCAGCCACAGCACGCCGGCAAAGATCAGCCGGCGCGGGTCCACCTTGGCTGACAGGCCGGCCGCCATGGGCGCCACACACAGTGCAAACAGGCCGGTCCACGCCGTGACCATGCCCGAATCGGTCGCCGTGTAGCCCATGAAGCTCTGCAGCCACAGCGGGGTCAACACATTCGCGGCAAAAAAGGCCGCAAACGTCAGGCTGATGGTCAGCACACTCATGGTGAAGCCCCGGTGACGGAACACGCGCAGGTCCACGATGGGATGCTCTTCATGCAGCTCCCAGATCAGAAAGGCCGCAAAGCCCACAGCGGCCACCACAGCCAGCACCACGATGGTGGGCGAGGCGAACCAGTCCAGGTTCTTGCCTTCGTCCAGCATCAGCTGCAATGCGCCCACCCAGACGATCAGCAGGCCCAGGCCCACGGTATCGATGGGGTTGCGGCGCAGCGCCAGCTCGTAGCGCCTGAGCAGGTTCCAGGCCGCAAACGCACAGCCGATGGCCACGGGGATGTTGATCAGAAAGATCCAGTGCCAGCTGTAGTTGTCACAGATCCAGCCGCCCACAATCGGCCCCAGCACCGGCGCAATCAGCGTGGTCATGGACCACAGGCCGATGGCGGCCGGCGCCATGCGCGGCGGAAAGATGCGCAGCAGCAGCGTCTGCGACAGCGGCATCAGCGGGCCGCCGGCAAAGCCTTGCAGGATGCGCGCAAACACCAGAAAGCCCAGCGAATTGGCCATCCCGCACAGCAGCGACGCCACACCGAACAGGCCCATGGCCACGGAGAACACGCGCACCGCACCAAAGCGCGCTGCCAGCCAGCCGGTCAGGGGCACGCTGATGGCCTCGGCCACGGCGTAGCTGGTGATCACCCAGGTGCCCTGGCTGGTGGTGGCGCCCAGGTTGCCGGCAATGCTGGGCACCGAGACGTTGGCGATCGTCATGTCCAGCACGGCCACAAAGTTGGCAGCGGCCAGCACCAGGGCCGCCAGCCACAGCATGCCGCCGGTGAGCGGCTTGCCGCCGATGGTCAGCGGCGCAGAGTTTGCTTCAGCCATCGGCAGCTCACTGCGCGGCCGTGGTGGACGCCACGCGGGCTGCCGGCTCACCGCCGCTGCGGGTGTCCACCGTCACGTTCATGGACAGGCCCACACGCAGCGGGTGGGCGGCCAGCTCGGCCGGGTCCAGCTGCACGCGCACGGGCAGGCGCTGCACCACCTTGATCCAGTTGCCGGTGGCGTTCTGGGCCGGAATGGCGGCAAACGCCGCCCCCGAGCCCCCGCTCAAGCCGGCCACGGTGCCGTGGTAGACCACCTGGCTGCCATACAGGTCGGCCTGCAACTCCACGCTCTGGCCCACGCGCACCTTGCCCAGCTGGCCTTCCTTGAAGTTGGCATCCACATACATCTGCTGCACCGGCACCACCGACATCAGCGGCGCCCCCGCCGCCACGCGCTGGCCCAGCTGCACGCTGCGCTTGGCGACCACACCGGTCACCGGCGCCCGCACCGTGGTGCGGTCCAGATCCACCTGGGCCTGGTCGCGGCGGGCCAGTGCCAGCAGCACTTCGGGGTTGGTCTCGGCGGTCGTGCCTTCGATCAGCGTGGCGTTCACCTGCTTGGCGCCCACGGCGGCTTCGCGGTTGGCTTCGGCCTGGGCTTGCGCCGCCTGGGCCGATGCCAGACGGGCCTTGGCAGCGGCAAAGGCGTTCTGGGCGTTGGTCAGTTCGTCCCCCGAGACCGAGCCGCTGTGGGCCAGGGCTTCACGGCGCTGCAGATCGATGGTGGCGCGGGCCATATCGGCCTGGGCCGCCGTCAGCTGGGCCGCGGCGCTCTTCTGGTCCGCCTCGCGGGCGGCCACCTGGGCCTTCAGGCCGCCGTCATTGGCCACATAGCCTCTGACGCGGCGCACGGCGCGTGCCAGCTCGGCTTCGGCCTGGGCCAGCGCCAGCCGGGCATCCGTGGGGTCTATGCGCACCAGCACCTCCCCCTGCTGCACGGCCTGGGTGTCCTTCACCAGCACCTCCAGCACGGTACCGCCCACGGACGGAGTGACCTGGGCCACCTCCACCGCCGCATAGGCATTGTCGGTGGAGACGAAGTGGGAGGCATGCAGCCACCAGTAGCCACCGCCCGCCACGCTGGCGACCACCACCGCACCGGCCAGACCGGCCAGCAGTTTGTTGCGGCGCTGCTCGCGCACCACGGGATGGGCGCTCACGGAAGAAGCGTTGTCAGTCATAAAAGCTCTCGCAGAATCAATTTGGGAAATTCAGGGAATTCGGGTGCCGCAGGCGCACATCACGCCGGAGGAATGCGGGGGGTGACCGGGGCCGCAGAGGATTGGGCGGTCTGTGGCGACGGGGCTTCCTGCCAGCCACCGCCCAGCGCGCGGTGCAGCGCAATGTCCAGCGACAGCGCACGGGCCTGCACATCCACCAGCTGGCGCACGCTGGCCAGCAACTGGTCTTCGGCCGACAGCACATCCAGGTGCGTGGCCAACCCTCCTTCGTAGCGGTTGCGGGCCACGCGGTGGGCTTCGGTGGCGGCGTGCACAGCCTGCTCCATGGCCTGCAGCTGCTGCTGCAGCGCCCGCTGGCTCACGGCGTTGTCCGCCACTTCCTGCAGCGCGTGGTTGAGCGTGTTCTGGTACAGGGCCACCGCCTCGTCGTACTGGGCACGCGCAGCGCCCAGCTCGGAGCGCAGACGGCCGCCGTTGAAAAGCGGCAGGCTGATGGCCGGGCCCACGCTGGCCATGCTGGAGCCGCCCTTGGTCAGCATGTCCAGGCCCAGGGACTGCACCCCGATGAAGGCGCTCAGGTTCACGTCCGGGTAGAACTCGGCCTGCTTGGCGGCCACGCGCGACTCCAGGGACTGGGCTTGCAGGCGTGCCGCCACCACATCGGGGCGGCGGCCCAGCAGGCTGGCCGGCAACTGGTCCGGCAAGGCCCATTGCTGCTGCCAGGGCTGCTGCAAGGTGGAAGCCGGGATGGTGATGGCGGCCCCCCGGTCGGGCGCTGCCCCCATCAACGCGGCAATGCGGTGGCGCTGCAGCGCCAGCTGCTCCTGGGCCTGCAGCCATTCGGCCCGGGCTGCCGCCTGCCGAGCGTTGGCACTGTGCACGCCACCCTGGTTTTCCAGTCCATGGGCAAAACGTTCGGCAAACAGCCGGGCCGTGGTGGTGCGCACCTGCAGCGATTGCGCCAGGGTCTGCTCGGTCACCGTGAGGCGCACCAGATCGGCGTAGGCCGCCGCCACGCTGCTGGCCAGCACCAGACGGGCCTGGGCCGCATCGGCCTGGCGCGCCTGCAGCTCGCCAGAGGCAGCGGCCACGGCGGCACGGTGTCGGCCCCACAGGTCCAGCGACCAGCCCAGGTCCAGCGTGGCGCGACCGACATCGTTCAGACCGCGCGGCACCATGGAAGAAGGGGTCAGATAGTGGTAGCTGAACTTGTCGCCGCTGGCACTGGCGTTGGCCGACAGCTGTGGCGCCGTGGCCGCCTCGCTCACGCCCAGCAGCGCCTGGGCCTGGCGCACGCGGGCGGCTGCGGCGGCCATGTCGGGTGCGTGCTCCAGTGCTTCGGCGATCAGGCTGTCCAGCTGGCTGTCGCCGTAACGCAGCCACCACCGGTCTTGCGGCCAGGCCACCTGCGGGGCACCGGCCGCCGCCTGCAGCGTCTGCGGGACGGGCTGTTGCAGCACCGCCTTGCCCTGCCAGTCGGGCAGCTGGGCGCAGGCGGTCAGCAGCACCGGCAGGCCCAGTGCCAGCCAGGCGGTGCGCACGGGACGGGCTGCCCCAGGCGCACAAGCTTTGCATGTTCTCATGGAATACTTTATTAATGAACTGTACGGTACAGTATAGATTCTGAACCGCCTCCCATCCAAGCGCTACACTGAAAGACAACACACCAACCCGAGGACATTGCGCGCACATGCGGACGAAAACGGAAGAAAAGCGGCAAGCCATCCTGGATGTGGCTGCAGCCACCTTTGGCGAACTGGGCTTCGAGCGCACCTCCATGTCCGAGATCTGCGCCCGGCTGGGCGGCTCCAAAGCCACCATCTACAACTACTTCCCGTCCAAGGAAGCGCTGTTTGTGGAAGTGATGTTCCAGGCCTCGGAGGCCGACTTTCAGAACACCATGCTGGCCCTGCAGGCCGACAGCCAGGACCTGCCGGCCGCCTTGCGCACCTTTGGCCGGCGCTTTCTGGCCTTGCTTTATGCCCCCGAGGTCACGGCCGTGCGCCGCCTGCTGGTGGCCGAGGGCGAGCGCTCCCAGGTAGGGGCCCGCTGCTACGACCAGGGCCCGCGCCGGGGCCATGCCCTGATCAGCGGCTTTCTGCAGCAGGCCATGGACCGCGGCGCATTGCGCAGCGCCCCGGCCGAGCTGGCCACACGCCATCTGCTGGCCTTGCTGGAGGCCGAGCTGCTGGAGCGCTTCCTGTTCCAGCACCTGCCGCTGCCCGCCCCCGCCGAGCTGGATGCCTGTGCCGACCGGGGGGTCGAGGCCTTTCTGCACCTCTACGCCCCGGCAGCCCCGGCAGGCGCGCAGCGCTAGTCCCTCTTTTCCCCACTGAAGATCGCGCCCCGGGCACCCCACGCGGCCGGATCACCCGGCGCTGGTCTGGCGCAGCACGCCCCGGCCCATGCGGCCACAAAAAAGCCCCTTCGCTGTGCACGAAGGGGCTGGGTCACGTTGCGGGGGCGCGGGGACGTGTGGGTGTGGTCAGTGGTCGCGGACCGTATCTCCCGCGCTCGTTGCATCCGCGGCATTCGCCACAGACCCCTGGGCGATCGCCGCCGGAGCGCCATGCTGCCAGTCGGTCGGCAGCACCGCATCCAGCCACTGCATGCGCCAGCACAGTGCCAGCAGCAGGACCACCGCCAGCGCGCCGCCGGTGGCCCAGCGGCCCTTGTGGCCGTCAGCATAGGGGTCTCCCATGCGCAGCGTGGCGGAAGCCGGGCGCTTGGCGGTCTGCGACAGCATGCCCCCCAGGCGCAGGTTGATGTTCATGCGGCCGTTGATGGCCCAGCCGCTGGCGTCCAAGATCGGTCCCAGGCTGCGCTGGCGCAGCTTGAGCCAGGCAATCAGCATGCTGGGGCCGGAAATCGCCAGGATGATGCCCAGCAGCGCCACGGGAATCCACGGGCCCAGTTCGATGAACTTGCCGAAGATGCCCACCATGACGGCGCTGATAGAGCCCAGCGCCACGCCGATGGCCGCCACCGTGCCAACATCGGTCTTGCGCGCGGCAGCCTGCGGCGCAGCAGCAGCTGCCGGCTTGGCCATGTCGACCAGCTTGCCCGCCGTGCTGTCCATCCCCGACGTCACGGTCTCCTGCTTGGCGGCAGCGCGCTTGGCGACCTGCTCTTCGACCATGCGCAGAAACTTCTTGTACGGCGAGAAGAAGGCCTGGCCGATGCTGGTGGGGTTCTCGATGATCTTGGTGATGGTGGCATCCCAGTCCTGGCCCGTACGGTCATAGAACACGCCGTTGCGGCCCACCATCAGATAGTCCACATCCCCGGCGGTGAACGCGGCCACGATGTGGCGCTTGTCCGTGCCCCGGCGGCATTCGCAGTAGGCCAGATAGACCTTGGCCAGCCCGGCCAGCGTGGCGTGGGCGCCGGGGTCGGCCACGTCCACCGTCAGATCGCAGCTGCGGCCGTCCAGGAACAGCGTGCCGGCCTGGAAGGCGGCCGCTTCACCCCGGTTGTAGAAGTCGGCGAACGAGACAAAGTTGTTCAGCAGGCGCAGCAGGTCACGCTGCAGGCGGATCAGCTTTTCCAGTGCAGTGGCCTGTTCGCCATGGCTTTTCTCTTCGGTATCGTGGGCAATCAGGGCCTGCAGCGCAGCTTCTTCACCACTGTCCAGCAAGGCCTGGGCTTCTGCAGCGTCCATGGCGCCCAGCGGGGAGGCTGGAAACGCTGCCAGCCAGGCCTGGCATGGTGCCAGTTGGGTCTTCAGCGCGGCCCACTGCGACGCCGTCAGCACCTGCACATCATCGCCCAGCACCGGCGCCACCGCGTGGGTGCGCAACGCGTGCAGCGCGTCGGCCCAGGCGGGATTCACACCCTCAGCCAGCGGCAGCACACAGTCGGCGCTGATGGGTGCCAGCGGCAGATCGGCAATGGCCTGGGACGCCAGCGACAGCTGCTGCGCCCCCAGCAGGGCATAGCCTTCCACGCTGGGGCTGAGCGGCGCCAGCGCCCGGGCGTCGAAGGCGGCCAGCTGGCAGCGGGCGAAGAAGTCTTCCACCTTGGCCTGGATGGCCGTCAGTGCCTGTGCGGCGGCCACCGCCTGCGCCTGCGATGCCAGCACGCAGTGGTGCTGCCCGGCCTGGGCGTGCCAGGCATGGATGGCACGCACATCGGCAAAAAAGGCATCCAGCTGGGCCCGGCCCATGCCGGGCTCACCATCCACCCCCACGGCGCTGCCATACAGATCCATGATGCGCTGCACCAGGGCCTTGCGGGCATCGTTCTCGGGCAGCTTGACCGGGTTCAGCAGCCCGTCGCCGTTGAAGGCCAGGGCGTTGAGCATGGTCAGGCGCTCCCGCACATCAGCCAGGGTCACGGTGGAGGCGCCTTCGCGCCCCAGCAGGCGCAGGATGCGCTGGGCCTCGGCGTACAAGGCGGCGCCGGATACGCCCTCGGTGTCCAGGTTGCTCAGCTGCAGCACATCGCTGCCGCTGGTCAGTACATCGGGGTGGCGCACCTGGGCCACGGCCCACTGGCAGGCTTCGATCAATTCGGGTGCGCGGATACGGCCGTCGTGGTCCTTGTCGATCAAGTCCAGGGTGGCGGGGTCGAATTCGATCCCCCGGGTGGGACAGGCCAGGGCCACCCACAGTTTCTGGTCCAGCGAAGCGATGTTCGCGATATCTTGTCCGGTACGGATGGCCACCTGCTCTACCCCGCCGGCGCGGAAGAACTGCCATGCGTACCCTGTTGCTTGCTGCTGCATGAAAACGGTCTGACGGTACAAAACTGCAGGCCTCTTGGCCTGCCACGGCGCACCGCGCAAAAGCCCGGCCCGCGTGCGAAAGGCGCCAGTGTAGGCGCGCTGCATGTTGCCCTGCAGCAAATGACCCCGGGGCCATGGCCGACCGCACAGCACGCACCAGTCGCTCTGCAATACATAGCAATTCAGCTAAATAGGCCGCCAGCCCGCGCCCACATTGGCTCGGAAGCACAGTGACCGTCTGCGGGACACCGTCCCACCTGCGGGGCGGCAGGCCGCGGCCATGGGACATGCGCAACATTTGTTTGCAAACGTGTCGCTTTGCACCGCGCATTTTCCATGTTGGTCCACTGCTGCCCCACCCGGTTTTGCGGACCGGCGCGCCCCCACAAGCGATGCGGCCATGCCACGCTGTGCCAGAGATGCGTGGGAAGCGGCCCCTGCATGACACAATTCGACGCATGTCTTCGGAGCACCACGCACCCCCAGTCCTGTCAGCCGACAACCCGCTGATGCCCCGCCTCTACCAGGCGGCCATCGGCCCGCTGCAGACGGCCTACTATCAGCGACAGTTCGAGCGCTTTGACGCGCTCGGCAAACCCCTGCCCAGCTGGAACTGGGCAGCCGGCTGCTGCACCCTGGGCTGGATGGCCTTGCGCGGTCTGTGGCGCTATGCCGCCGTGTACGCCGGCGTGCTGCTGGCGGTGGTGGCACTGTGGTGGACCCTGGGCCTGAACCAGTTGCTGCCCCGCCCTGCGGCCCTGGCACTGGCCCTGTTGCTGGTGCTGCTGGCCGTGCTGCTGCCCGGCCTGGGAGGCAATGCCCTCTACCACCGCGCGGTGCGCGAGCGCACCATGCAGGCACTGACCCGGTCGCGCACCCTGGGCGAGGCCATGGCCCTGCTGGAAACCCAGGCCCCCACCCCCATCCGCCTGCAATGGGCCACCACCGGCCATGCGCTGAGCGCCCTCTTGGTGGCCGGCCTGGTCTGGGGGCTGAGCACCCTGTCCACGCCCGCAGGCCCCGTCCACACCGGCCCCACCCAGCAGGACACCGCCCGTGCCCTGGCGGCCCTGGCACCCACCCCGGCCACAGACACGCCCCCGGCGCCCCCTGCTGCGGCAGAGACCGCGCCCGCTGCGCCGGACAGCCCCCCTGCATCCGACCCTGCAGCCGGCAACCCCGCTCCGCTGTCCCCACTGGAACAGCCCGGTCAGACCGGTTCCGCCGCCCCCGGCGCTCCCGCGGCTGCGGTGGTCCCCTCGGCCCTGGCGGCCTCCAGCGTTGCGGCCGTGACCGCTTCCGCAGCGCCAGCCCTGGCGGCATTGCCTGAGAGCGCCAAGCCGGCGCCGGTGCCCGCAGCACCGGCTTCCGCCAAGACCCCCTCCACGGACAAGGCCGACCACGCCAGCCCCGCCACCCCGAACGAGCGCACCAAGGACAAGGCCGGCAGCAAGACCGACAAGGCCCCCGGCAAAGTGGACAAAGCGAACAAAGCGGACCAGGCCGACAAGCCCGACAGCAAACACGCCGCCGCCGGAAAGACCGTGTTGCAGCCCCGCAAGTACTACCTGAACAGCGGCCTCTACGCCCAGGCAGACAACGCCCAGCGCGTGACCCGCCGTTTGCGTGAAGCCGGCCAGCCGGTCTTCACCCAGTTGCTGGAATCACGCCAGGGCGAGGTCACCCGCATCCGCGTGGGCCCGTTCGACAGCCGCGCCCAGGCCGAGGCCGCAGCCAGCAAGATCCAGGGCATGAAGCTGGAAGCCCAGGTCTTCCGCCACTTGCCCGACTGATTCCGCCATGCCGGCACCGGCGGAGGTGGACACACGGCCGCCTTTCGTGACAATTACTTGCATGTGTAGCCTTCCGCCTACCAAAGGCTGCTGGTATGGTGCATGCTATTGTTTTGAGAGAGGTTGATCTATGCGTACTGTGCTTTGGATGGGTATTCCGCTGGTGGCTGCGCTGACCGGTTGTGCAGGCATGGGTTCGGGTGGCCCTGGTCACGGCAATCCGGGCGCGCCGGCCCAGCCGCTGCAACGCTGTGACGCTGCGGCCGCCCAGTGGGCCGTGGGCAAGACCAACACCGTGCAGCATGTGGAAGAAGCACGCCGCCGCTCCGGCGCGCTGATGGCCCGTGTGCTGCGCCCCGGTCAGGCCACCACGCTGGAATTCAATGCCGAACGCCTGAACCTGCTGGTAGATGCCACCGGCCGTTTCACCACGGCCAGTTGCGGCTGAAGCGCACAGCCGATCACCGGACTGTCTGACAGGCACTCCCGCCTGTTACCGCAGCCGACCGACCTACAGCCGTAGGTGCAGCCCCACGGTCCGCTACGGCGCAGACCGGCCTTCGGGTTTTTCCCTGTGACCTAAGGTAGCCCCAGGCACGGAAGCCGTCCGTCGCCACCTGACCGCATGTTCACGAGAGGAATCCCCGTATGAATACCGACCAAGTCAAAGGTGCGCTGAAGGAAGCTGCAGGCAAGGTGCAGCAAAAAGCCGGCGAGCTGATCGACAGCCCCGAGCAACAGGCCAAGGGACTGGCCAAGCAGGTGGAAGGCGCCGCCCAGAAGAAAGTGGGCGATGTGAAAGAAGCCGTGGACGATGCGCGCAAGGCATCCAAGTAAGGGCTGACCGCCCCGGCCGCACGGCCGTTACCGCCCACACCGGCCTCTGGCCGGTTTTTTATTGCGGCCGTCGACTGCCGCGGCGGGTGCGCCATGCCCCGTCCTGCACGGCGGCCGCCGCCACAGGCCGCCCCGCAGGCCAGAAGCCCGCCGGCCCGCCCTTCACTCTGGCGCCAGAAACAGCTCCTGCAGGTCGCTCAAGAAGTCGAACCCGCGCTCGGTGGGCGTCACACGGCCCAGGGACTGGGTGATCAGGCCTTTGCGCTCGGCCTCGTCCAGTGCGCTGCGGATGGTGCTGATGGGCAGACCGGTGCGGTCCAGATAGTCCTGCACCGCAAAGCCGCTGCGCAGGCGCAGGGCGTTGAGCATGTATTCGAACGGCAGGTCTTTGCGCCGCACATCGGTGTCGCTGGCCAGTGCATGGCCGGCCAGCGCGGCGTCCATATAGCGCTGCGGGTCCCGGATCTTCACCTGGCGCACAATGCGGTGGGCAAAGCTGAGCTTGCCGTGCGCGCCCGCGCCAATCCCCAGGTAGTCGCCGAACTGCCAGTAGTTGGTGTTGTGGAAACACTGGTGGCCGTCGCGCGCATAGGCGGAGATTTCGTAGCGCTGCATGCCCGCTGCACCGGTCATGGCGGTGATGCGGTCCAGCATGTCGTAGGCGGCATCGTCCTCGGGCACCTGCGGCGGGTACTTGGCGAAGTAGGTGTTGGGCTCGATGGTCAGGTGGTAGATGGAGATGTGCGGCGGCTTGAAGGACAGCGCCGCTTCCAGATCGCGCACCAGATCCAGCTCGGTCTGGCCGGGCAGCGCATACATGATGTCCAGGTTGAAGGTCTCGAAGGCACCCGCCGCCTCCTCCACCGCCGCGCGCGCCTGGTCGCCGCTGTGCACACGGCCGATGGCGCTCAGAAAGCGGTCGTCGAAGCTCTGCACCCCGATCGACAGGCGGCTGATGCCGGCATGGCGAAAGGCCCGGAAGCGGTCTTTCTCGAAGGTACCGGGATTGGCCTCCATGGTGATTTCACAGTCCGGCTCCATGCGCAGGCGCGCACGCAGACCGCTGATCAGCTGGTCGATGGACTCCGGACTGAACAGGCTGGGCGTGCCGCCGCCAATGAACACGCTGTGCACAGTGCGGCCCCAGATCAGCGGCAGGCTGGCTTCCAGGTCGGCCATCAGCGCATCGATATAGCGCTGCTCGGGGATGTCCCGCACGCCGCCGCCTTCGCGGTGCTCATGCGAGTTGAAGTCGCAGTACGGGCATTTCTTGAGGCACCAGGGCAGGTGAATGTACAGCGACAGCGGTGGCAGCGCCGGCAGGCCCAGCGTGCCGGCGCGCATGTAATGCTGCACATCCTTGGGAGCCTGGCCCAGCGGGGCCTGTGTCTCCAGCGATGCAGCGGGATGGATGGGAATATTCATAAAACTCTCAGCGGTGCACCATGCTCCAGCCTGCGGCCTGCGTGCCAGCAGGCGCCGGCGCAGTGCCTCATACGGCCAGCCAGCTGTGGCGTAACAGATCCATCATCGCGCGGGTGCTGCGGCCACGGTGGCTGTGGTCATTCTTGAAGGCGGGGTCCATTTCGGCGAAGGTCTTGCCCAATTCGGGAATGACCAGCACCGGGTCAAAACCAAAGCCGTTGCTGCCGCGGCGCTCGGTGGCGATCTCCACGCGCACGCGGCCCACGGCAATCAGCGGCTCTGGATCCTTGGGCGAACGCACACCCACCAGAGTACTGACCATGGCGGCGCGGCGGTTGGCCTGGCCTTCCAGGTTGTTCAGCAGCGCCGTGACATTGTTGGCATCGCTTTTTTCCATGCCGAACTGGGTGCAGTAGTAGGCCGTGTCCACCCCCGGCAGGCCGCCGAAGGCGTCCACGCACAGGCCGGCATCGTCGGCAATGGCGGGCAAACCGGTCTTCTCGGCAGCGAAACGGGCCTTGGACAGCGCGTTTTCGACAAAGGTGCCAAACGGCTCGGGCGCTTCGCCTTCAAACAGATCGCCTTGGCAGATCAGCTCCACACCCAAGGGTGCGAACATGGATTGCAACTCGGCCAGCTTGCCGCGGTTGTTGGAGGCGAGAACGATTTTCATGGTCAGATGGGGCTCTTACGCAGGCACAAAGGGCGTAAACAGCTATTGTTTTTGATAGCGCAGCCACCCGGCATGGGCGGCCATGCCGCCGAGTGTCGCCCAAGCCGCAAGGCCTTGCAGGCCGATCGGGGAGTCTGCAGCCCCAGGGCCCAACCCTGCGCATGGCGACGGGCTGCATGGATTCAGGCCCTAGCCGCCAGGCAGCTTGGGTGCACGCAGGCCGAAGCTCCCGGCCGGGGCCGCCACCCCACCGGGCAGCTCCATGCCCGGCTGCCATTCCACGGCCAGGGCCGTCACATTGTCACTGTGGGCGCCGGCGGCCTGCAGTGCGGCATCCACCAGCGCGGGGACGGCGGCATCCAGCGGCGCGGTGCACAGGCCGTGCAGCAGCGCGGCATCGGGCAGCGCATCCCACAAACCGTCGGAGCACAGCAGCAGCCGGTCGCCCGGCAGCAGACGGTGCGGCCCCTCCAGATCGAACACCGGGCGCTGGGTCGCGCCCAGGCAGGTGAACAACACGTTGCGGTTCTGCACCGCATCGCCGGGCAGCAGGGCCCCGCTGCGGGCCATTTCGGCAAAGGAATGATCGCGCGTGCGCTGGAGCAGCCGGCCCGCGCGCACCCAGTACAGGCGCGAATCGCCGCAATGCACCCAGCAGACCTGGCCCTGCTGCACCACGGCCGCCACCAGCGTGGTGCGGGGGGTGTCGGACTGGTAGCGCGTTCGCGCATAGCGCAGGATCTGGTGGTGGGCGGACAGCAGCGAGGCTTCCAGAAACCCCTTCACATCGGCCAGCGCGGGCGTGGCCTCGCGCTGGAACCGGGCGGCAATGGACTGCAGCGCCATCTGCGCCGCCACCTCGCCATCGGCGTGCCCGCCCATGCCATCGGCCAGCAGAAACAGCCCGGCTTCACGGGTGTAGCTATAGCCCATGCGGTCTTCGTTGACAGCACGCCCGCCCTGACGGCTGAGCTGGAAGACCGCGAACTTCATCGCGCCAGTGCCTGCGTGGGGCGGTAACGGGTGGTGGCCGGGCGCGGCGGGTCGGTCAGCAGCGCTTCCAGCTGCAGCCGCACTTTCTCGGCCATCGACAAGGGGGTGTAGCGGCGGCACGCACCATGGCTCAGCGCCTTGTGCAGCGCAAACACCGACTGCGGCCGGGCCAGCGGGTCCATGGCCATGCACCAGCGCACCACATCCAGCAGGTTGTCGGAATAGATACCGCGCAGCCGGCCCAGCGCCATGGGCAGGCGGTCCTTCTTCTGGCGCTGCAGCACATCGCTGGGAGGCAGTCCGGTCATGCAGGCGTAGATGCAGGCCCCCACCCCGTAGAGATCCGTCCACGGGCCCAGGCGGGCATCCCGCAGGTACATCTCGGGCGCAGCAAAGCCCGGGGTGTACATGGGGCGCACAAACGGAGCTTCCTTGTTGATCGCCTCGCGCGCAGCACCGAAGTCGATCATCACGGCCCGGTCGTCGTCGGTGATGAAGAGGTTGGCCGGCTTGATATCGAGGTGCAGCATCCGGTGCTGGTGCACGGCGCGCAGGCCGTGCAGCACCTCGTCGAACAGCGAGCGGATGGTCGATTCGCGCAGCACCTTGCCCTGCCTGCGGGTCCGGGCGGTGATGACAAAGTCCTGCAAGGTGGCCCCCTTGAGGTGGTTCATCACCATGTAGACCGTGTCGTTTTCGCGAAAGAAGTTGAGCACGCTCACCACCGAAGGGTGGGAGATCTGCGCCAGCGCCCGACCTTCCTCGAAGAAGCTTTTCAGGCCCAGGCGGTAGAGCGCGGTGTTTTCCGGCTCCACCTGCGGCACCAGGGCGCCGGGCGCGCGGGTGCTGAGGGCGGCCGGGATGTATTCTTTGATCGCCACTTGCTGACCCATGGCGTCGACCGCCAGGTAGACGACCCCAAAGCCCCCGGCCGCCAAGCGGCCAAGCAGGCGGTATTCCCCGATGAGGGTGTCGGGCGGCAGAGGGGCCGGTTTGGGCCGTGCAGTCGACATTTTGTGCTGGTAAACCTCAAGGTCAGGGCGGAAGCCGGATAATCAGCGAATTCGCAAGCAACCATCGAAAGTCCAATGGCAGTTTACAGCATGACCGGTTACGCCAGCGCCCAGCACGGCAGCAGTGCCGAGGCCGGTGAGGCGTCTTCGCGCAACGTACGGCTGGGGCTGGAAATCCGCTCGGTCAACAGCCGTTTCCTGGACCTGACCTTCCGTCTGCCCGACGAGCTGCGCGCCCAGGAACCCGCGCTGCGCACCCTGCTGACCGCCCGTCTGAAACGCGGCAAGGTCGAAGTGCGCGCCGCCATCGACCAGGATGCCTCCGCCTCCCTGCCCCAGCCTTCGCCCGCGCTGCTGCAGCGCATGGTGTCGCTGCAGGACCAGGTCCAGGCCTGGCTGCCCGACGCCAAGGGCCTGTCCGTGGCCGACGCCCTGCGCCTGTGCGGCCAGGGCCAGAGCAGCGCCGTGGACTGGTCCGAGATTGCCCCTGCGCTGGCCGAACAGGCCGTGGGCGAGCTGATTGCCGCCCGTGAACGCGAAGGCAAGCGCCTGGCCCAGATGCTGCTGGACCGAACCAAGCAGCTGCGCACCCTGGCCGGACAGGCCGGCCCGCTGGTGCCCCAGCTGGTCGAGCAGCAGCGTCAGCGCTTCCTGGAGCGCTGGCAGGAAGCCATGGGCCTGACCGAAGGCCAGGTCACGCCGGAAGCCGCCCAGGACCGCGCCTTGAGCGAAGCCACGGCGTTTGCCATCCGCATCGATGTGGCCGAGGAAATCACCCGCCTGAGCTCCCACCTGGACGAAGTCGACCGCCTGATCAAGAAGGGTGGCGAGATCGGCAAGCGCCTGGACTTCCTGATCCAGGAAATGCACCGCGAAGCCAATACCCTGGGCTCCAAATCCGCCGCGCTGGAGCTGACCCGCATCAGCGTGGACATGAAGGTCCTGATCGAGCAGATGCGCGAGCAGGTCCAGAACATCGAGTGACCACACCACACCACCAGGGCGCGCAAGCGCCCTTTTTGCAAGCCCTCCCCAGGCACCCATAGAACTATGGAAACTCCCGGAAACCTCTTCGTCGTCGCAGCGCCCAGTGGCGCCGGCAAATCCAGCCTCGTCAAGGCCCTGCGCTCCTTCGATGCGCGGGTCTATCCCTCGGTGTCGCACACCACCCGCGCGCCCCGCGGCCAGGAAAAACACGGTCGCGAGTACTACTTCGCCTCCGATGCCGAATTCGACTCCATGGTCGGCAATGACGCCTTCGTCGAATGGGCCAATGTCCACGGCAAGCGCTACGGCACGTCCAAGAAAGGCATCCAGGACCGCCTGGCCAAGGGCGAGGACGTGCTGCTGGAGATCGACTACCAGGGTGCACTGCAGGTGCGTACCGCCTTTCCGCAGGCGATACTGATCTTCATCCTGCCGCCCAGCTGGGAAGAGCTGCGTTCGCGCCTGGAAAACCGGGGCGAGGACGCCCCCGAAGTCATCGAGCTGCGCATGAAGAATGCCGAAGAGGAGATGGCCCAGGTCGGAAAGTTCGACTTCGTTATAATCAACGAATTGTTCGAGAGTGCGCTTTTTGACCTGAAAGCGATCATCCACTCACAGCGCCTCAAATACGCCTCCCAGCTTCGCCTGCGGTCCGACGTCTTCGAGTCGCTCAATCTTTCCTGAATTGAATTCCTTGGAGAACCCCGATGGCACGCATCACCGTTGAAGACTGCCTGGAGCAGATCCCCAACCGCTTCCAGCTCGTGCTGGCCGCGACCTACCGCGCCCGCATGCTCAGCCAAGGCCACACCCCCAAGGTGGAGTGCCAGAACAAGCCCGGCGTGACCGCTCTGCGCGAAATCGCAGAAGGCAAGGTCGGCCTCGAGATGCTGAAGAAAGTGCCGGGTTGATTTGGCACTGCAGCATTTCCGCTAGACAATAGAAGCACCGTATCCCGGTGCTTTTTTATTTCTATCCGCGGAATACTCCGACCGCGATACATTTGAGACATGAACGCGGCCCTACCTACGTCTGATGCTACTGATCCTGCCATTGCCCGCTCCGCACTCCCGGACGGCGGCAAGCGCACTGCTGCGGAGGTCTCGGCTGCCCATTTCGACCAGTTGCTGAGCCAACTGCAGTACCTGGACCCGGCCAGCATTGCCCAGGTCACCGAAGCGTGGCGTTATGCCGACATGGCCCACACCGGCCAGTGGCGCAGCAGCGGCGACCCCTACATCACCCACCCGATTGCCGTCACCGGCATCTGCGCCAACTGGAAGCTCGATGCGCCCGCCCTGATGGCTGCGCTGCTGCACGACTCCATGGAAGACTGCGGCATCACCAAGGACGACCTCACCGAGCGCTTTGGCGAAGCCGTGGCGGAACTGGTCGATGGCCTGACCAAGCTGGACAAGCTGCAGTTCAACACCCGCGAAGAGAACCAGGCCGAGTCCTTCCGCAAGATGCTGCTGGCCATGGCGCGCGATGTGCGCGTGATCCTGATCAAGCTGGCCGACCGCACCCACAACATGCGCACCATGGGCGACATGCCGCGCAGCAAGTGGGGCCGCATCTCGTCGGAGACGCTGGAAATCTACGCTCCCATCGCCCACCGGCTGGGACTGAACCAGACCTACCGCGAGCTGCAGGACCTGGCCTTCCGCCACCTGCATCCCTGGCGCTATGACACGCTGGACAAGGCCATTGCCAAGTCCCGCGCCCGCCGCCGCGATCTGGTCCAGCGGGTGCAGGGGGAAATCGACAGCGCCTTTGCCCGCATGGGCATCCACGCCCGGTTGATGGGGCGTGAAAGCACGCTGTACTCGCTCTACCAGAAGATGATCCGCCACAACCTGACATTTGCGCAGGTCACGGACATCTATGGTTTTCGCATCGTCGTACCCACGGTCATCGACTGCTACACCGCGCTGGGCGTACTGCACCAGCTCTACAAGCCGGTGCCCAGCAAGTTCAAGGACCATATCGCGATTGCCAAGAACAATGGCTACCAGTCGCTGCACACCACGCTGGTCGGCCCCTCGGGCGTGAGCGTGGAATTCCAGATCCGCACCGAGCAGATGCACATCGTGGCCGAAGCCGGTGTGGCCGCGCACTGGCTGTACAAGGCCCAGGCCGGCGAGGATGCCCACCTGAACACCAAGTGGCTGCAGTCGCTGCTGGACATCCAGAACGAGAACAGCGATGCCACCGAGTTCTGGGACCACGTCAAGGTGGACCTGTTCCCGGACTCCATCTATGTGTTCACGCCGAAGAGCAAGATCCTGGCCATGCCGCGCGGCGCCACCGTGGTCGACTTTGCCTATGCCATCCACAGCAACATCGGCAACCATGTGACGGCCGCCCTGGTCAACGGCGAGTACGTGGCACTGCGCACCGAACTCAAGAGCGGCGATGTGGTGGAAGTCATCACCTCGGACGACGCCACGCCCAACCCGGCCTGGCTGGGCTTTGTCAAGACCGGGCGCGCCCGCTCCAAGATCCGCCACCACCTGAAAAACACCGCCCAGTCCGAATCGGTGGAACTGGGCGAAAAACTGCTGAACCAGTCGCTGCGCCAGGCCGGCATTGCCACCACACCCGATGGCTCCGAAGCCAACCAGGCGCTGTGGGACGAGGTGCTGCGCAAGACCGGCAGCCGCAGCCGGGCGGAGCTGATGGCCGACATCGGCATGGGCCGGCGCATCTCCAGTCTGGTGGCCTCGCACATCCTGGCCCAGCTCTCCAACCATGGCCAGCGCCCCGATGCGCTGCTGCTGACCCAGTCGCGCTTCACCGCCAAGGAGGACAAGCTCAGCCAGGGTACGGTGGTGCTGGACAGCCCCAGCACTGCGTCCATACGCTATGCGCCCTGCTGCCGTCCGGTGCCCGGCGACCCCATCGTGGGCTATCTGGGCCATGGCGACGGCCTGGTGGTGCACCATGCCGGCTGCGCCAATGCCAAGCGCCTGCAGGCCAAGGATGCCGAACGCTTCATCGCCGTGGAATGGGGTGAGGAAAGCCAGCAGCATCTGTTCGAGAGCGGCATTGTCGTCACCATCAAGAACAGCAAGGGTGTGCTGGCCCGGGTGGCGGGCGAGCTGTCGGCGCTGAATGTGGACATCCGCCATGTGGACATGGACGACGAAGCGGCCATGGAAACCACCGACCTGCGCTTCATCATCTCGGTCCACAACCTGGACCAGCTGGACAGCGCGTTGCGCAATCTGCGCCGCATCCCCACCGTGGTGCGCGCCGTGCGCATCTTCCCGCAGGACTAAGCACCGCAGGCTCGGGCACGCCGCATCCTCCAGGGTGCGGCTTTTTCATGCGCCTGGCATGCACATGGGCCACCGTGATTCGTCCCGTGTCCGACAGCGTGCCGACATGCAGAACTGGTACCCTGGCGCATGACCGTTCGGACCGCTCTGCCCGCCCCTGGCCTGCCCCTCCTGTCCTGGCACCGCTGGACCTGTGCCCTGCTGCTGTGCCTGGGCAGTCTGTGGCTCGCAGGTTGCGCCCAGCTGCCCCAACAGGTGCAGCGCACCCCCTCCAGCGCGCTGGCACAGCCGGAAGCCACCCCCCTGGGCCAGCTGCTGGCCCGGCAGCGCCAGCAGGCCGGCACGCCCTACCATTCGGCCTTTGTGCTGCTGGGCGGTGCCGAAGCGGCCTACACCAGCCGCCTGGCCCTGGTGCAGGCTGCCCAGAAGACGCTGGACATCCAGTACTACGCCATCCATGCCGATGCCAGCACCGCCCGGCTGCTGGAGGAAGTGGCCCGTGCCGCCGCCCGCGGTGTGCGGGTACGCATACTGCTGGACGACTTCCACAGCGCCGGCAAGGACGCCCAGGTCATGCGCATGGCCTTTGTCCCCGGCGTGGAAATGCGCATGTTCAACCCGGTAATGGGCGCGCGCAGCTCGCCGCCGCTGCGCGCCCTGAGCACGCTGACCGATTTCAGCCGCGCCCAGCAGCGCATGCACAACAAGCTGTTCCTGGCGGACAACATGGTGGGCATTGCCGGCGGGCGCAACCTGGGTGATGCCTACTTTGACGGATTGGACAGCGACAATTTCATCGACCTGGACATCATGGCAGGCGGCGCCGTGGTGCGCCTGCTCTCGCGCAGCTTTGACACCTACTGGAACGACCCCCGTGCCTACCCGGTGGAATCGCTGCTGAGCCTGACCGAACTGGATGCCATGCTCAGCCCCGCGCAGCACGCCAGGCTGCAGCACCGCGCCAGCCCGCCCAGCCCGGCCGATGAAGCCCAGGCCTTCACCCAGCAGCAGCTCCTACTGCTGCCGCCCATGGACCTGGCCACCATGGCCTGGATCTGGGCACCCGGCGTGGTGCTGGCCGACCGCCCCACCAAGGTGGCCCTACCCGATGAAAGCGCGCCGTCCCCGGACGAAGACAGCCCCGCACCGCCGGAGGACGAAGACGACAGCTCCCTGCTGGCCGGCCTACCTTCGGCCGCCAGCGGCACACGCCCCGCCCTCCCCCGTGCACCCACCGCCAACCAGAAGGCCCTGGGCCGGGTGCTGGCTCCGGTTGATGCCCAGGACAGCGTGGTCGACGGTCTGCTGGCCCTGGTGGACAGGGCGCGCAGCCAGTTGCTGATCGTGTCGCCCTATTTCGTGCCCGGAGCGGACATGAAGGCCGCTTTCCGCCGTGCCGTGCAGCGCGGCGTGCAGGTGCGCATTCTGACCAATTCGCTGGCCTCCAACGATGCCCCGCTGGCCCATGCCGGCTATGCCCGCCACCGCCAGGAGCTGCTGGACATGGGCGTGCAGCTGTATGAGCTGCGCAGCGTCCAGCCCGGCAGCCGCAGCACGCTGCGCAGCTCGGCCGGGCAGATCAGTGGCTCCAGCGGCCAGTCGCGCGCCATGCTCCACACCAAGCTGATGGTGATGGACGGGCAGTTGACCGTGGTGGGCTCGATGAACCTGGACATGCGTTCCCAGCTGCAGAACACCGAAATCGCGTTGCTGGTGGCCTCACGCAAGCTGTCGGCCGAGGCCGCGCGCAACATCGAAGAAAGCCTGGACGAATCGGCCTGGCATGTCACCCTGGAGGACGGCAAGCGCCTGCTGTGGCGTGCACCCAGCGGCAGCGACTGGGGCGACCAGACCAGCGAGCCCGATGCCAGTCTGCCGCTGCGCATGCTGATCCGCCTGATTGGCCCGCTGGCCCCGGACCACCTGCTGTAAGCCCCGCTCCCACGGGCGGCAGCGGTGCAAGTGGAGCTGCCTGCAGCCCTCTTACCGGTCGACGACGTGCGGCAGGCTGGCAGGGTCGCTGAGGGCCCAGTCCACCCCGTGGCGCGCATGCTGTGCGCGGATCCAGTCGCCCACCACCTGCTGGTTGGTCATCACGCGCACGGTCTGGAAAGCCTCTTCGGCCTCGGGGTAGCGGCGGCGCATCAGGTTCAGCCACTGCTTCAGGCGACCGGCGCGCTGGCCGGGGTTCAGGTCACGGCACACCAGGTCCCAGAAACGCTGCAGGCGCGGCAGCATCTGCGCCCAGGACACGACGGGCGGCTGCGCGGAGGGAACGGCATCGGCCTGGGCCACACCGCCGGCCACGGCGGCGCGCAGCGCCCAGGCCAGCCCGGGGTCGGCCACGCTGCCACGCCCCAGCATCAGATCGCTGCAGCCCGATTGTTCGCGGCAGCGCAGCGCATCCTGCACGGTCCAGATCTCGCCGTTGGCAATCACCGGCACCTTGACTGCCTGCTGGATCTGCGGAATCAGCTCCCAGTAGGCCGGCGGGCGGTAGCCGTCCAGCTTGGTGCGGGCATGGACCACGATCTCGCAGGCCCCGCTCTCCGCCATGGCCTGGGCACATTCGCGCATCAGGCCCCGGTCGTGGAAGCCCAGGCGCATCTTGGCCGACACCGGCAGCGCCGCCGGCACGGCATGGCGCACGGCGGTCACCAGCCGGGCAATGGCTTCCGGGTCCTGCAGCATCGAAGCCCCGCCCCCATGGCGGTTCACGGTCTTGGCCGGGCAGCCGAAATTCAGGTCGATGCCCTCGGGGTTCAGGCGGCACAGATTGACAGCGTTCTCGGCCATGCTAACCGGGTCCGAACCCAGCAGCTGCGCCCGCACTGGCACGCCCGCCAGCGTGCGGCTGCCGTTGAGCAGCTCGGGCATATAGCCCAGGAACACCCGGTCGGGCAGCAGCGAGCCGCTGACGCGGATGAATTCCGACACACAGCGGTCCACGCCGCCCACCTGGGTCAGCACATCGCGCAGCACAAAGTCCAGCAGCCCTTCCATCGGGGCCAGCAACAGTTTCATGGGGTCACCCAGGCGGGTCTGGGCCTGGTCACATATTCAAGTCAAATCGGCAGATGGCGCCCCGCACAGGAGCGCAGGCGGCGGTGCTCTCTGGTGAAGCAACGCCGCTCGGAGACCGCTATTGTCCCCAACCTCCCTGCTGGCTGCAGGGGTCATGGCTTTGTCATGCGGCGGTGCTGCAATCGGGCCATGTCCCACAGCCCTCCTTGTCTGGTGCTGCGCACCCCGCTGGCCGCCCAGGCACTGGCCGGCCGGGCCGCGTTCACGCTGCGCCAGCGATCGGTACTGCTGATGGCCGAAGGCACACCCCGCCCGGTGCTGGAAGCCCTGTTCCACGGCCAGGGCGCGGCCCTGGTGCAGGAACTGCTGGCCGCCGGCTATCTGACCGAGACCCCACCCGCACCCGAAGGCCCAGCGCTGAGTGCCCCGGTGCGTCTGGCCCGTTTGCGCGCCCAGTTGCTGGAGCTGTGCGAGCGCCTGCTGCACGAGCAGGAATGCGATCTGGCACCACAGCTGCGCCAGCTGCTGCTGCAGGCCCCCGATCTGCCCAGCCTGCGTCTGGCCTGCGCGCGCTGGATGCAGACCCTGGTGCGCCAGGGGGGCGCACGCCGCATCCACTGCCTGCGCACCCAGCTGGCGGTGCTGCTGGCACCGCCGCCGATGGCTGAAGGCATGGAGGGAATGGAAAGTGCGGACGAAGCCGCTGCCGGCCCGGGTCTGCCGCCGTCACTGCAGCTTGCGTAGTGACCAGGGCCCTCTCTGGGCACTGGCATCGGCTCTGGACGCTCTGGAGCACGGCTCCTGCAGCCGCCCAGCAGCAAAGGGAGGAGAACGACGGGTAGGCCGCCGTGCATCCGCACGGGCGGCGCTACGGCCTTATTGGGCCACCAGGCGCCACAGCGAGGTGACTTCCTGGGCACGGGCGCTGTGCAGCGCATCGTGGGCATCCTGGACCTTGCCATGGTGGGGACGGGTGTCCAGCTTGCCGGCGACGGCAAGACCGGCCTCGGCAATCCAGGTTTCGAGCTGTGCACGGCTGCGCAGGCCCAGATGCTCGGCCAGATCGGACAGGATCAGCCAGCCTTCACCCTGCGGTGCCAGATGGGCGCGCAGACCTTGCAGAAAACCGCGCAGCATGCGGCTGTCGGGGTCGTAGACCGACTGCTCCAGCGTGGTCGTGGCCTTGCCCGGCAGCCAGGGCGGGTTGCAGACGATCAGGCCGGCCTTTCCTTCGGGGAACAGGTCGCAGGTCTGCAGATCCACCTGGTCGCTCAGCCCCATGCGGCGGAAGTTGTCCTTGGCGCAGGAGATGGCGCGGGGCGACAGGTCAGTGGCCACCACGCGCTGCACGCCACGCTGCAACAGCAGCGCCGACAGCACACCGGTTCCCACGCCAATGTCGAAAGCCAGGGCTTCGCCGGCTTCCGGCAGCGGGGCTTCGGCCACCAGATCCAGGTACTCGCCCCGCACCGGAGAGAACACACCGTAGTGCGCATGCACACGGACATCGTCCCCCAGCAAGGGCATGGGCACGCCTTTCTTGCGCCACTCGTGCGCGGCGACCACACCCAGCAATTCCCGCAAGGCCACCACACGCGGGCCCTTGAGGACGGCAGCCGCCCCCCAGGCTTCGTTGAAGGCCAGCCGCCAATCGGGCGCGCGGCGCAGCGAGATAACGTAGTCGGGCTGCACCACCACCAGCAGGCTGTTCAGCACGCGGGCGCGCTGGGCCTGGGACTGGCGGTACAGGTGAAAGGCATGGGGAAAGGTGGGCGCATCGGCCTGGGCTCCGGCCTGGCGCCGCTGGTGCCGGGCCTTGGCAGACTCGGCACGCACCGGCTTGTCCAGACGGCGCTTGAGCGCGTCCAGCAGGTGGCGGGCGTTCTGGAAGTCGCCCTGCCACAGCAGGGAAGTGCCTTCACAGGCCAGGCGATAGGCGGTATCCGCGGGCAGACTGTCGTCCACCACTTGCAGCCGGCGCGGTGCCGGGGCACCGCTTTCGCTGTGCCATGCTGCCTGGAAATCCTTGCCCTGGTGTTGCCATTGCAGCATGGGGTGCACTTTCTGGGCTGAACAGCCCGCAAACGAAGATTTAGCTCAAGGCGCGCTTGAGGCGCACTTCCTCGATCTTGACACCACCGACGACCGCGGTCTTGGCCGTGGTCATCTCGCGCTTGAAGCCGGCGGACTCGTGAAAGCGCAGAGCGCGTTCATTGCGCAGCGGCACCCAGCAGGTGACGTTGGTGCAGCCTTCTTCGACCAGACCGTCACGGGCGGCATCCCACAGGGCCACGCCCACGCCTTGGTCCCAATGGGTCGGGGCCGCGTAGATGGCCCAGATCTCACCGGTGGTCTGGCGCGACTTCTCGTCACGGGAACGGTCAAAACCGACAAAGCCCACGATCTTGTCGCCATCAATGGCAACCTGCACCTGGGGCTCACAATATTCAATGGCCTCGCGCCAATAGGCCTGGCGCTTCTCTACCGACGACATGGCCTTCAATTGGTCGTCTGGCACGATACCTCGGTAAACCTCCTGGGCGGACGAAGTGTGGATCTGTGCGATGGCCTTCGCATCGCGAAGCGTAGCGGGACGGACCTGGTAACTGGACATGGAAAGCGAAACGAAAACAGCAGTTGAAAAACGAAAGGTCGCAATTGTCTGTGAAACGCTCCGCAGACGCACGCCCTAATGTTGTAGCCATTTGCACCAGTACGGCTGTAGAGCCCTTCTTGCCGTGGTATAGCGGATGTGATAGCGCCTGTTTCAGACCCACAGCCCGCTGGCCTGCCATGGGCCTTGCAGCCGCGGAATCACGGAGCGCGCCCCTAAAGACAGCTGCCGGCCCCGCCCTGGGCCGTGCGCTGGCGCCCCGAATCGGCGCAGCGGAACGCCCGCCACACCGCGGCAAGCGCTGCGTGCGTCACACCCATCGGCGCAGCAGGGCCATGATCTTGTCGAAGCGGGCGCCATAGGGCGGGTACAGCCACTGCACGGCAGACCAGCGCCCCTGCAGGCACACCGCCTTCTGGTGCGAAAAGCGCAGGAACCCCTGCTCGCCATGGTAGGCGCCCCAGCCGCTGTCTCCCACACCGCCAAAAGGCAGATTGTCATGGGCCACATGCAGCAGGGTGTCATTCACCGTGACACCGCCGCTCACGGTACGGCGCAGCACGGTGTCGCGCGCCTTTTCGTCCTTGCCGAACCAGTACAGCGCCAGCGGGCGCGGCCCGGCATTGATGGCGGCAATGGCATCGTCCAGCCGGTCATAGGGCACCACGGGCAGGACGGGACCGAAGATCTCCTCCTGCATCAGCGTCATCGTGGGCTGCACATTCCACACCAGGGTGGGCAGCATCTGGCGCTGTGCGGCATCCCCCCAGCCGGGGGCCGCCGCCTGCTGGCCCTGGGCAGGGTCGATCACCTGCACCTGGGCCCCCAGGCTCTGGGCCTGCTGCAGCAGATTGCGCAGCCGCACCAGGTGGCGCTGGTGGATGATGGAGGCGTAATCCGGGTTGCCCACGATGCGCGGGAACAGCTGCGCCACCGCCTGGCGGTAGGCCTGTTCGAAAGCCGCCTCCTGCCCACGGGGCAGCAGCACGTAGTCGGGCGCAATGCAGGTCTGGCCGGCATTGAGCAGCTTGCCATGGGCCACGCGCAGCGCCGCCTGTGCCATGTCGCAGTCGGAAGCCAGGATGCAGGGCGACTTTCCTCCCAGCTCCAGGGTCGTCGGCGTCAGGTGCACAGCCGCGGCCTGGGCCACGCGCCGGCCCACTGCGGTGGAGCCGGTGAACATCAAATGGTCGAAATGCAGGCCGGCAAACTGGCTGGACAGATAGCTGTCGCCCTGGACCACGCAGAACTCGTCCGGGGCAAAGTACTGCTCGACCGCCACCGCCAGCTGGGCCGCGGTGTGCGGCGCCAGTTCGCTGGGTTTGAGCATCACGCGGTTGCCCGCAGCCAGCGCGGTGATAGCCGGGCCCAGCGACAGCTGCAGCGGGTAGTTCCAGGGGGAAATGATGCCCACCACGCCCAGCGGCTGGCGCTCGATGCGCGCACGCGCCGGCAGCAGGTGCAGCGGGGTCCAGACGTGGCGGGGGCGCATCCAGCGCTCCAGCCTGCGCAGTGCCTGCTTGAGCTGGGATCGCAGCACCAGCAGGTCGGCAAACTCGGTCAGCTGCGGCGAACGGATGCCAAAGTCGGCCTGCACGGCTGCGGTGAGCACGGGGCCATGCTCGTCCAGCATGCGCTGCACGCGCAGCAAACGCTCCTTGCGCAACATGGCCGGCACTTCCAGGTGCTGGCGACTGGCCAGGTATTGCAGGTCGAAAGCCTGTTGCAGGGGGGAAACTGGGTTCATGCGTGGCCGTGCATCCTGTGAAACCACCGCTTGCCGGTGGGAGTCCCTGTCGCGGCCAGCCATGCTGGCCCTCTCTGTTGCCAAAGCCCACCAGCGCCATGGCACTGGTGGAAGCAACAGAATATCAGCGCACTTCGCGCGGCTGCACGTCGGTGATGTCGCGTGCCACACTGGCCAGCACGCCACTGCGCTTGCTGTCGGCACCGTCGGTGCTGTCAGCGGCATCATGGGCTGCGCCGCCGGCCGCACCGGCCATGGTGCTGGCCCAGCCGCTGCTGCGGTACATGCCCCAAGAGGTGCCAGGGCGCATCGTGGGCATGACCCAGGGCATCACCGGGCGACCGGTGAGCCGGGCCCACAGCGCACGGGCGCCCCAGGCCAGGGCCAGCAGGCTGGCGACGGCAAGCAGACACAGAAAGAACACCGCACCTGCCGCAAGAAGGAAGATGCGGACAGCCCAGCGGGCTGCCGTGTGTGCGAAATCGTTCAAAACATCACCTTTCATGTGTGCCGGCGGGCTTCAGCTCAGCTGCCCATGGGGACAGCTTGCGTGAACTGGAACACGCCGGGCGCCTGCACCGGATCCACCGCCACTTCGATGACGCTCTTGGGCGGGAACTTGCCCTCGAGCAGCAGCTTGGACAGCGGGTTCTCGATGCGTTGCTGGATGGCCCGCTTGAGCGGACGGGCACCGAAGACCGGGTCAAAGCCCACTTTAGCCAGTTCCGCCAAAGCCTGCTCCGAGACCTGCATTTGCAGCTCCATCTTTTCCAGACGGCCTTCGAGCAGGCGCAGCTGGATCCGGGCAATGGCTTCGATGTTCTTGGCATCCAGTCCGTGGAAGACCACGGTTTCGTCGATGCGGTTCAGGAATTCGGGTCGGAAATTGGTTTTAAGTTCCCCCCACACCGCTTCCTTGATGTCCTCGGCATCCTGGCCGACCATGCTCTGGATAAGCATCGAGCCGATGTTGCTGGTCATCACGATCACCGTGTTCTTGAAGTCCACCGTGCGTCCCTGGCCGTCCGTGAGACGGCCGTCGTCCAGCACCTGCAGCAGTACGTTGAACACGTCGGGGTGGGCTTTCTCCACCTCATCGAGCAGCACCACGCTATAGGGTTTGCGGCGCACGGCTTCCGTCAGGTAGCCGCCCTCCTCATAGCCCACATAGCCGGGGGGCGCGCCGATCAGCCGTGCCACGCTGTGCTTTTCCATGAATTCGCTCATGTCGATGCGAATCAGGTGGTCCTGGCTGTCAAACAGGAAACCTGCCAGCGCCTTGCACAGCTCGGTCTTGCCGACACCGGTGGGGCCCAGGAACAGGAAGCTGCCCAGCGGCCGGTTCGGGTCGGACAGGCCCGAGCGGGAACGGCGGATGGCATTGGACACGGCCGAGATAGCCTCGTCCTGGCCCACCACGCGCTCGTGCAGCTTGGCTTCCATGTGCAACAGTTTGTCTTTTTCGCCCTGCATCATCTTGGCCACCGGGATGCCGGTGGCGCGGCTGACGACTTCGGCAATCTCTTCCGCACCGACCTGGGTGCGCAGCAGACGGTGCTTGGGCGCAGTGCCCACGCCGCCATCGGCCTCGCTGGCCTGGACTTCCTTGAGCTTCTTCTCCAGTTCGGGGAGCTTGCCGTATTGCAGCTCGGCCACTTTGTTGAAGTCGCCCTTGCGCTTGAGCTCGTCGATCTGGATGCGGATCTGGTCCACTTCCTTGCGCAGCTGCTCGGAGCCCTGGGCGCTGGCCTTTTCGCTCTTCCAGACTTCTTCCAGATCGGCGTACTCGCGCTCCAGGCTCTCGAGCTCTTCCTCGATCAAGGCCAGGCGCTTTTGCGACGCCTCGTCCTTTTCCTTCTTCATGGCCTCGCGCTCGATCTTGAGCTGGATCATGCGGCGCTCGAGCTTGTCCATCTCCTCGGGCTTGGAGTCGATTTCGATCTTGATCTTGGCCGCGGCCTCATCGATCAGGTCGATGGCCTTGTCGGGCAGGAAACGGTCGGTGATGTAGCGGTTGCTCAGTTCGGCGGCTGCCACGATCGCGGGGTCGGTGATGTCCACGCCGTGGTGGGCTTCATAGCGCACCTGCAGACCGCGCAGGATGGCGATGGTGTCTTCCACCGAGGGCTCTTCCACCAGCACCTTCTGGAAACGGCGCTCCAGCGCAGCATCCTTTTCGATGTACTTGCGGTATTCGTCCAGCGTGGTGGCGCCGATGCAGTGCAGCTCGCCCCGCGCCAGTGCGGGCTTGAGCATGTTGCCGGCATCCATGGCGCCTTCGGCCTTGCCGGCCCCCACCATGGTGTGGATTTCGTCGATGAACAGAATGATGCGCCCTTCTTCCTTGGCCACTTCATTCAGCACGGATTTCAGGCGCTCTTCGAACTCGCCGCGGTACTTGGCACCGGCCAGCAGGCCGGCCATATCCAGCACCAGCACGCGTTTTTCTTTCAGCGTCTCGGGCACTTCGCCTTCGACGATGCGCTGGGCCAGACCTTCCACGATGGCGGTCTTGCCCACGCCGGGCTCGCCGATCAGCACAGGGTTGTTCTTGCTGCGACGCTGCAGCACCTGGATGGCACGGCGGATCTCGTCATCGCGGCCGATCACCGGGTCCAGCTTGCCCAGACGGGCGCGCTCGGTCAGGTCCAGGGTGTATTTCTTCAGCGCTTCGCGCTGGCCTTCGGCTTCGGGGCTGTCCACCTTCTGTCCGCCGCGCACGGCCTCGATGGCGGTTTCCATGCTCCGGCGGGACAGGCCGTTTTCCTTGGCCAGCCGGGCGGCCTGCACATCGCTGTCGGCCAGCGCCAGCAGGAACAGTTCGCTGGCGATGAACTGGTCGCCGCGCTTGATGGATTCTTTCTCCGTGGCCTGCAGCAGCTTGATCAGGTCGGAATTGGGTTGCACTTCCGCACCGCTGTCGCCGGTGGGCAGCGCCTTGATGGCGTTTTCCACGGCCGTCTGCATGGCGCTGACTTTGGCGCCAGCACGCTCGAGCAGCGCCTTGGGGCCGTCCTGCTGGCGCAGCATGGCTGCCAACAGGTGCAGGGGATCGATGCGGTTGTGGTCGTTGCCGAGTGCCAGGGTTTGGGCATCGGCCAGGGCTTCTTGGAATTTGGTGGTGAGCTTGTCGATACGCATGGTTGCAAAGCTTTCTCAACAGCAAAGTATTAGGACTGCATTTCACGTGGGGACATTTCAGCCGCCTTCAAGGCGCCTGTCCCGCTCGGTCCGGCGAACGCTTGACCTGGATCAAGCTCGCCGCACCTGCGTCCACCCCCACCGGACTGCACTGTGCCGGGCCGGTACGCCATTGTCTGTCAGCCAAAAGAGCGGTCTGCCGGCCCGCCACCCGGTCCAACCTATCTCAGGGGCGAGACCACGCCCCGCCCATTGCTCCCGATGCAGGAACTGCCTGCCTGCATGCACCCTGGGTTTGACGCATTTTCATGCGCCACCACCAGGCAGCATGGGCGGCAACAGCTATCGACCTCGGAGCATGGCCCGCATCCTGCCGGCAGACAGCCCGGCGCCGGCGCGGCCGTCAGGCCCAGCGGGCCAGGGCCTGCTCGTCGCTGACCCGCGCATCCACCCAGCGGGCGCCGTCGGCCGTCTGCTCTTTCTTCCAGAACGGCGCTTCGGACTTGAGGTAGTCCATGATGAACTCGCAGGCCTGAAAAGCCATTCCCCGGTGGGCCGAGGTGACGGCCACCAGCACGATCTGGTCCATGGGCGCGAGCGGCCCGACGCGGTGGATGACCTTGGCCGCATGGATACCGAAGCGCGCCACCGCACGGTCGATGATGGCTTCGATGCTTTTTTCGGTCATGCCCGGGTAGTGCTCCAGCTCCATGGCCGAGACGGCGTCACCTGCATTGCGGTCGCGCACCGTCCCCACAAAGCTGCACACCGCGCCCACGCCCGCATCGCCCGCCCGCAGGGCGGCGACTTCGATCCCCAGGTCGAAGTCCTGGGTCTGGATGACCACGCGCGCAGCAGGCGGGTGCGCGGTCAGGGGTGCGGTGCGGGCAGAGGACATGCCCACGATTGTCGCAGCAGCCCCGGCCCCAATTCCACCCCGGCTGCATGCCCCACCGGCACGCGGTAGCATTGCCGCCCCGGGGCGCTGCTCCGCTGCCCTCCTTGAGTCGACCCGTATGGCCACCGAAACCATCCACACGCTGGAGTACATGCTCTACCCCTCGCCGCGCAATGAGCACCGCATCATCTTTGAGCACCAGAGCTTTGTGCCGCACATGTACACGCTGATCCACCTGCCCGACTACGGCTTCCGCGGCAAGGCCACGCTGTTTTCGGCCCAGCGCAAGAGCGACGGCAAGCAGGGCCAGCTGGTGACCTGCGAGCTGGCCGAGGATCTGGTGCGTTTTGAGCGCCTGTTCGAACCCGATTGAGCCCTGGATTCCGATTGCCATGGACGACACCAGCCAAATCCAGCCCCCCGACAGCTTTGCCGCGCTGTTCCGCAGCCGCGCCGGCGTGCTCAAGACGCCCATCGCCGAAGTGGTAACCCGCTACGAGCTGTGCGAAGACCTGGCCTGCCACCTGGTGGAGCAGGCGCAGACGCTGTACTACAGCGGCAATTCCAGCGAGGAAGGCGTGCTGCTGGGCTTTCATGCGGGCCTGAGCGACGAAGGCTCGGTGGTCAGCCCTGCCGAGGCCGGCTGGGTGGTGCAGCGCCTGGCCGAGCTGCTGGAATGGCGTGCACCGCAGCTGCCGCCCCCGGTGGCCGCCGCCTGAGCGATCCGGCACGGGCTGCAGCCCAGAGGGCGGCCCAAGGCTGCCCTGGCGCGGCTCACCCTGTTCCCACGGAGGCGCGCAGACGCTGCCACGCCAGCCCCCGCCAGACCGGCGTGCCATAGGCTGCCACCAGATCGTGCCCGGCTGCAGCCCAGCCGGGATCGGCCGGATTCACGCCCAGCGCTTCGATGAAAGGCGCCTGCACAATGAAGCACTGGCGCCGGTAAGGCAGCAAAAAGCCTTCGCCCAGCTGCTGCAGCACGGCCTGTGCCTGCACATAGCTGCTGAACCAGAGGTTCAGCAGCATTCCGGTACGCGGCGCATGCCAGAAGCTGCCCATGTCATCCCCGGGCAAGGCCAGGCCGGACAGCACGCGGCGTGCGTGCTCCCAGTCGGTAAAGCCCTGCCCGCGGGCCACCTCGTGCAAGGCATCGCGCAAGCGCTCCGCACCGGCCAGCCCTTCGCGGCGCGCCCGGTTCAACCGCACACGGGCACGCACCTTGAGTTCGTCCACCAGGGCCTGCTCCGCCAGCGTGTGCGGCGCCATGTCCCGCATCGTCATCGCATCCCCCGCACCGCAAGGGCCAGTTGCTCCAGCAGCGGCAGGCAGACCGCGACACGGTCGGCCTCCACGCCCGGGGCCTGCAAGGCGCGGGCATAGGCGGCTTCCACCGTCTGTCGCGCCTCCACCAGCAACTGGCGGCCCGCCGGGCGCAGCCGCACCCGTCCGTCCACACGCTCGAGCAGACCGGTCTTCTCCATGGGCAGCACCTGGCGCAGTGTGGGCACCATGGGCTGCAGCAGTGCGCGGGCCAAGGCCGGCAGGGCCAGACCCGGGGTGGCCTCCAGGGCCTGCAGCAGGTGGTAGCCCCCCAGACTCAGCCCATGCCAGTCGCCCAGGCGTTCATCCAGGCGCTGTTGCAGCACGGCATGGGCACGATGCAAGGCAGCTCCAAAGTACAGTGCGGCCGCGCTCATGGCTGGCCTCCAGGGGCGCACGCAGCGGCCTGCAGCTCGCCCTGCCACAGCGCCAGCAAGGCCTGCAGTTCGGCCTCGTAATCAAAATCCGGATCGGCGCGCTCTTTCACACGGTCCAGCACCGCAAAGGAAAACGCCGCTTCGCCATGGCGGGCCCAAGCCTGGGCCAGTGCGGCATCGCGCGCGGTGCCGTGGGCCAGCTCAAACCGCAAGCGGTTGAGCGTGCCATCCACATGGCGGCTGGCGCCCAGGCGCAGCAGCCCTGCGGCTTCGCAGCGCACGGCATAAATGCCCAAAGGAGGGAAAATTTGCTTGTAGTCCTGCACCCGCGCGCGCCGCGCCTGGGAGGAAAGCAGAAGAGAAACTGTCATGACAGGGCTCCAGGTTGCATGCACAGCCCCCCGCGCTGGGCCCGTACGGCAACCATGTCTGTCAGAACATGCAATGCGTCAAAACAGGGGTGAGAGCCTCTTGTGCGGGCAGGCGCCCCCTTGGCACCTGGAACGCAGATTGTAGAGCCCCACCGCGAAAGCTGCAGCAGCAGGCGCCGGCTCCCGCGCGCCCTCCCCGCGTGCCTTACTTCGCGCCGGACTCCGCCGCCCAGTCGGCATAGCGGTTCAGAATGCGCTGCACCTGCCCATGGGTCCAGGGGCCGCCCTTGGCGGCGGCAATGCCGCGCTCGTTCAGCACCTCGGCCATCTTGCGGTGGGTCAGGCCCTGGGCCACCAGCTCGGCAAACAGGGCCGCATGCTGCCGGGCAAAGGCATCGGCCGCACTTTTGCGCTTTTCCACGGTGGCGCGGATGTTGTCGGCACCGGCCTTGCCCAGCTGCACGCCGCGTGCCTTGGCTTCGCTCAGGGCCAGCCGCGTGCGGGCGCTGATGGCGGCGTCCACGTCCTTGGGGGTCTCGCTCATGTGCAAGCTCTCAACCGCCGGTCACCGGCGGGAAGAAAGCCACTTCATCGCCGGCTTTCAGTGGTGCATCGGCGCTGCACATGTCCTGGTTCAAGGCCATGCGCACGGCCTTGCCATGGGCCAGGGCCTGGGCGGCGGCGGGGCCGCGGGCCATCAGTTCGTCGCGCAGCGCGCCCACGGTGGCGGCAGCGGTGTCCAGCGCTTCGCTGCCGCTGCCCATGGCTTCGCGGATGGACGCAAAGTAGCGCACGGTGATATTCATGGAATTGTCCTCAGAACCATTCCGCGAACGGAATGAAGCGCACGCGGTCACCGCGTGCAATCGTGGTCTGCGGCGGGTTGTCCACCACGCCATCGCCCCAGACGGCGCTGGTCAGCACGCCCGAGCTCTGGTTGCGGAAGATCTCCAGCCCGCCCTGGCCGTCGTGGCGCACGCGCAGGAACTCGCGGCGCTTGTCGGCCTTGGGCAGATCGAAATGGGCCACGGCCTCCACCGCGCGGGGTTCCACCTCCTGCATGCCCTGCAGGCGCAGCACAAACGGTCGCACCAGCACCAGAAAGGTCATGAAGCTGGAGACCGGGTTGCCCGGCAGGCCCATGAAGTGGGCACACCCGCCATCGGCCCGACCGACCTTGCCATAGGCAAACGGCTTGCCGGGCTTCATGGCGATTTTCCACAGGCCCAGCTCGCCCAGTTGCTCCACGGCGGGCTTCACATGGTCTTCCTCGCCCACGGAGACACCGGCACTGGTCAGGATCAGGTCGCAGTCCTGGGCCGCGGTGTGCAGGGCCTGCACGGTCTGTGCACGGTCGTCCGGCAGGATGCCGCCGTCCACCACCTCGCAACCCAGGCGCTGCAGCAGCGCGCGCAGAAAGTAGCGGTTGCTGTTGTAGATGCTGCCGGGCGGCATGTCCTGCGGCGCCACGGTGCCGGGCAGCACCAGTTCGTCGCCGGTGGAGAACAGGGCCACGCGCGGCCTGCGGGCCACGGGCAGCTGCGCCAGACCGATGCTGGCGGCCAGGCCCAGGGCCGGTGGCGTCAGCCGCGTGCCGGCGGCCAGGATGGTGCCGCCCAGGGCAATGTCCTCGCCCGCACGGCGGATGTGCTGGCCCGGCCTGGGCACCGCCTGGATGCGCACGCCGACACTGCCATCGGCGTTCTCCAGGGCTTCGCAGTCTTCCTGCATCAGCACGCAGTCCGCTCCCGGCGGCACGGGGGCCCCGGTGAAGATGCGCGCGGCCGTGCCGGACAGCAGATCGGTGCCCACGTGGCCGGCAGGAATGCGCTGGCTCACCGGCAGCACCGTGCCGGGCGTGGGCACATCGGCCAGGCGCACGGCGTATCCGTCCATGGCCGAGTTGTCCTGCGGCGGCACCTGCAGGGCGGATACGCAATCCGACCACAGCACCCGGCCGTCGGCACTGAACAGATCGACCGATTCCGGGCCATCCAGGCGCTGGGCCTGGGCCAGCACCGCAGCCAGTGCGTCGTCAAGGGAGGTCAAAGTCGGGGACTGCATGCAGTGCTTCCTTGGGCCGCAGCCCGGTATTCCAAACGGCCGGCATGCGCCAGCATCCAGTCCACGATGGCCGTAGGCTGGTTCAGGTCCAGCAGCGCCACGCCGGCCGGTGGTTGCTGGGGCAAGGCGGCCGGGTCGTCGGTGGCCAGCGCCAGCACCTGCGGGTCCTGCGGAAAGCGCAGCGCACGCGGTTTGCTGCCGGGCTCCGGCTGGCGCCACAGCTCGATCTTGGGCAGGTCGCCCTGCTTGAAGCCTTCCACCAGCACCCAGTCCACGCGCGGGTCCAGCTCGGCCAGCATGGCGTGCACATCCAGATCCCGCGTCTCGCCGAATTCGCGCACCAGGGCCAGGCGCCGGTCGCAGACCAGCAGCACCTCCTGGGCGCCGGCCTGGCGGTGGCGCCAGCTGTCCTTGCCGGGGATGTCGATGTCCACATCATGGTGGGCATGCTTGACGCTGGACACCGTCTGCCCACGCGCGCGCAGCTCGGCAATGATGCGTTCCAGCAGCGTGGTCTTGCCGGCGCCGGAGTAGGCGACAAAGCCAATGGCCTTCATGGTGGTGAGTATCGGTTTTGATAGCTACCGGCGCAATATGGGATTGCGCTGGATCGCATTCTGAATCCAAAAGAAAAAAGCACCTGCAGCCAGGCTCCAGGTGCTTTTCAAGCTTAACGCTGCACAGTGTTACTTGCAGTGTTCGGTGATAAAAGCCTTGACCTGGTCCACATCGGCAGCCATCACCACCACGCGCTTGGGCAGGTCTTCGATGCCGTCGAACTTGGCAGGACGGTCGGGCAGACGGCCCAGCGCCTCTTCGATGGTCTCCGCAAACTTGATGGGCAAGGCGGTTTCCAGCACGATCATGGGCTCGGCCCCCAGGTGCTCGCGCGCCACCTTCACGCCGTCGGCGGTGTGGGTGTCGATCATCTGGCCAAAGCGCTCGAAGGTGTCCTTGATCGTAGCCAGGCGGTCGGCATGGGTGCTCTTGCCGCTCTCGAAGCCATACTTGGCCTTGGCGCCCTGGAAGGCCGCATCCGCGCTCAAATCGAACTTGCCGGCCTTGGCCACGCCTTCGGCGAACAGCTGTTTGGTGCGCGCGCCATCGCGGCCGACCAGGTCGAACACAAAGCGCTCGAAGTTGCTGGCCTTGGAGATGTCCATCGAGGGGCTGGAGGTCTCATAGGTGTTGGCCGCGCCACGCACCTGGTAGACGCCGGTACGGAAGAACTCGTCCAGCACATCGTTCTCATTCGTGGCCACCACCAGCTTGGCGATCGGCAGGCCCATCTGGCGTGCCACATGGCCGGCGCAGATGTTGCCGAAGTTGCCGCTGGGCACGGTGAAGCTCACCTGCTCGCTGTTGCTGCGCGTGGCCTGCAGATAGCCCGCGAAGTAGTACACCACCTGGGCCAGCAGACGGGCCCAGTTGATGGAGTTGACGGTGCCGATCTTGTACTTGGCCTTGAAGGCGTGGTCGTTGGAGACCGCCTTGACGATGTCCTGGCAGTCGTCGAACACGCCTTCGATGGCGATGTTGTGGATGTTGGCATCCTGCAGGCTGAACATCTGCGCCTGCTGAAAAGGGCTCATGCGGCCATGGGGGCTGGTCATGAAGACGCGCACGCCCTGCTTGCCTCGCATGGCGTATTCGGCCGCGCTGCCGGTGTCACCGCTGGTGGCGCCCAGAATGTTCAGCTCTTCACCGCGGCGGGCCAGTTCGTACTCGAACAGATTGCCCAGCAGCTGCATGGCCATGTCCTTGAAGGCCAGCGTGGGGCCGTTGGACAGGGCTTCGATGTGCAGCACGCCGTCCAGCTGGCGCACCGGCACGATGGCCTCGGTGCCGAAGACTTCCTTCGTATAGGTCTTGGCGCACAGGGCGCGCAGATCGTCGGCCGGAATGTCGTCGATGTACAGCGACAGAATCTCGAACGCCAGCGCGGCATAGCCCTGGGTGGCCAGCGTGGTGCGCAGCTGGGTCAGCTTGGCATCGTCGATCTGGGGGTACTGCACCGGCAGGTACAGGCCGCCATCGGGAGCCAGGCCTTCCAGCAGGATGTCGCAAAAGCGTTTGCGGTCGGCGTGACCGCGGGTGGACAGATAAAGCATGGTGCTTCCTTGTCAGAGGTCGGTAGCGCCGGGCGCTACCGGAAAACAGGCTGGGCCCGGCCCAGGAGCGCCGGGCCGGGGCGCCCCGCAGCGAAAGCGCCAGCCCCCTGCGGCACAGCCGGCACGGGGGCGGCGGCGCAGCCGCTCACGGGGAGAATCAGTTCAACTCTTCCTTGCGGATGCGGGTGATCGGGGCCAGCACGGTGGGCAGGCCCTGGATTTCGGCCAGCGCCTTGTCCATGTCGCCTTCGCGCGTGTCGTGCGTCAGGATGATCAGATCGGTCTGGGTCGACCCTTCGCCACCCACTTCATCGGCTTCCCGCTGCAGCACGGCGTCGATGCTGATGCCGGTGTTGGCCAGCAGCGTGGTGATCTTGGCCAGGACTCCGGCTTCGTCGGCCACGCGGATGCGCAGGTAGTAGCTGGTGACCACATCGGCCATGGGCAGCACCGGCAGTTCGCTGCCGGCGGCGGCCAGCGTGCTGCTCTGGAAGGCCAGGGCCGGCACGCGGTGGGCGGGGTCGGAGCCGTCCATGCGGGCGATGTCCACCAGGTCGGCCACCACGGCGGAAGCCGTGGGCTCGGAGCCCGCGCCCTTGCCGTAGTACAGCGTGGTGCCGACGGCATCGCCGTTCACCACCACGGCGTTCATGGGGCCTTCCACATTGGCGATCAGGCGCTTGGCCGGGATCAGGCTGGGGTGCACGCGCAGCTCGATGCCCTTGTCCGTGCGCTTGGTGATGCCCAGCAGCTTGATGCGGTAGCCCAGTTGCTCGGCGTACTTGATGTCGGCCGAAGACAGCTTGGTGATGCCTTCCACATAGGCCTTGTCGAACTGCACGGGGATGCCGAAGGCAATCGCGCTCATCAGGGTGGCCTTGTGGGCCGCATCCACGCCCTCGATGTCGAAGGTGGGGTCGGCTTCGGCATAGCCCAGGCGTTGCGCCTCCTTCAGCACCACATCGAAGTCCAGGCCCTTGTCACGCATTTCGGACAGGATGAAGTTGGTCGTGCCGTTGATGATGCCCGCCACCCACTGGATGGAGTTGGCGGTCAAGCCTTCGCGCAGCGCCTTGATGATGGGGATACCACCGGCCACGGCCGCTTCATAGGCCACCATCACGCCCTTTTCGGCCGCCGCCTTGAAGATTTCCGTGCCATGCACGGCCAGCAGCGCCTTGTTGGCGGTGACCACATGCTTGCCGGCCGCAATTGCTTCCAGTACCAGGGCCTTGGCAATGCCGTAGCCACCGATCAGCTCCACCACCACGTCGATGTCGGGGTTGGCGATGATCTCGCGCGCATCGCCCACCACCTTGGCAGCGTCGCCCACCACGGCCTTGGCGCGCGTGGTATCCAAGTCGGCCACCATGGCAATCTCAATGCCACGACCCGCGCGACGGCGGATCTCTTCCTGGTTGCGCTGCAGCACGTTGAAAGTGCCGCTGCCCACGGTGCCAATGCCCAACAGGCCTACTTGGATCGGTTTCATAAGGTCTAACGATTACCAGTCAAAAGGGACTGCAGCGCTTACTGGAACTACGCATACAGCTATAAAAAAATTTATGCCACAGCCTTGCTGGGCTTGCCCGGCTTGACCAGCGCGAGCTTGTCGGTGCCGTGGCGCTGGCGGTACTTGGCCAGGAAGGCAGCCAGGCGGTTGATGGCTTCGCGCAGGTCGGCGTCGTGCGGCAGAAAGACGATGCGGAAATGGTCGGGGTGGGGCCAGTTGAAGCCCGTGCCCTGCACCAGCATGACCTTGGTTTCCTGCAGCGCTTCGAGGAAGAACTCCTGGTCGTCCTGGATGGGATAGACCGCGGGGTCCAGGCGCGGGAACATGTACAGCGCGCCCTGGGGCTTGACGCAGCTCACGCCCGGAATCGCATTGATCAGCTCCCAGGCCAGATCGCGCTGCACGCGCAGGCGGCCGCCCTCCTTCACCAGCGCGTCAATGCTCTGGTGGCCGCCCAGTGCCGTCTGCACGGCCCACTGCCCGGGCACGTTGGCGCACAGGCGCATGTTGGACAACATGTTCAGGCCTTCGATGTAGTCCTTGGCGGGCTTCTTGTCGCCCGAGACCACCATCCAGCCCGCACGGTAGCCGCAGCTGCGGTAGGCCTTGGACAGGGAGTTGAAGGTCAGCGTCAGCACATCGGTGGACAGTCCGGCCAGGGGGGTGTGCACGGCATCGTCGTACAGCACCTTGTCGTAGACCTCGTCGGCAAAGATCACCAGGCCGTGCTCGCGGGCCAGTGCCACGATCTCGAGCAGCAGTTCCTTGGAGTACAGCGCGCCCGTGGGGTTGTTGGGGTTGATGACCACAATGCCCTTGGTGCGCGGCGTGATCTTGGCGCGGATGTCGGCCATGTCGGGCATCCAGCCATTGCTCTCATCGCACATGTAGTGCACCGGCGTGCCGCCCGACAGGCTGGTCGCGGCGGTCCACAGCGGATAGTCGGGGGCCGGCAGCAGCATCTCGTCGCCGTTGTCCAGCAAGGCATTGGTGGCCATGCTGATCAGCTCGGAGGCGCCGTTGCCCAGGTAGATGTCATCCAGCGTGACTCCCTTGATGCCCTGGCGCTGGGTTTCGTGCATCACGGCCTTGCGGGCGGCGAAGATACCCTTGCTGTCCGAATAGCCGGCCGAATTGGGCAGGTTGCGAATCATGTCCTGCTGGACCTCTTCCGGCGCATCGAAGCCGAACACCGCCAGATTGCCGATGTTGAGCTTGATGATCTTCTGGCCGTCTTCCTCCATCTTCTTCGCCGCGTCCATGATCGGCCCGCGGATGTCATAGCAGACGTTGGCTAACTTGGCAGATTTCTGGACGGTCTTCATGGGGAGGATTCCGAAGGGCTGGTTGGCGCCAAGGCGCGCCCGCGCCTCGGTGAAACCTATAATTTGACCACAGTTCCGCGCGTATGCCCCATGCGGGTGCGGAATGTGGCTGCGCCCGTTGGGACGGTGTGGCATCTTGAACGCAGAAGGAGCGCCGACCCATGAAATTCCAGCCCGACAAATCCGACACCCTGACACTCACCGGCCACGGCAGCGGCTGGCTGGCCGTGGACCAGGTGCAGTTCACCAGCAGCATGCTGGTGGGCTCCAACGGCCTGCTGCAGGCCTGGAACTGCACCCGTTTCGAAGACCTGACGGCCGAGCACTTTGCGCTGCTGGCCGAACAGCCGGTGGAGGTGGTGATCTTTGGCAGCGGCGCCAAGCTGCGTTTTGTGCCGCCCGCCTGGCTGGCCCCGCTGACGGCCAAGCGCATCGGCGTGGAAACCATGGGCACTCCGGCGGCCTGCCGCACCTATAACGTTTTGTCACAAGAAGGCCGGCCGGTGCTCGCAGCCCTACTCGTGGAGTAGGCTCCTGAGCGGATTCCCTTTTTGAAGCGAATCAGGGTAAAATCGCAGGTTGCGGTCGGGGGCTTAACGAGTTCAAAGCAGCACACCCATACCCTCGGCTTTTTAACGTCCACATCCGAGAGATAGAAGCGCATGGCGATCGTTGTCAACAAACCCCTTCCTGAATTTGAAGCCAACGCAACCGGTGGGATCAAGGTATCCAACACTTCCCATACGGGCCAGATCCTGATCCTGTATTTCTACCCCAAGGACAATACGCCTGGTTGTACCACGGAAGCAATGCAGTTCCGCGATAAGTACAAGGATTTCGAGAAGGCCGGCGCCGCGGTGTTTGGCGTGTCGCGCGACAACATGAAGTCCCATGATGACTTCAAGGAAAAGCTCGAGCTGCCGTTCGAGCTGATCGCCGACACCGAAGAAAAAATGTGCCACATGTTCGGCGTGGTCAAGAACAAGATCATGTACGGCAAAAAGGTCAAGGGCATCGAGCGCTCCACCTTCCTGGTCGGCCCCGACGGCCTGCTGGTGCAGGAGTGGCGCGGCCTGAAGGTCCCCGGCCACGTGGACGAAGTCCTCAAGGCCGTCAAGGGCCTCAAAGCAGCCATCAAAAAGGCCGCTTGATCCACTGGCATTCCGGCGGCCGATCTGGGCCGCCAGATGTGCATAATGGGCCCATGCGTTTGAGCTGTGTGCCCTGCATTTCTTTCCTCCCTACCAAAGCCGCTTGGGTCAGCGATCCGGCGGCTTTGTGCTTTTCTAGCCCTGAAAACAAGGCCTGAACACCATGCCCCTGCCTCCCGCACCGACTCGCCGCGCCTCCCGGCTCGCCAAGGAAGCCTTTGATGCGCCGCTGCGCACCACAAAGCGTGCGGCAGCCGCCCTCGCAGAAGTGGCCGATGACGACGCCATCCAGCCCGCCGCGCCCATGCAGGCCGCGCCTGCTGCCCCCGCCCGGGCGCGCAAGAGCAGCGCCAAGGCATCCCCTCAGAACCACAACCCCCAGGTCAGCAACGCGACCGCTGCAGCCGCCCAGAGCCTGGCCCGCCAGCGCGCCGCGCTGCTGAGCCCGGCCCCGACCGCACCGGTCACGTCAGCCGCCCCCGCAGCCAAGCCTGTAGCCCCCTCCAGCCCCGTCCGGGCAACCGCCGAACCGGCCGCAGCCCCAGAGGCCAGGCGCGGTACGCGCAAGGCAGCGACCAGCACCCCAACGACCGACACCCCCGCCCGCACCAGCAAGAAGCAGCGCGTGGGCCAGAGCACGCTGTTTGTGCTGGACACCAATGTGCTGCTGCACGACCCCAGCAGCCTGTTCCGCTTCCAGGAACACGACATCTTCCTGCCCATGGTGGTGCTGGAAGAGCTGGATGCCCACAAGAAGGGCATGACCGAAGTGGCCCGCAACGGCCGCCAGGTCAGCCGCACCCTGGATGCCCTGGTCGCCGCACAGGAAAACGCCGACCTGGGCTCCGGCCTGCGTCTGGATGCCACGGGCAACAAGGGCAGCACCGGCCACCTGTACTTCCAGACCGAACCGCTGGACTACCAGCTGCCCACCAGCCTGCCGCAAGGCAAGGCCGACAACCAGATCCTGGGCGTGGTCGAAGCCCTGCGCAGCCACAAGAAAGGCCAGCAGGAAGTGGTGCTGGTGTCCAAGGACATCAATATGCGCGTCAAGGCGCGCGCCCTGGGCCTGCCGGCCGAGGACTACCAGAACGACAAGGCCCTGGACGATGGCGATCTGCTGTACTCCGGCGCCCTGGCCCTGCCCGCCGACTTCTGGGACAAGGGCGGCAAGCAGGTGGAAAGCTGGCAGGAAAGCGGCCGCAACTTCTACCGCATCACCGGCAGCTTTGCGCAGCAGCTGATGATCAACCAGTTCGTCTACTACGAAGCCCCGGGCGCGCCCAGCCTGTATGCGCGCGTGGTCGAGATCCGCGACAAGACGGCCGTGCTGGAGACACTCAAGGACTACGGCAGCAGCAAGCACGCCGTCTGGGGCGTGAACACCCGCAACCGTGAGCAGAACTTCGCCATGAATCTGCTGATGGACCCTGAGGTGGACTTTGTCACCCTCACCGGCACCGCCGGCACCGGCAAGACGCTGATGGCCCTGGCCGCCGGCCTCACGCAAGTGCTGGACGAGCGCCGCTACACCGAGATCATCATGACCCGCGCCACGGTGAGCGTGGGCGAGGACATCGGCTTCCTGCCCGGCACCGAGGAAGAGAAGATGGGCCCCTGGATGGGCGCCCTGGACGACAATCTGGAGTTCCTGGCCAAGGGCGACGGCGGTAACCCCGGCGAATGGGGCCGCGCGGCCACCAACGAGCTGATCCGCAGCCGTATCAAGATCAAGAGCATGAACTTCATGCGTGGCCGTACCTTCCTGAACAAGTACGTCATCATCGACGAGGCGCAGAACCTGACGCCCAAGCAGATGAAGACCCTGATCACCCGTGCCGGCCCCGGCACCAAGATCATCTGCATGGGCAATCTGGCACAGATCGACACACCCTACCTGACGGAAGGCTCGTCCGGTCTGACGTTTGCCGTGGACCGCTTCAAGGGCTGGCCGCACAGCGGCCACATCCAGCTGGCGCGCGGCGAACGCTCGCGCCTGGCGGACTTTGCCAGCGAGGTGCTGTAAGCCATGGCCATCGGTTGGGTTTCCGCGTTAAAGCTGGTGCCCTGGGGCGATGTCATCCAGGCAGCGCCCCATGTGCTCAAGGCAGCCAAGGGGCTGCTGAACAAGTCACCGGCCGAAGGCGGCGGTGATGCCGCCGTGGCGCCCAGCGCACCGGCCGGCATCGCCCTGCCCGCCCAGAATGCGGGCGAGCTGGCACTGCAGCATGTGGCCCAGCTGGAAGCCCGCGTGGCCCAGCTGGAACAGGCCCAGCACGCCTCCGCCCAGCTGATCGAGCAGATGGCCGAGCAGCAGTCCCAGATCGTGCAGACCGTGGGCCTGCTGCGCACCGGTGCCACCCGCCTGGCCTGGGCCTGCGGCGTGCTCGGTGTGGTGGTGATCGGCCTGCTGATCCAGGTGCTGCGCAGCTAGGGCTGCGCAACGGACGGCCGGGACAAAAACTCGCCGATCCATATCTATAAATACCCCGCCGGAGTCCACCAGGGGTATGCATAGAAAGAAGCAGGGCTGAACGCTACTGCACCGACTGCAACAAAAAGGCCTTGCCAACCGGCAAGGCCTTTTTTCATGGACAGGGTCCGGGTACGGACGGCTGCGGCCTCAGTAGTCGCTGCTGGTGCTGTAGTCCATGGCCAGGTTTTCGAAGCGGGTCTGGTTCTTCTGGAAGAAGAGCTTCACCGTGCCCGTGGGGCCGTTACGCTGCTTGCCGATGATGACCTCCGCAATGTTCGGCTCCTTGCTGTCCTTGTTGTAGTAGTCGTCGCGGTAGATGAACATGATGATGTCCGCATCCTGCTCGATGGCGCCCGATTCACGCAGGTCGGACATCATGGGGCGCTTGTCGGTGCGCTGCTCCACCGAACGGTTCAGCTGCGACAGCGCAATCACCGGGCATTGCAACTCCTTGGCCAGCATCTTCAGGCCCCGGGAGATTTCCCCCAGCTCCGTGGCGCGGTTGTCGGCACTGCCCGCTCCGGAGCCGCTCATCAGCTGCAAGTAGTCCACCACGATCAGACCCAGCTTGCCGCACTGGCGCGCCAGGCGGCGGGCGTTGGCACGCAGCTCGGACGGGGTCAGACCCGGGGTTTCGTCAATGTGCAGGCTCACCGTGCGCAGGCGCTCGATGGCTTCGGTCAGGCGCGGCCACTCTTCATCGGTCAGCTTGCCGGTGCGCAGATTGCCCTGGTTCACCTTGCCGATAGAGCCCACGATACGCACCGCCAGCTGGGCGGCCCCCATTTCCATGGAGAAGATGGCGACCGGCAGGCCTTCGTTCAGTGCCACATGCTCGGCAATGTTCACCGCGAACGAGGTCTTGCCCATGGAAGGACGCGCCGCCAGCACCACCATGTCGCCGGCCTGCAGGCCCGATGTCATACGGTCCAGATCGGCGAAGCCCGTGGGCACGCCGGTCACGTCCATGGGGTTGTCGGCCATCTCCTGCACCTGGTCCAGCAGGTTCACGACCAAGGTGTCCAGCGACTGGAAACCCTGCTTCATGCGCGAGCCTTCTTCGCCAATGGCAAAGATCTTCTGCTCGGCCTCATCCAGCACCCGCTCCACGGGCTTGCCCTGGGGATTGAAGGCGTTGGTGGCAATCTCGTCGCTGGCCGTCACCAGCTTGCGCAGGATGGCGCGCTCGCGCACGATTTCCGCGTAGCGGCGGATATTGGTGGCGCTGGGCACGTACTGGGCCAGCTGGTTCAGATACAGCAGACCGCCGATTTCCTCGGCCTTGCCCATGCCCTGCAGGTGCTCGTACACCGTGATCACGTCCGCCGGCTTGGAGGCGTTGATCATCTTGCCGATGGCTTCAAAGATCAGCTGGTGCTCGTGGCGGTAGAAGTCATTGTCCTTGAGCAAGTCACCCACGCGGTCCCAGGCGTTGTTGTCCAGCAGCAGGCCGCCCAGCACCGAGGATTCGGACTCCAGCGAGTGCGGGGGCACCCGCAGCTGCGCCACCTGCTGGTCCGCCACGCCCGAACCGGCAGGGGCGCCAAAAACATCATCGGTATCCAGGGGGGGCATCACAGAAGACATGGGGTTCCCAAACAATCAAGCCCTTGATCGTAGCGCCATGGCAGCGCCGCGTCACGGAGAGTCATCCCGCGCAGGCGGGTGACAAGGGTCATGCGCACCACACTGCTCGCCCCAGGCGCAGCAGCGTGGCACACCGCAGCAGCCCCGGAATCAGGCGCTGCCTGCGCACAGCAGGCCCGGCATCGCCGGCCCTGGTGCAGGAAGTTTCCAGGCGACCCGGCTGGGCCGCAGAAAACACAAAAGCCGCCCAAAGGCGGCTTTTGGTGACAGATCGAAAAGATCCGCGAAAGCTTAGGCGTGGTCGCCAGCCACTTCCACGCTCACTTCCACGACCACGTCGGTGTGCAGAGCCACTTCCACGGTGGAAGCAGACACGGTCTTGATGGGACCGTTGGGCATGCGCACTTGGGACTTGACCACGTCAAAGCCTTGGGCCTTCAGGGCTTCAGCGATGTCGGCGTTGGTCACGGAACCAAACAGACGGCCATCCACGCCAGCCTTTTGCGACAGCTTCACGGTCGTGCCGTTCAGCTTTTCGCCGGAAGCCTGGGCAGCAGCCAGCTTTTCAGCAGCAGCCTTTTCCAGTTCAGCGCGCTTGGCTTCGAATTCAGCCTTGGCTGCTTCGGTAGCGCGACGAGCGCGGCCAGCGGGGATCAGGAAGTTACGTGCGTAACCGTCCTTGACCTTGACGATTTCACCCAGGTTACCCAGGTTCACAACCTTGTCGAGCAGAATGATTTGCATGGTTCGTGCTCCTTAGATCTTGTGCTGGTCGCTGTACGGCAGCATGGCCAGGAAGCGAGCGCGCTTGATGGCAGTGTTCAGCTGACGTTGGTAGATGGCGCGCGTGCCGGTCAGGCGTGCGGGGATGATCTTGCCGTTTTCGGCGATGAAGTCACGCAGGGTGTCGACATCCTTGTAGTCGATTTCGACCACACCAGCCACGGTGAAGCGGCAGAAGCGCTTGCGCTTGAACAGCAGCGACTGGTTGTTGCGCTTGGGGCGCTTGTCTTTGTTGAATTTCTTGAACGTGGCCATTGCTGGACCTCTTGAAAATTAATTTTGTTGAATGTCTTGGATGTGAAGCACCACAGTCTTGCTGTTGCGCGGCGTGGCCAGAAAGCCCTGGAACTTCCAGCTGCTTCCCAGTGCCTGGCGGGCGAGACGCTCTGCCAGCGCACCGAAGGCCACCGCCTTCACCATCGCCTGAACCTTGCGGGCATTGCCGGCTTCTTGTTGCTGCGACTCGTGTTCGAGGCGCATGTCCAAAGCGGGCAATCCGGCTGGCGTGTAGCGCAGGGGCTGAACCTCGGCGATACAGGCGGTCAAGGCAACGTGGTTTTCCACTCCCAAGGGATCAGTGACTACCGGGCAGCTTAGGCTTGTTCAGCTTGGCTGGCCTTGCGGGCTTCTTCACGCTCGACGGTCTTCATCATCGAAGAAGGAGCCGTATCGGCGTTCTTCTTTTGAACCGTCAGGTGACGCAGCACGGCGTCGTTGAACTTGAAGGCATGCTCCAGCTCAGCCATCACAGCCTGGTCGGCTTCGATGTTCAGGCACAGGTAGTGGGCCTTGGCGAGCTTGTTGATCATGTAGGCCAGCTGACGACGGCCCCAGTCTTCTTCACGGTGCACCTTACCGCCGCCGGCGGCAATCATGCCCTTGTAGCGCTCCAGCATGGCTGGAACTTGTTCGCTTTGATCCGGGTGGATCAACAAAATGATTTCGTAATGACGCATGAAAACTCCCTTTTGGGTTAGGCCCCCCGCTGCGTCCTGAAGCGGTGTGGCAAGGCAAAGCATGCAATTATAGACTTAGGCGTTTTCCCTGTACAGTGACGGCTGGCAAAAAACCGTCTGCCGCAATGGGGGCATTGGTTTTCCGGGGAACTTTCCCTTGAAATCCGGCACACCGCCCCCACGGTAGAAGGTATCTTCACCATTCACTGACCACTGCACCCATGTCCGATCAGAACACCAACACCCTACCGGCCGACGCTTCCCCAGAGGAAATGGAGGCCGCGCTGGCCGCCCATGCCGCCGGCGAAATGGACCGTCTGCAGGCGGAGCTGGCCGAGCTGAAAGCCAAGAGTGCAGAACTGGCTGACCAGTTCCTGCGCGCCAAGGCCGAGGCCGAGAACGCCCGCCGCCGCGCCGAAGAAGAAGTCGCCAAGGCCCGCAAGTTCGGCATCGAAAGCTTTGCCGAAAGCCTGCTGCCTGTGATCGACAGCCTGGACGCGGCCCTGGCCATCCAGAACGCCACCCCCGAGCAACTGCGCGAAGGCTCGGACGCCACGCTGCGCCAGCTGGTCCACGCGCTGGAGCGCAACAAGGTGGTGACCATCAATCCGGAAGCCGGCGCCAAGTTCGACCCGCACCAACACCAGGCCATCTCCATGGTGCCTGCCGAGCAGGAAGCCAACACCATTGTGGGCGTGCTGCAAAAAGGCTACCTGATTGCCGACCGCGTGCTGCGCCCGGCCCTGGTCACCGTGGCCGCCCCCAAGTAAGCAAAAAAAAGACCCTACTGGCTTGAAGACCGGGAATACACCCCTAGCTACCAACCAGTCCACCAAATATTTCACCAATTCGGAGCCTCAAAAATGGGAAAAATCATCGGTATTGACCTGGGCACGACCAACAGCTGCGTTGCCATCATGGAAGGCAACACCACCAAGGTCATCGAAAACAGCGAAGGTGCCCGCACCACGCCGTCCATCATCGCCTACCAAGAAGACGGCGAAATCCTGGTCGGTGCTTCGGCCAAGCGCCAGGCCGTCACCAACCCCAAGAACACGATCTACGCCGCCAAGCGCCTGATCGGCCGCAAGTTCGACGAGAAGGAAGTGCAAAAGGACATCAACCTGATGCCTTTTGAAATCGTCAAGGCCGACAACGGCGACGCCTGGGTGCAGGTGCGCGACCAGAAGCTGGCCCCGCCCCAGATCTCCGCAGAAGTGCTGCGCAAGATGAAGAAGACCGCCGAGGATTACCTGGGCGAAGCCGTGACCGAAGCCGTGATCACCGTGCCGGCCTACTTCAACGACGCACAACGCCAGGCCACCAAGGACGCAGGCCGCATCGCCGGCCTGGAAGTCAAGCGCATCATCAACGAGCCCACTGCCGCAGCCCTGGCCTTCGGCCTGGACAAGACCGGCAAGGGCGACCGCAAGATCGCCGTGTATGACCTGGGTGGCGGTACGTTCGACGTGTCCATCATCGAAATCGCCGACGTGGACGGCGAAAAGCAGTTCGAAGTGCTGTCGACCAACGGCGACACCTTCCTGGGCGGCGAAGACTTCGACCAGCGCATCATCGACTACATCATTGCCGAGTTCAAGAAGGAACAGGGTGTGGACCTGTCCAAGGACGTGCTGGCCCTGCAGCGCCTGAAGGAAGCAGCCGAAAAGGCCAAGATCGAGCTGTCCAGCTCGGCCGCCACCGACATCAACCTGCCCTACATCACTGCGGACGCTTCGGGTCCCAAGCACCTGAACATCAAGCTGACCCGCGCCAAGCTGGAAAGCCTGGTGGAAGAGCTGATCGAGCGCACCATCGCCCCTTGCCGCACCGCCATCAAGGATGCCGGCATTGCCGTGTCCGACATCGACGACATCATCCTGGTCGGCGGCATGAGCCGCATGCCCAAGGTGCAGGAAAAGGTCAAGGAATTCTTCGGCAAGGAGCCCCGCAAGGACGTGAACCCTGACGAAGCCGTGGCCGTGGGCGCTGCCGTGCAAGGCCAAGTGCTGGGCGGTGAACGTTCCGACGTGCTGCTGCTGGACGTGACCCCGCTGTCCCTGGGTATCGAAACCCTGGGCGGTGTCATGACCAAGATGATCACCAAGAACACCACCATCCCGACCAAGTTCGCCCAGACCTTCTCCACCGCCGACGACAACCAGCCGGCCGTGACCATCAAGGTCTACCAAGGCGAGCGCGAGATGGCTTCGGGCAACAAGCTGCTGGGTGAATTCAACCTGGAAGGCATCCCGCCCGCAGCCCGTGGCGTTCCCCAGATCGAAGTGGCGTTCGACATTGACGCCAACGGCATCTTGAACGTCTCGGCCAAGGACAAGGCGTCCGGCAAGGAAAACAAGATCACCATCAAGGCCAACTCCGGTCTGTCCGAAGACGAGATCCAGCAGATGGTCAAGGATGCGGAACTGAACGCAGCCGAAGACAAGAAGAAGCTGGAAATCATCCAGGCCCGCAACCAGGGTGAAGCCACCATCCACAGCGTCAAGAAGAGCCTGACCGAGCACGGTGACGCACTGGACGCCGGCGAGAAGGAAAAGATCGAAGCCGCCATCAAGGACCTGGAAGAAGCCCTCAAGGGTGACGACAAGGCCGCGATCGACGACAAGACCAACGCCCTGATGACCGCCAGCCAGAAGCTGGGCGAGAAGATGTACGCTGACGCCCAGGCTGCCCAAGCCGCAGCGGCCGGTGCCGCAGGCGCCACCGGTGCCGAATCGGCTGCCGGCGCACAACAGGCTTCCAGCAATGCCAGCGACGACGACATCGTTGACGCCGAAGTCAAGGAAGTCAAAAAGTAATTTGATGCAGTAGAGCGGCCGCACGGCCCGCCTGCCGCCGCGCCGGACCCTGGTTTCAGGGCTTGCGCGGCGTTCCTGTTCTGAAGGACCCCACCACTCATGTCCAAACGCGACTATTACGAGGTTCTGGGCGTTGCCAAGACCGCCTCGGACGATGAAATCAAGAAGGCCTACCGCAAGCTGGCCATGAAGTTCCACCCTGACCGCAACCAGGGAGACCAGGCCAAAGAAGCCGAAGAAAAGTTCAAGGAGGTCAAAGAGGCCTACGAGATGCTTTCCGACGGCCAGAAGCGTGCGGCCTATGACCAGTACGGCCACGCCGGCGTGGACCCCAACCGCGGCATGGGCGGCGGTGCGGAAGGCTTTGGCGGTTTCGCCGAAGCGTTTGGCGACATCTTTGGCGACATGTTCGGCCAGAGCCGTGGCGGCCAGGGTCGCGGCGGACGCCAAGTCTACCGTGGCAACGACCTGAGCTACGGCATGGAAATCACGCTGGAAGAAGCGGCCAAGGGCAAGGACGCCCAGATCCGCATCCCCAGCTGGGAAAGCTGCGACACCTGCCACGGCAGCGGCGCCAAGCCCGGCACCCAGCCCAAGACCTGTACCACCTGCGGTGGCCAGGGCTCGGTGCAGATGCGCCAGGGCTTCTTCAGCGTGCAGCAGACCTGCCCGCACTGCCGCGGCACGGGCAAGATCATTCCCGAGCCCTGCACCAGCTGCCACGGCCAGGGAAAGCTCAAGAAGCAGAAGACGCTGGAAGTCAAGATTCCCGCCGGCATCGACGACGGCATGCGCATCCGCAGCGTCGGCAATGGCGAGCCCGGCACCAATGGCGGCCCGGCAGGCGATCTGTACATCGAGATCCGCATCAAGAAGCACGACATCTTCGAGCGCGACGGTGACGATCTGCACTGCCAGGTGCCGGTGAGCTTCATCACCGCGGCCCTGGGTGGCGAGATCGAGGTGCCCACGCTGCAAGGCAAGGCCGCGATCGACATCCCCGAAGGCACCCAGGCCGGCAAGCAGTTCCGTCTGCGCGGCAAGGGCATCAAGGGCGTGCGCTCCAGCTACCCCGGCGATCTGTACTGCCACATCGTGGTGGAAACCCCCGTCAAGCTGACCGAGCACCAGCGCAAGCTGCTGCGCGAGTTGGAAGACTCGCTCAAGAAAGGCGGCTCGCGCCATTCGCCCAGCGGCAGCAGCTGGACCGACAAGCTCAAGAGCTTCTTCAGCTGATTGCGCCATTGCGTCATGACGCCATTGCGGCGCACCGCGCGCACCACGGAAAACGCAGCCTTCGGGCTGCGTTTTTTTTTGCCCTGAAGCGATTTCCACGCGGTGACACCGGCTGCAGCGCCTCTCCTCCCAGGTGGCAGGCGCGCCACACGCTCCATTTCCTCGGCACCCCTTTGACGGGCTCCCGAGACACGCCGTGGGTACCGTCTACGGGCACTTTCGCCCCGGCACGGCGGCGCGACCTGGCCTTGCGCGCGCCCTCATGTAACGCAGCCCTGTGCATACCGCCTTGATTTCACTGGAAAAAGCAGCGCAGGCCGCCGTCCCCCACGCCCCCAAGAGGCTGGCGGCGGATCGCCGTGCCACGCAGCCCGCTCCAACCGCGAAGGCGGCCTGCACCGCCGGCCACACAAGACATCGCATTTGACGATGACTGAGCGGTGATTTACCATGGAAAATCCCCAACACTTCTCCAAACGAGAAGATAAAACGACTCTCCCCCACCATGAGAAATTCCGAGCGCAGTTTTGCGCGACGCATCGACCTGACATCGCTGCAGCTGTTTGTCGCAGTCTGCGAACTGGGCAGCATCGGCCGTGCGGCCGAGCGCGAATACATTGCCGCCTCCGCCGTCAGCAAACGCCTGTCCGACCTGGAAGCTGCGGTCGACACCGCCCTGCTCTACCGCCACAGCCGTGGCGTCACCCTCACCCCTGCCGGCGAAAGCTTGCTGCACCATGCCCGCAACGTGCTGTACGGGCTGGAGCGCATGCAGGGCGAGCTCAGCGAATACGCCGAAGGCGTGCGCGGCCATGTGCGCATGCACGCCAACATCTCGGCCATCGTGCAGTTCCTGCCGGAAGACCTGGGCGCATTTGCCAAGGAACACAGCCAGATCAAGATCGATCTGCAGGAGCACCTGAGCCCTGACGTGATCAGCGCCGTGGCCGAAGGCACGGCCGACATCGGCATCTGCTCGCTGGCCTCCGGCAGCGACAACGGATTGCAAAGCCGCCCTTACCGCAACGACCGCTTGGTGCTGGTCTGCCCCGACCACCACCCGCTGGCCGAACGTGAAAACGTGGCCTTTGACGAGGTGCTGGACTGGGACGTGGTGGGCCTGCACGGCGGCAGCTCCATCAGTCTGGCCATGCGCGGCGCCGCTGCCCGCGCGGGCCAACCGCTGCACCAGCGCATCCAGGTGACCAGCCTGGATGCCATGTGCCGCATGATCGACAACGGCCTGGGCGTGGGCCTGATTCCGGACCGCGCCTTTGAGCTGATGCACGGCGTGGGCCAGCTGCGCGCCGTGCCGCTGACCGATGCCTGGGCGCAGCGCATGCTCAGCCTGGTCGCCCGCGACTTCGACACCTTGCCGGTGACGGCGCGCCTGCTGGTGGAACACCTGAGCCGGTCCGCCCCGCAAGTGCCACAGGCCTTGCAGGCAACTCCCTAGAATCCACCGATTTCAAAAAACCCAACGACCACGAGAACACCATGGGACGCACCCTCTACGACAAGATTTTTGACGAGCACGTCATTCATACCGAAGAAGACGGCACCTCCATCCTCTACATCGACCGCCACCTGGTGCACGAAGTGACCAGCCCCCAGGCCTTCGAAGGTCTGCGCGTGGCCGGCCGTCCGCTGTGGCGTACCAGCTCGGTGGTGGCCACGGCCGACCACAACACCCCGACCACCGGCTGGGAACGCGGCTACGACGGCATTGAAGACCCGATCAGCAAAGAGCAGATCGTCACCCTGAACAGCAACATCGCCGAATTCGGCGCTGCGGCCTTCTTCCCCTTCATGGACAAGGGCCAGGGCATCGTCCACGTGATGGGCCCCGAGCAAGGCGCCACCCTGCCCGGCATGACCGTGGTCTGCGGCGACAGCCACACCTCCACCCACGGCGCATTCGGCGCACTGGCCCACGGCATCGGCACCTCCGAGGTCGAGCACGTGATGGCCACCCAGACCCTGCTGGCCAAGAAGGCCAAGAACATGCTGGTGCAGGTCAATGGCAAGGTCGCTCCCGGCATCACCGCCAAGGACATCGTGCTGGCCATCATCGGCAAGATCGGCACAGCCGGCGGCACGGGCTACACCATTGAGTTTGCCGGCGAAGCCATCCGCGACCTGAGCGTGGAAGGCCGCATGACCGTCTGCAACATGGCCATCGAAGGCGGTGCCCGCGCCGGTCTGGTGGCGGTGGACGACAAGACCATTGCCTATGTGAAAGGCCGTCCGCTGGCGCCCACCGGCGCCGAATGGGACGCCGCCGTGACCTACTGGAAGACGCTGCATTCCGACGCCGACGCCAAGTTCGACCGCGTGGTGGAACTGCATGGCCCCGACATCGTGCCGCAGGTGACCTGGGGTACCTCGCCCGAGATGGTGCTGGGCATCGACGCCCGCGTGCCCGATCCCGACAAGGAAAAGGACGCCAACAAGCGTGGCGCCATCGAACGCGCGCTGACCTATATGAACCTGGAACCCGGCAAGCCGCTGAACGACATCTTTGTCGACAAGGTGTTCATCGGCTCCTGCACCAACAGCCGCATCGAAGACATGCGCGAAGCGGCAGCCGTGGTGAAGAAGCTGGGCCAGAAAGTGGCCAAGAACATCAAGCTGGCCATGGTCGTGCCCGGCTCGGGCCTGGTCAAGGAACAGGCCGAACGCGAAGGCCTGGACCAGATCTTCAAGGCCGCCGGCTTTGAATGGCGTGAACCCGGCTGCTCGATGTGCCTGGCGATGAATGCCGACCGCCTGGAGCCCGGTGAACGCTGTGCCTCGACGTCCAACCGCAACTTCGAAGGCCGCCAGGGCGCCGGGGGCCGCACCCACCTGGTCAGCCCGGCCATGGCGGCGGCAGCCGCCATCCACGGCCACTTCGTCGACATCCGCAAGTTCGCCTGATACCACCGACCCCGCGAGCCACACCATGAAGCCTTCTATCTCGATCCTCCTGATTGGCCTGGCCTTCACCCTGGGCGCCTGCAACACCGTCCAGGGCATTGGCCAGGACGTGCAGAAAGCCGGCAACGCCATCGAGCGCGCGGCGCGCTGACCCCCGACACACCGATACCGCCATGCAAAAATTCACCGTGCACAAGGGCCTGGTGGCCCCCATGGACCGCGAGAACGTCGACACCGACGCCATCATCCCCAAGCAGTTCCTCAAGTCGATCAAGAAGACCGGCTTCGGCGTGAACGCCTTTGACGAATGGCGCTACCTGGACCAGCCCGGCCAGCCCGGCGTCCCCGAATCGGCCCGCAAGCCCAACCCCGACTTCGTGCTGAACCAGCCGCGCTACAAGGGCTCCAGCGTCCTGCTGGCACGCGCCAACTTCGGCTGCGGCTCCAGCCGCGAGCACGCCCCCTGGGCGCTGGACCAGTACGGCTTCCGCGCCATCTTGGCTCCCAGCTTTGCCGACATCTTCTTCAACAACTGCTTCAAGAACGGTCTGCTGCCCATCGTGCTGCCGGCGGCCACCATCGATCTGCTGTTCAACGAAGTGGCGGCCTTCCCCGGCTACGAGCTGACCATTGATCTGGAGCGCCAGGTCATCGTGCGTCCCCAGGGCGAGGAAATCCCCTTCGACGTGATCGCCTTCCGCAGGTACTGCCTGCTCAATGGCTTTGACGACATCGGCCTGACCCTGCGCCACGCCGACAAGATCAAGGCGTTCGAAGCCGAGCGCCTGGCGCAAAAGCCCTGGCTGTCCCACCGTCTGGTGCAGGGCTGAGCCCGTTTTCGTCGACCACAATTAAAAAACAGGCGCGCACGCAGGGAGCCCCGGCCTGCGCAGCCACACCATCAGGAAGAGATATGACCCATAAGATCGCCGTACTGCCGGGTGACGGCATTGGACCCGAAATCGTTGCCGAAGCCGTCAAGGTGCTGAACGCGCTGGACCTGGATCTGGAGCTGCAATCCGCCCCCGTCGGTGGCGCGGCCTATGCGGCCCACGGCCACCCCCTGCCCGAAGCCACGCTGAAGCTGGCCATGGAATCCGACGCCGTGCTGTTCGGCGCCGTGGGCGACTGGAAGTACGACACGCTGGAGCGCCATCTGCGCCCCGAGCAGGCCATTCTGGGCCTGCGCAAGCACATGGGCCTGTTTGCCAACTTCCGCCCGGCCATCTGCTACAAGGAACTGACCCACGCCTCGAGCCTGAAGCCCGAGCTGGTGGCAGGCCTGGACATCCTGATCATCCGCGAGCTGACTGGCGACATCTACTTCGGCCAGCCGCGCGGCCGCCGCGTGGCCACCGACGGCCACTTCCCCGGTGCCGAGGAAGCGTTCGACACCATGCGCTACTCCAAGCCCGAGATCGAGCGCATCGCCCATGTGGCGTTCCAGGCCGCCCGCAAGCGCGGCAAGAAGGTCACCAGCGTGGACAAGGCCAATGTGCTGGAAACCTTCCAGTTCTGGAAGGATGTGGTCACCGAAGTGGGCCAGCAGTACCCCGATGTGGCGCTAGACCATATGTACGTGGACAACGCCGCCATGCAGCTGGTCAAGGAACCCAAGCGCTTTGACGTGGTGGTGACCGGCAATATGTTCGGCGACATCCTGTCCGACGAAGCCTCGATGCTGACCGGCTCCATCGGCATGCTGCCCTCCGCCAGCCTGAACGACAAGAAGCAGGGCCTGTACGAACCCAGCCACGGCTCGGCCCCCGACATCGCCGGCAAGGGCATTGCCAACCCGCTGGCCACCATCCTGAGCGCCGCCATGCTGCTGCGCTTCAGCCTGGGCCTGGAAGATGCCGCCCAGAAGATCGAAGCCGCTGTGCAGAAGGTGCTGGCCGACGGTCTGCGCACGCCCGATATCTACAGCGAAGGCACCACCAAGGTCTCCACCCGCGAAATGGGTGACGCCGTGGTCGCCGCACTGCAAGCCTGATAGCAGCCCATGCGCCCGCAGCCACCGCTGCGGGCCTCCAGGCTTTTCTTTCCACCCCGGCCATGCAGGTGGATGGAAAGGCCTTTTCGCTGGCTGCGCCACTGCAGGCAGTGCGCACCAACTGCAATTCGTCAAAAATAAGTAGCTGTTTTCGTCGTTTCGACGGATCCATTCTCCACTTTCGCCGTCGCCAAAGGCTGTGCCTTGGCTAGAATGGCAACTCTTATGTGCGCCCACCGCTTCACCGTCTCGCTGAACATCGCCTCTGCCGCCCTGGCTGGCGTGGCTGCGCGCGCACACATCTCCACCACCATTAAGACGATTACAGGCTGACCCAGCCCGGTTCGTCTTGCGCCCTTCATCCGGCCCCGACGAGCCGGGCGACGACAGTCTGCACACACTGTTTTCACCACTGAAAGGGCAATTTCAAATGAGCAAGCAATTGGTAGGTCTGGTCGGCTGGCGCGGCATGGTCGGCTCCGTGCTGATGGACCGCATGCAGGCCGAAGGCGACTTCGCGCTGATCGAGCCAGTGTTCTTCTCCACCTCCAATGCCGGCGGCAAGGCCCCTGCGATGGCCACGGTGCACACCCAGCTCAAGGATGCCAACGACATCGCCGAGCTGTCCAAGTGCGACATCATCATCACCTGCCAGGGCGGTGACTACACCAAGGAAGTCTTCCCCCAGATCCGCGCTGCCGGCTGGAACGGCCACTGGATCGATGCCGCCTCCTCGCTGCGCATGGAAGACAACGCCGTCATCGTGCTGGACCCCGTCAACGACGACCTGATCAAGAGCAAGCTGGCGGCCGGCGGCAAGAACTGGATCGGCGGCAACTGCACCAACTCCATCCTCCTGATGGGCCTGGGCGGTCTGTTCAAGGCCGGTCTGGTGGAATGGGTGTCGTCCATGACCTACCAGGCTGCCTCGGGCGGCGGCGCCAACCACATGCGCGAACTGCTCAAGGGCATGGGCGTGGTGCACGCTGCAGTGGCCGATGAGCTGGCCACGCCGGCTTCCGCCATTCTGGACATCGACCGCAAGGTGGCTGCGACCATCCGCGAAGACGTGCCCACCGAATTCTTCGGCGCCCCGCTGGCTGGCGGCCTGATCCCCTGGATCGACGCCCAGCTGCCCAACGGCCAGTCCAAGGAAGAGTGGAAGGGCCAGGCCGAAGTCAACAAGATCCTTGGCACCGACGCCACCATCCCGGTCGATGGCCTGTGCGTGCGCATCGGCGCCATGCGCTGCCACAGCCTGGCGCTGACCCTGAAGCTGAAGAAGGACCTGCCCCTGGAGGAGATCGAAGCCCTCATCAAGGCCGGCAACCCCTGGGTGAAATTCGTCGCCAACGAACGCGCGCTGACCGTCAAGGAACTGACTCCTGCCGCCACCACCGGCGGCCTGGAAGTGGCCGTGGGCCGCGTGCGCAAGCTGAACATGGGTCCGGAGTACCTGTCGGCCTTCGTGATCGGCGACCAGCTGCTGTGGGGCGCTGCCGAGCCACTGCGCCGCATGCTGCGCATCCTGCTGGCGGCCTGAGGCCCACCGGACACGGACACCAAAGGGGCCTGAGGCCCCTTTTTTGTTGCTGCTCCATTTTTCATAGCACCTGCTACACCGGGCGCAACGACAGAAGGCCTGGCGGCATGTGTCATGGAAACAACGGTCTGCGGCACCTGCATGCACCGCGCGCGGCGCTGCCGCACACTGTACCGGCTGGCCATGGCAAAGCGTCTGTGTCATGTCCCCCGGTGCCCGCACCCTGGATGCATCCCCACCGGGGAGGCCGACAAGACCCACCGATGTGAGGCGATGCCGTGCCTTGGTCATAATCTGGGCCTGGCCCTTGCGGTCCGCTGCCGGCAACGTTGCTGCCCAGGTGGGCCCCAACTGGATGGATCCACGGGAGCCCTTTGCGATCAACGACTGCCGCCCGGCGGCATAACCACACCACACGCACAATGCATCGTTGGAAACTCTCAGCCCTTGCCGCTGCGGCCTTTGCCTCTGCCGCACTGACCCCCACCGACGCTTCGGCTCTGACCCTGGGTCGCATCGCGGTGCAGTCCGCACTCGGCGAACCGCTGCGCGCCGAAATTGACGTGCCCCAGGCCACGGCCGCCGAGCTGGATGCCCTGCAGGCCCGCATCGCCAACCCGGATGTGTTCAAGGCCCATGGCATGGAATACTCGAATTCCGCCCGCCAGGTGCAGGTGGAAGTGGTGCGCCAGCCTGACGGCACGGCCAAGCTCAAGCTCAGCAGCCGCAGCCCGGTGAGCGATCCCTTCATGGACCTGGTGATCGACGCCAACTGGGCAGCGGGCCATCTGGTGCGCAGCTACACCCTGCTGCTGGATCCCGCCCCCACCCCGCAGGCCACGCCAACGCCGGCGCCCACGAACGCCCCGCAGATCAGCGCCAGCCGCCCTGCCCCCGCACCGGCGTCTGTCACCGGGCGGACCGTCAGCAGCGATGGTGCCGCTCCCGTGGCCGCAGCGCCCGCATCTGCCCCCGCCAAGGCTGCTGCCAGCAGCGGCAGCGTGACCGTGCGGGCCGGTGACACCGCCGGGCAACTGGCCAATGCCCAGCGCCCCGCCGGCGTCTCGCTGGACCAGATGCTGGTGGCCATGCTGCGCGCCAACCCGAATGCCTTCGTCAACGGCAACGTCAACCGCCTGCGTGCCGGCAGCGTGGTGCAGATGCCCAGCAAGGACCAGGCAACCGCCACCACGGCCCAGGAAGCCCGCCAGATCGTGGCGGCCCAGAGCCGTGACTTCAACGAATTCCGCCGCCGCCTCGCCGGCAAGGCCCAGGAAGCCAAGGTGGCCGCCGCCGAGCGCGCCTCTTCCGGCCAGGTGCAGGCCCAGGTGCAGGACAACAGCGCCGCCGCCGCAGCCGCCGACAAGCTGACGCTGAGCAAGGGCGCGCTGAACCAGCACGCGGCCGAGGAAAAGCTGGCCAAGGACAAGCAGGCCAGCGCCCAGGCCGATCGCGTGGGCGAGCTGCAACGCAATCTGTCCGAGCTGCAGAAAGTGGCGTCGGCCTCCGCGCCAGCAGCCCCCGCTGGTGCTGCCAGCGCCGCAGCCGCCCCTGCGGCCGCTGCCACACCCGGCGTGACGCTGCCCGTGGAAGCCCCGGTGGCCGCTGCTGCGACAGCCGACGCCAGCGCAACCACGCCGTCACCCGCCGCGGCAGAGACCCCGTCCGCCGAAGCCTCGGCGGCCCCCCCCGAAGGTACGGCGCCTGACAGCACGGCGCCCGCTGCTACAGAAGCGGCTGCCGCTGCGGCAACGCCCCAGCCCACCGCTGCAGCGGCTCCGGCACCAGTGCCCGCTCCTGCCCCCGGTGCGCTGGACGCGCTGACCGGCGGCAACCCGCTGGTCCTGCCCGCCGCCGGTGGCGTACTGGCCTTGCTGCTGGGCCTGCTGGGCTGGCGCATCGCACAGCGCCGCCGTGCCCCACAGGATGCCGCAGCCGACACGGCTTCCGACAGCCCCGTGCCGCCCGATGCCTTCTTTGCCGACAGCGGCGGCCAGCAGGTCGACACCCACCAGGACGCCGCAGCCGACAGCACGGCCCCGGCCGAAGTGCCCAGCCAGCTGGACAGCGACGACACGGTCGATCCGGTGGCCGAAGCCGAGGTCTACCTGGCCTATGGCCGCGATGTGCAGGCCGAGGAAATCCTGCTGGAGGCGCTACGCACCCAGCCGGAACACCTGGGCGTGCACATGAAGCTGGCCGAAATCCACGCCAAGCGCCAGAACGCCAAGGCCCTGGAAGCCACGGCCCTGGCCGTGCAAGCACTCACCCATGGCGTCGGCCCCAGCTGGGACCGCATTGTGGAACTGGGTCAATCCGTGGACGCCGGCAACCCTCTGTACCAGGAGGCCCCCGCACCCACCGCACCCAGCACCAGCGCGTTTGCCGACGCGCTGGCCAAGAGCCATGCCGCGCCTGCGGCGGCGGTCTCCGCGGCTGCGGCGCAAGCCGCTGGCTCGGCACTGGGCCAGCACCTGCCGCCCGACCTGGATCTGAACCTGGACCTGCCCGGTGCGACCTCCAGCGCCGAAGCAACCGAGGCCGCAGCACCCGTGGCCGAGCCCGAGCTGTCCGAGCCGGACCTGGCGGCGCTGGAACCCGACTGGGACACGCCGGAAGAACCGGCCGCCCCTGCGCAGGTGGTGGAGCCGCTTGCTGCCGCAACACCCGAGCTCCAGAAACCACCGGAGCTGGAGACGCTGGACTTCACGCTGGACGACGAACCCGCCACCGTGCCCACCCCTGCCGCAGTCTCTGCCGCCAACATCGACCTGGGGCTGAACCTGGGTGATCTGGACCTGGACCTGGGCGATGCCCCGGCCCCGGACACTGCCGCAGCCCCTGCGGTGGCCGATGACCCCCTGTCCACCAAGCTGGACCTGGCCCGCGAATTCCACGCCATCGGCGACAGCGAAGGCGCACGCACCCTGGTCGAGGAAGTGATTGCCGAAGCGTCCGGCGACCTCAAGGAACGTGCCCAAAACCTGCTTGCCGAAATCGATTGATGCTGTTTCTGTGTTTTTCCCCGGCGCATGGCGCTGGGCCTGAGGGCCGGCCATGCGCATAGCCCTCGGGGTCTCCTACAACGGCCAGGCCTACAACGGCTGGCAAAGTCAACCGTCCGGCAACACCGTGCAGGACCACCTCGAAGCGGCCCTGGGCCGCTTCACTGCTCAGGAGGTGTCCACCATCTGCGCGGGCCGCACCGATGCCGGTGTGCACGGACTGATGCAGGTGGTGCATTTCGACACCGCGCTGCAGCGCGCGCCCAACTCCTGGGTGCGTGGCACCAACACCTTTCTGCCCAAGGACATCGCCGTGCAGTGGGCCGCCGAGGTCCCGGAGGGCCTGGATGGCTTCCATTCCCGCGCCTGCGCCACGGCCCGCCGCTATGCCTATGTGCTGCTGCAGTCGCCCGTGCGCCCCAGCGTGGACCACGGCCGGGTGGGCTGGATCTTTCAGCCGCTGGACGCCGAGCGCATGCGGGCCGCGGCCGCACTGCTGCTGGGCGAGCACGATTTTTCATCCTTTCGTGCGGCCGGTTGCCAGGCCAAGACCCCCGTCAAGACCCTGCACCGCATCGACATCCGCTACCGCCCGGCCGGACAGGCCCCCATGCGCGACGGGCAGATGGACTGCGGTTACTGGCACTTCGAATTCGAAGGCAATGCCTTCTTGCACCACATGATCCGCAACATCATGGGCTGCCTGCTGTATGTGGGCCAGGGCACCAAGCCGGTGGAATGGGTGCAGCAGGTGCTGGACGCCCGCTCGCGCGAGGTGGCAGCGCCCACGTTTTCGCCCGACGGACTGTATTTTCTCGGTCCCATCTACGATGCACGCTGGGGCCTGCCGACCGACACGCCCCCGTTTGCCTGGCTGCCCTGAGCGGCCGCGCGCTTTTGACGGCTGCTACGCCTGGGATTTGCCATGTCTGTATCTACCCCCCGCACCCGCATCAAGATCTGCGGCCTGACCCGTGAAGCCGATGTGGACGCCGCCGTGCAAGCCGGTGCGGACGCCATCGGCTTTGTGCTCTACGCCCCCAGCCCCCGGGCGGTAACGGTGGCGCGCGCGGCCGAGCTGGCCCGGCGCCTGCCGCCTTTTGTCACGCCGGTGCTGCTGTTCGTCAACGAGACCGCTCCCAATGTAATAGCTGCATGCAGCCATATACCGGGCGCCACCGTGCAGTTTCATGGGGATGAATCGCCGGCGGACTGCCTGGCCGCCACCGACGCCGGGCGCCGGCCCTTTCTGCGTGCAGCGCGCATTCCCCTCACCGGGGACACTCTGGGGCTCGACCTCGTAGAATATGCCCAACGATATTCCCAGGCCCAGGCCGTTTTGCTGGACGCCCACGTGGAGGGCTACGGCGGCGGCGGGCAAACATTCAATTGGTCACTGCTTCCACCAAACGTCGCCTCTCACCTCGTTTTGTCTGGTGGACTCACGCCTGCAAACGTGACCGATGGCATCTTGCAAGTACGCCCGCGGGGTCTCTCGCTGGCGGTTGATGTCAGTTCCGGCGTCGAGGCCACAGGGCCTGATGGAAAGCCCCTGAAGGGCATCAAGGACGCCGGAAAAATCCAACGCTTCGTTGCGGCCGTGCGCGCCGCCGACGCCCAACTTGCCTCTTTCACCGATGTTTGAATACTCCTACCCCGATGCACGCGGCCATTTCGGCCCCTACGGCGGCAGCTTTGCCAGCGAGACGCTGACCCATGCGCTCGAAGAGCTGAGCCAGGCCTACGCCCAGTACCAGAACGACCCGGACTTCCTGGCCGAGTTCCGCTACGAGCTGGCCCACTTCGTCGGCCGTCCCTCGCCGGTCTACCATGCCGCCCGCATGTCGCAGGAAATGGGCGGCGCCCAGATCTATCTGAAGCGCGAAGACCTCAACCACACCGGTGCCCACAAGATCAACAATGTGATCGGTCAGGCCATGCTGGCCAGGCGCATGGGCAAGCCGCGCATCATTGCCGAAACCGGTGCCGGCCAGCACGGCGTGGCCACGGCCACCATCTGCGCCCGCTATGGCCTGGAATGCGTGGTCTACATGGGTGCCGAGGACGTGAAGCGCCAAAGCCCCAATGTCTACCGCATGAAGCTGCTGGGCGCCACCGTGGTGCCCGTGGAATCCGGCTCCAAGACCCTGAAGGACGCGCTGAACGAAGCCATGCGCGACTGGGTGGCCAATGTGGACAACACCTTCTACATCATCGGCACGGTGGCCGGCCCCGCCCCCTACCCGGCCATGGTGCGTGACTTCCAGAGCGTGATCGGCACCGAATGCCTGACACAGATGCCCGAGCTGCTGAAGCAGCAGCACATTGCGGCCGAGCAACCGGACGCCGTGGTCGCCTGCGTGGGCGGCGGCTCCAATGCCATGGGCATCTTCTACCCCTACATCCCCTTCGAAAACACGAAGCTGATCGGGGTCGAGGCGGCCGGTGAGGGCCTGGAAAGCGGCAAGCACTCCGCCTCGCTGCAAAAAGGCAGCTCCGGCGTGCTGCACGGCAACCGCACCTTCATCCTGCAGAACGAAAACGGCCAGATCACCGAGACGCACAGCATCAGCGCCGGCCTGGACTACCCCGGCGTCGGCCCCGAGCATGCCTGGCTGCAGGAACTGGGCCGCGCCCAGTACGTGGGCATCACCGACCAGGAAGCGCTGGAAGCCTTCCACTACCTGTGCCGCACCGAAGGCATCATCCCCGCGCTGGAATCCAGCCATGCCGTGGCCTATGCCATGAAGCTGGCCAAGACCATGCGCGCCGACCAGTCCATTCTGGTCAGCCTGTCCGGCCGGGGTGACAAGGACATCGGCACCGTGGCCGACCTGACCGGCGGCGACTACTACGACCGCCCCAGCATGCGCGGCCACACTGTCAAGGGAGGGCCTGCAGCATGAGCCGCACCGCTACCACATTCGAAAAACTGAAATCCGAAGGCCGCCAGGCGCTGATCCCCTTCATCACTGCCGGCTATCCCTTTGCGGCCATCACCCCGTCGCTGATGCACGGCATGGTGGACGCCGGTGCCGACATCATCGAGCTGGGCGTGCCGTTTTCGGACCCCATGGCCGATGGCCCGGTGATCCAGAAAGCCGGTGACCGCGCCATTGCCAATGGTGTGGGCCTGGCCCAGGTGCTTGCCTATGTGGCCGAATTCCGCCAGAAAGACAGCACCACCCCGGTGGTGCTGATGGGCTATGCCAACCCGGTGGAGCGCTACGACCAGATCCACGGCCAGGACGCCTTCATCAACGATGCGGCAGCCGCCGGCGTGGACGGCGTGCTGGTGGTGGACTATCCGCCCGAGGAATCCGAGGAATTTGCCGCCAAGCTGCAGGCGCGCGGCATGGACCAGATCTTCCTGCTGGCCCCCACCAGCACCGTGGAACGCATGCAGCAGGTGGCACGCATTGCCAGCGGCTATGTGTATTACGTGTCGCTCAAGGGCGTGACCGGCTCCGGCGCGCTGGACACCGACAGCGTGCAGCAGATGCTGTCCGTCATCCGCCAGCACGTGCACATCCCGGTCGGCGTCGGCTTTGGCATCCGCGATGCCCAGACCGCCCAGACCATTTCCCAGTTTTCGGACGCGGTCATCATCGGCAGCAAGATCATTCAGCTGCTCGAAGACCAGCCACACGAAAAAATCATTCCCCTGACCATTGATTTCCTGCGCGGCGTGCGCAAGGCGATGGACGCATAATGCGGCACCGTCACCGCATCCCCTCCGGGAGGATGCGGTGATCCTGCCTGAAAGAAGGAAGACACCATGTCCTGGCTCGAAAAACTCCTGCCTGCCAAAATCCAGCAAACGACCCCCTCGGAACGCCAAACGCAGATTCCCGAAGGCCTGTGGATCAAGTGCCCCAGCTGCGAATCCGTGTTGTACAAGGCCGATCTGGAAAAGAACCAGAACGTCTGCCCGACCTGCGGTCACCACCACCGCATCGGTGCCCGTGCACGCCTGAACCACTTTCTGGACGCCGAAGGCCGCTATGAGATCGGTCAGGAAGTCATTCCCGTTGACGCGCTGAAGTTCCAGGACAGCCGCAAATACCCCCAGCGCCTGAAAGAAGCCCTGGAAAACACGGGTGAGACCGATGCCCTGATCGTCATGGGCGGCGCGGTGAAGGGCATCGAGCTGGTCGTGGCCTGCTTCGAGTTCGACTTCATGGGCGGCTCCATGGGCTCCGTGGTGGGCGAGCGCTTTGTGCGCGGTGTCGAGACGGCCATCGAGCAGAAAGTGCCTTTTGTGTGCTTCACCGCCACCGGTGGCGCCCGCATGCAGGAAGGCCTGCTGTCCCTGATGCAGATGGCCAAGACCAATGCCGCACTGACCCGCCTGGCCAAGAAGGGCCTGCCCTACATCAGCGTGCTGACCGACCCGACCATGGGCGGCGTGTCGGCCGGCTTCGCCTTCGTGGGCGACATCGTGATGGCCGAGCCCAAGGCCCTGATCGGCTTTGCCGGCCCCCGCGTGATCGAAACCACGGTGCGCGTGAAGCTGCCCGAAGGCTTCCAGCGTGCCGAGTTCCTGAAGGAAAAGGGTGCCGTGGACATGATCGTCGACCGCCGCGAACTGCGCCAGACCGTGGCCACCTCGCTGGCCATGCTGCAACGCCTGCCGGCCGATGCCGTGGTGCAAGGCGCCGAGTAAGCCCAGCCTATCCTGCGCCAGGCAATAAAAAAAGCGGTCCCCGGACCGCTTTTTTTGTGTCTGCACCGCAGGCCAGGGCGTGTTCCGCCTGGCCCAGGCGGCGGCGCCTACATCATGGCCATGCCTGCCGCCACGCTGCCCAGCACGCTGAACTGCAGGTGGGCCAGCACCATCAGCAGCACCTGCAACACGATCAGCGCCGCCAGCGGTGACAGGTCCACCCCGCCCACCAACGGGATGATGCGCTGCAACGGGCGCAGCACGGGCTGGCACAGGCGGGCGATCACGCCATAGATGGGCGAATGCGGCGACACCCAGGACAGGATGGCGTAGACGATCAGCAGGCCGATCAGCCCGGTCAGCACCATGCGCGCCAGGCCGAACAGCGCCAGCAGCGGCACCATCACCAGCGAGCCCGCTGCGCCCGCCAGGCCCCACAGCAGCAGATAGTGCACCAGCTGGATCAGGATGGCGCCGATCAGGCTGGACATGTCGTACTTGCCCGTGGGCTTGATGACCTTGCGCAGCGGCATCACCAGCCAGTCGGACAAGGCAAACACCAGCTGCCCCACGGGGTTGGAAAACGGCACGCGCTGGACCTGCATGTACAGGCGCAGCAGGCAGGCGCCCGAAATCAGGCCGGCGGCCACTTCAAGAAGAAAAGACAGGATTTGCTCGATCATGGACGGGTCAGCGCTCCAGTGGTGGGGTGCGACGGCAATCGCAAAACAGTGAATGCTGCAACAGCGGAAACAAGTTGAGACAACCAGCCCCGCTTCCGGGGCTGCATGGGATGATGATAGCGATGGAAAGCTGCTGCCCATGCCAAACCCGCTGACCTTGACCTCGCTGCCGTTGTTTCCGCTGAACACCGTGCTGTTTCCTGGCGGTCAGCTGCCTTTGCGGGTGTTCGAGGTGCGGTACCTGGATATGGTGCGCAAGTGCCACCAGGCGGGCACTCCATTTGGCGTGGTGGCCCTGACCGGTGGCGAAGAGGTGCGCCGCCCGATGCAACCCACCGAATCCTTCCACCCGGTGGGCACCTTGGCCCAGATCCAGCAACTCGACAGCGTACAGCCCGGTCTGCTGCACATCCTGTGCCAGGGCCATGCCCGCATGCACCTGGACCGCGCCCACCAGCTGCCCCATGGCCTGTGGGTGGCCGACGTCTCCCTGATTGCCATGGACCTGCGCTGTGGCGTTCCCGAAGACCTGCGCAGCATCAGCCAGGCCCTGTCCCAGGTGCTGCACAAGCTGCACCAGCGCCAGCTGGCCCAGGAAGACCGGGTGCAGGGCCCGTCCGTGGACCTGCCCACCGACCTGCAGCTGGACGACTGCGGCTGGGTCGCCAACCGCTGGTGCGAGCTGCTGCCCATTCCGCTCGCGCTCAAGCAGCAATTGCTGGAGCTGGAAAGCCCGCTGGTGCGGCTGGAACTGGTCGGCGATGTGCTGGAGCGCACTGGCATTGCCTTCTGAGCGGCAGCGCCGTCCGTCACCCCCTCTGTCCATTCCCGCTCCCGCGGTCCGCGGGCCGTCCTCTTCCAGCCCCCTGGGCTCACTGCGGTCGTTGCCCAGGCCCACCGCGCGCCAGCTCGCCGCAGCCGCCCTGGCGGTGCGCCATTACCGCACTTACCCACATTCAGAGGCAAAAAAACTAGAATGCAGGGTTTTGGTATTTGCAACAACGGCCTGCGGGCTGCGCACCTCCATGTCTGACACCACCCACACCGCTGCGGCAGAAGTTGCCGCTCCCCAGGACGAAAACAAGCTCATCGCCGAACGCCGCGAAAAACTCAAGGCCCTGCGCGAGCAGGTCAAGGCCCAGGGTGGTGTGGCATTCCCCAATGACTTCAAGCCTGCCGACCGCGCTGCCGACCTGATTGCGGCGCACGCCGGCCAGGAAGCCGAAGCCCTGGACGCCGCTGCCGCCACCGTCAGCGTGGGCGGCCGCATGATGCTCAAGCGCGTGATGGGCAAGGCCAGCTTTGCCACCATCCAGGACGCCACCGGCCGCATCCAGATCTATGTGACCCGCGACGCCGTGGGCGAAGAGGTCTATGCCGACTTCAAGAAGTGGGACCTGGGCGACATCATCGGTGCCGAAGGCGTGCTGATGAAGACCAAGACCGGCGAACTGTCGATCAAGGCCACCCGCATCCGCCTGCTGACCAAGAGCCTGCGCCCCATGCCCGACAAGTTCCACGGCATGGCCGACCAGGAACAGAAGTACCGCCAGCGCTACGTCGACCTGATGATGGACGAAGACGCCCGCAAGCGTTTTGTGGCCCGCAGCAAGGCCGTCTCCGGCATGCGCGACTTCATGGTGCAAAACGGCTTCCTGGAAGTCGAAACCCCCATGCTGCACCCCATCCCTGGTGGTGCCAATGCCAAGCCGTTCATCACCCACCACAACGCGCTCGACCAGGAGATGTACCTGCGCATTGCGCCGGAGCTCTACCTCAAGCGCCTGGTGGTCGGTGGTTTCGAGCGCGTGTTCGAGATCAACCGCAACTTCCGCAACGAAGGCATCTCGGTGCGCCACAACCCCGAGTTCACCATGATGGAGTTCTACGCGGCCTACTGGAACTACCGCGACATCATGGACTACACCGAAGCCCTGGTGCGCGACACCGCCACCAAGGCCGTGGGCACGCTGCAGCTGACCTACGGCGGCAAGCCGGTGGACCTGGCCGCGCCGTTCGAGCGCCTGACCATCCCGGAAGCCATCGTCAAGTACACCGATGCCGGCGAGAACGTGGGCAACCGCGAGTGGCTGACCAATGCCCTGAAGAAGCTGGGCATGAAGGAAGACAAGGACAAGCTGTCCACCCGCTCCCTGGCCAGCCTGCAGGTGCTGTACTTCGAAGAAGTGGTCGAAGAGAAACTGTGGAACCCCACCTTCATCATGGAGCACCCCACCGAGATTTCGCCGCTGGCCCGTGCCAACGACGACCGCCCCGAGGTGACCGAGCGCTTCGAGCTCTACATCACCGGCCGTGAATTCGGCAACGGCTTCTCCGAGCTGAACGACGCCGAAGACCAGGCCGCCCGCTTCAACGCCCAGGTGGATGCCAAGGACGGCGGTGACGACGAAGCCATGTACTTCGACCACGACTTTGTGCGCGCCCTGGAATACGGCATGCCCCCCACCGGCGGCTGCGGCATCGGGATTGACCGTTTCATGATGCTGCTCACAGACAGCGCCAGCATTCGTGACATCATTTTGTTCCCTGCCCTGCGCCGCGAACAGAACGCCGGATAAAACCACGTTCGGCGGCCCGCGATGGCTGCCTTCGTAACCAACCACTACACTGGGCCGCACATCGCGGCCCTTTGTGCGTGGTGGCGCCGCTTTTTTGGAGAGACAGGACTGCCGAATGCATGCATCCCCTGCATTGAATGCCGCAGCGCCCCATCCGGACGCTTCGCCCCCCTTGTCCAACAGCTTCACCGTGCTGGTGGTGGACGATCAGGCCTCGGTGCGCCATTCCCTGATCACCGAACTGCGCCACGCAGGCGTCACCGAGGTGATGGAAGCCGTGGACGCACCGTCTGCCGTGCAGATGTTCAAGATGCGCCGCCCGGACCTGGTGCTGCTGGACATCCGCCTGCCCACGCACGACGGCTACTGGGTCGCCCAGCAGCTGCGCGAGGCCGAAGTGGGCGACTGGACGCCCATCATTTTCCTGTCGGGCCTGGACAACGACCTGGACATCTGGCGCGGCATTGAATCCGGTGGCGACGACTACCTGATCAAGCCCGTCAAGCCCATTGTGCTGATCGCCAAGCTGCGTGCCATGCGGCGCCTGCTGGACATGCGCCGCCGCCTGGTCAGCCTGTCGGCCGAGCTGCACCTGGCCAACCAGCGCCTCAACGAGATGGTGGAGGTCGACTCCCTGACCGGGCTGGTCAACCGCCGCGGCTTCGACCGCATCCTGCACTCCGAGATCGATGCCGCCCGCCGCGAGCAGCAACCGCTGACACTGATGCTGTGCGACCTGGACCATTTCAAGCGCTTCAATGACGCCGCAGGCCATGTGCAGGGCGATGACTGCCTGCGCGCCGTGGGCCGGCTGCTCAAGGAGGTCTGCGTGCGCCCGCGCGACGTGGCCTCGCGCTACGGTGGGGAGGAGTTTGCGATGATTCTGCCCAACACGCCGCGCTCCGGCGCCATGACGTTTGCCCGTGCGCTGGGCAGCATGCTGCGCAGCCGCGCCATCCCCCATCCGGATTCGCCCAACGGCGCCGTGCTGTCGCTGTCCGGCGGCATCACCACCTGCATTCCCGACGAAGGCACCAGCGCCGAGAGCATGGTGATGCGCGCCGACGAAGCGCTGTACGCGGCCAAAGCCCAGGGCCGCGACCGGTTTTTCAGTTTCGAGATGCAGATGGATACCATTGAGCAACGCCGGGTCTGAACCCGGCCTGCGCCACACCGACCAGGGCACCACGGCGGTGCCCTGTTTTTTTGGATAGAAAGTTTTGTTCCCGTGACCCTGCTGCAACGCATGAAGAGCCTCCAGACCCATTTGCCCGCCTGGGTGACGGACTGGCTGGATGTCGTGGTTCCCCTGCTCCAGATGGTGCTGATCATCGTGGTCGCCTGGCTGCTGCACCGCCTGCTCAAACGGCTGATCGTGCGCGCCAGTGACCACTACCAGTTCCCGCACGAGCTGCTGATGCCCATCCACACCGTGGTGCGCTGGCTGATCATCATCAGCGCGCTGCTGCTGGTGCTGGAGCGCCTGGGGGTCTCTGCCAGCGTGCTGTGGACGGCCTTCACCGGCTTTGCGACCGTGGGCGCCGTGGCGTTTTTTGCAGCGTGGAGCGTGCTGTCCAACCTGTTCTGCGCCTTCCTGATCTTCACCGTGGGGCCGTTTCGCGTGGGCGATCACATCGAGCTGCTGGACACGGCCGAAAAGCCCGGCGCCCTGGGCAAGGTGGTGGACATCAACCTGCTCTACACCACGCTGGAAGACGCCACCGCCCCGGTGGCCGGCACGCTGCTGCAGATTCCGAATGCACTGATCTTCCAGCGCGTGGTGCGCCGCTGGCGCGCCGGCACCGAGCTGCCGCCCGAAAAGCTGCAGCACCCGGCCCCGCCGGCCCCCGGTGCATCGGAACCTGCTCCCGCCCCCAAGAGCGCGACCTTCCCGTAAGCACCGCGCCCTCCAGACAAAAAGCCCTGCTGCATTGCACCAGGGCTTTTTTTGATCCGCAGGGGCGGCATGGACCCGAGCCCGACCGCCTGGTGGCGCCTGCGGCGCGGTATGGGCAGCGCTCAGTACAGCTGGGGCACGATCATGCTTTCCGGCACCGGGTTGCGCAGGTAGTCCGCATAGCGCACGCGCGCGGGCAGCTCCACTTCAGGGCGTTGCACCTCGCTGTAGGGGAACTGCGACAGCAAATGCCGTATGCAGTTCAGCCGCGCCTGCTTCTTGTTGTCGGCCGGCACCACCCACCACGGTGCTTCGGGGATGTGGGTGTGTTCCATCATCACTTCCTTGGCACGGGTGTAGTCCTCCCAGCGGCGGCGGGACTCCAGGTCCATGGGTGAGAGCTTCCACTGCTTGAGCGGGTCGTGGATGCGCCCCAGAAAGCGCAGGTGCTGCTCTTCGTCGGTGATGGAGAACCAGTACTTGATCACGCGGATGCCGGAGCGCGCCAGCATGCGCTCGAACTCGGGCACGGAGCGGAAGAACTCGTCGTACTCCTCGTCCGAACAGAAACCCATCACCCGTTCCACCCCGGCGCGGTTGTACCAGCTGCGGTCAAACAGCACCATCTCCCCGGCGGCCGGCAGGTGGGCGGCATAGCGCTGAAAGTACCACTGCGTGCGTTCGCGGTCGTTCGGGGCCGGCAGCGCCACCACGCGACACACGCGCGGATTCAGGCGCTGGGTGATGCGCTTGATCACGCCGCCCTTGCCGGCGGCATCCCGCCCCTCGAACAGGATCACGGCCTTCTGTTTGGTGGACGCCACCCAGTCCTGCAGTTTGACCAGCTCGGCCTGCAACCGGAACAGCTCCTTGAAATACGCCACGCGCTGGGCATGGCTTTCCGGTGCAACTTCTGCCGCGCCCGGTACGGCGCCGAGCACCCCGGTACGGTCTTCGATTTCCAGCTCCAGCTCTTCGTCCAGGCTGTCCAGCAGGTCGCTCTCGATACGGCGCACCAGCTCTTCACGGTTGTCCCAATTCATCGCACACCTTCTTGCTTTGCCGGTTGTGGCATCTGCCACACAGGCTACGCGCCCCGTGCGACGGTTTGATGACAGCCGCGTTCAGCCCGCCCGTCGGCCGCCACCGGAGGCCGGCATCGCTGTGTTGCTTCATCGTTTTGCGCACAAGCACATCCATTTTTGTTCGTTGGATGTGACGCCGGCGGCTCGCAAGATGCTGTCTATCGCCATCTTCCTGCGATGGATTGCACCGAAAGACCACGCCATGACTTACACCGCTACCGCCGCCGAGACCACCGCCACCGCCACCGCCACCGCCACCACCGCCACCACCGCCGCCGCCCAGCGCCCGCAGCTGCCTGCCGTGCTGCAGCAGGCCCTGGCGCAGGCCCAGGAACAAGGCCTGCCCTACGCCGGCAGCGTGGCCCCGCTCCAGGCCTGGCAGCTGGTGCAGCAAGGCCTGGCCCTGCTGGTGGACGTGCGCAGCGCCGAAGAACGCAAGTTTGTCGGCCAAGTGCCGGGCAGTGCCCATGTGGCCTGGGCCAGCGGCACGGCGCTGACACGCAACCCCCGCTTTGCCCGCGAACTGGCCGCGCTGCACGCCAAACAGCCACAACCGCTGCCTGTGCTGCTGTTGTGTCGCAGCGGCAAACGCTCCGCCCTGGCCGCCCAGGAAGCAGCCAAGGCCGGCCTGCCCCATGTCTTCAATGTCAGCGAAGGCTTTGAGGGCGACCACGACGCACAGCAGCAACGCGGCCACTTCAATGGTTGGCGCTTTTACGGCCTGCCCTGGGTCCAGGACTGACCCCTCCCCTCTTTACCGGATTGCGATTGCCACCATGAGCTCTTTCGACATTGCCCCCATCGTCACGCAGCTGCGCCAGGTCCGCGACCATTGGCGAGAACAGCAGAACCGCACGGAATCCGGACACCGCGAATTCCCGTCGCGGGACGCCATTGCCCAGGCCGTGGAAGGCCTCAAAGGCGTGCTCTACCCGCAGCGCCTGGGGCCGTCCGACCTGCGCCACGCCAGCGAAGATTTCTATGTGGGCCACACCCTGAACACGGCGCTGCAGCTGCTGCAGACCCAGGCCCAGATCGAGCTGCACTACCGCCACCGCAGCGCGGGAGTGAGCGTGCCGGATCCCTCCGGCCAGGCGGCCCAGGCCCAGCGCGCAGTCCAGGCCTTTGCCCAGCAGTTGCCCCTGTTGCGCCAGTTGCTGGACATCGATGTGCTGGCGGCCTTCCATGGCGACCCCGCTGCGCGCAGCGTGGACGAGGTGGTGCTGAGCTACCCCGGCGTGCTGGCGCTGATCCACCACCGCATCGCCCACGCCTTCTACCGGCTGGAGCTGCCGCTGCTGGGCCGCATCATGGCCGAGCTGGCCCATGGGCAGACGGGCATCGACATCCACCCCGGCGCACAGATCGGCCCCGGCTTCTTCATCGACCACGGCACCGGTGTCGTGATTGGCGAAACCGCCGTCATCGGCCAGAACGTGCGCATCTACCAGGCCGTGACACTGGGCGCCAAGCGCTTTCCCAAGGATGCCCAGGGCCATCTGCAAAAAGGCTGGGCACGCCACCCCATCGTGGAGGATGACGTGGTGATCTACGCTGGCGCCACCATCCTGGGGCGGGTGACCATTGGCAAAGGCGCGGTCATCGGCGGCAACGTCTGGATCACCGACGACGTGCCCGCCGGCACCCATGTCAGCCAGGCCAGCCTGCGCCAGGCCGAGCAACCGGCGGAGCAGCCGGTGGAGCAGTCCGAAGCTGCGGCGGTGGCGCCCGCCACACCCCCGGTGCTGTCCGCTCCGGCCCCGGAACGCACCGCCCGCGTGGCCGCCTGAACATGCCCGCGCAACACTTGGTCCAGGACTTCGGACTGGCCGTGCGCCAGCTGCGCGAAGGGCATGGCTGGTCGCAGGAGCACCTGGCCGCACAGTCCGATCTGAACCGCTCCTATGTGGGCGAGATCGAGCGCGGCCAGGTGGCGCCCTCGCTGATCACGCTGCACAAACTGGCCCAGGCCCTGCACCTGGGCACAGCCGACCTGCTGGCGCATGCCGAACGCATACGCCTGCAGCGTGAAAGCCAGCGCCAGCACCTGGCGACGCGCTTGGCGGCGATAGCCGGTTGAAGCCCGATCGGCGGCATTGAACACTGGCGAAGACTGTTTTCCCGCATTTCCCACCACCGATTCCACCAGGAGCCTTTTTCCATGACAGCAACCGTCGGCGGTACCACCGCCCTGGGCGACAACGCAGCCCGCCAGCTTGCCAATGCCACCAAGACCGCACCGCAGCTGGCCACGATCACGCCGCGCTGGCTGACCCATCTGCTGCAATGGGTGCCGGTGGAGGCCGGCATCTACCGCGTCAACCAGGTCCAGAACCCGGAGGACATCAAGGTCACCTGCACCGCCAAGCAGCACGAGAACCAGCTGCCGCGCACCTATGTGGACTACGACGCCAAGCCGCGCGAGTACTTCCTGAACGCAGTCTCCACCGTGCTGGATGTGCACACCCGCATCTCCGACCTCTACAGCAGCCCGCACGACCAGATCAAGGAACAGCTGCGCCTGACGATCGAGACCATCAAGGAAAACCAGGAAAGCGAGCTGATCAACAACCCCGACTACGGCCTGCTGTCCCAGGTGAGCGACGAGCAGCGCATCTTCCCGCTGACCGGCGCCCCCACCCCCGATGACCTGGACGAGCTGCTGACCAAGGTCTGGAAGGAACCCGCCTTCTTCCTGGCCCACCCGTTGACCATTGCCGCCTTTGGCCGCGAAGCCACGCGCCGTGGCACGCCTCCGCCCACTGTCAGCCTGTTCGGCAGCCAGTTCATCACCTGGCGCGGCGTGCCGCTGATCCCTTCGGACAAGGTGCCGGTGGCCGATGGCAAGAGCAAGATCCTGCTGCTGCGCGTGGGCGACCGCCGCCAGGGCGTGGTGGGCCTGTTCCAGCCCGGCCTGCCCGGCGAACAGAGCCCGGGCCTGTCGGTGCGCTTCATGGGCATCAACAACCACGCCATCGCCAGCTACCTGATCTCGCTGTACTGCTCGCTGGCCGTGCTCACCCCCGACGCCGTGGCCGTGCTGGACGACGTGGAAATCAACAAGTACCACGACTACTCGGTGCTGGACACCTACAAGTAAGTCCCGCTCTGCGCTGCGCCGGGGTGGTTGGCCATCCCCACGCAGCGCACATCCCCAAAGCACAAGCAGCCCCTTTTCGACATCGCGCACCACAGGAGATGCGGTTTTGAGCACCACCACCGCGCAAGTGCCCACCCCGGCCGCCGCACAGGCCGCCCCGCTGGCGCCCCCGATTCCTTCCACCCCGGCTGCGCCGCTGGACACCGGCGCGCTGGCCCAGCTGGCGACGGCCTTGTTCCGCAGCCTGCCCGGCAGCGCCGCCCCCCAGGGCGCCCAGCCCCCCACCACCTGGGCCCCAGGCGGCTCCCCCCTGGCCAGCCCGGCGGGCCTGGCGCCCAATGTGCCCGGAACGCCCTTCCCGCAAGGACAGATCCCGGGGGCCAATGTGCTGCCCAGCAACCCCGGCACCGTGCTGGCCCTGGGCCACCGCGCCGCAACGGCCCGCCCGCATGCGGCCGCCGGCAACGGCGTGCCCGACCAGGCATTCACCGCCCTGCCCGCCTACGAACCCCGCCTGGCCAGCGCCACCGATGGCGTGCCCCAGGCCGCGGCCGCAGCGGCCTCCACGCAGCGGCCCGCCCCCGTGGACGCTGCGGGCGTTGCGCCGCCGCACGCCCCCCATCCCGGACTGGATGCACTGAGCCAGCAGGCGGTGACCGCACTGGGCAGCCAGGGCACGGCACCGGGTACCCCATTCGTTCCCGCCATCCCCTCCGGCCTGCTGGCAACGCCCGCTGCGCCTGCGGCCGCGCTGCCCGGCAGCACCGATGCCGCCGCCCCGCAGTTCTACTTTGTGGATGCGGTCGCCCTGCCCAGCGGTTTTGTCACCCCGGCCAAGCCCCATCCCCACGGGCAGGCCGCCAGCACGCCGCTGGCACAGGCCGACCGCCATCCCGGCTTCGATGTGCAGGCCGTGCGCCGCGACTTTCCCATCCTGGCCGAGCGCATCAACGGCAAGCCGCTGGTCTGGCTGGACAACGCCGCCACCACCCACAAGCCGCGCCAGGTGATCGAGCGCATTGCGCACTTCTACGCGCACGAGAACTCCAACATCCACCGCGCCGCCCACACGCTGGCGGCCCGCGCCACGGACGCCTACGAACACGCCCGTGAAGTGGTGCGCCGCTTCATCCATGCCCCCGATGTGAACGAAGTCATCTTCGTGCGCGGCACCACCGAAGCCATCAACCTGGTTGCCAAGGCCTGGGGCGGGCAGAACGTGGGGGCGGGCGATGAAATCATCGTCAGCCACCTGGAGCACCACGCCAACATCGTCCCCTGGCAGCAGCTGGCGCAGGCCAAGGGAGCCAAGCTGCGCGTGATTCCGGTCGATGACCAGGGACAGATCCGCCTCGACGAATACGAGAAGCTGCTGAACGACCGCACCAAGATCGTCGCCATCGGCCATGTGTCCAATGTGCTGGGCACCGTGGTGCCGGTCAAGGAAGTGGTGGCCCGTGCCCGGGCGCGCGGCATCACCACGCTGGTGGATGGCGCCCAGTCCATCGCCCACACACCGGTCGATGTGCAGGACATCGGGGCGGACTTCTTTGTCTTCTCGGGCCACAAGATCTTTGCCCCCACCGGCATCGGTGCACTCTGGGGCCGCCGCGCCGTGCTGGAGGCCATGCCGCCCTGGCAGGGCGGCGGCAACATGATTGCGGACGTGAGCTTCGAGAAGACGGTGTTCCAGCCGCTGCCCAACACCTTCGAGGCGGGTACCGGCAACATTGCCGACGCCGTGGGACTGGGGGCGGCGCTGGAGTATGTGGAGCGCATCGGCATCGAGAACATCAGCCGCTACGAGCACGCGCTGGTGGACTACGGCATGCAGCAACTGGCCACGATTGCCGGGCTGCGCCTGATCGGCACCGTGCCCGGCAAGGCCAGCGTGCTGTCGTTCACGCTGGAAGGCTATACGACCGACGAGGTGGGCAAGGCGCTGAATGCCGAAGGCATCGCCGTGCGCACGGGCCACCACTGCGCCCAACCGATTCTGCGCCGCTTCGGCGTGGAAACGGCGGTGCGCCCGTCGCTGGCCTTCTACAACACCTTCGAGGAAATCGACCAGCTGGTCGCCATCGTGCGGCGCCTGGCCAGCCAGCGCCGCTGAGGGCGGCCGGCGTCAAAAAAGCCACGGCGCCTTGCGGTGCCGTGGCTTTTTTGTGGGGTACTTCAGCGCTACTCTCCTGCGCCGAAGCGGCCGCTGTCAAGGCCGCTCAGGGCTTGCGCGGCTTGACCTTGCTGGCAGCCAGCTTGGCTGTCACACGGGCCTGCTCCACATCGGCAGCCCGCGCCAGGGCCACGCCCATGCGGCGCTTCACAAAGCTTTCAGGCTTGCCAAACAGGCGCAGATCGGTGCCGGGAATCGCCAGCGCTTCGTCCACGCCGTCAAACACCAGGCCCTGGGCATCCTGGCCGCCGTAGATCACGGCGCTGGCACCGGGGTTGCGCAGGCTGGTGTCCACCGGCAAGCCCAGGATGGCACGGGCATGCAGCTCGAACTCGCTCTGCCACTGGGTGGCCAGCGTGACCAGCCCCGTATCGTGCGGGCGCGGCGAGACTTCGCTGAACCACACCTGCTCGCCCTTGACGAACAGTTCCACGCCGAACAGGCCCAGGCCGCCCAGGTTGTCGGTCACTGCCTTGGCAATCTGCTGCGACTTCGCCTGGGCCATGGCGGACATGGGATGGGGCTGCCAGCTTTCCACATAGTCGCCCGCTTGCTGGATATGGCCGACTGGGTCGCAGAAATGGGTCTGGACCTGGCCATCCGCGCCCTTGGCGCGCACCGTCAGCTGGGTGATTTCGTAGTCGAAGTCGATGAAGCCTTCAACGATCACACGGCCCTTGGCCACGCGGCCACCGGCCATCGCGTAGTCCCAGGCTTTCTGCACATCGGCGGGGCCGTCGATCTTGCTCTGGCCCTTGCCGGAGCTGCTCATTACCGGCTTGACCACGCAGGGGTAGCCGATCGCGGGCTGACCGTCGCTGCCGTCGATGGCGGCCTGCAGCTCGTCCTGGGAATCGCAGAAGCGGTAGGGGCTGGTGGGCAGGCCCAAGGTTTCGGCCGCCAGGCGGCGTATGCCTTCGCGGTCCATGGTCAGGCGCGTGGCGCGCGCCGTGGGAATGACAGTGACCACGCCGGCGGCTTCCAGCTCTTCCAGCATGGGGGTGGCAATGGCTTCGATCTCGGGCACCACCAGATCGGGCTTTTCGGCCTCGATCAAGGCCTTGAGCTGCGCCGGATCGCTCATGGTGATGGTGCGCGCATGGTGGGCCACCTGCTGGCCGGGGGCGTTGTCGTAGCGGTCGACAGCTATGGTCTCCACGCCCAGGCGCTGCAAGGCAATCAGCACTTCCTTGCCCAGCTCGCCGCTGCCCAGCAGCATGACTTTGGTGGCGTGGGGGGTGAGAGGGGTTCCGAGGGTGGTCATAAGCGTTTTCCGTCCAGCCAGCGGGCGTAACCCGCTATCGTTTTACATGGCGGAAGGCTCCGCCGCACAAGCGGAATCATAGTGGCTGGCCGCTGGCCCTGGCGGCCGAACGGGTTGTGCGGCGCCAGCATCTGCCACTCAGTCCACGATGAACAGCTTGGCACCGGAAGGTGCCGAAGAACGGTGCGCTTCCGCCTGGTCGGCCACCTGGTAGCTCATGCCCGGGCGCAGCACCACGTGGCGGCCATCGTCCAGTTCGGTGTGCAGCTCCCCTTCCAGGCACAGCAGGATATGGCCCTTGCTGCACCAGTGGTCGGCCAGGTAACCCGGCGTGTACTCCACCATGCGCACGCGCAGCGCCCCAAACTGGCGGGTGCGCCACCAGGCCGTGCCCTGTTCGCCCGGATGGGCCGTGGGTTCCACCTGCGACCAGTCGGTGGTGCCAAAGGGGATGTCGTTCATCTGCATGGGAAAGTGCTCCTGGGGAAATGCACAGCCATTCTCCATGCAGGCTGCTGCAGTGGGCCGCAGGGCTTGTGCATGCGCCCCATGTCCGCCGGCGATGGTGCAGACACTGCGGCTCCAGGCCTAGGCATAGACATGGTCGAAGAATTGCCGCTCCAGCTGCACGGCACGCTGGAAATAGCCAGCGGCCTCGGCACGGGCCGCGTCGCTCAGCGCCGGACCGACCCGGTCCAGCTCGCTGCGCAGCCAGGCCACGAAGCTGCGGAAGAAGTCATTGGCGTGCAAGGTGATCCACTCCGCATGCTCGAAGCGCACGGGCAGCGGCAGCTGCTGCTTGGCGGGCTGGTCTGCCCAGTCCAGGTACAGGCCTTCGGCCACGGCCAGCACGGCGATGCAGTTGGCGTAGTTCAGGCTCTGCGCGGCTTCGTGCATCAGTTGCTGGAAGGCCTGGGTCTGGGGCGTGAGCGACGGCGCCAGACGCTCGGGCTCGGGCACACCCAGCGCGTCGAAGCTGCGCAGGAAATAGGTGTTCTCGTCGCTGGTGATCATGGCCGCAAACTGCGACAGCGTGACACGCGGCGCAAACCGGTCGGCACTGGCAATGGCAGCGCCCAGCAAGGCCACAAAGCGGTTGATGAACTGGTAGTCCTGCACCAGGTAGCGGCGCAGCACGGCATCGTCCAGCGTGCCAGCAAATATTTCGTCGACAAAACGGTGCTGTACGCAGGCGTTCCAGTCGCTGATGCTGGACTGGCGCAGTTGTTCGGCAAAGCCGGAAGAAATGGTGCTCATGCTCTCGATAGGGATGCTGACCTGGGTGCGCTGCAACAGCGGCACGCCAGGCGGTGGAGGGTCGTATCGTCAGTGCGCGGTTCAGTGCGTCAATGTGTCAGTGCGGCCTTGCCGCTGCCACGCTGGGGCACTTCGCCACTGGCAAAGTCATAGTCCCCGGACCACACGGCATCGCCCCAGTTCCAGTTGGCGCTGGCCTGCTCCAGGCTCAGCACATGCACGCCGGCCAGGTCCTGCACGCGCTCCTGCAGCCAGGCGATCTGGTCGCTGCGCACAAACACCAGGGTGTTGATGCTCCATTCGGCATCGGTCACGCCCAGGCCCTGCAGCTGCTCCAGCAGCGGGGCGTACCACTTGGCCACGCGTTCATTGAGCTTGTTGACCAGCCCCAGCGGGAATCCGGAGGCCGAGACCTCCACCACATACAGCTGGCGCTTGGTGGGACGCAGCGCCACAAAGGCCGGGCTTTGCCAGCCGGCGGCCACATCGTAGTGGTGGGCCACAAAGGTTTCGCCGTTGGCCGTGAGCAGTTGCATCACGGCTTCTTCATGTCGGTCCATGGCTTGTGTTTCTTGCAAATTCAGCAGCCCCGCACCTTAGCGCGTTTTGGCCGCCCTGCCCGCTGCGCACGGTGTAAAAGCCTGCATCAGCCCGGCGCGGCGGCGCACCGGGCGGACGCTCAGCAGTACTCGCCCAGGCAGATGCCGATATCCCGGGCCATGCGCAGCAGCCCATGGTCCAGCGGCACCTTGCGCTGGGTATTGGCGACCTCGGAAATCGCTACGCTGCCAATCGCCCCGTGCTCCAGCGTGACCATGCGGCCGAACTGGCCCTGCAGCACCAGCTGGGCGGCGTGGTGGCCGAACTGGGTGGCCAGCACCCGGTCGAACGGGGTGGGATCGCCACCGCGCTGCACATGGCCCAGCACCGTGGTGCGCACCTCGCTCTGGAGATGCGGCTGCAGGCGTTCGCGCAGCACATGGCCCACGCCGCCCAGGCGCACCGGATCGGGACTGTGGGCAATGTGTTCGCGCACCGTCAGGCTGTGGCCGCTTTCCTTGGCGCCTTCGCCGATGCAGATGATGGTGTAGCGCTGGCGTTGCTCGCGCTCCTGGCAGACATGGATGATGCTCTGCAGGTCGTAGTCGATCTCGGGCAGCAGGATGACGTCGGCCGCGCCGGCAATGCCGGATTCCAGCGCCAGCCAGCCGGCATGGCGCCCCATGGTCTCCACAATCATCACGCGGTGGTGGCTGTTGGCCGTGCTTTCGATGCGGCGCAGGCTTTCGGTCACCGTGGCCACGGCCGTGTCAAAGCCGAAGCTGCGCTCGCAGCGGGCAATGTCGTTGTCGATGGTCTTGGGCACTCCCACGCACTGCAGGCCCACGCGCGACAGACCGTGGGCCAGGCTCATGGTTCCGTCGCCGCCGATGGCCACCACCACGTCCAGGCCCAGCGTCTGGACGTTGCGCCCCACCTGCGCCAGCGTGGCTTCGTCGCGCAGCGGGTTGGCGCTGTTGCTGGTGCCCAGAATGGTACCGCCGATGTGCAGAATGCCCGAGACCTCATCCCAGCTCAGGGGCTTGACGCGCGGCACCTCGCCCATCAGACCTTCAAAGCCGTCGGCAATGCCCAGCACCTCGCACTGGCCATGGTTGATCAGGGACTTGGTGACCGCGCGGATCACTGCATTCAGGCCCGGGCAATCGCCCCCACCGGTCAACACACCAACGCGCATGAAAAGACTCCTTGTTCTGTACCGCACCGGGCGGCGTCATAACCACGCAGCGGTGCAAAACGGAATCATCCCACGCCGGCAGGCGCTTGCGGCATAAAAAAACCCAGCCGGACGCTCTGTCCGGCTGGGTTCGATGGGAGGCATGCCCGGCCCGTGAAGGGCCGGGGTGCGCGCCTTGCGGCTTACTGGGCGCGTTCGGGAGCCGCCGCAGCCTGGGTGTGCTTGCGCACCTTGCTGACGTCGCTCGCGCTGACGTTGGAAGCCTTGTTGCCCCAGCCGTTGCGGATAAAGCTGGCCAGCTGGGCCACTTCTTCGTCGGTCAGGCGATCGGCATAGCCTTGCATGGCCAGGTGCATGGGGCGGCGGCTGGTCGAAGGCACCGACGTACCGTTCAGGATCACCGACACGAACGGGTTGGCGTCCTTGCCCAGCACCATGGCATTGCCTTGCAGCTCGGGGAAGATCTCGGGCGCACCCTTGCCGCTCACAAAGTGGCAGGCTGCGCAGTTGTCGAGATACAGACGGGCGCCCACCGGCATGTCCGGCGATGCAGACGTCAGCAGCGTGGCCGTGGCCTTGCCGGCTTCGTCAGCAGGCAGTGCGGGCATGCTGCGGGGACCGGCAGCGGCCACCTTGGCAGGCACGGCTTCCACCGGCTGGCCGTCCATGCTCTTCAGGAACACCGCCATGGCGTTCAGGTCGGCATCGGTCATGTACTGCATCGAGTGCTCGACCACCAGCGCCATCTCGCCATTGGCCACCGCGTGTGCATTGCGGCCCGTTGCCAGGTAGGCGGCGATCTCTTCGGCCGTCCACTTCTGCACGCGAGCATCCTTGCCGCGCAGTGCAGGTGCCGTCCACTCGTCCACCATGCCGCCGGTCAGGAAGCTGGCATCGCTCAGGCGGGTACCGTCCTGGGCCATGAAGGTCGTGCGCGGGCTGTGGCAGGCGGCGCAGTGGCCTGCACCTTCGACCAGGTACTGGCCGCGGATCTGCTGCTCGTCACCGGCCATGGGTTTGAACTTGGCTTCACCCGACAGGGCCAGCCAGTTCCAGGCACGCAGGCCAAAGCGCATGTTGAACGGAAAGGTCAGGCTGGTTGCCTGCACTTCGTTCTTCACGGGCTTCACTTCGGTCTGGATGTAGTCGTACAGGGCGCGCAGATCGCTTTCCGTCATGAAACGGTAGTTCTCGTACGGCATGGCCGGGTACAGCTGCTGACCGTGGCCACCCACGCCATCGACCATGGCGGCGCGGAACTGGTCCAGTGTCCAGTTACCGATACCGGTTTCCTTGTCGGGCGTGATGTTGGACGACCAGATGGTGCCCAGCGGGCTTTCGATGCCACGGCCACCGGCCATGGACTCGCCGCCATTGGCGGTGTGGCAGGCCATGCAGTCGCCTGCACGCATGACATATTCACCACGGCCGGGCTCGGCCTTCCAGTCGGCGGCCAGGGTTTCGTTGGCCGGGGTGGGCTTGAACGGCGCGTAGGCCAGGGCCAGCGCAGCGACGATACCCAGGACGATCAGTGCAATCAGGATGCTGAGGATTTTTTTCATGGATGACACTCCTCAGACCAACGGACGCGGGTTCTTCAGGTACATGGTACGGATGGCATGCAGCGTCCAGTAAGCCAGACCGCCGACCATGCCGGTGGGGTTGTACTGGGTGTTCTGCACAAAGTTGCCGGCACCGAAGACGAACACGTTGTGCCTGTCCCAGGTCTGGCAGTAGCGGTTGACCACCCCTTCGGTGGGCTTCTCGGACATCACGTGGCCGCCGGTGTTGTGCGTGGTCTGGTAGGGACGCACGTCGAACTTGGCACCGATGTTCTTGAACCCCGACTGCATCAGATCCGGCTTCAGGGCGTTGCCCACCTCCTCGGCCTTGACCTTCTGGTACTGGGTCATCTTGATGTCGTTTTCCTGCCAGTTGAAGGTCATGCGCATCAACGGACGGCCATGCGGATCCTTGTAGGTCGGGTCCAGGTCCAGGTGGTTGTTGCGGTAGGACATGTGCGAACCGTGCGTGCCGATCGACATGGAGTGGCCGTACCACTCGCCAATGCCCTTCTTCCAGCCCGCACCCCAACCCGGCGTGCCCTTGGGCAGCGGCATGGAGCGGATCGGCTGGCCATTCATGGTGCCGACACGCCAGTAGGCGCCGCCGATGAAACCCAGCTTGCCGAAGTCGTTCTGGTTGATGCCGTAGTCATCGATGCACATGCCGTTGGAGCCGTGACCGATGAAGGGGTTGAAGCTTTCGTCCTTGAAGAACAGGGTCACGCCACCATTCATCTGGTAGGCGTAGTTCTTGCCCGTCACACCGGTATTGGTCTTGGGGTCGTAGGGCTTGCCGATGCCGGACACCAGCAGCAGGTGCACGTTGTTCAGCTGGTAGGACGACAGGATCACCAGGTCCGCAGGCTGGAACACTTCTTCCTGCTTGACCGCGTCGAAGTATGTCACGCCGGTGGCGGTCTTGCCGTCGGCCGAGCTTTCCACGCGCAGCACTTCAGAGTGGGTGCGGTATTCGAAGTTGGGCTTGCGCTTGAGGGCGTCCAGCACGGCCGTCTGGGGCGACGACTTGGAGTATTGGTAGCAGCCGAAACGCTCGCAGAAGCCGCAGAAATTGCAAGGCGCCATTTGCATGCCATACGGGTTCACATAGGACGTGGACGCGATGCCGGCCGGTGCCGGGAACGGGTGCAGGCCCATGCTCTTGGCGCAGGCTTCGAACTTGCTGGAATCGTAGGTCGATGGCAGCGCAGGCATGGGGTAGTCCTTGGAGCGCCAGCCTTCGAACGGGTTGCCGCCGGCCTGGATCTGGCCCTTGATGTTGCCTGCCTTGCCGGAGACACCAGCCACTTCGTCAAACTGGGTGAAGAAAGGCTCCAGCTCGTCATAGCTGACGGGGTAGTCCATCAGGTTCATGCCTTCCGGAATGATGGACTCGCCCCAGCGCTCCTTCACATAGGTGCGCAGCTTGATTTCTTCCGCCTGCGGACGCCACAGCAGACCGTTCCAGTGCGTGCCGGCACCGCCCACGCCGTTGGCGGGCAGGAAGGAGCCCATCGAGCGGTAGGGCAAGGCGACTTCGTTGTCGTCGCGGCGCACCGTCACCGTCTGCTGACGGGGGTGCTGCATGTTTTTCAGGCGCACACCGTAGGTGAGTTCATCGATCTGGTTGGGGTACTTGAACTCGGGCACCGTGTTCTGGTCGCCGCCGCGCTCCAGCGCCACGATCTCCAGCCCTTCGGCGGCCAGTTCCATCCCGGCGATGGAGCCGGTCCAGCCCAGGCCAACGATGACCACGTCTTTTTTCTTTTCAATGCGTGCCATGGTTTAAGCCCTTTCGCCCTTGATGGATACCGGTCCCAGTGGGTACTTCTTGTTGTGCTGGTCGACCCATTCCGCGTAGCTGGCACGCGCGCCGGGGAAACCGATGTACTTCCAGGCCTGCATGCCATGGTTGCCGCCGTGCACGGGGTCGGCGAAGTAGCCTTCCTTGGTGTTGGCCAGCAGGGTGGCGAAGAAGAAGCTCAGCTCGGGAGCCAGCTTGATCTCCCCCTTTTGCAGGGCGGTCAGGGCTTCGTTCTGCTGCTCGACCGTCAGGCTCTTGAATTCCTTGCCAAAGCGTTCCTGGCACGCTGCGTTGAAGGCAGGGATGGCCTGGCGGTACAGCTGCGCCGGCGTCAGCGGCGATTGCCAGCCGCGATCGGGCGTGGCGGCCGGGTCGTGCGGGCCTTCCATGTACCAGATGTCGGCATTGCCGTAGTAGTCCTTCAGCTGGCGGTCGATGAACACCGGCACATGGGCTTCGATGGCACCTGGGCCGTCCCCTTCCGAGGGGATCAGGCGTGCGGTGGCAGCCAGCACAAAAGCCCACTCCTCTGCGTTGAAGTACACGGGCTGGTACTTGTCCAGCGGTACGGGGGCTTCCTTGGAGTTGGCATGGAACGTCATGGCGACGCCCGTCAGTGCCACACCGGCACCGGATGCCATCAGGAAAGATCGGCGGCTGGGTGGGGAAAAGTTAGACATTTTTCTATTCCTACATCGTGTCAACACCGCGCCACACGCCAGTGTGTGGGAAGTGTTTCGTTGCATCGAACGTGTTTTTTTGGCAATGCAGAAGTTAGATCTACATCACAAAAAATGCACTTTCGAAGGTGCGCGCGCACACATAACTCCCGCTTCTTTGAGCGAGATCATGTTGTTTTAATGCTCCGATACTAGTAGCGCTGGCAAGCATTTGTTTCAGAGGCCACGCACAACTGCAAACCACCAGTGGTTTTTTATTGGAGAAAAATACTGGGGTTTTCCATTAGATATAAGACCCAAGACTTGTGCTTACGTTTTCTCCCTCGGTCACGAGGTCGATCATGACCCCGCACACGCCTGCAAACACGCCTGCCGCCCCTGGGTGGCATGGCGGCTGGCGGTCCCGTTCTACCGGGACGATGGCGGCATCCAAGGCATAAAAAAATCCGCTGCAAACCAGGGTTTGCAGCGGATCGGCGGATACAGGGCCCCTGTCGGGCCGGGTGTTCAGGGCAGCTGGTCCAGCGCCTGCAGATAGGCGGGCTGGCGCATCAGATCGTCCCAGGCCTGGGGCTCGGTGTCCGGCAGCAGCGACACGCGGCGCGATTCGGAATCCACATCCGGCACCCAGCGGCCATCGCGCAGCGCCGCATCCATGCCGTCGAGCAACTGGTCCACGTGCTCGCCAAAGCCCAGGCTCTGATTGCACAGCAGCACCATGTCGCAGCCCGCCTGCAGCGCGGACAGCGCAGCTTCGGTGTAGCTGATCAGCGGGCCACTGCTGCCGTGCAGGCGCCGGGCACCCTCCATGCTCAGGTCGTCGCTGAAGATCGCGCCGTCATAGCGCAGGCGGCTGCGCAGAATGTCCCTGAGCCATTTTTCGCTGAAGCCCGCCGGACGCTTGTCCACCTTGGGGTAGATCACGTGGGCGGGCATCACGGCCGTCAGCACGCTGGAAAGCCACGGGTACGGCGCAGCATCTTCGTCAAGAATGGCTTTCAGGCTGCGCGGGTCCACGGGGATGTCGACATGCGAATCCGCCTTCACAAAGCCGTGGCCCGGAAAGTGTTTGCCGCAGTTGCCCATGCCGGCCTGCAGCAGGCCGTGCATCAGGCTCCTGGCCAGGGCCGCCACCACACGCGGGTCCCGGTGGAAGCTGCGGTCCCCGATGACCGAGCTTTCGCCATAGTCCAGGTCCAGCACCGGGGTGAAGCTGAAATCCACACCACAGGCGCGCAATTCGCTGCCCAGCACATAGCCGGCCGCGGTGGCGGCATTCAGGGCCCGCATGGCGCCGCTGCCTTCGCGGTGCTTGCTGCCCTTGCCGTCATCCATCCACATTGCACCCAGGGCGCGCATGGGAGGGATGTGGGTGAAACCATCGGTGCGAAAGCGCTGCACGCGGCCGCCTTCGTGGTCCACACAGATCAGCAGGTCCGGCTGCACGGCCTTGATGTCGGCACACAGCTGCACCAGGGCCGCCCGGTCTTCCCAGTTGCGCTTGAACAGAATGATGCCGCCCACCAGCGGGTGGGCCAGGCGTGCGCGGTCCGCGTCGGAGAGCGAGGTGCCGGCGATGTCGATGATCAAAGGAGCGTGCAAGCGCATGGAGAGACCTTGGAAACGGGTGAAGGTGTCAGAGACTTCGGTGCAGATCGCGGCCCGCGCTGCTGTTGCGCACGGGCGGCCATCCATTCAGGGCTTTTTTTCGACCACACAGTAGCTGGTGGCGTATTCCGATTCATCGGACATGGAGATGTGGGCCTGCAGGCCCCGGGCCTCGCACCAGGCCTTGAGCGCGCCATGCAGCACCACCGTGGGCTGGCCGCTGGGCAGGTTGGCAATCTCGCAGCTGCGCCAGGTCATGGGCATGACCATGCCTAGGCCGATGGCCTTGCTGAACGCCTCCTTGGCCGAAAAACGCGTGGCCACGTAACGCACGCCGCGGTCCGGCCAGCGCTCGCTGCGCTTTTTCCAGGTGGCGATTTCGGCGTCGCTCAGCACCTTGCGGGCAAAGCGCTCGCCGTGCCGCTCCAGGCTGGCGCGGATGCGGCGGATGTCACAGATATCGGTACCAATGCCGTAGATCATCAAAGAACCCTCCGCACAGTCAATGCCTCGCCACCGAGGCCGCCACACAGACCGCCAGCGCGGCGGCGTGGCCCCTCGTCTTCACGCCCGGTCCGCCATGCCGGCATCGATGGCACGCTGGTAACCACGCACAGTCTCGGCATAGCCCAGCTCCAGCGCATCGGCGATCAGTGCATGGCCGATCGACACCTCCGCCACCCCCGGCACCTGGGCCACAAAGGCCGGCAGGTTGTCACGGTTCAGATCGTGCCCGGCGTTGATGCCCAGGCCCACATCCAGCGCAGCCTGGGCGGCGGCCGCGTAGATGCGCAGCTGCTCGGCATGCTGGGGCGTTCCCCAGGAGGCGGCATAGGGTTCGGTGTACAGCTCCACGCGGTCCGCGCCCACGGCCTGGGCTGCAGCCATCTGCTCGGGCACCGGGTCCATGAACAGGCTCACGCGCACCCCCAGGGCTTTGCATTCGGCAATCAGCGGACGCAGGCGCTCGGCATCCTGCGGAAAGGTCCAGCCATGGTCGCTGGTGAACTGCTCCTCGCTGTCCGGCACGAAGGTGGCCTGATGCGGGCGCACCTGCCGGATGAAGTCCATCAGGTTCTGCGTGGGATTGCCTTCGATATTGAACTCCGCCCGCGGCCAGGCCTGCATCAGCTCGGCCAGTTCGTACACATCCGTGCCGCGAATATGCCGCTCGTCCGGCCGCGGGTGGATGGTGATGCCCTGGGCACCGGCCTCGAGGCACAGCTGTGCCGCACGCGTGACGCTGGGAATGCCGAGGTGGCGCGTGTTGCGCACCAGCGCGACCTTGTTGACGTTGACGGACAGCGCGGTGCGCACGGCACCGGACGAAACGGGAGAAGCGGTCATAGCGATTGAAGATCCAACATCAGCTGGCGGGTGCGCAGCGGGGGGTTGCCGCAATGGTATTGCAACAGCGCCCGCAGCTGCGGCTTGAGCGGCGCGGCCACGGCTTCGCAGCAGCGTGCCAGGGCGGTCATCGGGTCTTTTTGTTGCAGCGCGGTATTCAGCGCCAGCCACTGCGCCCCTTGGAGGCTGCCACGCGGGCTGGTGGTGGCTTGCAGGCCGGATTCGGCGGCCAGGGCATAGCGGGCCTCGGGTTGCAGCGGCTGCAGAGTCAGGGTTTCGCTGTCCAGCGCAGGCAGCAGACCCAGCTCACGCAGCAGCAGCAGCTCGAACGCGCGCAGTGCGGGCTCCACGGCAGCCTCCCCCTCCCCGGCCTGGCGGCGCGGCGCCGAGGCTGCGGCCAGCAGGCGCACGACTGCGGCATAGGCGTCGAACAGCAGCGCGTACGGGTCTTCGCGGGCCAGCAGACGCAGCAGCAGCTCGTTCAGGTACATGCCGGTCATCAGTCCGTCGCCCATGGGCAGCACATGGCCGCCAGCCCATTCCGCCCCTTTGAGCACATGGATGTCGGCTGCTCCGTCGCCCGACAGCGTCCAGTTCAGCCGCAGCGGCTGCAGCGCCAGCAGCACCGGCCGGAAATTGGAGGTGTGGCGTTTGACCCCCTTGGCCACCAGCGCCACCCGCCCACGGTGGCGGGTGAAGCATTCCAGGATCAGACTGGATTCGCTCCAGTCGTACTGGTGCAGGATGAAGGCAGGTTCTTCGCTAACCCTTTTGGTGGCCATGGTGCGGTGAAAACAAAAGGCCCCGAAGGGCCTTGGAATGAAAGGCTGTCACAGAGCCTCACAGTGTCGCAGAGCGCGCTGCGCAGCGGCCGATGCCGGGCGCAAGCCCTTGGCACGGCGCAGCGAAGGCCTCTTGCGGCACCTGGCGCTCACTCGTAACCGAAGGATTTGACGCGGGCCTCGTCGTCAGCCCAGCCGGACTTCACCTTGACCCAGACTTCCAGGAACACCTTGGCGTCGAACTGCTTTTCCAGTTCCTGGCGCGCTTCGGTGCTGATGCGCTTGAGGCGTTCGCCCCCCTGGCCGATCACCATGGCCTTGTGGCCATCGCGCTCCACCACGATGGTGGCGGCCACCCGCATGAAGCGCTTGTGGGTCTTGCTGGGCTCTTCCTCGAACTTGTCGATGACCACCGTCGAGGTATAGGGCAGCTCGTCGCCGGTGAAGCGAAACAGCTTTTCACGCACGGTTTCGGCAGCCAGGAACTTCTCGCTGCGGTCGGTCAGCTCGTTCTGGCTGTAGAACCAGGGCTGCTGCGGCAGGTACTTGGCGCAGATGCCGTACATGCGCTCGATGTCCTTCTTGTTCTTGGCCGACATGGGCACGAACTCTGCGAAGGGGTGGCGCTCCTGCATGCTTTGCAGCCAGGGAGCGATTTCGTGGCGGCGGCCCACGGCATCCAGCTTGTTGGCGATCAGCAGCGTGGGGATGCCGGGCTTGAACAGGCTCAGCACCTTGGCGTCGGCCAGGGTGAAGCTGCCGGCCTCGACCACGAACAGAATCAGGTCCACGTCACCGATGGCCCCCATCACCGTCTTGTTCAGCGATTTGTTCAGTGCGGTGGAGTGCTTGGTCTGGAAACCCGGGGTGTCCACAAAGACGAACTGCGTATCGTCCTTGGTGTGGATGCCTGTGATGCGGTGGCGGGTGGTCTGTGCCTTGCGCGAGGTGATGGAGATCTTCTGCCCCACCAGCGCGTTCATCAGCGTGGACTTGCCCACGTTGGGCTTGCCGACGATGGCGATCAGGCCACAGCGCTGCTCTTCCACCGGCACTTCGCGCACGGGCTCGGCGGCGCTTTCCTCTTCGCTGCGGATGGGCGTGGCGGCCGCTCCGGGCTTGGCCCCGGACAGCATGGCACTGATGTAGTCCAGGCTGGGATCGTTGATGTCGATCTGGCTCTTGGCGCGATCGGGGCTGGTTTTGCCTGCTGTTTTTTTCTTGGCAGCGTCGGTCATGGATGTTTCGCTTTCAGTTGATCGAGCAAGGCAGCGGCTGCTGCCTGCTCCGCAGCACGGCGCGAAGCGCCTGTGCCGTTGGCATGGAGGTGGAGTTCTGCGATTTCGCAGGCCACCTCGAAGGTTTGCAAATGCGCGGCCCCGGTGATCTCTGCCACTTTGTACTGCGGCAGCTTCATGCGACGGCCCTGCAGCCATTCCTGCAGTGCGGTCTTGGGGTCTTTTTGCACCGCACGCATGTGCGGGTTGATGTCCACCCCCTCATAGAGGTGGTGCACCAGGCGTTCGGCCGTGCGGTAGTCGGCGTCCAGATAGACGGCGCCGATCAGCGCTTCCACGGCATCGGCCAGGATGGAGGGGCGCTGCTTGCCGCCCGACTTGGCTTCGCCCTCGCCCAGGCGCAGCAGGCCGGACAGCTCCAGCTTGAGTGCGATCTGGTGCAGCGTGCCTTCCTTGACCAGGTTGGCCCGCACGCGGGAGAGATCGCCTTCGGGCAGCGACTGCAGCCTTTGGTACAGCAGCGTGGAGACGGCCAGGCTGAGCACGGAGTCCCCCAGGAACTCCAGGCGTTCGTTGTTGTCCGCCGAGAAGCTGCGGTGCGTCAGCGCACGTTGCAGCAAGGCGGGTTCAGAAAAATTATGTTGCAGACGCTGCTGCAAAGCTAAAAGGCCGGGTAGCACCTAGGAATCTGGTCGTTAAATCGGTGAACAAGGCAGGCGGCGCCTGCCAGCGAAATCTATCGGGAATACAGGCCGTCGGCCAGTGCTTTTTCATGCACCGGGCGGCTGCCACGCGGCACGCTTGCGCGGCGTCATGCCATCGGCGGCGGGGCGGGGTGAAGCCGGGACCCATGCCGTCCGGCACGGGCTATCCCGGGGGTGTCGTCTTGCACAGGGTCTGGTATGTCCAGAAAGACAGAGGACCGATTGTCCGCCAATCGCGAAAGCCGCGACGGCGGTGCCTCCTAAACACCCGCGCTCTGAAGGAAAGCCCGCGTTGGCGGGCGCGGGCTGTGGTGCGCCGGGGGCGGCATGGCGCCCTCCCCCGGTGCCGGCGATCAGTTGAAGGAACCGATGCGCTTGAGGTTGCCGAAATTCATCCAGACAAAGAAGGCCTTGCCGACGATGTTCGCATCCGGCACAAAACCCCAGTAGCGCGAGTCCAGCGAGTTGTCGCGGTTGTCACCCATCACGAAGTAGTGGCCTTCGGGCACTTTGCAGGTCACGCCTTCGACGCTGTAGGTGCAGTTTTCCCGGTACGCGTAGTTGCTGGCGCCCTGGACAAAGGCCGGCACGCCCTGGGTATTGAGCAGGCGGTGCGGCAACAGGCCCAGGGTTTCCTCGTACTGGTTGAAGTAGCGCATGGCGTCTTCATCGAAGAAATCGGGCAGGTCCTTGGTAGGCACTGGCTGGCCATTGATCGTCAGGCGCTTGTTCAGGTAGGCCACGGTGTCACCGGGCACGCCCACCACGCGCTTGATGTAGTCCAGCGAGGGCTGGGGCGGGTAGCGGAACACCATTACATCGCCGCGTTCCGGCGTCTTGCCATCGATGACCTTGGTGTTGAGCACCGGCAGGCGCACACCGTAGGTGAACTTGTTCACCAGGATCAGGTCCCCCACCAGCAGCGTGGGAATCATCGAACCGGAAGGGATCTTGAACGGCTCAAACAGGAAGGAGCGCAGGATGAACACCACGGCGATCACCGGGAACAGACCGGCCGTCCAATCCAGCCACCAGGGCTGGACCAGGGCTTTTTGCTGGCCTTCGGTGGTGTCCAGATCGACCTTGGCAATGCCCATGCGGTCCAGCTCGGCACGGCGTGCCGTGGCGGCATCGGCCAGGGCCTGAGCCGCCTGCTTGCGGCGCGGCCAGAAATACAGGCGCTCCGCCAGCCAGTAGGCACCGGTCACCACGGTGGCCAGGAACATCAGCAGGGCGAAATTGCCTTCGATCGCGCCCGTGTACCAGGCGCCCACATAGCCTACGAAAGCCGCCAGGATGGCGGCTGTGATCCATTGCATGGCTTGCATCAATCCTCCACTTGCAGGATGGCCAGGAAAGCCTCCTGCGGCACTTCCACCGAGCCGATCTGCTTCATGCGCTTCTTACCGGCCTTCTGCTTTTCGAGCAGCTTGCGCTTGCGGGTGATGTCACCGCCGTAGCACTTGGCCAGCACGTTCTTGCGCATGGCCTTGACGGTTTCACGGGCGATGATGTTGGCGCCGATCGCCGCCTGGATCGCCACGTCGAACATCTGGCGGCTGATGATTTCACGCATCTTGGCCACCACGGCACGACCGCGGAAAGTGGCCTGCGAGCGGTGCACGATGATGGACAGCGCATCGACCTTTTCGCCGTTGAGCAGGATGTCGACCTTCACCACGTCCGAGGCGCGGTACTCCAGGAACTCGTAGTCCATGGAGGCATAGCCGCGCGACACGGACTTGAGCTTGTCGAAGAAGTCCAGCACGATTTCGCCCAGCGGCATTTCATAGGTCAGCATGACCTGGCGGCCGTGGTAGGCCATGTTCTTCTGCACGCCACGCTTCTGGTTGGCCAGCGTCATCACCGGGCCGACATAGTCTTGCGGCATGTACAGGTGCACGGTCACGATGGGCTCGCGGATTTCTTCCATGCGGCCCTGATCGGGCATTTTGGAGGGGTTTTCCACCTGGATGACTTCGCCATCGGCCTTGACCACTTCGTACACCACGCTGGGCGCGGTGGTGATCAGGTCCTGATCGAACTCGCGCTCCAGGCGTTCCTGCACGATTTCCATGTGCAGCAGGCCCAGGAAGCCGCAGCGGAAGCCAAAGCCCAGCGCTTGCGAAACTTCGGGTTCGTACTGCAGTGCCGCATCGTTGAGCTGTAGCTTTTCCAGCGCATCGCGCAGCTGGTCGTATTCGCTGGCTTCGGTCGGGTACAGACCCGCAAACACCTGGGGCTTGACTTCCTTGAAGCCGGGCAGCGCCTTCTCGGCAGGGCCCAGATTGTTCGGCAGCTTCTTTTCCAGCGTGACGGTATCGCCCACCTTGGCGGCCTTCAACTCCTTGATGCCGGCAATGATGTAACCCACTTCGCCGGCCTTGAGTGCATCGCGCGGCTGGTTGGCAGGGGTGAACACGCCGATGTTGTTGGCTTCATAGGCTGCGCCTGTGGCCATCATCTTGAAGCGCTCGCCCTTCTTGAGTTGACCATCGACCACGCGCACCAGCATCACGACGCCCACATAGGGGTCGAACCAGCTGTCCACGATCATGGCGCGCAGCGGTGCATCCGGGTCGCCCTTGGGCGCCGGCACCTTGGCCACAATGGCTTCCAGAATCTCGTCGATGCCCATGCCGGTCTTGGCCGAGCAGGGAATCGCATCGGTCGCGTCGATGCCGATCACGTCCTCGATCTCGGCCTTGGCGTTGTCCGGATCCGCATTGGGCAGATCCATCTTGTTGAGCACGGCAAACACCTCGACCCCCAGGTCGAGTGCGGTGTAGCAGTTGGCCACGGTCTGGGCTTCCACGCCCTGCGAGGCATCCACCACCAGCAGACCGCCTTCGCAGGCCGACAGCGAACGCGAGACTTCGTACGAGAAGTCCACGTGGCCGGGCGTGTCGATCAGGTTGAGGTTGTAGACCTTGCCATCCTTGGCCTTGTACTGCAGTGCAGCCGTCTGCGCCTTGATGGTGATGCCACGTTCTTTCTCGATGTCCATCGAGTCCAGCACCTGGGCTTCCATATCGCGCTCGGCCAAGCCGCCACAACGCTGGATCAAGCGGTCGGCCAGCGTGGATTTGCCATGGTCGATGTGCGCAATGATGGAGAAATTACGGATGTGATTCATCAACGAAAAGCGTCTTGGTAACTTAAATGAATGTGGCGCGCACAAGGCAAGAAAAAAGGGCGCGTCGACTCTGACGCGCCCTGAACCAACAATCTTGGGCAACTGCGATGGTTGGGCTGCTGATTGTAGGCAAAAGCCCTCTGCAAAAGCACCGTTTTTGCTGTCTGGCAGCTCAGCGCCAGCGATGCAGCAAAACTAACCACAGCTTATCCACAATTGCGGTTCAGCGGAAATTCGCTGCCGGCAATGCCCGTCAGCTCCTAGCACCGCAGCAAGCACCCGCTCGCGACGGCACCTGTGCGCCGGATTAGGGATTCTACCCAAGCGACCACCTTGCGCTCACGGGCATTCCCAGTCCCCTTAGGGCGGCATGGCAGCCGCCCCCCAGGCACCCACCTCAGCGGGCCGGTCGCACCAGCACGTACTGGGCCCACTCACCGCGGCGCACCAGCATGTTGACGGGCTTGTTCTTGTCGGCCTTGCTCAGCGCCGCCTCGAAGCCCTTGGCGTCGGCCACCTCGGTATTGGCGACGGACAGCACCACATCACCTTCACGCAGACCGGCGCGGGCCGCGGCATCGGCCACGCTGACAATGCGCACGCCGCCCTTGACGTTGAGCTCCTTCTTCTGCGCGGCCGTCAGATCGGCCACCACCAGGCCCAGCGACTTGGCGCTGGCCGTCGCGGCGCTGCTGCTTTCGGCCTTCTTGCGTGCGGCCACGGCCTCGTCGGGCTCCACCTCGGCAATCGTGATGGACAAGTCCTTGCTGCTGCCCCGGCGGAACACGGTGACCGTGCCCTTAACGCCCGGCTTGGTGTTGCCCACCAGGCGCGGCAGGTCGGAGACCTTGTCGATGTCCGTGCCGTTGTACTTGATAATCACGTCCCCGGCCTCCACGCCGGCCTTGGCGGCGGGCGAACCGGCTTCCACCGCCGAGACCAGGGCGCCACGCGGCTTGCCCAGGCCAATGGATTCCGCCACCTCCTTGGTCACCGAGCCGATCTGCACACCGATGCGGCCGCGCGTGACCTTGCCGGTGGAGCGCAACTGGTCGCTCACGCGCACGGCTTCGTCAATCGGAATCGCAAAGCTGATGCCCATGAAGCCGCCGGAGCGCGAATAGATCTGGCTGTTGATGCCCACCACCTCGCCGCGCAGGTTCAGCAGCGGCCCGCCGGAATTGCCGGGGTTGATGGCCACGTCCGTCTGGATGAACGGCAGGTAGTCACCGGTATCGCGCTGCTTGGCCGACACAATGCCGGCCGTCACCGAGTTTTCCAGGCCGAAGGGCGAGCCAATGGCCATCACCCACTCGCCCACCTTCAGGCGGCTCACGTCGCCGATCTTCACGGCGGGCAGGCCCTTGGCGTCGATCTTGACCACGGCCACATCGGTGCGCTTGTCGCTGCCCACGATCTTGGCCTTGAACTCGCGCTTGTCGGTCAGCGTGACGATGACTTCGTCCGCATCTTCGACCACGTGGGCATTGGTCATCACATAGCCGTCGCCGGTCAGGATGAAGCCCGAGCCCACGCCGCTGGGTTGGGATTCGCCATCCCCGTCGCTGCCGCCCGGGCCGGGGCGCTGTGGCTGCTTGGGAATATTGGGCACCGGCAGGCCGAAACGGCGGAAGAAGTCCAGCATGTCCTCGTCCATGCCCAGTGCCGATCCGCCGCCATTGCCGCGGGCGGCCACTTTTTCGGTGGTGCGGATGTTGACCACCGAGGGGCCGACATGGTCGACCAGCGCGGTGAAATCCGGCAGACCGCTGACCAGCGGCGCAGCCGCGGGGGCTGCGGCTGCCGACGCTGCGGGCGCCGACGTGGCCGGACTGGGGGCTGCGGCCTGTGCCTGGGCCAGTGGCAGATTCCAAACGGCACCACCGGCTGCGGCGGCCGCGATCAAGGCCGCCACACTCAAGGCTTGCAGGGTTTTGCGTTGCAATGCGGGCATCTTCATCCTTTCCAAGGCGCTCTATCTCGCTATCAGACTGCCTGTTTGGAAAGGCATCCGCGCGATTGGTTCCCCAGCATCATGCACCGAAGCGCCGTGGACGCTGTGGGCCGCATGCACAAAAAAATGAGCGCCTTGGGCGCTCATTTCATGTTCTGTATCGGATTTCTAGTTTGAAAAGCCCTCTGCATCAGCGCAGGAAGCTATCAAAACACAAGCAACACCCATCTGCCCCGGCAGATCAATGGCGGTTGGCCGCCGGCACCGGTGTGCTGGCGAAGCTGGCATTGCGCAGGAAATCGGCCGGCATCTGCAGCGATGCCTTGCTGCCGAACTGGCGGTGCGCGGCCAGCAGCTCGTCCAGACGCGGGTCGCGCAGAATCACTTCCGAGCCATTGCCGGTGGCCACGGCAATCACCGAGCCATCGGTCTGAGGGACAGACATCATCGGGGCTCCGGGCGTGCCCTGTGCCAGCTGCACGCTGGCCTGGCTGGCGGCCGGCGCCTGGGCCAGCTGGCTGCCGGTGCCGGCCGGCACCACCACCAGATTCCAGCCCATGGCGGCCACGGCTGCCACGGAGGCAAAGCCGGCGGCCACCTTCCAGCGGAACACCGAGGCATTGGCCACGGGATCACGCACCAGGCTCTGCACGGCCGAGGTCATGGGCAGCTGGGCCGGTGCCAGCTGCTCCAGCGCGGCGGGTTGCAGCGACAGCGGTGGCTCCTGGGCCAGCTGGGCACGTAGACCGCTCAGCAGATCGTGGTGGCTGTGGTGGGCCAGCTCAGGCGAGCGCAGCACATCGCCCACCAGATGGTAGAGCTGCCAGCTGGCATGGCCTTCGCCTTCTTCGGCCCACGCCACTGCTTGGCTCAGTTCATCGCCATACAGCTCGCCGTCGACCAGCGCCGACAGCAATTCCTTGTTTTTCAGATCGTCCGTCATGGGGTTACCTGCTCACTTGGGCTCGCGCCTGCCATGTGTTCAACACCACCCTCACCACCGCTTGCCCGATTGGCGCTCCAGCAGCGGCTTGACGCGTGCGGAGATGGCCTCGCGGGCTCGGAAGATGCGCGAACGCACGGTTCCGATGGGACAACCCATGACAGTGGCAATTTCTTCGTAGCTCAGCCCCTCGATCTCGCGCAGCGTGACCGCCTGGCGCAAATCCTCGGGCAAAGCATCCATCGCGGCGTTCACGGCAGCTGCAATTTCCTGCGCCGCCAGCACCGTCTCGGGAGTCTCCTCGTTGATTGGTTCGTTTCCGGGCCGAGAAGTTTCATCCTCGTCATCGGAGGTTTGTAACGCGCTCTCGGTGACCACCGGATTGCGCTTCATGTCCAGCAGCGCCTTCTTGGCCGTGTTCACCGCAATCCGGTACAGCCAGGTGTAGAACTGTGCCTCGCCCCGGAACTGGTGCAGGGCCCGGTAGGCGCGCAGAAAGGTTTCCTGGGCGATGTCCTGGACCAGATCGGTGTCGCGCACCATGCGCGCAATCAGGCGCTCGATGCGGCGCTGGTACTTGAGCACCAGCAGCTCATAGGCCCGCTGGTCGCCCGCTACCGTGCGCTCCACCAGTTGCAGATCGGTGTCAGAAGGTGCGGGAGGAGGTGCGACGTGGGGGCTCATGCAGCGGGGGAAAGGTCAGACCGCAGACTCCGTCTGGCGGAACACGGTGGCCGCCGAATATACCGCACGCCGCCAATCCCCCCAACGCCAGGGTACGCTGCGCTGCAGCAGCCAGGCATGCTGCCAGCGGCCGCCCGTACCGCGCCAGGCCAGCAACACGACGGTTTGCAGATCGATGCGCAGCTCCAGGACCTCCAGCGGCTGGGGCTCCGCTTCCCCCTGGGCCTGCCACCACCAGGCACCGCCATCCCATTGCAGCATCCCGCGTGGTGCGGCACGCCAGGCGTGCAACTGGGCCCCGCCGGCGGCCAGCCACAGCAGGACCGCCGCCCCCCGCACGGCGGCGGGCTGGGGCGCACTGTACCGCCACCAGGCCAGCAGCACGGCACCCGCCAGCAGCCACAGCAGGCCTCCGAGGTAGCCGGGCAGCCGGTGGCGCTCCACGGGGTAGCGCACGGCAGGCGGCAGATGGTGTGCAGAAGGCATGGTGTCGACCATGCCACGGCAGCACCACAAAAACAAAACCCGCAGAGCCGTTTGATCGGCCTGCGGGTGATGGGCGTTTCAGGAGCGGAGCTCCCGGACGCCAGGGACTGTCATCAATACGGTCAGATGCGCTTGAAGATCAGCGAGCCGTTGGTACCACCAAAGCCGAAGTTGTTCTTCAGGGCCACATCGATCTTGGCATCGCGTGCCACATTGGCGCAGTAGTCCAGATCGCAGCCGGGATCCTGGTTGTCCAGGTTGATGGTCGGCGGGATCTTCTGATCGTGCAGCGCCATCACGGTGAACACGCTTTCCACACCGCCCGCACCGCCCAGCAAGTGGCCGGTCATGGACTTGGTGGAGCTGACCACGGTCTTGAACGCGGCATCGCCCAGCGCTGCCTTGATGGCATTGCTTTCGTTCTGGTCGCCCAGAGGGGTCGAGGTGCCGTGGGCGTTCAGATAGTTGATCTGGTCCGGATTCACACCGGCATTGCGCATGGCGTTCAACATGGCGCGGCGCGGGCCGTCCATATTGGGAGCCGTCATGTGGCCGGCATCGGCACTCATGCCGTAGCCGCTCAGCTCTGCGTAGATCTTGGCGCCACGGGCCTTGGCGTGTTCATACTCTTCCAGCACCAGCACGCCAGCGCCCTCACCCAGCACGAAGCCGTCGCGGTCCTTGTCCCAGGGACGAGAAGCTGCAGTGGGATCGTCATTGCGGGTCGACAGGGCACGCATGGCAGCAAAGCCGCCCACGCCCAGCGGGGACACCGTGGCTTCGGTACCACCGGCCACCACGATGTCGGCGTCGCCGTACTCGATCATGCGCCCGGCTTCGCCGATGCAGTGCAGGCCGGTCGTGCACGCTGTCACCACGGACAGGTTCGGACCCTTGAAGCCAAAGCGCATGGAAACGTGTCCAGCCACCATGTTGATGATGGAAGCGGGCACGAAAAATGGGGTGATGCGTCGGGGACCCCGGTTCGAGAGCTCAATCTGAGTGTTCTCGATCAGGGGCAAGCCCCCGATACCGGACCCGAGCACGCAACCGATGCGGGTCGCAAGGTCGTCGGACAAGGCCTCGCCCGTAGGCAGACCCGCATCCTTCACAGCCTGTTCCGCAGCCGCGATGCCATAGTGAATGAAGGTGTCCATGGAGCGCGCATCCTTGGCGCTCATGTAATCCTCCACGTTGAATCCCTTGACCTCACCTGCGATGCGGCACGAAAAATTCGTGGCATCAAACTTGGTGATGTGGCCAATGCCGGACTTGCCGGCCAAAAGATTGGCCCAGGCCTCAGCAACCGTGTTACCCACGGGACTGATGCAACCCAGGCCGGTCACGACAACGCGACGACGGCTCATGCGTTCAAACCTTATTCTTATCGCTCGGTGCGCTCAAAAGGGCTTAGCCCTTTTGGTGGGTGTTGGCGTAGTCGATGGCGTTTTGCACCGTCGTGATCTTTTCAGCGTCTTCATCGGGGATTTCGATGCCGAATTCATCTTCCAGGGCCATCACCAGTTCGACCGTGTCCAGGGAGTCAGCGCCCAGATCAGCCACGAAGGCCTTTTCGCTGGTCACTTGGGACTCTTCAACGCCGAGTTGTTCAGCAATGATTTTTTTGACACGTGCTTCGATATCGCTCATGGTTTCCCTCAGGGGGTTGTGAATGAACCCGCGATTCTAGCCGGTTCAGGGAATCTCCCTTCATCCGGCTTGCCGTCGCGAGGAAACGGCATAACTTTCGTTATTTACATGTACATGCCGCCATTGACAGCCAATTCCTGGCCTGTCACATAGCCGGCACCGGCAGAGGCCAGATAGGCCACTGCGTTTGCAATGTCGGAAGGCTGGCCCAGCTTGCCCAGAGGGATCTGTGCGGACAAGGCCTTTTGCTGCTCTTCTGGGAGCACTGCAGTCATATCTGTTGCAATGAAGCCGGGGGCCACGCAGTTCACGGTGATACCGCGGCTACCCAGTTCACGTGCCAGAGCGCGCGTCATGCCAGCCACGCCAGCCTTGGCTGCAGCATAGTTGGCCTGACCGGCATTGCCCATGCCGCCCACCACACTGGTGATGCTGATGATGCGGCCGAAACGCTGCTTCATCATCGGGCGAATAGCCGCGCGGCTGAGTCGGAATACGGCCTTCAGATTGGTGTCGACCACGGCGTCCCAATCGTCATCCTTCATGCGCATGGCCAGGGTGTCGCGGGTGATGCCGGCATTGTTGACCAGCACGTGCAGGCCGCCCTGGTTCTTGGCGATGTCGTCCACCAGCGCGTCCACGCCAGCAGCGTCATTCACATCCAGCTTCACGCCACGGCCGCCCAGAGGGGCCAGGGCCGCGCTGATGCGGGCTGCGCCGTCGTCCGAGGTAGCGGTTCCGATCACGGTGTAGCCGCGGGCGGCCAGTTCCTGGGCAATGGCAGCGCCAATGCCGCGGGTGGCACCGGTCACCAGGGCCACTTGGCCGGGGGTGGTCGTCTCTGTCATGCGAGCAATTCCTTCACTTCTGCCAGTGTGGCAGGGTCATACAGGGCAACGCCCGCCAATTCCGCATCAATGCGCTTGGTCATGCCGGCCAGCACCTTGCCGGGGCCGCACTCCACCAGGGTGGTGATGCCACGGGCCTTGATGGCCTGCACGCATTCCACCCAGCGCACCGGGCCGAAAGCCTGGCGGTACAGAGCGTCGCGAATGGCATCGGCGTCCGTTTGCACGGTCACGTCGATGTTGTTGATCACGGGGATCTGGGGGGCTTGCAGTTCCAGCGCAGCCAGTGCCAGCTTCAGCTTTTCGGCAGCAGGCTTCATCAGGCTGGAGTGGAACGGTGCCGACACCGGCAGCGGCAGTGCGCGCTTGGCACCTGCGGCCTTGACGGCCACGCTGGCGGCTTCCACGGCAGCCTTGGAGCCGGCGATCACGGTCTGACCGGGATCGTTGAAGTTCACCGCCTCCACCACCTCGGCACCGCCGAGCTGGGCTGTCACTTCAGCGCAGACGGCCTTGACCTTGTCAGCCTCCAGACCCAGCACGGCGGCCATGGCGCCCACGCCCACGGGCACGGCTTCCTGCATGGCCGCGGCGCGCAGGCGCACCAGCGGAGCAGCCTGGCCCAGCGTCAGCACGCCGGACGCCACCAAGGCGGAATACTCGCCCAGGGAATGGCCGGCTACGGCGGCAGGCAGCGCGCCACCTTCGGCACGCCACACGCGCCAAGCGGCCACGGCGGCCACCAGCATCACGGGCTGGGTGTTGGTCGTCAGGGCCAGCGCTTCCTTGGGGCCGCTGTGGATCAGGGCGCCCACGTCTTCACCCATGGCGTCAGAGGCTTCCTTCAGCGTCTGGGCCACCACCGGGTGGTCGCCCCAGGCGTCCAGCATGCCCACGGACTGCGAGCCCTGGCCGGGAAAGACGAATGCAAATTGCGTCATGTGTTGGTCACTCAAAAGGGGTAAAACAGGCTCTGGTGCGCTCATGGAGCGCACCGAACACTACATTTTCAGGAGTACTGCACCCCAGGTGAAACCGCCGCCCACGCCTTCGAGCAGGACGTTCTGGCCTTTTTGCACCTGACCGTTGCGCACGGCATGGTCCAGGGCCAGCGGAATCGACGCCGCCGAGGTGTTGCCGTGCTCACCCACCGTGACCACCACCTTCTCCATGGGCAGCTTCAGCTTGCGGGCCGTGCTTTGCATGATGCGGATATTGGCCTGGTGCGGGATCAGCCAGTCGATGTCGGCGTCCGTCATGCCGGCCTTGTCCAGCGTGGCACGGGCGGCTTTTTCCAGCACGCCCACGGCCAGCTTGAAGACGGCCTGGCCGTCCATGGTCAGCATGGGCGAACCCAGGACCTCGCCACCCGACACATGGCCGGGCACGCACAAAATGCCCACATGGCTGCCGTCGGCGTGCAGATCGCTGGCCAGGATGCCGGGCTCTTCGGAGGCTTCCACCACCACGGCGCCGGCGCCGTCGCCAAACAGCACGCAGGTGGTGCGGTCGTTGAAATTCAGGATGCGGCTGAACACTTCCGCGCCCACCACCAGCACGCGCCGGGCAGAGCCCGAACGGATCATGGCGTCGGCCACGGTCAATGCATAGACAAAGCCGCTGCACACGGCCTGTACGTCGAACGCGGGGCAGCCATTGGTGATGCCCAGCTTGTGCTGCAGGATGGCCGCCGTCGAGGGGAACACCATGTCCGGGGTGGACGTGGCGACGATGATCAGATCCAGGTCCTGCGCCGTGATGCCTGCGGCTTCCAGCGCATTGCGGCTGGCTTCCAGCGCCAGATCGCTGCTGCCCACATCGGGAGCGGCAAAGTGGCGGGCATGGATGCCCGTGCGCTCGACGATCCATTCGTCCGAGGTTTCAATACCGCGCTGGGCCAGCTCCGCCGCCAAGTCGTTGTTGGTCAGGCGGCGGGGAGGCAGGTAGCTGCCGGTGCCGGTAATGCGTGCGTAACGTGTCATGCGGAGGCTCACTCAGGGCTGCCCGTGGTTCCAGCGGCTGGCGCAGCAACGGCAGGCACCAGCAAAGGGGCCGCAGTCGCAATCCGGGCCCGGACACGGTCAAGCAGGTTGTTGCGGGCCGCATCATACGCACGATTGAGCGCGTGCTCAAAAGCGATCGCATCGGCCGAGCCATGGCTTTTGAACACCAGGCCACGCAAGCCCAACAGGGCCGCCCCATTGTATCGACGGTGATCCATACGCTTCATCAGCGCAGATAGCACGGGATAGGCCATGATGGCGGCAAATTTCGTGAAGATGTTGCGCTTGAATTCAGACTTCAAGCCACCCACGATCATGCTGGCCACGCCTTCGCTGGCCTTCAGGGCCACATTTCCCACAAAGCCGTCACACACCACGATGTCCACCGGCCCTTTGTAAATGTCGTTACCTTCTACGTTGCCGTAGAAATTCAGGGCCTTGGCCTCGCCGGCCGCACGCAGCAATTCGCCGGCGCGCTTGATGGTTTCATTGCCCTTGATGGCTTCTTCACCAATATTGAGCAAGCCCACCGACGGCTCGCCACCGGAAGCGCTCTCGTTCAATGCGCTCACCAGGGCGGTGCCCATGACGGCAAACTGCAGCAGGTGCTCGGGCGTGCAGTCCACATTGGCACCCAGGTCCAGCACCGTGGTGGCGCCGCCTTTTTCATTGGGCATCTGGGTGGCGATGGCCGGGCGGTCGATGCCTTCCAGGGTCTTGAGCAGGTAGCGCGACACGGCCATCAGCGCACCGGTGTTGCCGGCCGACACGGCCGCCTGGGCGATGCCATCCTTGACCTGCTGGATGGCCACGCGCATCGAAGAATCCTTCTTCTTGCGCAGCGCCACCTCCACCGGGTCGTCCATGCCCACCACTTCGCTGGCACCCACCACCGTGGCACGGGGGTGCGCAAACGACTGCAGACTCTCCGCACGCCCCACCAGCAACAGCTGGGCATCGGAGTGGGAATCCAGAAACTGGCGGCATGCGGCCAGCGTGACACGGGGGCCGTGATCGCCACCCATGCAGTCAACTGCCAAAGTGATCATGAAGGAAAGGTGCGCAGGCCTGAGCGGCAGACCGAAACCGTCACACGCCAGGGCGTGTTCAAAAAACGCAAAAGCCCGTGCTACCAGAAGTAGCGACGGGCCTTGCGGGGGTCCGAGACGCTAGTTTAGGCTTCGGACTTGTTCTTCAGCACCTGACGGCCGCGGTACACGCCGTTGGGGCTGATGTGGTGGCGCAGGTGGGTTTCACCGGTGGTGGCTTCCACTGCGATACCAGGCACATTCAGTGCGTTGTGCGAACGGTGCATGCCGCGCTTGGAAGGAGACTTTTTGTTTTGCTGAACAGCCATGATGGCTCCTGAGTCTGAAAAGGGTTGGTGACATGGCCTGCGTACAGACGCATGCCCTAAAAATACGCGATCAGCCCATTAAAGACACGAGGGGGTTTCGCGCGAAGCCCTAGAGTATAGCGCAAACGTTATCAACAGCGTTATGCAATGAATAACCAGTGTCTTGGGCAGGCCACGCTGCCGATCGAAGATCGCTGCAGCAGCGCAGGCTTCTGAATGGAGAAAACCTCCAGTCAGTCCGGGGCGCCATTCTTGCGCAAGCCTTGCAACACCGCAAACGGGTTGGGCTTTTCCTCGCTGGCCTGCTCGAAGTCGGCGTCGCTGGACTGCATGGGCAGCTCCTGCGGGCAGACCTCGTGGCGCGGCACCAGAGGCAGCGCCATCAGCAGCTCGTCCTCGATCAACGCACGCAGATCGAAGTCGCGGCTCAGCGCCAGCAGATCTTCCTCGGCTTCGTCGTCCAGGGCTTCGGCCGTGGCCTCGTCCGCCACAAAGCGGAAGGAACGGTCCACCTGCAGCGGCATGCGGTCCAGCTGCAGGCAGCGCTGGCAGGTCAGCGGCAGGCCGGCCTCGACCGTCAGGTGCAGCCACAGATGGCTGGCACCACCGGATTCGGCGCGCAATTCGCCTTCGGCGCGCCAATCCACCTGCAACCCGTCCACCGGGCCTTCGGCGTCCTGGGCCAGTCGTGTATATCGTGACAGCGGATCGCTGCCTGTCAGTGTGGCGCCTGCCTGGGCAAACGCCTTCACATCAAGGTGATCCGGAGAGAAATCCTTGCTCATGGCGGCAGTGTAAGAGAATCCTTGCATGCCTGAATCCACCGCTTCTTCCGCCCCTGTGGCCCGCTCGCTGATCCTGGGCTCCACCTCGCGCTACCGCCGCGAGCTGCTGGAGCGCCTGCAATACCCTTTCACCACCGCCTCGCCCGATGTGGACGAGACGCCCCGCCCCGGCGAAGCCTCGCGCGACCTGTCGCTGCGCCTGGCACTGGCCAAGGCCCATGCCGTGGCCCAGCAGCACCCCGAGGCCGTCGTCATCGGCTCCGACCAGGTGGCTGACCTGAACGGCCAGCCCTTGGGCAAACCGCTGACACACGAACGCGCCGTGGCCCAGCTGCGCCAGATGCGCGGCCAGACCGTGCGCTTTTACACCGCCCTGGCCGTGGTCTGCCAGGCCACCGGCATGGTGCACAGCGATATCGCCGAGGTGGGCGTGCGCTTTCGCGATCTGACGGACGCCGAGATCGAACGCTATCTGCTGGCCGAAAAACCGTATGACTGCGCCGGCAGCGCCAAGAGCGAAGGCCTGGGCATCAGCCTGCTGGACGCGATTGACAGCGATGACCCCACCGCGCTGATCGGCCTGCCGCTGATCCGCACCTGCCGCATGCTGCGTGCTGCCGGGCTGGTGCTGCCATGAGCGCCACCACCACCCCGGGGCGCCTGTATTTGGTGCCCGCACCCCTGGATTTTGGCTGCGACAGCCAGAGCCCGCTGACCGACGTGCTGCCCGAGCTGACGCTGCGCACGGCCGCCCGCCTGACCCACTGGGTGAGCGAAAACGCCAAAAGCTGCCGCGCCTACCTGAAGCGGGTGGACGCCCTGTTCCCCCTGGCGGCCCCGCTGCAGTCCCAGGCGATCCAGGAACTCCCGCGGGAAGCCCATAAAAAAGGCGACCACGGCGGCAAAGGCAGTGCCCAGTTTGACGCCAAGGCCCTGCTGGCACCGGCGCTGGCCGGCCACGACATGGGACTGGTCAGCGAAGCCGGCATGCCAGCCGTGGCCGACCCTGGCAGCTCCATCGTGCGCGCCGCCCACGACCTGGGCATCACCGTGGTGCCGCTGATCGGCCCGGTGTCGCTGCTGCTGAGCCTGGCCGCCAGCGGCCTGAACGGCCAGAACTTTGCCTTTGTGGGCTACCTGCCCCAGGATGCCGCACCGCGTGCCCAGCGCATCAAGGAACTGGAGGGCCTGAGCCAGCGCCTGAACCAGGCCCAGTTGTTCATCGAGACACCCTATCGCAACCCCGCCCTGTGGCAGGCTTTGCTGCAAAGCCTGCAGCCCGCCACCCGCCTGGTGGTGGCCAGCGGCCTGACGCTGGAGAGCGCCAGCGTGCAGTCCAAAACCGTGCGCGACTGGAAAAAGCTGGACCGCGTGCCCGACAAGCACACCCCGGTGGTGTTTGCCCTGGGGCAATAGGCAATAAGCAATAGGCGGCGCAGCCGCCCCCAGAAACACCAAGCGCCTTCCGCCCGCTGCACAGGAATTTCCAGGCACGATGCCTGGAAACCTTGGCAGACGGCGCTGAAGGCGCTTCTGTATTGAAAGGGGATTGAAGCGGGCTTGGGCTGTCAGCGGATGGCCGGCGCCATGCCGCGCACCGCACTCACCGCACCACCGCCAATGGCGGCGCCAAAGCGCTTGGCCAGACGTTCGGCAATGTTGTCGCGGCGCGTGTAGTCGATCACCTCTTCGGCCTTGACGATCTCGCGCGCCACATAGTCCAGGCTGCCCAGCTTGTCGGCCAGTCCCAGGTCAATGGCTTGCTGGCCGGTCCAGAACAGGCCGCTGAAGGTCTCATCGGTCACCTTCAGGCGGTCACCGCGCCCGCGCTTGACCACGTCGATGAACTGCTGGTGGATCTGGCCCAGCATGGTTTCCGCAAACCCGCGCTGCTTCTCGGTCAGCGGGCTGAAGGGGTCGAGGAAGCCCTTGTTCTCGCCTGCCGTCAGCAGGCGGCGCTCCACACCGACCTTCTGCATCACTTCGGTGAAACCGAAGCCGTCCATCAGCACGCCGATGCTGCCGACGATGCTGGCCTTGTCGACAAAAATCTCATCCGCCGCCGAGGCGATGTAGTAGGCCGCCGAAGCGCAGCTTTCCTCGACCACCGCGTAAATCGGCTTCTGGTGGATGGCCTTGAGGCGCACGATCTCGTCGGTGATCATGCCGGCCTGCACCGGACTGCCGCCCGGCGAGTTGATCAGCAGCACCAGAGCCTGGGCACCCTGGTCCTCCAGCGCGCTGCGCATGGCGGCGATGACGAATTCGGCACTGGCGTCGGCCCCCGAGGCGATTTCACCCTTGATATCCACCACGGCGGTGTGCGGACCGGACACGGCGGCCGTCGACACCTCCTTGGACAGCAGCGCCCACAGCAGTGCCAGCCCCAGAATCAGCCAGGAAAAGCGCCAGAACAGGCGCCAGCGGCGGGCGCTGCGCTGCTCGTTGAGCGAGGCAAAGGCCAGCTTTTCCAGCAGATCGCGCTCCCAGCCCGGTGGCTGGGCCTGGGCTGCCGCAGCGGATGCGGTCGGCGTCTCGGGGACGGCAGCGCGCGCCCACAGGTCTTGGCCGGGCAGTGCGGAAGAAGGGTCGGAACCCGGTGTACCGGGCGTCTGCGGTGAACTCATCTCAAAACTCGATAGGTTGCAGGTTGTGGGCAGTATGCCAGTGCACCACCCCGTCGCTCTCGCTCAGTGCGATCGGCACCAGACGGCCGCCGCGGCAGGGCCCACCCGCGCACAGCCCGGTATGGGGTTCATACACCGCGCCATGGGTGGAGCACAGCAGCCATTCGCCACTGTCGTCGAGAAAGCGGTCGGCCTCATGGTCCATTTCCATGGGGATGTGGGCACAGCGGTTCAGATAGCCATAGACCACGCCGTTGTAACGAATCGCAAAACCTCGGCAGGTCTGTCCCGAAAAAACCACATCAAACGACACCCCGCGCCCCCGCTCCTGCAGATCGGTGCTGGCGCACAGGGCAATGGCAGTGTCGGGCGGCAGGGTCATGCCGCCACTATAGGGACAAAGCTGGCATCAGGCGTGGGCCAGCAGCCAGGCGTGCAGATCCGCTACCGTCTGCGCGACATGCAAGGGCCCCAGGGGCGCAAAGCCTTCGCTGCCGTGGGCGCCATAGGCCACCGCCAGGCTGGCACAGCCGGCGTTGCGGGCCATTTCCAGGTCGTGCGTGGTATCGCCAATCATCAGCAGCCGGTCCGGCGCCACCCCGAATTCGGCCATCAGCTCCTGCAGCATCAGGGGGTGGGGCTTGCCGGCCGTTTCATCGGCCGTGCGCGAGCCATCGAACACACCTTTCAGATCCACCGTGGCCAGGGCCTCGTTCAGCCCCCTGCGGCTCTTGCCCGTGGCCACGGCCAGCCAGTGGTGGCGCTCCCGCAGCGCCTGCAGCAGGGGCAGCACACCATCGAACAACGTCACCTGCTCCTGTTGCTGCAGATAGTGGTAGCGGTAGCGGTTGGCCAGCTCCGGGTATTTGTCCTGCGGCACATCGGGCGCCGCATGGGCCAGCGCTGGCATCAGCGCCATCCCGATCACATAGGACGCCTGGGCGTCCGACGGCACCGTTCCCCCCACATCGCGCACCGCAGCCTGGATGCTGCGGGTGATGGCGGCGGTGGAGTCGAACAAGGTGCCATCCCAGTCGAAGGCAATCAGATCAAAGCGGCGGGGCCGCACAGAAGAATCCACAGTGCTCATGCGTGCTTTCAGGCCACAAACTCGGCCAGCTCTTCGGGCAATTCTGCCCGCAACTCGATGCGCTCGTCGGTGGCCGGGTGGTTGAACTGCAGCCGCCAGGCATGCAGGAACATGCGTTTGAGCCCCTGCTTGGGCAGACGGCGATTCAGATCGAAGTCCCCGTATTTCTCATCCCCCACGATGCCGTGGCCTTGCGAGGCCAGGTGCACCCGGATCTGGTGGGTACGACCGGTCTTGATGGTCACTTCCAGCAAGCTCATGGCCGGCAGGCCCTGCAGGCTGCGTGCCTCGAGCTGGCTGCGCACTTTGACCAGGGTCAGCGCCCGCATGGCATCCGGATCGTCGACCGTGGTGGTGCGCACGCGGCGCTCGCCATCCGGCAACAGGTATTTGCGCAGCGGGGTGTCAATCACCTTCTTGTTGCCCGGCCAGCTGCCCGCCACCAGGGCCAGGTAGGTCTTGCCGGTTTCGCGTTCCCGGAACTGGTCTTGCAGCTTGGTCAGCGCCGAGCGCTTCTTGGCCACCAGCAAGATGCCCGAGGTTTCGCGATCCAAGCGGTGCACCAACTCCAAAAACTTGGCCTCCGGCCGGGCCTGGCGCAATTGCTCGATCACGCCAAAACTGACGCCCGAGCCGCCGTGCACGGCCACGCCGGCCGGCTTGTCGATGGCGATCAGGTGCTCGTCTTCCAGCAGGATGGGAAATTCCCGTGCCGGTGCCGGGCGCTCGGCCTTTTCCTGCACCTTGTCGGACACGCGCACCGGTGGCAGCCGCACCACATCCCCCGTCTGCACCCGTGTATCGGCCGCACAACGGCCCTTGTTGATGCGGACCTCGCCGCTGCGAATGATGCGGTAGACATGGGTCTTGGGCACGCCTTTGAGGTGGCGCATCAGGAAGTTGTCCAGACGCTGGCCTGCCGATTCCTCGTCGACCTCGATCAGTCGCACGGCCGCCTGTACTTGCTGTGGGGAACGGTCGGTGGCCGGTTTGCCCTCTATAATGTGTTTCACCTGCGCGACTTATTTATAAGTGGTTGATTTTGATGGAGTTTAGTCCAGCCAGCCATTTCCCCCGTGCAGGAAGGTCGATGCCACAGGTGTCGCGCCCATGATTTCCAGGCTGACAGGCCTGACGGAGTGGCGCACCACCTGGCTGGTTGACGCATTGAAACACTGAACGGAATCTTCACGCTGGTGGTGCTGTTTGGAGCACGGTGCTCTGCACACCACCCGCCGATTAAACGTATAGCGAGCATGTGGGCTTTTCTTTCCTGGCTGGTGAGCATCACGCAACGGCACGTGCCGGTGCGGAGCGTTGCTGCCCCCGTGAAAAGCCGCCCACCGTCTTTTGTCGCCTCTGGCTCGGACCGCACACAGCGGCCGCTGCTGTATGCGCGTCTCGCTCCCTGCCCCCTGCCCTTGCCACCTTTGCTGACCTGATTCGGCACAGTTGCAACCAGGCCTCAGGCGATTCCCTTCCTTTTCGTTTCGGCGCGTCAGTCAGGTATCACGGCTCCAGCAGAGCCTGTCTTTGATTGCAAAAAATCAGGGGCGTCGCGGTGAAGCAGCGTATCGCTGCCACTGCCCGCCCCTCACGAAAAGGAAACGCATCATGAAACGGATGCTGATTAACGCGACGCAGCCTGAAGAACGCCGCTTGGCCATTGTGGACGGCCAGAAACTGCTCGACTACGAGATCGAGATCGAAGGCCGCGAACAGCGCAAGGGCAATATCTACAAGGCCGTTGTCACCCGCGTCGAACCCTCCCTGGAAGCCTGCTTCGTGGACTACGGTGAAGACCGCCACGGCTTCCTGCCCTTCAAGGAAATCTCCAAGCAGTACTTTGCCGAAGGCGTATCGCCCAGCCAGGCCCGCATCAACGATGTGATCCGTGAAGGCCAGGAACTGATCGTCCAGGTCGAAAAGGAAGAGCGCGGCAACAAGGGCGCCGCCCTGACCACCTTCATCTCGCTGGCCGGCCGCTATGTGGTGCTGATGCCCAACAACCCCCGTGGCGGTGGCGTGTCGCGCCGCATCGAGGGCGATGACCGGGCCGAGCTCAAGGAAGCCATGGACCAGCTCGAGTACCCCAAGGGTATGTCGATCATTGCGCGCACCGCCGGCATCGGCCGCACCGCGCCCGAGCTGCAGTGGGACCTGAACTACCTGCTCAAGCTGTGGAGCGCCGTCGACGGCGCCGCCAAGTCGGGCAAGGGCGCTTTCCTGATCTACCAGGAATCCAGCCTGGTGATCCGCGCCATCCGCGACTATTTCAACAATGACATCGGCGACATCCTGATCGACACCGATGACATTTACGAGCAGGCCCAGCAGTTCATGGCCCACGTGATGCCGGAACATGCCGCCCGCGTGAAGCGCTACCGCGACGACGCGCCGCTGTTCAGCCGCTTCCAGATCGAGCACCAGATCGAATCGGCCTACTCGCGCACCGTGCAACTGCCTTCCGGTGGCGCCATCGTCATCGACCACACCGAAGCACTGGTGTCGGTGGACGTGAACTCGGCCCGCGCCATCAAGGGCGGCGACATCGAAGAAACCGCGACCCGCACCAACCTGGAAGCCGCCGACGAAGTGGCCCGCCAGATGCGACTGCGCGACCTGGGCGGTTTGATCGTGATCGACTTCATCGACATGGAAGAGTCGAAGAACCGCCGCGAAGTGGAAAACCGCCTGCGCGACGCCCTGCGCCAGGACCGTGCCCGCGTCCAGTTCGGCACCATCAGCAAGTTCGGCCTGATGGAAATGAGCCGCCAGCGCCTGAAGCCCGCCCTGAGCGAAGGTGCCCACATCAACTGCCCGCGCTGCAGCGGTTCCGGCCATATCCGCGACACCGAAAGCTCGGCGCTGCAGATTCTGCGCATCATCCAGGAAGAGTCCATGAAGGACAACACGGCCGCCGTGCACTGTCAGGTGCCTGTGGAAGTGGCCTCCTTCCTGCTGAACGAAAAGCGCACCGAAATCACCAAGATCGAGCTCAAGCAGCGCGTGTCGGTGATGCTCGTCCCCAACAAGACGCTGGAGACGCCGCACTACAAGCTGGACCGCCTGAAGCACGACGACGCGCGTCTGGAAGACCTGGACTCCAGCTACAAGCTGGCCGATGTGGTGGAAGACCAGACCAAGGTCACCCGCCGCTCGCAAGAGCCCACCAACAAGCAGACCCCCATCATCAAGGGCGTGCTGCCCGATGTGCCGGCACCGGTGGCCGAACCCCGCGCCCCCGCTGCCAGCCGCACCGCAGGCCAGCGCCCGGCTGCTGCCACGGCAGCGCCGGCGGCCAAGCCCGAAGTGCGCGAGCAAGGCTTCTTCTCCTGGCTCAAGAGCCTGTTCGGTTTTAGCGCTCCGGCAGCCCAACCGGCCACGGAAGCCGCCCCGGCCGCCAAGCCCGAAGGCCAGCGTGAGCCCCGCCGCGACGGTCGCACCGGCGAAGGCCGTGGCCGCCGCAACGAACGCGGTGGCAACCGTGGCGAACGCGGTGAACGCAGCGAAGCCGGTGAAGGCCGTGGCGAGCGCAACGGCAATGGCAACGGCCGCCGCAACGAACGCAACGGCGAAGCCCGTGCCAACCGCCCGCAGGACGGAGAGCGCACCGAGCGCGCACCGCGCCGCGAACGCGGTGAGCGTGCAGAGCGTGGCGAACGCCGCGATGCCGAGCAACGCCTGTCGGCCCAGGAAGGTGCTGCACAGAACCTGGTCGAAGGCGTGAGCCTGGAAGCCGGTGCCGAGCCCGCACGCAGCGAACGCAGCCCCCGCCGCGAGCGCGGTGAGCGTGGCGAAGGCCGCCAACGTGGCGAGCGCGCAGAACGCGGCGAAGGCCGCCGCGAACGCGCCCCGGCTGTGGCCCCTGAAGCCTCTGCCGCCGACGTGCTGGACAACGCTGCCACCGCCGTGCCGCAAGATGGCGAGCCCTCGGCCGCCGCGGTGGGCGAGGACGGCGCACCACGCCAACGCCGCTCGCGTGACCGCTATGGCCGCGACCGCCGTGGCCGTGGCCGCGATGCCGCCGCCGAAGGCGAAGTGAGCGAAGAGGCCGAAGCCGCAGTGGCAGCCCAGCCTCTGACCGCGGAAGCCCCGCAGGTCGAATCCGCCGCCCCCGTGGATGCCGCCGCTGACGACTCCGCTCCGGCCCGCCGCAGCTACTTCGAACGCGCTGCTGCACCTGCTGCTGCGGCCGTCGATGCGGTGGAGAACGTGGCCGAAGCTGCCGCACCGGTCGAGACCGCTGCTGCACCGACCACACCGGCCGCCGCGCCCGTGGTCGCAGCCGCACCCGTGGCGGCTCCGGCACCGGTGGCAGCGCCTGTGGTGGCGGCCGAACCGGCCAGCCGCATGCCCCGCATCGGCCAGTACCAGCTGCCGCTGGATACGCTGCAGCAGATTGCAGCAGCCTCGGGTCTGCAGTGGATCAACTCCGATGCCGACAAGATCGCTGCCGTGCAGGCGGCCATCGCGGCCGAGCCCAAGCCCGTGCACGTTCCGCGCGAGCGGCCGCCGGTGGTGGTGCTCGACGAGGGTCCGCTGATCCTGGTCGAGACCCGCAAAGACCTGGCGGCCATGACGCTGCCGTTTGAACGCGAAGACAGCGCCACCGCTGCCTGATCGCACCGCAAGACAACAGGGGCCCATGTGGCCCCTGTTTGCACTCCAGCCTCCGTTTTGTTTGCCATGCTGTTTTTGCTCTCGCCCGCCAAGTCGCTGGATTACGACACCCCCCTGCCTGACCGGTTGCCGCACACGCTGCCGCAGTTCATCCCCCAGTCCCAGGCGCTGATCGATGTGCTGCGGGAGCTGGCACCACAGGAGGTGGCCAGCCTGATGTCCATCAGCGACAAGCTGGCGGCACTGAATGTGGCGCGCTACGCCGCCTGGAGCCCGGAATTCACCGCCGGCAATGCCCGCCAGGCCGTGCTGGCCTTCAATGGCGATGTGTACGAAGGCCTGCAGGCCCGGACCCTGTCCACCCAGGATCTGCAGTGGGCACAGGAGCACCTGTGCATCCTCAGCGGCCTGTATGGCGTGCTGCGCCCGCTGGACTGGATGCAGCCCTACCGCCTGGAAATGGGAACCCGCCTGGCCACCGACCAGGGCCGCAACCTCTACCACTACTGGGGAACGCGCATCGCCGAGCATCTGAACGCGCGCCAGAAGGACGCCAAGACTCCCGTGGTCGTCAACCTGGCATCGCAGGAATATTTCAAGGCGGTGGACCTGGCGCACCTGAAGGCCCGCGTCATCGAATGCGTGTTCGAAGACTTCAAGGGCGGCAAGTACAAGATCATCAGCTTCCATGCCAAGCGCGCACGCGGGCTGATGGCACGCTATGCGATCGAACACCGCCTCACCCGTCCGGCCCAGCTTCAACAGTTCGACGCCGAAGGCTATGCTTATGCACCGGAAGTCTCGCAGCCCGACCGCTGGGTCTTCCGCCGTACCGCCCCTTCTGGAACCTGACCACGGAGAGCCCCTATGCCCGAGCGTGCAGCCCCCACCACCCTGGAAAGCCTGAGCGCCATGGTGCCCGGCTCCACGCCCGATCTGCTGCGCTGGCTGGACCAGCAGCTGCAGGCCGGTCAAAAGGAGGCCACGCTGCTGCAGTCGCTGCGCGACACCGGCTGGTCCGATGCGGTGGCCCGCCAGGCCTTTGCGCAGGTGGTGCGCTGGCGCAGTGCCCCCGCGCCCCAGGCTGCCCCGCCGATTCCGGAGCCCGACCTGCGCCGCAGTCCCACCGACATCGATGTGGGCGACCGTGCCGTGCATGTGCTGATGGCACTGGAGCACCCCCGCATCGTGCTGTTTGGCAACCTGCTCAGTGCAGACGAGTGCGATGCCATCGTGGCCGCGGCGCGCCCCCAGATGGCACGCTCGCGCACCGTGGAGACCCGTACCGGCAGCGAAGAGATCAATGCCGACCGCACCAGCCAGGGCATGTTCTTCGTGCGCGGCCAGACCCCTGAAGTGGCCCGGCTGGAAGCGCGCCTGGCCAGGTTGCTGCAGTGGCCGCTGGAAAACGGGGAGGGCCTGCAGGTGCTGCACTACGGCCCCGGGGCGGAGTACAAGCCCCACCACGACTACTTCGACCCGGCCGAGCCCGGCACGGCCACCATCGTGCGCCGGGGCGGCCAGCGCGTGGGCACGATCGTGATCTACCTGAACGATCCCGAGGAAGGCGGCGGCACCTCCTTCCCCGAAGCCCGGCTGCGCATCCAGCCGCGCAAGGGCAATGCGGTCTTCTTCAGCTATGCCCAGCCCCAAGCCCATACACTGACGCTGCACGGCGGCGATCCGGTGCTGCGTGGCGAGAAATGGATCGCCACCAAGTGGCTGCGCGAACGCGAGTTCCACTGACCCCATCGCCACCAGACTGTGAAATTTCCGCTCCGGCGCCGATCCCGGGGCGCATGGACAGCTATTTTTTATGAGCACTCCCGAACAATCCCAATTGGGCAAGCCCTCGGCCTACGCCGACCAGTACGACGCCAGCCTGCTCTTTCCCCTACCCCGCGCCACCAAGCGCACGGAAATCGGCATCGGCAGCCAGTTGCCCTTCTTTGGCGCCGACCTGTGGACGGGCTATGAGCTGTCCTGGCTGAACCTGCGCGGCAAGCCCCAGGTGGCGCTGGTGCACTTCACCATCCCCTGCGAAACGCCCCACATCATCGAGAGCAAGTCGTTCAAGCTGTACCTGAACAGCTTCAACAACAGCCGTTTTGCCAGTGCCGATGAGGTGCTGGCCCGCCTGCGTGCCGATGTCAGCGAAGCCGTCTGGCGCGGCGCCGAGCACAGCGCCACCGTGGGCGTGCGCCTGGTGCTGCCCGAAGCCTTTGCCACGCAGAAAGTCCAGGAACTGCAAGGCCTGGAGCTGGACCGCCTGGATGTGGAATGCACCGACTACCAGCCCCGCCCCGAACTGCTGCGCGCCGATACCGAGACCCCTCCCATCAGCGAAACCCTGGTCAGCCACCTGCTCAAGAGCAACTGCCTGGTCACCGGTCAGCCGGACTGGGGCAGCGTGCAGATTGCCTACACCGGCCCGGCCATCGACCAGGAACGGCTGCTGCAGTACATCGTGAGCTTTCGCAACCACAACGAGTTCCACGAGCAGTGCGTGGAACGCATGTTCACCGACATCTGGCGCCAGTGCCAGCCGGTCAAGCTCAGCGTCTATGCGCGCTACACACGCCGCGGCGGCCTGGACATCAATCCCTTCCGCACCAGCCACCCCAGTGCCATGCCGGTTGCCCTGCGCACGGCACGCCAGTAAACCCGGGCCACCACAACGACAAAACCCATCTCCTGCCAGGCAGGAGATGGGTTTTTTGCATGCCGGCTGCGCCACGCGGGTGCAGCGGCGTCAGATGGAGTGATTGGAGCGCTAGATCTGGGCCGCAGCGGCCGTCTTGATGCGTTTCCAGGGCCAGTCATCGCGCGCCAGGATGTTCTCGGCGTAACGCATGTCTTCCTTGCGCATCCACAGGCCTTCAGGGCCTTCGTAGAGCACCTCGACCTTGGCGTCTATCCACTGCGACCAGCTCACCGTCTGCAGCTCCGGCCCCTTGGCCTTGGGCGCCGCACCCGTGTCGGCGGCAGCTCCATCCACCGTGGGCTCGCCTTCGTACCAGTGCAGGCCCACACCATCCCAGCTTTGCAGCATGGGCAGGTAGGCACGCAATGCCAGGGTGTGCACTTCGTGCATGGCCGGCTGCAACCAGTGCAGCTTCCAGTGGTGGGGTTCGTGCTCGCTGCGCGCCACCAGCTCCAGCACCACCCAGCCTTCACCGCCCGGGTGCGGGCAGGCGCTGGGGCCGGTGCCGCACAGCACGGCACCATGGCGCGTCACCGCCACACCTTCACCGCGCGGCAGATCCGGGCTCCACTGGTTGTTGGCTTCCTTGTGCAGGCCGCCAAACCACCACATCACCTCACCCGCCTTCTGCTGGCGCCACACATAGTCGCCGTCGGCACACGGGTGCTGGATCTGTTCCACCTCACGCCAGCCGGGCTGCACATGCCAGTGGCCCAGCGCGTCCGGCGCGGCATCGCGCACCGCATAGCAAGCCTCCCAGCCGGCACGGCCCAGGAAGTTGGCGGTGGGCGGCTGCAGGTGCCAGCGCCACAGACCGGTGCTGGGGTCCGAGCCATTGCTGGCTGCGCAGGCCGCAATGGCCAGCAGTTGCACCCGCGGTGCGGTGTTTCCGCTCGACGACGGCACCGGGCGCAGCCGCGCCACGGGCCAGGGCAGGCTCAAAGTCTGCAGCTGGGCACCATCCCAGATCTGTACGGTATTTTTCTCGCCCCGCAGCGGCGACGCACCATGCTGCAGCAGCACGGCCCAGCGGCCCTGGACCACCACATGCTCCAGCTCCCACAGACCGGACAGGCGGCTTTCGCCCCATTCCAGCTGGTAGGCGGGGGTGGCGCCGGTTTCATCGGCCGCTTCCTTCACCAGGGTCCAGCACAGCGGCTTGCCTGCCACCGGGGCGCTGTAAGCCTGCCACAGCTCGGGCTTGGCCAGATGCCTGCGCCACAGGAACATGGTGCGCGGAATCTTCTGCAGCCGCACACGGCCGTCACGGCTGTGCGTGACACAGCCGTCGACCCCGTCCATGGCACTGTGGATCTGCTGGCCGTCGTGCAGACGCTCCAGTTCGGGGGTGTCGACTTCCATGCGCTGCAGCAGGGTGTCGCCATCCCAGCGCAGCACAGGCACCACGGACTTGGTCACCGAGGCATCGCCCGCCACGGAGATGCCGATGCGCCAGGACTTGCGGTCCGCTGGCGCCGGGGCATCCCAGTGCAGCCAGCCATGCTGCGCACTCCAGACAATCAGTGCCGTGTCCGGCATCTGTTCACTTTCCGCGGCCGACGTGCCGTAAAAGGCGAACGCCTGCCCGTCCTCGCGCCACACCAGCTCGGTGTGCTCGTCCACCGCCCAGGGCTGGGGCGTTTCACCGAACAGCAGCTTCCAGCGCGGACGCAGCACCGGCTCCAGCGGCCGGCGCTGGGTGCGCAACGATGCCGGCCAGTGGCGCTGCATGGACAGCTTCACCGGCGTTTCGTCCGGCTGGGTCAGGGCCGGTGCCTGCTGTCCGTCTTCCGACGGGACCTGGTCTGCAGGCACCCACAGATCGCGCACCGCCACCAGGGCCTGTGCCGCGCCCTCCACGTTGTCCTTCAGCCATTCATCGAAGGCCGCATCCGTGAACACCTGCTGCCCGTCCTCCATCTGGCGCTGCCGGTTGGCGCTGACCTCGCTCCAGCGCGGCAGGCGCCAGTGCACGCTATCCAGCGCCGAGACTTCGGCGGTGGTGAGATTCCAGCTGCGCAGCGACTTGCGGTCGATCAGGCACGGCGTGCCGCCGCCATAGGCACCGGTGCGGATCCAGCGGCCGTCAAACGAGGTGTGGTAGTCCGACTCCCAGACTTTGGGCAGGTACACCCCATCGCCACACAGCACATCGCCATACACGGGCCCGCCCGCGCCGCGCTCTCCCTGCATGCGGAATTGCACATCCTTGCCGTCCGCGCCCGCATGCCCTCCCATACCGTGCGCCTGCTGGCCCACCGCATTTCTGGAGACGTTCGAACGCCGGCGCCGATACACCATTAGCACCAACAGCGCCAACAGCAGCAACACCAGCACCACAAAGGCCACGACGGCCAGTGAGCTCAGCAGGAGATTCATCCCCCCATGCTACCTAAGACCGCTGACAAAACACCGGCGGCGCGCGCAGATGAGACAGAAAAAAGGCAGCCAAAAGGCTGCCTTTTCGCAACATCCCTCCGGATACCGCGCACCGCATGCGCGGGTACCGTGGGTGTCAGCGCATGGTGAACACGTCCACCGAGCGTTCCAAGGTGGTTGCGCTGTGCCGCAGGGAATGCGCTGCGCTGCTGGATTCCTCCACCAAGGCGGCGTTCTGCTGCGTCACGGAATCGAGTTGGGCGACCGCCTCATTCACCTGTGCGATGCCCATGGACTGCTCCCGCGTGGCGATGCTGATCTGGTGGACCATGTCGCTGACCCGTTCGACCGCCTCCACCATGCCATTGATGGTCTGGCCGGCCGCACCCATGCGGGCGTTGCCATCGTTGATGCCATCGACCGTGCGGTGGATCAGCACGCTGATTTCCTTGGCCGCTTCCGCGCTGCGCTGGGCCAGCGCCCGCACCTCGCCCGCCACCACGGCAAAACCACGGCCCTGCTCGCCCGCCCGCGCCGCCTCGACCGCCGCATTCAAGGCCAGCAGATTGGTCTGGAAGGCAATGCTCTCGATGACGCCGATGATCTCGCTCATGCGCGTGGAAGAGCCGCGGATATGCTCCATGGCCGTGCCCACTTCCAGAATGGCGCTGCCGCTACGGCGTGCCACGCCCTTGCTGGCAGTGCTTTCGCGTTCCATGGACTGGGCCATGTCCGCCGTCTGGGCCACGGTGCCAGCGATCTCCTCCATCGAGGCTGCCGTCTCCTGCAGATTGCTGGACTGCGATTCCGTGCGGGCGGCCAGATCCAGGCTGCCGTGCGCGATTTCCTGTGCCGTGTTCGCAAAGCCTTTCACCTCCGCGCGCACATCGCCCACCACCGCCCGCAGATTGATCTGGATCTGCTGCAGGCGCTGCATCAATGCCCCCATGTCACCGGGGAAGCCGTTCTCGTAGGTCGTGGTCAGGTTGCAGCTGGCAATGTCTGCGGCAAAGCGACTGGCCTGCTCCAGGCCACGCACGCAGCGGTCGTAGAAATGCTGGCAGATCCAAGCTCCGCCCAGCACCATGGCGCCTACGCGGCTGGCCCAGGCGCTGACACCCTGCCACCCCAGCATGTCAGGCAGCATGACCACCACGGTGAGCAGCAGCAACATGCTGACCATGCGCACCACGGCACCCACATCCCTGGACCGCTCCCACAGGCCGCGCAGGCCCTTGTGCCGCAACTGGCCGCCGCGCAGACGGAAGCTCTCCTGCCCTTGTGCCGCATCGCTGCGCATCTGCGCATAGAGCGCCTCGGCCGCGGCCACTTCGGCCGCTGCTGGTTTGGTACGGACCGACAGATAGCCTCTGGGCTTGCCCGCCTCCATGATGGGCGTGACATTGGCCCGCACCCAGTAATGGTCCCCGTTCTTGCGCCGGTTCTTGACCAGGGCGGTCCACGGATAGCCATGGGCAATCGTGCGCCACAGATCCTGGAACGCTGCCGCAGGCATGTCGGGATGGCGGATCAGGTTGTGCGGCTGGCCCAGCAGCTCTTCATAGGTGTACCCGCTCACTCGCACGAATGCTGAATTGCAGTGGGTGATCTCCCCCTTGGTGTTGGTGATGGAGACCAGCAGCTCATCCCCGGGGTAGTCGTAGTTGTTCTGGGTAACGGGTAGATTGGTGCGCATGGGCAGTGGGTTCCTCCGGCATGTCCGCGCCTGACGGCGCATGACAAAACCGCTGCAGCTCCTCCCAGAGCTGCAGCGGTTTTTTATTCACACGGGATCATCGCACAAGGAATATGTTTCTGCATCCCGTGCACAAGCAGTTGAACACCCTGCAATTCAATGCATGGCCGGTACGCGCAAGCGTGCAGGCATGCCCACGCCAGGCACCGCGCCCGGCATGCTCGCAGGCGCCACCGGTGCCGCTGCATGCTGCTGTGACGACGACGCCCCAGGCAGACGGAACACATCCAGCGTGCGGCCCAGCACGGCCGCGTTCTCGCTCATTTCACGCGCGGATTTGGCCGACTCGTCCACCATGCGGGCATTGTCCTGCGTGGAACGATCGAGGTCGGTGACCGCATCGTTCACCTGGGAGATGCCCGTGGACTGCTCTCGTGTGGCACCACCGATCTGGCCCATCAGGCCGTTGACATGGGCCACCGACGTGACCACCTCACCGATGGTCTGGCTGGCCTGCAGCATCTGTTCCGCACCCAGCGCAATCTGCGACTTGGACTCCCCGATCAGCCCGCGGATCTCCCCTGCCGCTTCCGCACTGCGCTGCGCCAGCGCGCGCACTTCGGAAGCCACCACCGCAAAGCCGCGCCCCTGCTCCCCGGCACGCGCCGCCTCCACCGCCGCATTCAGCGCCAGGATATTGGTCTGGAACGCAATGCCCTCGATGGTGGTGATGATCTGCCCCATCTTGTGCGAGGAATGCTCGATGCGCTGCACCACTTCCCCCACCTTGGACACTGCCTCACCACCTTGCCGCGCCAAGGATGCGCTCTGTTCGCTGACCTTCATCACCTGCTCGGCCGTCTCGGCAGACTGGCGCACCGTGCTGGACAGCTGTTCCATGGCCGCGGCCGTTTCCTCCAGGCTGCAGGCCTGCTGCTCGGTGCGCGCAGACAGCTGGCTGGCCCCCTGGGCAACGGAGTTGGCAAGGTCCCCGAAGCCATGGATCTCATGCCGCGCATCCCCCACCACGGCCCGCAGATTGATGTGGATCTGGTGCAGCCGCTCCATCAGCAGGGCCATGGGGTGGCGACCGCTGAGCGGCGGCAGATCGTTGGCCAGGTTGCAGCCTGCAATATCGCGCGCCAGGTCATTGGCTTCCTGCACGGCGGCCGTGAGCCGCCGGTGAAAGCGAAACAGCATGGCCGCCGACAGCACGGCCACCACCGCCAGCTGCAGTCCCTGCTGCCACGGAGCCGTCCAGCCCATGAAGCCCGGCAGCATGGCCGCCACCAGCGTGAGCAGCAGCATGGCCGCCAAGCGCTGGGTGAAGGAGGCACGCTGCAGCCTGCCCACATAGTCGCGCCAGCCCGTGGGACGCACCTGACCGGCGTGCAACACAAAGGTTTTGATACCGGCTTCGCGCTCGGCCTGGATCCTGGCGTACAGCGCCTGCGCCGCATGCACCTCCTCGCGCGACGGCTTGGTGCGCACCGACATATAGCCCCGCGGCTTGCCATTCACCACGATGGGCGTGACATGGGCGCGCACCCAGTAGAAATCGCCATTCTTGCGCCGGTTCTTGACCAGACCGCTCCAGTTGCGGCCATTGCCGATCGTGCTCCACATGTCCTTGAACGCTTCGGGCGGCATGTGCGGATGGCGCACCATGTTGTGGGGCTGGCCCATCAGCTCGTCCATGGTGAAACCGCTCACGCGCAGGAAGGCGGTGTTGCAGTGGGTGATCTGGCCTTTGTTGTCCGTGGTGGACATCAGCAGTTCATCACTCGAGAAGTCGTACTCTTTTTCCGTGATTGGCAAATTGGTGCGCATGGTCCCTCTCACTCCTGTACTGGATGGCATGGAGGCTACTACCGGCGCGCTTTTCTGCATTCACCGCTAGGCGTGTGGCAACGCCCTTCTGCACATCAGAACAGGGGCGCGGTAAAGGGATCCGACGGGCGGGACCGATGGCTCGCCACAGGCACTTCGCCGGCATCCCGGGGAGCCCCGTTTTCCCAGGCCACCAGCGCCCCCACGCGCACGCCCAGCAAACGGATGCGCTGCTGCAAGGGCACCCGCTTCAGGCACAGGCCTGCGGCCCGGCGGATGGCCGCGGCATCCTGGGTGAAATGGTCCAGGCTCATGTCGCGCGTCACGCTGCGAAAGTCGGCATAGCGCAGCTTGATGCCGATGGTCCGTCCCGCGTACCCCTTGCGCACCAGGTCCTCGGCGACCCGCTCGCACAGCCGGGTGAAGATGGCGCCCAGCTCCGCTTTGTCCTGCACGGCATGCAGGTCCCGCTCGAAGGTGGTTTCCCGGCTCATGCTGACGGGTTCGCTCTCGGTGACCACCGGCCGCTCATCCTGGCCATGGGCGGCGGCATGCAGCCAGGCCCCATAAGATTTGCCAAAGTGCTGGACCAGAAAAGGGAGCGAGCAGGCCGCCAGATCACCGATGGTGGTAATGCCCAGCGCCTGCAGCCTGGCGTCTGCCTTGGGACCGATGCCATTGATCTTGCGGCAGGCCAGCGGCCAGATCAGCTGCTCCAGATCCTGCGGCTGCACGATGGAGATACCGCGCGGCTTCTGGAATTCGCTGGCCATCTTGGCCAGCAGCTTGTTGGGTGCCACGCCCACCGAGCAGGTCAGCCCGGTTTTGGCATGGATGGCCTGCTGGATGCGCGCCGCCAGCGCACGGCCGCCCTCCTCCTGCCCGCCGGGCACCGCCGTGAAGTCGATGTAGACCTCGTCCACGCCTCGGTCCTCCATCACCGGTGCCAGGGACAGGATCACCTCCTTGAAGCGGCGCGAGTAGGTGCGGTAACGCACAAAATCGATGGGCAGCAGAATGGCCTGCGGGCACAGGCGGGCGGCCTTCATCATGCCCATGGCCGACCCCACACCAAACTGCCGTGCCGGATAGGTGGCGGTGGTGATGACGCCCCGCCCCACATAGCCTGCCAGGCGGGGAAAGGCCTCCAGCGGGATCTGCTCCAGGCCGCCCCAGCGGGCGATCAGTGCAGCTTCGTCCTCGGGTGTGTGGCGGCTGCCGCCGATCACCACCGGCAAGCCCTGCAGCTGCGGGTAGCGCAGCAGTTCCACCGACGCAAAGAACGCGTCCATGTCCAGGTGGGCAATGCGGCGCGGCAGCACGGCGGGTGCTGGCGCGGGGGCTTGATCGGGGGCTGGCGCGTTCACAGCCCCCATTGTGGCGCCTGCAGCGCCGCCGCTGCCCCTCTGTGCTTTACACCCCTTGCAGGCAGATCAGCACCAGCCCCACCAGCATCAGCCCCATGCCGATTTTTTCGTTGCGGTTCAGCGCTTCGCTCAGCAAGCGGCGTGACACCAGGTAGCTGAACACTACCTCGACCATGCCCAGCGTACGCACCGGCCCCGCGCCCTGCATGGCATAGGCGGTGAACCAGGCCAGCGAGGCCGCGGCCCCCATGCTGCCGGCCACCAGGGAAATGCGCCATGCGCGAAAGATAGGTGCCAGGCCCTGTTCGCTGCGCCACTGGATCCAGGCCCCCATGCCCAAGGTCTGCAAGGTCTGTGCAATCAACACCCCCCAGGCACCGGACAGCCAGGGCGATTCCGCCGCCAGCGCCAGCGCGCCGCCCCGGAAAGCCACGGTGGCGATCGCAAAGCAGGCGCCGCACGCCAGACCATAGAGCGCGGACTTGCTCATCCATGCCTGCAGCGACAGCAGCTGTCCGCGCGGCGGCAGCGACAGAATCAGCACGCCCGCCGTGGCCACGGCCATGGCCAGCAGCGCCAGCGGCGTGGGCAGCTCGTGCAGGAACACAGTGGAGAACAGGGCCACCTGCAGCACCTCGGTCTTGGACAGGGTCACCGCCACCGCGAAGTTGCGCTCCTTCATGGCCAGCAGCAGCGCCACGGTGGCGCCCACCTGAAACAAGGCCCCCAGCGCAATCCAGCCCAGGTAGGCCGGACTCAAATCGGGCACCGCCGGCGTCTGCGCCGGCACCAGATACAGCAGCGCCAGCCACAGGCCCGCAAACGGCAGGCCGTACATGAAACGCACCAGGGTGGCAGACAGCGTGCCCAGCTCCTGCGTCAGCGAGCGCTGGGCGGTATTGCGAACGGTTTGCGCCGCAGCGGCGAACAGGGTGATGGGCACCCACAACCAGGTGAGATCGTGCAAGGAGAGGGACATGAAGCAGGGTCAAGGCAAACGGCGCCCGGTGCCACCATGCACCGCCGCCCAGGCGCAGGGCCGGTGCCCGCAAACACTGCGGCACGGCGGCAACGCCCTGGCCGGGAAGGCAACAACACCCTCTCAGGCCACGGGTCACCAGCATACCCAGCCCGGCAGGCGCCCGGCGGCACGATTGGCGACGCCCCTCCCTCCGGGCAGCGATGCAATCGCGCACGGCGACGGGCCTGTGCGCCATGGATGCCGGCGCAGCGGGCAGCCGCCCTGCATGCCGCCCAGGCGGTCTACCACCTGCCCTGCTGTTCGCCCACCACCTCAGGCGCCGTGAAAGACGGCCTCGATGTTGTAGCCATCGGGGTCATGCACAAACGCTGCGTAGTAGTGCGCGTGGTAGTGCGGACGCAGGCCGGGCGGCCCATTGTCGGTGCCGCCAGCCTGCAACGCCGCACGGTGGAAGGCCTCCACCTGTGCACGGCTGTGTGCCCGGAAAGCGATGTGGCTGCGCGGTGCCATGGGCGTGGCCCGGGTGATCCAGAAATCACCGCCCGGGTCATCCCCCGGCGCCGGCGGCACGGCACCAAAACCCACGGCGTCCGGCAGGGACAGCCGCACGCCATAACCCAGCGGCGCCAGCGCCGCCTTGTAGAACGCCAGGCTGAGCGCCAGGTCCTGCACATGGATACCGGTATGGTCAATCATGGCCCCATGATAGGCGCCCAGGCTGGCAAGGTCTGCCGCGTGGCGCGCCCTCCACACCAGGGTGTGCCGCGCCACGCGCGGGCTGGGCCGCCGCCGTCACAGGTACGGCACAACCTATCTATTTGCGCAGCACCACATCCACACGGCGTGAGGCCGCATTGCTGGCCCCCGTGTCCGTGGTGTCGGCCGGTTTTTCCAGCGCCGTGCGCTCGATGGGCACGCCGGCCGCCACCAGAGCGGTCTGCACGGCTTCAGCCCGGTGCTTGGAGAGTTCGGCGTTCTTGGCCGGGTCGCCCGTGGGATCGTTGAAGCCGGAAATCACTGCCTTGGCGTCCGGGTTCCCCTGCAGATAAGCCACCAAGGCCTTGGCCTTGTCGGCAAATTCCGGAGCCACCTCGGTCTTGCCGCTGTCAAAGAACACGCGCAGCATCGGCATGTCCTGCAGCATCCCTTCCAGCACCCCGGCCCCTTCCGGGGCGGTGAAGCTGTCGGTCGCCGGCGGGGTGGCGGCCGGCGCGGGCGCTGGTGCGGGCCCTGGTGCCGCCGGCGCGGGCACGGCAGCGGGCGCGGGTGCTTCGGCGGGCGGCTTGCCCTTGGCGCAGTAGCTGATGCCCAAGATCACCACCAGGACCGCAATCAGCCATGGCAGCCATTTGCCGACGCCGCCACTGGCTGCTGCCACCGGCGCCGCAGCGCTTGCCGTGGCGGCTGTGGCTGCCGCCCCCGCCCGGGCCGCCGCCTGGCCCATGCCAAACAGCGACTGGCCTTCGCGGGCAATGTCAGTGAATTCCGTGGGCAGCACACTCGGTACCGTGCCGCCCGGGGTCATGCGCGAGACCAGCATGGGCAGCAAGGCCGCCACGGCCGTGCTCACCTTGTCGTAGGGCAGGCCCAGGCGCGTGGCCAGCTTGTTCAGCAGACCGTCCCCTGCCCCAAGCACCGTGTCCAGCTGCGAGGCACTGGGCACCTGCGGTGTGGTGGCCGATCCCAGCCAGCTCTGCACCAGGCCGTCCATGCCGGCAGAGCGGAACTTGTCCAGAAAACCCGACAGCCCGCCGGTCGCGGGGTTGGCGATGTAGGCCACCAGCATCTGGATGAGGGGGCGGGCCTGGTCGCCCAGGCCCAGCCGCGCACTGACTTCACGAATCAAGGTATCCAGCATGTCGCACTCCTTTGAATGGGCTGCACCAGCCACCACTGCGGCAGCAAAAGGCCCAGTCTAGGAACATGCACCAGGCTGAGGATGTAGGACACCTCCGCACATCGGAATGCAACTCCATGCGAAATCGCACGCATTTGCCTGCAAAACCCCATGATTTTCAGAAAACCTGCTACTCCCGCGCGCCCGCAGCATGCCCGCGGTATCAGACCTGCGGAAACGGCAGCGGGTAGGTGCCCGGCAGCAGGATGTCCTGGCCGACGCGGTTGATGTCGGTATGGCCGCAGAAGGCCATGGTGGTGTCCAGCTCCTTCTGGATGATCTGCAGCGCACGCGTCACGCCGTCCTGACCGTAGGCACCCAGGCCATAGAGGAAGCTGCGCCCGATCAGCGTGCCCTGCGCACCCAGCGCACGGGCCTTGAGCACGTCCTGACCGCTGCGGATGCCGCTGTCCAGCCACACCTCGATGTCCCGGCCTGCCGCCTGCACGATGGACGGCAGCGCATCGATGGTGGCGGGCGCACCGTCCAGCTGGCGGCCGCCGTGGTTACTGACGATCAGCGCATCGGCACCGGTCTCGGCCGCCAGCCGTGCGTCTTCCGCGTCCATGATGCCCTTCAGGATCAGCTTGCCGCCCCAGCGCTGCCTGATCCATTCGACATCCTTCCAGTTCAGCGTCGGATCGAACTGGTCGGCCGTCCACGATGCCAGCGAGCCCATGTCGGCCACGCCCTGGACATGGCCGACGATGTTGCCCATGAAACGCCGCCGGGTGCCCAGCATGCCCATGCACCAGCGCGGCTTGGTGGCCAGGTTGATCAGGTTGCGCAGCGTGGGCTTGGGGGGCGTGGACAGACCGTTCTTGATGTCCTTGTGGCGCTGGCCCAGGATCTGCAGATCGAGTGTGACCTGCAGCGCCGAACAGTTGGCCGCCTTGGCGCGTTCGATCAGGCGCTCCATGAAGCCGCGGTCGCGCATCATGTACAGCTGGAACCAGAACGGGTGGCGGCCGGTGTGCTCGGCCACGTCTTCCAGCGAGCAGATGCTCATCGTCGACAGGGTGAAAGGGATGCCAAAGGCCTTGGCCGCCCGGGCGGCCAGGATTTCCCCATCGGCATGCTGCATGCCGGTCAGGCCGGTGGGCGCAATCGCCACCGGCATGGCAACGTCCTGGCCCACCATGGTGCTGCGCGTGCTGCGGCCTTCCATGTTGACGGCCACGCGCTGGCGCAGCTTGATCTTCTGGAAAGCGGCCTCGTTGTCGCGGTAGGTGCCTTGGGTGTACGAGCCGGAGTCGGCATAGTCATAGAACATGCGCGGCACACGGCGTTCGGCGATCACGCGCAGGTCTTCGATACAGGTGATGTGGGCAAGCTGGGTCATGGGCGCATTGTCCCCAGAAAAATCGGTCGACTCCGCCGCTGCGGCACCGCTGCCCCGCACGCCATGCCCGCACGCCCCGTTCCGGGGTCGCTTGCATTCCGCAAATTGGTCACACCAATTATTTCAAATTTACCAGGGTAAACCATGTGATACCGCCCAATATCCAATTTCTAAAATCCAAATCCCGTCAGTCCATGATTTCCGGTAAGACCAATTTGACACCACACCGATGGACCCTCTGTCCCTCGGGGCCCTCTGTATGCGACTCTCAGACCACGTAGCCGAACAACTCTGTGCCCTGGTGCAGCAGCGACAGCTGCAGCCCGGCCAGCGTCTGCCTGCCGAACGGCAACTGGCCGCCGAGCTGGGGGTCTCGCGCGTCGCATTGCGGGAGGCCATACAGCAGCTCTCCAGCCGCGGCATGCTGGAAAGCCGCATGGGTTCGGGCACGTTTGTGCGCGCCCCCGCTGCGCTGTGGAGTGACCGGGCCATCTCCCCGCTGGCACCGCTGCTGCGTGACGACCCGCAGTACCGCTACGACGTGCTGGAAGCGCGCCAGATCATCGAGGTCAGCACCGCCTGGCTGGCGGCCCAGCGCGCCACCGACCAGGACCGCGACAACATCCGCCGCTGCTTTGACGCCATGCTGCACCACCAGCAACGCCAGGATGGCGACAACGCCGCCCGGGCCGACACCCAATTTCACCTGGCGATTGCCGAAGCCTCCCACAACGTCGTGGTGGTGCAGGTGATGCGCAGCCTGTTTGACATGGTGCTCAACACCGTGGCCCAGAACCGCCGCGAGATGTTTGTGCACAAGGACCCCAAGGTCCTGGAGCGGCTGACCCAGCAGCACCAGGATCTGATGCAGGCCATCGTCCAGGGCGAGCCCGAACAGGCCAGAGCGGTCATCGGCGAGCATCTGGCCTTTGTCCACGCCAAGCTGGCCGAGGCCGACGCCGAGGAGGCCCGCCAACAGCGGCTGGGACGCTTTTCATCCACACAACACAAGCCTTTCACATGATCATTTCGTCCACCACCGACTACCGCGCAGCCGCGCAGAAGCGCCTGCCACCGTTTCTGTTTCACTACATCGATGGTGGCGCCTACGCGGAAAAGACGCTGGCACGCAATGTCAGCGACCTGACCGATGTGGCCCTGCGCCAGCGCGTGCTCAAGGACATGAGCCAGTTGGACACCAGCATCGAGCTGTTCGGCGAAAAGCTCTCACTGCCGGTGGTGCTGGCGCCGGTGGGCCTGCTGGGCATGTTCGCCCGCCGTGGCGAGGTGCAGGCCGCCCAGGCGGCCGACCAGAAGGGCATTCCCTTCACCATGTCCACCGTGTCGGTCTGCCCCATCGAGGAAGTGGCGCCCAAGATCCAGCGCCCCATGTGGTTCCAGCTCTATGTGCTCAAGGACCGGGGTTTCATGAAGAATGCGCTGGAGCGCGCGCAGGCAGCCGGCGTGTCGACCCTGGTGTTCACCGTGGACATGCCCGTGCCCGGCGCACGCTACCGCGATGCGCACTCCGGCATGAGCGGCCCCAACGCCGCCATGCGCCGCTACCTGCAGGCTGCCACCCACCCGCACTGGGCGCTGGACGTGGGCCTGCAAGGTCGGCCCCACACGCTGGGCAATATCTCGACCTATCTGGGCAAGAACGTCAGCCTGGAAGACTACATGGGCTATCTGGGGGCGAACTTTGACCCCTCGATCTCATGGAGCGACCTGGAGTGGATCCGCGACTTCTGGAAGGGCCCCATGGTCATCAAGGGCATCCTCGACCCCGAGGACGCCAAGGATGCCGTGCGCTTTGGAGCCGATGGCATCGTCGTCTCCAACCACGGCGGCCGCCAGCTCGATGGCGTGCTCTCGTCGGCCCGCGCCCTTCCTGCGATTGCCGATGCGGTCAAGGGCCAGATCAAGATCCTGGCCGACTCCGGGGTGCGCAACGGCCTGGACATCGTGCGCATGCTGGCACTGGGCGCCGACTGCACCATGATCGGACGGGCGTTCATCTATGCCCTGGCCGCACAGGGCGGTGCCGGCGTGAGCCATCTGCTCCAGCTGCTGGAAAAGGAAATGCGCGTGGCCATGACCCTGACCAGCGTGAAGAACGTGGCCGAGATCACCAGCAACCTGCTGGTACAGGAGCGCTGAGGCCGCCCGCGCCACCGTCCTGCCGCCCACGCGGCCCTCAGGGCCTGCGCCCGGGTGCAGGCCGCCCCGTCGACCACCCGTGCAGCTATTCGCTCACGGCCCCACAGGGGCCGGGATGATGATGGCCACGCGCCGGTTCTCCCGCCGCGCATCCTGCCCTTGGGCCATGGGCAGGGGCTTGCTGTTGCCCCAACCCCGGGTGCTGATCTGCAAAGGGTCCATGCCGGCACGCACCAGCTGCTCCGCCACCCGCTGTGCACGGCGCTCCGACAGTTGCTGGTTGTACAGCACCGGACCGGTATCGTCGGTATGCCCTTCCACCCGCACGCTCTGGATACCGACGCGCTTGAGATCCTGGGCCAGCTGGTTCACGTAATCGGCCTGCTGGCTGCCAAGCTGGTCGGTGTCCACCGCAAACAACAGCTTGCTCGGCATCATCAGGGCCCAGCTGCCTCCCTGGTCCTCGAATCCGTGGGAGCGCAGCACCTGCACCTGCTCGGGCGACAGCCCCGGCGCGGCCGGCTGCTGCACCGGGCTCTGGCACGCCGCCAGACCTATCGCCAGCCAGCAGGCGGCACTCCACTTCCATAACAAACGTCCCATACTCCCTTCCTCCATTTCCTGTTGCGTTCCACGCGGCTACGCACCGGCGCGGAAGTGCTGTTTGGCGGCATACATGGCGCCGTCGGCGGCGGCCATCAGCGCCTCCATGGTCTGCCCGTCTTCCGGGAACAGCGCCATCCCGATGCTGACCGAGGGCTGGAGCACCACGCCCCCGTCCGCCACCAGCGGGGCCTGCACCGCCTCCTGTATCTTGCGTGCCACCTGCTGCACCGCCTCCCGCGAATGCGGCTCCAGCAGCAGCACCACGAATTCATCGCCTCCCAGCCGTGCCACCAGATCAGCATCCCGCACCTGCCTCTGTGTGCGCTGGGCCACCGCCTTCAGCAGCAGGTCTCCCATGGCATGGCCATGGTTGTCGTTCACCGCCTTGAAGTGGTTCAGGTCCAGAAACAGCAATGCCAGCCGCCCATGGGTCTGCGCGGCCTGGCGCAATGCCACCATCAGCCGCAGCTCGAAGTACACGCGGTTGAACACGCCCGTCAGCCCATCGTGGTAGGCCTTGTGCTCCAGCACCAGGTTTTCCTGCTGCAGGTGCAGCTGGCGGGCCTCCAGCTCGTCCAACAAGGCGTTGAAGTGCTCCCCCAGTTCCCGCAGCTCGTCAATGTCCGCCAGCGGTACGCGCTGGCCCATGGCACGCTCGCGGTGCACGGCACGTGCCACCCGCCCCAGCTCCTGCAGCGGCTTGACGATGCTGCGGTGGATACGGCGCGACACGATATGCCCCACCACCACGCTGGCCGCCATGCACACCATCAGCGCCAGGCCGCCCCACAGCAGAAATGCCAGCATGCGCTGGCCGTTGCTGCTGAGCTCGACCCGGCCAATCACCACCCCATTGGCCCGCACCTCCTGCGCTGCCACTTTCAGCCCCAGCACGCGTGCCAGCTGGTGACCGCAGTTGCAGGGCAGCCAGTTGGGCGCCATCCACTGGGCAAAGACATTGCCCCGCGCGTCCCAGACCGTGGCTTCGGCCACGCCTTCGTCGCGCACCATCCGGGCCAGCGATTCCGCGGCATCCAGCTTGTCGCCGAACACCAGGGCCGGCTCCACGTTGTAGACCAGCGAGCGGGCCATCAGCTCCAGGTTATCCTGGGTGTTGGCCCGCAGTGCCGTCAGCCCGGCCGCCAGCAGCAGCACGCTGGCCACGGCCACGGCCGTCAGGGCAATGCGGGTGTGGGTGCGGCGCAGGGCCTGACGCAAATGCATCAGCTGCCCTCCTTGCGGCGGGCCAGCCCCAGCACCCGGGGATTCACGCGCACGCCACTGCGGGCCATGGAATCCAGGTTCAGCTCGAAGCTGACGCCCTGCGGCGTGATGTCCAGACAGAACATGCCGCCCGTGGCGCAGTCGGCCGCCACCTCGCTGATCGTGAGCAGCGGCTGGCCTGCAGGCCAGGCCGCCATCAGCCGCTGCCACTGGCCGGGGCGCAGAGGGCCGGCATACACCGCATGGCAGGCGTTCAGGGGCTGTGCATCGTCCGGGCTGATGCGCCGGGTCTGCAGCCTGCGCCCGCCCGGCAGTTCCGTGCCAGCCAGCAGCACCTGAGCGTGGGCGGTTTCCCCCACCAGGCACAGCTGCACAGGGGATGGATCACCGGGCCAGCGCGTATAGCCCAGCACCCCCCAGACCGTTTGCGCCACCGCAGCGGACACCGAGGCCGCCGGCACAGTCATGCCCCGGGTATTGCCCTCCTGCGCCCCTGCAGCCACGCCGGTGCAAGCCAGCAGCGCCCCCGCCAGCAGCGGGCGCGCGGCACGCAGACGGCACGGCAAGAAGGGGGCACCCATGGTCAGGAGGAAGAAAGAGGGACAGAAAGGGGTTTACCCATTCTCCTGTCGGCCCTGCGCCGCCGCGTCGCCACTGCGCCACAAAGCGGCGCCGTTCACATTCTTTGACCCTGAACGCCGGACGAACGGTAGCCTGGCTAGCGCACGCCGGCGCCGCGCACCTCGATCTGCACGCTGTCCAGCACCCGTCCATCCGCCGCCACCAGCTCGATGCGGTGGCGCCCCGGCCAGGGGAACCACTGCGCCTGCGCGCCCTGGCCCAGCGCGCGCCGGTTGGCAGGCACGGTCTCGCCCGCCACGCGCCAGCGCCATTGCGCCGTCTCGCGTGCCTCACCCGCCCGGGCGCGCAGCTGCACACGCTGGCGGCTGGGCGGAATGTCCGGGTCCAGCGCCAGCACGCTGCCATCCACCGGCTGCAGAATGCGCCCGGCCCCCGCAGCCACTTGGCTGCCTGCGCTGCCCATCTGGAATTCCGCCTGGGCCGTGCCGGGCAGGAACCACTCCTGGCGTGCGCTCTCGGGCGGCACGCCCGTCACCGGGTCGGCCCCGTAGCGCACGGCCTGCTGCGCCACCCCCACGGGCGGCTGCGGCGGGCGGCTGGGCTGGCGGTCATGCAGATGCCCCATCACCTCGGCCCAGACCGGCGCCGCCCCGCTGGCACCGCTGACACTGTGCATGGACGCGCCGCTGGCATTGCCCACCCACACGCCCACGGTGTAGCGCGCCGACCAGCCCACCACCCAGTTGTCGCGCATGTCCTTGCTGGTACCGGTCTTCACAGCGGTCCAGAAACGCGTGGCCAGCACGCTGTCCAGGCCGAAGGTCATGGCCCGCGCATTGCGGTCGGCCAGCATGTCGCCCACAACAAAGGCGGCACCGGCATCCACGGCGCGCAGCGCTGCCGGCCGTGCGGCACTGCCCCAGGCCACCGGGGTGTAGAGCCCCTGGTTGGCCAGCGCACGGTAGGCATTGGTCAGGTCCAGCAAGGTGACTTCGCTGCTGCCCAAGGCCAGGCTGTAGCCGTAGTAGCCACCGCTTTCCGGCAGGCGCAGGCCCAGGGCCTGCAGCTGTTCGAAAAACGCATCCGGCGTGACCATCACCAGCGTGCGCACCGCCGGCACGTTCAGCGACGCCCCCAGCGCCGTGCGCGCCGAGACCCAGCCCTTGAAGCTGCGGTCGTAGTTCTGCGGGATGTACAGGCCGTTGGCCGTGCGGATCTGCGCGGCGGAATCCTCGATCAACGAAGCTGCCGTCAGGCGCTTTTCCGCTATCGCCTGGGCATAGAGAAACGGCTTGAGCGTGGAGCCGGGCTGGCGCCGCGCCAACACGCCATCCACTTCCTGGGCCTGGCTCAGGCTGCCGGAAGATCCCACCCAGGCCAGCACCTCGCCGCTGGCGTTGTCCAGCACCACCACGGCGCCGTCTTCCACATTGCGGCCGGACAGCTCCAGCAGATGCTGCTTGAGGCTTTGCAGCGCCACCCGCTGCACATCGGCGCGCAGGCTGGTGCGCACCGCAGCCGCCTTGCGGCTGTCCGGCACCCGCTGCAGCCACTGGCGTGCAAAGTGGGGCGCCTCGCCTTCGCTGGCCGGCCAGCGCCGCTGCTGCAGGATCTGGCTAACCTGCCATTCCAGCACCTCACAGCGGACCGCCTCGACGGGGTGCTCGCCCTGATCCGGACTTGGGTTCTGGCTGTTTTTCTGGCGTGGACGGCTGGCGGACGACTGTGCCTGCAGCATGTCGCCCCATACCCCGCAGGCACGCTGGGCCACGCGCTGGGCGCTGGCATTGGGCGCGCGCACCAGGGCAGCGGCAATGGCTGCTTCCTGCATGTCCAGCCCGTGCGGGGCCTTGCCGAACAGGCTGCGCGACAACGCATCGATGCCCACGATCTCGCCGCGAAACGGCACCAGATTCAGGTAGGCCTCCAGAATCTGGTCCTTGCGCCAGCTGCGTTCCAGCCGCTGCGCGGCCACGGCCTGGCCCAGCTTCTGGGTCACGCTGCGACCGCCGCCGCTTTGGCGCCAGTCCTCGTCCAGCAGACCGGCAAGCTGCATGGTGATGGTGCTGGCCCCGCGCGTGCGGCTGTTCCACAGATTGCCCCAAGCAGCGGCCGTGACAGCCGCCCAGTCCACACCGCTGTGGGCATAGAAACGCTGGTCTTCACTCAGCACCAGGGCCATGCGCAGTGCGGGAGAGATGTCGGCCAGCGGCGTCCAGTTTCCGCGCCGGGCCGCGCTGTCGGTGCGCAGGCGCTGCAGCGGCTCTCCGTCGCGCGAGAGGATCCAGGTCTCCGACGGGCGAAAGTCCGCGCGCACCTCGGTGTAGCTGGGCAGGGCCCAGGCGTGGCCGGCCAGGCTGCCGGCCAGGCACAGCCAGGCCGTGCGCGCAAGCAGACGCCGGGGCAGAAAGGACAACGACAAAGAAGCACGCACAACAGCTGACACAGACCACATCCACAAAGAATCCAGCCGTGGTTGTAGCAGAGCGGCGGCAGCGCAGCCGCTTCGTTCCCCGCGGACCGCCTGCACCACACCCCGCGGCGCGGCACAAAGCCCGCCGGCCATGCCGGCCTATCCCGGTGTTTGCCTGCACCATGGGCGATGATCGGCGCTTTCGCGCGCCCCCTGCGGCGGTGCGCCTGGCTACCGGAGAAACCACCACATGAGCACACCCTGCTTCACCGATGCTGCCTGGCAGCGCAATCTGCCCTTGTTCAACGCCACGCTGGCCCTGCCCTTCAACCGCGAACTGGCCGCCGGCACCTTGAGCCGCGAGCGCTTTCAGCATTACATGATCCAGGATGCGCACTACCTGGTGGCCTTTGGCCGCAGCCTGGCCGTGGCTGCCGCCAAGGCCGATGATGCCGACGGCGTGGTGCAGTTCGCCAAGGCGGCCGAAGAGGCCGTGGTCGTGGAACGCGCGCTGCATGACGGCTTCATGCGCGAATACGCGGTCAGCGCCGCGCAGTTCGAGGCCACACCGCTGTCCCCGGTCTGCCACCACTATGTGCACTACCTGCAGTCCATGGGCTGGAGCCGCAGCTACCCGGTGGCGCTGGCCGCACTGCTGCCCTGCTTCTGGATCTATGCCGAAGTGGGCCGCGCCATCCTGGCCGAAGCCCGGCCGAACAATCCCTACCAGAGCTGGGTCGATACCTACGCCGGTGACGAATTCCACGCCCTGGTGGCCCGTGTGCGTGCCACCATCGACCAGCTGGCCGCCCAGGCCGATGCCCGCACGCTGGAAGCCATGCACCAGGCCTACACCGATGCGGCGCGACTGGAATGGATGTTCTGGGACAGTGCCTACCGCCTGGGCCAGTGGCCCTGCTGACGCAGCAGCACCCGCTGTACCGAAGGTCTCAATCTGCCAGGCCCACTGTCCCCTGCCCGGTAGGCTGGCAACCCGGTGTGCCTTCTCAGGCGCCCTGGGGCGTGGCGTTCAGCCCAGCGCGGTGCACACCGGCTGGTGGTCCGAAAACCGGGTGACACTGTCCGTGCGCCAGCCGCGCACGGCCTCGCGCAGGCTGTCGCTGACCAGCACAAAATCGCAGGCCCCCGGCTCCGGCCCCCAGGTCCGGTCGAACAGGCGAAACGTGTCAGGCTGCTGGTCGCCCGGGTGCAGCAGCGACCAGCTGTCGTGGAAAGCGGCTTCGCCCGGGGCCGCCGCCGCCACCAGTTGGGCATATTCCGCCTCGTGCGGCTCCAGATTGAAGTCGCCGCACAGCACGGCATGCGGCGTATGCACCGGCGTGGCGTAAGGCGTGGCCGCCCCGGCCGTGCCGGGAAGCGCCGCACACTGTGCCAGGGCCTCGGCATGCAGGCGGCGCAGTGCCTGCACCTGGTCGCGGCGCTGGTGGGCGCTGTGGTATTCCAGGTGCGTGGTCATCACCCGCACCAGGCCCAGCGCAGGGTCGCGCACCGTCACCACCAGACAGCCGCGCGGCATGCTGACCACGCCGGCTTCGGCCCGCCATGGCAGGCGGTGCTGCGCCACTTCGGCCACCGGCAGGCGCGTGGCCACCAGATTGCCAAAGGCCCGGTACCGACCCTGGGCATCAAAGCCCTCGGTGGTGGCGGCAAAGCACAGCTGCCACCCCGGCAGCAGCGCACGCAGCTGCGCCACCTGGTCGCCCGGCGCACCCTGCAAGCCATCGTGGCCCACCGCCACCTCCTGCAGGCACAGCACGTCCAGAGCGCCGTGGTCGGCTCCCATCGACAGCGCGTGCTGCACGATCCGCTGCGGACTGACCACGCCGTCCAGCCCGCAGCACCATTGCACATTCCACGTCAGGATCTGCATTGCCAAGACTTTCTCAAGCCAGCGGCTTGACCATGTTGAACCATTGCGCGCCCGCATGGGCCGATGCCGACGGACCTTCGTTGGCATAGCCTAGCGCTTCGTAGTACGGCACCCGGTCCTGCAGGCAGGTGAGCGTGACGGTTTCGCGCTGTGCGGCGCGGGCCACGGCTTCCAGCTGTGCCAGCAGCCTGCGGCCCAGGCCCAGTCGGCGGCAGGCCGGATCCACCGCCAGCCCCAGCACCGTCTGGTGCCCGCCGGTGGCCGGGTTGGCCCCCAGCTCACGAAACAGACCATCGCGGATATAGCGCTCGTTCACCACCGGGCCGTTGACCAGACCCACCACCCGGCCATCCAGTGCGGCCACCCAGAAACTGTCGGGGATGCATTGCAGGCGCTGCGCAAAGGCGGCGGCGGTGGCCGCCTCCTGCGGCGTGAAGCAGGCGTTTTCGATGGCGATCAACCGGGGCAGATCCACGGGCGTGGCCTGGCGCAAGACCAGGCCGGATACAGCGTTCTCAGACATGGTCCGATTGTGCGCGCAGCAACCGTCGCCTCACTTGATGCCGGCGCGCATGAAGCTCTGCACAAACTGGCGCTGGAACAGGATGAAGCCCACCAGCAGCGGTGCCGAAGTCATCAGGGTCGCGGCGGTGATGGTGGACCAGTCCACGCCCTGCTCCACGCTGGAGAACACCTGCAGCCCCACCGTCAGCGGGCGCGATTCCACGCTGTTGGTGATGATCAGCGGCCACAGGAAGTTGTTCCAGTGGAAACTGACCGACACCAGTGCGAAGGCGGTGTAGACCGGCTTGGCCAGGGGCACATAGACGCGCCACAGAATCTGCAGGGTGCTGGCACCTTCCACGCGTGCCGCCTCGTCCAGCTCCTTGGGAATGCCCATGAAGGTCTGGCGCAGCAGGAAGATGGCAAAGGCCGATGCGAAGTACGGCAGGCCGATGGCCAGCAGCGTATCGACCAGGCCCAGCCTGGCCATGGTCTGGTAGTTTTCCACCAGCAGGATGTCCGGCATGATCATCAGCTGCACCAGCACCAGCGCAAACGCAATGTTCTTGCCCCGGAAGTCATAGCGCGCAAAGGCGAACGCCGCCAGGGTGGACAGCACCAGCTGCGCAAGCAGGATGATGGTGACGAGCAGCGTGGTGTTCAGAAAATAGCGTGCAAACGGAGCAGCCTCCCAGGCGTGGCGGAAGTTCTGCAGGGTCCACGGCGCTGTCAGATCGAAGCGGGTGGCGTATTCGCTGGGGTGGAAAGCCGTCCACACCGCATAGGCCAGCGGCAGGATCCAGCACAGGGCCAGCAGCCAGGCGGCCAGCGTGTCGAACCAGGTGTGGCGGTAGATCACCGCAGGTGCGTGGGTGCGGTTCATTTGTAGTGCACCTTCTTGTCCAGCACAAAGAACTGGAACAGCGCCACGCCGGCCAGCACCACGACCAACACCACCGTGATGGCGGCCGCATAGGCCGTATCCCAGAATTTGAAGCCCACCTCGTACAGGTGGTACAGCAGCAAGGTGGTGGCGTTGTCCGGCCCGCCGCGGGTGAGGATGAACACATGGTCCACCAGGCGGAAGGCGTTGATGACGGCGTTGACCAGCACGAACAGGGTGGTGGGCATCAGCAGCGGCCACTGCACGCGGCGGAAGAAATACCAGCGCGAGGCACCTTCGATGGCCGCCGCTTCCTTGAGGCTGGGATTCAGCGTCTGCAGCGCCGCCAGATAGAAGATCATGAAGAAGCCGGCTTCCTTCCACACGGCCACCAGGGTGATGGCGCCCAGTGCGGTCGAGGGACTGCCCAGCCAGTTGTGCGACGGCAGCCCCAGGGCGCCCGTCACCTGCTCCAGCAGGCCGTACTGCGGCGTGTAGAAGAACAGCCAGATGTTGGCCACAGCAATCATGGGCAGCACCGTGGGCGTGAAATAGGCCATGCGGATGAAGGTGCGGCCCGTAATGCGTTCGTTGACCCACACCGCCATCAGCAGCGCCAGGCCGATTGATGCCGGAATGGTGGCCGCCGCAAACCACAGGTTGTTGCGCACGGCCTGCCAGAACACCGGGTCATCCACCATGGTCTCGTAGTTCTCCAGCCCCACCCACACCGCCGCGCGCACGCCCTTGGGGGTGGAATAGAAGCTGTCGATCAAGGTGGCCACGGCCGGCCAGTGGGTGAACGTGACCAGCAACACCAGCGCAGGCAGCAGCAGCAACCAGGCATGGATGCTGCGCTGACCGGACCCGGCGATGGAAGAAGAAGCACTCATTCCCGAAATTTCTCTGTTTGCAATCCCGCATCACCACCACGCCGGGTGGCAGTGCCTGTCCGAAGACATGGCGCCCGAATGGGCTGCCGCAGTGCGGCCGACCATCCGGGCCAAGGCATCCCAGGCCTTGTCAGGCCTGGCGGTGACACCGCTTACTTGTACGAACGCAGAATGCGATCGGCTTCCTTCTGCGCATCCTTCATGGCCTGTGCCGAAGTCTTGGTGCCGTTCAGCGCCGCCTGCACCGCATCGTTGAGCACCTTGGTCACACGCTGGTTGTCGTGGGTGGAGAACTCCGCCACCGACACCGGCAGCTGGTCACGTGCCACCAGGGCCTGGGGGAAATCCTGGCCGTATTTCTTCAGCGTGGGGGTGTCGTACGCGGCCGCCGAGACAGCCACATAGCCGCTGTCCATGCTCCACTGGGCCGCACGCTCGGGCTGGGTCACCCACTTGGCGAACTCGAACGCCGCCTGCTGCTGCTCCTTGGGCGCCTTCTTAAAGATGTAGAAGTTGCCGCCCCCGGTGGGCGAGCCCTTGCGCACATTGCCCGCGATCTGGCCCACGCCAAAGTCGAACTTGGCATTGGCCTTCAGATTGGTCAGATTGCCGGTGGTGGTGACGATGATGGCGGCCTTCTTTTCCATGAAATCCTTGGGGGTCGTGCCCCACTCCACCACGCCCTTGGGGTGCACGCCGTCCTTGGTCAGGTTGACCCAGAAGTCCAGCGCCTCGATCACCTTGGGGTGGTCGAACGTGACCTTGGTGCCGCCCTCATTGGCCAGCAGCACGCCATTGGGCGTGGTCAGCGTCTGCAGCATCCAGTAGGCAAAGCCGGTCGACGGAATCTGGATGCCGTACTGCGTGACATTGCCGTTGGCATCTTTCTTGGTCAGCTTCTTGGCCGCTTCGCTCAGCTCCTTCCAGGTTGCGGGGGCCTTGCTCGGGTCGAGGCCGGCTTCCTTGAACGCTTCCTTGTTGTAGTACATCACCACGGTGGAGCGCTGGAACGGCACCCCCCAGGTCTTGCCTCCGGTCTGGCTGTTGGCCATGAATGCGGGGTAGAAGCCCTTGAGCCAGGCCTTGTCGGCATCGGTCTTCACAAAGTCGTCGATGGGGGCGATGGCGTCTTCGTCGATCAGCGTGAACATGTCGGTGGACAGCAGCACCGACGTGGCCGGTGCCTTGCCCGACTTGTTGGCCGTCAGCGCCTTGACGATGGTCTCCTGGTAGGTGCCCGCGTAGATGGGCGTGACCTTGTACTGCGGGTGGGCCTTGTTGAAGTCGGCGGCGTAACCGTCGATCACCTTGGTGATGGGGCCGCCCACGGCCACGGGGTAGTAGAACGGCACTTCCAGCGGCTCGGCGGCCTGGGCGGTGGGTGCGCTCAGGCCCAGCATGGCGGCCGTGGTGGCCAGAATGGATTTCAAGAAGGTGCTGCGTTGCATGGAAACTCCTGGTGCGCCAAAGCGCGATTCAAACAAAAGAAAGGGAGAGCGGAAACCGAGGTCAGCCGCAGGCGATGCGCTGGCCCTGGACGTCAAAGAAATGCATATCCTGGGGCTGCCAGGCCAGGTGTGCGGCAGCGCCCACCGCTGCCTGCTGGTGGCCGGGGGCACGCACCATAATCGGTTCGCTGCCAATCGCACAGCGCAGCACCACGTCGGCCCCCAGGTATTCCTGGCCGGTCACGCCGGCCGGCACCCCGGCGGCATCGGCCCAGTGCACCGCCTCGGGCCGCAGGCCCAGCCAGGCGGCACCCGCCGGGGCGGGCAGGCGCACCTCGCTGCCGGCGATGGCGCCGTCCTGCAGCCGAAGCAGGTTCATCGCCGGCGTGCCGATGAAGCGCGCCGCAAACGTGGTCGCAGGCTGTGCATACAGGGTGCGCGGTGCCGCGCACTGCTCGACCTTGCCCTCGTGCAGCAGCACCACCTGGTCGGCCATGCTCATGGCTTCGGCCTGGTCGTGCGTCACGTACACCACCGTCAGGCCCAGGCGCTGCTGCAGTTCGCGCAGCTCCGCGCGCATTTCCTGGCGCAACTGGGCGTCCAGGTTGGACAACGGTTCGTCCATCAGACACACATGGGCCTGGGCCACCAGGGCGCGGCCCAGCGCCACGCGCTGCTGCTGACCGCCCGAGAGCTGACCCGGCTTGCGGTCCAGCAGCTGCGACAGTCCCAGCAGGTCGGCTGCTTCCTTCAAACGCTGGTCGGCCTCGGCCTTGGGCACCTTGCGCACCGACAGGCCGAAGCCGATGTTCTCCGCCACGCTCAGGTGCGGAAACAGCGCATAGTTCTGGAACACCATGGCGATGCCGCGGGCGGCTGGCGGCAGGTCGGTCACGTCCTTGCCGCCGATCTTCACCCGCCCAGAGGTGGCGGACTCCAGGCCCGCAATGATGCGCAAGGTGGTGGATTTGCCGCAGCCCGAAGGGCCGAGCAGCACACAGAACGATCCCGCAGGAATCTGCAGATCCATCGCCCGCAGCGCCGTGGTGTCTCCCCACGATTTGGCGATGGCTTCCAGTTGAATGGTTGACATGCACCCAGTCTAGAAACGACTTGTGTCAACGTCATGACGGGATAAACCCCCTGTTGTCGATGGCTGGCATGACAGCGTCATGACACCCCGACACCGCCTGCGCCATTGGGCGGCTTCCCCGGGCACGGCACAGGGGACATCTGGGAAGGCACAGCGCCTGGGCGCATGCCTCGGCGCATCCTGTTGCTGCAGCCGCCCGTCACGGCCGCGGCATGCAGGGCTTAGTCCGGACGGATGGGCGTCTTGGCGTCCTTGCCCACCACCGTGGTCCAGGGCTTGATCACATGGCGGGCCACCAGGCCGTTCACGTAGTAGGGGTCGCCCTGCACAAAGGCCTCAATGGGCGCCGCACTGTCGCAGTCGAAGACAAACACCGCGCTGTCCGGCGGATCGCCGGCGGCGCCGGCCAGCAGCAGCTCGCCCCGCTCCTGTGCCTGCCAAGCCTTGGCAATGTGCGCATTGCGGTAAGTGCCACGGCGCTCCAGGTAGTCAGCGGTGTATTCGTAGGTCAGCAGGTAGTGCATGGAAAGTCTCCTCCAGAAGTGCAGGCAGGCCACGCCAGCCAGGTGGCCCAATAAAAAAGCGCCGCACCCGAAAAATCGCAGTGCGGCGCCGGCCGGTTGATTGTCCACGCAGCGGGCATCTGCCGACACCTGCTGCGCAGACTGCGTGCTCAGGGCTTGCCCTGAAGCACCTGCATGCTGGCGTTGGGTGCTTCGCCAAACACCTCCGGGGCATACAGCGCCTCGGCCCGGGTGGGCGGCAGGGCGAAGGTGCCCGCGTTGTTCAGGCGCATGGTGTACTCCACCACCGACTTGCCCTTGGGCAGGTAGGCGTAGTAGGCACGGAAGGCGTTGTGCGCCCGTTCCTCGTACGCCGGCCAGGCCCCTTCCGGCGCCTTCTGGTCCCGCACCGCCACTTCGGAGTCACGGCCCAGGCCGCTGCCCAGGATCGTGGCCCCGCCGGGGATGGGGTCGCTCAGCGCCACCCAGGTCATGTCGGCGCCGGCCTCCACCTCCAGCCGCACCCGCAGCACATCGCCGCGCTGGTACTTGCCAGCGGCAACGCCTTCGGCCTGCTGCACCGGGGTGATGGTCTTGCGCACCGCATAGCCGGCATTGAAGGCCTCCTTGCGCGGCACCGCAGCCAGCGACTGCAGCGTGACCCAGGGCTTGCCTGCACCGTGGTGGGTGATGCGCAGCTCACCCGAACGGCGCTCGCCCCAGGGCATGAAGATGCGCTGCGGCGTCTGCGGGTCTTGCTGCACCGCACCAGCCAGTGCGGCCGTCAGGGACTCCAGCGCTGCGCCGTCCTGTGCGCCGGCTTCCGGCTTGGGCAGGGGCTTCACATCCTTCCAGTCGACATTCACCGACTGCGCGCCCAGCACCGTGGTGGTGGTGCCGGCCACGGGCGTGTTCTCGAACTTGCGCGAGAACTGGCGCAGCGCCAGCCCGCCCCAGACGTTGGCCGTGGTGGTGGACCAGGCGCCGCCCTTCTGGCGTGCCAGCAGACCGGCCACCATGCGTGGCACTTCCGAAGCCCAGCTGGCATCGCCCATGGTGGCCAGCAGCAGACGGGCCGCATTGCTGTCCGTATCCTGCATCAGCCACCACCAGCGGTCCTGGTCCTCGGTGCTGAAGGCCAGTTGGCTGCCGTGGTAGCTCAGGCGGTTGCGCAGCTGCTGCTGCGCCTCGGCCAGGCGCTCCTCACGCTGGGGCACATCCGGCAGTTTCTGCAGCACCGTGATCCAGTCGATCAGCGTGTGTGTGGGCCACTGCACAGGGGTGATGTCGATGCTGCCCAGCATGCGCGCCTGGGCCTTGCCGCCGCGCGCCAGCGCGGCGATGGCGGCCAGCTTGCGCTCCTGCAGATCCTGGCGCGGGCTCCAGAACTTGCGTTGCAGACGGCCTTCCACAAAGGCGATCAGGCCGGACTCCATCTGCGCCCGCTGCGCCGGTGGAATGGCGAACGCCGGGTCCAGCTCGGCCGCCACGCTGGCCACGGCCAGCAGGTGGGCCGTCAAGGTGTCACTGCCCTGGGCGCGCTGACCGTCCTGCACCGGGAAGTACAGGGCCAGTCCGTCACCGTCCAGGTAGGTGGGCAGGCTGTCCATGGTGCTGCGCCACAGATCGGCATTCTTCAGGCCGATGGCACGGCTGCTGGTCTGCTCCAGGCAGCTATACGGGTAGCGTTCCCACCAGGCGCGCACGCCGGGCAGGCCATCCGGTCCGCCCGCCAGCTGCGCACTGAAGTCCAGGCGCATGCCGCCGCGGCCCGGCACGGCATTGGCCGGCAGGCTGACCTGCTGGCTCCACGGGCCGTCCAACTGCTGCAGCACCGATTGCTGCACCGCCAGCGGCACGGCAGCTTCCACGCGCTGGCTGATCTTGAGCGTATCGCTGGCGCCGCTGGTCTTGTCCTTGGCCGCCACCTCCCACATCAGCTGCTGGGTACGGGTCTGGCCCAGTGCGGCCGGCACGGTCACGTCCCAGGCCACTTCGCGCGAGGCGCCGGCCGGAATCTCCACCGTCTGGGGCTTCAGATCCAGCCAGGTGGCGCGCGGCGACAGTTCCACCTGCATCGCCGCCTTGGTGGTGTTGCGCAGCGTGAGCTGGGCACGGAACTGGTCGCCTTCGCGCACCAGCGGCGGCAGACCGCTGACGATCTGGAGATCCTGCGTGGTGCGGATGGAGGCTTCGCCCGTACCGAACCACTGCACGCCGTCATCGGCCACGGCGGCAATGCGGAAAGCCGTGAGCGCATCGTTGAGCGGCACATTCACCGTGGCCTTGCCGTTGGCGTCCAGCACCACGCGCGGGTTCCACAGCAGCAGCGTGTCCAGCAGCTCGCGGGTGGGTGCACGCCCACCGCCGCCGCCGGCCGGCACGGCCTTGCGGCCATAGTGGCGCCGGCCGATGATTTCCATCTGCGCCGTCGCTGTCTGCACGCCCCAGCTGCGGCGTTGCCACAGCGCATCGCGCAGCTGCCAGCTGGTGTTGGGCATCAGCTCCAGCAGCGCCTGGTCCACCGCGGCCAGTGCCACCTCGGCACCGGCGGCCGGCTTGCCATCGGGCTGGCGGACTTCGATGGTCACGCGGGCCGTGTCGCGGATGCGGTAGCTGGATTTTTCCGGCGTCACCGTCACCTGCAGCGTCTGCCCCTTCTGGCCCACCTGCAGCTCGGCCATGCCCAGCCGGTATGCCGGCTTGGACAGGTCCACCAGTGCCGTGGGCGCCGCGTACTGCTTGCCGTCATGCCAGAAGGCCTGCCACCAGGCGCGGGGCGACTTGTAACCCCAGGTGAAGAAGCTGTACCACGGCACCTCCACCAAGCGGCCGCGCAGCGCCATCACGCTGACATACACGTTCGGGCCCCATTCCTTTTGCACTGGCACATCCACCGTCGGGTTGTCGCCGCGCAGTTCCACCACGCGGGCGTCCAGAATGCCTTCGCGCTCCACCGTCACCAGGGCCGTGGCATGGCGGAATGGCATGCGCACCTGCAGGCGGGCGGTTTCACCCGGCTCGTAGCTGCGTTTTTCCGGCAGCAGGTCCATGCGGTCGTGGTCCTGGCCACCAAACCACAGCTCGCCCTGGCGCGTGATCCACACACTGGTGGCGGCCTGCACGGGATGGCCCTTGTCGTCCTTGGCGGTGGCAATCAGCTCCACCTGGCCGGATTGCTCCAGCTTGGTGTTGCACAGCAGCAGGCCGCGGCTGTCGCTGGTGCCGCTGCAGACCTCGCCCAGGTCCTTGCTGCTTTCCTGGTTGTCGTAGGTGTAGAAACCTCCCACCATGCGCTTGCGCGCCGAAGTGGTGGTGTGCAGCATGGCCTTGACCGACAGTGCCACGCCCGCCTTGGGCTGGCCGTCCAGCCCCAGCGCCAGCGCCTGGAACCGCACCTGCTGGCCGGCTGCGGCCCAGCCTTCGGCGCGCACGCCCACCGCCACGGCCGAAGGCCACAGCGGGTGGGTGCTGCGCAGGGTCTGGATTTCTCCGCTGGGGTCGGCATAGGTGGCTTCCAGCACCAGGTCCTGCGGCTGCTCGGACGGCGGCAGTGCGTCGATCACCACCTGCCCCTGGCCCTTGGCATCCAGCTTCAGGGCGGCACGGTCCAGCACGATGCGGTTGCTCTCGCGCGGCGCCTCATCGTCCAGCCCTTCGCCCTGCTCGCTGCGCTGCGACTGCGGCGGACCAAAGCTGTAATCGTCCCAGCCCTTGAAGCTGGTCGAACGCGAACGCACCATGGCTGTCACCTGCACCGGCAGGTTGGCTGCGGCGCCGCCGTTCACATAATCCAGGCGCACGGCCACCGCCAGCTTGCCCGGGCGCACCAGTGGCCCCTTGTCCGCCGGGACCACCTGGCCTTGCAGCACCGGCAGGCGGAAGGCTTCCACGCGGAAGCTGCCGGACTGCAGGCTGCGGCCCCCCGGCAGGCGCAGTTCCACGTCGTACTGGCCCAGCTTGGCGGCGCGCGGCACGGCAAAGCTGGCTTCCGCACTCTTGCCCCCGGTCGCCGTGGTGCGCCACTGCAGCGCCTGCTGGAACTGCTGGCCGCTGCCAATGTGGGTGATGATGGCTTCCTGCGGCCACTGCTGCGGCAGGCCCAGGCCGGTCAGCGTCTGCTGGCGCAGGAAATGCTTCATGGACACGGTTTCACCGGCGCGCACCAGCATGCGGTCCATCACCGTGTGGGCCACAAGCTGGCTTTCGCCAGACCAGGCCACGGGCACATTGAAGCGCCAGGGCTCGATCCCCTTTTGCCAGTCGCTCCAGGTGAAAGCCATATCGGCCACGCCGGCCTGCGTGGCGCGGGCGCTCACAAAATAGGAGCCACTGTTGCGACCCGTGCGGCAGCGCGGCGCTTCACCGGCCAGTTCCGGCAGGCGCAGCACGCCCTGGGCATCGGTTTCCCCCTGGGTCACCGGCTTGCCTGCGCAATCCGACACCTGCACCTGGGCCCCGGCCACCGGCTTGCCCTTGTCCAGCGAGGTCACCCAGACCATGGAGCCTTCGTGCCCCAGCTTGAAGTGCACCGCCAGGTTGGTGACCAGTGCGGCGGTGCGCACATACATCTTGCGCTGCGCACCATAGCGCTCATCCAGCAAGGCCGCGCCCAGGCGGGGCGAAGCGATTTCCACCACATGGAAACCCGGCTGCAGCGGAATGCCCACCACCTCGAACGGGCGCGGGTCGTCCTTGCTGCCGGCCGGCAGCTGCATCTGCTGCACGCCGTCCCGCCCCTGCAGCAGCGACAGCTGGCGCGTGGCCACATAGTTCTGGTTGTCCGGGTCGATCACCGGCGGCAGGGTCTTCACGTCCTTGCGGGCCTCGGTACGGGACACGCTGTTCTCGTGGTAGTTCTGCACCTTGTCGAGCCAGCGGATGATGTCGGCATCGCTTTGCAGCTGCAGGGTGCTGACCTGGGAATTGGCGCTGGCCTCCACCTTGCGCAGGGTCACCGGCAGCAGCGCCGGCCCGTCCGGACCTTCGGCAAAGCGCTCGACAATGCCGAACGGCGCCGCGGAGAACTTGGCCAGCGGCGGGGTGTCGCCGGTCTTGATCGCCAGCGGGAACATCGCGGCGTTGCGCAGCGGCCGGCCGGCATCGTCCTTCAGGTCCTTGGGCAGTTCCAGCTGATAGCCGGTCAGGGGCTTGAGACCCCCTTCAAAGCGCAGCTCACGCACGTCGCCGCTGCCCTCGTCCAGCACGGGCTTGAGGTTGCCGCCACCGCCCACCAGGCGGATCTCCTGCGCCTTGCTGCGCGGCACGGGAGCGCTGAACTGCAGGTAGACCGGGCGGATCGGCAGGCAGCCGGCCTGTGCGTTTTCGCGCTCGCAGCGCATTTCGGCCGCAAAGGCCTCGCGCACCGTGAAGTCAAAACGTTTTTCCTCCCGGTTGGCCACGCCTTGCGGGCCGGCGACGCCCTTGCCATACACCAGTTGCACGGCGGTGCCGGCCGTCAGGCGCCGGTTGCAGGCCAGCACGGCGAACTCGTCCGGTGATTTTTTCAGCAGCTCCTGGTCCCAGACCTGGGTCTTGAGCACCGCGTCGCGCTCCTTGCCGCCGATCCAGCGCACCGGAATGCGTTCGCCCACGCCTTCGGCCTGGCAATAGACATGCTCCTGCAGGCTTTGCTGGGTGGCCGGGCCGCTGAGCTGCAGCAGGAAGAACTGTTCCTCATCGATGGCCACCCAGCCACGCGGCCAGATGTGGCGCACAAAAGGCCCTGCCGTTTCGAACTGGTAGCGTTTGGTGCTGGTCAGCGTGGCGCCGGACACCGCCTTGAAGGCTTTTTTCGGTGTCACCGTGCAACGGGTGCCGGGGGGCAGCGGGCTGTTCCACTGCCAGACCCACTCACGCGCATTGTTCCAGCGACCGCTGCCGCCGGGCAGCTGCTCGGGTGCGCAGCTGAAGTCCACCGGTGCAGGCCCCTCGGCCGAGCCCAGTGCCACGGCGTCGGCATCCAGCCGCACCACCAGTTGGCGAATCTCTGCCACCTGCCCTTGGGGGGTGACGTTCTGTATGTCCAATGCCCATGTCTGCCCCGCCCCCAACAAGGCAGCTGCGGCAGCCCATTTGTGCATGCGCTTCATGCGGTCTCCTCTTGCGAAGCAACGAGGGTACCAAAGGGCTGCAACTTCCCCCAGGGCGTGCAGCAGCCGTTTCAAGCTGAAACAAATCGGACAAAACGCACATGGCAGACGCCATTCGGCAGGCAGCGCCCTGGCGTGTCCTGCTTTCCGTCCAGGGAATGGCCCACGGCGGCCACCCGGCACCGGTGCGCCACAGGCACCACGAGCTGGCGCTTACTGCGGCTGAAAGCCGCTCTTGCGGATGATGGCCTTCCAGGCGGCGGTATAGGCCTGCTCACGGCGCTGCAGCTGCTGCGGGTTCATGGGCTCCACCGTCAGCCCCAGCTGTTCGAGCTGGCTGCGGATCTGCGGACGCGCTACCACCTGGGCCAGCGCCTGGGCAAAACGTTGTGTAAACGCTGCGGACGTGCCCTTGGGTGCATAGAAACCGTAGTAGGGCATGTCCTCGAAGCCCGCCAGACCCAGCTCGCCCAGGGTGGGCACCTGGGGAAACGCCTTTTGCCGGTGTGCCCCCAGCACGGCCAGCACGCGCAGCTTGCCGCTCTTGTGGTACTCGACAAAATCCTGCACCGAGCCAATGCCGGCTTCGATCTGCCGACCCAGCAGATCGCCGATCATCGGTGCGCTGCCCTTGTAGGGCGCCGCCACCAGATCCAGCTGGTAGTGCCTGGCCAGCAGCTGCACCAGAAACTCCGGGGTCGATGCCGGCGCCGGAATCCCCACCGCACTGCGCCCCTGGGCAGCATTGCGCACCCAGTCCACATACTCGGCCAGGCTGTGTGCCGGGTGCTGGCCGGACACAGCCAGGCAGTTCACGAACGAGGCAAAACCGCCGACCGGCACAAAGTCCTGTGCCGGATCAAAGCCCGGCTGGCGCACCACCTGCGGCAGGATGGAGATGGTGTGGTCGTGCGTCAGAAACACCGTCGTGCCATCGGGCTGGGCGGCCTTGAGCTGCTGGGCGGCGATCTGCCCGCCCGCGCCGGGGCGGTTGTCCACGATCACGGGCACCGCCAGCAGCTCCGACAGCGGCTCCTGCAGCAGGCGCGCAATCACGTCGCTGCCGCCACCCGGCGGAAAACCCACCAGGATGCGCAGTGGCCGGCCGCCCTTGGCCCAGACCCCGCCGGACCCGCTGGCTGCAGCCAGAACCGCGGCCTGTGCAGCGGAGTGAACCAGGAATCGGCGGCGGGAAGAGAGGGTCACAACGTGCTCCGAAGGCAGAAAAAAGAAGAAGCCATACACGGCCATCTGCGAGCGTATCGGTCGGATGCCCGAAAAAAAATCCAGAGACACCCTGTTTTGCGATGCCGCACATCTTTAATCGCGAAACCATCCTTCTGCCCCTGCGCCGATCCCATAAAAAAAGGGACGCCCAAGGCGTCCCTTTTTAATGTGCGCAGACAGGGGTCTTGCCGACCTGCCTCCCTGCGCCCAGCGCCCCGGCCTCTCAGGCCAGGCGTGCGCGGTGCTTGACCAGCTGTGCACGCACCTGGGCAGGTGCCGTGCCGCCCAGCGTGTTGCGGGCGTTGAGCGAGCCTTCCAGGCTCAGCGCCTCGAACACATCGGCTTCGATGTGCGGGTTGAAGGCCTGGAGTTCGATCAAGGGCAGCTCGGTCAGGTCCACCCCCTTCATGGAAGCCAGCTTCACCGCATGGGCCACGGTTTCGTGGGCATCGCGGAAAGGCAGGCCCTTCTTGACCAGGTAATCGGCCAGGTCGGTGGCAGTGGCATAGCCCTTCAGGGCGGCAGCACGCATGTTCTCGGCATTCACGGTGATGCCGCCTTCCTTCTTGCCGGAGGCGGGGTTGACCTGGCCGCCAATCATTTCGGCAAAGATGCGCAGCGTGTCCTTCAGCGTATCAACGGTGTCGAACAGCGGTTCCTTGTCTTCCTGGTTGTCCTTGTTGTAGGCCAGGGGCTGGCCCTTCATCAGGGTGATCAGGCCCATCAGGTGCCCGACCACACGGCCGGTCTTGCCGCGTGCCAACTCGGGCACGTCGGGGTTCTTCTTCTGGGGCATGATCGACGAGCCGGTGGTGAAGCGGTCGGCAATCTTGATGAAACCGAAGTTCTGGCTCATCCAGATGATCAGTTCTTCGGACAGACGGCTCACGTGCACCATGCACAGGCTGGCGGCGGCCGTGAACTCGATGGCGAAGTCGCGGTCGCTCACGCCGTCCAGCGAATTCTGCGACACGCCTTCCATGCCCAGCGTGCGGGCCACGCGCTCGCGGTCCAGCGGGTAGGTGGTGCCGGCCAGCGCGGCCGAGCCCAGGGGCAGCACGTTCACGCGCTTGCGCACGTCCAGCATGCGTTCGGCGTCGCGCTTGAACATTTCCACATAGGCCAGCATGTGGTGACCAAAGCTCACCGGCTGGGCCACCTGCAGGTGGGTGAAGCCGGGCAGGATTACTTCCACGTTCTGCTCGGCCACTTCCACCAGCGACAGCTGCAGCTCCTTTAGCAGGCCTTCGATCAGATCGATCTCGTCGCGCAGCCACAGGCGCACATCGGTGGCCACCTGGTCGTTGCGGCTGCGGCCGGTGTGCAGGCGCTTGCCGGCATCACCCACCAGGGCCGTCAGGCGCGCTTCGATGTTCAGGTGCACGTCTTCCAGGTCCAGCTTCCAGTCGAACTGACCGGCTTCGATCTCCGACTTGATCTGGGCCATGCCCTTCTGGATGACAGCGTAGTCGTCCTGACCGATGACACCCTGCGCAGCCAGCATTTCCGCGTGCGCCAGGCTGCCGGTGATGTCGGCCTTCCACATGCGCTTGTCAAAGAAAACGCTGGAGGTATAGCGCTTGACCAGGTCGCTCATGGGCTCGGAAAACAGGGCAGACCACGCCTGCGCCTTGGTGTCGAGTTGGTTGTGGGAGGGCTGCGCGGTGGTGTTGGAGGACATAGGCGAGGACAGATTTTCCGGAAGTTCAGGACACCCGGAAATCCGGGTGCCGCGTGTGCAAGATACGCAAATTTTATCGAGCCCGGCGGCTCCCCCGGTTTCTGCGGCCTGCGGTGACCCCACGTTGCACCGCGACACCGGCTCCGCGCTGGCGTCTGGCGCCTCTACCGCGGAGGTGGTCCGGCTGCCGTGGGGACAGCCAGAGCACCGATGCCATGGGCACCTGCTGCGCCCCGGCCCACGGAGTCTGACCCCGCGACCCGCATCAGGGTTTTCACTGGCTTTGCGGGCAGAAAACGCCGCAAAGTGTCGGGAACGGCCCGTAAATGCAGCAGAAACGTGACAGTCACAACAAAACTCTTCAGTCACGGATGCATCTTGCAAGTTACCAATACACTTTGTTTCACCCCTGTTAAACGGAGGGAGGTTGCGTAGGGTCAAGGCACGCCCCACGCGAATGTGCAAACGCGTTTTGGTACTACGGCATGACATTCAGGCGAATTTCCATGCCTGAAGTGAAGAGTCCGTCTGTCGTCACGCTGCCAGTACCTGATGTATCCGCCATATTGAGATAAGGGAGAAGGAGCTATGCACGTACTGATCGTTGATGATGAACTCTTGGCCCGTAACCGCCTGCGCGTTCTGTTGAGTGATTGCGAGGATCCCTCGGCACCGTTCCTGGTATCGGAAGCTGCCACCGCCGCCCAGGCGCTGGATGTGCTGCACCGCACCAAGGACCACCATCCCGTCGACATGATCTTCCTGGACGTGCAGATGCCCGGCCAGGACGGTCTGCGCTTTGCACAGACGCTCCGCTCCCTGCCCCGGCCGCCGGCGGTGGTGTTCATCTCGGCCCACGCCATGTACGCCGCCAATGCGTTCGAAGTGGAAGCCGTGGACTACCTGACCAAGCCGGTGCGCCCGGACCGCCTGCAGCAGGCCGTGGCCAAGGTGCGCCGCCTGTATACGCTGGAGCAGAAGGCACCGGCCACCATGTCCATGGGCAGCGCCGCCGCCCTGCTGATCCGTGACCGCGGCCGCACCGAACGTGTGCCGCTGCACCAGGTGATCTATCTGAAGGCCGAGCAGAAGTACGTCACCGTGCGCACGGCCACCCGCAGCTACATCCTGGACAACTCGCTGACCGAGCTGGAAGGCCGCTATCCCCTGCAGTTCGTGCGCATCCACCGCAACGCCCTGGTCACCCGTGAACAGATGCGCAGCCTGGAAAAGCACTACACCGAAGACGATGGCGAAGGCTGGGCGCTGCGCATGCATGCCGTGCCCGAGCTGCTGATGGTCTCGCGCCGCCAGCTGTCTGCCGTGCGGGCCATCATGAACCAGCCGCACATCCAGGTGCAGCCGGAAATGGCCTGATCCGCGCCCGCTGGCGCATCTGCATCAGCCAACGCTGGCACCGCAAGGTGGCCAGCGTTTTTTTATGGCGTGCCCCGTGCAGATGGACCTGCTTGCCTGCCGGGTGCTCAGTGTCCGCCGTGGGCCAGGTGGCTGACCACCGTGACCAGCACGATGCCCACCGCCAGCCAGACCACCTGGGCCAGCGTTTCCCGTGCGGACAGCTGTTTTTGCAGCTGCGGAATCAGGTCCGATAGCGCCACATAGACAAAGCTGCTGGACGCGATGGTCAGGAAGAACGGCAGCCAGGCTTCCAGCTGCCCCACCAGAAAGTAGCCCAGCAGACCGCCAAAGGCCGTCACGGCACCGGCCAGCGACACCTTGAGCACGGCGGCATTGCGGTTGCTGTTCAGACGCATCACCACCAGATCGCCCATGTGGTGCGGCACCTCGTGGGCCAGCACCGACACCGCGGCAATCACACCCAGCCGCATATCAGCCAGGAACGCCGAGGCAATCAGGATGCCGTCGCCAAAGCAGTGCACGCTGTCACCGGTCAGCAGCGACCAGCCTCCGCCACTGCGGTGGCTGCGCGCGTGACCATGGGCCGACGGGTGGGCATGGCCGTGGTGCGCGTGGTCGTGATGGGCATGGTCCTCCCCCTGCGCCAGCGGCGCATGGTGGTGCTCATGGCCGTGGTGCCACAACTCGGCCTTGGTCAGCAGAAAGAAGAACACCACCCCCACCAGCAGGGTCAGAAACAGGTCTTTGGCCCCGGCTTCGCTTTCGAAAGCTTCGGGCAGCAGGTGCATGAAGGCCGTAGCCAGCAGGGCACCGGCAGCCAGGCTGAGCATGCCCTGCTGGGCATTGCCGCGGCCCAGACCGGCCCTCAACAGCAGGTCGGCCACCCAGACACTGCCAATGCCGGCGGCCAATGTGGCCAGAAGAATTGCGACCAAGGTCATAGCTTTTTGCGCTTTGTGAACGGGTTGGAGCACCCGAAATGGCGGGTATTTTTATAGGTTGGCATGCGCGCTACGGGGTGCCTGCTGGAATGCGCCGTACCACGCACCCACAGACACCGATGGCTGTGCGACAAGGGCCAAAAGCTTACACCTACTGACTTTTTCGCGCCGAAAGCGGTGGCCGCACCACCCCCTGGCCGGGGGTTTTGCCGCAGCAGCGGCCCCTCCATCCCCCACGGCCAGGCGACAGGACTGCCACGGCGAGCGGCAGGCGGGCGCCGCCCGCCGGTGTGCTTGCTTACACCCCGTGGCTGTGCAGCCACTGCAGCAGACGCTGCCAGCCATCCCGGGCGGCGGCCTCGCGGTAGCTGGCGCGGTAGTCCGCATGGAAGGCATGCGGGGCATCCGGGAACAGCACAAATTCCGACTTTTTGGCTGCCGCACTGCCCTGGGCCAGGGCCTCCTGCATCTTGGCCACGCTGGCCACGGGAATTCCGGTGTCCTGCCCGCCGTACAGACCCAGCACCGGCGCCTTCAGCTGACCGGCCAGGGCCAGCGGGTGGGTGGGCGTCATGGCCGAAGCCTGGCCTTCCAGCCGGCCGTACCAGGCCACGCCGGCCTTGACCTTGCCGCTGGCCGCGTACAGCCAGGTGATGCGTCCGCCCCAGCAAAAGCCGGTGATGGCCGCTTTCTGCGTGTTGCCGCCGGCCTTGGCCGCCCAGGCCAGCGTAGCATCCAGATCGCCCAGCACCTGGGCATCGGGCACCTTGCTGACCAGCTCGGCCTGCAGCTTGCTGATCTCGGTGTAGTCACTGGCTTTGCCCTGGCGGGCATAGAACTCGGGCGCGATCGCCAGATAGCCGGCCTTGGCCAGGCGGCGGCACACATCCTGGATATAGGCGTGCACGCCGAAGATTTCCTGCACCACCAGCACCACAGGCGGGTGCTTCTTGCCTTTGGGTCTGGCCTGGTAGGCCGGCAGGTCAAAGCCCTGCGAAGGAATGGTCACCCAGCCCTCCTCCAGCCCGTCGCCCGGCGTGGTGATGGCCGTCTGCGCCATGATGGGCGCCGCAGCTGCAGCGTAGCCCAGGCCCAGCACGGCCTGCAAGGCGGTGCGGCGGCTGGCGCCGTGTTCGGTGGACTTGCCGGGCAGCAAGGCGCCGACATCGTTGTGTGCATCGCGAAAATCCATGGGCAGGCTCCTGGTGAACAGTCGATCAAGGGGAACAACGAGAAACGCAGTCTAGCGCCAGATGCAGACGGTCACGCTGCATTCAACCGGCGACGATGCTGTCCGTGGCTACGCCAGCCAGCGTAGCAGGGCGGCCGCCAACGCACCCAGCACCACCACCAGCAGAAAAGGCGCACGCAGCCACAGTGCGACGGCAGCCACCGCCAGCGCTGCCAGCCGCGCATCCAGCACCAGGGCCGTACCTGCGGCGAAGGTGTTCATCACCGTCAGCGCCGCCAGCAGCGCCACCGTCATGCAGGCAGCGACCTGTGTCATCCGGGGGTTCTGCAACCAGCGCGCAGGCACGGCGTAACCGGCCAGCTTGGTGGCAAAGGCCACGGCACAGGCCCCCAGAATCCAGCCCCACAGGCCGATATCGATCGTCCCGGCGCTCATGCGGCCTCCTGCACACAGTCGGCATCCGCCGTGGCGGCACGGCTGCGCCACCAGCCCCAGATGGCGCCCACCACGGCTGCCAGCAGAATCGGCAGGCCCGGCGGCAACAGCGGTACGGCCAAGGCCGTGACCACACCGCACAGCACGGCCAGCGCCACCGGTTCACGCTGCTGCAGCCTGGGCCACAGCAGGCCCAGGAAGGCAGCCACTGCCGCACCATCCAGACCCCACTGGCGCGGGTCGCCCAGGGCATCGCCCAGCCAGGCCCCCAGCAGGGTGAAGCCGCTCCACAGCAGGTACACGCCCAGGCCGGCCGTCCAGAAGCCCCGGCGCTGCTCGGCTGCATCCAGCTGGGCAATCGCCGTGGCGGCGGATTCGTCAATGGTCATCTGCGCCCCCAGCCAGCGGCGCCAACCCTGCAAGCCCAGCAGGCGGTTCATCTGCATGCCGTAGACGGCATTGCGCAGACCCAGCAGACTGGCGGCCCCCAGGGCGGCAGCCCCGGTGCCGCCACCGGCGATCACGCCAATGAATGCGAACTGCGAGCCCCCGGTGAACATCAGCGCGCTCAGCGCCATGGCCTGCCAGACATGCAGCCCGGACGCGACGGCCAACGCACCAAAGGAAATGCCGTACAGCCCGGTGGCCACGGAAATCGACAGGCCCATGCGCACGGCAGGGGTCAGACCGCGCTGCGGCGCAGCGCAGGCAGAGGAATCAGGAGACATCGGACAAATCGCTCATTGCGCACGCCGCGGCGGCATGCAGTGCCATGGGACCATGCAAAGGGGCGGCATGGATACCCGCACCACCCCGGCCCGCAAGCCTCCATGGTAAGCCCCCGGCCCGGCGCGCCAGCAGGACCGGGCCGCCGGAAGGCCACGCAGGCGACAGGCCAGATCCGGCCAGCCTGTGCTCCGCACCCTCAGGATGTCAGGGGATCCGGCTGTTCAGCTCCCGCAACGGATCGGCCGAGCGTTCCAGCCAGTTCCGCAGGGATTCACTCTGCACCTGGGCGCGGCGCACAAAATTCTGGGACTCGCTCGGGCTCATGCGCACCGGCTGCTGCTGCTGCGCGGCAATCAGTGCCTGGGTATCGGGGCGCAGCAAAATGGCATACAGCGCCTTACCCACCGCCTCTCTGCGCTCCTCCGGCATGGACTCCGAGGCAAACCAGGCCATCCAGCCCAGCGGCAGGGGCGGCAGTTGCCATTGGGCAAACGTGGCGGCCGCCAGCGGTGTCGGCGCGCCCACCTGCGCCAGTACCTGTACCCCCGCATAACCGCTACGCTCCCGCTCCTGCGGGTTGCCCAGGTACTGGGAGCTGTCGCCACAGCGGTCCAGCACCAGATCCACCTTGCCCGCGGCCAGTGCCTGGACCGTCTGGCGTGCCGTGCCATAGGTGCTGGCCTGCCAGGTCAGACCAGTCTTGCGGCTCATGGCCTGCATCCACAGCTCGGGGAAACCGAAATTGAAGGGAAGGCCCAGGCGCACCGGCCGGCCCATGGTGCGCAGCCAGGCCTGCAAGGCGGCGAAGTCCGGAAGGTGGCGCGCTTCGGGCGCCATCAGGCACCAGGAACCCTGCAGCACGATCTGCAGCGGCACCCAGACACGGGCCGCCGGCAGCGCTTCCAGCCGCCCCAGCCACAGCTGCGACATCAGCACCAGGGTGCGCTCGGGTGGGCCCGAACGGGCCGCCCAGACAATCGCATCCATCCCTCCGGCATTGCTGGGACGGTGCAGCGTGGCTTTTTCACCCAGGTAATGCGGCATCCAGCGCACAAAGTGCTGCGCCACCACATTGCCCACTGGGGTGTGCTCCATGGGTTGCACCAGCAACAGCGGCGACGATTCCGCCATGCCCGCCTGGCTGGCAAGCGCCGCGAAAAGCCCGGCTAGCAGCCGGTTGCGCAAGCCCCGACGGTCTGGTCGGCGGGCGTGACGGAACATATACGTTGTAGAGCTTGGGTACTGCATGGCATAGAGTCCCTGCTGAATAATCTGATAGCAGATGATCCTGCAAGGGGATGCAGAGCGCCATAGCCATTGGTCCTTGTCCCACAAGCTCTACAAGCACTTGTCTTACAAGCAAGTGCCCACCCTCCAAACCCGTACACCCTCCTGCGCACGAATGCCAGCAGGCCTTTTCCCTCTGTGCGCATGCAGTGGGGGACGGACGGCGGGTGGCGCCTTTGATCGGAAAGTGCTCAGTGCGCCTTTTCCCAGTTCGGCCCAAAACCGATCTCGGCCAGCAGCGGCACGGCCAGGTCGGCCACCCCCGCCATCAGTACCGGGATTTCCGCCCGGACCCAGTCTTTTTCCGACGCGGGCAGCTCGAACACCAGTTCATCGTGCACCTGCATGATGACCTTGACCTCGGGCTTTTCGGCATCCAACTTGGCTTGCACAGCCACCATGGCCTTTTTGATCAGGTCCGCCGCCGTGCCCTGCATGGGCGCGTTGATGGCAGCGCGCTCGGCCGCTTTCTTGCGCGGGCCGTTGCCGCCATTGATCTCGGGCAGCACCAGGCGGCGTCCGAACACAGTCTCCACATAGCCCTGGGCATGGGCCAGCTCTACGGTCTGGTCCATGTAGCGCTTCACGCCGGGGTAGCGCTGGAAGTATTTGTCGATGTAGGCCGCGGCGGCCTTGGTCTCGATGCCCAGGTTCTTGGCCAGGCCAAAGCTGCTCATGCCGTAGATCAGGCCGAAATTGATGACCTTGGCGTAGCGGCGCTGCTCGCTGCTGACGGCATCGACGCTAACGCCAAACACCTCGGCCGCCGTGGCACGGTGCACGTCCAGACCGTCCCGGAAGGCATTGAGCAGGGCTTCATCCCCGGAGAGGTGGGCCATGATGCGCAACTCGATCTGCGAATAGTCGGCACTGGCAATCAGCTTGCCCTCGGGCGCGACAAAGGCTTCGCGCACCCTGCGGCCTTCCGGTGTGCGCACCGGAATGTTCTGCAGATTCGGGTCATTGCTGGACAGGCGCCCCGTCACCGCCACCGCCTGGGCGTAGTGCGTGTGCACCCGGCCATCGCTGGGCAAGGCCATCTGGGCAAGCTTGTCGGTGTAGGTGCCCTTGAGCTTGGACAGGCTGCGGTGCTCCAGCAGCTTGGCAGGCAGCGGGTAGTCCTCGGCCAGCTTTTCCAGCACTTCCTCATCGGTGCTGCGCGCACCGGTGGCGGTCTTCTTGACCACCGGCATGCCCAGCTTGTCGAAGAAGATCTCGCCCAGTTGCTTGGGCGATGACAGGTTGAAAGGCTGGCCTGCGATCTCGTACGCATCTTCCTCCAGCTTGAGGATGCGCGCCCCCAGATCGTTGCTCTGCCGCGCCAGCTCGCCCGCGTCGATGCGCACACCATTGCGCTCGATGCGGAACAGCGCCTCGCTGGTCTGCATTTCCAATTCATAGATGTGCAGCAGGCCGGCATGGGCCTGGATGCGCGGCCACAGCACGCCGTGCACATCCAGCGTCTGGTCGGAGTCTTCGCAGCTGTACGCCGCCGCCTTGTCCACACTCACCTGGGCAAACGGGATCTGGTTCTTGCCCTTGCCGCACAGATCTTCGTAGCTGATGCCGGTGCGGTTCACATGGCGCAGGGCCAGGCTGGTCAGGTTGTGGGGACGGTCGGCCTCCAGCACATAGGACTGCAGCATGGTGTCGTGCGCGTAGCCGCGCACGGTGATGCCATGGTTGGCAAACACATGCTGGTCGTATTTGACATGCTGGCCCAGCTTCTTTTTCGAGGCATCTTCCAGCCAGGGCTTGAGCCGGGCCAGCACCAGGGCCATATCGAGCTGCTCGGGCACATCCATGCCTTCGTGGCGCAGCGGAATGTAGGCCGCTTCGCCCACGGCCACGCTGAAGCTGATACCCACAATCTGGGCGACCATTTCATCCAGTGAATCGGTCTCGGTGTCCAGTGCCGCCAACTCGGCCGCCTGGAGCTTGGCCAGCCAGTGGTCCAGCGCGTCCTCGGTCAGGATGGTGGTATAGACCACATCGCGCTGCTGGGCTTCGACCGCGATTTCGGTGGTAGCGGCGTCATCCGCATCGAACAGACCGCCTTGCGGGGATGCGGGAGCGGACTTCTTGGCAGCTGTGGCTTCCGTCGCCACCGCACCCAGCGCGCGCACCAGGCCCTTGAAGCCGTATTTTTCGTAGAAAGGCGCCAGACCGGCGTTATCGGGCTCGCCCAGGGTGATGCTGTCCAGCTGCGGCAGACCGGCCACATGCCCGGAGAGGTCGCAATCGGTCTTCATGGTCACCAGCTGCCGGCTCAATGCCAGCTGGCCCGAGGCGATGGCATCGCGCAGGTTCTGGCCTGCCACGCCCTTGATCGCCGCCGCATTGGCGATCAGGTTGTCCAGCGAGCCATACTCTTCCAGCCACTTGGCCGCAGTCTTGGGGCCCACCTTGGTCACGCCAGGCACGTTGTCCACGGTGTCGCCCACCAGGGCCTGGTAGTCGATCATTTGGGCGGGCGGCACGCCGAACTCGGCCGTCACGCCGGCGATATCGCGCTTCTTGCCGTTCATGGTGTCGATGATGGTCACATGCTCGTTCACCAGCTGGCTCAGGTCCTTGTCGCCGCTGGAGACGATCACATTGATGCCCTGGGCGGCCGCCGTCTGCGCCAGGGTGGCAATCACGTCATCCGCCTCCACGCCGGGCACGGCCACCACCTTCCAGCCCAGCAGCTGCACCACCTCGTGGATGGGCTCGATCTGGCTGCGCAAATCGTCGGGCATGGGCGAGCGCGTGGCCTTGTACTGGTCGTACATGGCGTCGCGGAAGGTGGGACCGCTGGTGTCGAACACACAGACGGCGTAGTCGGCCTGCACATCCTTGCGCAGCGCCTGCATCATGTTGACCATGCCGCGGATGGCACCCGTGGCCGGGCTGGCCGGGTCGCCGGGAACGGCCCGCAGGTCGGGCATGGCATGGTAGGCGCGGTAGAGGTAGCTGGAACCGTCCACCAGCACCAATGTCTTGGAATTGCTCATACCCAAGATTGTGCACGCGCCACTACAATCTCCCTATGCGCGCACCTATCCTCTTTTCCATCGCCGTTCTGGCCTCCGCTGTGGCGTGGGCACAGCCTTCCAGCGAGGCCGCACCCGCTGCGGCCCCTGCGCCTGCGGGCCAGCCCCAGCAGGACAACAGCGCCGCTCCGTCGCGCCAGAACCAGCGCATCGAGCGCATTCGCGAAGAAGATGCCGGCAGTCGGGTGGACGAGTTGCGCGTGGGCGGTCAGACGCAAAGCATCAATGTGCAGCCCAAGGTCGGCAATATGCCGTCCTATGAGGTCAAGCCCGGCAATGCCGCACGCGACGGCGTGAACCAGAACGGCAACGACGGCACCAATGGCCGCCGTGTCTGGAACCTCAAGTTCTGAGCGCCCGGGCCTTGCGGCCCATTGCCTCTGCGCCGGCACCGGCCTCTTCGGAGTGCGTGTCGGCGTTGTTCGTTTTCACCCCCCTGTTTTTTTGAGCGTCCTGAGCGATGGCCGTTTTTACCGAAGTCTCCGACAAAGAGGCGCGCGACCTGCTGCGCCGTGTCCCTCTGGGCAACCTGACCGAACTGCGCGGCATTCAGGGCGGCATCGAGAACACCAACTACTTCCTGACAACCGATCAAGGAGAGTGGGTGCTCACTTTGTTTGAGCGCCTGACCTTCGAGCAACTGCCGTTCTACCTGTATCTGATGAAGCACCTGGCGCTGGCCGGCATCCCCGTGCCGGCCCCCCAGGCCGATGCCAAGAGCGGCGACATCCTGCACAAGGTCTGCGGCAAGCCTGCCGCCGTGGTGCAGAAGCTGCGCGGCAAGAGCCAGCTGCAGCCCCAGGCCGTGCACTGCGCCGCCGTGGGCGACATGCTGGCCCGCATGCACCTGGCCGGCCGTGACTACGCCCGCGAGCAACCCAATCTGCGCAGCCTGCCCTGGTGGAACGAGACCGTGCCCGTGGTGCTGCCCTATCTGGAACAGGATGCCGCCGACCTGCTGCGCAGCGAACTGGCGTTCCAGAACCATGTGGCCGCTAGCCCCAGCCACGCCGCCCTGCCGCGCGGTCCCATCCACGCCGACCTGTTCCGCGACAACGTGATGTTCGACGGCGAGGAACTGACCGGCTTTTTCGACTTCTACTTTGCCGGCGTGGACACCTGGCTGTTCGACCTGGCCGTGTGCCTGAACGACTGGTGCATCGACCACGCCAGCGGCGCCCATGACGCGGCCCGGGCCCAGGCCATGCTGGACGCCTACCAGGCCGTGCGCCCGCTCGAAGCGGCCGAACGCGAGCTGCTCAACCCCATGCTGCGCGCCGGTGCGCTGCGCTTCTGGGTCTCGCGCCTGTGGGACTTCTATCTGCCGCGCGAAGCCGCGCTGCTGCAGCCCCACGACCCCACCCACTTCGAACGCGTGCTGCGCCAGCGCGTGGCCCATCCGCTGACCGCCATCGAGCGCCCGGTCGCCCTGGCCTGACACCGCCGCCCGCCATCCGGCCCGTCCCGCCGGGGGCTTTGGGCGGCTGGGGTACAGTCCTGTGCTCAGGTCCCCTCCCGCGCGCCGCAGGTCGCCGCTGTATCGGCCTCCTGCCCGCGCCCGTCCGGCCCTTTCACTTCCCGGTCATGAAACTCAATATCGTTCCCGCCCGCACCGGTGCCCAATGGGTCCGCCAGGGCATACAGACTTTCTGGCGCCACCCGATGGCGCTGTCGGCCCTGTTCTTCCTGTGCATGGCCGCCATGTCGCTGATCTCCCTGTTTCCGCTGGTCGGGCCGGCGCTGGCGCTGGCGCTGCTGCCCACGGCGTCGCTGGTGATGATGGTGGGCGCCGCCGAGACCCTGCAGGGCCGCATGCCCACGCCGGCGCTGCTGCTGGTCGCCTTCCGCACCGGTCGCCAGCGCATGCACGCCATGGCGCTGCTGGGGGCCTTCTATGCCGTGGGCTTTCTGCTGGTGATGGGCGTGTCCGCCCTGATCGACGGCGGCCAGTTCGCCCAGGTGTACCTGGGCACCACCCCCATGACGCCCGAGCTGGCCCAGGAGGCCGATTTCCAGGCCGCCATGTGGTTCTCCCTGCTGCTGTACCTGCCGCTGTCGCTGCTGTTCTGGCATGCGCCCGGTCTGGTGCACTGGCACAACATCCCTCCGGCCAAGGCGCTGTTCTTTAGCTTTATCGCCTGCTGGCGCAATCTGACCGCATTTGCCGTGTTTTTTCTGTCGTGGATGGGCGTGTTCATTGCCACCGGCCTGGTGCTGGCGCTGGTCACTGCCCTGCTGTCGGCCCTGGTGGGCGATATCGCGGCCGGACTGATGATCGGCGCGGCCATGATGCTGGCCGCCATGTTCTTCAGCTCGGTGGTGTTCACCTTCCGCGACTGCTTCTCGGCACCGGACGGCCACGATGAGCTGGAAGAGGACGGCGGCGTCACCTACACCCCGCACGACACCGGCCCCACGCCGTGATGCCGCGCCACTGCCCCAGGCAGTGGCCTGCCCTGCAAAGGACAAAGGGACGCCGCGGCGTCCCTTTTTGCATGCGGCATGCCTGGACCACACGGCAACGGTTTCGGCACCGGTTTCAGTGCCGTGTGCCCGATTCCCGTGCCCGCAGCTGCGCCAGCTGGCGGCGGTCGTCCAGGGTGGAAAAGAGCACCGCAAACCCGATGCCCAGCGCCGCCCCCAGGATGGTGTCCATCACCCGCTCCACCGGCATGCCGGCCACCGCGGCGGCGGGTGCCGCCAGGTGGGTCATCAGCAGCGCCGACGGCGTGACCGCGATCTGGCCCAGCGCATAGTTGAAGCCGATGACGACCTCGGTGACAAACTGGAACAGCACGATGCAGGCCAGCACCGTGCCAAAGCCGGGGTTCTGCGCCAGGATCAGCCACGCCACCACCGCCCCCACCACCGTGCCCGCCATGCGCTGCAGCGCCCGGTTCATGGTGATGTGCAGGTGGGCACCCTGCATCACCGCCACGGCGCCGATGGCCGCCCAGGCCGGATGCGGCATGCCCGCCAGATAGGCCACCCAGGCCGACAGCCCGGCGGCCACGGTGATGCGCAGCGCCACCAGCAGCTCCAGCCGCAGCGGGGGTGCTACCGGCGGCGGCAGCGCCAGGTGGGGCAGTGCATCCTTGCGCAGCCAGTCGGTGGCCCGGCAGGTCGCACATGCCACGGCACCGCCCGCCAGCGCGGCCAGGGTGCGGGCCGCCACCGTCAATCCATCGGGCGCAGGCACCAGCGCTGCACCGGTGGCAAAGACGATGATCACCGCCCCCGGCCCGCCCAGCACCCAGTGGCTGACGACCAGGGTGGCGGCCCCGGTCACCAGCGCCATCACCCCCAGCATCGTGGTCGGACCGGCCCCGGCCAGCGTGGCCAGCGAGGGGATCAGCACGCCCAGCGCCATCAGCCCGGCACAGAGGGTGACGATGCGCATGCGCAGCCGCAGCGGTGCAAAACGGCCGAACAGCGCCGACAAGGCACCCAGCGCGGCAAAGCCCACCAGGTGCGGCCAGGGGGAGACATGCACCAGCAGCACCGCCAGCAGCACGGACAGGGCCGCCTGCATGCCCGCCACGGTGGCAATGCGCAGCGAAGGCTGGCTGGTCAGTGCCACGCTGTCGCGCCACTGCGCGCGCTCCAGCAATTGCAGCGCGGTGTCGCTGCGCGGCACCTGCGGTGCGGTGGAGGGGGGAGGGGTGGGGTCCGGTGGGGTGTGCATGCAAAACCTCTCTGCGGCCAAACCAGGAGGTTCATCACACCCGATACCCGGCGGGTGCGGCTGTCAGACAGTGGCGCAAGCGCGGCCCGTTGGGGCCCACTGGGCCAGACCGCACAGCCGCCCTCCCGGGCGGCCTCGGCAGTTCAGCGGCGCAGGACCCTCACTCCACGATGGTCAGCTTGGCAATCGCCAGCGCCAGCCACTTGGTGCCGTGGCGCGGGAAATTGATCTGGGCACGGGCATCGTCACCCGTGCCTTCCACGGCCAGCACCTTGCCTTCGCCGAACTTGGCGTGGAACACGGTGATGCCCTTGGTGATGCCATGGCCCGGCACCGTCTTTTGCGGCGGCACGACGGGATTGGCAAACACATCGGACGACCGGGTGCCCGACGCAGCACGGAACCCATTGCCATAGGCAGAACCGCCGCCGAACTTGGGCGTGAACGTGCCAAAGCCTGGCTGCTTGGCGGTCAGCCATTTGAGGTTGGTTTCGGGCAGCTCATCCAGAAAGCGGCTGGGCAGGTTGAAGCGCGTCTGACCGTGCAGCATGCGGCTTTGCGAATGGCTGAGGTACAGGCGCTTGCGGGAGCGGGTGATGGCCACATACATCAGGCGGCGCTCTTCCTCCAGCCCGCCCTTGTCGCTGGCGGCGTTCTCGTGCGGGAACAGGCCTTCTTCCAGCCCGCCGATGAAGACCACATCGAATTCCAGCCCCTTGCTGGCGTGCACCGTCATCAGCTGCACGGCCTCCTGGCCGGCCTGGGCCTGGTTGTCCCCGGCCTCCAGTGCCGCGTGCACCAGGAATGCGGCCAGCGGCGACAGGGTTTCGCCGGTTTCGGCATCGGTGCCGCCCAGCGGCACGTCCAGCATGGGCAGCGCAGGGTTCAGGCCCTGGCTGGCCGGGCTTTGCGTCAGCGCGGCGTCGGCGCGGCTGTGCTCGTCGATGGGCAGGGCGATCGCATCCTTGCCGAAACCTTCCTGGGTCACAAAGCTCTCGGCCGCATTCACCAGTTCCTTCAAGTTCTCGATGCGGTCCTGGCCTTCCTTCTCGTTCAGGTAGAAGTCGATCAGACCGCTGGCTTCCAGCATGCGCTCGATGGTCTGGCGCAGGCTCTTGCCCTGGGTTTCTTCGCGCAGCACGTCGATCTTGGCCACAAAGCCCTGCAGCTTGGTGCCGGCCGCACCGCCCACGGCGGTGACCGCGTCGCTGAGCGAACAACCCGCCGCGCGCGCCGTTTCCTGCAGCGTTTCGACCGAACGCGCGCCAATGCCGCGGGCCGGGAAGTTCACCACCCGCATGAAGCTGGTGTCATCGTGCGGGTTCTCCAGCAGGCGCAGATAGGCCAGTGCGTGCTTGATTTCGGCACGCTCGAAGAAGCGCAGGCCGCCGTACACCCGGTAGGGCACGCCGGCATTGAACAGCTTGGACTCGATCACCCGGCTTTGCGCATTGCTGCGGTAGAGCACGGCAATCTCCTGGCGCGGCACGCTGTCCTGCCGCACCAGATTGCGGATTTCCTCCACCATCCAGCTGGCTTCATCCAGGTCGGTGGGGGCCTCATACACCCGCACCGGTTCGCCCGCACCCTGGTTGGTGCGCAGGTTCTTGCCCAGGCGCTGGCTGTTGTGGCTGATCAGCGCATTGGCGCAATCCAGGATGTTGCTGAACGAACGGTAGTTCTGCTCCAGCTTGATCTGGTGCTGTACATCGAACTCGCGCACAAAATCGGTCATATTGCCCACGCGCGCACCGCGGAAGGCGTAGATGCTCTGGTCGTCATCGCCCACGGCCAGCACGCTGGAGCTCGATTGCAGGCGACCGCCCACCATCTCGCCGGCCAGCTGCTTGAGCCAGGCGTACTGCAGCTTGTTGGTGTCCTGGAACTCGTCCACCAGAATGAAGCGAAAACGCCGCTGGTAGTGCTGGCGCAGCGCCGCATCGTCGCGCAGCAGCTCGAAGCTGCGCAGCATCAGCTCGCCGAAATCGACCACGCCTTCACGCAGACACTGGTCCTCGTACAGCTGGTAGAGCTCCACTTTCTTCTTGGTGTCGGGGTCGGACGCCACCACATCCTTGGGGCGCATGCCTTCTTCCTTGCAGCCGGCAATGAACCAGCCCAGTTGCTTGGGCGGAAAGCGCTCCTCGTCCACCTGGTACTGCTTGCACAGGCGCTTGATGGCCGAGAGCTGGTCCTGCGTGTCCAGAATCTGGAAGGTGGCGGGCAGACCGGCCGCCACATGGTGGGCGCGCAGCAGGCGGTTGCACAGGCCGTGGAAAGTGCCGATCCACATGCCGCGCACGTTGTAGGGCAGCATGGCCGACAGGCGGGCCACCATTTCCTTGGCCGCCTTGTTGGTGAAGGTGACCGCCAGAATGCCGCCGGGCGTGACCTGGCCGCTTTGCAGCAGCCAGGCAATGCGCGTGGTCAGCACCCGCGTCTTGCCGGAGCCGGCGCCCGCCAGGATCAGCGCATGGCCGGCCGGCAGCGTGACGGCAGCGAGCTGCTCGTCGTTGAGGTTGTCCAGCAAAGAGGATGGGCGGTGAGCGGGTGCGGAAGATTCTTCGGCACCGTCGAGCAGATCGAGCGGAAACATGCCGCCATTGTAGAAAGCGCGCCCTGCCCTGCGCCGCTGCCCGGGGATGCGGGGCCCCGCACAGGGGACGGCATGGCCCGCAGAACGGTATATGGTTTTGCATATACCCACCATTGCAGTGCGGCCGGCTGCCGCGCCGGAGCAGGCCGTATAGAATCAATCACCGGGCCCAAGTTACTTGTGGTCCGGTTTTTTGTGCCTGTGCAACTGCAGGTCTGGTGCCCCCGTGCGGGATGCACCCGCAAAGCCGGTCTCCAAGCCAAGCGCCCCATCGCAATGCGAAATCGTTCGCTGCGACCTCTTTAGGAGCTTGGAATCTCATGGAAATCTTCGACTACGACAACATCCTGCTGCTGCCGCGCAAGTGCCGCGTGGAAAGCCGCTCCGAATGCGACGCCAGCGTGGAGCTGGGTGGCCGCACCTTCCGCCTGCCGGTGGTGCCCGCCAACATGAAAACGGTGTTGGACGAGAAGATCTGCAAGTTTTTGGCGCAGCACGGCTACTTTTACGTGATGCACCGCTTTGACATCGACAACGTGGCATTCACCAAGGCCATGCAGTCGCAGGGCCTGTACGCCTCGATCTCGCTGGGTGTCAAGCAGGCCGACTACGACGTGGTCGACCGCTTCGTGGCCGATGACATCTGCCCCGAGTACATCACCATTGACATCGCCCACGGCCATGCCGACAGCGTGAAGAACATGATCCAGTACCTGAAGGCCAAGATCCCTGCGGCCTTTGTGATTGCCGGCAACGTGGCTACGCCCGAAGCCGTGATCGACCTGGAGGCCTGGGGCGCCGACGCCACCAAGGTGGGCGTGGGCCCGGGCAAGGTGTGCATCACCAAGCTCAAGACCGGCTTTGGCACGGGCGGCTGGCAGCTGTCGGCGCTGAAGTGGTGTGCCCGCGTGGCCACCAAGCCCATCATTGCCGACGGCGGCATCCGCAGCCATGGCGACATCGCCAAGAGCATCCGCTTTGGCGCCACCATGGTGATGATCGGTTCGCTGTTTGCCGGCCACGAAGAATCGCCCGGCAAGACCGTGGAGGTGGACGGCGAGCTGTTCAAGGAATACTACGGTTCGGCCAGCGACTTCAACAAGGGCGAGTACAAGCACGTCGAAGGCAAGCGCATTCTGGAGCCCATCAAAGGCCTGCTGCGCAGCACGCTGATCGAGATGGAACAGGACGTGCAGTCCTCCATCAGCTATGCCGGCGGCACCAAGCTGATGGACATCCGCAAGGTCAACTACGTGATCCTGGGCGGCGACAACGCCGGCGAACACCTGCTGATGTAATGATGTAAGCCCCGCCATCCTGCTGCGCGCTCCCGGACGCAGGCAGGCGCAGCCGGCCCGGCGCCGGCTGCAAACTCTTACAATTGAACCGCCGAAGCTGCCTGCGCCCGAAAGCGTTGGAATTCACGCCACAAACAGCGTGTGTTCCTACTCCGACGAGCACAGGCAGCTTCTTTTTTGATAGCTTAAAAAGCAAAGCTGTTTTGCCGCCAACAGCATGCGGGTGCAAGCCATCTGCAAGCTCCGGGCCGCTACACATCGGCATGATCCGCATACACCACACACAACAGCGGACAGCTCGGGAGACACAGCCTTGACCACCCCCATTCCCCCACCTTTGCGCATTGCCGTACTGGGCACCGGCTTGATGGGCGCGCCCATGGCCCGCCGCCTGTGTGAGGCCGGCCACCAGGTGCAGGTCTGGAACCGCACCCGTGCCAAGGCCGAGGCACTGCAGGCCTTTGGCGCCACGGTGCACGATACGCCCCGCTCCGCAGCGGCGCACAGCGACATCGTGATCAGCCTGCTGGAAAACGGCACGGTGGTGGGCGAGGTGCTGTTCGGCATGGGCGGCGCAGGCGCCGTGCACGGCATGCACGAGGGCAGCCTGTTCATCGACATGGCCTCCATCCAGCCGCGCGAGGCACGCGACCATGCCTCGCGCCTGGCCGAGCGCGGCCTGCGCCACCTGGATGCCCCGGTCTCCGGCGGCACCGTGGGCGCCGACAACGGCACCCTGGCCATCATGGCCGGCGGCCGGGCCGAAGACTTTGCGGCCGCCCTGCCCGTGTTCGCCGCCCTGGGCCGCGCCACCCATGTCGGCCCGCACGGCACCGGCCAGCTCACCAAACTGGCCAACCAGATGATTGTGGGCATCACCATCGGCGCGGTGGCCGAGGCCCTGCTGCTGTGCGCCAAGGGCGGCGCCGACATGGCCAAGGTGCGCGAAGCCATCTCCGGCGGATTCGCCGACAGCCGCATCCTGCAACTGCACGGCCAGCGCATGGTGGAACGCGACTTTGCCCCACACGGCAAGATGAGCGTGCAGCTCAAGGACCTGCGCAACGCCCTGGCCACGGCGGGCGAGATCGGCTTCGATGCTCCGATCACCGAACTCTTTGCCAAGCTCTACGCCGACGGCGTGGAGCACGGCCTGGGTGGGCTGGACCACAGCGGCCTGTTCGTGGAACTGGCCAGCCGCAACGCGCTGCAGTGAAGTTTTTGCGTTTTTTTGCACCGCCTGGCTGCGCACTCAAAAAAAGTGGAGCATAATAGAGGGCTCAGGTTGCAACGCAATCCGAGAAAAGTGGGCTCTTAGCTCAGCTGGTAGAGCAGCGGACTCTTAATCCGTTGGTCGAGTGTTCGAATCACTCAGGGCCCACCACTTTTTTCAGTCGGTCTGAAATTGTTTTTCAGATTGGCGACTTTCGGTTCACACCGAAAGGGCTCTTAGCTCAGCTGGTAGAGCAGCGGACTCTTAATCCGTTGGTCGAGTGTTCGAATCACTCAGGGCCCACCATCTCCAAAGCCTGCCTTGGCTCCCAAGGCAGGCTTTTTCCATTCTTCTATCGCTACTTTTGCACAGATAGAAACAATCATCCACGTCACACGATGTAAATACTGGTGCTTTTTTCAGCATGCGGGCTAAGCTCGAACGCGTCCCATCTCGCCCTTTTTCGGAATGACGATGTTGCGCTGCAAGAAAAAAAACCTGCTTCGGACTTCCCCGTTTTCCCAGCGCCACATGCTGACGCTTGCCCTGCTGGCAACCGGCATGCTGCCCTCACAGCCTGCGCTGTGGGCCCAGGAGCGCCCCACCGCGGTCAGCACCCCCGGCACCACGCTGGCCGAGCTGCCCGGCCGCCAGATTGATCTGAGCTTTGCCCGCATGGGTGCCACCGGCGGCATCAACCTGCGCGGCACCGAAGGACAAACCACGCTGGACTTCAGCCTGCGGGGCGACGAGGTGGTGGAAAGCGCCGATCTGCGCCTGGACTACACCTTCTCTCCCGCGCTGCTGGCCGACCTGTCCCACCTCAAGGTCTACCTCAACGACGAACTGGTCCAGACCCTGGTCCTGCCCAAGGAAAACCTGGGCAAGCCGCAGCACATCCGCATCCCCATCGATCCGCGCTTTTTTGCGGACTACAACAAGCTGCGCCTGCAGTTCATCGGCCACTACACCATGGAATGCGAGCTGCCCTCGCACTCCAGCCTGTGGGCCAATCTCAGCGACGAAAGCCGCCTGACGCTGCAGCTGCGCCAGCTGCAGTTGCCCAACGATCTGGCCCACCTGCCCCTGCCCTTCTTTGACCAACGCGACAACCGCAAGCTGCAGACCCAGTTTGTGTATGCCGCCGGCGCAGATGCCACCACCCTCAAGGCGGCAGGCATTGTCGCGGCCTGGCTGGGCAAGCAGGCCGGCTACCGGGGCACCTCGTTCACGGCACAGATCGACCAGTTGCCGGCCGGCCACGGCATCGTGTTCGCCACCAATGCCCAGCGCCCACCCGCATTGCGCCATCTGCCAGCGGTCGACGTGCCCACGCTGCAGCTGGTGGACCACCCCGGCGTGCCTTCGGCCAAGCTGCTGCTGGTGCTGGGCAAGGACAGCGCCCAGCTGGAAACCGCCGCGCAGGCGCTGGCCGTCGGCCACGCCGCCTTCAGCGGTGATACCGTGACGGTCAAGACGCTGGAGCTGCCCGCCCTGCGCAAGCCCTACGATGCCCCGAACTGGATCGCCACCGACCGGCCGGTGCGCATTGCCGAGCTGGCCCGCGATCCCGGGCAACTGCAGCTGCGCGGCTATGCGCTCAACGATGCGGTGAACCTCAGCCTGCAGTTGCCGCCCGATCTGTTCACCTGGAATGGCAGCACCATCCCGGTGGACCTGCGCTACCGCTACACCCCCAACCAGGTCTCGCAACACGGCATGGTGAGCGTGCTGTTCAACGAACAGTTTGTGCACTCCTGGCCGCTGGAGCGGGCCACCAGCAAGACATCCCCTTCGGCCATCCTCAGCCAGGTGAGCGGATGGTCCGGTGATGCCCTGGTGCAGCGCCACTTCCAGCTGCCTGCCGAACTGCTGCGCAACCAGAACAGCTTCCACGTCGGTGTGCAAATCCCCGCACCGGACATGGGTCGCTGCACCTCCATCACCCAGCAGGAAATGCGTGCGGCCATCGACCCCGACTCCACGCTCAACATCTCGAAGCTGCACCACTACATCGCCATGCCTGACTTGCAGGCTTTTGCGCGCGGGGGCTTCCCGTTCAGCAAGTTCGCCGACCTGCAGGAAACGGCGGTGCTGATCCCGGACCAGCCCACGCCGGAAGCCATTTCCACCTACCTGACGGCCATTGGCCAGCTGTCGGCCGCCACCGGCTACCCTGGCACCCGCTTCACCTTGCTGCCTTACAGCCAGGCCGACAAAGCCGGGGACCGCGATCTGCTGCTGGTCGCCGATGGTGCCGCCAACCCCTTGCTCGACCACTGGCACAAGGCCCTGCCCGCCTTGGTGGAAGCCGGCGCGCAGTCGCTGCGCCCGACCGAGCGCGTGCTGGACACCATTGCCGACCTGATGCGCCTGGACACCAACACCTGGCGCCCCCAGCACGGCGGAGAGGCCACGCTGCAGGGTTCCGGTCCGCTGGCAGCCGTTGCCGGGTTTGAATCTCCGTTGCAAAGCGGCCGCAGCGTGGTGGCCTTGATGGCCAACCAGCCCCAGGCCCTGGAGCTGGTGCGCGACGGCTTGAGCGCAGTGGACACGCTGCAGCGCATGCGCGGCGATCTGACCTTGCTGCGCGGCAGCGCGGCGGAAAGCTTCCGGGTACAGGACGTGTACTACGTGGGCCAGCTGCCGTGGTGGACCGCGCTGTGGTACCGGCTGCACGCGCATCCGGTGCTGCTGGCCGTGCTGGGCATCGTGACCGGCCTGCTGTTCACCTTCATGGTCTACGCCAGCCTGCGCCTGCTGGCCCGCCGCCGGCTGGAACAAGCGGATGCATAAGCCCTCCCACAGCCTGTTGCACCGCCGGCACTGGCTGCAATGGGTGGGAGCCAGTGCCGCACTGTCCGCCGTGCCCGGGAGCCAGGCCGCCAGCGCCACGGCCGTGGAAGCCAGCTGGCCGCGCTTTGCGCAGCAGTTCATGCAGGCCGATGGACGCGTGGTCTCGGACGACGGCAAGCTGTCACGCACCTATTCCGAAGGCCAGAGCTATGCGCTGTTCTTTGCCCTGGTGGCCAACGACCGCCGCCGCTTCGACGCCCTGCTGCACTGGACCCGCGACAACCTCAGCCAGGGCGATCTGGGCCAGCATCTGCCGGCCTGGCTGTGGGGGCGGCAGGACGACGGCGCCTGGGGCGTGATTGACAGCAATTCCGCATCCGATGCCGACCTGTGGATTGCCTACACCCTGCTGCAGGCCGGGCGCCTGTGGCGCTACCGGCCCTACACCGCCCAGGGCCGCACGCTGGCAGCGCTGATCTGGCAAAAGGAAGTGGCCCAACTGCCCGGCCTGGGCCCCAGCCTGCTGCCGGGCGCGCAAGGCTTTGTGCTGCAGCCGGGCCAACGCTGGCGGCTCAACCCCAGCTACCTGCCGCTGCAGGTCCTGCAGGCGCTGGCCCTGGAAATGCAGGAACCAGGCTGGCAGCAACTGGCCGATGCCTCGCTGGACCTGCTGGTGCGCAGCGCCCCGGCAGGCATCACGCCGGACTGGACGCTGTACGACAGCCAGCAGGGCTTTCTGACCGACGAGACCGACACAGAGGCCCAGGGCCGTGGCGGCTACAACGCCATCCGCACCTACCTGTGGGCCGGCATGCTGCATCCGCAGGCACCGGGGCGCGCACAGTTGCTGCGGACCCTGGCACCGATGGCGGCCATCGTCGAGCGTGACCAGGCCCCGCCCGAATACATCCACCCGCGCACGCTGGTAATCAGCGGCCCCGGCCCGTCCGGCTTCAGTGCCGCCATGCTGCCCTTTCTGCAGGCCCAGGGCGCCAGCCGCGCCCTCGATGCCCAGCGCCAGCGGTTGCAGGCACAGCCGCTGCGGCCCACGGCCTATTACGAACAATGCCTGGCACTGTTCGGCCAGGGCTGGATGCGCAAGGACTATGCCTTCACCCCCCAGGGACAGTTGCAACTGCCTTGGTACAAGGCTTAGGGGCGCCATGCAACGCCGTCCCACCTCCCCCTGGTACTGGGCTGCAGCGATCGGCGTCTGGGCCTGCGCTGCCATCCCCGCCGCCCCCGCGCAGACCCGTTCCGCCGGCGATCTCACGGCCGAAGCGGAGATCATCCGCAGCGCGCAGCTGTGGATCAGCAAGCACCGCACCGACCTGGCCCGCCAGCACATCGAAAAGCTGCTGCTGGTGCACCCCGATTCGGCCTGGGGTCACGCCACCCTCGGCGATATTGCGCTGCGCGAAGGCAAGGCCGACGAAGCCCGGGCCCAGCTGGAGCTGCTGCGCCGGCAATTCCCCCAGCACCCGGCCACCAAGGAGTTGAGCCTGCTTTCACGCCTGATGGGGCCGGACAGCCAGAAGCTGGCCACCATGCGGCTGATGGCCCAGGCGGGCCGCCTGCAGGAGGCCGCCACGCTGGCGCGCTCGCTGTTCCCGGACGGCCCTCCTACCTCGGGCTCGATGGCGCTGGAGTACTACCAGATCGTCAGCAGCGTCGCACCGGAAGACGACACCGCACTGGACCGCGCACTGCAGCAGCAATACACCCAGACCGGCGATGTGCGCTACCGCATCCTGGCCCTGCAACGCCAGCTGCGGCACGGCTCGACCACGCCGGCCCTGCTCAATGAAATGGCCCGCTTGGCGGACCAGCCCGGCACCGACGAACAGGCCGTTCGCAGCCTGTGGAGCTGGGCCATCGACAAACTGCCCTGGAACGCCACTCCCGCCGCAGCCCAGGCCTATCTGCAGCGCTACCCGCAGGACACGGCCATGCAGCAACACCTGGCCAAGGCCCACGCCGCCCTTGGCGGCAGCACCGGTGGCACGGTTGCCCCTGCCAGCCCAGGTGGTGCAGTCAGGGCAGAAGCCAACGCCGCACCGCCCGCGCCGCCGCCGCCTTCCCCCACCCAGCAGGCACTGCGCACGGCCGACCGCGCGCTGGACCGCAAGGATTTGCCGGCAGCCGACGCCGCGTACCGCCGCGCCTTGCAACTGTCGCCGCGCAATGCCGAAGCACTGGGCGGGCTGGGCATCGTCGCCATGCGGCAAAGCCAGCATGCCGAGGCCGCCGAATTCTTTGCCCAGGCCCTGGCCGTCGAACCCGTGGCCAAGTGGCGCGGGCTGCGCGACACCGCCCGCTTCTGGGCGCTGCTGGCCCGCGGCAATGAGGCATTGGATGCCGGTGACACCGCCACCGCCGCGCAGATGGCCGAGCAGGCCCTGGCGCTTCAGCCCACCAACCCCGAGGCCCTGGGCCTCCAGGCCAACACCCTGCAAGCCCGCGGCCAGCCCCAACAGGCCGAACAGGCCTGGCTGGCGCTGCGGCAAGCCCACCCCGACCATATGCCTGCGGTACGCGCCCTGGTAGGCATGTACCTGGAGCAAAACCGCAGCCGTGATGCCGAGCAATTGCTGGCCCAGCTCCCCCCGGCCACGGCGGCCGAGGCGGCCGGCCTGCGCGCCGATCTGCTGCAGGCACAGGCCGAAGCCGCCCTGGCCCAGAACCAGCCCGTGCAGGCCATGGAGCTGCTGGAGACGGCCTTGCCACTGGCACCCGACAACGCCTGGCTGCGCCACCGGCTGGCACGCACCTATCTGCAGCAGAAACAGCCCGCCCTGGCCAACGCTGTGATGGCCGATGGCGTGGCCCTCGCCCCCACGGATCCCGACATGCGCCAGGCCCGCGCCCTGATCTGGCTGGCCCAGGACCAACCGGATGCGGCCCTGGAAGACATGCAGGCCATTGCGCCGGCGCAGCGTTCACCTTCGCAGACCCTGTTGCTGCAGGAAGCCCGGCGGCAGGTGCTGATCGCCCAGGCCCTGGCCCAGGCCGATGCCGGGCAGCGCCAGGCACTGCTGGCCCAGGCGGAAAACCTGATCGACCAGGACCCCGATGCCATACGCCAGGTGGCCAATGCCTGGTTCGACATTGGCCAGCCCGAACAGGCCGTGGCCCTGTGGGAGCGCCAGCGCACCCACCTGCCCGCCACGCCGGCGCTGGACCTGGCCTACGCCCAGGCACTGGACCGCGCCCGTGCCGACACCCGCCTGACCGCCATCCTGCCCGGTCTGCTGGACCGCAGCGATTGGGCCCCCGAAGACAATGCCAGCCTGCTGGAACTGCAGTCCGGCCTGGAAGAGCGCCGCATTGCCGACCTGCACGGCCAGGGCCGGATCACCGCCGCCAGAGCGCTGGCGCGCGACGTGCCGCTGCGCGAAGGCCCGGGCATCACCCCGGCGCACACCGCTGCCGCCCGTGCACGCCTGCACATGGCCGCCCAGGACAGCGCCGCCGCCCTGCCGTTGCTGCAGCAGGCGGTGGCGGCCGATCCACACAACTTCGATCTGCAGGTGGACACGGGCAATGCCTGGGTCCTGGCCGGCGACCGTCGCCAGGCCTTGCCCCATGCCGAAGCCGCGCAGGCCATGGCCCCCCAGCAAGCCGCCTGGCGCAAGCTGGCGCTGGTACGGCTGTGGCAGCGCATGGGCCGCATGGACGAAGCCCAGGTCGTGCTGGACACCGTGGCCCGCGACCCGCAGGCCGACCGCACCGAGCTGCTGCTGCATGGTGCCCGCCTGCAGCGGGCACAGCGCCATTACGCCCAAGCCTCCCAGCTGTTCGGCCAGGCACTGGACGGCATGGCATCCGCCTCGGCCGCAGAACGCCTGAATGTGGAGACGCAGCGCCAGCAGATCGAATCCCGCAGACAGGCCTGGGTGGAAAGCGGGCTGACACGGCTGCACAAATCCGGCACCGATGGCATCTCCACCCTCAACGGCTGGGAATGGGCCAATGTGGCCTGGATCCCCCGGGGCTACGAAGGGCCCCAGTTCGTGCATGTGGACCGGGTGAGCCTGAACGCCGGTCGCCTGGCCAATTTCGACCCTGCCTTCGTCAACAGCGGCGACATCGACGACCTGCCCGACGTGGCCCGTTTCGGCCAGCTGGGGGCCTCGGCCGTGCGTGCCCAGGACAGCCAGCAGGGCGGCGACTTTCTGCAGCGCTATGCCCAGAGTGGCTGGCGCACCCAGTCCGCGCGCGGCTACAACATCGGTACCGGGCATGACGGCGATGATTTCGGCTGGGACCTGGGCCTGACGGGCATCGGCATGCCGGTGACGAATGTGGTGGGGGGACTGCGCTGGAGCCTGCCCACCGCCACCGACACCAGCTGGACCCTGCGCCTGGAGCGCCGTCCGGTCACGGGCAGCCTGCTGTCCTATGCCGGCGCGCGCGATCCGGTGACCGGCCAGACCTGGGGCGGCGTGGTGCTCAACACCGCCAGTGCCCGGATTGCGGGCGAAACGGACGCTGGCTGGGACCTGTCGGCACAGGCCAGCTGGGGCCTGTATACCGGCAAGAACGTGGCCAGCAACCAGCGCATGCAGGTCCGCACCACGGCGGGCACCGATGTCTGGCGCACCCCGTTCCAGCGCGTGTACGCCGGCGCCACCCTGACCGCCACGGCCCACACCCGTGACCTGTCCGAATACTCCTGGGGCCATGGCGGCTACTACAGCCCCAAGCGCAGCCTGTCCCTGGCATTCCCGGTGGAATGGACCGGCCGCGAAGGCGCCTGGACCTGGCGCGTCAAGGCCTCGGTCAGCCTGTCGCAAACGGCATCCAGCACCTCGCCCCTGTACCCGCGCCCGGTCCAGATCCCGCCCGCATGGCAGGCCCTGGCCTCCGACCTGGGCTACCGCAGCGCCGGCGGCTCCGGCACCGGCTGGTCGTTCGCGGCCACGCTGGAGCGGCAGGTCACGCCCAATCTGGCCCTGGGTGGACATCTGTCGCTGGACCGATCGGATTACTACGCACCCACCAATGTGATGCTGTATGCGCGTTACTACTTCGACCCCGTGCGCACGCCCCTGGTCAACTACCCGCGGCCGGTGACACCGTATTCACAGTTCTGAGCCATGCCTGCATCCGCCCCTTCTTCCAGTAACACCCTGTCGGCGCGCATCGGCCGTCTGCTGACCTGGCGGCGCCTGCCCGGCGGCCCGCGTGCGCCGGCGCCCAAGCGCCCGCCCGCCACACTGGCCGTGGAGGGTCTGCCCGAGCGCGTCGCCGCCCTGCCCACCCGGATGAACACGGCCATCACCGGCCCGGACGATGCCCATTTCCACCGCTGGCAGCAGCAGCTGCTGCGCTCCCTGCTGGCCAGTGCGCGCGGCGTGTTTGTGGTAGCCGACACGCCCCAGGCCATGGACCGGTTGCTGGCCCCTGCCGATCTGCAGGAGGCCTTGCACCAGGGGCGCATCCAGCCCTGGATACTGCCGCTGGAGGCACAGGCCCACATCGCCCAACGCCGGCTGGCCGAGCTGCTGTCCGAGCTGCACACCGCCGGACTGCGGCCACACCATGCCCTGCTGTGCACCAATGCGGCAGGCTTGCTGCAGCGCACCCGCCTGGTCCACCTGGAACGCATGAGCGGGCAATGGGTGCATTGGGCCCGCCAGCGCCACCGGGCATCGGTCTGGTGCTTCACCGTGGAAGTGGGTCAGCCCCACATCCGCTCCATCATCAGCGCCCTGGCCCGCAGCTTTCTGTATGCCGCGCACCTGGAAGTGCATGCCACCGAACCCGGCCTGGTGCTGGAGCGCTGGGACAGCCCGCAGGGCGCGCTGTTCAACACCCGCTATGGGCTGGAGCCTGGGCCCGACGGCCTGCTGCGTGCCAATGGCAGCATCGTGCGCGGCTCGGCCGCACGCCTGGCACAGGCACCGGATGCCGAGGTGGTCTATGCCACGCAAGCCTGTCTGAACGAGCTGCGCGCGCTCCCGCAGCACTGGAATGCCGTGGACAACTGGCAGGCGGCGGAAAGCGCCGTGCAGTCCGCGATCGGCGCCACGGTGCTGCTGGATGCCGGCACGCCCGAGCAGTTTGAAGCCCTGGCGACCCTGGTCCACCGCCTGCGCAGCACGCACCCGCCCACCCTGAAAATTGCCGTGCGGGAAACCAGTGCCAAGCTACGCTCCCACCACGAGCGGGCCTTGTTGCAGCTGGGTGCCAACGAGGTGTTCTACGCCGAGATGCGCATGGCCCGCGTGGTGCGCCATGTGCAGAAAATGCGCGACCAGGTCTATATGCGCGACCTGCCGGCGGACTGGAAAGCCATCCTGGCCGATTTCCTGCCCGTGCCCGAACAGGGTTACCAACCACCCGCGCGCTTCATCGAGCTGGTGCGCGACATGCTCGAGCGCGCACAGCGCCAGGATCTGAACCATGCCATGGTGCAGCTGCATCTGCTGCCGCATGTCTCGCACAGCATGGCCCTCAAGGCCTATTGCGGCACCCGCTCCGGGGATCTGCTGACCGCCGACGCGCACAGCCTGTGGCTGTTTCTCTACACCTGCCGGGAGGTGGACCTGAACCCCACCATCGAGCGGCTGTTCTCCACCCCCACCACCAACCTCTTCAGCAGCCAGACCACCCACAGCCAGCTGCCCGGCATTGCCCTGCAGCTGCGGCTGCTGATGGAAGAGAATGAACAGCACCCCCTGCCGGATTACAGCCAGATGCTGGGTGCGGCGCGTGCGGTGCCTGCCGCTGCGGGCGCGCTCCCTCCGGTACGGGCTGCCCTCGTCCCCCCGGTCGCCGTCCCGCCGCTGCCAGCGGTCGCTGCGTATCCGGAGCCGGCGCCCGCGCCCGCCCTGATCTGGCAGCCCCACCCACTCGGCAAACAGCCGACTTCGGAGGAGCGTGCACCATGAGCTTCTGGGTTTTCCTGCTGTGGATGGCCTTGGGGATCGTTTTGGCGGTCTTTCTGGCCCGGTACATTCCCCTGCGCCGGCCGGCGCGCGCCCGGCTCAAGCTCCGGCACCAGCGCCTGCGCTACCTGCAACCCTATGCGCCCACACCACCTCCGGCGCCCGCCGCTTCCGAGAAAGGGCCTGCATGCGACTGATTGCACTGACGGCGGCTGCCGGCGGCGCGGGCTGCACCACGGTCGCGGCCCATGTGGCGCTGATGCTGCAGACCATGGGCCACGCCTGCCTGGCGCTGGAGCTGCATCCACGCAACCAGCTGGGGGTGCACCTGGGACTGCCCTACCCGGCGCAAAGCGGCTGGGCGGCGCCTGCCGCGCAAGGCCGGTGGTGGGGGGATTGCGCCGTCGCCGCAGCCAACAGCCTGCTGTTCCTGCCCTATGGCCCCAGCAACATGGCACAGCAGCTGCAGCTGTCACAGCAGTGGCTGGACCAGCCCCAGTGGCTGCACACCCAGCTGCAGGGCCTGGCACTGCCGGCGGACACCCTGGTCATTGCCGACGTGGGCCTGCCCACCTCTGCACTGGCCTGGCAGGCGCTGGCCATCGCCGATGCGGTGCTGTGCTGCACCACGCCGGCGCTGGACAGCGTGCATGCGCTGGCGCCATTGCATGCGGGCCTGCCCGCGGCGGCCGGGCCCGACCGGTTCCGCATCCTGACCAGCCGCATCGACGCCCGGCGCCTCAGCCACCAGCGCGGCATTGCCTTGCTGCACGCCCACTGGAAGGCGCATCTGCTGGACGACGTGGTCCATGAAGACGAAGCCGTGCCGGAAAGCTGGGCCGAAGGCAGCCCGGTGCAGCTGCATGCACCCCACGCCCTGTCCTCCCATGACCTGCAGGGGGTGGCACACAGCCTGCACCTGTGGCTGACGGCCCCACCACCAGGGGCGCCCGCATGAGCCGGGGACAGCACACCCTGGCGTGGCTGGCCAACCAGTTGCGCGTCGACCAGCCCGCCCAGCTGGGGTCCTGGGTGTGGCGCCTGTTTGTCTACCGCTCCGCCGCCACGCCCTGGCAACCGGTCACGGCAGGTGAAGTGCCCGACCCTCTGCAATGGCTGGCGCGGCACCTGGATGTCCCGCGCAACGCCAGCCTCTGGCAATGGCTGCTGCGCCTGGTGGTCCGCCCCGGCCCGGCCCCGGGCACCCTGACACCGGCCATGCGCGCCATCAGCTGGGTGCTGCATGCCGTCGGCTGGCTGCTGCACCGGACCCTGGCCACGGTCTGGCACCTCCTGGCCTGGCCCATGAACCAGATGCTGCGGCTGCTGGGTGCCCTGGGCCGGCGTGTAAACCGTTGGCAGCTGGGCCCGCAGGCCGAACAGCTGGTCGCCCCGGTGCTGCAGCGCAAAGGCATGCCCCAGCTCGTGCTGGCCCTGGGGGGCGCCATCATCCTGCTGGTCATCACCACCCCCATGAATGGCTACGGCCAGTTCATCTTTCTGGTCCTGGCATGGATGCTGTCCATCGTGCTGCGCCAGATCCAGGGGCGATTTGCCGCACTGGCCCTGGCCACCATCAGCCTGGTCGCCATGGGCCGCTATGCCTGGTGGCGGCTGAGCCACACCCTGACCTTCGATACCTGGCTGGAAGCCATGCTGGGCTACGGCCTGCTGGCGGCCGAGGCCTACACCTGGCTGGTCGTCGTGCTGGGCTTCATCCAGACCGCCTGGCCCTTGCACCGCCGGCCTGCCCCGCTGGTGGGCGAACCGGATGCCTGGCCCACGGTGGATGTCTTCATCCCCACCTACAACGAACCGCTGGAAGTGGTGCGGCCCACCGTGCTGGCCGCACTGGCCCTGGACTGGCCGGCCGACAAGCTGCGTGTCTACATCCTGGACGACGGCAAGCGCGAGGAGGTACGCACCTTTGCCGAAGAGTTCGGCGTGGACTACATCACCCGCCCGGACAACCTGCACGCCAAGGCCGGCAACCTCAACCACGCGCTCGCCATGACGCACGGGGATCTGGTGGCCATCTTCGACTGCGACCACATCCCGGTGAACAGCTTCCTGCACACCGCCGTGGGCTGGTTCCAGCGCGACCCGCAGTGCGCCATGCTGCAGACGCCGCACCATTTCTTCTCACCCGACCCGTTCGAACGCAACCTCGGCACCTTCCGCCGCGTCCCCAACGAAGGGGCCCTGTTCTATGGACTGATCCAGGATGGCAACGACTTCTGGAACGCCACCTTCTTCTGCGGCTCCTGCGCCGTGCTGCGGCGCGGCCCGCTGATGGAGGTGGGAGGGATTGCCGTGGAAACCGTCACCGAAGACGCCCACACCGCCCTCAAGCTGCACCGGCGTGGCTACCGCACCGCCTATATCCGCGACATCCAGGCCGCCGGTCTGGCCACCGAAAGCCTGTCCGCCCACATCGGCCAGCGCATCCGCTGGGCACGCGGCATGGCCCAGATCTTCCGGGTGGACAACCCTTTCCTGGGCAAGGGCCTGGATCTCTGGCAGCGCATCTGCTACGGCAATGCCATGCTGCACTTCTTCTTCGGTCTGCCGCGGCTGGTCTTCCTGACCGCCCCCATGGCCTACCTGTTCTTCGGGCTGCACATCATCTCCACCTCGTCGATGCTGCTGCTGCTCTACCTGATTCCCTACATCGTGCAGGCCACCATCGCCAACGCCCACATCCAGGGCCCGTACCGCCACACGTTCTGGGCCGAGGTCTACGAGACCGTGCTGGCCTGGTACATCACCCTGCCCACCACGGTGGCGCTGATCGCGCCCAAGCTGGGCAAGTTCAACGTCACCGCCAAGGGCGGCCTGGTGGAAGAGGCCTATTTCGACAGCCATATCTCGCGCCCCTATGTGCTGCTGGTGCTGCTCAACCTGTCCGCCCTGCTGTTCGGGCTGTGGCACCTGTTCTTCTCCGAGCAGCGCGATACCGTGGCCCTGCTGCTGAACCTGGTGTGGACGCTCTACAGCGTCTTCATGCTGGGCGCGGCCATGGGGGTGGCTGGCGAAACCCGCCAGGTGCGGCGCATGCACCGTGTGGCCACCGAGCTGCAGACCGTGCTGTACCTGCCCTACGGCCACACCCTGCCCGCGCAGTGCCATGACTTCTCGCTCAGCGGACTGGGACTGCGGCTGGCACCGGGCCAGGCCATCAGCGCCGGCATGCACATCGACGTGGGCCTGTGGTCTGAGGGACAGGAGCACACCTTCCCGGCCCAGGTCACCTCGCACAACAGCGAGGGCATCATGGGCCTGCAGTTTGGGGACATGACGCACCAGCAGCAGATCGCGCTGGTGCAATGCACCTTCGCCCGCGCCGAAGCCTGGAAAGGCTGGAGCAATACCTATGAAGCCAACAACAGTGCCCACACGCTGCGCGACATGCTGCAGATGAGCGGCAAGGGTTACCGCGTGCTGCTGGCGTACCTGCTTGGCCAGTTGCGCGGCCTGTGGAAGGCGCCCACTCCAGTCCCCACCCCGTTGCCTGCGCCTGCGCACACGCCGCTGAACTACGCCAGCTACCAGGCGGCACAGGTGCATGCGCCATGAAGAACCGCGTGCTGTCCCTCTCTCTCCCTTCCAACCGCCACCCGGTTGCCGGCAGCCTGGGCTGCGGCGGGTGTTTCGCTGGCGCGCCACAGGCGCGTACAGCGCAGGTATTGCCATGAGCTTCTGGGCGTTTTACTTCCTGGCCAAGACGGCCCTGCATTTCACCGGCCACCTGCACATGCAGTGGCTGCCCAATCTGTTGCTGGCCATCTCGGTCTTCTGGCCCGTGCGCAAGCCGCACTGGCTGCGGCTGCGCACCCTGGCAGGCATCGTCTGCGCCGTGCTGCTGCTGTACGCCGAAAGCGGCCTGCCCAGCCTGGAGCGGGCCTTTTCACAGGCCCACCTGCTGGCCGGCTTCAGCACCCGCTACACGCTGGAGCTGATCGGCCGGCTGGTGAGCTGGCAGCTGCTGCTGGGACTGGCCGCCGCCCTGGTGGTGTATGTCCTGCTGTCCGCACGCATCCGCTTTGCCACGTTTGCCATCCTGGGCATCCTGGGAGTGGGCCTGCAAGCCGCCTGGCAAACCACCCAGCAGCCGCGCAACGGCATGGCAGCCGCCGCCGCATCGGTGCCCATGGGCACGGGCGGCCCCGCCGGCAACACCACGCTGACCCCCGACAGCATGCTGACCGCCTTTTTCGACCGAGAGCAGCAGCGCAAGGTGGTGCTGCAGCATCCCGACAGCGCATTCGATGTGGTGGTGCTGCATGTCTGCTCGCTGGCCTGGGACGACATGACCCATGTGGGACTGGCCGAGCACCCCTTCATGACCCAGGCGCAGATGGTGTTCAGCCAGTTCAACAGCGCCTCCAGCTACAGCGGCCCGGCATCGCTGCGCCTGCTGCACGGCATGTGCGGCCAGGCCACGCACGAGGGGCTGTACCAGGGTCTGGACCGCAGCTGCTATGTGTTCCCGGCCCTGGAAGGCGTGGGCTACCAGGCCCATGGCCTGCTGAACCACGACGGCGTCTACGACAACTTCGCCAAGGAGCTGGAAGAGCGCGGCGGTCTGGGGGGCAAGCTGCAGTCCAACCAGGGCGCCCCTGCGGCCTACCGCAGCTTTGACAACAGCACCATCTTCAGCGACTACGGCACCCTCCACCAGTGGCTGGAAAAACGCAAGGCCCTGGACAGCCAGGCCCCGGTGGCGCTGTACTACAACTCCATCACGCTGCATGACGGTGTGCACGCGCCGGATGCCAGCGCCAGCAACAGCATCGCCACCTACAAACCCCGGCTGCAGCAACTGCTGGACGACTTTGCCCGCTTCACCCAGGAGCTCAAGGCCAGCGGTCGCCCCACGGTGCTGATCATGCTGCCCGAACACGGCGCCAATCTGCGCGGCGACAGCATGCAGATTCCCGGCATGCGCGAGATCCCCACGCCACGCATCACGCTGGTGCCCACCCTGGTGTACCTGCTCAACACGCCCACGCCGCCCGAACCCCAGGTGCGCGTGGACAAGCCGGTGAGCTATGTGGACCTGTTCACCCTGCTCAACGGCATGTTCCAGAATTCGCCTTTCCAGGCGGGGTCCCCTTCATTGGAAGCGCGCAGCCAAGCCATGGCCGGCACCGATTTCGTGACCGACAACGAAACCGTGACCATGCTGCGCATGCCGGATCAGCGCTACTGGATGCGCTCCAAGGACTCCACCACCTGGGTGCCGTACCAGCCCTGAACGGCACTGCCGCCGGGCGCACCGTGCCGTGGCCTGCCGCATGCCGCCCGGCAGCGGGGCTGTCGCCGCCCCGGCTGCCAGCGGCGGCCATTGCTGGCACACTGCGGGACTGTTCTCCCCTGTGACACTTCCCATGCACCCCCATGCCGATACCCTGTGGCGTGGTCCGCGCTGGACCCTTGCCGTGCTGCTGGCCGTGCTGGGCATGCTCGGCCCCTTCGCCATCGACACCTACCTGCCCGCGTTCTCGGGCATTGCGCGGGCACTGGACGCCACGCCGCTGCAGATGCAGCAAACGCTGTCGGCCTATCTGTTCGGCTTTGCCTTCATGAACCTGTTCCACGGGGCCCTGGCCGACAGCTTTGGCCGCCGCCCGGTGATCCTGGGCGGTCTGGCGGTGTTCACCCTGGCATCGGCCGGCTGCGCGCTGTCGCAGGATATCGGCCAGCTGGTGTTCTTCCGCGCGCTGCAAGGCCTGTCCACCGGCGCAGGGGTGGTGGTCTCGCGCGCCATCGTGCGCGACATCTTCCCGCCCACCGAGGCCCAGCGGGTGATGAGCCAGATCACCATCTTCTTCGGCGTGGCCCCGGCCATCGCCCCCATCATGGGTGGCTGGCTGTTTGTGCACCTGGGCTGGGCCAGCATCTTCTGGCTGCTGACAGGCATCGGCGTGGTGCTGCTGGCCGTCAACTGGCGGCAGCTGCCCGAATCGCTGCATGCCAGCCAGCGCCAGCCCTTTGACGTGCGCCACCTGATGCGCGGCTATGGCGAGCTGTGCACCGATCCGCGTTTTCTGCTGCTGGCGCTGGCCAGCGGCGTGCCGTTCAACGGCTTTTTTCTCTACGTGCTGTCGGCCCCGGCGTTTCTGGGCGACCACCTGGGCCTGGGCCCCACGCAGTTCTTCTGGCTGTTCCTGCTGACCATTGCCGGCATCATGGGCGGCGCCTGGGTCAGCGGCCGGCTCGCCGGACGCATTGCGCCCAAGCGGCAGATCCGCCACGGCCTGCTGATCATGACCGTGGTCTCCATCGCCAATGTGGTGGCCAATCTGCTGCTGCCGGCCCATGTCGGCTGGGCGCTGCTGCCGGTGGGCATCTACGCGTTCGGCTGGTCGCTGATGGTGCCGGTGGTCACGCTGCTGGTGCTGGATCTGTACCCGCTGCGCCGGGGACTGGCGTCCTCGCTGCAGGCCGTGGTGGGGTCGACCGCCAACGGCCTGGTGGCCGGCGTGCTGGCTCCGCTGGTCATGCATTCCACCGCGGCCCTGGCACTTGGCTCGGCCGCGCTGATGGCCATCGGCCTGCTGTCGTGGATCTATCTGCACCACCGCTGGCCAGAGATCGGCCGCACGGCCGCGTGAAGCACCCGTCCTAGTCGAACGCCAGCTCGCCCACCATGGGCTGGCCGGCTTCCAGCACCAGGCCGGCCCCCTGCAGCACGATGGCATTCATGCCGAAGGTGATGGCGCCGTCCATGCGCGCATCGGCACGGTAGCCCGCCAGGGCGGTGCTCACGTCCAGGCTACTTGCAGCGGTGGCGGGGTCGATGTCCGGAATCGGGCAGCGCGTGCAGGGCTTGACCGGGCGCAGCGTGACCACGCCGCCCGCGGTGCGGATGTGCAGCTGGGCCAGATGGTCTTCCTCATGGGCCTCCAGCCCGTCCAGCACCAGGTTCGCGCGAAAGCGCAGCAGGTCCACATGCGGACCACCGGCAGACTGCACACGTTCGGCCAGCTCGGTGCCTGCCGCGGTGGTGGTCACCAGCAGCGGGTAGCCATCGGCAAAAAAGGTACTGGCGGCCACATCGCCCGTCCATTTGCGGCTGCACGGGCGCTGGCGGCTGCGGTCAAAGCGCACCAGACGGCAGTCCGTGCCCAGGAAGGCACTCAGCCACCCGGCCACGGCATCGCCCTGGTCGTGGCCGGTCACGCGGTCGTCCCACACCTCCACCTGCTGCAGGGCGGCCTCGGCCGGCGGCTGCACCACATGGCGCACCTGGCCGGGGGCCTGCAGCGCCAGCACTTCGCCGCCATCCAGCAGCTCGGGCTGGATCAGCACCATGCGCGGGTGGCTGCGCTGGGTCAGAAACACGCCCTCCGGATCGACCACCATCCATTCCCGGTCCTGGGCCAGCCCGGTGGCGTCCAGCCGCACCGCGGGCACTTGCACCCCGGCGCAGGATTTGACCGGGTACACCCACAGCTGGGCAATGCGGCCCTGCACATCGGCCGAAGTCTCCACCGCATCCCATGATGCTGCTGCCATTTTTTCGTCTCCTTCTGATCTGACCCCGGTCTGCCCGGTCCCGCGGGTGATTGGAACATGGCAGCACGCCAGCGGGGGCCAGCGCCGCCCTCCTACAATGCAGGCCATGGCGCAATCCTTTGACGTATGTATCCGTGGGGCCGGCATTGTGGGCCGCACCCTGGCCCTGTTGCTGGCGCGCGAGCGGCTGCGTGTCGCCCTGGTTGCCACCCCGCCAGCCCCTGACGCAGCGCGCGATGTGCGTGCCTATGCGCTCAACACCAGTTCCAGGCAGCTGCTGGCCTCGCTGCGGGTCTGGCCCGACCCCGTCCACGCCACCGCACTGCGCCACATGGAAGTGTTCGGCGATGAAGGCGGCAGCGTGCATTTCGATGCCGGAGCCCAGTCGGTCGATGCCCTGGGCTGGATCGTCGATGTGCCGGCGCTGGAAAACCGCCTGGTCGAAGCCGTGCGCTACCAGCCGCTGGTCGAAGTGGTCGAGCGCCCGGTAGACGCCCCGCTGACCGCCATCTGCGAAGGCCGTGCCAGCAGCACGCGCAGCGAATTCGGCGTGGAGTTTGACGTCACCCCCTATCCCCAGCACGCCCTGGCCACGCGCCTGGTCTGCGAAAAACCCCACGGCCAGGTGGCCCGCCAGTGGTTCAGCGCCGACGGCATCCTGGCCTTGCTGCCGCTGGACGGGGCCGACGGCCACACCGTGGCCGTGGTCTGGTCCACCGCTCCCGAAGCCGCCCAGCAATGGAAAGACGCGGCGCCCACCGATTTCACCACCCGGCTGCAGGAGCTGAGCCAGCACGCCCTGGGCACGCTGGAACTGCAAGGCCCGCGCCTGACCTGGCCGCTGCAGCAGGCCGTGGCCCGCCGCTGGAGCGGTGTGCAGCCCGGCAACCCGGGCGCCAGCTGGGTGCTGGCCGGCGACGCCGCCCACAATGTGCATCCGCTGGCCGGCCAGGGTCTGAACCTGGGCCTGGCCGATGTGCAGGCCCTGGCGCGCATCCTGCAGGAGCGCGACGCCTGGCGCAGCACCGGCGACAGCAAGCTGCTGCGCCGCTACGAGCGCGAACGCAAGGCCGGCCTGGCCCCGATGGGACTGGCCATGGACGGGCTGCAGCAGCTGTTCAGCCGGCCCGAAGCGCCGCTGCAGGCGCTGCGCAACTGGGGCATGCAGGCGTTCGAGCGCAGCGGCCCGCTCAAGGACTGGATGGCCCGCCAGGCCATGGGCCTGTGACCCTGGAGGGTGCCTCCCGGCGCTGACCGGGGAACCTTTGCCGCCCAGGCCACCCCAACCCTTTGTTTTTGCCTCTTATTGCACGGTTGTATTCATGAAGCTGATTCCCTCTGCCCTGCTTGTCGCCGCCGCCCTCACCCTGGGCCTGGGCGCCCATGCCCAGGACGCCAATCTGAAAAAGACCCTGGCCGAGCGCATTCCGCAGCTGGACAAGATCGACGAGATCCGCCCCACGCCCATGCAGGGCCTGTACGAGGTGCGCATCGGTACCGACCTGTTCTACACCGATGCCAAGGGCAACTACCTGATCCAGGGCGAGCTGATCGACACCAAGGCACGCCGCAACCTGACCGAAGACCGCATCACCAAGCTGACCGAGGTGCAGTTCAAGGACCTGCCGCTGCAGGACGCCTTCACCGTCGTGCGGGGCAAGGGCGAGCGCAAGCTGGCCGTGTTCGAAGATCCGAACTGCGGCTACTGCAAGCGTTTCGAGCGCGACATGCAGAAGGTGGACAACGTCACCATCTACATGTTCCTCTACCCCATCCTGAGCCCGGACTCGGCCGAGAAGTCGCGCAACATCTGGTGCTCCAAGGACAAGGTCACCGCCTGGCACGACATGATGCTGCGCGACAAGGCCCCGGCCGCCGCCAGCTGCGATGTGACGGCACTGCAGCGCAACCTGGCCCTGGGCAAGAAACACAAGATCACCGGCACCCCCACGCTGATCTTTGAAGACAACAGCCGCGTGCCCGGTGCCATTCCGGCTTCCGAGGTGGAAAAACACCTCGCCGCCGCCAAACGCTAAGCCCCCGGGGCCTGCCGCCGTGCAGGCCCTGTTCTTTTTTGCGGCGTGGCCGCCAGGCACGCCGCCCTCTCTCGCCGACGCCGCCATGTCCACATCCATCCCCCAAAACACCGCCCCATCGGCCCCCAAGCTGTCGGCAGCGGCAGCGCACGCCCTGTCCACCGATGCCCTGGAGCCGCCCCATGCCCCGCTGCAGTACCGGGTGGAAGCCCTGGACCTGCACGCCCACCTGTTTGCCGTGCGCCTGCGCATTGCCGCGCCCCAGGCCGGCCAGCAGCTGTCGCTGCCGGTGTGGATTCCGGGCAGCTACCTGGTGCGCGAATTCGCCAAGAACCTGCAAGGGCTGAAGGCGACCCAGGGCCGCAAGGCCATTTCCGTGCAGCAGCTGGACAAGCACCGCTGGCAGCTCGACTGCAAGGCCGGCCAGCCGGTGGAGCTGCACTGGCAGGTCTGCGCCTATGACACCTCGGTGCGCACCGCCTGGCTGGACAGCCGGCGCGGCTTTTTCAACGGCACCAGCCTGCTGCTGCGCGTGCATGGCCAGGAACGCACCCCGCATGCATTGGAAATCGCCCGCTCTGCCGCCACCCCGGCCGACTGGCAGCTGGCCACGGGCCTGACGCCCCACGCGGTGGACAGCCAGGGCTTTGGCCACTATCTGGCGGCCGACTATGACGAGCTGGTGGACTGCCCGGTGGAACTGGGCGCCTTCTGGCAGGGCCGCTTCACCGCCTGTGGCGTGCCCCACCGCTTTGTGGTGGCCGGCGCCCCGGCCAGCTTTGACGGCGATAAGCTGCTGCGCGACACCCAGACCATCTGCGAAGAGGAAATCCGTTTCTGGCACGGCAAGGGCAAGAAGCCGCCGCACCGCAGCTACGTGTTCATGCTCAACGCCACGGACGACAACTACGGCGGGCTGGAACACCGCAATTCCACCGCGCTGATCTGCGGCCGGCGCGACCTGCCGCGCAGCGCCAGCGCCCTGGGCGAAGGCGGCAAGCAACCCGAGGGCTACACCACGCTGCTGGGCCTGATCAGCCACGAGTACTTCCACACCTGGAACGTCAAGCGCCTGCGCCCGGCCGAATTTGCCCGCTACGACTACAACGCCGAGAACTACACCCAGCTGCTGTGGTTCTTCGAAGGTTTCACCAGCTACTACGACGACCTGCTGCTGCGCCGTGCCGGCCTGATCGATAACGCCCAGTACCTGGCCCTGCTGACCAAGACCATCAACCAGGTACAGCAGACGCCCGGTCGCCAGGTGCAGAGCGTGGCGCAGTCCAGCTGGGACGCCTGGGTCAAGTACTACCGCCAGGACGAGAACACCGCCAACGCCACCGTCAGCTACTACACCAAGGGCTCGCTGGTGGCCCTGTGCCTGGACCTGGCACTGCGCCGCGAAGGCCCGGTCACGCTGGACCAGGTGATGCGCGGCCTGTGGACCCGCTGCCACGGCGGCCCGATGGCCGAGGCCGATGTGCTGGCCGTGCTGCAGGAGCTGACGGGCCGCAGCTGGGAAACCGAAATCACCCAGTGGGTGCACGGCACCGGCGAGCTGCCGCTGGCAGAACTGCTGGCGGCCCACGGCGTGCTGCTGCAGGCCGACCGCCCGGCCCTGGCCCAGCAACTGGGCCTGCGCGTGCAGGACAAGCGCAGCGTGCTGATCAAGACCGTGCTGCGCGGCGGCCTGGCCGAACAGGCAGGCCTGATGGCCGGCGACGAATGGCTGGGCGTGGAACGCGCAGGCGGCGACGGCTGGCGCCTGAGCAAGCTGCAGGACCTGCCGCTCTACACCCGCCCAGGCGAGGTGGTGACGGCCCTGGTCGCCCGCGACCACCAGCTGCTGCGCCTGTCGCTGCAACTGCCGGCTGCGGCCAAGGCGACCGCCCGGCCGGCGCTCAAGCGCTCGGGCAAATCGCCGGCAGCGCCCGACACGGAAACGCCCGCCAACATCAAGCTGGGCATGCAGGATGCTGCCGTGGCCGCCAAATGGTTGGCGGCGCAGTGAAGCCGCGGCTGCCCGCCAGTGGTGCCGTTTCAGGGTCTGGCCGTAGGTGACTGTACGGACGGGCGGCTTGGGTATAGTTTCTCCATCCACCCGTCCTATAAACATACCTACGGAGATAGCCCCTTGGCCTACGAAACCATCGAAGTCCGCGTCGAAGCGGACAAAGTCGGCGTCATCACCCTGAACCGCCCCAAGCAGCTCAACGCCCTGAACGACCAGCTGATGAACGAGCTGGGCGAGGCGCTGAAGGCCTTCGAGGCGGACGAAAAGATCGGCTGCATGGTCATCACCGGCAGCGAGAAAGCCTTTGCGGCAGGCGCCGACATCAGCGCCATGGCCAAGTACAGCTTTGCCGATGCCTACCGCGGTGACTTCATCACCCGCAACTGGGAAACCATCCGCAGCATCCGCAAGCCCGTGATCGCCGCCGTCAGCGGCTTTGCCCTGGGCGGTGGCTGCGAGCTGGCGATGATGTGCGACTTCATCATCGCCGCCGACAACGCCAAGTTCGGCCAGCCCGAAATCAAGCTGGGCGTGATCCCCGGCGCCGGCGGTACGCAGCGCCTGCCCCGCGCCATCAGCAAGAGCAAGGCCATGGACATGTGCCTGACGGCCCGCATGATGGACGCCGCCGAGGCCGAGCGCAGCGGTCTGGTCAGCCGCGTGGTGCCGCTGGACAAGCTGATGGAAGAAACGCTGGCCGCAGCCATCACCATCAGCGGCTTCTCGCAGATCACAGTGATGGCCGCCAAGGAAGCCGTGAACCGCGCCTATGAAGGCCAGCTCTCCGACGGCCTGATGTTCGAGCGCCGCCTGTTCCATTCCCTGTTTGCCACCCAGGACCAGAAGGAAGGCATGGACGCTTTCCTGAACAAGCGCCCGGCGAACTTTACCAACCAATAAAAGCTGGTATATAATTTCTGTCTGTCGGTCGTATAGCTCAGTTGGTTAGAGCGCAGCATTCATAATGCTGATGTCGTAGGTTCAAGTCCCACTACGACCACCAGAATCCCTGAAACCCGCAATGCGCAAGCCTTGCGGGTTTTTCTTTGCCTGCACGCTTGCTGTGCGCTACTTTGCCGCTCCTGCGTCCCGGCATGGCCATGCAGACCGGGCTGCTGCGCAGCGACCGGACACAAAAAATTGCCCACTTTCGTGCGGGGCCACCTTTTTTCCCCCTAGAATCGCGCCCTGTCGGTCGTATAGCTCAGTTGGTTAGAGCGCAGCATTCATAATGCTGATGTCGTAGGTTCAAGTCCCACTACGACCACCAGGACACCCGAAACCCGCAGTGCGCAAGCCCTGCGGGTTTTTTCTTGCGTGTGCGGCCTAGCTGTGAAGTCTTAATAGGTTGTTCATCCGTCCCTGCTCTGGGAAGCTGTGGTTACCAGGCCATCGCAACTCAGCAAAGGAAGACGGATGAACAGCCATAAGCATGCGGCATTGACGCCGCGAGGTCGAGCCCTGCTGGTCTACAGGGTCTTGCACGAGGGCTGCAAGGTCAGGGATGCCAGCAGTGCGGCGGGAGTCAGCGAGCGCACGGGCTACAAGTGGCTAGCGCGATTCAAGGCCGAGGGCCATGCGGGGTTGAGCGATCGAAGCAGCAGGCCTTGGCGTAGCCCGAGCGCCTGCGATCCCGAGCAGCTCCATCGGTTCGAGCAGCGCCGCCGCGAGCGTGTGCCGCTGTGGCGGATTGCAAGGGAGTGCGGTCGCAGCCTGGCGACGGTTGCGCGCCACATGGCGCGCATGGGCTTGAGCAGGCTCGAGGCCTTGCAGCCGCCCGTGCCGGTGATCCGCTACGAGCGGGCAGCCCCCGGCGAGCTGCTGCACATCGACACCAAGCGGCTCGGACGCATCCAGGGCATCGGTCACCGAATCACGGGCGACAGGACGACCCGCAACAGGGGCATCGGCTGGGATGCGGTGCACCTGGCCATCGACGATCACTCGCGAGTGTCCTTCGCCGCGATCAAGCCCGATGAGACGGCCGCCAGTTGCGTGCAGTTCTTGCGCGAGGCCGTAGCCTGGTATGCGGGCATGGGCGTGAAGATCGAGCGCGTCATGACCGACAACGGGACGGGGTACAAGAACGCCTTCAAGGCTGCCTGCGACGAGCTGGGCATACGCCACATCCACACCCGGCCCTACACCCCACAGACCAATGGCAAGGCCGAGCGCTTCGTGCAGACCAGCCTGCGCGAGTGGGCTTACGCCCAAGCTCAGCGCAGCGGCAGGCCGCCTTGCAGCCCTTCGTTGACCACTACAACTGGCTCAGGCCACACTCCGCTCTCAACCGCCAGCCTCCCATGAGCCGTATACCGGCCATGAACAACCTCCTGAGACTCAACACCTAGCCGCCCCTGCCATACACAGTAGCCATCCGCACGCCGTCATCCAGGCAAGCGCCCCAGCACCAGTACAGCAAGTTCGAAACCGCTGTCTACACCGGCTGCCGTTTGTCAGCAATGGACTACAGCCTTGGCTTTTGCAGCACCTGCGGCCGATCCGGTCTACGGCACCGGCCTGCAAGCCGGCGGTTACCGACTGGACCACAAGACGTTACAAGTCAGGTGACCGGCTTATCTCGGCGGATGGTGTTGGCGATGACTGCCGGCTCCCGACACACACCGTAGCGCCGCCCAGAAAAACAATAAAACCCTTAATTTTCAATAACTTGCAATATCCACCCATGCATGCAATGGGCCGCCATTCGGTGGATTTCGCAAAGCTACATAAAGAGCGCATCCGCTGGATTGACGTCCTTTTGTAACATTTATCCACGTATCGATGTGCGCTACGTGCCGGTACAGTCTGTCCCTGTCAATGCCATGAAGATGGCCGCCATGTCAGATAAATTCCTACACGCAAGGTGAGGGAACCAGACTCCGCGCACCGACGCACCCTGACTTCAGTTCCCCCATTGGGTTCTTCACAATCCATTCCATCAGATCGACAACAGCGCAAGACCGCAGCGATCTGAAAGACCAATCACTTTTGACTGGACTCCAAAGGAAAGGAACACCCAATGAACAACGACCAACTGCTCGCCGAGATCCGTGAAGCCAACCTCACCTACCTGATGCTGGCGCAAACCCTGATCCGCCAAGACAAGGCAGAAGCCGTGTTCCGTCTGGGCCTCAATGAAGACGCCTGCGACATCCTGGGTGCCCTCTCCGCCGCACAAGTTCTGAAGCTCGCCTCCCGCAACACCTTGCTGTGCAGCTTCCGTGTGGACGACGAACTGGTCTGGAGCCTGCTGACCAACCACAGCAGCAACAAGATCGGCAACGAAGCCACCAACACGCTGCACGCCAACATCCTGATGGCCAGCCGCGTCTCCGAAGTGCTGTAAGGCACACGCTGATTGCCCCACGCAACCACACACGGAGAAACCACCATGGCCACCACCACCAAGAGCGTGCTGAACGAGTCCAAGCAGATCGAACGCGCTGCCATGCTGATCGGCATGGGCGCCCGCATGCAGGTGCTCGAGTCCGAAACCACGCTGTCGTATGAGCGCCTGATCCGCCTCTACAAGGAAATCGCAGGCAAGTCGCCGTCCAAGGGACAGCTGCCGTTTTCCACCGACTGGTTCCTGACCTGGCAAGAAAACATCCACAGCTCGCTGTTCCTGAACATCTACGAATACCTGTCCAAGGGTGTGGAGCTGGATGCAGTGGAGCAACTGACCAAGGCCTACCGCCTCTACAGCGAACAGATCGAAGCCGCCGGCCTGGATCTGATGCTGTCCTTCACCCGCGCCTGGCGCCTGGTGAAGTTCGTGGACGCCAATATGCTGACCCGCACCAAGTGCTCCAAGTGCTCCGGCATGTTTGTGACCGAACCCTATGAAAACGCACGCCACTACGAATGTGGCCTGTGCAACCCGCCGGCCCGTGCCGGCAAGAGCAAGAGCGCAGGTGCGCTGATGCTCCACTGATTCACCCGTTCCCCTTTGGAAAACTCAACGCTTTCCGATTCATACCGCCCCGTCGCAAGACCGGGCGGTTTTTTTATGGGCGCCTGAAATAAAGGCGACGGGCGCACCGCATCTCCTACAGCGTGCTTCGCAGCGCCCGCTGCTCGTATCCGGCACAAGCACTGGCACCGCCAAGGCGGCAGATAACGTCACATCCAGGTCCACCGCACGCCCCAGCGCCCTGTGGCCCAGTCGCCAGCCCAGCCGCCAGAACGCGGTCTGGTCATCCGCCGCAGCACGGCGGCACAGACCACCGGCCCCCACCAAGCGGGCATGAAAAAGGCGCCTGTTGCAGGCGCCTGGTACACACACCGCGCTGCCATGCAGACAGCGCAGGCAGCCAAGAAGGCTTAGAACGGCAGCTTGGGCATGCCACCGCCACCCATCATGCCCTTCATGGCTTTCATGCCACCCATCTTCTTCATCATCTTCATCAAGCCGCCGCCCTTCATCTTCTTCATCATGGTCTGCATCTGCTCGAATTCCTTGAGCAGGCGGTTGACTTCCTGCACCTGCACGCCTGCGCCGTCGGCAATGCGCTTCTTGCGGGTGGCCTTGATGATTTCGGGCTTTTTGCGCTCCTTGGCGGTCATGGAGCAGATGATGCCTTCCTTGCGCTTGATTTCGCGCTCGGCCTTGTCCATGTCCACGGCGCCGGCCTTGGCGGTCAGCTCGGAAGGCAGCTTGTCCATCAGCGTGGACAGACCGCCCATCTGCTTCATCTGCTGGATCTGGGCCAGAAAGTCATTCAGGTCAAACCCGTCGCCACTCTTGACCTTTTCGGCCAGCTTCTGCGCGGCCTCCATATCCACGCCCTTGGTGACCTGCTCCACCAGGGCCACGATGTCCCCCATGCCCAGCACGCGCTGGGCGTGGCGGTCGGCATCGAACACTTCCAGGCCGTCGATCTTTTCGGACACACCGGCAAACTTGATGGGCGCACCGGTGATCTGGCGCACCGACAGGGCAGCACCACCGCGCGAGTCACCATCCAGCTTGGTCAGCACGATACCGGTCAGCGGCAGCGCTTCCTTGAAGGCCTTGGCGGTGTTGATCGCATCCTGGCCCTGCATGGCATCGACCACGAACAGGGTTTCGACCGGCTTCAAGGTGGCATGCAGGTCCTTGATTTCGGCCATCAACAGCTCGTCGATGGCCAGGCGACCGGCCGTGTCCACCAGCAGCACGTCGAAGAAATGCTTCTTGGCGTAGTCCAGCGCAGCCACGGCAATGTCGTGCGGCTTCTGGTCGGGCGTGGAGGGGAACCATTCGGCACCGGCCTGGGCGGTGACGGTCTTGAGCTGTTCGATGGCCGCAGGGCGGTACACGTCACCCGAGACCGTCAGCACCTTCTTCTTGCGCTTTTCGATCAGGTGCTTGGCCAGCTTGGCGGTGGTGGTGGTTTTACCGGCACCTTGCAGGCCGGCCATCAGGATGATGGCCGGCGGCTGGGCATTCAGGTTGATGTCGGCCACTCCCTCGCCCATGGTGGCGGAGAGTTCGGCATTCACGATGCCCACCAGGGCCTGACCGGGCTTCAGACTGCCCAGCACCTCCTGGCCCAGCGCCTTTTCCTTGACCCGGGCGATGAAGTCGCGCACCACGGGCAGGGCCACATCGGCTTCCAGCAGGGCCATGCGCACTTCGCGCAGCATGTCCTGCACATTGGATTCGGTGATGCGGGCCTGGCCCCGCATCTCCTTGACGAGTCGCGAGAGTTTGTCGGTGAGTGCGGATGCCATAGCTGTCTGTTCCGGGGAAGAGTGGGTCGTGCTGCTGCCAAGGCAGGCTGGGTGCCTGCGCAGCAGGGCCGGGGAAATATCGGTTGCCGCAGGTCCAACCAGTGGCAAAGGACGTGGACGCGCGTGCGCCCCCGGGCGTAAGCGCCAATTTTACATGCCCCACCCCTGCGCTGCCGCGCACAGGGGAACGCCGCTGCCGCCCGGGGCGGCATGGCGCCTGCCCGGAAGCCCATGGGCGCCGGCGCCCGGCCCCGCCCGGCGGGCAAACTGTGGTTTTCTGCGGCGCTTGGCCGCATTTCTGATGCTGACTTGCGCCCGCACAGCGGCGCAGCAGCTACGCCGACGGCTATCATCCAGATATGGTTCCGACCCCTTCTTCCTTGCCTGGCTGGGGCATGTCCATGGCCGCCATCCTGGCCTATGCCGTGCCCGCGCTGGGCATACGCCATCTCACGCCTGCCAAGGCCCGGCTGGCACTGCGTTGCGCCTGGGTGCTGCATGGCCTGGCGCTGGTCTTCACCCTGCTGAACAGCCCGCCCCATTTTGGCTTTGCCCCGGCGCTGTCCATCACGGCCTGGCTGATGCTGACGGTGTACGCCGTGGAGCAGCAGCTCTTTCCCCAGATGCGGGCCCGCTGGGTGCTGGCCGCACTGGGCGCCGTCACGGTGGCCCTGGCCCTGGTGTTTCCGGGCCACCCGCTGCATGTCCAGGCCTCGGCCTGGTTGCCGCTGCACCTGGCGCTCGGCATTGCCTGCTATGGGCTGTTTGCCGCCGCCGTGGTGCACGGCGCACTGATGAGCCAGGCCGAGCAGCGCATGCGCACCGGCGCCGAATCCGACAGCGGCATGCCGCTGCTGCTGCTGGAGCGGCTGACCTTCCGCTTTGTGACAGCCGGCTTCATCCTGCTGACGGCCACGCTGCTGGCCGGCTGGCTGTTTGGCGAACAGCTCTACGGCCACGCCTGGCGCTGGGGCCACAAGGAAATCTTTTCCCTGCTGAGCTGGCTGGTGTTTGCCGTGTTGCTGGTGGGCCGCCGCCGCTTTGGCTGGCGCGGCAACCATGCGGTGCGCATGATCTATGCGGGCGCGCTGCTGCTGCTGCTGGGCTATGTGGGTTCGCGCTTCGTGCTGGAAGTGGTGCTGGGGCGCTTGCAATGAAATACCTGCTGGTGATCGCCGTGGTGGCGGTGTTCTATCTGTATTGGAAGAAGCAGCGCCAGTCGCTGCGCCCCCCGGCGCCACCGTCCCAGCCCACGCTCGCGCCGCCCCAGCCCATGGTGGCCTGCGCCCACTGCGGCCTGCACCTGCCGCAGCGCGATGCCCTGAGCGATGCACAGCAGCAGTCCTACTGCTGCGAGGCGCACCGCAAGCTCGGCCCCCGCCCCTGAACCTGCGAACACCAGGACCTGCATCTGGCGACCGGAACGGGACTCCCCGCCACTGCCTGGCAGCGGCATCCCGCCCGGGTCTGCGGCAGCAGCAAATGCGCTATCGTGTGAACCGTTTGCAGACTCCCTTGGCGCCCGAAGCGACAGACCCTCCTTCCCATGGACTTTGACCCGCCTGTGTGGCGTGACGGCTGGCTGTCCGGCGTGCGCCACCTGCCTTCGCCCAATTTCGGCCCCCGCCCTGCCCAGGCGCAGGTCGATCTGCTGGTGGTGCATTCCATCAGCCTGCCGCCAGGCCAGTTTGGCACCGGCTGCGTGCAGCAGCTGTTCACCAACCAGCTGGACTGGGACGCCCACCCCTACTTCCAGGGCATTCGCGGGCTGGAGGTGTCCTCGCATTTCTTCATCGAGCGCACAGGCCAAATCTGGCAGTTTGTCAGTGCCGACGCGCGCGCCTGGCATGCCGGCCAGTCCAGCTGGCGCGGGCGCGGCAACTGCAATGACGACTCCATCGGCATCGAGCTCGAAGGCCTGGAGGGCCTGGGCTTTGAAGACGCCCAGTACACCAGCCTGCTGCAGCTGAGCGAAGCCATTGGCCAGCATTACCCGCTGCAGCACATCGCCGGCCACGAGCACATTGCCCCCGGCCGCAAGCAGGACCCCGGCCCCGGTTTTGACTGGCCGCGCCTGCAGCACCCCTTGCAGACCCGCCACCCGGATTGGCAGTTTCCGCCGGCCTAGCCCCCTGCGTGCGTTCCACGCCGCCAGCAAGGTCATTGCGCTGTGCCCATGCCGCGCACCGCCCGCCACGGCGCCTTCTCCTTCTGCTTGGTGCGTACCCACCCCCCTGCCACAGCGCGCCGTGACGGCATGGGTAGGCAGACTTTCGCCCCCATGCGCGGCGTCAATCCCCATTGACCGCAGGCTGCAGCCAAAACGCGACGCCCGGGCGGCAGACACGCCCCCGGACCACCGGTGCACGCAATGCTGGTGCGCCATTGCCCGGCGCCATGGCCTGCCACCCCGCATGGCTTGCGGACTTTCGCCGGAAAAGCACCAGCGGGCGGGCGCTGCCAGCGTGTCAAGCCCCTGACGCCACAGATTTTTTCCCGCTTCCGGCTTGGCAGCACAGGCCTGCGCAGTACACTACCCCTAGTGCTCGGCAATCAATCGACCACTACATCTAGTGTGCAACATCTTGTTGCAACTACCGCATTCAGACGCAGGGCCCCACCGCCGTCGGCCCCGCCATCCCAATCAAGAGGAACCCATGCAAGACGCACCGAATACCCTGTCTGCCGACCAGCCCACGACCACCCAGGTAGCGCTGGAGACCTACCAGGTGATCCGCCGCAGTGGCGATGTCGTGCCTTTTGCTCCGCAGAAAATCGCCACCGCCGCCACCAAGGCCTTCCTGGCCGTGCGCGGCGCCCAGGGCGCTGCATCCGCCAGCGTGCGCGAAACCGTCGACAGCCTGACCCACGCCGTGATCCGCGCCCTGGTGCGTTCGCGTCCGGGCGGCGGCACCTTCCACATTGAAGACATCCAGGACCATGTGGAACTGGGTCTGATGCGTGGCGGTCACCAGGATGTGGCCCGCGCCTATGTGCTGTACCGCGAAGCCCGCAACCAGGAACGCGCCGCCGCCAAGAAGAAGGCCGAGGAAGAAGCCGCAGCCGCTGCAGCCCCCAAGCCCACGCTGCACGTGACCGACAACGGCCAGCGCCAGCCGCTGGACCAGGAACGCCTGCAGGCCCTGTTTGAAGCTGCCTGCCGCAACCTGAACCCCGATATCTCCGCTGCGCCCATCCTGAGCGAGACGCTGCGCAATCTCTACGACGGCGTGCCGCTGGCCGAGGTCTACAAGGCCGCCATCCTGGCCGCCCGCACCCTGATCGAGACCGATCCCGACTACACCTATGTCACCGCCCGCCTGCTGCTGCACACCATCGTGCGCGAAGTCATGGGCCGCGATGTGCAGCCTGCCGACATGGACGCAGCCTATGCCGACTACTTCCCCGGATTCATCCAGAAGGGCGTGGACAACGAGCTGCTCAACCCAGAGCTGCTGAAGTTCGACCTGCCCCGCCTGGGCAAGGCACTGAAGGCCGAGCGCGACCAGCAATTCGACTACCTGGGTCTGCAAACGCTGTACGACCGCTACTTCCTGCACGTGCGTAAGACGCGCATCGAACTGCCGCAGAGCTTCTTCATGCGTGTGGCCATGGGCCTGGCGCTGCAGGAGTCCGACCGCGATGCCCGCGCCATCGAGTTCTACGAACTGCTGAGCTCGTTCGACTTCATGTCTTCCACGCCCACGCTGTTCAACAGCGGCACGCTGCGTTCGCAGCTGTCGAGCTGCTACCTGACCACTGTGTCCGACGACCTGGGCGGCATCTACGACGCCATCAAGGAAAACGCGCTGCTGTCCAAGTTTGCCGGCGGCCTGGGCAACGACTGGACCAATGTGCGCGCCCTGGGCGCCCGCATCAAGGGCACGAACGGCGAATCGCAAGGCGTGGTGCCTTTCCTGAAGGTGGTCAACGACACGGCTGTGGCGGTGAACCAGGGCGGCAAGCGCAAGGGCGCTGTCTGTGCCTACCTGGAAACCTGGCACCTGGACATCGAAGAATTCCTGGAACTGCGCAAGAACACTGGCGATGACCGCCGCCGCACCCACGACATGAACACGGCGAACTGGATTCCCGACCTGTTCATGAAGCGCGTGGTGGAAAAGGGCGACTGGACCCTGTTCTCGCCTTCCGACGTGCCCGAGCTGCACGACCTGTTCGGCCAGGCTTTCGAGAAGGCCTACACCGCCTACGAAGCCAAGACCCAGACCGGCGAAATTACGCTGTTCAAGCGCGTGCCCGCCGTGGATGTGTGGCGCAAGATGCTGTCCATGCTGTTCGAGACCGGCCACCCCTGGATCACGTTCAAGGACCCTTGCAACATCCGCTCGCCCCAACAGCATGTGGGCGTGGTGCACTCCTCCAACCTGTGCACGGAAATCACGCTGAACACCAGCGACAGCGAAACCGCCGTCTGCAACCTGGGCTCCGTGAACCTGGCACGCCACATCACCAACGGCGCCATCGACCACGCCAAGCTGCGCAAGACCATCACCACGGCCATGCGCATGCTGGACAACGTGATCGACATCAACTACTACGCCGTGGACAAGGCCCGCGACTCCAACATGCGCCACCGCCCGGTGGGCATGGGCATCATGGCCTTCCAGGATGCGCTGTATGAAATGCGCACCCCCTACGCCAGCCAGGCTGCCGTGGAGTTTGCCGACGCCGCCATGGAAGCGGTCTGCTACTACGCCTACTGGGCATCGACCGAGCTGGCCAAGGAGCGCGGCACCTACTCCAGCTACCAGGGCTCGCTGTGGTCGCAGGGCATCCTGCCGCTGGATTCGCTGAACCTGCTGGAAAAGGAACGCGGCGGTTATGTGGACGTGGACCGCACCGTGCGTCTGGACTGGGAAGCGCTGCGCGCCAAGATCCAGGCCGACGGCATGCGCAACTCCAACTGCGTGGCCATTGCGCCCACGGCCACCATCTCCAACATCGTGGGGGTGGACGCCTCCATCGAGCCCTCGTTCGGCAACCTGTCGGTCAAGTCCAACCTGTCCGGCGAATTCACCGTCATCAACCAGTTCCTGGTGCGTGACCTGAAGAAGCTGGGCCTGTGGGACGAAGTGATGGTCATGGACCTGAAGCACTTTGACGGTTCGCTGCGCCCCATCGAGCGCGTGCCGCACGACCTCAAGCAGCTGTACGCCACCGCCTTCGAAGTGGAACCGCATTGGCTGGTGGAGGCTGCCAGCCGCCGCCAGAAGTGGATCGACCAGGCCCAGAGCCTGAACATCTACATGGCGGGTGCATCCGGCAAGAAGCTGCACGACACCTACCTGCTGGCCTGGCAGCGTGGTCTGAAGACCACCTACTACCTGCGCACCATCAGCGCCACCCACGTGGAGAAGTCCACGGTCCAAAGCCGTGTGCTGAATGCCGTGTCGGCCAACGCTCCCGCCGCCATGGCCTCCATGAGCGCGCTGGAAAAAGCCGCAGCCGCCGCCCGCGCCCAGCAGGCACCGGCCACGGACATCAAGTTCTGCGCGATCGACGACCCCGGCTGCGAGGCCTGCCAGTAACGGCAGATGCCTCCCGGTGCACAGGGCGCCCAGCGTTCGGTGCACCCCCGCTTTGGCGCCAGACGCCAGACGCCAGAGCGGGCGAGGCCCTCGGGGGCTGCATGCCCCCGGCGACGGCGAAATGCAACGCGCCCATGTGCCGCCTGCCGCCACACTTGTGACATCGATGAATCGAAAAAGCTGGATGGCAATGAACGCACCCAGCTGCTCCCTCCAAGGAATACACCATGCTGAGTTTTGACGACGACACCCTTGCCCCTTCCGCCAGCAGCGCGGAAAGCGGCGCATCCACCAACACCCACAAGCGTGTGAACGCGGCCGACAAGCGCATCATCAACGCCAAGACCGACGTCAACCAGCTGGTGCCCTTCAAGTACAAGTGGGCCTGGGAAAAGTACCTGGCCACCTGCGCCAACCACTGGATGCCGCAGGAAGTGAACATGACGCGCGACATCGCGCTGTGGAAGAGCCCCAATGGCCTGACTGAAGACGAGCGCCGCATCGTCAAACGCAATCTGGGCTTCTTTGTGACCGCCGATTCGTTGGCGGCCAACAACATTGTGCTGGGCACCTACCGCCACATCACCGCACCGGAATGCCGCCAGTTCCTGCTGCGCCAGGCCTTCGAGGAAGCCATCCACACCCACGCCTACCAGTACATCGTGGAGTCGCTAGGTCTGGACGAAGGCGAGATCTTCAATGCGTACAACGAGGTCGAGTCCATCCGCAACAAGGACGAGTTTCTGATCCCCTTCATCGAAGCGATCATGGACCCGAACTTCCACACCGGCACACCGGAAACCGACCAGACCCTGCTCAAGAGCCTGATCGTGTTTGCCTGCCTGATGGAAGGTCTGTTCTTCTACGTGGGCTTCACGCAGATCCTGGCGCTGGGCCGCCAGAACAAGATGGTGGGCGCTGCCGAGCAGTACCAGTACATCCTGCGCGATGAATCCATGCACTGCAATTTCGGCATCGACCTGATCAACCAGTTGAAGCTGGAGAACCCGCACCTGTGGACCCCTGCATTCAAGGAAGAGATCAACGAGCTGTTCCGCAAGGCCGTCGAGCTCGAATACCAATATGCCGAAGACACCATGCCACGCGGTGTGCTGGGCATGAATGCATCGATGTTCAAGGGCTATCTGCGCTACATCGCCAATCGCCGCGCCACACAAATCGGTTTGGAAGAGCTGTTCCCGGGTGAAGAAAATCCGTTCCCCTGGATGAGTGAAATGATCGATTTGAAGAAGGAACGTAACTTCTTTGAGACACGAGTCATCGAATATCAGTCCGGAGGTGCACTTTCTTGGGATTAATACCTCCTCAAGTGCTACAAGAAAATTCATAATGCGCCCCATGCCATCAACTGCTTTTGCGAATTTGGTGGCATGGGGCGCTTTTATGCGTGTTGCGTTGAATCCCTCCACGGCGCACAGGATCACGCCCTGCGTTCCAATCGCAAACAGCGCTTTGTATAAACCAACGAAGGAGAAGATGATGGCAACTGCAAAGAAAACCGCAGCGAAAAAGGCTGCCACCACCGGCAGCGAAAGCACCAAGAAAACTGCCGTCAAGGCAGAAGTGAAGAAGACCGCCGCCAAGGCCGCAGCCCCCAAGGCCGCAGCCCCCAAGGCCGCTGCCAAGAAGGCCACCACCGCCAAGGCTGCTGCTCCCAAGAAGGCTGCTGCACCTGCTGCCAAGAAGGCTGCCGCTCCCAAGGCTGCTGCACCTAAGGCCGCAGCTCCCAAGAAGGCCGCTGCACCTGCTGCCAAGAAGGCTACCGCTCCCAAGGCTGCTGCGCCCAAGAAAGCTGCTGCTCCTGCTACTGCCAAGAAGGCCGCTGCTCCCAAGGCCGCCGCCAAGAAGGCCACCACCGCCAAGGCTGCTGCGCCCAAGAAGGCTGCTGCTCCTGCTGCCAAGAAGGCCGCCGCTCCCAAGGCTGCAGCTCCCAAGGCCGCCGCCAAGAAGGCCGCCACCGCCAAGGCTGCTGCGCCCAAGAAGGCCGCTGCTCCTGCTGCCAAGAAGGCCGCCGCTCCTAAGGCTGCAGCTCCCAAGGCCGCCGCCAAGAAGGCCACCACCGCCAAGGCCGCTGCACCCAAGAAGGCCGCTGCGCCTGCTGCCGCCAAGAAGGCCGCTGCACCTGCTGCCAAGAAGGCTGCCGCGCCTGCTGCCGCCAAGAAGGCTGCTCCTGCCAAGAAGGCCGCTGCACCTGCTGCCAAGAAGGCCGCTGCACCTGCTGCCAAGAAGGCTGCTGCGCCTGCTGCCAAGAAGGCCGCTGCGCCTGCTGCTGCCAAGAAGGCCGCTGCGCCTGCTGCCGCCAAGAAGGCCGCTGCACCTGCTGCTGCCAAGAAGGCTGCCCCTGCCAAGAAGGCTGCTGCTGCGCCTGCCGTAGCTGCTGCGCCTGTGGCACAGACAGCGCTGGCACCCCAGGCTGCCTGGCCCTTCCCTACCGGCGGCAAGCCCTGAAGCATTGGCCGTTGCGGCCATCGCCCATGAAAAAAGCCCGCAGATGCGGGCTTTTTTCATGGGGTCAGCGCTGGGGCATCAGGCCGCCAGCAGGCTGTCACGCAACTGCTCCAGGGTGTAGTTTTGCGGGCCACGGTGTGCCACCTTGACTGCGCCCACCTGGTTGCCCAGCTCGGCACATTGCGCCAGCGACCAGCCTTGCTCCAGACCGTACAGCAAGGCAGCGCGCCAGGCATCGCCACATCCTGTGGGGTCCACCACGGCAGCGGGGGTGACCGCAGGCACCAGGGTGCGCACGCCCTGTTCCCACACTTCACAGCCTTCCGCCCCCAAGGTCACCACCAGGCCGCGCACCTTTTGCGACAGGGCCTCCAGCGACAGCCCGGTGCGGTCGCACAGCATCTTGCCTTCGTAGTCGTTGACGGTGACCCAGGACGCCTGGTCGATGAACTGCAGCAGCTCTTGCCCGTTGAACATGGGCAGGCCCTGGCCGGGATCAAACACAAAAGGAATGCCGGCCTGGGCCAGCTGTGCCGCATGCTGCAGCATGGCATCACGGCCGTCGGGCGAGATGATGGCGATCCGGGCACCGCATTCCGCGGTGATCACGTTCTGATGGGCCAGCGACATCGCACCGGGGTGGAAGGCCGCGATCTGGTTGTTGTCACGGTCGGTCATGATCATGCACTGGGCCGTGTGCGTATCCTGCACCTGGCCCACATGGCGGGTGTCGATGCCCTGCGCCTGCATGCGTGCCAGGTAGTCCGCGCCATCGCTGCCGACCATGGCCATGGGCAAGGGCTGACCACCCAGCTGCTGCAGCGCATAGGCGATGTTGCCGGCGCAGCCACCGAAGTCACGGCGCAGCGAAGGCACCAGGAAAGACACATTCAGGATGTGCAGCTGCTCCGGCATGATCTGGTCTGCAAAGCGACCTTCGAAGGTCATAATGTTGTCAAAGGCCAGGGATCCGCAAATCAATGCAGGCATGGGAAATCCTTGAAAGAAAAAAATCAGGGGTAAAACAGCAGCACGCGGTAGCCTGACACCTGCAGGTTCAAACCTTCGGTGGTCACCGGCACCGTGCCGCTCCACTCGGCACCGGCCTTGAGTTCTGGCGGTGCGCCCAGCTCCTTGGCCTGAATCACCTTGCGGGCGATGGCTTGGTCCTGGGCATCGGTCAGCGTCAACTCCACGGCCGGCATGCCCACGGGCGTGCCGGCGCGGTTCTGTATGCTCAGACTCAGCTGGTAGGCACGCTCGCGCTCGCCCTTGGCAAACGTGGAGCCCGACACCACCATGGCGCCAATCTGCTGGCGCGGCCCCAGCTTGCACTGCAGGGCCGTGCACATGAACTCCAGTGCCGGCCGCAGGCTGGGTTGCCAGGCCGCCAGTGCGTTGCGCTCATGCAAGGCCACTTGCAGGACCAGCGCCACCGGCAGCACCACGACGCTCGCGCCCATGGCGACCCGCACCACGGGCTTTTGCCACCAGGCCTTGCGCCGTGCATCGCGCACAAAACCCGGCTCCAGTGAAGAGTCCAGCACCAGCGGATCGTCATCGTCCACCGGTTCGGCAAACGGAAATGCCGGTGCTGCCGCGGAGGCGATTGCGGCTTCGGACTGCGCCAGCTTCTGTGCCGCAGATTCAATGGCATCCACCGGCGGCATTGCAGCTCCGGCATCCGCGGGCTCCGCAGCATGGGTCACCACCTCGGCCGCCTCCGCCGCCTCTGCCGGCAGCACCGGTGTGGATGCGTCCACCCTATCCGCCGCTTCCTGCACAGAATTCGGCCCCTCGGGCTCGGCATCCGAGCGCCCGTCCTGTGCCGGTGCTGCACCTTGCAGGCCATAGCGGTCGGCAGCGGCCCACGCGTCAGTCAAGGCCTCCGCGGATGCCGAGGGCTCCTGCCTTGCCACCTCAGCCGGTGCCGCCGCGCTGGCATTCCATACGGGGTCTGTGCGCCCCGACGCCGGCGCTGCAGGCGCGACCGATGGCGACTGCAGCGCCGGCTCGGGATCTGAAAAATGGTCCGGCTCCACCGCTGCATGCGATGGACGCAGCGGCTGCGCCACCTCAGGCTCTGGCTCTTCATGCGCTGCCGGAGGTTCCGGCAGCTCGGGATCGTCCGACCATTGCGGCGCCGGCAGCTCATAACCCGGAGCGGGTGGCACGACCGGCGCAGGCACCGGCATGTCGGGCGCTGGAAGCGATGGCTCCTCGCCCTCAGGCTCGGTCACCACTTCCTCGGCAAAGGGTGCCACAGGCATGGCTTGCACGGCTGGCACGGCAGACGCACCGGCCACACCGGTGTGCGCCACAGCGTCCGGAACGGCAGGGGCTGCCGGCACGGGCTCCGGCGCCGCCGCAGGCTCCACGGCAACCACCGCATCCAGGTGGTCGCGCGCGTCGAACACCTCCTGGCACTGACCGCAGCGCACCCAGCCATCGGAAATGCGCAACTGGTCTGCCACCACGCGAAAACGCGTGCTGCAGGAAGGACAGGTGGTGATCTGGCTCATGGCGCACCGATTGTAGAAGCAGGCCGCCCGCCCGCCACACCCGCAACCCGCGGGGGGCAGACAGTCACAGCCCAAAAGAAGCTGTGCGTGCGGCTCAGGCCTTGCGGGCCGTCATCAGAATCCAGCCGTCTTCGCTGTCGCTCACATCCAGCTGCACATAGGGTGCATAGGCCTGCTTCAGCTCATCCGCCTGGCGCTCCAGGATACCGGCCAGCACCAGATGGCCACCGGCCTGCACATGGTTGCACAGCAGCGGCGCCAGCATCCGCAGCGGCGTCGCCAGGATGTTGGCCAACACCGTCTGGTACTGGCCCTGGGCCTTGTCGGGCAGGCCGGCGTTCAGCTGCACCGCATTGGCCTGGGCATTGAGCTCGCAGGAGACCACGGCATCGGGATCGATGTCCACCGCATCAATCGCTGGCGCGCCGAACTTGGCCGCACCGATGGCCAGAATGCCGGAGCCGCAGCCATAGTCCAGCGTACGGCCCAGGCTGCCTGCCGGCTGCGTGGCAATCCAGCGCAGGCACATGCGGGTGGTGGGGTGGGTGCCGGTACCGAAGGCCAGGCCCGGATCCAGGCGGATGCTGACCTTGGCGGCTTCGGGCATCTCGTGCCAGGTGGGCACGATCCAGAACTCAGGGGTGATGTCCACTGGCTGGAACTGCGACTGCGTCAGCCGCACCCAGTCCTGGGCTTCCACTTCCTGGATGCCCAGGACCTGGCAGCCGCCAAAGAAATCCTGCAGCACCAGCAGGTCCTGCGCCTGCCGGGCGGCGGCTTCATCGGGGAACAAGGCCACGATGCGGCTGCGGTTCCAGCCATCCTTGGGGGGTGGCATGCCAGGCTCGCCGAACAGCGCCTGTTCCGCTTCGGTCTGGGCGTCCATGTCCTCCACGGACACGCTCAGGGCATCCAGCGCATCGAGCGCATCGCTCACATCTTCCACCCGGTCTTCCGGGCACATCAGGCTCAGCTCATGCATAAGGCAACTCCTTGGGCTGAAAAACGAAATGCTGGCCCCCGTTGCCAAGGGCCAGCATGCTGGTCATCTACCGTGGTGGATCAGCGCTTTTTGCGGTGTTCCAGCCATTGCTCCAGGTAATGGATGTTGGTGCCGCCTTCCATGAACTTGGCGTCCACCATCAGGTCCTGGTGCAGGGGCACATTGGTCTTGATGCCTTCGACCACCACTTCCGACAGCGCCGTGCGCATGCGGGCCAGGGCCTGCTCGCGGGTGTCACCGTACACGATCAGCTTGCCGATCATGGAGTCGTAGTTGGGCGGCACGAAGTAGTTGTTGTACACGTGCGAGTCCACACGCACGCCAGGACCGCCAGGCATGTGCCACATGGTGACACGGCCGGGCGAAGGCATGAAGTTGTACGGATCTTCGGCGTTGATGCGGCACTCGATGGCGTGACCGCGCATCTGCGTGTTGATCTGGCGCTGGGTGAAGGGCAGCTTGTCGCCGGCCGCCACCATGATCTGGGTGCGCACGATGTCCACGCCGGTGATCGATTCGGTCACCGGGTGCTCCACCTGGACGCGGGTGTTCATTTCAATGAAGTAGAACTCGCCGTTCTCGTACAGGAACTCGAACGTGCCCGCACCGCGGTAGCCGATCTTCTTGCAGGCAGCCACGCAGCGCTCGCCGATCTTCTCGATCAGGCGGCGGGGGATACCGGGGGCCGGAGCCTCCTCGATCACCTTCTGGTGGCGGCGCTGCATGGAGCAGTCGCGCTCGCCCAGGTACACCGCGTTCTTGTGCTGGTCGCACAGCACCTGGATTTCGATGTGGCGTGGATTCTGGAGGTACTTCTCCATGTAAACCGCAGGATTGCCGAAGGCAGCACCGGCTTCGGCCTTGGTCATCTGCACGGCATTGACCAGGGCGGCTTCGGTGTGCACCACGCGCATGCCGCGGCCACCACCGCCACCAGCGGCCTTGATGATCACCGGGTAGCCGATGGCCTTGGCGATGCGGCGGATCTGGGCCGGGTCTTCGGGCAGTTCGCCGTCCGATCCGGGCACGCAGGGCACGCCCGCCTTGATCATGGCTTGCTTGGCCGAAACCTTGTCACCCATGATGCGGATGGAATCGGCCGTGGGGCCGATGAAGGCGAAACCGCTTTGCTCGACACGTTCGGCAAAGTCGGCGTTCTCGCTCAGGAAGCCATAACCGGGGTGGATGGCTTCGGCATCGGTCACCTCGGCAGCCGAGATGATGGCCGGCATATTGAGGTAGCTCAGAGGCGACGGGCCCGGGCCAATGCACACGGCTTCGTCGGCCAGCTTGACGTACTTGGCTTCGCGGTCGGCTTCCGAGTAGACCATCACGGCCTTGATGCCCATTTCGCGGCAAGCACGCTGGATGCGCAGGGCAATTTCACCCCGGTTGGCAACCAAAATTTTCTTAAACATGGAGGTCCTCGTTGTTCCTCGCCCTGTCAGGGCGAACCGTGGAATCCGCAGGGCAGCGGCACAGTCCGCTGACCCTGTGGGCCCTGGCAGATCACTCGATCACGAACAGCGGTTGTCCGTATTCCACGGCTTGGCCGTTGTCGGCCAGGATGCGGGTCACGGTGCCGGACTTGTCGGCTTCGATCTCGTTGAGGATCTTCATGGCCTCAATGATGCACAGCGTGTCGCCTTCCTTGACCTGGGCACCCACGTCGACAAACGCCTTGGCGCCTGGGCTGGCAGAACGGTAGAACGTGCCCACCATGGGGGACTTCACTTGATGGCCCACCACAGGTGCGGGCAATTCAGCGACCGCAGCGGCGGCAGCGGGTGCGGCAGCAGCAGGTGCCGCAGCGGCGGGAGCGGCTTGCACCGGTGCAGCCACAAACTGCTGCACCACGGCGCCACCGCCCTTGACGATACGGACTTTGCCTTCGGCTTCGGTGATTTCCAGCTCCGACACATTCGATTCGGACACCAGATCAATCAGGGTTTTGAGTTTTCGCAGATCCATGGAAGCTCCAACGGCTAAAACTAAGTAGGGCGCGAATTTACCCTAATTTCGCCCTTCTCCGCACATTGGGCTGCATTTTTAGCGAACGCCAACATGGTAAAGCTTCGCATTTCTGCACTCGCTTGCGCCAAATCAGCTATAGGGACTGGGCCCACTGCTGCAGATCGGCGCTGCTCAACTCGCCTATTTTACGTTGCTTCACATTTCCTCTTGTATCGAACAAGATAGAGAAAGGTAGCCCCCCTGTGACATTGCCCAGGGTCCGCGTCAGCGTGCTGCCGCCCGCCCCGGCCATGGCCACCGGAAATGCCAGCGGCTGGCGCGCCAGGAATTTCTGCACCGGCGCCGCCTGGTCCACGGCCAGACCCAGCAACTGCACCTGCGGCTGCTCCTGCGCAAAGCGGGACAGCAGCGGCAGCTCCCGCACACAGGGCGGACACCAGGTGGCCCAGAAATTCACCAGCAAAGGCTTGCCGGCAAACTGCTGCAGCGCCAGCGGTGCGCCCTCTGGCGTTTGCAGCTGCAAGGCCCAGAAGGCCTGCTCCGCCGCGGCATTGGGCGAAGGCGCTGCACTGCTGCGCCACCAGGCCCAGCCAGCGCCGGCCACGGCAGCGCCGCCCGCCACGCCGGCCACCAGCCAGCGGCGGCGCCCGGGCTGCACGGTCTCTTGCGGGGTATGGGGTGCGGGGCTCATGCGGCGGCCTCCGCATCCAGCAGCGCACGCAGCGCGGTCACCTCGCCCCGCGCGGTGCGGCCCTGCCCATCGGGCTTGAGCGCGCCGCGCAGATCGTCGAAGTCGTAGACCATCAGGTGCACCCCGACGGCTTCATTCAGGGGCTTGCAGAAGCTGCTGATGCTCAGGGCATCCACGGTCTCGCCATGGAAGCCCGTGACCTGGGTCACGTCGTACTGCACGTTGTGGTCGATGAGCGCGATTTCGGCCGACTTGGGGTCATCGCAGAACATCTGGATATAGATGTCCGACAGCCGGGTGGCCGTGCCGCGCCATACCGCTCCGGCCAGATAGGGGCGAAACGGCGCCATCCGCTCCATCCACACCACGGCCAGCTCGCGCAGCGCGCGCAGCTCCTGGGGCTGGGTATCGGCGCAGAACAGCTCGATATATTCCCGCACCGCGGCTTCAACCCGGTCGTTGTCCGGCAAGGGGGTGCGCTGCGGCAAGCCCAGCTGGCGCACGGCACGGCGCTTGGCAGGGCCCCACTCCAGCCCCTCTTCCACCACCAGTCGGGCAGCGGTCTGGGCGATTTCATCGGCAATGGACGGTACAGACATGGACCCATTGTGGCCCAGTCCGGGATACCCCTGCACCAGCGGCCAGGAGCACGTCGCATGCGCCCCCGCCTGCGCATGCGTCCTTGCCGGCCTCGGCCCTGTCGGCGCTGTTGGTGTACCCCGCTGCGCCCCGCAGCATGCCCGCATGGGGCGACTTGCCAAAAATGTCTGCCACTGCAAAATTGGTAGCAACCGCTTGCATTCCATGCGCGGTGACCGCCGCCGCGGCATGGCCGGCCCCGTAGAATTGGGCACATGCATATTCACATCCTGGGGATTTGCGGCACCTTCATGGGCGGGGTGGCTGCATTGGCACGCGAGGCGGGCCATAAAGTGACCGGTTGCGACGCGGGCGTGTACCCGCCGATGAGCGACCAGTTGCGTGCCCTGGGCATCGAGCTGATTGAAGGCTACGGCGTGGAGCAACTGGCGCTGAAGCCCGATGTGTTCGTCGTGGGCAACGTCGTCAGCCGCGCACGCCTGGCCGACGGTTCGCCCAAATTCCCGCTGATGGAAGCCATCCTGGATGCCGGCCTGCCCTATACCAGCGGCCCGCAATGGCTGTCCGAGCATGTGCTGCAAGGCCGCCATGTGCTGGCCGTGGCCGGCACACACGGCAAGACCACCACCACGTCGATGCTGGCCTGGATCCTGGAATGCGCCGGCCTCACGCCCGGCTTTCTGGTCGGCGGCGTGCCGCTGGACTTTGGCCTCAGCGCCCGCCTGGGCCAGTTGGCCGCCGGCCAGGAGCGCCCGCTGTTCGTGATCGAGGCGGATGAATACGACACCGCCTTCTTCGACAAGCGCAGCAAGTTTGTGCACTACCGCCCGCGCACGGCCGTGCTGAACAACCTGGAATTCGACCACGCCGACATCTTTGACGATCTGGGCGCGATCGAGCGCCAGTTCCACCACCTGGTGCGTACCGTTCCGGCCACGGGACGCATTGTGAGCAACGGCCTGGAAGAATCGCTGACACGGGTGCTGAACCAGGGCTGCTGGAGCGAGGTGACGCATTTCGGCAGCGCCGTATCGGAATTCAGCGCCGAAGGCCCGGCCCACGCCTTTGAGGTGTTGCAACGCGGCCGCTCGGTGGCCCGCGTGGAATGGCAGCTGACTGGCGTACACAACCAGCTCAATGCGCTGGCGGCCATTGCCGCCGCCGAACATGTGGGCGTGTCGCCCCAGGTGGCGGCCGAAGCCCTGGGGCGCTTTCACAACGTCAAGCGCCGCATGGAACTGCGCGGCACGGTGCAGGGCATTGCCGTCTACGACGACTTTGCCCACCACCCCACGGCCATCCGCACCACGCTGGAAGGCCTGCGCAAACGCCTGGGCCAGAGCCCGCGCATCCTGGCCGTGTTCGAGCCGCGCAGCAACACCATGAAGCTGGGCACCATGAAATCCCAGCTGCCCTGGGCGCTGAAAGAGGCCGATCTGGTGTTCTGCCATACCGCCGGACTGGACTGGGATGTCTCCGGCGCCCTGGCCCCCCTGGGCGAAGCGGCCCGCAGCAGCAACGACCTGCCCACCCTGGTGAACATGATCGTGGAAGCCGCGCAGCCGGGCGACCATATCGTCTGCATGAGCAATGGCGGCTTTGGCAGCATCCACGCCAAGCTGCTGCACGCCCTGGCCCCGGCAGCCTGACCCGCCACCGGACGGGCACATTCTTCCACCCGGCGCTGCGTCCACTGGCCGCAGCGCTTTTTTACGTGTGGCGCCCGTTGACGCCCATTCAGGGCTGCGCGCGGGCCGGGACAATGCCCGCCATCTCGGCCTGCATGGCCACGCGGTGCAGCAGCTGGTGGGAAGACAAGCGGGCCGAATCGATCACGTAGTGCGCAATCTCGGCATACAGGGCATCCCGCGCCTCGAACAGCTCGCGCAGCCGCTGGGCCGGGTCGTCCACCTGCAGCAGGGGCCGGGTCTTGTCGTTGCGCAGGCGCTGGTACAGCTCTTCGGGCGAGGCCTTCAGATAGAACACATGGCAGTGCTGGTGCAGCACCTGGCGGTTGGCCTCGCGCAGCACCGCGCCACCGCCGGTGGCCAGAATCCGGGCCTGGCCATTGTCGGCACACAGCTGCGCAATCACCGCCTGCTCCAGATCGCGAAATGCCGCCTCGCCGTGGGCCGCAAAGAAGTCGCGCACCGGGCCGCCCGTGCGCGCTTCGATTTCATGGTCGGAGTCGATGAAGGGAATCCCCCAGCGCTTGGACAGATGCCGTCCCACGGTTGATTTTCCCGAGCCGGGCAGGCCGACCAATGCCACGATCTTGCTGTTGGATTCCATCTCTTCCTAGCTTCCTAGCGTTCAAGCACCACCTCAGCGCCAGACGCCATTTTCCGTCAAGCTGCGCGGCACCATGCACACGCGGCCTGACGCGGTGTCGTTTCCAAGGTCGGGCAACTGCCACAACCTGTTTCAGCCTGGCTTAAAGCACGCTTCCTATAATGCCTACCCACTTCTGCGTGGAGCGACATGCCTACTTCCTCTCCGAACAACGAGAAGACCACCTCCAACGCCTCCCCCAAGTCCCCACGAAAAATGCACTGGCTTCCCAAGTCGCTGCTGTGGCTCTTGGGCGTGATGGCAGCGGGCTTCGTGGCCATTCTGCTGACTGTTGCCGTGGCTCTGGCCATGGCCTATCCCAACCTGCCAGACGTTTCCGAACTGGCCGACTACCGGCCCAAGCTGCCCCTGCGCGTCTACTCGACCGAGGGTGCCTTGCTGGGTGAATTTGGCGAAGAGCGGCGCACACTCACGCCCATCGCCGACATCCCCAAGGTGATGGTCGACGCCGTGCTGGCCATTGAAGACACCCGCTTTTTCGAGCACGGTGGCGTGGACTACAAGGGCATGCTGCGTGCGGCCCTGGCCAACCTCGGCCGGGTCAAGAGCCAGGGTGCGTCCACCATCACCATGCAGGTGGCGCGCAATGTGTACCTCTCTTCCGAGAAGACCTACACCCGCAAGATCTACGAAATCCTGCTGACCTTCAAGCTGGAACACCTGCTCTCCAAGGAACAGATCCTGGAGATCTACATGAACCAGATCTACCTGGGCAACCGCGCCTACGGTTTTGCCGCCGCCAGCGAAGCCTATTTCGGCAAGCCGCTGAAGGACATCACCGTGGCCGAAGCGGCCATGCTGGCAGGCCTGCCCAAGGCACCATCGGCCTACAACCCGATCAGCAACCCCAAGCGCGCCCATATCCGCCAGCAGTACATCATCGACCGCATGCAGGACAACGGCTTCATCACGGCGCAGCAGGCCGAGCAGGCCCGCGCCGAGCCGCTGCAGCTGAAGAATTCGAGTGCCGCCAACACCCGCGTGCACGCCGAATATGTGGCTGAAATGGTGCGCCAGCTGGTGTTTGCCCAGTATGGCAATGACGCCTACACGCGCGGCCTGAACGTCTACACCACACTCAATGCCGGTGAACAGGAAGCCGCGTACAACGCGCTGCGCCAGGGTCTGATGGACTATGAGCGCCGCCAGCGCTACCGAGGTCCGGAGAAGTTCGTCGCCCTGCCGGCCGATGCACAGGCCCAGGAAGATGTGATCGACGACGCGCTGGCATCGCACCCGGACAACGGCGACCTGCTGGCCGCCGTGGTGCTGGAAGCCTCGGCCCGCAAGATCGTGGCCCAGCGCCCGGATGGCGAGAAGCTCCAGATCACGGGCGATGGCCTCAAACCCGTGCAATCCGGACTGAGCGACAAGGCGCCGCCCAATATCAAGCTGCGCCCTGGCGCCGTGATCCGCGTGGCCAAGACCAAGGCCGGCTGGGAAGCCACACAGCTGCCCGAGGTGGAAGGCGCGTTTGTGGCGCTGACCCCGCAGACCGGCGCCATCCGCGCCCTGGTGGGTGGTTTTGACTTCGACAAGAACAAGTTCAACCACGTCACCCAGGCCTGGCGCCAGCCGGGCTCCAGCTTCAAGCCGTTCATCTACTCGGCCGCGCTGGAAAAAGGCTTCACGCCCGCCACCATGATCAACGATGCCCCGCTGTTCTTCAGCGCGGGTGTCACCGGTGGTCAGCCCTGGGAGCCCAAGAACTACGACAGCCGCTACGACGGGCCCATGACCATGCGCACGGGCCTGAACAAGTCCAAGAACATGATCTCCATCCGTCTGCTGCAGGCCGTCGGCCCCAAGCAGGGCCAGGAGTGGATCACCCGCTTCGGGTTTGATGCCGCCAAGCATCCGGCCTACCTGACCATGGCCCTGGGCGCCGGCTCGGTGACGCCGATGCAGCTGGCGGCCGCCTACGCCGTGTTTGCCAACGGCGGACACCGCGTCAATCCCTGGCTGATCGCCAAGATCACCGACTACAAGGGCCGCGTGCTGTCGGAATACACGGCGCCTCCGCTGGAGCAACTGCCCCAGGCCATCGAGCCGCGCAACGCCTTCATCATGAGCAGCCTGCTGCAGGATGTGGCCCGCGTGGGCACGGCGGCCAAGGCCCAAGCCACCCTCAAGCGCCCAGACCTGTATGGCAAGACCGGCACCACCAACGATGCGATGGATGCCTGGTTCGCCGGCTACCAGCCCACGCTGGCAGCCGTCACCTGGATCGGCTATGACACCCCGCGCAACCTGGGCTCCCGCGAAACCGGCGGCGGCCTGAGCCTGCCAGTGTGGATCAACTTCATGCAGCACGCGCTCAAGGGCGTTCCCGTGGCCGAAATGCCCGTGCCGCCTGGCGTGGTCAATGTCGGCGGTGAATGGTTCTACGAGGAATACGCGCGCAACGCCGGCGTCAGCAGCCTCGGCATGGACGATGCTGCAGCGGAAGGCGCCACCACCGCGCCGCCGCCCGAGGAACGCAGCCGCATCCTGGACCTGTTCCGCAACTGATCGGGCCCCAGGCACAAAAAAAACCGCATGCACCACGCATGCGGTTTTTTTATGTCCCACGGACGCTGGGCACCAGACCCAGGCCTTGCACCGGGGCCCCGAGTGCCAAGGCCAGGGGCCGCGGTCAGCCCTGGGCGGTGAATGACAGCGCCAGCCCCGACTGCTCGGAGGCGTAGGTGCTCAAACGTTCAAAGAACTCACCCGCCCCCTTGGTGTCCTGCCACTGCTCCCCATCCAGGCGAAAATGGAAGCCACCGGCCTTGGCCGCCAACCACACTTCGTGCAGTGGCTTTTGCAGATTGATGATGATCTGGCTGCGGTTGGGGAACACCAATGTCACCATCCCGCCTACGCGCTGGGCGTCGACATCGGCATCGGAGGTGTCGTTGATGCGGTCTGCAGACTGCTCGACCGCCAGCAACAGCTGTTCCGCACGGTCCAAGAATTCAAGGTCGGTCATTACAATTCGCACATGTTGAGAGCTTCCCAAATTCTAATCAGGACTTTTGTCCTTGCCGCCAGTACGGCAGCCCTGTGGGGCTGCGGCCAGCGTGGCCCGCTGTATCTGCCGACCGATCCGGCCGCCGCGCAGCGTGCCACCCTGCCCGAAACCCTGAATCCGATGGCAGACACCCCCGGCAAACCTGCCGGCCAATGATGCCCTGCGGCTGGGAGAGCGCCAACGCCTCCCGGCAATGTCGCCAGAAGCCATTCCCAACGACATCCAGGCGCTGATGGAGGTGCCAGCCCCATGGCATCCCCAGAATTGGTGGTACGGGTTCGCTTTTGAGGCACATCAACCGGCACGCCAGGGGGGCGGCATACATTGCCCTCCCCTGTTCCTGACCGGAGTTTCCCCATGGCTGTCGAGCTTTACCGCAATCCCCAGCATGTCTGCCTGATGTTCACCGACCTGGTGGAAGAAGACGGCCAGGCCGTGCAGTCCAACCAGTTCCTGGTGATCGACCATGGTGTGGGCGCCCTCATCGACCCGGGTGGCAACCTGGCGTTTCACGGGCTGTTTGCCAGCATGGCGCCCCACTTCCCGCCGCCGCGGTTGTCGTACCTGCTGGCCTCACATGCCGATCCGGACATCATCGCCTCGCTGGACCAGTGGCTGACCAGCACCCGTGCCATGCTGGTCATCTCGCGCATCTGGGAACGCTTTGCCCCGCATTTCACCAAGGTGGGGCAGACCCAGGACCGCATCATTGCCGTGCCGGACGAAGGCGCCCGCCTGCCGCTGGGCCGCAGCACGCTGTGGCTGGTGCCAGCGCATTTTCTGCATGCAGAGGGCAATTTCCACTTCTACGACCCGGTCAGCCGCATCCTGTTCACCGGGGATCTGGGCGCCTCCATGGTCTCGGGCACACAGGCCAGCCAGCCCGTGCGCGAACTGGCCCCGCATCTGCCCCACATGGAAGCCTTTCACCGCCGCTACATGGTGTCCAACAAGATCCTGCGCCTGTGGACCGCCATGGCCCGCCAGCTGGACGTGGACATGCTGGTGCCGCAGCATGGCGCGCCCATCCAGGGCGCCCAGGCGATCGCGGACTTCTATGCGTGGCTGGACGGCCTGGCCTGCGGCATCGACCTGATGGATGCCAGCGCCTACCAGTTGCCGCGCGACCGCATCGATCTGACGACCCGCCGCACCATGCCCCCGACCCCTGCGCCAGCGCCTTCGCTGGCCCGCAGCGACCAGACCACGCACTGAGCGCCCGCCCGGCTATCGGGCTGCCGGCTTGCGCCGCGCCCACATCCGCCAACCCAGCAGCACCGCCAGCAAGCCGCCATACACCGCCACTTCCGCCGTGTCGTTCTTGCCGGTCCTCATCCAGTAGAAATGCAGCAAGGCCAGCAGCCCCGCGCCATACACGATGCGGTGCACACGCTGCCAGCGCACGCCCCCCAGCCAGCGCAGCACCACACGCGGTGATGTCAGCGCCAGCACCAGCAACAGCACGAAGGTGAGCATGCCCACCAGAATGAAGGGGCGCTCCAGCACATCCGCCACGATATCGCCCCACACCCAGCCCTGGTCCAGCCAGGCGTAGCACGCCAGGTGCAGCACCGCGTAGAAAAAGGCGAACAGCCCCAGCAGGCGGCGCAGGCGCGCCAAGGCATTCAGACGCAGCCACTGCCGCAGCGGCGTCACCGCCAAGGCCAGCCACAGCGCGCGCAAGGCCCAGTCGCCGGTGCCGCGGATCAGGGCCTCCGCCGGGTTGGCACCCAGACTGTCGGCCAGCACGCCCCATACCAGCCAGGCCAGTGGCAGCAGCCACAGCCCCCACACCACCGGCTTGGCCGCGCGCGACAGCAGCGCCCGCTGCAGCGCAGCGTGCCAGCCCGACTCGCCCCCGGACACTGCAGTGCGTGCCATCAGAAATTGCTTTTCAGGTCCATGCCGGCGTACAGGCCGGCCACCTGGTCGCCATAGCCGTTGAACAGCAGGGTCTTGCGCTTGGGTGCCAGCAAGCCGCCGTCCCCGATGCGCCGTTCGGTGGCCTGGCTCCAGCGCGGATGCGGCACCTCGGGGTTCACATTGGAGTAGAAACCGTATTCGTTGCGCGCGGCCTTGTTCCAGGCCGTGGCGGGCATGGCCTCCACAAAGCGGATCTTGACGATGCTCTTGGCGCTTTTGAAGCCGTACTTCCACGGTACCACCAGCCGCACCGGCGCGCCGTTCTGCGTGGGCAGCACTTCACCGTACATGCCAAAGGCCAGCAGCGTCAGCGGGTGCAGCGCCTCGTCCAGCCGCAGGCCTTCGGTATAGGGCCAGTCCAGCACGCGCGAGCGCAGGCCGCGCATGTGCTCGGCATCGGCCAACGTGACGAACTGCACATACCTGGCACTGCCCAGCGGCTCCACCTTGCGGATCAGCGCCGCCAGCGAGTAACCCACCCAGGGGATGACCATGCTCCAGCCTTCCACGCAGCGCAGGCGGTAAATGCGCTCCTCCATGGGGCTGAGCTTGAGCAGGTCCTCCAGCGCCCAGGTGCCCGGCTTGTGCACCAGCCCTTCCACCTGCACGCTCCACGGACGGATGGGCAGCGCATCGGCATAGCGGGCCGGGTCGTCCTTGCCGGTCCCGAATTCATAGAAGTTGTTGTAGCTGCTGGCGTCCCGGTAGGACGTGATCTTCTCCATGGTCGCCGCGCCTGCCACCGACGATGTGGCGCCCGGCAGGGCCGCCAGCTTGCCACCGCCCGGGCTGGCTGCCGCCAGGGCATCACGTCCGGCCCAGCCGGCCAGGGCAGCGCCGGCCGCGCCACTGGCCGCCCACTGCAGCCAGGCACGGCGCTGGGCATAAACGGCAGGAGACGTGATCTCGCTGGCCGCAGGCGCAGGGAAAGCAGGAGAAACAGGGAAAGCCGTGCGTGTGCGGGAGGTGTTCATGGTCGCGCTCCGAAAACTGTGCAGAGGTGCAGCGTCAGGGTGAGATCATGCACCCGCATGCCAGTTCCCTGAAGCACCGTGCAACCCTTGCAACCCAGTGACGGCCACAGCGCGCTGCCATGCGCCCCATACAAAACGGAGTGCCTGGTTCGCTGACCGTGGGTTCTTCAGGCCGTCTCCGGTCTGAAATCCGCCGCGTCCGCGCACCAGGCACTCCGCATTTTTTTTGCAGTGGGGCCTCCACGGCCCACGACTTACAGCTCGCCGTAGCTGTGCAAGCCGCTCAGGAACATGTTCACCCCCAGGAAGGCAAAGGTGGTGACGGCCAGGCCCACCAGGGCCCACCAGGCCGACACCGTGCCGCGCAGGCCCTTCATCAGGCGCATGTGCAGCCAGGCCGCGTAGTTCAGCCACACGATCAGCGCCCAGGTCTCCTTGGGGTCCCAGCTCCAGTAGCCGCCCCAGGCCTCGGCCGCCCACAGCGCGCCCAGCACCGTGGCGATGGTGAAGAAGGCAAAGCCCACGGCGATGGACTTGTACATCACATCATCCAGGATCTCGAAGGCCGGCAGGCGTGCGGCAATGGGCTTGCGGGCCGCCAGGATGGCGCCCACGATCAGTGCCGAGATGCCGAAATAGACCAGCCAGTAGCTGCTGCCCGTGGCCTGGCTCTGGCGGAAGGCCAGCGGCTCGAAGCACAGGGCCACACCCAGCAGCCATAGCGGCGCCAGCTTGTACCACTTGGTCTCCTCGGCCTGCTGCTTGATCAGGTAGGCGAACGAGACCATGGCGGCCAGCGCGAACGTGCCGTAGCCGATGAAATTGGCCGGCACGTGCAGCTTCATCCACCAGCTCTTGAGGGCCGGCACCAGCGGCTGGATTTCATGCGCCTCGCGCACCACGGTGTACCACAGCAGAAAGCCCACGGCAGCACTGACCACCAGCATCACAAAGCCGCCCAGGGCGCGGGTGTTGTACTGCTGTTCGTAGTACAGGTAGAACACCGTGGTCATCCAGATGAACATCACGAACACTTCGTACAGATTGCTCACCGGGATATGGCCGATGTCCGGGCCCAGCAGATAGCTTTCGTACCAGCGCACCATGGTACCCACCAGGGCCATGGTCACGGCCACCCAGGCAATGCGCGAGCCCAGCATGCCCATGGTGTCGCGCTCGCCCTTGGCAAACAGGCCGATCCAGTAAAACACCGTGGCGATGAAGCACAGCACGCACATCCACAGGATCGCGGACTGGCTGGAGAGGAAGTACTTGAGGCCGAACACGGCATCCGCACGGTCGATGTGCGCCACCCCGTCGGCGCCCTGGTAGAGCCAGATCCCCAGCAATGCCAGCGCGGCCACCACCACCATCAGCTTCTGCAGCGGACGCCAGAACCAGCCCAGCCAGACGGCACAGGGAATGGTGCCGATCAGGATCGCCTTTTCATAGACATCCATGAACGCACCATAGCGCTGGAAGGCAAACAGCCCGCCAGCCAAGGCCAGCACGGCAAAAACCCAGTCCATCCAGTTGCGCTTGGCCAGAAAGCCTTCGTTCAAGGAGATGGTCGTGGTCGTGGGGGTTGCGGTATTCATACTGATCGCTCCGTAGCGTTTGCAGTGGCAGCGGGTGCTGCTATTAATTTCTCAGCCAGTTGGGCGAACTCGCGGTCGGTGTCCATGGTCTTGCGGTTCGTCGACAGGGCCATCGTGGCCTGGCTGCCCTGGCCTGCCGGCGCCACCCACACCCACAGGCGACGGTCGCGCACATAGAGCATGGCAAAGACGCCCAGAATCAGGAAGAAGCAGCCCAGGTAGACGATGTTCTTTCCGGGGGCCCGTGCCACCTGGAACACGCTGGCCTGGACCTGCTTGAAGTCTTCCAGCATGAAGGCCATGGGCGCCGGGTAGAACTGTGCATCGCTGAGCGAGAACACTGCCTGCGTCATGAAGGACAGCGTCTGCTCGCCCGGCTCCAGCGGCTTGAGGCCGGCTTTTTCGCGCGACAGCTGCGCCAGGTCAAACAACACGCCGTTCAGGATACGGATCAGCACCTCGCTGGCGCGGTCGCGCTCGGACTCCGGCACGCTGGCTTCCATGAACTGCGAGATGGCCTGCAGGCCACCATTGGGCTTGCCGTCCGCTGCGGGCGTACCGGCAAACAGGGTCACCGCACGCAGGGCCGACTGGGCCAGCGCATCGCGCAGGTCCGCGCGGTCCGATGCCACCGCCTGGCGGGCATAGCGCTGCACCGCCTCCTTCAGCATCGCAGGGTCTTGCAGGGCGGCGCGCAGGCGCATGAAGCCGTCCATGCTGCCCTGGTCATCGGCCGGCACCCGCAGGAAGCGGAACGGCTCGGCCGGCGTTTCCCGCACGCCCAGCAGGAACACCGGCACGCCTTCGCCCATGTCCACGGGCAGCATGTAGTTCTGGTATTCACGGGCCTGGCCCGAAGCATCGCGCAGCTTGTAGCCGATGCTGGGGCCCACGTTGCGCAGTTCCTTTTCGGTGGCCGTCTTGTGGCCTGCGCCCAGGCGCGACTCGATGGAGCTACGCAAATCCACCTTGCGCACATCCACGGCGGCGTCGCCGGCCTTCTTGCGGGCGGCAAAATTCTCCACGTTGATGGTGCGCAGCTCGGTGAACTCCAGCGCCATCTGCTTGGCCGCGCCCACCTGCTCCAGCTGGGTGCTGCTGCCGATGATGCCTTCCACGCCGAAAGGCTTGGAGCCGGCCACAAACGGCACGCTGCGCAGCTTCACGCTGGAGCCGCCATCGTCAAAGCTGGACTGGTAGATCTCGATGCCCTTGTAGCTGGCCGGGTGGTTCACCTCGATGCGCTTTTCCAGCTGTTCGCCCGTTTCCCGGTCGTGGATGACCACCTCGCTGGCAAACAGCTTGGGCATGCCGGTGGAGTAGTACTCCACGATGAATTTCTTGAGCTCTACCGCAAACGGCAGCTCCTGCAGCAGCACGCCATCGGACTGGCTCAGGATGGCAGTGCCGGCCTGTGTGCCTTCGGCCACCATCAGATTGCCGCGGAACGTGGGATTGTTCAGCGACAGGCGGTGCTGGGCGGGCACATCGGAAATGCGGCCTGCACCGGTGTAAGGCGTCTTGCCGCCAAACCACATCTGGGCGCGCACCACCATGTCGCCATCCAGCAGACCGCCCAGGCAGATCAGCACGATGGCGCTGTGCGCCGCGATGTAGCCGATCTTGTTGGCGGCTCCAGCCTTGGCCGCCAGCATGTAACCCTTGCCATCGGCGGTGTCGCGCTCCTGCAGTTTCACCTTCCAGCCACCGCGCGCCAGCATGCCGCCAATGCGCTGGGCCGCCGCATCGGCCGACTCGGTCAGCATGTTCTGGGCCTTGTGGTGAAAAGCCTGCAGGCTTTTCTCGCGGATGTTTTCCTTGTAGTTGCGCAGGTCGGCCAGGTACTTGGGCACATGGCGCATCAGGCACAGTGTGGTGCTGGTCACCAGAAAAGCCAGAATCAGCAGAAACCACCAGGCGCTGTAGACCGCATTGAGCTTGATGGCCAGGAACAACTCGGCCCAGAACGGACCAAACTGGTTGACGTAGTTGACCAGCGGCTCGTGCTGCTTGAGCACGGTGCCGATCACCGAGGCAATACAAATAATGGTCAGCAGCGCAATGGCAAAGCGCATCGATGCCAACAACTCCATGAACGACCGCAGGACATGCGAGCGTTGGTCGGAGCGGGCGCTGGGAGAGGATTCAGACATGGGGAGCACACAACACGGCGCGTAAGCAAAACAGGCGGGGCCATCCCTTGTGTGGATGGACCCGCCTGTTTGGGTTTATTTTTGGGCGGCTAGTTCCCTGCATGCACGACACCTTGGTGTGCCATGCAGCCTGGCTTCAGCGCAGGCCGGCAATATAGTCGGCCACCGCCTTGATTTCGCGATCATTCATCTTAGCAGCGACGTCCTTCATCTGCGGGCTGTTCTTGCGAACACCATCCCGGAAGGATTGGAGTTGCTTGACGGTGTAGTCCGCATGCTGACCCGACAGGCGCGGGTACTGCACCGGAATGCCGGCGCCATTGGGGCTGTGGCAACCCACGCAGGCCGCCACCTTGCGGTCGGCAATGCCGCCGCGGTAGATGCGCTCGCCCAGGGTGACCAGCTCCTTGTCGGTGGCGAAGCCGGGCTTGGCGGGCTGCTTGGCCAGCCAGGCCGCAATGTTCTGCATGTCGCCATCGGACAGCGTGCTGGCAAAGCCCTTCATAACCGGGTCAGCGCGCTTGTCGTTCTTGAACTCCTGCAGCTGCTTGACCAAATACTCTGGATGCTGGTGTGCCAATTTAGGATTAGCGACAATAGACGAATTGCCATCCGCGCCGTGACAGGCAGCACAGACGGCAGTAAAGCTAGCCTCTCCCTTGGCCAGATCGGGCTTAGCGGAAGTTTCACCGGCCGCAAAGGCCGAAAGAGCGGGTGCTGCCAATGCGGCAGCCGTCAGCAACGAGGCAAGCAGCTTCATAAGATCGAGGGTCTGGTTATATATGCGCGAAACCTCTGGATTCTACAATGAGGCCCTTTCGCATAGATATACCCCATGACCAACATCAATCCCGCTTTTGCTGCGGGTCAAGAAACTGCGTTGATTGATCCCAAACTGGCCATGGGCTGGATGCATACGGCACGGTTTTTGACAACCGCCGCCCAACTCCACCAATTGCCCGAAATTACCGTCCCCGAAATTGCCTTCGTGGGCCGTTCCAACGCGGGCAAATCCACGTCCATCAACACTTTGACGCAGCAAAAGCAATTGGCTTTCGCGTCCAAGAAACCGGGCCGCACCCAGCACATCAACCTGTTTTCCCTGGGGAAACAGGGCGTCACCGACGCCGTGCTGGCCGATTTGCCCGGTTATGGCTATGCCGCAGTGTCCCGCTCGGACAAGCAGCGCTGGCAGCAGGTGATGCTGAACTACCTGATTCAGCGCGAAAGCCTGACCGCCGTGGTGCTGCTGTGCGATCCCCGCCTGGGCCTTACCGAACTGGACGAAGCCCTGCTGGACGCCCTGCGCCCGCGCGTGGCCCAGGGCCTGAAGTTCCTGGTGCTGCTGACCAAGGCCGACAAGCTGACCCGCGCCGAGCAGGCCAAGGTGCTGTCCATCACCAAGCTCAATGCCGGTGGTGGCGAGGTGCGCCTGTTCTCGGCCCTCAAGAGGCAGGGCGTGGACGATGTGGCCCAGCTGCTCTGGCATTGGTGCCACCCCGAAGGTCTGGCGCCCGCCACACCGGCCCACGCAGCAGACGCCCCGGCGGCGGACAGCGCCAGCCCGCGCAATACCGCATAGACGCCGCCCCGCACTTTGGGGAATATGGCGCCAACTCACGGAGGTGCCATGATCGAAACCATCCGCCATCACCTGCCCCAGGGCATCACGCTGGACTGCAGGGCCTGCGGAGCCCCTGGAAAACCCCTGTTGCTGTTTGTGCACGGCTTTCCAGAAGGGGCCTTCATCTGGGATGGCGTGATGACGCCATTTTCCGACCGGTGGCGCTGCGTGGCGCCCGACCTGCGCGGCTACGGCCACTCCAGCCAGCCGGCCGACGTGGCGGCCTACCGCCCCAAAGCCCTGGTGCAGGACCTGGTGGAGCTGATCGCGCGCGAAAGCCCGGGCCAGCCAGCCGCCTGCGTGATCGCCCATGACTGGGGGGGTGCACTGGCCTGGAACCTGGCCATCCAGCACCCGCAACTGCTGGAGCAGTTGCTGATCATCAACGCCCCCCACCCCGGCACATTCTTGCGCGAGCTGCAGCACAACCCGGCCCAGCAGGCAGCCAGCCAGTACATGCATTTTCTGCGCCGCCCCGATGCGGCCGACAAGCTGCTGGCCGATGGCGCACGGCGGCTGTGGGACTTCTTTCGCACACCGGCCGGCACCCTGCCCGACTGGCTGACACCCGAGCTGCAGGCCTGTTACCTGGCGCACTGGCAACAGTCACTGGCCACGGCCTGCCACTACTACAGCGCAAGCCCTCTGGTGCCGCCGCGGGAGGCGGACCACAGCATCCTGCAGCTCCAGCTACCCGACAGCCTGCTGAGCACCCCCGTGCCCACCCAGGTGCTGTGGGGCATGGACGATGTGGCGCTGCGGCCCGAGCTGCTGAACGGTCTGGAGCAGTGGGTACCCCACCTGACGGTGGAGCCCGTGCCCGGTGCCAGCCACTGGCTGGTGCACGAGCAGCCCGCGGTGGTGATCCGCAGCCTGCACCAGCTGCTGCTGTCCGCGCTCACCCACCGCACGGCGCCCGCACCGACCCAGAGTGCATCGACAGCCGATCTGCCTTTGGATTACTGAATCAGTGAATCAGTGAATCACTGAATCACCGGTACAGCGAAGGCTGGCCTTCGGGCCGCGTCTTGAAGCGCTTGTGCACCCAGTAGTACTGGGCCGGCATGGTGCGGATGGCGGCTTCCAGCTCGCGGTTCATGCGGGCGGTGTCGGCCACATGGTCATCGGTGGGAAAGTCCTCCCAGGCGGGGGTGAGCTCGGCCACATAGCCCTCGGGCGTCATGCGGTTGTACAGCGCCACCACCTTGGCCTTGCCCAGCCGGGCAAAGCGCGACAGCGAGGGAATGGTCGCCACTTCGGGCACGGCAAAGAACGGCACAAAGACCGAATCGTTGCGACCATAGTCCATGTCCGGCAGCAGGTACAGCAGACCTCCCTTGCGCAGGCACTGGATGATGGGCTTCACGCCATCGGCGCGGTTGAGCATCTTCACATTGCCAAAACGCTGGCGGCCAGTCATGAACCAGTCGTCCAGCACCGGGTTGGGGTTGGTGGCGAAGATGGAGGTGAATTCGCGCGTGGTGTTCAAGGGCAGCGCCAGACCGCCGGCATCCATGCTGTAGAAATGGGGGGCAAACACGATGGTCGGCGTATCACCCTCCAGCTCGTGCGTGGCACCCACCAGCTTGACCCGGCTGCGCACCAGCGCCTCGGAGCCGAACCACAGCCAGCTGCGATCCAGAAAGGTCTGGCAGAACACCACAAAACTTTCCCTGGCCCAGGCCTTGCGCTGGGCTTCGGGCACCTCCGGAAAGCACAGCTCGAAATTGCGCAGCGCCACCTTGCGGCGCGGGCGCGCCAGCAGAAACAGCAGATGGCCCAGTCCACGCCCCATGCCACGCAGCACCGGCAGCGGCAGTGTGGCCAGGACATGCATCAGGCCGATACCCAGCTTGCTCCAGTTCATGCGTCGGCTTTCTGCGCGGCCGCTTCAGCCACGGCTTCCTTGCGTGGCAGCTTGTAGCGGCCATAGCCCCACAGATACTGCTGCGGGCATTGGCGGATGGTGTGCTCCATGGCCTGGTTGATCTGCACCACGGCAGCCTCCAGCTCGTCAGACAGTGGCACCGGCATTTCCTCAAAAAACAATTCGAACCCCCGCCCCCAGGACAGGCGCTCGCAGCGCGCCAGCACCACGGTGGCGCCGGTCTGCAGCGCCAGGCGCGCAGCCAGCGTCATGGTGTAGGCCTCTTTGCCGAAGAACGGCGCCCACTGCCCCTGGCCGTCCGGAGGCACCTGGTCGGGCAGCAGGCCCACGGCCTCGCCCTTGCGCAGGGCCTTGATCATCTGGCGCACCCCCGACAGATTGGTGGGCACCGCCTGGATGCCGGCGCGGTTGCGCGCCGTCAGCATCAGCTCGGCCAGCCAGGCCTGCTTGGCCGGACGGTAGAGGATGGTGATGGGCCCATGCTCCCCCGACCAGCGCTGCGCGGCGGCCTGCACCGACAGCTCGAAGCAGCCCAGATGCGGCGTCAGATACAGAATACCCTTGCCGCGCGCCCAGGCCTGCTCCACCACCTCGGCCCCATGGATGGTGTTGACCTGGGTGGTGCGCACCCACAGGCGCGGGGACTCGAACACCATGCGACCGGCATGCCCCACCGCCGCGGCCACCTCCCCGAAGCGGTAGCCCGCCTGCGCAGTGTTGGCCAGGAAGCGGCGCCGGTAGGTGGGCGACAGCAGCCATGCCAGCCAGCCCATGGCAGCACCCACGGCATGCAGCAGGCCCAATGGCAACGCGGAAAAAATTCGAAACAGGGAAAGCATTAGAATAGGGGCTGTCGCCGAGTTAACAGAGCAACTTGCAGGGCGACGTAAAACAAAACTGCTAAAGCGTTCGCCCGACTCCTTTGGCCGAGCAACGCAATCGGCTAGAACAGGAGTTTATTCAATGGCGAACGATTTTCTTTTTACCTCCGAATCCGTCTCGGAAGGCCATCCCGACAAGGTTGCGGACCAGATTTCCGATGCGATTCTGGACGCCATTTTCACCCAAGACCCCTACAGCCGCGTGGCGGCAGAGACACTGACCAACACCGGTCTGGTGGTATTGGCCGGTGAAATCACCACCGGCGCCAACGTGGACTACATCCAGGTGGCCCGCGACACCATCAAGCGCATCGGCTACGACAACACCGACTACGGCATCGACTACAAGGGCTGCGCCGTGCTGGTGGCCTATGACAAGCAAAGCCAGGACATCGCCCAGGGCGTGGACAAGGCCAGCGACGACGAACTGAACATCGGCGCCGGCGACCAGGGCCTGATGTTCGGCTACGCCTGCGATGAAACGCCCGAGCTGATGCCCGCCCCCATCTACTACGCCCACCGCCTGATGGAACGCCAGGCCCAGCTGCGCAAGGATGGCCGCCTGCCTTTCCTGCGCCCCGACGCCAAGAGCCAGGTGACCATGCGCTATGTGGACGGCAAGCCCCACAGCATCGACACCGTGGTGCTGTCCACCCAGCACAGCCCCGACCAGTCGGAAACCGCGACCAAGATGAAGGCATCGTTCACCGAAGCCATCATCGAAGAGATCATCAAGCCCGTGCTGCCCAACGAATGGCTGCAGAACACCAAGTACCTGATCAACCCCACGGGCCGTTTCGTCATCGGCGGCCCGCAAGGTGACTGCGGTCTGACCGGCCGCAAGATCATTGTGGACACCTACGGTGGTGCCTGCCCCCACGGCGGCGGCGCTTTCTCGGGCAAGGACCCGTCCAAGGTGGACCGCTCGGCAGCCTACGCCGCCCGCTATGTGGCCAAGAACGTGGTCGCCGCCGGTCTGGCACGCCAGTGCCAGGTGCAGGTGGCCTACGCCATCGGCGTAGCCCGCCCGATGAACATCACCGTGTACACCGAAGGCACGGGCGTGATCCCCGACGACCAGATCTCCAAGCTGGTGGCCGAGCACTTCGACCTGCGCCCCAAGGGCATCATCCAGATGCTGGACCTGCTGCGCCCCATCTACAGCAAGACCGCGGCTTACGGCCACTTCGGCCGCGAAGAGCCGGAATTCACCTGGGAACGTACCGACAAGGCGGCCGCACTGCGCGCCGCTGCCGGCCTGAAGTAATTCTTCGGTACCGCTCCCTCCCAAGCCAGGCTCTGCCTGGCTTTTTTCATGCCCGGCCCGGCCATGCCCCGCCGTGTCTGGGGCGCCGCCATTGTCGTCCTTGGCCTACCCGGATTGCAGCCCTGCCCTGCACGCGGCCACCCCCGAATCGGCCTACCCTGGGGCCATCGTCAACAACCTAGGAGGTGCGCACATGCTGAAGTGGGCCATCATCTTTGCCATCATCTCGCTGGTCGCCGGGGTCTTGGGCTTTACCGGCGTGGCCTCCGGCGCCGCCGGAATCGCCAAGATCCTGTTCTATATCTTCATCGTGGTCGCCGTCATCTTTGTGGTGCTGGCGTTGCTGGGGATCGGCGCCGTCGCCTAGCAGCCCTCCCACTCTCCACCCGGCCTGCCTTGCGCAGGCTTTTTCACGACCGGCAAGCGCTGCTACAGCCCGCGCACGCTCAGCGCCAGCGCCTGCTGGAACGGCGCACGCACCCGGTACAGCTGGGCCGGACGGTGGGCGCCACCGCTGCGCATGGCACCGGGCACGGCTTCCAGCAGCTGCATTTCATCCATTTTGCGGCGAAAGCTGACCTTGTTCAGCGGCTCGCCCAGGATGCTTTCATAGACCTGCTGGAGCTGGGGCAAGGTGAATGTCTCGCCGCACAGGTGCACAGGCAGCGAGGAGTACTGGCTTTTGTTGCGCACCCGCGCCAGCGCGGCCGCCACGATGGCATGGTGGTCGAACGGCAGCTGGCCCAGGGCCGCCACCGGCACCCGTTTCACCCCGTCATGCGGCGGCAGCTGTGCACTGGACACCAGGGCGCAATAGGCAATGGCCACCGACCAGCCACGCGGATCGCGCGCCGGGCCGCTGAACGTGGCCAGCTGTTCCAGATAGGCACCCGCAATGCCCACCTTGTCCCGCAGCACCCGCACGGCGCTGTCCTGGGCATCGGCGTCTTCCTGGGCATGGATATAGCCACCCGGCAAGGCCCAGACACCTTCAAACGGCGGCTGGCTGCGGCGCACCAGCACCACGTGCAGCGCATCGTCCTGCAGCGTCAGCACCACCGTGTCCACGCTGACCAGTACCTGCGGATATGGCGCCTCTGTTTGATTCATCGTGATACCAAGTCCTTTTTTACACCACAGTATGCCTGCGAGCCATCCAATTCCTATTGACAACTTGCAGCACTGTACCCAAACCTGCGTTCAATCACTTAGTTGCAAAGTTGATTTAACAGGTTTACACTGACCGCAACGAGGAGAGACACCATGGCATCCACGACCCAGTTGCTGGTCATCGACCCCCAAAACGATTTCTGCGATCTGCCTGCGACCTGGTGGCCGGCCGCGCTGCCGGGCAGGCCCGCCACCACCGGCCCTGCGCTGTCGGTGGCCGGGGCCCATGCCGATATGCAGCGCCTGGCCGGCTGGATCGACCGCCACGCTGCGCGGCTGGACGGCATCACCATCACGCTGGACTCGCACCAGGCCTACGACGTGGCCCACCCCGCGTTCTGGCAGCAGCGCGATGGCAGCGCCGTGGCCCCGTTCACCCCCATCACCGCTGCCCAGGTGCGCTCCGGCGACTTCACGCCGCACGACGCCGCCGCCCTTCCCCGCGTGCTGCGCTACCTGGACGCGCTGGAAGCAGAAGGCCGCTACACCCTGATGGTCTGGCCGCTGCACTGCGAGATCGGCAGCTGGGGCCATGGCGTGCATGCCGATGTGCTGCAGGCCTGCCGCCACTGGCAGGCCGTGCAGCAGCGCGCCGTGCACCATGTGTTCAAGGGCATGAACCCATGGTCCGAGCACTACAGCGCCATCCGCGCCGAAGTGCCCGATCCGCAAGACCCTGGCACCAGCCTGAACCGCACCCTGCTCACCCACCTGGCCGCCTTCGACACCGTGGTGATCGCTGGCGAAGCCAGCAGCCACTGCGTGCGCGCCACCGTCGAGCACATCGTGCAGCACAGCGGTATGGCCCCCGACCGCCTGGTACTGCTGACCGACTGCATGAGCCCGGTGACCGGCTTCGAGGCCGCGCACGATGGCCTGGTGCAGCAGATGCGCGACTTGGGTGTACGCTGCACCAGCAGCACTGCATTCGGTTTATAAGAAATTAGGCTCAGGAGCCGCCTGCATCAACGGCAGAAGCTCCTATTTTTGAAGAGACAACGGCATGACGCCCATCATCACCAGCCTGCTCGACACGGACTTGTACAAGTTCACCATGTGGCAGGCCATGCTGCACCGCAACCCCCAGACCACCGCCGAGTACCGCTTTGCCTGCCGCAATGCCACGGCCTTTCCGCTGGCCGAACTGGAAGCCGAGGTGCGCGCCGAAATCGACCACCTCTGCGATCTGCGCTTCACCAAGGACGAGCTGGATTACGTGGGCAGCCTGCGCTACATCAAGAGCGACTTCATCGACTACCTGCGCCTGTTCCAGTACCAGCGGGACTTCATCACCGTCAAAGGCCAGACCGACGGCAGCCTGGCCATCGAAGCCCATGGCCCCCAGGTGCATGTGATGGGCTTCGAGATTCCGGTGCTGTGCATCGTCAACGAGCTGTATTTCCGCCGCCTGCAGCAGCCCGGCACGCTGGAGGAAGGGCGCCGCCGCCTGCAGGCCAAGATCGACCAGATGCGTGCCTTGAAGGGCGGCCCCACGCTGGCCCACCCGTTCGAGGTATCGGACTTCGGCCTGCGCCGGCGCTTTTCCGGCACCTGGCAGCGCGAAGTGGTCAGCACCCTGGCACGCGAGGTGCCGCAGTGGTTCAAGGGCACGTCCAGCGTGCTGCTGGCGCGCGATCTGGACATCTCGCCCATCGGTACCATGGCCCATGAATACATGCAGAGCTACCAGTCGCAAGGGGTGCGCCTGCGCGATTTCCAGAAGGCCGCGCTGGAAGACTGGGTGCAGGAATACCGGGGCGACCTGGGGATTGCGCTGACCGACACCGTGGGCATGGATGCTTTCCTGGAAGACTTCGACCTGTACTTTGCCAAGCTGTTCGATGGTCTGCGCCACGACTCGGGCGATCCCTTCGAGTGGGGCGAGAAAGCCCTGCGCCACTACCGCAAGCTGCGCATCAACACCCACAGCAAGCGCCTGGTGTTCTCCGACGGGCTGGACCTGGACAAGGCGCTGGCCCTGTGGCGTCACTTCGCCCCGCACATCCAGCTGGGCTTTGGCATCGGCACCAACCTCACCAATGACGTGGGCCTGCAGCCCCTGAACATCGTGATGAAGCTCACCCGCGCCAACGGCCAGCCGGTGGCCAAGATCTCCGACACGCCGGGCAAGACGCTGTGCGAAGACGAGACCTACCTCGCCTACCTGCGCCAGGTGTTCCACATCCCTGCTGCGGCCTGAACGCCGGCCACCGACACTGCCCCTGCACCGAATCCCAGCTTTCAAGGAGTCCTCCATGCTGCGCATCACCCTGGCCCAACTGAACATGACGGTGGGCGACGTCTCCGGCAATCTGCGCAAAATGGAAACAGCCGCACGCCAGGCCCACGAGGCCCAGGCAGACCTGGTGGTGTTTTCCGAGCTGTCGCTGTGCGGCTACTACCCCGAGGACATGCTGGACGAGCCGGCCTTCCTGGCCCGCTGCGCGCGCGGCCTGCAGGAACTGCTGGCCGCCACGCGCCAGTGGCCCGGACTGTGCTGGGTGGTGGGAGCCCCCACGCCCGCCCACGGCCCGGGCAAGCGCCTGCACAACAGCCTGCTGGTGCTGCAGGACGGCCAGGTCAAGCTGCAGTACGACAAGCAGCTGCTGCCCACCTACAACATCTTTGACGAGCGCCGCCATTTCGAGCCCGGGCGCGATGTGGCCAAGGTACTGCGCGTGGGCGATGCCCAGGTGGGCTTTCTGATCTGCGAAGACGGCTGGAACGACAGCGGCAGCGACTATGCCGTGAACCCGTTCGAACGCATGGCCGACGCCGCCCCCGACGTGGTGGTCAGCATCAATGCCAGCCCCTCCAACGTGGGCCGGCGCGAACAGCGCCACCAGGTGTTCAGTGCCGCCGCGCGCCGCCACGGCCTGCCCATCGTCTATGTCAACCAGGTGGGCGGACATGACCAGATCGTGTTCGACGGTGCCTCGTTTGCCATCGAGCCCGCCAGCGGCGTGGTGTTCGAGGCCGAGCGCTTTGCCGAGCACATCACCACGCTGCAACTGCACCGCGGCTGTTTCTCCCTGGGCAATGGCACGCCCACCCGGCCCGTGCCCGCGCAAGGCCTGTCCACCATGGCCTTCTACCGCGCACAGACCCGGCTGGGCCTGCGTGACTATGCCCGGCGCTGCGGTTTTCGCAAGGTGGTGGTGGGCAGCAGCGGCGGCATCGACAGCGCGCTGACCCTGGCCCTGGCCGCCGAGGCGCTGGGACCGGAGAACGTGACCGCCATCACCATGCCCAGCCGGATTTCCAGCAGCGGATCGGTGGACGATTCGGTCGCCCTGTGCCGCAATCTGGGCGTGGAACTGATCCACCACCCCATTGCCGCCCAGGTCGATGCATTTGCCCAGCAGTTCCAGGCCAGCTTTGGCGAACCGCTGGGCGGCCTGACGCTGGAGAATCTGCAGGCCCGCGTGCGCGGCACGGTGCTGATGGAGTACTCCAACTGCTATGGCCACCTGCTGCTGACCACCGGCAACAAGTCCGAGCTGTCGGTGGGCTACTGCACGCTGTATGGCGACACCAACGGCGGCCTGGGCCTACTGGGCGACCTGTACAAGACCGAGGTGTTTGCGCTGGCACGCCACATCAACGAAACCCATGGCCGCGAGGTGATTCCGCAGACCATCATCGACAAGCCGCCATCGGCCGAACTGGCACCGGGGCAGACCGACCAGGACAACCTTCCGCCCTACACGCTGCTGGACGCCATCCTCAAGCTGCTGATCGAAGGCAACGGACTGTCTGCCGCCGAGCATCTGGCGGCGCAGGAGACCGTGAACATGCTGCGGGCCACCCCCGAGGGCAAGGCCATGGTCGAGAAAGTCCGCCACCTGCTGCACCGCAGCGAATACAAGCGCCACCAGACCCCCCCGGTCATCCGCCTGCGCCAGCGTGCGTTCGGCAGCGGCCGGCAGATGCCGATTGCAGCCAGCTATGACTGGAGCGAATGACGGCCGCCCTGCCCTGCCTGCCGCGCCGGAGTGGGGAGAAAGCCCCATTCCGGTCTGCGCAGGCATCTATCAAAATTGCAGCAGCCCGTGCGCCAGCAGACTGCAACTGCACCGAAAATAGCGCCCAACCGAGACCGCCTGTGCGGCCACCCCCCGTTGTGGTGGGCGTGACCGCACCGCCCCTGGAGACCCTGCCATGACGACCGCACCAAAAGCTGCTCCCCACACCGCCGTGCTGATCGGGCGCTTCCAGCCTTTTCACAACGGCCACCTGGCCTTGCTGCAACAGGCACTGGCGCGCGCCGAGCAGGTGGTGGTGGTACTGGGCAGCGCCGGCCAGGCACGCAGCCCCAAAAACCCGTTCACCTGGCAGGAGCGCGCGGCGCTGATCCTCGCGTCCCTGCCCAACGCCGACCAGGCCCGCGTGCGCTGCCTGCCCATGCGCGACTTCTACGACGAGCCCCGCTGGGTGGCCGCCGTGCGCGCCGGCGTACAGGCACTGGTGCCACCGGGGGGCCGCATTGCGCTGGTGGGCCATTTCAAGGACGTCAGCAGCGACTACCTGGCACGCTTTCCCGGTTGGGAGCTGGCCAGCCTGCCGCGCCAGGGCGACTTTGACGCCACCCCCGTGCGCGATGCCTACCTGGGCACGCCCACCGCCGAACTGGCCGCCCTGTGGCCCGCACTGGAGACGCAGGTGCCGCCCGCCGTGCTGCGCTTTCTGCAGGAATGGGCGCGCACGCCGCAGTACGCGGAAATCCAGCAGGAATGGCAGATGATCCGGGGCTACCAGGCCGCCTGGTCCAACGCGCCCTACCCGCCGGTGTTTGTGACGGTCGACGGCTTTGTGCGCTGCAACGAACAGCTGCTGCTGGTGCAGCGCGGCCATCGCCCCGGCAAAGGCCTGTGGGCCCTGCCCGGCGGTTTTGTGGAGCCGCGCGATACGCTGTGGCAATCCTGCCTGCGCGAGCTGCAGGAGGAAACCCTGTTCCCGCTGAGCGAGACCCAGCTGCGCGAGCGGCTGCAGGGTGTGGAAGTGTTCGACCACCCGGACCGCAGCCTGCGCGGGCGCACCATCACCCACGTGCATGCGCTGGACCTGGGCGACGCCCCGGGCACCGCTCTGCCCGCCGTCACCGGCGGCGACGATGCGGCCCTGGCCCGCTGGGTGCCCATCCAGGACCTGCCGTCCATGGAGTCCCAGTTCTTCGAAGACCACTTCCATGTGGTGCGCCGCTGCATGGAGCGCTTTGCCGGCTGGGAGATGCCGGTGCAGCCGCTGCACGCCTGAAGCGCGGGCGATCCAGCCCGCCCCAGGGCCAACCGGCCCTAAAACCCCATTCAATTTCATAGCTGCGTGCACATATACCATCTGCGCACGCAGCTATTTCTTTCCTCTTTTTTTTCATGTCACAACTGAACATCCGCCCGGCCACCATCGCTGATACCGACACCATCCTGCGCTTCATCCGCGAGCTGGCCATCTACGAAAAAGCCGAGCACGAGGTGCAGTCCACCCCGGCACACATCCACCGCACGCTGTTTGCGGCGCAGCCTACAGCCCATGGCCTGATCTGCGAGCTGGACGGCGCCCCCATCGGCTTTGCCATCTACTTCTTCAACTATTCCACCTGGCAGGGCCAGCATGGGCTGTATCTGGAAGACCTGTATGTCACGCCCCAGCAACGCGGCGTGGGCGCTGGCAAGGCCTTGCTGCAGCACCTGGCCCGCATCGCCCTGGACAAGGATTGCGGCCGTTTCGAGTGGAGCGTGCTGGACTGGAACGCCCCGTCCATTGCGTTCTACGACAGCCTGGGCGCCAAGCCCCAGAGCGAATGGATTCGCTACCGCATGACGGGCGAAGCCCTGCAGCAGCTGGCCCACGGCCCGCAAGCCCCGGCACTCTGATCCCTCCGGGGCGCCAGACAGCGGCCCGGCAGGGCCATCAGAACGATATGGCCATGCCCGGCACATCCACACGGATCAGCGGGCGCTGCAGCACCGCAGCGGCCGCACGGCCGAAGGTCTCGCGCCAGACGGCATCGCCCTGCAGTTGCCGCTGACCGGCACGGGCCACCACCAGCACCTTGTCTGCCAGCAGCACCTTGCCGCTGGGGCGCAGCGGTTCGCACTCCAGTGCGGTGAACTGCTCGTCCAGCCAGCGGCGGCCGTCTTCGTTCGCCATCGCTGGCACATGGGTCAGGTCGATACGGAGCTCCTGCCCCGCAGCCAGGTTGATGATGACTTCGTGCTGCATAGTGCGCCTTTCGTTCTCACAAATCGGGGATGGTGGACGCTGCTGCGCCCGCCATGGCCTCAGCCCGGCACCGGCCCGAACCAGCGCCAGACGGTCGGAACACGGCCCGGAGGGCATCTGCGCAGTGTCCATGAAAAAAGGAGCCGCCTGGATGGGCAACTCCTTGTTTTCAGGGCAATCACTGATGGAAATCAGCGTAGCACAGGCGGTTGAAGCTCTGTTTTTCAGAGCAAAAGTCGCCCCCGCTACATTCAGGCGGCCACCAGGGCCTGCTCGGCTTCCGCCAGCACGCTGCGGCGGGCTTGCACGGCGTCGGCCAGCACCTGCAGCGTGGACAGGGTATCGTCCCAACCGATGCAGGCATCGGTGATGCTCTGGCCGTAGGCTAGGCCGCAGGCGTCGTCCTTGCCCGGGGTGAACTTCTGGGCGCCGGCCACCAGATGGCTTTCCAGCATCACGCCGAAGATCTGGTTCGAACCGCCACGCATCTGGTCGGCAATGTCGGCGGCCACATCCTTCTGGCGCTCGTGCTGCTTGGAACTGTTGGCATGGCTACAGTCCACCATCAGCGTGGCCGGCAGGCCGGCCTTTTCCAGGTCGGCACAGGCGGCGGACACATGGGCAGCATCGTAGTTCGGGGTCTTGCCGCCGCGCAGGATGACGTGGCAGTCCGGGTTGCCCGAGGTATTGACGATAGCCACCTGGCCGTTCTTGTGCACCGACAGGAAGTGGTGGCCACGGCTGGCGGACTGGATGGCGTCGGTGGCAATGCGGATATTGCCGTCGGTGCCGTTCTTGAAGCCGATGGGCGCCGAGATGCCCGAGGCCAGCTCCCGGTGCACCTGGCTTTCGGTGGTGCGGGCTCCGATGGCGCCCCAGCTTATCAGGTCGCCGATGTACTGGGGCGAGATCACGTCCAGGAACTCGCTGGCCGCCGGCACGCCCAGGCGGTTGATGTCGATCAGCAGCTGGCGCGCAATGCGCAGGCCTTCGTCGATGCGGTAGCTGCCATCCAGGTAGGGGTCGTTGATCAGGCCCTTCCAGCCCACGGTGGTGCGGGGCTTTTCGAAGTACACGCGCATCACCACTTCCAGGCGGTCCTTGTACTGCTCGCGCACCACGGCCAGGCGGCGGGCGTATTCCAGTGCGGCGGCGGGATCGTGGATGGAACAGGGGCCCACAATGACCAGCAAGCGGTCATCCTGGTTGCGCATGATGCGCTGGATGCTGTTGCGGGTGCCACTCACCAGGGTTTCCACGGCCGTGCCGTCGATGGGGAAGAAGCGGATCAGGTGCTCGGGAGGGGGCAACACGGTAATGTCCTCAATGCGTTCGTCGTCGGTCTGGCCAGTCTTTTCAGTCTTTTGCACAGAGCGATACCAAGCGTCGCCGGAGGAGGTGTGGTGAGCGTTCATGTCAGCCTCGTGGTCCTGTTGGATGTGTGGAAAGTGAAGGGGTGAAAAAAAACCGCCGGGCTTTTCAGCTTCGGCGGTTTTTTGGGAGGTGTTCGTGTGTGCGAGCGCTTGCCTCTCATCCGCCTGGGACCGAGAACCAAAAGTAAAAATAGAAAGCGCTGCGTACTTGCATAGCGGTTGAATGTAGCACCGCTCATGCGGCAGCGCAACACCCGCCTCATCCACCAACGCAGGAAAATTCCAAAAAACCCCAAAAAAAAACGCCACACCGTTTGCACAGCGCAGCGTTTTGCATGACCTACACAGGAATCCTGCAAAATTTCAATAATTAAGCGGTACCACCCACCGTCAGTCCGTCAATGCGCATGGTCGGCTGGCCCACACCCACTGGCACGCTCTGGCCTTCCTTGCCGCAGGTGCCCACGCCGCTGTCCAGGCGCATGTCGTTGCCGATCAGGCTGACCTTCTTCATGCACTCGGGACCGTTGCCCACCAAGGTGGCGCCCTTGACGGGGTACTGGATCTTGCCGTTTTCCACCCAGTACGCCTGGCTGGCCGAGAACACGAACTTGCCGCTGGTGATGTCCACCTGGCCGCCCCCGAAGTTGGTGGCGTACAGGCCCTTCTTGATGGAAGCGACGATTTCCTGCGGATCCTTGTCGCCACCCAGCATGTAGGTGTTGGTCATGCGTGGCATGGGCAGGTGGGCATAGCTTTCGCGGCGGCCGTTGCCGGTGGGCTTGACGCCCATCAGGCGGGCGTTCATGGCGTCCTGCATATAGCCCTTCAGGATGCCGTCCTCGATCAGCACATTGGCCTGCGAAGGGCAGCCTTCATCGTCCACGTTCAGCGAACCGCGGCGGTCGGTCAGCGTGCCGTCGTCCAGGATGGTGACGCCCTTGGCGGCCACGCGCTGGCCGATGCGGCCGCTGAAGGCACTGGAACCCTTGCGGTTGAAGTCGCCTTCCAGGCCATGGCCTACGGCCTCGTGCAGCAGCACACCCGGCCAGCCCGAGCCCAGCACCACGGTCATCATGCCGGCCGGTGCGGGGCGCGATTCGAGGTTGACCAGGGCCTGGTCCACGGCTTCGTCCACGTACTGGGCGATCTGCTCGTCACTGAAGTACGCCAGGCCGAAGCGGCCGCCACCGCCAGACGACCCCACCTCGCGGCGGCCGCTCTGCTCGGCAATCACCGTCACCGACAGACGCACCAGCGGGCGCACATCGGCGGCCAGCGTGCCATCGGCACGGGCCACCATGACCACGTCGTACTCGCTGGCCAGGCCGGCCATCACCTGCACGATGCGCGGGTCCTTGGCACGGGCCAGTGTTTCGACCTTGCCCAGCAGCTCCACCTTGGCGGTGCTGTCCATGGATGCGATCGGGTCCAGACCGGCGTACAGCGTGCGGCTGGGCGCGATCTTGGCCTTGGGAATGCGCACCTTGCGGCTTTGTGTGGCCGAGGAAATGGCGCGCACGGCCCGCGCTGCGTCCAGCAGCGAGGCTTCGGAAATATCGTCGGAGTACGCGAAAGCGGTTTTCTCACCGCTGACCGCACGCACGCCCACGCCCTGGTCGATGGAGAAGGAGCCGGTCTTGACGATGCCCTCTTCCAGGCTCCAGCCTTCCGCGCGGGTGTACTGGAAATAGAGGTCGGCGTCGTCCACCTGGTGGGCACGGATCTCGGCCAGCGCAGCGCCGAGGTGGCGCTCGTCCAGCCCAAAAGGTTCAAGCAGCAGTTGCCGGGCCGTGGCCAGGCGCTCGATGGTGGGTTCGCGGGAGATCATGGCAAGCATTGTAGGCAAGCCACCATGCCCCCGCCCCGCAACAGGCCGCTGGGCGCCGTGCGGCACCCGGTCTGCGCGAACCCGCGCTGTCAGGCGGTCTGGTCGTCCAGCGCCGCTTCGGGCGCATTGGCCTGCACCGAGGCAATGCCGGCATCGCGCGCCGACTCGCTGGAATACATCTGGCTCTGGCCGATCACCTGGCCGTTCGTGGCCTTGAGGGTGAAATACGGCGATCCGTCCTTGGCCTGTAGCTTGTCAAAGCGCGCCACATCGGCCGCGTTCTTGCGCACCGAGGCAATGCCGTTGCTGGCACTGGCCTTGGCCTCATAGACCTCGCTGGTCAGGATGACCTGGCCGTTGCCGGCCAGCAGGTTGAAGCTGAACTTGCCGTTCGAGGTCTTTTTCAGGGCGAATTTGGCGGCCATGGGCATTGCTCCTCACAACTGGACATGAAAAAACCGCCGTGCGAACTTCCCACCAGAGAAATCCGACACGGCGGCCTGCCAGTTGTACTCCAGCCCATCGCGGCAGGCAAGAGCCTGTCACCGGTCCTGGCAATCCTTCACAAACGCGAGCCGACTTCCTTGGGCACGTTGCGCTGGTGGCGGGCCACCGACATCAGCACCCCCAGCGCCAGCCCCAGCGTGACCATGGCCGTGCCGCCATAGCTGACGAACGGCAGCGGCACCCCCACCACCGGCAGGATGCCGCTGACCATGCCCATGTTCACAAAGGCGTAGGTGAAGAAGATCATGGCCACGGCCGCGCCCATTAGGCGCGCGAACAGCGTGTTGGCGTGGATGGAAATCGCCAGGCCGCGCCACACCAGCAGCAGGAAACCGATGATCAGCAGGCTGTTGCCCAGCAGCCCGAACTCTTCGGAGAAGGCCGCAAAGATGAAGTCGGTGGTGCGTTCGGGAATGAATTCCAGGTGGGTCTGTGTGCCGGCCATAAAGCCCTTGCCCCAGACGCCGCCGGAGCCGATGGCGATCATGCCCTGGATGATGTGGAACCCCTTGCCCAGCGGATCGCGCGTGGGATCGAGCAGCGTGCACACACGGGTGCGCTGGTAATCGTGCAGAAAGTACCAGCTCACGCCATCGGCGCACAGCGTGGGTTCGTTCCAGATGATCAGCGCAATGCCCACCACGCCCAGCACCACCGGCGGCACGATCAGCTTCCAGGACAGCCCGGCAAAAAAGATCACCGCCAGCCCTGCGGCCATCACCAGCAGCGAGGTGCCCAGGTCCGGTTGCTTCATGATCAGGCCCACGGGCACCAGCAGCAGCACGAAGGCGATCACAAAGTCCATGGCCCGGCGCTGGCCCTCGCGCATCTGGAACCACCAGGCCAGCATCAGCGGCGTGGCGATCTTCAGCAGCTCGGAAGGCTGGATGACCACCCCCACATTCACCCAGCGGGTGGCCCCCTTCTTGGTGATGCCGAACAGCAGCACGGCCACCAGCAGGGCCACACCCAGCGTGTACAGCGGCACGGCCAGCAGCATCAGCCGCTGCGGCGGCACCTGGGCCACCACGAACAGCAGGCCGGCGGCCAGCAGCATGTTGCGGCCATGGTCCACAAAGCGCGTGCCATGGTCATAGCCGGCGGAATACATGGCCAGCAGACCGATACACGCCAGCAAACCCACGCACATCAGCAACGGATAGTCGAAGTTGCGAAACAGCGGCACAAAGCGCTGCAGCAGGGAAGGTTTGTCGATTTCGGCGGCCATAAGCCCGCCATTATCGCGGGGCGGCTGCGCCCTGCACCGGCCAGGGGGCACCCTGGCTGTCATCCCTCCCTGCGGCCCAGCGGCTACCATGCAGGGATGGCGACCACCACCCATCTGCTGTACCTGCACGGCTTTCGCTCCTCCCCGCAATCGGCCAAGGCCCAGGCCATGGCGGCACATGTGCACCACCACCACCCGGACGTGCACTGGTGGTGCCCGCAGCTGCCGCCGTCCCCCCGGGAGGCCATGGAACTGGTGGCCGACGGCGTGCGCGACTGGCCGGCAGACCAGATGGCGGTGATCGGCTCCTCGCTGGGCGGCTTCTATGCCAGCTGGGTGGCTCACCTCAAGGGCTGCCCCAGCGTGCTGATCAACCCGGCCGCCTACCCCGACCGCGACCTGGAGCGCTATATCGGCGAGCACAGCAGCTGGCACGACCCGGAGACCCGCTTTTTCTTCCGCCCCGAATACATTCCCGAGCTGCAGGCCCTGGGCCTGCACGGCAAGGCTCCGGCCGGGCGGGAGCTGGGCCTGTTTGCCAAGGGCGACGAGCTGCTGGACTGGCGTGAGATGCTGGCCCGCTACCCGCTGGCCGAGCACATCCTCATCGAAGGCAGCGACCATGCGCTGAGCGGTTTCGAGGCCTATATCCCCGACATCTGCGACTTTCTGCAACTGGCCTGAACACGCAGCCCGTCATCCCCCGTGGTGCCACTGCGACGAAAGGGCAAAGCCGGCATGGGAAAATGCCGGCCATGCACGCATTGTTTGAAGACGCCGGCAAATTCCTGGCTGGCCGTATCCTGTCCGAGGCCGAGTCCTCCTCCCAAATCGAGCTTGGCACCGGCAAACGGGTCAAGGTCAAGGCTGCCAACATCCTGCTGAAGTTCGAAAAGCCCGAGCCGGCAGCACTGATGGCCGAGGCCGAAGCCATTGCCGCCACCGTGGAGCTGGACCTGGCCTGGGAATTCGCCCCCGAAGAAGAGTTCGGCTTTGCCGACATTGCGCGCGACTATTTCTCCGACAACGCGCCGCTGGCCCAGCAGGCCGGCATGCTGTTCGCGCTGTATGGCGCCCCCCACTACTTCCGCCGCGCCGGCAAGGGCCGTTTCAAGAAGGCGCCGGCCGAAATCCTGCAGCAGGCCCTGGCTGCCATCGAGAAGAAAAAGCTGCTCCAGGCCCAGATCGACGGCTGGGCACAGGAACTGGTGGCGGGCACCTGCCCGCAGCCCATCCGCGAGCAGCTCTACAAGATCCTGTTCCGCCCCGACAAGAACGCCCCCGAATACAAGGCCGTGGTCGAGGCCAGCCGCAATGCCCAGAAAGCACCGCTGGACCTGCTGCAAACGGCCGGCGCCATCGACTCGGCCTACCAGTTCCACTGGCAGCGCTTTCTGTTCGACAACTTCCCCAAGGGCACGGGCTTCCCGGCCATCACCGCCCCCCAGCCGCCGGCCGATCTGCCGCTGGCCGATGTGCAGGCCTATTCCATCGACGATTCGATGACCACCGAAATCGACGATGCCCTGTCCGTCCAGGGTCTGGGCAGCGGCAAGGTCACGCTGGGCATCCACATTGCCGCGCCGGGTCTGGCCATCCAGCCCGGCTCCGAGCTGGACAAGCTGGGCCGCAACCGCCTGTCCACGGTCTACATGCCCGGCTACAAGATCACCATGCTGCCGGACGAGGTGGTGCGCATCTACACGCTGGACGAAGGCCGTGCCAACCCCGCCGTGTCGCTGTATGTGACCTATGACGAAACCACGTTCGAGGTGCTGGCCAAGGAAACCAGGCTGGAACGCGTGCCGGTGGTGACCAATTTCCGCCACGACAAGCTGGACCACATCGTCACCGAGGAATGGCTGAGCGACAGCAGCATCGAGGTCGAGAACACCCCCGCCAACCTGCTGGCCGTGCGCGACCAGCTGTCCTTTCTGCACAAGCTGGCGCGCCACCTCAAGGCCGAGCGCGAAGTGGTGCGCGGCAAGCCCGAGAACTTCTCGCGCCCCGACTACACCTTCCGCCTGGAAGGCAATGGCGACGGCGAGCCCAACGGCAGCGAAAAGGTCAGCATCACCGTGCGCAAGCGCGGTGCCGCGCTGGACCTGATCGTGGCCGAGGCCGCCATCGTCGCCAACAGCAGCTGGGGCCTGATGCTGGCCGAGCACGGCGTGCCCGGCATCTACCGCAGCCAGGCCAGCCTGGCCCCGGGCGTGAAGGTGCGCATGTCCACCAAGGCCCTGCCCCACGCCGGCATCGGCGTGAAAGCCTATTCCTGGGCCACCTCGCCGCTGCGCCGCTACACCGACCTGGTGAACCAGTGGCAGATCATTGCCTGCGCCCGCCACGGCGCCACGGCCGCCCTGGCTGCACCGTTCAAGCCCAAGGATGCCGAGCTGTTCGGCATCATCAGCAGCTTTGATGGCGCCTACAGTGCCTACAACGGCTACCAGGCCGGCATGGAACGCTTCTGGACGCTGAAGTATCTGGAACAGAACGGCATCACCGAACTGGAAGCCGCAGTCATCAAGGACAACGGCCCCGCCGGGATGCTGGTGCGCGCCGACACGCTGCCCCTGGTGATCTCGGTGCTGGGCGCGCAAAACCTGCCGCGTGGCGCCCGCATCCGCGTGAAGCTGGGCGAGATCGACGAGATCACGCTGGACATCCACGGCACGGTGCTGGAGCGCCTGGACGACCCGGATGACACCAGCGACGACGCACCGGTGGACGAGGTGTCGGAAGAAGACGACAACGTGGCCGGCCCGATCGCCATTGCCGTGGATGTAAACGACAGCGAAGGCGCCAGCGCCGATAATCCCGCTCCGTGACCCTGCCTGCCGCCCTCCGCTCCCTGTCCCCCCTGTCGATTGCACTGGGGGTCTCGGTGGCCGTCCACGCGGTGCTGCTGAGCGTGCGCTTTGTGGCGCCCGAGCAGTTCAACCGCGTGTTCCAGGACACCCCGCTGGAGGTGATTCTGGTCAACGCCCACACCCAGGAACGGCCGGAAAAAGCCCAGGCCATTGCCCAGGCGGCGCTGGCCGGAGGCGGCGATGCGGCCCAGGGCCGGGCCACCAGCCCCATGCCCTACTCGGCCATCACGGCCATTGGCGATGATTTCGAGAACCGCCAGCGCGAGATCGACGCCATGCAGGAGCAGCAGAGCGTGCTGCTGACCCAGCTGCGCAAGCAACTGGCCACGCTGCCGCAGCAGGACCCGACCCCACAGGCGTCCAGCAAGCAGGCGGCGCAGGAACAGGAACGCCGCCAGCAGCTGGTCAAGCTGCTGGCCGAAATCGAAAAGCGGATCAACGAAGAAAACGCCCGCCCCAAGAAACGCTACATCAGCCCCGCCACGCGCGAGGAGGTCTACGCGGTCTACTACGACGCGCTGCGCCGCAAGGTGGAAGACAAGGGCACCGAGAATTTCCCCGAGCAGGCCGGCAAGAAACTCTATGGCGAGCTGACCATGATCCTGACCGTCAACCACGACGGCAAGGTGCTGGCCACCGAAGTGGTGCAGGGCTCGGGCAACCGCCAGCTCGACACCCGTGCCGAGGCCATTGCCCGCGCCGCCGGCCCCTACGGCCACTTTGGCCCGGCCATGCGCGCCAAGGCCGACCAGATCGCCGTGGTGTCCCGCTTCAAGTTCACCCGCGACCAGACGCTGCAGACCGATGTCCGGTGAGCGGCAGACCACCCCGCTGCGCGGCGAACCCCAGCCGTTTCGCCGCCGCCCCATGCCTGCCCGGACACTGCGGCCCTGCCCTGTTTTCCGGATTTCACGCTGCCCGTTGGCCAGCGCCCACACATGACTGCTGCTCCTGACTCCTACTGCGTAATGGGCAACCCCGTGGCCCACAGCCGCTCGCCCTGGATCCACGCCCGCTTCGCCGCGCTGACCGACCAGGCGCTGCAGTACGACCGCTGCCTGGCGCCGCTGGACGGCTTTGCCACGGCACTGGCGGGCTTCGCCGCCGCCGGCGGCCAGGGCTGCAACATCACCGTGCCTTTCAAGCTGGAAGCCGCCCAGGCGGCCGCCCGGCAGAGCCCGCGCGTGGCGCTGGCCGGCGCGGCCAACACCCTGGCCCGGCAGAGCGATGGCAGCTGGTATGCCGACAACACCGACGGCCTGGGCCTGGTGGCCGACATCACCCGCAATGCCGGCGTGGCACTGGCCGGCAAGGACATTCTGCTGATCGGCGCCGGTGGCGCCGCGGCCGGCGTGCTCGGCCCGCTGCTGGAGCAGTCGCCCCGCCGCATCCTGGTCTGCAACCGCACGGCGGCCAAGGCCGAAGCGCTGGTCGCCCAGCATGCGGAACTGGCAGCACGCCAGAACGTGGTGCTGCAGGCACAAGCGCAGCAGGCGCTGGACGGTGACTTTGACGTGGTCATCAATGGCACGGCCGCCAGCCTGCAGGGTGCGGGCGTTCCCGTGCCGGCCACGGTGCTGCGTCCCGGTAGCCTGGCCTACGACATGATGTACGGCCCCGCCGCCGCCGCGTTCCTGGACTGGGCCGCGCTGCACGGCGCCACGGGCCGCGACGGCCTGGGCATGCTGGTGGAACAGGCCGCGGAATCCTTCGCGCTGTGGCGCGGTGTGCGCCCGCCTTCGGCCCAGGTGCTGGCCGAACTGCGCGCCCTGCTGGCCACCGAAGCCGCCCACTGAGCCAGGGCCGACGGAGTCTGCGCATGAAGGCATTCGAACGTTGGCTGGGTCTGGTGCTGCTGGCGGCAGTGGGACTGCAGCTGTTCTTTGTGCTGCGCATCGGGTTGATGGTGGTGGTGGCGCCCGAATCCACCACCTTCCAGCGCTCGGAAATGTGGCAGCAGTGGAAAGATGGTGCCGAGCGTCCCTGGCAGCAGCGCTGGGTGGACTATGCCCAGATCTCGGACCACCTCAAGCGCGCCGTGCTGACCTCGGAAGACGACCAGTTCGTGGAACACGGCGGCGTGCGCTGGGACGCCATCGAACGCGCCATGGAGCGCAATGCCAAGGAAGAACACCGCGCGGCGCGCAAGCAGTCCACCCGGCCTGCGCGCCTGTTTGGCGGCTCCACCATCACCCAGCAGCTGGCCAAGAACCTGCTGCTGTCCGGCGAGCGCAATATGCTGCGCAAAGGCCAGGAGCTGGTGCTGGCCCATCTGCTGGAACTGCTGCTGAGCAAGCAGCGCATTCTGGAGATCTACCTCAACAGCGTGGAATGGGGCAACGGCATCTTTGGCGCCGAGGCCGCAGCCCGGCATTACTTCGGCAAGAGCGCCGCCGGGCTGACCCCGGCCGAAGCCGCCCGCCTGGCGGTGATGCTGCCCAACCCGCGCCACTTCGAGGCCAACCCGCGCTCGCCCTACCTGAACCAGCGCAGCAGCGCCATCCAGCGCCGCATGGCGGCCACGCCGCTACCGTAAAGGCGCCATCCCGTCCATCTCGCCGTACAGGAACAGCAGCTGCAGCGCGGTCAGCGTTTCCTCATGCAGGCGCTTCAGCGCCGCATCGCGGGCCGGCACGATGATGGCGTGGCCGCGCGCATCCAGTGCGAACGGACTGCCCAGCAGCTCCGCCATGTCGATGGTGTAGTAGGACCGGTCGCCATAGGGGCGCTTGCCGTCGATGAAGGGCATGGGCCACAGCGGCTCGGCCTCGGTGCTTTCGGCCAGCACCGCGTCCAGGCTGGGCCCCGTCAGCTCCTGCCAGATGGCGCCGCGCAGCAGCGTCAGATGTTCTGCACGCAGCTGGAACTGGCCCTGCTGCACCCCGGGCAGCTGCGCCTGCAACTCGGCAGGCACCGCATAGCGCCCCGGCGCCAGGCGGGCCCGCTCCACAAAGGGGTACACCCAGCGCGCCACCTCCACCAGCCTCCGCATGGCCAGCGCCGCATCGTCGGTCGCCAGCAACTGCTGCGCCAGCTGCACGCTGGACGCGCTGGAATCTGCCCCCCGCAGCGGCTGCCGCGGGTCCACGCCCGGCGCCCCGGACTCCACCGGCAGCCACCAGACCCGCAAGCCGCGTACCAGGGCCAGGTGCTCCGGCGTGAAAGGCGGCAGGGCTTCGGTGCTGAAGACCTGCTGCACGACGTCCGCTTGGCGCTCAGCGGGCGTGGTGGCCAGCACCGCGATGCGCCAGCCCAGGAACAGCAGCACGGCGGCACCCAGCCCCCACACTCCGCGCCACAAGGCGCGCAACAGACGTCGATGGACAGGCAGGGACATGGGCACACACAGCGGGCAAACAAGCAGGACGCGCAGTGTATCCCGGGCATGGGGCACAATCGCCGGGCGGCGCGGTGTGCGCCGACTCCTCTTTGTTTACAGCACTTTTTCATGCGCATTCTCGGTATCGACCCCGGCCTGCAAACCACCGGCTTCGGCGTGGTGGACCGCGAAGGCCAGCAACTGCGCTATGTGGCCTGCGGCACCATCCGCACCACGCGCACGCCCGGGGTGGAACTGGGCGATCTGCCGGCGCGGCTGAAAATCCTGTACGAAGGCATTGGAGAGGTCATCACCCGCTACCAGCCGGCCACCGCGTCCGTCGAAATCGTCTTCGTCAACGTCAACCCCCAGTCCACGCTGCTGCTGGGGCAGGCCCGGGGGGCAGCCATTGCGGCACTGGTGATGCACGGGCTGCCGGTGGCCGAATACACGGCGCTGCAGATGAAGAAAGCCATCACCGGCCACGGCCGAGCAGCCAAGGACCAGGTGCAGGAGATGGTCAAACGCATGCTCCAGCTACCCGGTCTGCCCGGCCCCGATGCGGCCGATGCACTGGGCCTGGCCATCACCCATGCCCATGCCGGCCATGTGATGGACCGGCTGGCCCAGGAGACCACCTTGCAGCGCCGCCAGCATGCGCTGTACAAAGGCGGACGCACCTACTGACTGCCGCCCCACCTGCAGCACCTTTAGTTCCGCTGGCGGCATGCCACCATGCAAAAAGGCACCCCGCAGGGTGCCTTTGTTGCTGACGGGCGCCGGGACTCAGTAGCGCACGCCGCTCAGGATCAGCTGGGTGATCACGCCCGTGGCAATCGCCACCAGCATGTAGTCGCCGCCGTACTGCACCCAGTGGTAGCCGCGGGGCGGCGCACTCAGGTGGTGGCCGCGCCAGTCCTGCACCACATACTGCGGTCCCCGGTACTGCGGGGGCACGCGGTAGCCCTTGACCCAGCGGTGGTCCGGGCCGGCGCCCCGGCGGAAATCGCGGTCGTCACGGCGGTCATCTCTCCGGTCGTCGCGGCGGTGGTCACGGTCCCAGTCGCGGCGGTCATTGCGGCGGTCATCGTGCTTGTAATGGCCATTGCCCTGGGAATGCGAAGGCGGACCGCGGCGGTCGTCATTGCGGTGGGGCTGGGCTTGAGCCACAGCCGACATCCCCATGCCAAGGGCCAGGGCGGCTGCCAGTGCAGACATTTTTTTCATCGGACACTCCTTTCCTGGGGTGAGAAGGGCCAGCACAAGAACCGGCATGTGCACCATCATGCACCGATTGCAGCGGAGCGGGAATGCTGCAGCGCCGGTTTTACCGCAGCTTTGCGGCGAGGTGACAGTGCTTTGCAAACCGTAAATTGCGTGACAGAAAGCCTGTGGAGCGCAGCATGCACGGCCCGAACCCGCCGCTGCACGGCCCCACGGAACCACGCCGTCAGACGATGCGCCCGAAGATCAGCACCGCAAAAAAGGCCAGCGCAGCCACCACGGTCCACTTCAGCACCAGCAGCCCCCAGCGCTTGTACCGCGCCTGCCCGGTTCCCAGGTAGAACACAAAGCACAGGGCCGAGCCCAGCAGCAGCACAGAGGCCAGCCAGCGAAAGATCAGCATCTGCAGCCGCCCGGAACCGGCTTACCAGGCCTGGGCGAGCTGGGCAAAGCCCGCCGGCGCCTTGCGGTCGCTGTCAAAGCTGACCACTTCCCAGGCCGACGGGTCGGCCATCAGCGCGCGCAGCAGCTGGTTGTTCATGCCGTGGCCCGAACGGAACGCGCTGTAGGCCGCCAGCAGCGGCTTGCCCACGGCGTACAGATCGCCCATGGCGTCCAGTATCTTGTGCTTGGCGAACTCGTCGTCATAGCGCAGGCCGTCGCTGTTCAGGACCTTGTAGTCGTCCATGACGATGGCATTGTCCAGCCCGCCACCCAGCGCCAGGCCGTTGTTGCGCAGCATTTCCACATCCTTGGTGAAACCGAAGGTGCGGGCCCGGGCGATGTCGCGCGGGTAGTTGCCGGCGCCCAGGTCGAACTCCACCGACTGGCCGGTGGAATCCACGGCCGGGTGGGCGAAGTCGATGTCAAAGCGCAGCTTGAAGCCATGGTAGGGCTCGAAGCGGGCCCATTTCAGGTTGGCCCCCTCGCCTTCGCGCACTTCCACCGGCTTGGTCACCCGGATGAAGCGGCGGGGTGCATTCTGGGTTTCGATGCCCGCGCTTTGCAGCAGAAACACGAAGGACGACGAAGACCCATCCAGGATGGGCACTTCCTCGGCCGTGATGTCGATATAGAGGTTGTCTATGCCCAGGCCGCACAGGGCGGACATCAGGTGCTCGATGGTGTGCACCTTGGCACTGCCCGTGGCAATGGTGGTGGCCATGCGCGTATCGGCCACCGACATGGCATTGACGGGAATGTCCACCGGCTCTGGCAAATCCACACGCCGGAAGACGATGCCGGTATCGGGCTGCGCCGGGCGCAAGGTCATTTCGACCCGCTGGCCGCTGTGCAGACCCATGCCCACGGCACGGGTGATGGTCTTGAGGGTGCGTTGCTGAAGCATGGTGCCAATTTTACCGATCTGCGGCATTTTCCTGCCGGGCACGGTCATGGGAAATCCCAATAGCTGCGATTGCTGCAGTGCCATTGCCGGGCAAAAAAATGGGCCCGAGCGCTTGCGCGCTGCGGGCCTGCTGGTGGTTTTACGGGAAACCGTCAGTCAGCCTGCTTGCGCAGGAAGGCCGGGATCTCCAGATCGTCCATGCCGCCGGAGGACAGAGCATCCACACGGGCTGCGGCCTGGGTACGGTTGGTACGCCACACGCTGGGCACGTTCATGCCGCCGTAGTCGGCCTGGCCCACTGCACCGATGGAAGGAGCGGCGCCGGAGACTGCGGCACCCATGGAGGCCGTCGGCATCGCGTACATGCCGTCGGTACCGGTGCGCAGACCGCCCTGCACCACCGACATCGGCTGGCGGCGGGCGTTCTGGCGGGCCAGACCGGTGGCCACCACGGTCACGCGAATGTCGTCACCCAGCGAGTCGTCGTAGGCCGCGCCGTAGATCACGTGCGCATCGGGCGAAGCGTAGGCGTTGATGGTGGACATGGCCAGACGCGACTCCGACAGCTTCAGGCTGCCCTTGGCGGCGGTCACCAGCACCAGCACACCGCGGGCGCCCGACAGGTCGATGCCTTCCAGCAGCGGGCAGGCCACAGCCTGTTCGGCCGCGATGCGGGCGCGGTCCGGACCGGATGCGCGGGCCGTGCCCATCATGGCCTTGCCGGGCTCGCCCATCACGGTGCGCACGTCTTCAAAGTCGACGTTCACATGGCCGTACTCGTTGATGATTTCGGCAATGCCGCCCACCGCGTTCTTCAGCACATCGTTGGCGTGGGCGAAGGCTTCGTCCTGGGAGATATCGTCACCCAGCACTTCCAGCAGCTTTTCGTTCAGCACCACGATCAGCGAGTCGACGTTGGCTTCCAGCTCGGACAGGCCACCATCGGCGTTGGACATGCGGCGGCTGCCTTCCCAGTCGAAGGGCTTGGTCACCACGCCCACCGTCAGGATGCCCATTTCCTTGGCCACACGGGCAATCACCGGTGCAGCGCCGGTGCCGGTGCCGCCGCCCATGCCGGCCGTGATGAACAGCATGTGGGCGCCATCGATGGCAGCGCGGATGTCTTCGACCGCCACTTCAGCGGCATCACGGCCCTTGTCGGGCTTGCTGCCTGCACCCAGACCGCTTTGGCCCAGCTGGATGGTGCGATGTGCATTGCTACGGATCAGTGCCTGGGCGTCCGTGTTGGCGCAGACAAACTCCACACCCTGCACATTGCAGGCAATCATGTGCTCCACGGCATTGCTGCCACCGCCGCCCACGCCGATCACCTTGATTCGTGTGCCCTGGTTGAATTCTTCGGCTTCGATCATTTCGATGGTCATGTTGGTGCTCCTGAAATTTCTACGTAATTGGTCACTGCTGCTGTCGTTTTGGCTGTTCTTCGGTATCGCTGATAGCGAAAATCCGTGGGAGGCCCCGTGATGCGCAAACGTCGAGAGCACATAGTTAGAAGTTTCCCACAATGAAGTCTTTGAATCGCCCAAAAGCGGTCTTCACAGACCCACTCTTTTGTGCCACCTTGAAACCGCGCATACGCGCCATGCGAGCCTCCTCTAACAATCCCATCACCGTGGCCGAGCGCGGTTGCGCCACCATGTCGGCCAAGGCGCTGGCGTACTGAGGTACTCCGCGGCGCACGGGTTTGAGGAAAATGTCTTCGCCCAGCTCCACCATGCCGGGCATCACGGCGCTGCCGCCTGTGAGCACGATCCCGGAGGACAGGACTTCTTCGTAACCGGACTCGCGGATGACCTGGTGCACCAGCGAGAAGATTTCTTCCACACGCGGCTCGATCACGCCGGCCAGCGCCTGCTTGCTGATCATGCGGGGGCTGCGATCGCCCAGGCCCGGCACTTCGACCTGGCTGTCCGGGTCGGCCAGCATCTGCTTGGCGTAGCCGCTTTCGACCTTGATGTCTTCCGCGTCCTTGGTGGGGGTGCGCAGCGCCATGGCGATGTCGCTGGTGATCAGGTCACCGGCGATCGGGATCACGGCCGTGTGGCGGATCGCACCGCCGGTGAAGATGGCGACATCGGTGGTGCCGGCGCCGATGTCCACCAGGGCCACGCCCAGTTCGCGTTCGTCATCGGTCAGCACGGCCTGGCTGGCGGCCAGCGGGTTCAGCAGCAGCTGTTCCACTTCCAGGCCGCAGCGGCGCACGCACTTGATGATGTTCTCGGCCGCGCTCTGCGCGCCGGTCACGATGTGCACCTTGGCTTCCAGGCGGATGCCGCTCATGCCGATCGGCTCCTTCACATCCTGGCCGTCGATCACGAATTCCTGCGGCTCCACCAGCAGCAGGCGCTGGTCCGACGAGATGCTGACGGCCTTGGCGGTCTCGATCACGCGGGCCACATCGGCCTGGGTGACTTCCTTGTCCTTGATGGCCACCATGCCGCTCTGGTTCAGGCCGCGGATATGGCTGCCGGTGATGCCGGTGTGCACGCGCTGGATCTTGCAGTCGGCCATCAGCTCGGCTTCCTTCAGCGCCTGCTGGATGCTTTGCACCGTGGCGTCGATGTTCACCACCACACCGCGCTTGAGGCCGTTGCTGGGTGCCACACCCAGCCCCGCCAGCTTGAGTTCTCCGCCAGGCATGACTTCGGCGACAACGGCCATGACCTTGGCGGTACCAATGTCCAGTCCCACGACCACGTCTTTGTATTCTCTTGCCATATCAGTTCCTGCCCTCGGTTGTTCGGGTTTTCTTCTTTTCTCTCGCTGCGGCATCCCGGCTCAGCTGCAAGGCCCGTTCGCGCGACACGGTGGTCACGCCCTTGAGGCGCAGCGCATAGCCATCGGGATAGCGCAAATCTGCATATTCCAGTGCATCGGCACGGCGTTGGTACTGGCCGGTGACCTGGCCCAGCGTGCGCACGAAACGCTGGGCACGCTGCAGCACCTGTTCGGGGGAGCCATTGCCCAGCTCGATCACGGCATCGTTGTCCAGGCGCGCCACCCAGCTGCCGCGGTCACGCAGCGTCAGGGCGTCCACTTCCACCTGCAGCGGCTCGAAGGCCGGCTCCAGTGCGTAGAACATGGCCAGCACCTGGGACGCCGAGCCTTCCGGGCCCTGCAGACGGGGCAGGCCTTCGCGCTCCACCTCACCCACATTGGCCTCGAACACCTCGCCCATGGCATTGACCATGGAAGTGCCGTTCTCCGGCCCCCAGTACGCCTGGGCCACATGCTCCTTCAGGATCACGCGCAGGCTGTTGGGGAACTCGCGCCGCACTTCGGCGGTGCGCACCCAGGGCACCAGCTCGAACGCCTTGCGTGCGCCGGCCAGGTCCACGGTAAAGAAATTGCCGGTCAGGCTGGGGGCCACATTGGCCCGCAGCGTCACCGCGTTGTTGTGCACCAGCTCGCCTTCGACCACGATGCGCGCGATCGAGAACGCCGGATGGCGCACTGCCCACCAGCCCAGCACCGCCACCAGCAGGACGGCACAGCCCGCGAACAGGACCGACGCGGTCGCGTTCATCAGGCGGACGTCCAGGGGCAGTGCGTGGCGCATCAGGCACTCCCTTCCACGGCGTGTGCGTCGCCATCCAGCGAGGCCGTCGCCAGAATGCGCAAGCACAGCGCTTCGTACGAGATGCCCTTGGCCCGTGCGGCCATGGGCACCAGCGAATGGCCGGTCATGCCCGGCGAGGTGTTGATTTCCAGCAGGAAGGGCTTGCGGTCGCTGGCGCGGATCATGATGTCGGCACGCGCCCAGCCGCGGCAGCCCAGCGTGCGGAATGCCTGCTCGACGATGCGCTGGATCTCGGCCTCTTCCTCGGCCGGCAGGCCGCTCGGGCAGTGGTACTGCGTGACGTCGGTGAAGTACTTGTTCTGGTAGTCGTAGTTGCCGTCCGGCGCGACGATGCGGATCACGGGCAGGGCCTGTGCGCCCCGGCCTTCACCCAGCACGGCGCAGGTGGTTTCGTCCCCGGAGATGAACTGCTCGCACAGCACTTCTTCGTCGTACTTGGCAGCCAGGGCATAGGCCGCTTCGCACTGGCTGGCGTCCTCCACCTTGGTCAGCCCCATGCTGGAGCCGTCGCGTGCCGGCTTGACGATCATGGGCGCACCCAGCGCCGCGAATGCTGCGCGGGTCTGGTCCGCGCTGGCCACCATGCGCCAATCCGGTGTGGGCAGGCCTTCGAAGCGCCAGATGCGCTTGGTCATGACCTTGTCCATGGCCATGCTGGAGGCCATCACGCCCGGGCCGGTATAGGGAATGCGCAGCAATTCCAGCGCACCCTGCACCGTGCCGTCCTCGCCGTGGCGGCCATGCAAGGCGATGAAGCAGCGGGCAAAACCCTCTTTCTTCAGCTCACCGATATCGCGTTCCGCAGGGTCAAACGCATGGGCATCCACCCCCTGCGAACGCAGGGCCTGCAGCACACCGCTGCCGGACATCAGCGAGACTTCGCGCTCGGACGAGCTGCCGCCCATCAAGACGGCGACCTTGCCCAGTGCCTGGACATCCATATCTTGTGCGTGCGTACTCACTGCGCACCTCCCGTTTGCCCAGACCGCTCACTCTTCGATAGCATTTCGACCAATTTCCCCGGGACGGCGCCAATCGAGCCCGCCCCCATGCACAGCACCACATCGCCAGACCGAGCATTGTCCGCAATTGCCTGGGGCATATCAGCGATTTGCTCAACAAAAATTGGTTCCACCCGGCCTGCCACGCGCAATGCACGGGTCAGGGAACGGCCATCGGCCGCCACGATGGGCGCTTCACCGGCGGCATACACCTCGGACAGCAGCACGCTGTCGGCATGGCCGATGACCTGCACGAAATCTTCAAAGCAGTCGCGCGTGCGGGTGTAGCGGTGCGGCTGGAAGGCCAGCACCAGGCGCTGGCCCGGGAAGGCGCCACGGGCGGCGGCCAGCGTGGCCGCCATTTCCACCGGATGGTGGCCGTAGTCGTCGATCACCGTGAACACGCCGCCCTGGGCTGCAGGCAATTCGCCGTAGCGCTGGAAGCGACGGCCCACGCCCTTGAAACCTTCCAGAGCGCGCAGCAATGCGGCGTCGGGAATTTCCAGTTCCATGGCCACAGCCACGGCAGACAGCGCGTTGAGCACGTTGTGCTCGCCCGGCAGGCTCAGCACCACCTCCAGGTCCGGCATGGGCTGGCCATTGCTGCGGCGCACGGTGAAATGCATCTGGCCGGCCACGGCGCGCACATTGACGGCCCGCACCTGGGCATCCTCGGCAAAGCCGTAGGTGGTCACCGGACGGGCCAGCTGCGGCAGGATCTCGCGCACGGCCGGGCTGTCCACGCACAGGATGGCGCGGCCATAGAAAGGCATGCGGTGCAGGAAATCCACAAACGCCTGCTTGAGCTTGCCGAAGTCATGGCCGTAGGTTTCCATGTGGTCGGCATCGATGTTCGTGACCACGGCCATCACCGGCAGCAGGTTCAGGAACGACGCATCGGACTCGTCGGCCTCCACCACGATGTAGTCGCCATGGCCCAGCTTGGCATTGGCGCCGGCGCTGTTGAGCTTGCCGCCGATCACGAACGTGGGATCCAGGCCGGCTTCGGCCAGCACGCTGGTCACCAGGCTGGTGGTGGTGGTCTTGCCATGGGCTCCGGCAATGGCGATGCCCTGCTTGAAGCGCATCAGCTCCGCCAGCATCAGCGCACGCGGCACGACGGGAATCTTCTTCTCGCGGGCCGCCACCACCTCGGGGTTGCTGCCCTGCACCGCCGTGGAGGTGACCACCACATCGGCGTGACCGATATGTTCGGCCGCATGGCCCACAAAGGTGTGGATGCCCAGCGACTGCAGGCGCTGCAGCACGGCCGAGCTGGACAGGTCCGAGCCCGAGACGCGGTAGCCCAGGTTGTGCAGCACCTCGGCGATGCCGCTCATGCCGGCACCGCCGATGCCGACGAAATGGATGTTCTGGATGGCGTGCTTCATGCGGACAACTCCTCGCATGCCGCCACGACCTCGTGGGTAGCCTGAATCTTTTGCATTTTCTTAGCGTCTCTCGCCCGTTCAAGCAGCGTAGAACGCTCCGTATTCTGTAGCATTTCTGCCAATTTTTCAGCCGTCAGCGCCTTTTGCGGAATCAGCCAGCCACCGCCCTGCTCCACCAGGAAGCGGGCATTGGCGGTCTGGTGGTCATCCACCGCATGGGGGAAAGGCACGAACACCGCTGCCGCACCGACAGCGGCGATTTCGGTCACGGTGCTGGCACCGGCACGGCAGACAATCACATCGGCATCGGCAAAGGCCTGGGCCGTGTCATCAATGAAGGGGGTCAGCTCCGCCTGCACGCCGGCGGCGGCATAGTTGGCCCGCAGTTCGTCGATCTGCTTGGCGCCGCTCTGGTGCAGCACGCTGGGGCGCTGCGCCGCCGGAATCAACGCCAGCGCCTGGGGCACGATGTCGTTCAGCGCCTTGGCGCCCAGGCTGCCGCCGACCACCAGCAGTTTGAGCGGGCCGCTGCGCCCGGCAAAGCGGGCCTCGGGCTCGGGCTGGCGCACAAAGGCTTCGCGCAGTGGATTGCCCACCCAGCGGCCCTTGGCAAACACGTTCGGGAACGCCGTGAACACCCGGTCGGCCACGCTGGCCAGCACCTTGTTGGCGGTCCCTGCCACCGAGTTCTGTTCGTGCAGTACCAGCTTCTTGCCGGCCAGCACGCCCATCATCCCGCCGGGGAAGGTGATGTAGCCGCCAAAGCCCACCAGCACATCGGGCTGGACGCGGCGCACCACGCGCCATGCCTGCCAGAAGGCCTTGAGCAGGCGCAGCGGCAGCAGGGCCAGCGTCACCAGCCCCTTGCCACGCACGCCGCCGAATTCAATCGTTTCCAGGGCAAAGCCCTGGGGCGGAACCAGACGGGATTCCATGCTGCCGGGCGCACCCAGCCAGTGCACGCGCCAGCCGCGCTCCCGCAAAGCCTGCGCCACGGCCAGACCCGGGAAGATATGTCCTCCCGTTCCGCCCGCCATGACCAGTGCCACTTTCTCTGTCATTTCACTGCTCCCCTGCCCGATGGCATGAGGACCTTGTTCTCGTAATCAATGCGCAGCACCACCGCGATGGCAATCAGGTTCATCAGCACAGCCGATCCGCCGAAGCTCATCAGCGGCAGCGTCAGCCCCTTGGTGGGCAGCGCGCCCAGGTTCACGCCCATGTTGATGAAGGCCTGGAAGCCAATCCAGATGGCCACACCCTGCGCCACCAGACCGGAAAACACCCGGTCCAGCGCAATCGCCTGGCGGCCGATTTCCATGATCCGGCGCGTCAACCAGACAAAGGCCACAATCAGCACCAGCAGGCCGACCAGACCGAACTCTTCGCCGATCACCGACAGCAGAAAGTCGGTGTGCGCTTCCGGCAGCCAGTGCAGCTTTTCCACGCTGCGGCCCAGACCCACGCCGAACAGCTCGCCCCGGCCGATGGCGATCAGCGCATGCGACAGCTGGTAGCCCTTGCCCAGCGCGTGCTTCATGTCCCAGGGGTCGAGGTAGGCAAAGATGCGCTCGCGCCGCCAGTCGGAGAAGGCGATCATGATGACGAAGGCACCGATGACCAGCGCCGCCATCAGGAAGAACATGCGCGCGTTCACACCGCCCAGGAACAGGATGCCCATGGAGATCACCACGATCACCATGAACGCCCCCATGTCCGGCTCGGCCAGCAGCAGCACGCCGCAGACGAACACGGCCGCCGCCATGGGCAGCACCGCGCGGAAGAAGCGCTCCTTCATCTCCATGCGGCGCACCATGTAGTCGGCCGCATAGACCAGCACCGCAAACTTGGCCAGCTCGGAAGGCTGGAAGTTCATGATGCCCAGCGAAATCCAGCGCCGCGCCCCGTTCACCACCACGCCCACATGCGGCACCAGCACGGCCACCAGCAGCAGGATGGAGAGGATGAACAGCTTGCGCGCCATGCGCTCCCAGGTCTTCATCGAGATCTGGAAGGCCAGCAGCGCACCGACAAAACCGACGCCCAGCGCAATCACATGGCGCAGCACGAAGTGGTAGGGCTCGATCTTGCCGAAACGGGGGTTGTCCGGCATGGCGATCGAAGCCGAATACACCATCACCACGCCCCAGGTCAGCAAGGCGATGACCACCCACACCAGCGCCTGGTCCAGACCCAGCATCTGCACCGGCCGTGCCGGCGTGGCACGGTATTCCGTGCCGCCCACGCGCACCGGCAGCACATCCACCGGCTTGTCGGACGTACCGCCAAACCAGTTGGATACGCGTTGGAGCACGCTGGACATGTCCATCATTCGGCTCCTTCCAGCTCGTGGCCGGCATCGTGGGCCAGCTGGCGCACGGACTCGACGAACACCTCGGCACGGTGGGCATAGTCACGGAACATGTCCATGCTGGCGCACGCGGGCGACATCAGCACGGCATCGCCGGCCTGCGCCTGGGCCGTGGCCTGGCGCACGGCGGCCTCCATGCTGTCGGCATCCGACAGCGGCACCCCTTCGCCGGCCAGCGCCGCACGGATCTGCGGCGCATCGCGGCCGATCAGCACCACGGCACGCACATAGCGCGACACCGGCGCTGCCAGCGGCGAAAAATCCTGGCCTTTGCCCAGACCGCCCAGAATCAGCACGATGCGGCGGTCGGCCCCCAGGCCGGTCAGCGCTGCCACCGTAGCACCCACATTGGTGCCCTTGCTGTCGTCGAAATACTCGATCCCGCCCACCATGCCGATGGGCTGGACGCGGTGGGGCTCTCCCCGGTATTCCCGCAGGCCGTAGAGCATCGGGGCCAGCGCGCAGCCTGCGGCCTGGGCCAAGGCCAGCGCAGCCAGCGCGTTGGTGGCGTTGTGTCGGCCACGGATACGCAGCGCATCGGCCGGCAGCAGGCGCTGGATAAACAAATCATCCTGCGGATCGCGCGAGCGGCGACCGACTTCGTCGGATTCCATGGCCCGCACCAGCCAGGCCATGCCGCCCACCACTTCGATACCGAAGTCCCCGGGGCTGCGCGGCATGTCGGCGCCGAACGTGACATGGGCGCGCAGCTGCGGCTTTTGCAGCTTGACCTTGACCGGTGGCGGCAGCATGTCCATCACCGTGCGGTCTTCGCGGTTGAGCACCATCAGTGCCTTGTCGCCGAAGATGCGCGCCTTGGCAGCTGCATAGGCAGGCATGCCACCATGCCAGTCCAGATGGTCCTGGGTGATGTTCAGCACCGTGGCCGCCGTGGGCTCGAAGCCCTGCACCCCGTCGAGCTGGAAGCTGGACAACTCCAGCACCCATGCCTGCGGCAGGTCCTGCGCATCGATACGTGCCGACAGCGTGTCCAGCAGCGAAGGGCCGATGTTGCCGGCCACACCCACCGTCAGGCCGGCATGCTCCAGCAACTGGCCGGTCAACGAGGTGACGGTGGTCTTGCCGTTGGTGCCGGTGATGGCCAGCACCTTGGGCGCATAGCCATGGGCCTGGGCCAGGCCCTTCAGCGCCATGGCAAACAGATCCAGCTCGCCGCCCACCGGCAGACCGATGGCGCGCGCAGCGTCAAAGACTGCGGCCACGGTCTCGGGGCTCAGGCCCGGGGAACGGTAGACCGCGGTCAGGTTCTGGCCGTCCACCAAAGCGGCCGTGAAGTCACCGGCCACAAAGCGCACGCCGGGCAGCTCGGTCTGCAGGGTGGGCAGATGGGGCGGGGCTGCACGCGTGTCGGCCACCGTCACCTCGGCACCGGCACGTATGCACCAGCGCGCCATGGCGATGCCCGAAATCCCCAGCCCCAGCACCAGCACGCGCTGGCCCTGCAGGTGCTGCGTCTGGCCCTGCGGCCACAGCGCCGGCACCGGGGGCAGCTCCACCACGGGCTCCTGCTCGGCGGCGGCCTGCACTGCCGTGACCTCGCTGTCGGCCGCATCGGAGATGCTCGGGTCGGCAAAGATCTGGGCCACGAAGGCCGCCGCATCCTTGGCGGCGCTCAGCGTGGAAATATCCGGCACCGGCTCCACCGCGGGCGGCGCAGCGGGCACTTCGACCGTATCCAGCGCGGGGGCAATGTCCTCCGCAGCACTGGTGTCGGCATCGGCGGCAGCGCGCTCTGACACGGCTTCGGAGCCTGCCACATCAACTACAGCGTCAACGCCCAATGTATCTGTGTCCGTCGGATTCACCGGCACGGGCAGGCGCTCCCCTTCCAGCGCCTCGGGCGTGGGAGGGGTGACGGGTGGCTGGAGGTCGTGGTCTGCCATGGCTGTCACCTCAGCTTCAGCGTGGACAGGCCGATCAGGCACAGCAGCATGGTGATGATCCAGAAACGGATCACCACCTGCGTCTCTTTCCAGCCACTCTTTTCGAAGTGGTGGTGCAAGGGGGCCATCTTCAGCAGACGGCGGCCTTCGCCATAGCGCTTCTTGGTGTACTTGAAGTACGTCACCTGCAGCATCACCGACACGGCCTCGGCCACGAAGATGCCGCCCATGATGGCCAGCACGATTTCCTGGCGCACGATCACCGCAATGGTGCCCAGGGCTGCGCCCAGGGCCAGCGCCCCCACATCGCCCATGAAGATCTGGGCCGGGTGGGCGTTGAACCACAGAAAGGCCAGACCCGCACCCGCCATGGCGCCGCAGAAGATCATCAGCTCGCCGGTACCGGGAATGCTGGGGAAATGCAGGTACTTGGCATAGCTGGCATTGCCGGTCACATAGGCAAAAATGCCCAGCGCCGTGCCCACCATGATCACCGGCATGATGGCCAGGCCATCCAGGCCATCGGTGAGGTTGACCGCATTGCTGGCGCCCACGATGACCAGATAGGTCATCACCACAAAGCCCAGCACGCCCAGCGGATAGCTGATTTCCTTGAAGAAAGGCACTTGCAGACCGGCCTTGGGCGGCAGGTCCAGCGAGAAGCCGGACTGCACCCAGGTGATGAACAGCTCCAGCACGCGGCCGTTGGAATTCTCGGAAATGCTGAACACCAGGTACAGCGCGGCCACCAGACCGATGACCGACTGCCAGAAGTACTTTTCGCCCGAACGCATGCCTTCCGGGTCTTTGTTGACCACCTTGCGCCAGTCATCCACCCAGCCGATGGCGCCAAAGCCCAATGTCACCAGCAGCACGATCCAGACAAAGCGGTTCGACAGATCGAACCACAGCAGGGTGGAGACCGAAATCGCAAACAGGATCAGCACGCCCCCCATGGTGGGCGTGCCGTTCTTGACCAGATGGGTCTGCATGGCATAGCCACGCACCGGCTGGCCCACCTTCAGGGCCGTGAGCATGCGGATGGCCTTGGGGCCGATCCACAGGCCGATCAGCAGCGCCGTCAGCGCCGCCATCACCGCACGGAACGTGATGTACTGCACCACGCGCAAAAACGTCAGGTCCGGAAACAGATCCTGCAACCACTGGGCGAGTATCAGCAGCATGCTGCGCCCCCTTCCTGGGCAGACTCCAGCGCCTGCACCACCTCTTCCATCTTCATGCTTCGCGAACCCTTGACCAGCACGCTGCCCGCCAGGGGCAGCAATGCCAGGACTGCTTCATTCAATGCAGCCTTGTCTGAAAAATGACGGCCCGTGTCACCACAGGCCTGCACGGCGTGCTGCATCAGCGCACCGTATGCCAACACATGCTCGATCCCGGCCGCATGCGCAGCCGCACCGATCTCGGCATGGAACTGCGGGCCTTGCGTACCCACTTCGCCCATGTCACCCAGCACCAGCACACGCGGTGCCGGCAATTCGGCCAGTACCGCAATCGCGGCCTGCATCGAATCGGGGTTGGCATTGTAGGTATCGTCCACCAAAGCCACGCTGCGGCCATGGACCTGCAAGGCGGCCGAACGCGAACGTCCCTTCACCGGGCGGAAGGCATTCAGCCCTTCCCCGATGGCTTGCGGAGGCACACCTGCGGCCAGTGCACAGGCGGCAGCGGCCTGGGCATTGCGCACGTTGTGGCGCCCAGCAATGTGCAGCTGGCATGCCACGGCGCCTGCCGGCGTCTGCAACTGGACCTGCCATGCGCCACCTTGCCACTGCGCGGTGGTGCAGCGCACATCGGCGCCTTCGCCACCGAAGGTCAGCTGACGGCGGTTCCCCGCCAGCGCGCGCCACAGCGCGGTGAATTCTTCGTCCGCAGGGAACACCGCCACGCCATCCGCCGGCAGGAAAGCAAACACGCTGCCGTTCTCTTCGGCCACCGCCTGCACGGTGTGCATGAATTCCTGGTGCTCGCGCTGGGCGTTGTTCACCAAGGCCACGGTGGGCTGGGCAATGCGCGCCAGCTCGGCAATCTCCCCGGGGTGGTTCATGCCCAGCTCCACCACGCCCAGGCGGTGCTGCGCCTGCAGACGCAGCAGGGTCAGCGGCACGCCGATGGCGTTGTTGAAGTTGCCCTGCGTGGCAAAAGCCGCCTCACCGGCGGCGGCACGCAGGATGCTGGCCACCATCTGGGTGACCGTGGTCTTGCCGTTGCTGCCCGTGATGGCCACCAGCGGCAGACCGAACTGCGCCCGCCAGCCGGCCGCAATGTCGCCCAGCGCCAGGGTGCTGTCGGCCACTTCGATACCGGCCAGCCCGGCGGCCTCCAGACCACGGTGGGCCACGGCGCCCACGGCGCCGGCAGCCCGGGCCTGTGGCAAAAAATCGTTGGCGTCCATGCGCTCGCCTTTGAGCGCCACAAACAGGTCACCGGCCTGCAGCTGGCGCGTGTCGGTGCACACGCGCTGCAGGGGCGTGGCGCCATCGCCCACCAGCCGCGCTGCGGGCTGGGAGCGCTGGATCCACACCAGTGCCTGTTGCAATGTCATCATCACTTTGCTTGTCCTTCGCGGGCCGCCAGCGCACGCTGCGCCTCGGCCATGTCCGAGAACGGGCGCTTGACGCCCATCACTTCCTGGTAATCCTCATGGCCCTTGCCGGCCAGCAGCACCACGTCCTGGGGCGCCGCCTGGGCAATGGCCTGGGCAATGGCCGCGGCCCGGTCCACCTGGATCAGGGCACCGGGCTGCATGCCCGCCACAATCTGCTGCACGATGGCCTCGGGCACTTCGCCGCGCGGGTTGTCGCTGGTCACCAGCACCTGGTCGGCCCGGCGCTGGGCGGCCTGCCCCATCAACGGGCGCTTGCTGGCATCCCGGTTGCCGCCACAGCCGAACACGCACCACAGCCGGCCGCCACGCTCCTGCGCCACCGGCTGCAAGGCAGTCAAGGCCTGCTCCAGTGCATCGGGGGTATGGGCATAGTCCACCGCCACCAGCGGCTGACCAGGCTGGGCAATCTGCTGCATGCGGCCGGGCACCGGCTCCAGGTGCGCACAGGCCTGCACGGCCTGCGCCAGCGGCATGCCCAGGCTGCGCAAGGTGGCGATCACGCCCAGCAGGTTGCTGATGTTGTAGTGGCCCACCACCCGGGTCTGCAGCGGCACTGCGGCATCGCCTTCGACCACGGTGAAGCGCAGCCCTTCGCGGCCGTGGCCTATGTCCCGCGCCCACAGGCGTGCGGGCTGGCGGATGGACAGCGTCCAGACCTCCAGGCCCTCTTGTGTCTGCAGCTGCTGCGCCAGGGTGGCGCCATGGGCATCGTCGATATTGACCACGGCGGTCTGCAAGCCGTTCCAGCGGAACAGGCGGGTCTTGGCAGCCCAGTAGGCCTCCATGCTGCCGTGGTAGTCCAGGTGGTCCTGGGTGAAATTGGTGAAGACCGCGCAGCGGATGCGTGTGCCATCCAAGCGGTGCTCTTCGATGCCGATGGATGACGCCTCGATCGCACAGGCGGCCAGCCCCTGGTCCACATAACCGCGGAACGCCTCTTGCAGGCAGACCGGGTCGGGGGTGGTCATGCCGGTGCTGACCAGCGCCGGCGGCACGCCAATGCCCAGCGTGCCGACCAGGGCGCAGCCGGTGCGCTGGTGCATCGGCCAGGCCGAGAGTGCATGGGCCAGCCACCAGGCGGTGGAAGTCTTGCCATTGGTGCCGGTCACGGCCAGCACGGTCAGCGCGTCCGAGGGACGGTCAAACCACAGGTCGGCGATGTCACCCGTGGCCGCCTTCAGACCGGAAAAGGCCGCGACCGCATCCCCTCGCAGGTCAAAGGCGTCGGCGCCCTCCAGCTCCACCAGGCAGGCTGCAGCGCCGCGTTCCAGGGCCGATGCCACATAGGCCCGACCATCGGTCACGCCGCCGGGCCAGGCGATGAACCCGTCACCGGGCTGCACCTGGCGGCTGTCGGTGCGCAAGGCCCCGGTCACGCGGCTGCGCAGCCAGCGCACGGCATCCTGCGGTGTGGCGAGTGTGTGCAGCGTGCTCACAGCGACTCCTCCACCGGGTTGGCCACAATCTGGGGCTGCACGGCCATATCGGGGTGCACGCCCATCAAACGCAGCGTCTGCTGCACCACATCGCTGAATACCGGGGCCGCCACCGTGCCACCGTAGTAGGTGCCATTCATGGGCTCGTCCACCATCACGGAAACAATCACACGCGGGCTCTCGATCGGCGCCATGCCGGCAAACCAGGCGCGGTACTTGCCCGCGGCATAGCCCTTGCCTTCCTGCTTGCGCGCCGTACCCGACTTGCCGCCCACCGAATAGCCCACGGTCTGGGCACGCTGACCGGTGCCCCCGGGACCGGCGGCCAGCGCCAGCATCTTGCGCACGGAACTGGCCGTGCGCTCCGAAAAAATAGGAACGCCCACAGGGGGGCGATCGATCTTGAGCATGCTGGCCGGTATCACCTTGCCGTCATTCGAGAACACCGTATAGGCCCGGGTGATCTGCAGCAGACTGGCCGAAAGCCCGTAGCCGTAGGACATGGTGGCCTGCTCCACAGGCCGCCAGGTCTTGTACGGTCGCAAGCGCCCGCTCTGGGCGCCCGGGAAGGAAATCTGGGGCTTCTGGCCGAAGCCCAGGGCCGAATAGGTTTCCCACATTTCCTGCGCCGTGAGCTGCTGGGAAATCTTGGTCGTGCCCACGTTGCTGGACTTCTGGATCACCCCCTCCACCGTCAGCACCCCATAGTTGTGGGTGTCGGAGATGGTCGAGCCGGTCACGTTGATGCGACCGGGCGTGGTGTCCACGATGGTGCTGGGCTTGAACTTGCCGCTCTGCAGCGCCACGCCCACGGTGATGGGCTTCATGGTCGAGCCCGGCTCGAACACGTCGGTGATGGCGCGGTTGCGCAGCTGCTCGCCAGTCAGGCGCTTGCGGTTGCCCGGGTCGTAGCTGGGGTAGTTGGCCAGCGCCAGCAGCTCACCGGTCTTGGCATCCATCACCACCACCGTGCCGGCCTTGGCCTTGTGGGCGATGACCTGGTCACGCAGCTTCTGGTAGGCGTAGAACTGGATCTTGCTGTCGATGGACAGCTGGATCTCCCGACCGTCCATGGGCGGAATTTCCTCGCCCAGGCCTTCGACCACGCGGCCGAAACGGTCCTTGATCACCCGGCGCGAACCCGGCTTGCCCGCCAGATCCTTGTCGAAAGCCAGCTCCATGCCTTCCTGGCCATGGTCTTCCACATTGGTAAAGCCCACGATGTGGGCTGCCGACTCGCCTTCGGGGTATTCGCGCTTGTATTCCTTGGTCTGGTAGATGCCCTTGATCCCCAGTGCCTTGATCTGCTGGCCGACTTCCCAGTCCAGCTGGCGCTTAAGCCAGACAAAGCTCTTGTCGTTGTCCAGCTTGCTCTTGATGGCCGCCAGCGGCATGTCCATCAGCCGGGCCAGCTGGGGCAGCTTGGCGCGCACTTCGGCGCTGTCCAGCTCTATATCTTCGGGAATGGCCCAGATGCTGGCCGCCGGCACGCTGGACGCCAAGATCAGACCATTGCGGTCCAGAATGCGGCCGCGGTTGGCCGGCAACTCCAGCGTGCGCGCGTAACGCACCTCACCCTGGCGCTGGAAAAATTCGTTGCCGAACACCTGCACATAGGCAGCACGCACGCCCAGGCCGGTGAAGCCCAGCACCATCAAGCCCATGATGAACTTGCTGCGCCACTTGGGCGTCTTGCTCGCCAGCAGCGGGCTGGAGGTGTAGGTGACGCTGCGGTGCACGCTCATTGCGCACCTCCGGCAGCCGCCTTGTCTTCCACATACTGGGTGATGGCCGGTGTGGCACTCTGCATGCTCTGCGCCACCGCCAGGCGCTCGATGCGCAGCGGCGTGGCCTGGGCACGCTTTTCCACCTGCAGGCGCTGGTACTCGGTCATCAGCTCGCGCGCGTCATGCTGCGCCCGTTCACGCTCTGTGAACAGGCGGCGCGCCTCGTACTGCGTGTGCACCAGAAACAGTGCACTCGCCACCACGGCCGCCAGCAGGAGGATATTCAGGCGCAGCATGCTTCCTCCCGCTGCCAGGCAGCCAGGTGGATGGAAGCAGTGCGCAGCGGCCAGATCATGCAGGCACCTCGGTGCGCTCGGCCACGCGCATCACGGCGCTGCGTGAACGCGGATTGCCCTCGATTTCCTTTGCGCTGGGCTTGATGCGTTCCAGCGCCTTCAGGCGCATGGGCTGGGGCGCGGCAAACGGCGCCCTGCGGTCATACACCTCTTTGGAATGCTGGGCGATGAACTGCTTGACGATGCGGTCTTCCAGCGAGTGGAAGCTGATCACAGCCAGGCGACCGCCCGGCTGCAGCACCTTCAACGCGGCGGCCAGCGCCTGCTGCAGCTCTTCGAGCTCGGCATTGATGAAAATCCGAAAAGCCTGAAAGGTCCGCGTGGCAGGGTTCTGGCCTGCCTCCCGTGTGCGGACCGCACCAGCCACGATGCTGGCCAGCTCGGCAGTGGTGGTGAGAGGGCCTTTTTCTGTGCGCCGAGCAACAATCGCCTTTGCAATGGGCCCAGCAAACCGTTCTTCGCCATAGTCACGTATCACCTCCGCGATCTGGTGCACCTCCGCATCGGCCAGCCAGTCGGCCACGCTCTGGCCACGGGTGGTGTCCATGCGCATGTCCAGAGGGCCGTCGAAACGGAAGCTGAAACCCCGCTCGGGGCTGTCGATCTGGGGCGAACTCACGCCCAGGTCCATCAGCACGCCGGCACAGCTGCCTGCGGGCAATTCGTCCAGATGGCGGAAGCCTTCGTGGCGGATGGAAAAACGCGGGTCCGTGATGCGTGCCGCCTCGGCAATCGCTTCCGGGTCTTTATCGAAAGCGACCAGGCGGCCATCCGGCCCCAGTCGCTGCAAAATCTTGCGGGAATGGCCGCCACGGCCAAAAGTCGCATCCACCCACTGACCGGCGGGCGAAGGCCCGGCCGCACCCAGCAGGGCGTCCACGGCTTCGTCCAACAGGACGGTGATGTGTTGGAGGGGCTGGTTCAACGCTCGCCCTTTTCAAAAAGCAAAATCCTGGAAAACGTTCGGCATGTCGGCCTGCATGGCCTCTGCCTCCTGTGCTTCGTAAGTGGCGCGGTCCCACAGCTCGAAGTGGTTGCCCATGCCCAGCAACACCACCTCTTTGCTCAGCCCCACGGCCTGGCGCAGCTCGGGTGCCACCAGCACGCGGCCGGTGCCATCCATGTCCACATCCTGGGCATTGCCCAGAAAGATGCGCTTCCACCACTGCGCGGACATGGGCAGCTCTGCGATGCGTTCGCGGAACTTCAGCCATTCAGGACGGGGAAACAACATGAGGCAGCCGTGGGGATGCTTGGTGATGGTGATCTGGCCTTCGGCCATGGCCAGGAGGGCGTCACGATGCCGGGTCGGCACTGAAAGCCGCCCCTTCGCATCCAGACTCAGCGAAGACGCCCCTTGAAACACGGTTGTTGACCCCGGCTAGGTTGAACCTTGCGACCTCTGCGCCTGGGCTGCAGAGGCAACTTTCACCACTTAATTGCACTTTTTTGCACTGTAGCAGCAAATCCGGTTCTTGCCTCGACGCCTGTCACAAACATTTGCAATGAAATCAACAACTTAGGGTGAAGATTTCTATAGCAGATACACAAAAGTCCTTTGTCTACAAGAACTTAGGCGGTAGTGCACAGACAAAGCTTGAGCTCGGGAATTAATTGCATTTCGCAAACAAAACGCCCCTGCCGTCGCGAGGACCGCAGGGGGCGTGGCGTGCAATCGGGGTCAGATCACAAGATGAAGCGCGACAAATCCTCGTCCTGGCTGAGCATCTGGAGCCGCTCATCGACGTAGGCGGCGTCGATGGTGATGGTCTGGCCCGCCAGCTTGGCGGCGTCAAAGCTCACCTCGTCCAGCAGACGTTCCATGACCGTGGACAGGCGGCGGGCCCCGATGTTCTCGGTGCGCTCGTTCACCTGGAAGGCCGTGTGGGCCAGGCGGGTGATGCCTTCGGGGGTGAACGTCAGTGTCACCCCCTCAGTGGCCAGCAGCGCCTGGTACTGCTTGACCAGCGAGGCATGGGTCTGCGTGAGGATGGCTTCGAAGTCCTGCACCGACAGCGACGCCAGCTCCACCCGGATGGGAAAGCGCCCCTGCAGCTCCGGAATCAGATCGCTGGGTTTGGACAGGTGGAAGGCGCCCGAGGCGATGAACAGAATATGGTCGGTCTTGACCATGCCGTACTTGGTAGACACCGTAGTGCCTTCCACCAGCGGCAGCAGATCGCGCTGCACGCCCTGGCGCGACACGTCGGAGCCGCTGGTTTCCTGGCGCGTGGCCACCTTGTCGATCTCGTCGATGAAGACAATGCCGTTCTGTTCGGCGTTGGCAATGGCGCGGGTCTTGATGTCGTCCTCATTGACCAGCTTGGCCGCTTCCTCGTCGGTCAGCAGCTTCAATGCCTCCTGGATGGGCAGCTTGCGCGTCTTGCGTTTTTCCTGGCCCATCTGGCTGAACATGCCGCGCAGCTGCTCGGTCATCTCCTCCATGCCCTGGGGGCCCATGATTTCCAGCGCCGGACGGGCTTCGGCCAGATCGATCTCGATCTCCTTGTCGTCCAGCTCGCCCTGGCGCAGCTTCTTGCGGAACACCTGGCGCGTGGCATTGTCGGCCGGCACGGCATCGTGCGTGCGGGCCTGGGGCAGCAGCACGTCCAGGATGCGTTCTTCGGCAGCATCTTCGGCGCGCACGCGCAACTTCTTGATCTCGGCTTCGCGCGTCTGCTTGACGGCGATTTCAGCCAGATCGCGGATGATGGCATCCACGTCCTTGCCCACATAGCCGACTTCGGTGAACTTGGTGGCTTCCACCTTGATGAAAGGCGCATCGGCCAGCTTGGCCAGGCGGCGCGCGATCTCGGTCTTGCCCACGCCGGTGGGGCCGATCATCAGGATGTTCTTGGGCGTGATTTCCTGGCGCAGCCCATCGGGCACCTGCTGGCGGCGCCAGCGGTTGCGCAGCGCAATGGCCACGGCGCGCTTGGCGCCGGGCTGGCCGACGATGTGGTGGTCCAGCTCGGAGACGATTTCCTGCGGGGTCATGGACGACATGGCTTTAAGACTCAAATGGGCGTCCTGTGCGGCGAGCGCGAGCACAGGGCGCTATCAAAACAATGGAGAAACCGGTTTACAGCGTCTCGATGGTGTGGTGCATATTGGTGTAGATGCACAGCTCGCCGGCGATCTCCAGCGACTTCTTGACCACCTCTTCGGCCGACAGCTCGGTGTGGTTCAACAGCGCCTTGGCGGCCGAATGGGCATAGGCCCCGCCGGAACCGATGGCCACGATGCCCTGCTCGGGCTCCAGCACATCGCCGTTGCCGGTGATGATCAGGGACGCCGAGGCATCGGCCACGGCCAGCATGGCCTCCAGGCGACGCAGCACACGGTCGGTGCGCCAGTCCTTGGTCAGCTCGATGGCCGCGCGCGTCAGGTGGCCCTGGTGCTTTTCCAGCTTGGCCTCGAACCGCTCGAACAGCGTGAAGGCATCGGCCGTGGCGCCGGCAAAGCCGGCCAGCACCTTGCCATGGTAGAGCTTGCGCACCTTGCGGGCCGTGCCCTTGACAACGATGTTGCCTAGCGTGACCTGGCCGTCGCCGCCGATGGCGACCTGGATGCCGTCCGGCGTTTCGCGCCGCACGCTGAGGATGGTGGTGCCGTGATACTGTTCCATAGCTTCCATATATCGAGGCGATTGAGCCGCTTGCAAGAGGCCGGAGCACAGTTTTTTTGGCCTGGGCAAGGCACGCGTTCCAGCCTCCCGCCACCGGCGACACGCCGCCCCCTCAGGGCGCGCGCAGCTGCAGCTTGGCGTGGGCCTCGATGCCGATCACCTGCAGGAACACCGCCACCAGATGGTGCAGCTGGGTGAAGCGCAGCTGGTGACCCAGGACCTGCATCTCGGCCGCCCAGTTCAGCACCATGCCGGCAGCCACAAAGTCCAGGCGGATCAGGCGCTCGCAGGAAATCTCCAGCGGCGTGCCCAAGCGCGCACGGGCCTGCAAGGCCTGCAGCCAGGGGGTGGCATCCCCTTCGATCACCCCTGCCAGCCCGTCCCGCGCGGTGGGCTGAAGCCTTGCCGCCATGTCCAGGGACGCCATGCCCAGCTGCTGCGGCATGGAGAACCACACCGGCGCCGCATGGCCGAAATAGCTCGCCCAGTCCAGCGCCAGCGGCTCGAACCCTTCTTCATCGCCAATGGCACGGTACAGGTCCAGCACCACCTGCCAGATGCCTGCCACCGCCCGGCGGTCCACCGGCGCATGGTCCAGGCCCTGCACCAGCAGCTCCAGCAGGCGCGCCTTGGCACCATCCAGATCGCCATGGGCAAACAGGATGGCGGCTTCTTCAATATCGGGCGTGATGGCAAAGCCCTCACCGTCCGCGGTGCCGAACGGCACGGGGGGCACCCGGCTTTCCTCGCCCAGCGTGGGAATCGCCTGCCACTGGGCCGCCGTCATGCCGGGCGGCCGGCCCGGTGCCGGGCTGGACGCCGCAGCGCGGGCGTCTGCAACCGGAGGCACGGCGTCGGTCACCGGCGCGGAGCCATCGGCAGTGCGCAGCCATTGCTGCGCCATCTGCGCTTCGATGGCATCGATTTTTCGCAAGGTGGTGGTGCCGTGGTCTTCGGCGTCCAGCGCCGAAGGCAAAAACGCCGAAGCCGGCATGCGTGCCGGGGGGCCGCCGCGGCCGCTTTGGCTGCGAAGCTGCCGCAGCTCGGCAAATTCCTGGGCACGGATGGCGTCGTCGCGGCGCTTGCGCTCCACCATCTGGTGCAGGGCCTCTTTACCAGACCCTTCATCGCTGGCAGCCAGGTCAGCAGGCTCCTGCGCGGAGGAGCCCGTGACCTTCTGCAACATCTTGGAGAGAAAACCGCCTGTCTTGCCTGATTCCTGGTTCATGGTGTCCTGCAACGGTGGGCGGTGGATCCGGGGAGGATCAGTCTCCAAACATCTTTTGCTTCAGCTCGCGGCGCTGCTGGGCTTCCAGCGACAGCGTGGCCGTGGGACGGGCCAGCAGACGGCCAACGCCGATGGGCTCGCCGGTTTCGTCGCAGTAACCGTAGTCGCCGGCGTCGATGCGGGCGATGGACTGTTCGATCTTCTTCAGCAGCTTGCGCTCGCGGTCGCGGGTGCGCAGTTCCAGGGCGTGTTCTTCCTCAATGGTGGCACGATCGGCGGGATCGGGCACCACCACGGTGTCTTCGCGCAGGTTTTCAGCCGTCTCGCCCGCGTTGTTGTGCATGTCCTGCTTGAGCTGCACCAGCTTGTGGCGGAAGAACGCCATCTGCTTGTCGTTCATGTACTCCTCGTCGGGCATGGCAATGACTTCGGCATCGCTCAGCTCTTCGGCAGACTTGGTCTTCCAGTTGTTGGCCAGCTTGGGGTCACGCTTGAGCACGGCGGCTGTGGGGGCAGAGATAGTGGAAGGCATGGCTTTCGTGCTTGTGGGCTTGGCAGCCGTCGAAGCGGCTGCCAGAGGCTGGGTTGAGGCGCTGCGCGCAGGGCTGCGCGCAGGGGAAACGGCGGGGGCTGCCGCAGCCTTGGGCTGTGCGGCCACCTTCTTGGCAGCGGCCTTGACAGGCGTCTTCGCGGCTGCGGCTTTGGGGGCCGCAGGTGCAGCCACTTTGGGTGTGGCTTTCTTCTTGCTGGTCTCGGCTGTCACGTCCTGTCTCCTCACAGTATGACCGTCCCAGTCTGTCTTCCCCGTGGGCAGACCGACCGGGTTCTCTTTAGGGGCGGGATTGTAGCCATCTCCAACAATACCTAACGCAAAGTTGCGGATATCACACAACCAGCTTTGGTAAGACCATGTAAATCGCCCGCCCTCTCCCGCATGGCTGCGAGAGGTGGCGGGCGATTCTGCGCCGGTGCGGCAGCAGCCCCGCGGCCGGCCAGAGGCCCGGCCGCGACCGGCGGCAAACCACAAAGCAGGGTTTATGCCAGGCTTTGTTCCAGGCCTTGCTTGAAGATGTCCTGCGGCAGGTCAATGCCGATGAACACCATGCGGCTTTCACGCGCCTCACCGGCTTCCCACTCCGGCCCCAGGTCACTGCCCATCAGCTGGTGCACACCCTGGAAGATCACCTTGCGCTCGGTGCCCTTCATGTTCAGCACCCCTTTGTAGCGCAGCATGCGCGGGCCGTAGATGTTGACGATGGCGCCCAGGAAGTCCTCCAGCTTGGCCGGGTCGAACGGACGGCTGGCACGGTAGACGAAGCTCTTCACATCGTCGTCATGGTGGTGGTGGTGCGGGTGCTTGCACTCCGCGCCATGGGCAGGTTCATGGTCGCAGTGCTTGCCGTGTTCGTGGTGGTGGGCATGGCCGTGATCGTGGTCATGTTCGCACTTGCCGTGATCGTGGTCGCAGTGGCTGTGGTCGTGCTCGTCGGCCTTGAGGAAATCGGGATCGATGTCCAGCTTGGCGTTCAGATTGAAGCCGCGCAGGTCAAACACTTCGGACAGCGGCACGTCGCCGAAATGCACGGCCTGGATGGGCGCGCGCGGGTTCATGTGCTTGAGGCGGTGGACCAGTGCCTCCTTGTCGGCGGCGCTAACCAGGTCGGTCTTGGTCAGGAAGATCTGGTCGGCAAAGCCCACCTGGCGGCGTGCTTCCTGGCGGTCGTCCAGCTGCTGGTTGGCGTGCTTGGCATCCACCAGGGTGATGATGGAGTCGATCAGATAGCTTTCGGCGATCTCGTCGTCCATGAAGAAGGTCTGCGCCACCGGGCCGGGGTCGGCCAGGCCGGTGGTCTCGATCACGATGCGGTCGAACTCCACCAGCCCCTTGCGGCGCTTGGCGGCCAGCAGTTGCAGGGCTTCGCGCAGGTCTTCGCGGATGGTGCAGCAGATGCAGCCATTGCTCATCTGCAGGATCTGTTCCTTGGATTCGGTCTTCAGAATGTCGGTGTCGATGTTCTCTTCGCCGAATTCGTTTTCGATCACGGCGATCTTCATGCCGTGGGATTCGCTGAGCACGCGCTTGAGCAAGGTGGTCTTGCCCGAGCCCAGGAAGCCGGTGAGGATGCTGACGGGAATCAGTGCCATGGTGGTATGCCTTGTAATCTGGCGCGGCAGCCGCACCGGGCCGCCGCGAAACGGGGAAAAACAGCAATCAGCTGGAGGCGCTACCCGAAAATTCCAGGGCGCGCAACAACAGTCAGTGTAGCCAGCCGGTCAAGTGCCCTGCGCCCATGGGGGCGTCCACCTTGCGGGTGCTATCGATCGCCCCACAGCGCTGCGCCGCCACAGGCAGCTATCAAATCAGGAAGCCACGGCGACGGTGGGCAGGGGCCATCGTCCTCTGCCACACTCACTCCTTGCGCTTGGCGCGTGGGTGGGCCTGCTCGTAGGCCTGGGCCAGGTGCTGGAAATCCAGCCGGGTATAGACCTGGGTGGTGGCGATGTTGGCATGGCCCAGCAGCTCCTGCACGGCACGCAGGTCACCGCTGCTTTGCAGCATGTGGCTGGCAAAGGAATGGCGCAGCACATGCGGGTGCACCGGCTGCGCCAGGCCCGCCTGCTGGCCGCGCTGGCGCAGCCGCGCCCAGGCGGTCTGGGCCGACATGCGCCCACCCCGGGCGCCCACGAACAGCGCGGGCTCTGCCCAATCGGGCTCGAAGGGCTCGGCACGGCGGCGCAGCCAGCGCTGCAAGGCCGCCAGCGCATGCTTGCCCACCGGCACGGTGCGGCGCTTGCCGCCCTTGCCCAGCACATGGGCTTCGGCCGCCTCCCAGTCGATCCAGCCGCTTTGCGCCGCGTCGCCGGGCCGCAGATTCAGGCCCACCAGCTCGCCCACGCGCAGGCCGCTGCTGTAAAGCAGCTCGGTCATGGCTGCGTCGCGCGCCTCGGTCCAGGGGTCGGCATCGTCGTTGCGGAAACCGGCCAGCTGCACCGCATCGTCCACCCCCAGGGCCTTGGGCAGGGGCTTGGCCTGTTTGGGCGCCCGCACCCCCTGCACCGGGTTGTGCGGCACCAGCCCCTGCTGCGCCGCCCAGTGAAAGAAGCCGCGCCAGCCCGAGAGAATCAGCGCAATCCCCCGCCCGCTGCGTCCCTGGCCGTGCATCTGGGCCACAAAGCGGCGTATCTGCACCGGCTGCAGCTGCAGCAGCGGGGTCTGCACGGTCTGTGCCAGCGTGCTCAGGCGCTCCAGATCCAAGGTGTACAGGGCCAGCGTGCGGGCCGACAGGCGCTTTTCCACCCGCACATGCTCCAGGTACTGGCCCGCCACGGCGTCCAGCACCGGGTGCGCCATGGCAGGCTGGCCGGCGCGGGGACGCCCTGCGGTAAGCCGACCGGTGGCCGCCATGGTGGTGCCCGTCAGTTGCCGGGGGTGATGCGCAGGCGGCCCAGGGCCGCGCTGGCATGTTCGGCAATGCGCGCCAGAAACTCGGTACCCATGGTGGCATCGAAACGCAGCGGATCGGGCGAGCCCAGCACCAGCAGGCCGAAGGCCGGGGCCGCACTGTCGTTCGGGCCTTCGCGCAGCGTCAGCAGCGCCAGCGACTGCACTTCGCTGGGCTTGGACAGCCAGCTGGTGGGCTCGAAGCCCAGGTTGGGACCGCAGAACGGCATGGTCAGCGAGGTGGCGAAGGACTTGGCATCGTCGCTCACGCCCATGGTGTACATGCCGCCCTGGTAGGGGCCGGCCACATCCCACACGCGCACCGCCACCTGGGGCACCTCGAATTCGCGCTGGATGCCTTCGCTGACCGTGTGCGGCAGCTGGCGTGGGTCCTGGACCTTGGCCAGTGCACAGCTCCAGCGGTGGATCTTGTGGGCAATGCTGGCGTTGTCGCTGCTGTTGCGCACCATTTCCATGATGCGCTGCTCCATGCCCTTGATCTTGTCGCGCAGCATCTCGGCCTGGCGTTCCTGCAGGCTGACGGCACGTCCGCCGTGGCCGCTGCTCAGCTGCACGGTCGACAACAGCTCGGCGTGGCGTTCAAAGAATTCGGGGTGCTGCCGCAGGTAGTCGGCAATGCTGTCGTCATTCATGGTGGAGACGTTGGAAGTCATAAAGCGTCAGGAATCTCGATCTGGCCTTCGAACACCGTGGTGGCCGGGCCGGTCATGAACACATGGTCTTGCGCGCCGCCCTCCCAGGCGATCGTCAGCAAGCCCCCCCGGGTTTGTACATCGACACGCGCATCCAGCAAACCCTGCTGGATGCCGGCGACCACGGCCGCGCAGGCGCCGGTGCCGCAGGCCAGGGTCTCGCCCGAGCCACGTTCATAGACGCGCAGCTTGGTCTGCGCGCGGTTTTGCACCTGCAGAAAGCCCGCGTTCACGCGTTGCGGAAAACGCACATGGCGCTCCACCTGCGGGCCCACCACCGCCACGGGGAACTGGTCGACATCGTCCACCAGCTGCACCGCGTGCGGATTGCCCATGGAGACCACCACGACCTCGACCTGGGCAGGCGCCGGTGCCGCCAGCGCCAGCGGCCAGACCTGGGCCCGGTGGCGCGTGGCCGCCGCCAGCCCGCTGGCGTCGAAGGGCACGCGCGGGGCATCCAGCACCGGCAGGCCCATGTCCACGGTGACGCGGCCATCCGGTGTGAGCTGGGGGGCGATCACCCCGCTGAGCGTCTGCACGCGGATGGTGGTCTTGTCGGTCAGGCCCTTGTCATACACAAAGCGGGCAAAGCAGCGCGAGCCGTTGCCGCACTGCTCCACCTCACCGCCGTCGGCGTTGTGGATCACGTATTCAAAATCCACGCCGTCGGCGGGCGAAGGGCGCACCGTCAGGATCTGGTCGGCGCCCACGCCGAAATGGCGGTCCGCCAGAAAGCGGTACTGCGCCGCCGTCAGGCCCAGGCGGCCTTGCGTCTCGTCGAGCACGACAAAGTCGTTGCCCGCGCCCTGCATCTTGGTGAAGCGAATGTGCATGGTGTGGCAGAGGGTGGATCAGGCCCTGTCAGGCCTTGGCAGCGGCCAGCTTGGCCAGTGCGCGGTCGACGAACGGCAGGCGGTCCTGGCCCCAGAAACGCTCGCCGTTCAGGATGAAGGTGGGGGCGCCAAACACGCCCAGGGCCACGGCTTCCTCGCTGTTGGCCTGGTACTGGGCCTGCACCTCGGCCGAGGTTTCCAGCGCATGCAGGGCAGCACCGTCATAGCCGGCTTCGTTGGCCACGGCAATGCGCACCGCCGCGTCGGAGGTCTTGCGCTCTTCGGCCCACAGGGCACGCAGCAGCGCATGCGACAACGGGAAGGCATCCAGGCCCTGCAGCTGGGCGGCAATCACCATCCAGCCCGGGGTCTTGTTCCAGTTCACGTCGTCGGCCACACCCTGGGGATAGTGGGCTGGCACCAGGTTCAGCGGCAGGCCCAGGTAGTCGCTCCAGCGTGCCAGCTCCAGCGCGTGGTAGGTCTTGCGGGGCTCGGGACGGGTCTTGAGCGGAATGCCGCCGGTCTGCGGCACCACCAGCTGGAAGTCATAAGGCTTGAGCACCAGCTTGACGCCGTGGCGGCGCACGATGTCCTGCAGTTGGGGGCCTCCGAGATAGGCCCAGGGAGAAGAAAGGCTATAGAAACAGTCAAGTTGGGTCATCCTTGGATTATCTTCCTACCTGTGACGAACGAAAGCCTTTCCCCCTCCTCTTCCGCCGAACTTCCTGCGGTTCCCCTCCAAACCCTGTCCAGCCCCCGCAACCAGCCCGCGCTCGAGGCCCTCGCCGCCGAGGCCCGCCGCGACCTGGAGCGCCTGAACTACCCTGCCCCCAACTGGGTGCAGGGCACGGCCGCAGCCGATGACCCCACCCTGGACGTGCTGGTGGTGGGCGCCGGCATGTGCGGCCAGACCGCGGGCTTTGCCCTGTTGCGCGAAGGCGTGCGCAAAATCCGCGTGATCGATGCCGCCGCCCGGGGCGACGAAGGCCCCTGGGCCACCTACGCCCGCATGCTGACGCTACGCAGCCCCAAGCAGCTGATCGGCCCCGACCTGGGCGTGCCCAGCCTCACCTTCCGCGCCTGGTACGAAGCCCAGCACGGCACCGGTGACATCTCGCCTTTCGATGCCGCCACCCCCGGATGGGCAGGGCTGCACAAGATCGGCCGCGTGGACTGGCGTGACTACCTGCTGTGGGTGCGCGACACCGCCGGGGTACAGGTGGAAAACGGCGTGCGCCTGCTGGAAGTCGGCGATGCCGACGGTGTGCTGACCGCCCGCCTGCAAGGCCCCCAGGGCGTGGAGACGGTGCGCACCCGCAAGATCATCCTGGCGCTGGGCCGCGATGGCAGCGGCGCCCCGCGCTGGCCGGATTTCCCCTCGCTGTCCATGCAGGACCCGCTGGCCGTCGGCCGCGTGTTCCACACCATGGATGCCATCGACTTCGACGCCCTGCGCGGCCGGCACATCGCCGTGCTGGGCGCCGGTGCCTCGGCTTTTGACAATGCCGCCTGCGCGCTGGAAGCCGGCGCCGCCGTCAGCCAGTTCGCCCGCCGCGCCGTGCTGCCGCAGATCAACAAGAGCAAGGCTGCCTCCTTTCCCGGCTTTTTGCGCGGTTACTCGGCACTGGACGATGCGCGCAAATGGCGCTTTTACACCTACATCTTCGACGAACAGGTGCCTCCGCCCTGGGAAACCGTGCGCCGCTGCGACGCCCACGACAGCTTCACGCTGCGCCTGGGCTGCGGCTGGAAGGATGTGCAGCCCCTGGCCGACGGCGTGGCCGTGACGCTGGCCGATGGCAGCGTGCAGCGCTTTGACGCCGTCATCCTGGGCACCGGCTTTGATGTGGACCTGCTGGACCGCCCCGAGCTGGCCCGCTACACCCCGCACATCGACACCTGGGGCCGCCATGTGTCCCCCGCCATGGCCGCCGCCCAGCCTGAACCGGCCCGCTTCCCCTATCTGGCGGCCAACTTCGCGCTCCAGAGCGCCGACGGCGACAAGGCCGAGGCCCTGTCGCGCCTGCACCTGTTCAACTGGGGCGCCACCATGAGCCATGCGGCCCTGGGCAGCGACATTCCCGGCCTGGGCATCGGCGCCACCCGCCTGGCGCAGGCCCTGGTGAGCGATCTGTTCGTGCAGGACGCCGATCTGCACTGGCAGAAGCTGCTGGAACACGACGAACCCGAGCTGATCGCCACCCGCTGGTACCAGCCCGCGCCCGGCGCCAGCACCGACTCGCCCACCTGAACGGCGGCGCATCCGATGGAACAAAAAAAGACCGGCCCAGGCCGGTCTTTTTTGCATGTTGCACCACACGATGGCGGCGCAGCTGCGCCGTCACATGCTGATCTTGCTGATCTTGCTGCCGTTGACGGACACGCCGGCTTCCAGACCGGTGTTGTTCAGCACATAGCTGCTGACCGGCGCGTTGGCCGTGGTGGTGTCGATGCCGCCATTGGCACCGGCCTTGCCCACGGCCACATTGGCATCGGCCCCCACGGACCAGCCATCGCTGTTCAGGAACTTGTTGTAGGCATCCTGCGAGCTGAAGACGTAGATGACCGCCTTGGATGCCCCGCCCGCCTGCCAGCCGATCGACGCTGCCGTCGTGCTGTAGTAGCCGCGCGTGGTGCCGTTGGCACGCAGCACGCACTTGCCGTGCTCGGCACCGATCACAAAGCTGCCGCCGATCACCGCCGGGCACACCAGCACGCCGCGCGACTTGGCCACCAGCTCGCGGGTGCCGGGCATGGCCTCATACAGCCGGTTCAGTGCGGCGGTGGACTGGGATTCCAGCTGTTCCTTGGTCTGCGGCGCGCTGCCCTTGCCCTGGGTCTGACCGGTGGAACTGCAACCTGCGATGCCCAGCGCAGCGGCAACCGCTGCGGCAGCCAGCCAGGTGGAACGGTGGGAAATTGCGACCATGTGGTACCTCCTCAGTAAGAAACGTCCGAAGAAAAAAGGGGCTGGAGCCCATCCTGCAACCCTGCGGGTGACAGGACGATGACCGTGCCCCTTCCGCGTACACGAAAGCGCTGTGGTCCGTGTCGGTGCTGCCCATGCTAGGCGTGCCGCGCCGGTTTGTGCGCCGTTGCATACGCTTTGCGCAAACCGCCTACACGGCAGATGGCATCTGCCTGTACACCGTAGCCGCTTTGCGCCGACAGCACCAGCGTGTTGCCCCGCAGCGCCGCCGGGCTGCATTACCATTCCCCCAGCTTTTTTGACGACAGGTGCCCATGAACAATCTGCTGCGTGTTTTCCACCACCCCCAGGCGGCCATGGTGCTGCTGCGTATCACCCTGGCTGTGCTGATGCTGTTCCACGGCTGGGCCAAGATCACCAAGGGGGTGGGCGGCATCGAATCGCTGGTGATGAAGGCCGGCCTGCCTGGCTGGGTGGCGTACGGCGTCTACCTGGGCGAAGTGGTGGCGCCGCTGCTGATGCTGGTGGGCCTGTGGGTGGTACCCGCCGCCATCGTGATGGCCATCAGCATGCTGTTTGCGCTGTTTCTGGTGCACACCGGGCAGTTCCTGGGGCTGCACCCCACGGGCGGCTGGGCGCTGGAGCTGCAGGCCTTCTATCTGGTCTGCGCCATCGTGGTGGCCATGGGCTACAGCAAGGGCAAATAGGCGTCTGGCGCTTTGACACCTGCGCGCCCTCCCCGGCGTCAGCAGACGGCAACAAAAAAGCGACAGGCCTGCCTGTCGCTTTGTGCATGCCGGCGCCGCCCGCGCCTGGTGCCGGGCGGGCGGCCGCGGCGCAGCTTACTGGATGGTGATCTTGGCCGCCTTCACGATCTCGGCCGACTTCAGGCGGTTTTCGTGCACGGTCTTGCGGAACTGCTCGGGCGTCTCGAAGCGCAGGCTGTTGCCGCTGTCTTCCAGGCGCTTCTTGATCTCGGGCTGGTGCAGCACCTGCTGGATGGCCGCGTTCAGCTTGTTGACGATGGGCGCCGGCGTGCCCTTGGGGGCCCACAGGCCGAACCAGATGGCGCTGTCAAAACCCTTGGTGCCGGGCAGACCGCTGGCGGCCACGGGCGGCACTTCAGGCACGGCCGCAATCGGCTTGGCGGTGGTGGCGGCCAGCAGCTTGAGCTTGCCGCTCTTGTAGTGGGGCAGCACGGTCTGCACCTGGTTCATGATGCAGCAGGTCTCGCCGCGCAGCACCGAGGTGATGGCTTCCGGACCGCCCTTGTAGGGCACATGCACCATGTCCAGGCCCAGGCGCCAGTTCAGCTCGGCAAACGCCATGTGCGTGCCGGTGCCATTGCCCGTCGAGGCAAAGTTGTACTTGCCGGGGTTGGCTTTGACTTCCTTGACGAACTCGGCCAGCGAATTCACCTTGATCACATCCGGGTTGATGGTCAGCACATTCGACACATCGACCACCGGGGCCACGGCCTCGAAGTCCTTCTCCACGTCAAACGGCAGCTTGGGGTAGAGGGCGGCATTGGTGCCGTGGGTGGCCGCCGTACCGAACACCAGGGTGTAACCGTCCGGCTTGGCGCGGGCCACATACTCGCTGGCGATGTTGCCGGCCGCCCCGGGCTTGTAGTCGATGATCACGGTCTGGCCGATCAGCTTGGACAGCGGCTCTTGGATCAGGCGCGCCACCACATCCACGCCGGAGCCGGCGTTGAAGGTCATGATGATGGTCACCGGCTGGTGGCTGGGCCAGTCACCCTGCGCCAGCACGGCGGGGGCGGAAGTGGTCAGGGCAGCGGCGGCAAAGGCGCCCAGCAGGGTGCGGCGGTGAAAAACGGTCATGGGTGATGGCCTCAGCAAGCGGATCGGGTCTGATCTGGATCAATGACAGCCATGGTAGCCGTCCTTTCATAAGATTCCGGCATGTGTTTATATGCATGGCTGCAGGTGACAGACGTGCACGCCGCACCGCCCCAATAATGTGGCCATGCCCCGCGACCACCTGCTCCTCCACCCCCAGCGCGTCCCCGTCACGCCGCTGGACGCGTCCACCCTGCTGCTGCTGCGCGACCTGCCGGACGGCGGCTGTGAAGTGCTGATGACCCGCCGCTCCGAGCGCGCCAGCTTCGCGCCGGGCATGTATGTCTTCCCCGGCGGCGGCATCGAGGCCCAGGACGCACAGGCCGGCGACGATGTGGTGCGCAGCCGCGACGGGCTGGACGCCACCGGCCGCACGGCCGCCACCGCGGCATTGCGCGAAACCTTCGAGGAAATGGGCCTGCTGCTGGCCGTGCATGCCGACGGTAGCCCCGCCACCCAGGCCGATGTGGATGCGCTGGACCGCCATGCCCCGCTGTGGCCCCAGTTGCGCGCGCGCGGCCTGCGGCTGGACGTGGCCCAGCTGTGGCAGATCGGCCACTTCACCGCCGACCGCAACCTGCCCAAGCGCTTTGCCGTGCCCTTTTTTGTGGCCCGCATGCCGTCCGGCCAGACACCGGAGCCCGACAACCGCGAGCAGTTCGAGCCCGTCTGGGTGCAGCCGGCCCGGGCGCTGGAGCGCTTCCAGGCCCGGCAGATGCCCATGATCTTCCCCACCATCCGCACCCTGACGCGGCTGGCCCAGCTGGGCAGCACCGAAGGCGTGCTGGCGGCCGTGGTCAACGGTCCGCTGTGGAAGCATTCGCCCCGCACCGGCCTGCAAAGCGGCAAGGAAGCGCGTTTTACCGAGGACGAAGCCCCCTACGGCGAGCTGGCCATGGTCTGCCCCGACGGCCAATGCCTGCACCCGCTCGACTGGCAGAGCGAACACCCCGTACCGCTGCGCAAGAACCTGCTGCGTCTGACGGCCCCCAACGCCAGCGTGATGACCGGTCCCGGCACCAACAGCTATCTGGTGGGGGAGGCGGCCACGGGCTTCATCGCCATCGACCCCGGTCCGGCCGATGCCGCCCACATCCAGCGCCTGTACGACGCCGCGGGCGGCGATATCCGCGCCATCGTCTGCACCCATTCCCATGCCGACCATGCCCCCGGGGCCTTTGTGCTGCAGCAGCTGTGCCAGGACCGGGGCGTCCCCCGCCCCCAGATCCACGGCCTGCCGTCCGCCCCCACGGCCTCGGCATCTGCCCGGTTCACCCCGGATCTGGCACTGCAGGATGGAGAGCGTCTGGTGCTGTCTGCCCCGCCGCCGGCAGGCCAGGACCTCCCCGTCACCCACACCCTGCGCGCCGTGTTCACGCCCGGCCACGCCGCCAACCATGTCTGCCTGGTGCTGGAAGAGGACGAGCTGCTGTTCAGCGGCGACCACATCCTGAACGGCAGCACGCCCATCGTGAACCCGCCGGACGGCAATATGGACGCCTACCTGCGCTCGCTGGACACGCTGGATGCCATCTGTGCGCAGGAAGAGATCGACTTCATCCTGCCCGCCCACGGCTATGTGTTGGGCGCCGCGCGCGCGGTGATCGCCCGCCTGAGAAACCACCGCCTGGCACGCGAGGCCAAGGTGCTGGCCGCCATGCAGGCCCTGCCCGGCGGCAGCATACAGGACTGGGTGCAGCACGCCTACGCCGACACCCCCCAGCCGCTGTGGAAGCTCGCAGAACGCAGCCTGCTGGCCCATGTGGAGCGCATCCAGGCGCTGGGGCTGGCACCGGCTGCCTGACGCTGGCACCTCACCGGATCCGCACACGACAACCCCGCTTTTTGGCCGTCGCAGATACCGCGAGGCCCACAGGCCATCGCGGGCCTCGTAGACTGCGCGCTTATGTCACCGACTGAACACCCCGAAGCACAGGACGAAGGCGTCCGCCTGTCCAAACGCCTGGCCGCCCAGCTGGGCTGCTCGCGCGCCGAAGCCGAGCTTTACATTGAAAGCGGCGCCGTGCAGGTGGACGGCATCACCGTCCAGACCCCTGCCACCCGCGTGCGGCCGCAGCAAGCCGTCAGCGTCAAGGAAGGCGCCAAACCCGAAGGCGCGCCCCCCGTCACCTTGCTGCTGCACAAGCCCGCCGGCTACACCGTGCGCAACCCCCAGGGCGCACGCGGCCACACCCGTGGCAAGGTGGGCAATGCCTACGATCTGCTGGTGCCCGAGAACCTGGCCGATGTGGACACGCCAGCGCCCATCCTGGTGCTACAAAAGCATTTCAAGAACCTGGAATGCCTGCTGCCCATTCCGGTGCCCGCCAGCGGCCTGATGGTGTTCACACAGGACCACCGCGTGGCGCGCAAGCTGCAGGAAGAAGCGCTGTACCTGGAGCAGGAATGCATTGTCGAAGTGCGCGGCACCATCGATGAAGGCGGCCTGGAGCGCCTGTGCGACGGCACCTCCATCGACGGCAAGCGCCTGCCCCGCATCAAGGTCAGCTGGCAGAACGAAACCCATCTGCGCTTTGCGCTCAAAGGCATCTTTCCCGAAGAGATTGCCGAGATGTGCGAATGCGTGGGCCTGGAAGTGATCGGCATGAAGCGCCAGCGCATCGGCCGCATCTCGGTGGCCAAGCTGCCCGAGGGACAGTGGCGCTACGCCATGCCCTGGGAGCGGTTCTAACCCCCCGTTGCGGCGCGGCGTCCCGCCGGGCGAGGCCCCCGCCCGCACCACCGGCGTGCCGCCAGCCTGCGGCGGCGGCCGCACCCGCCGCCCGGCCATGGCGCAGTGCGGTGAATCGCCCACCGGCGCGCCCCTGCGCCGCGGCCCGCCATCTGGCAAATTCTTTTCAGCGCCGCCACCGCCTGCACGTGCAAATGCATAGCTGCGGATGCGCGCACAGCCTTCTCTCCAATGAGAAACACCTGGAAGCCAGGATGACTGGTGTTCGTATTGATCCGGAAAGTTGAAAAATTCTTTTCAGCTTGCGCGCCGCCCACGTCATCCACGGAAACAAAAACCGCGCTCCCAGTGGCTGGAAGCGCGGTTTTTGTGTGGAATCTAAAAGTGTGAAGTTCGCCTGTAAGCCGGATTCTGTGCACAACGGTTGCCCGCTGCGTGACCGCCATTACTCTGGGCTGGGGGTCGCCCCACCAGCTCGATGCTACCTACCCGCACACTCCGGGGGCCCCGTCAACGTGTGCCTACTTGGTATTGCTGCGCGTAGAGATTGCCCGTTTCACCCTGGATGGTCTGCCTTGCGGCACTCCTGCCAGACTCGTCTCTGTTGCTCTGATCCTCACCTCACGGTGGACAGCCGTTAGCTGCTACGCCGCCCTATGCAGTCCGGACGTTCCTCCAGTGCGGCCTTTCGGCACTAGCACCAGCGGCGGTCCAGCGAACTTCACGGCGCCATTATCGCCCGTCTGGCGCCCGTCTGCCGGCAGGTCTGGACACAACCCTGCGCTACAGCAGGTTCAGGATGCTGTAGCCCATCAACAGCAGCAGGCAGATCACGGCCACCAGCATGGTCCAGGGGCCCCAACGTCGGTCACGGTAGGAAAAGCCGACCATCAACAGCACGCAGCACGCGCCCAGCAGCAGCATGGTGTTATTGAACGTGAGCAACAAGGGGAACCTCCTTTGCATAAAACACCTGGCCATTGTTTCGCGCCGCAGGCGTTTGCGGGCCACCGATCACCCGGCGCTTGATGTGCATCAAGCGCAAGCTGCAGTTTCTGCGCGGCACACGGCTTTGGCAGCCCGGACAAGCCCGTAGCCAGGGGAGCACCACAGGCTGCCACCGACCCCTTCTGCAGGGCATATTCATATTCCGTCCAGGCGGAACAAGTGCGCCACAATGGCCGTTCCCGAATTCCACCCACCTGCTGGAGAGACCATGAAATTCGACAACGTTCTGCAAACCATCGGCAACACGCCTGCCATCCGCATCAACCGCCTCTACGGTGCAGGCGCCAATGTCTGGATCAAGTCCGAGCGTGGCAACCCGGGTGGCTCCATCAAGGACCGCATTGCGCTGTCCATGGTGGAGGATGCGGAGAAGTCCGGCGCGCTGAAGCCCGGCGGCGTGATCATCGAGCCGACCAGCGGCAACACCGGCGTGGGCCTGGCCCTGGTGGCCGCCGTCAAGGGCTACAAGCTGGTCCTGGTGATGCCCGAGAGCATGTCCATCGAACGCCGCCGCCTGATGCTGGCCTATGGCGCCACGTTCGACCTGACACCCAAGGAAAAGGGCATGAAGGGCGCCATCGCCCGCGCGCAGGAACTGGCCGCACAGACGCCCGGTGCCTGGATTCCCCAGCAGTTCGAAAACCCCGCCAACGTGGCGGTGCACGAAGCCACCACGGCCCAGGAAGTGCTGAAGGACTTCCCCGAAGGCATTGATGTACTGATCACCGGCGTGGGCACGGGGGGTCACCTGACCGGCGTGGCCCGGGTGCTCAAGGCCAAGTTCCCCAATCTGAAGGTGTTTGCTGTAGAGCCTGCGGCTTCGCCCGTGATCTCCGGCGGCCAGCCTGCGCCCCACCCCATCCAGGGCATTGGCGCCGGCTTTGTGCCCAAGAACCTGGACACCAGCCTGCTGGACGGCGTGATCCAGGTGGATGCCGAACCCGCCCGTGAATACGCCCGCCGCGTGGCGCGCGAAGAAGGTCTGCTGGTCGGTATCTCCTCGGGCGCCACGCTGGCCGCGATCGCACAGAAGCTGCCTGAGCTGCCCGCAGGCGCCAAGGTGCTGGGCTTTGCCTACGACACCGGCGAGCGCTATCTGTCGGTGGAAGGCTTCCTGCCCACCGCCTGAGCGCCGGCCACGCCGCCCCAGACAACCGCCTGAGCGCTTCCGCCAGGCGGTTTTTTGTTGCCACCCCATGGGCACCGGTGCAGCACCCCGCCTGCGCGCGCAACTAGGGTTCCCGCCAAGCCGGTGCCTGCCATCCGCGCCCAGAATCGGGCGCCATGCTCTCACCCAGCCAAATCATTGTTCTGGCCCTCCCGGTGTTCCTCGCATTGATGGCCGTGGAATGGGCCATCGGCCGCCGGCGCGGACGCAACACCTACGCACTGGCCGATGCCATCACCTCGCTGAACCTGGGCGTGCTGAGCCAGACCAGCGCGGTCTTCACCAAGCTGCTGACGCTGGGCATCTACACCGCCGTGGCCCACCACGCGGCCCTGTGGCGCCATGACGCCTTCTGGTTCAGCCTGCCCGGCTGGCTGCTGGCCCTGCTGCTCTACGACTTCTGCTATTACTGGCTGCACCGCATGGGGCACGAAGTTGCCGTGCTGTGGGCGGCCCATGTGGTGCACCACCAGAGCCAGGACTACAACCTGTCCACCGCGCTGCGCCAGACCAGCTCCGGCGCGCTGCTGGCCTGGGTCTTCTACCTGCCGATGGCGCTGCTGGGCGTGCCGCCGCTGGTCTTTGCCGTGGTCGGCCTGATCGATCTGCTCTACCAGTTCTGGATCCACACCGAACAGGTGCGCCGCCTGGGCTGGTTTGACCGCTGGTTCTGCTCCCCCAGCAACCACCGCGTGCACCACGCCGTCAACGACGCCTATGTGGACAAGAACTACGGCGGCATCCTGATCGTGTGGGACCGGCTGTTCGGCACATTCAAGGAAGAAGACCCACACGACCCCTGCGTCTACGGCACCCGCGGCCTGCTCAACAGCTGGGACCCGCTGTGGGCCAATGCCGCCGTCTACCGCCAGCTGGTGCACGACAGCTGGCAGGCACGCCGCTGGAGCGACAAGGCTAGGGTCTGGCTGATGCCCCCCGGCTGGCAGCCGGCCGATGTGGCGCTGCGTTTCCCGAAGCCGGCGTTCGACCTGGCGGCACACCGCCAGCGGTTCGCCCCGCCCATGGGCCGCGCGCTGCGCCTGTTTGCGATGCTGGACTTTGCGGCCCTGGTGGGGGGCGCCGTCGCTTTTCTCTGGCAGGCCGACCAGGCCCCGCTGTCACGCAACCTCTGGGGCTTTGGCGTGCTGCTGGCCGGGCAGTGGACACTGGGCGCCGCCATGCAAAGCCGCATGCACTGGGGCCTGGCGCTGGCCCTGCAGGCAGCGGCAGCGGGTCTGGCCGCCCTGGCGCTGCGCTAGCGCCATGCCAGGGCCGTGGGTTCAGGCCGTGGTCCAGGGCGAGCCATCCGCCGCCAGCTTCTCGCCCTTGCGGGCTGTGACCAGGCCATAGCATTCCGGATGGCGGTGCAGATCGAAGTCGAACGTGGTGCGCTTGTACACGGCGCAGAAATCCAGGTCGGCGCGGCCCAGCACCACTTCGTCGTCCTTGGTCGTGCAGCGCGCCACCACCTCGCCGCTGGGCGCCACCAGCAGGCTGCCGGCAATGCTGTCCACGCCCTCCTCCACGCCGCCCTTGGCCACGCTGGCCACCCAGCAACCGTTCTGGTAGGCCCCGGCCTGCACCGCCAGCTGGTTGTGGAACAGCGAGAGGTCATCATGCTGCGGCGCCGGCGCGTTGTGCACGGGCGTGTTGTAGCCGATGAAGATCATCTCCGCGCCCTGCAGCGCCATCACACGGTAGCTCTCGGCCCAGCGGCGGTCGTTGCACAGCGCCATGCCCATGGTGCCGCCAAAGGCCTGGTACACATCGAAGGACTTGCCCGGCGTGAAATAGCGTTTTTCCAAATGTTGGAACTGGCGCCAGGGTTCGTGCTCGAAGTGACCCGGCACATGGATCTTGCGGTACTTGCCGACAATGCTGCCGGTCTTGTCCACCAGAATGGCTGTGTTGTACTGCATCAGCCGGCCGGCTTCCTCGGCCAGCTCGGCGTAGCCCAGGTAAAAGCCGATGCCCAGCGCCTTGGACAGCTCGAACAGCGGCAGCACCTCGGCATTGGGCATGCTGCGCTCGTAGTAGCGGTGCAGCTCGGCCTGGTCCTCGATGTACCAGCGCGGGAAGAAGGTGGTCAGCGCCAGCTCGGGGTAGACGATCACATCGGCCCCCAGGCTTTTGGCCTCGTGCATCATGGCGCACAGGCGCTGCACCACGCTGGCGCGGGAGTCGGCTTTCTGCACCGGGCCCAGCTGGCCCAGGGCAACGTTGACGATACGGGTCATTTCACATTCGCTTTCTATGGGGTGGACACGGCCCGGGCCGCTGCACGGCGCCCAGGCGGTCCGTTGCATTCACATGCGGTTCGCGCGCTCCAGCAGCACCTGCAGCAGCACATTCGCGCCCTGCTCCAGCTGCACGGCATCAGTGTGCTCGCGCACGTTGTGCGACAGGCCTGCGGCCGAAGGCACAAACACCATGGCCGTGGGGCAGACGCGGGCCAGCATCTGCGCGTCATGGCCCGCACCGCTGGGCATGCGCAAGGTGCTCAGACCCAGTGCGCCGGCGTGCTGCTCCACGCTGCGCACCAGCGCGGCATCGAAGGCCACGGGGGCAAAGTCCGCCAGCTGCCGGTGTGCAAAGCGCACCCCGTTCTCGGCCGCGATCTGCCGTGCAAAGGCCAGCACCTCGGCCTGGGCCTGCAGCAGCTTCGCGCCATCGGTGTTGCGCAGATCGACCGTCATCACTGCCTGCGCTGCAATCACATTGATCAGATTGGGTTTGAGCTGCAGGGCCCCCACGGTGCCCAGCTGCCGTCCGCCGTAGCGCGCCACCAGTTCGGCCACGCAGGCGGCGGTGCGCATGGCGCACATGCCTGCGTCATGGCGCAAGGCCATGGGCGTGGTGCCGGCATGGTTGCTGGTGCCGTCAAAGGTGAACTCCATCCAGCAGATGCCTTGCACGCCTTCGACCACGCCGATCTCCACCCCTTGCTGCTCCAGCACGGGGCCTTGCTCGATGTGCAGCTCCACAAAGCTGTCCACCTGCGGCGCTCCCACAGGCGCCCCACCGGCATAGCCGATGCGCTGCAGCTCGGCGCCCACGGTGGCGCCGTTGTCCACGGCCCGGACTGCCAGCGCCTCCTCCAGCGGCATGCCGCCCACCATCACCAGACTGCCCATCATGTCGGGCTGAAAGCGTGCGCCTTCCTCGTTGGTGAAAAACGCCACCTGCAGGGGCCTGCGCGTGCGCAGCCCTGCGTCACATAAGGTGGCCACCACCTCCAGCCCCGCCATCACGCCATAGTTGCCGTCATACAGGCCGCCGGTGCGCACGGTGTCGATATGGCTGCCAGTCATCACCGGCGGCAGGTCTTCGGTGCCGGCATAGGTTGCGACCACATTGCCGATGGCATCGACCTGCACCCGCATGCCCAGTGCCTGCATCTGTGCCACGGTCCAGTCACGGCCGGCCCGGTCGGCGTCCCCCAGGGCCAGGCGGTTGGTCCCGCCGCCCTCTAGCGCACCGAACTGGCCCAGCGCCTTCAGCCGCTGCAGCAGCCGCGCGCCATTGATGCGCAGGGTGTCCATCGCACTCATACGACCACCTTGTCGGCACGCTCAGCCACGGCTTGCGCAGTTTCGCCCACCAGCTCGGCATACAGCACCGGATCGGTCGCCGCCTCGCTGCCGAAGAACAGGATGCGGCTGCCTGCGTTCAGGCCCAGCAGGGCGCGTGCGGTGTCGCTCTGGCTGGCCGCCAGGGCCGCCGCCACACCGGCAACGGCCGACTCGCCGGCGACGATCACCGGATCGGCCTCCAGCGGATGGGCCAGCAGGCGCATGGCCTGCACCGCCGCGCTGTCGGAAATCACGCAGAACGCATCCGTGCCCTTTTCCAGGATTTCCCAGGCCAGGTGCGAAACCTCGCCGCAGGCCAAGCCCGCCATCAGCGTGTCGATATCGCCCGTCACCGCAGTCAGTGCGCCCGCCTTGGCGCTTTGCGCCAGGCAGTCGGCCTTGTCGGGCTCCACCACCACATAAAAAGGGCGGTCGCCCCCATCGCGTTCCCAGAAATAGCCGCAGACTGCTGCCGCCAGACCGCCCACCCCCGCCTGCACAAAGATGTGCGTGGGGCGCTCCTGCAATTGCGCAGCGGCCTCTTCCACCATCAGCTGGTAGCCCTGCATCACATCGCGCGGCACATCCATATAGCCGGGGTAGGAGGTGTCGGAGATCACGAACCGGCCGTGCATCTGCGCATCGGCATCGGCCTGGCGCACGGCATCGTCGTAATTGCCGCTGGTGCGCACCACCTGCGCACCGTACTGTGCAATGGCCTCCTTGCGGCCTTCGCTCACCGTGGCGTGGATGTAGATCACACACTGGCAGCCGAAGCGCTGCGCGCCCCAGGCCACGGAACGGCCATGGTTGCCATCGGTGGCACAGGTCACGGTGATGTTCTGGCACAGCGCACGCATTTCCGGGCGCAGCAGATCCTGGGTGCCAAGCGCACGGCCGAGCTTGCGCCCCAGCTCGCGGCACAGCAGACGGGCCACCGCATAGGCGCCGCCCAGCGCCTTGAAACTGCCCAGGCCAAAGCGGCCGCCTTCATCCTTGTAGTGCACGCTGGCCACGCCCAGTGCGCGGGCCAGCGCAGGCAGGCTGTGCAGGGGCGTGGGGGCATAGCCTTGCCATTGCGACAGCTCGCGCTGCGCCAGGGCCAGCGCATCGGCCCCCAGGATGTCGGTGCGACGCGCACCATACGGCGTCATGCGGTTGGCGGCAGGGTTGGCAAAGCAATCCACGGTCAGGGCCGGGAGGGAAGCAGAAGTCATAGGGGCTTTCAACATCAGGGACAGAGAGAGGGGGAGAAGACACATCACGCCCGCCAGCGGCGGGTCACAGCTGGGGTTCCAGGTCATCCAGCGCCACATGCAGGCGCTCGATGCGTTCCAGCCGCTCCTGGGTAGGAACGCGCTGCTGCTGGGCCAGGGCGCTGGCCAGAAAGTTCACCAAGCTGACGGCACACACATAGGAATCGAACAGGCCCTGCGGGCTGCTGGCGCCACAGCGCAGCACCACCTGGGCCTGCATGGCCAGGGCGGACACCGGCGCATCGGTCAGCACCAGCGTCTGGGCCCCCACGGCCTGCGCCGCAGCCAGCAGGCGCGGCAGGCGCGTGCTGCGGCGGCGAAAGTCCACGGCCAGCAGCACATCCTTTTCCGAGGCACTGGCCAGCAGATCCGCTTCGCGCCCAGCCACATCGTTGAGGCTGCCGACCTCGCCCCGCACCTGGGCCAGCAGCGACTGGGCATAGAACGCGGTCAGGTGGCTGTGGCGGTAGCCCACCACCCAGACCTTGCGCGCCCTGACCAGCATGGCAATCGCCGCTTCCAGCTGCGCCTCGGGGATGGACTCCGCCCAGGCATTCAGCAGGCTGGCATCGGCCTGCAGATGGGACTGGAACTGCTGCGCCAGGCTGCGCTTGCGGCGTGGCTGCTCCATGCGCGCCAGGGGCGACTGCTGCAGCTGCGCCGCCCGCAGGGCCTGGCGGAATTCGTCATACCCGGCATAACCCAGGCTGCGGAAAAAGCGCGCTGCGCTGGACTTGGACGTGCCAGCCAGTCCGGCCAGTTCCGTGGCCGAATAGCCCAGCAGCTCCCGCTGTCGGGTGAGCACCATATCGGCCAGCTTGCGTTCGGCCGAGGACAGCTGGGCATAGACATGGCGGATGCGGGCATCCAGCGTGCTGGGATTGAGCGAATCGTGCATGGAATGGAACCTTGTCTCCAATTTGGGGAGCGCGCACCACCATGGGGCGCGGCTTGCACCGTTCATGAAACGAACGTGCCAAAAATATGAAACATAGGCACAAAAGTTTCAAAAACACCGTCCCTGCTTGCAAAACCGATGCCTGCTTTGGCGCTCTGTAGAAAAAGCCATCGGCAGTCCCCCAGGTCGGCACGTACACCCGGGGTGCGGACACCGTCCGGCACCGCCCCGGCACCGCAAACAGAAACCCGCGTTTCAAGCTGGCACGGTAAATGCTCAAGCAGTGCACCCGCAACTTTTTTGCTTCCCGGAGTGCACCCATGTCCTTGAGCCGCCGCACCTTCACCGCCACCACACTGGCCGCCATCGCCCTCTCCGTTTCTGCCGGCGCCATGGCGCAAGAGGACAAGTCGCTGCAGCGCGTGCTCGACAAGAAGTCGATCGCCCTGGGCATTCCCACCGATTACCCTCCCTACGGCTTCATGGGCCCGGACTTCAAGCCCACCGGCGTGGACGTGGCCACGGCCCAGCTGATTGCAGACAAGCTGGGCGTCAAAGCCGAATTCGTGCCCCTGAGCACCCCCAACCGCATTCCCTACCTGCAGGCCAACAAGATCGACCTGATCGTCTCGGCCCTGGGCAAGAACGAAGAGCGCGCCAAGGTGATCGACTTCACCACCTCGTACGCCCCCTTCTTCCAGGCCGTCTTCGGCCCCAAGGACATCGCCGTCAAGAGCTTTGACGACCTGGGCGGCAAGACCCTGGCCGTGACGCGCGGCACCATCCAGGACGAGGCGCTGCTGCACCTCGCCCCCAAGACGCTGAAGATCCAGCGCTTTGAAGACGACAACGCCACCATGGCCGCCTTCATGACGCAGCAAACCCAGTTCGTGGCCGTGGGCGCGGCCGTCGCCGGCGCCGCACTGGCCAAGAACCCCAAGGTCCAGGCCGAATACAAGCTGCTGATCAAGGACTCGCCCAACTACATCGGCGTGCGCAAGGGCGAGACCGCGCTGCTGAACAAGGTCAATGACATCCTGCGCACCGCCAAGCAGGACGGCACGCTGAACTCCTACTCCAAGAAGTGGCTGGGCCGCGACATGGGCAATCTGCCGGACTGACCGCCGGTGGACTTCCGGGAGGAACCCCATGGGTCCCTCCCGCCTGGCGCGTCCGCGCCGCCAGGACCTGACTTTGGATATTGCACAGAATCGAGAACGGGGCCACGCCCATGGAAATGAACTTCGCAACGGTGCTGGGCCAATGGCCCATGCTCCTTCAGGGCCTGTGGCTCACCGTGCTGCTGACGGCCTTTGCCGTGCCACTGGGTGTGCTGCTGGGCATCGCCTGCGCCTGGATGCGCCTGCACGCCGGCCTGGCGGTACGCACCCTGGTCGCCTCCTATGTGGAGGTGTTCCGCAACACCCCTTTCATCATCCAGCTGTTCTTCCTGTTCTTCGGCCTGCCCTCGCTGGGCCTGCGCATGTCGCCCGAGGTGGCCAGCGTGCTGGCCATGACGCTGAACCTGGGAGCCTACGCCTGTGAGCAGATCCGTGCCGGCATCGAAGCCACGCCGCGCGGCCAGATCGAAGCTGCCCAGTGCTTGGCACTGAACCGCATGCAGATCTTCACCCGCGTGGTGCTGCCACCCGCCCTGAGCCGTGTCTGGCCGGCACTGACCGGGCAGATCATCATCGTGATGCTGGGCTCTGCCGTGTGCAGCCAGATCTCGACCGAGGAAATCTCCTACGCCGCCAACCTGATCTCCAGCCGCACCTTCCGCAGCCTGGAGTCGTACATCGTGGTCACCCTGGTCTACCTGGGCCTGGCCGTGCTGCTGCGCCAGTTCCTGAACTGGTTCGGCCCCCGTTGTGTCTTCGGCCGCCGTCGCTGATTTCGGAGTGTTTCCCCATGGTTGAATTCACGTACTGGGACATTGCCCGCCAGCTGCTGCTGGCTCTGCGCTGGACAGTGGGCCTGTCTCTCATCGCTTTTGTCTGCGGCGGCCTGCTGGGTCTGGGCCTGCTGGTGCTGCGCCTGTCCAAGCTGCCCGGGGCCGTGCGCGCCGTGTCGCTCTATGTGCAGCTGTTCCAGGGCACGCCCCTGCTGATGCAGCTGTTTCTCACCTACTTCGGCATGGCGCTGATCGGCATCGAGACCTCGGCGCTGATGGCGGCCGCCGTGTGCCTGACGCTGTATTCCGCCGCCTATCTGTGCGACATCTGGCGCGGCTGCGTGGAGGCCGTGCCCCACGGCCAATGGGAGGCTTCGTCCTGCCTGGCCATGAGCTTCACCGAACAACTGCGCCACGTGATCCTGCCCCAGGCCATGCGCCTGGGCATTGCCCCCACCGCCGGCTTTGGCGTGCAGATCATCAAGGCCACCGCGCTGACCAGCGTGATCGGCTTTGTGGAAGTGACCAAGGCCGGGCAGCTGATTGCCAACGCCACGTTCGAACCCTTCCTGGTCTACGGCTGCGTGGCCGCGCTGTACTTCGTGCTGTGCTTCCCGCTGTCGCTGTGGAGCCAACGCATGGAAAAACGCCTGCGTCCCCGCACCTGATGGCACGCCTCCCCCTGTTTCCCCTGACGACTTCTGGATTGCGCACATGAACGCCCCTGCATCCTCTCCTTCCACCTTCCCCCTGGTCGACATCCACGGCCTGCGCAAGCGCTATGGCAGCAACGAAGTGCTCAAGGGCGTGGACCTGCAGATCAACCGCAGCGAAGTGGTGTCCATCATCGGCAAGAGCGGCTCCGGCAAGAGCACGCTGCTGCGCTGCATCAACGGCCTGGAAACCTTTCAGGAAGGCCAGCTGCTGGTGCATGGCCAGCCGCTGCAGGCCGACAACGCCCAATCCCTGCGCGAGCTGCGCAAGAACGTGGGCATGATCTTCCAGAGCTTCAACCTGTTCCCCCACCTGAGCGTGGGCCGCAATGTGATGCTGGCCCCCTCGCTGGTGATGCGCCAGCCGCAGGACACTGCCCGCGCGAATGCCGAACGCCTGCTGGACCGCGTCGGTCTGGCCGAGAAGTTTGACGCCATGCCGGACCAGCTCTCCGGCGGGCAGCAGCAGCGCGTGGCCATTGCCCGTGCCCTGGCCATGGACCCGGAAATCCTGCTGTGCGACGAAGTCACCTCGGCCCTGGACCCGGAACTGGTGGCCGAAGTGCTGGGCGTGGTGGAAAGCCTGGCCGAACAGGGCATGACGCTGATCATGGTCACGCACGAAATGAGCTTTGCCCGCAAGGTCAGCGACAAAGTGGTCTTCATGCACCAGGGCAAGGTGCACGAAGTCGGGGCACCGGAACAGATTTTCGGAGCGCCGCAAACGCCGGAACTGCGCCAGTTCCTGGGCATGGTCACGGCCTGATACCTGCACCTGCCGCCCGGCGCGCCCTGTGGGCGCCCGCCGCTCGGTGGTACCGGCAGCCGCAAACCGCTGCCGGTACCACCCAGGCCACTCTGCCCCGGACCGGGCAGCGGCGCCTTCACCCGGTCACTGGGGGCAGGCACCTTTCCATTGGTAGTCCTGCGCCAGGTGCATGGAACGGGGACCAAACTGCAGCTGGCTGCGCACTTCCAGACGGTCCGGCGCCGGGCGCCGGAACTCCATCACCGCCGGCACCAGCTCACGTCCGTCCTGCGGGCACCGCAGCTCCAGCACACCCAGCGCGTCGGTGTTGCTCGTCAGCTGGATGGTGCAGCGCTGCTCAGACTGCACCGTGGTCACCAGCTCCTGCAGACCACGGGCCAGGCCCTCGGCCGACAGACAGCCCAGCTGCGGCGGCGTCGCCTTTTCCGCGTGGTCGACACGGCTGGTCAGCTCCCACTGCCCGCCGGGAATGGTTTTCAGCACTTCGATGTCCTGAACCGTTGGGCCTTGCGCGGCCTGCACAGCCCCTGCCAACAGGCACATGGCCAGCCATGCGCTCCCGCCCTTCATCCGTTTGCAATATGCTTTCAATCTCTACCTGCTTTCGCTTGAATCGGCGGCCCCTGTAGCTCGCAGCAGCCCGGGCAAAGTATAGGCAGCGATCGCACCCGCCACGGGATACTGGCGCCGGCAGAGGTGGAGCCAATCTCCCCGCCACCGCACGGGCATCACCCGGGCCTTTTCCACCGGGTGGCCGCCCCACTACCATGGGCAGTACAAGGAGAGCTCGATCTTGTTCGGTTTATTTGAAAAACAGGTGCCGCCCTATCCGGCAACAGAACCCCCGGTGCCTCCCAAAGGCTTCTTTGCCTTTATCTGGGCCTGCACCCAGGGCATGCGCGGCTGGATTGCGCTGTTAACCCTCACTTCGGCCCTGCTGTCGGTGTACGAAGCACTGCTGTTCGCCATCATGGGCCATGTGGTCGATTGGCTGGGCACGGTCTCGCCCGCCAACTTCTGGGAACAGCAGCGCGGTACGGTGCTGGGCATTACGGCCATCCTGCTGGGCAGCGTGGCGCTGCTCGCCCTGCACACCCAGGTCATGCACCAGGTGCTGGCCATCAACTTTCCGATGCGGCTGCGCTGGGTCTTCCACAAGCTGATGCTGGGGCAGAGCATGTCGTTCTATGCGGACGAATTTGCCGGCCGCATCACCACCAAGATCATGCAGACCGCGCTGTCGGTGCGCGAAGTGGTGTTCATGGTGGTCGATGTGCTGGTCGGGGTCGGCGTCTACATGATCGGTATCCTGATCCTGGCAGCCAGCTTCGAATGGCGGCTGATGATTCCCTTCGCCATCTGGTTTGCCGCCTACATCGCCGCCTGTTTCTACTTTGTGCCGCGCCTGGGGCAGATCGGCAAGAAGCAGGCCGATGCGCGCTCGATGATGACCGGCCGCGTGACCGATGCCTATACCAACATCGCCACCGTCAAGCTGTTCGCCCACACGCGCCGCGAGGCCGAGTACGCGCGCAACGCCATGGAGGCCTTCAAGGCCACGGGCTATGCGCAGATGCGCCTGGTCAGCCAGTTCGAGATCACCAACCACCTGATGATTGCCCTGCTGCTGCTGGGCAGCGGCGGCACCGCCCTCTACCTGTGGACCCAGGGCCATGCCAGCGCCGGCGTGGTGGCAGCGGTGATTGCCATGGCGCTGCGCCTGATGGGCTATTCGCACTGGGTGATGTGGCAGATGACCGGCCTGTTCGAAAACGTGGGCACCATCCAGGACGGCATCACCACCCTGACCAAGCCCCGCTCCATCGTCGATGCGCCCAATGCCCAGCCGCTGCAGGTCACGCAGGGGGCCATTGCCTTTGAAGGCGTGGATTTCAGCTACAAGGACGGCGGCAAGAAAGTCATCGACCAGCTGAATCTGCAGATCCGCCCGGGCGAACGCATCGGTCTGATCGGCCGCTCGGGCGCCGGCAAGTCCACGCTGGTCAATCTGCTGCTGCGCTTTCACGAGCCGCAAAGCGGCCGCATCACCATCGACGGCCAGGACATCCGCCATGTCACGCAAGACAGCCTGCGCGGCGCCATCGGCATGGTCACGCAGGACACCTCGCTGCTGCACCGCTCCATGCGCGACAACATCCTCTACGGCCGGCCCGATGCCTCCGAGGCCGAGATGCGCGCCGCTGCCGACAAGGCCGAGGCCTCGGACTTCATCGCCACGCTGACCGACCTCAAAGGCCGCAGCGGCTATGACGCCCAGGTGGGCGAGCGCGGCGTCAAGCTCTCGGGTGGCCAGCGCCAGCGCGTGGCCATCGCCCGGGTGATGCTGAAAAACGCCCCCATCCTGCTGCTGGACGAAGCCACCAGCGCACTGGACAGCGAGGTGGAAGCCGCCATCCAGCACAGCCTGGATGGCCTGATGCACGGCAAGACGGTGATTGCCATTGCCCACCGCCTCTCGACCATTGCCGCCATGGACCGGCTGATCGTGATGAACGAAGGCCATATCGTCGAAGAAGGCACGCACCAGCAACTGCTGGCCAAGGGCGGCATCTACGCCAAGCTGTGGGCCCACCAGAGCGGGGGCTTCCTGGCCGAGCCGGAGGACCCGGAGGACTGAGGCAGGCAGCAGCGGCCGGCGCATCCCCCAGGCCGTGGGGGCATGCCGCACGCCCTCCGCTGCGCGCGTCTGCGGTGCCGCCGTCACCGGTTGCATCGATGGCATCTATGGCATCGGTTGCGCCGGACGTGAGAACACAAGAGGCCGCACGCGCGGCGGCGCTATCAGCGCATGTCCATAAAAAAACGGGTGCCTTGGCACCCGTTTTTTGCATCCGGCACCCATCGGGTGCCGCCCTCATCTTCACTGTCAATAGCGCTGGCCATAGCCGCCGGGCGGTGGGCCCGAGGGCCGACCATCGCGGTCCCAGCGGCCGTCGCCGTCGCGGTCACCTCGGTGGTCATAACGGCCATCGCCACGACCGCCGTCCCTGCCATGGTCGTGCGGCGGAGGCAGTATGCAGCCCGTGAGGGCCGCCGCAGCCACCGCGGCGCCAGCCATTGCCAGCCAACGGGATGTACGCATGGGTTCGTCCTTTCCTGCAAGTGGTGATGGCACCAGCATGCCACCGCTTTGCACGCCGCTGTCCATCACGCAGGTAAAGACTGTAAGCAGCCTGCGCAGGCAGGCAGCGGGGACCGCACCGGAGCCGCGGGATGTGCCTGGGCTCCGGGTAGCGGTCAGCACCAGCCTCAGTCGTTCAGGCCCATGCTCTGCACCAAAGCCTTTTCACCCGCAAACGTGGTGCGTGCGAACTCGGTGTAGGTCTTGGCATCACGGTAATCGGTGCGGATGCCGTAGTTCTTGACGACGCGCTGGAAGTCGGGGTCCTGCAGCGCTGCCTTCACGGCCGCATCCAACTTCTCCACGATGGGCTGGGGCAGCCCCTTGGGACCGCCCACGCCCAGCGGAGACGGCACGACCACGTCATAGCCCTGCTCCTTGAAGGTCGGCAGATTGGGGAAGGCGGGCGAGCGCTGCTCGGACGCAATCGCCAGCGGACGGACCTTGCCCGATTCGATGAAGGTCATGATGCTGTTGGTGGACACCGAGGACTTGATGTGACCGGCCAGCAGCGCGTTCACGTTCTCGGCATCGCCCTTGAACGGCACATGCACAAATTCCGTGCCCACGGCCTTGCCCAGCAGCACCATGGCCACCTGGTTGCCGGAATACTTGCCGGGCGTGCCGTAATCGATGGCGCCGGGGTTCTTCTTGGCGTAGTCCACCAGATCCTTCAGCGTCTTGTGCGGCGCCGTCGCGGACACGCCCAGAATGAAGTCATAGGTGGCAAACGAGGCGATATAGGTCACATCGCGGATCGGGTCGTACGGCGTTTTCTGCAGGTACGGCTGGCGGAAGATGCCCACCGGGGTCAAGGTCAGCTTGTAGCCGTCGGGCTTGGTCTTGAGCATTTCCACCACGCCCATGGAACCGCCGGCACCGGGACGGTTTTCCACGATCACGCTCTGCTTGAGCAGCTTGCCCATGCTGTTGGCCAGGGCACGCGCCAGCACGTCGGTGGTCCCGCCGGCCGCGTAGGGCACCAGCAGGGTAATGGGTTGGTTCGGGTAGTTGGCCTGGGCCTGGGCACCGGTAGCCCACAAAGCGGCCACGGCACAGGCCACGGCACCCCACGTACGACGCTGCATTCAAGTCTCCTCTTGCTCTTGCTTGCTCGAAAGAGCTTGCAATGTAGGTGCGTACTCCGGGGCAACCTTTACGGGAAACCCACATCAAGGGTTTACCCTTTATTCATCCATTCCCTGAGGCCCGATCCCAGCAATGGCGCGGCTTGTCGACCCGTTCCAGCAGCAGCGCAGCGCCTTCGATTGTCCAACACTTGTCATTTAGGCGACAAATCACAGGTTCATTTGCCGCCGCTTCGCGGGCTGCAGGATGGTCTTGCGCGTCACTCACCGCCGCCCCAAAGGCCTGACCCCGCCATCCGGTTCTGCAGAAAACGCACAGACCAAACCAAACCAAACCAAACCAAACCAAACCAAACCAGACCAGACCAGACCAGACCAAACCAAACCAGACCAGACCAGACCAAACCAAACCAAACCAAACCAGACCAAACCAAACCAAACCAAACCAAACCAGACCAGACCAGACCAGACCAGACCAGACCAAACCAAACCAAACCAAACCAGACCAGACCAGACCAGACCAGACCAGACCAAACCAAACCAAACCAAACCAAACCAAACCAAACCAAACCAGACCAAGCCAGGTCAGGTCAGGTCAGGTCAACTCCGCAGCCGCTGGCAGATGCAAAAAAGCCCGCCCTCCTTGCGGAGGGCGGGCCTGTGTGTCACGGGGCCGCAGCCCCGGCCGCTGCCTACTTCTTGGGCAGTGCGTAGGCGATCACATAGTCGCCCTTGTCGGTGGTCATGCGGGCACCACCGGCAGACACGACCACGAACTGGCGACCCGATTCGGGCGACAGATAGGTCATGGGCGTGGCCTGGGCCCCCACGGGCAGACGGCCCTTCCAGACCTCCTTGCCGCTCTGGTTGTCAAAGGCGCGCAGGTAATAGTCCTGGGTTCCGGCATAGAAGGTCAGGCCGCCTGCCGTGGCGAACGGACCGGACAGCGAAGGCATGCCCACCGGCACCGGCAGACCAAAGCGCACGCCCTGGAGCTTGCTGTCTTCCACCGTACCCAGCGGCACCTGCCAGGCAATCGACTTGGTGTTCAGGTCGATGGCCGTCAGATTGCCCCAGGAAGGCTGGTGGCAGGGCAGGCCGAGGAAGGAGTTGAACGCACCACGGATGGACTGGAAGGGTGTGCCTTCCTGCACGTGGGTGGCCCACGAAGCGTTGGTGATGTCGTTCTTCTTCAGCGACTCCAGCTTTTCCTGGGCGCCTTCCTGCGGGTGCAGGAAGCCGATCTGTGGCATGACCATGTCGTTGACGATGAGCATGTTGGTACGCGGATCGTAGGCGTGACCACCCCAGTTGAAGCCACCGTAGTAGCCGGGGTAGATCAGCGTCATCTGGTCGGTCAGCTTGGTGTACGGGCCGTCATATTTCAATTGCTTGAACTTGATGCGGCAGTACAGCTGGTCGAACATGGTGGCGCCCCACATGTCCTTTTCGGTCAGTGTGTTCTTGGCCAGCTGCGGCATGCCCACGGACCAGGGCTGGGTGGGCGATGGTGCAGCATCGCCTTCCATCACGCCCTGGGGCGCGGGCTTTTCTTCCACATCCGCCAGCGGCTTGCCGTTGGTGCGGTCCAGCAGGAACAGCTGGTGGGTCTTGGTGGCCAGCACCAGGCCCGGGGTATTGCCACCCTTGCCATCGGGCACATCCACCATGGTGGGAGGCGTGCCGTTGTCATAGTCCCAGGTGTCCATGTGCAGGGCCTGGAAGTGCCATGCTTCGCGGCCGGTGTCGGCCTTCAGTGCCACCACGGACGTGGAATACTGGTTCATCTCGGGTGTGCGGTGCGCACCCCAGAAATCGGGCGTGGCATTGCCCAGCGGCAGGTAGATCAGGCCCAGCTTGGCGTCATAGGCGCCATGCGACCAGAAGTTGGGCGTGCCCTTGGTGTAGGTCTGCCCTTCGGGAGGCAGCTTGGTGATCGCAGGGTTGCCCAGATCCCAGGCCCATTCCAGCGCGCCATCCTTCAGGCTGTAGGCACGCACCACGCCGGAAGGTTGCTCGGTCTTCTTGCCGTCCCAGACCCAGCCGCCGATGACCACGCGGTCACCCGCCACCAGCGGCTGCGACGTGGGCATGTAATAGAAGTCCTGGTACTGGCCCATGCCCACGCTCAGGTCGGTATAGCCCTTGCCGGTGTCACCAAAGCCATCGCAGACTTCACCGGTCTTGGCATCCAGCGCCCACAGGCGTGCGTCCTTGTCGGTGGTGATGATGCGTGCGCTGCACTTGGCGGGCGCCGGTGCGGCGGGCGCGCTGTCGCCGCCTTGGGCAGCGGGAGCAGCCGATGCCACGGCAGGCACTTCGTAGTAGGCCACGCCACGGCAGCGGCTCCACCACTTGTTCTCACGCGTCTTGGGATCGAACACCCACTTTTCTTCGCCGGTTTCGGCGTTCAGCGCGATGACCTTGTTCTGCGGTGTGCACAGGTAAACCGAGTCACCCACCTGGATGGGGGTGTTCTGGTCTTCGTTGCCGCCACCGGTTTTGGCACCGGTGCGGTAGGTCCAGGCCACTTCCAGCCCCTTGACGTTGTCGGCCGTGATCTGGTCGAACGGTGCAAAGCGGTTGCTGTGGTCGTCGCGGCCGTAGTGCGTCCAGCGGTTGTCCGGGCTGCCAGCATCGCTCACCACTGCCACTTGCTTGACGATGTCCACACCCTTCTTGGCCGTGTTTTCCACCGTGTTGTGGGGCGTGAAGATCGAAGCAGCACCCGCCAGCACCACCACGGCCTGCACGGCTGCGGCAGGCAGGGCAATGGCTTGGGCCGGCGAGCGCAGCGAACGCAGTGCCAGCGCGGCAAACAGGCCCAGCACCAGCACCGGCGCCAGACGCGGCACCAGCCCCCAGAATGCGGTGCCGACTTCTGCCAGCGCCCAGATGGCGGTGGCAATGACCACCACCAGATACAGCAGGGCACCCAGCGGCTTGCCGCGCACCAGCAGCACGCCGGACACCACGGAGGCAGCCCCGGCGATCAGGTAATACCAAGACCCACCCAGCGTGACCAGCTGGATCCCGCCAATCAGCAGCGCCAGACCCACCAGCGCCAAGACAACGCCCAACACGCGCGGCCATACGGGCACGCGGTTCGGCACATCAGCTTGTGACATGTTGATTCCTATGTTTCATTCAATCGATACCAGAATGATTCTAGGAAGCCCGACCGTTTTCTGCAGAGGGTTGCAGCGCCTGTAGGCAGCAGGCTGCAAAACAAAATATTACCAACAGGTATCTAGAAAATAAAATCTTGCAAATGCAATACAAGCATTTGAATTCAAATGTATTTTTTATTTTCAGAAAGCACTAAAAATACAGTAATCTGCATAAAACCTTCTCTTTATTGCGTATTTGGACCGCACCTTCACGCCCCCACGCAGGTGCCCCAAGCACCATCTGGCGCATCCCGAGCGACCGACCAGTTATTCCCAAAAAGAATGTCATATCCAACGACATTCCTACCAACAGCCGGCCTGGCAAGCTGCCAACGACCAGCCTCGCAGCACCACCCCAGGCAGTCGCTACCATGGCGTGTTCGGCGGCACAGGCTGCGCCGCCCCTGTCACGTCTTCTTCTTTCCCTTTTCGCATGCGACTGCTTCACACCTCCGACTGGCATCTGGGCCAGCACTTCATGGGCCAAAGCCGCCAGGCCGAGCACAGTGCGTTGGTGGACTGGCTGCTGACCCAGGTGGAAGCACATGCGGTGGACGCGGTGGTGATTGCGGGCGACATCTTCGACACCGGCGCACCACCCAGCTATGCGCGCGAGCTGTACAACCAGCTCATCGCCCGCCTGCACCGGGCCGGCGTGGCCCTGCTGCTGCTGGGTGGCAACCACGACTCCGTCAGCGTGCTGGACGAAAGCCAGGACCTGCTGGCCTACCTGGGCACCCGGGTGATTGCCGCTGTGGGTGAGGCCTCCGGGCATGTCGTCACATTGCCGCTGCGCGGCCAGCCGGCAGAGCCCGGCTGCATCGTCTGCGCCCTGCCCTTCATCCGCCCGCGTGACGTGGTGCACAGCCAGGCGGGGCAAAGCGCCCAGGACAAACAGCTGGCACTGCAGACGGCCATCCAGACCACCTACCAGCAGGTGTATGACGCCGCCGTCGCATGGCAGACGGCGCTGCAGCAAACGCTGGGACGCAAGCTGCCCATCGTGGCCACCGGCCACCTGACCACCGTGGGCGCCAGCAGCAGCGAATCGGTGCGCGAAATCTATGTGGGATCGCTGGAAGCCTTCCCCACCACCGCCTTCCCGGCGGCCGACTACATTGCGCTGGGCCATATCCACCAGCCGCAGAAAGTTGGCGGACTGGAACACATCCGCTATTGCGGCTCACCCATCGCCCTGGGCTTTGATGAAGCACGCCAGACCAAGCAGGTGCTGCTGGTCGATCTGAACGAAGCCGGCCTGCAGGCCGTCACCCCCCTGCCGGTGCCGGTGTTCCAGCCCCTGGCATCGGTGCGCGGCACGCTGGCGGAATTGCCCAGCGCCTTGCAGGCCCTCGCTGCCAGCGCCACCCCGGAGCGCCCGGTCTGGCTGGAAGTCACCATCGAGGAAGACGATTACCTGACCGATCTGGCACCCCGGGTGCAGACACTATTGGAAGGCTTGCCCGTGCAGCTGCTGCGTATCAAGCGCCAGCGCGGCACTGCGGCGGCCCAGCTCACGGCCGACGCCAGCGAATCGCTGGATGAACTCAGCCCGCAGGAAGTCTTTGCCCGCCGCCTGGCGCAGGAAACGCTGGAGCCTCCGCTGCAGCAGGCCCTGACCACACGCTACCACCAGGTGGTGGAGCGCCTCACGAGTGCGACAGAAGATGCCCAAGGAGGAGCGGCATGAAGATCCTCAAGCTGCGCCTCAAGAACCTGAACTCGCTGCACGGTGAGTGGCAGATCGACTTCACCGCCGCACCGTTTGCCGACAACAGCCTGTTCGCCATCACCGGCGCCACGGGCGCAGGCAAGTCCACGCTGCTGGATGCCATCTGCCTGGCGCTGTACCACCAGACCCCGCGCCTGGCCACCATCAGCGCCGGCAGCAACGACCTGATGACGCGCCACACCGCCGACTGCCTGGCCGAAGTGGAATTCGAAGTCCAGGGCACCGTCTACCGCGCCTTCTGGAGCCAGCGCCGCGCCCGCGACAAAGCCCAGGGTGCGTTGCAGGCCCCCAAGGTGGAACTGGCCAGGGTCGCAGACGGTCACATCCTCAGCAGCCAGAGCGGCGACAAGCTGCGGCAGATTGCACAGCTCACCGGTCTTGACTTTGCGCGCTTCACCAAGTCCATGCTCCTTGCCCAGGGCGGCTTTGCGGCCTTTTTGCAGGCCACGGCCAATGAGCGCGCCGAATTGCTGGAAGAGCTGACCGGCACCGAAATCTACGGCCAGATCTCGCAAGCCGTGTTTGAACACGCCCGCGACGCACGCCAGCAGCTGGACAAGGCCCAGGCCCAGGTCGATGGCATGCAGCTGCTCTCCAGCGAGGCACGCGCCCAGCTGCAGCAGGACAGCGACCGCCTGCAAGGCGAGCTGGCCCAGGTGCAGAGCGATCACAGCGCCACCCTGGCCCTGCAACGCTGGCACCAGCAAACGGCACAGGCCGCGCACGATGCCGAGCAAAGCGGCCAGGCACACACCGCCGCCCAGCAGGCCCTGGATGCCGCCGCCCCCCAACTGCAACGCTTGCAGCACCATGCCCCCGCCCAGGTTCTGCAACCGCTTCACCAGCGCTGGCATCATGCCCAGGCCCTGCTGCAGGGCAGTGCCGCCCAGCTGCAGCAGCTGCAGTCCGCGCAGGACAGCACCCGGCTGCGACAGCTGCAGCTGCACCACCAGGCGCATGTGCTGGCCGACCGCGCAGCCCAGTCCGCACAGCACGCACTGCAATCGCTGCAGGCGCAAGAAGCAGCCCTGCAGCACTGGCGCACGGAACACGCGCGTTTTGCGCAGCTGGGTGAACGGCTCAGCGGCTGGCAGCAGCAACTGGAACAGCAGCGCCACGTACAGCAGCAGCATGCCGCGCAACAGCTGGAACTGCGCCAAGCCACCACCCGGTGCACCCAGCTGCAGCAAGACACGGCGGCACAGAACGGGGAAGTGGCCGCAGCCGGGCTGGCACACCAGCAGGCCAGCGCGGCTGCGGCACAGGCGCAGCAAGCCCAGGCGCAGCGCCTGGCACCGCACGGCGGCAGCCTGCCCCCGTTGCGTGCCCAGTGGCAAGCGGCGCAGCAGTTGCAACATGCCTGGCAGCAGCTGGAAGCCCACGCGGCCCAGCGCCGCCAATGGGCCCTGCAGCAAGCCCGGACCGAAGAGGCGCTGCAGACCAGCACCGACCAGACCGCACAGCAGACGCAGGCGCTGGCCCAGCTGCGCGCCCAATACAAGCAGCAAAAAGAGCGGGTGGCCGACAAGCAGAAGCTGCTGGAACAGGAGCAGCGCATCCAAAGCCTGGAAGCCCACCGCCATGCACTGCAACCCGGAGAGGCCTGCCCGCTGTGCGGTGCCATCGAACACCCGGCCATTGCGGCCTACGCAGCGCTGGACCTTTCGGCCACCCAGACCGCCCTGCAACAGGCCCGCGCCACGCTGGATACATTGCAGGCAGAGGGCGAACAGCAGGCCAGCGCCCATGCCGCCCACCAGGCCCGGCATGCCGCGCTGCAGGCGCAGCGCGATGAACTGGCAGCCCGTATCCCCGGCTGGGAGGCGCAATGGACGGCACTGTGCGCCGGCCTGCAGCAGTCCCCCGCCGCCAACGCCTGGCAACAGCCCGAGGCGCTGGCCGATGCCCGCACCCACGCCGCGGCGCAACTGGAGGCGCTGTCCCATGCCTTGCAAGCCGCCGAAGCAGGCGAGCACGCGCTGCAGTCCGCCAAAGATGCCAGCCAGCAGGCCTTGCAAGGGCTGCAAGCCGCACAGCACCGGCTGGACAGCCTGCAGCAGGCCCAACGCGACGCAGCGGCCCAGCAGCAGCGCAGCACCCAGGCGGCCCAGGCCCTGGAAACAGAGGCCGCCACGCTGACCCAGGCCTTGCGCACCGCCGTCGAAGCTGCAGGCTACCCCTTGCCGCCCGATAGCGACCACCCGGCCTGGCTGCAGGCCCGCCAGGCGGAATGGCAGACCTGGCAAAGCCAGCACAGCCAATGGCAGGACACGGTGCGCCAGCGCGATCTGCAGCAGCACCTGTGCGCCAGCGCCCAGCAGGACGCCGCGCTGTGGCAGGGCCGCTGGCAGCAGTTGCAGCCATCCCTGGCCGCTCCCGCACCGGCGGCCACCGCCCTGCCCGGCGACCTGGCCGACTGCGTGCTGGCCCTGGAGCAGCAGCACCAGCAACGGGCCACGCTGGAAGGCCAGATCCGCCAGTTGCAGACCACGCTGGCCCAGCAAGGCGACGACGCCGCGCAGGCCACATCGGACTGGACGCAGGCCCTGGCAGCCAGCCCGTTTGCCGATGCAGCGGCCTATACCCAGGCCCTGCTGCCCGCCGCCGAGGTGGAGCGCCTGACCGCCCTGCAGCAGCAACTGCACACCGGGCTGCAACGTGCCACCACGCTGCATGCCGAGGCGCTGCAACGCCACCAGCAACTGCGCAGCCAGGCACTGACCGATACCGCGCCCGACGCCCTGGCCGCGCAATTACAGGCGCTGGAAGCGCAGCGCACTGCCCTCAGTGAACAGATGGGAGCCACCCGCGCCCGGCTGGATGACGATGCCCGGCGCCACCAGGGCCAGCAGGCCTTGCTGCAGCAGATGACGGCGCTGACCGAAGACAGCGACCTGTGGCAACGCCTGGACGGGCTGATCGGTTCGGCCAGGGGCGACAAGTTCCGCAAATTCGCCCAGGGGCTGACGCTGGACCACCTGCTGCACCTCGCCAACCGGCATCTCACCCGACTGCATGGCCGCTACCTGCTGCGCCGCAAGCCCACGGGCGAGCTGGAACTGGACATCGTGGACAGCTGGCAAGGCGACGCGGCGCGCGATACGCGCACGCTCTCGGGCGGCGAGGCCTTCCTGGTCAGCCTGGCGCTGGCACTGGCGCTGTCCGATCTGGTCAGCCACAAGACCTCGATCGACTCGCTGTTCCTGGACGAAGGCTTTGGCACGCTGGACGGCGACACGCTGGAAGTGGCGCTGACCGCCCTGGACGCGCTGAACGCCAGCGGCAAGATGATCGGCATCATCAGCCACGTCGAAGCACTGAAGGAACGCATCCCCGCCCAGATCCGGGTGGAAAAAGGCGGCGGCGTGGGCCATTCGCGGCTGGTGATCTAGGCCCGGCGGCGCGGGGACTGCACTGTGCGCCGCCCTTCCCTCCCGATCGGCCCACAGGCCGTGGAAGCCGGCTGCACCTGCGGTGTATGTGGCGCCTGCATGGAACGCTATGAAAAACCGCGCTGCCACCGCTCCGTTCCCGAGCCTGCTCCAAGGCCACCCCGCACGCGCACGCTGCATCGGCGTGCTTTACCGTACCATCCAGGCCCTTGCTTGATAGGTACAAGCCATGATCCGGATTGCAGAACTCAAACTCCCCCTCTCGGCAGTGGAATACCACCCCGAGAACCACACCGAATACCAGCCCATCGCCAAGCTGACCGCCCTGGCGGCCGAGCGTCTGGGCATTCCCGCCAGCGCCATTGCCCGGCTGCATGTGCACAAACGCAGTTTTGACGCCCGCAAGAGCGCGCTGCTGGCGGTCTATATCGCCGACATCACCCTGGCCGATCCGGCGCAGGAAGCCGCCCTGCTGGCCCGGTTTGCCGACCAGTCCCATGTGAACCCCACGCCGGACATGGCGTGGAAGCCCGTGGGCGCAGCCCCTGCCACGCTCGCCGACAGCGAACGCCCGGTGGTGGTGGGTTTTGGCCCTTGCGGCATTTTTGCCGCCCTGGTGCTGGCACAGATGGGATTCCGCCCCATCGTGCTGGAACGCGGCAAGGAAGTGCGCGAGCGCACCAAGGACACCTGGCGCCTGTGGCGCCAGCGCGAGCTGACACCCGAGTCCAATGTGCAGTTTGGTGAAGGCGGCGCCGGCACCTTCTCCGACGGCAAGCTCTACAGCCAGATCAAGGACCCGCGCCACCTGGGCCGCAAGGTGATGACCGAGTTTGTGCAGCACGGCGCACCGGAAGAAATCCTCTACGCCGCCCACCCCCATATCGGCACCTTCAAGCTGGTCAAGGTGGTGGAAGGCATCCGCGAGGAAATCATCCGCCTGGGCGGCGAGATCCGCTTTGAGCAGCGCGTGACCGATGTGCAGATCGACGGCGAAGGCGCACAACGCCAGCTGACGGCCCTGCAGGTGCTGAACCAGGCCACGGGCGAAAGCTATGCCCTGCCCACACAGCACGCCGTGATGGCCCTGGGCCACAGCTCACGCGACACCTTTGCCATGTTCTACGAGCGCGGGGTGGCCATGGAAGCCAAGCCGTTCTCGATCGGCTTTCGCATCGAACACCCGCAAAGCATCATCGACCAGGCCCGCTGGGGCAAAGATGCCGGCCACCCCCTGCTGGGCGCGGCCGACTACAAGCTGGTGCACCACGCGGCCAACGGCCGTGCGGTCTACAGCTTCTGCATGTGCCCGGGCGGCACCGTGGTGGCGGCCACCAGCGAACCCGAGCGCGTGGTCACCAACGGCATGAGCCAGTACTCGCGTGCCGAGCGCAATGCCAACGCCGGCATGGTCTGCGCCATCAACCCGGAAGACTTCCCGCGCGATGCCAAAAGCTTTGCCTGGGCCTTTGACGGCAAGACCTATGGCGTGGAAGATCTGGCGGAAGGCCAGTTCCACCCGCTGTCCGGCATCGTCTTCCAGCGCCAACTGGAGTCCAAGGCCTTCCTGCTGGGAGGACGCAACTACAGCGCCCCCGGTCAGCTGGTGGGTGACTTTGTGGCCGGCACCGAATCCAGGGAATTCGGCAGCGTGGAGCCCTCGTACAAGCCCGGCATCCACCTGACCAATCTGCACCATGCCCTGCCGGCCTACGCCATCGAAGCCATGCGCGAAGCCCTGCCCGCCTTCGGCAAGAAGATCCGCGGCTACGACATGCCCGATGCGGTGCTGACCGGCGTGGAAACGCGCACCTCCTCGCCGGTGAAGATCGGCCGCGGCGCCGATTTCCAGAGCGAAAACACGCGCGGCCTGTACCCGGCCGGTGAAGGCGCCAGCTACGCCGGCGGCATTCTGTCGGCCGGCGTGGACGGCGTGAAGGTGGGTGAGGCCGTGGCCTGCGCCATGCTGGGGCTGGAGCTGCCGTCGTCCGGCATCCGCAGTTCGGGCGGCGCGGCGTAACTCCATTGAACGCCCCCTGCCGTGTGGTGCGCTGCCTCTCTCAAGGGGATGGGGACCACGGAGCAGGGAGGCCCTTTCTCGCGGCCTCTGAATAGGGGCCGCACCGGTTGCGCTGGCCGGTGACTGCGCGCAGTACCATGGATTTCTGCCTATGAACACCCACCTCACCGTTGCTTCCCGCACCCCGCTGCTGATCGCCATCGCGGCCATGGTGGTGGTCGTGCTGTCCTCCAACATCCTGGTGCAGTACGCCATCAACGACTGGCTGACCTGGGGCGCCATCACCTACCCGTTTGCCTTTCTGGTCAGCGAACTGGTCAACCGCGGCTTTGGCCCGGTGCAGGCACGGCGCGTGGCCTGGGTGGGTTTTGCCGTGGCCGTGGCCGCCTCCCTGGTCCTGGCACCGCCGCGCATTGCGATGGCCTCGGGCCTGGCGTTCGCCTGCTCGCAGTTGCTGGACATCACCGTGTTTGACCGCCTGCGCCACAGCCGCTGGTGGCGCGCGCCGCTGATTGCCACCGTGCTGGCCGCCTGCCTGGATACCGCCATTTTCTGGAGCGTGGGCTTTGCCGGGGAAGAACTGCCCTGGGTCACCTGGGCACTGGGCGATCTGGGCGTGAAGCTGGTGCTGGGGGTGTGCCTGCTGCTGCCTTTCCGCTTACTGATGGGCAAAGTGGTGGCAACGCGCTAAGCCTGCAGGGATTCACACATTCAGCACGGAATGCAGCGACAGGAAAGTTAGCTGCATCCATTGGAAATGCCAGACATCCTGCGTCCGGAATTCCCGCTTATTTCAGATAGAAATCCTTGAAGAAATTCTGCTGATTCTCGGGGATTTGCTTGATGCCGCCGCCCACATGCCGGCCAGGGGGCAAGCGAAACGCTTTCGGAAAATCCTTGCCATCCGGGAACGCGTAGTAGCTGTCATGAACCAGCACATCCTGCTTGATGAGCGGCCAGACCACTTCCATCAAAAATACCTGATCGAAAAGTGGATTGTTCCCATATTTCCCACTCTCCAGCAATATCTCCTGGATATTGGGGAGCACCCCGGCCACCCCTCCCCACATGCCTGCCAATATCAGCTCCACATGGTAGGGATGGTCGCGCATGATATGGAACTTCTTGTCCGAATACAGCCATTCCTGCACCGCAACGACTTCCTGCACATTGACCCGTGAATCGGTGTCCCGGCACAGAAAATACTCCACGCCCGGATCATCCATCACCAAAAACCGCCACATGGAGCGGAATTTCTTCAGGCGTTCATCCTCGATCATCACCACCTGGGCATCCAGCTTTCTCAAGGCGTCCAGCGCCTGGGGCGGCACCGATGCATCGCAATAGAATCTGGCGGTCCAGCCGTCATACATATGCGGTATCAGTTGTGCATTGATCAATGCACCCGTGACGTAGACCGGATCATCCCCCCACAAGGAAAAAGCGATGATATTGCTTTTCTTTTTTTTATAGTCGAACAGCGGATGCCTGCTTTTGACCGATAAATCAGCATAGGCAGAGCTCTTGAATTTATCTACTGCAATACGGTCTTTCAGCGCCAGGCACAAATAGCCCTGCTTCACCGCCTCGTCTTCTTTCCCAGCCAGCCACAGCGTGGACACCAGCACATTCCGATAATAAAAATTATCTTCCTGGATGCGCACCGCTTCCAGAATGGCATCCGCAGCTTCCGGGTAGCGCTTCATGTCTTTCAGGCACAAGCCAAGGCCATACCAGGCCTTGTGATTCAAAGCATCTTGGGCGACCGCTTCTCTATATTCTGCTTCGGACAACCGGTTCTGACTCATTCCGAATCATTCATAAAAATTCTTGACCGCGTGGCTGCCATCTGGTGATGACCTCAACCCCAGGCGATTTTCACCGATACGGGTTCTGCGACCAAGCGCCACGGCTTCATGCCTTGCCCACCCGCTCCTGCAGGCAGAAAGGGCAAGGCCATCAAGGCAGATGGCACGCAGCCTCAGAGGCTGCCAACAAAAAGAGCTGCCCGTGCCCGTAGGCGCAAGCAGCTCTGGTGGTCACAGCGCCCGTGCACCTTGCAGCACACAGGCGCCGGCCCGTGGCTTTACAGATCCACGTGCAGCTTGCCCTGGCTGATCAGGTCCTGCACCAGTTTGGCCTGGTCGGTGGTGTCGTAGTTCTGACCTTCCAGCACGATCTTCTGGTTGGCGCCTTCGCTGCCCAGATGGCCCGTGGTCGAGATGTTCAGCACCGTGGTCGACTTGCCGTTCACCGTTTCGGTGGAGGCGCCCAGGTAATCGCTGAGGTTGGACTTGTTCTCGCCCTGCAGCAGATCGCTCAGGTCCAGCACATCCTTGCCGTTGCCGAAGTCCTGGACGGTATCCACCGCTGGCGCTTTGGCCGTGCCTTCGTCGCCCTTCAGCCATACAAAGGTATCGTCGCCATCACCGCCCAGCAGCGTATCGTTGCCCTTGCTGCCATACAGGTGGTCGTCGCCCTTGCCGCCCTCCAGCCTGTCGTTACCGGCACCGCCAAACAGCAGGTCATCGTCGTCGGAACCCAGCAGTGTGTCCGCTGCGTCGGCACCGGCCAACACGCTGGAGGCGTCATGGCCATCGGCCGTGGCCGATGCATCGTGTGCATCCGCAGACTGCGCATGCGCCGTCAGCGTGAAGTCGGCATCCTTGGCCCCCGTGATGGTCAGCTGCGCATGCACAGACTGGCCGTTGTCCGCCAGCACGCCGTCAATATGGACCTTGCCATCGACCACCGCGACTTCCACGCCGTTGTAGACCACCTTGGCCCCGGCAGGAATGCCTTCCAGGGTCAGATGCTGCGACAGCACTTCACCGCTGCCATCCACATCCGCCAAGGTGGCGGTGATGGTCACGATGTACTCGGCTGCATCGGCGGTGGCGGGCACCGTGGTCAGCTTGCTCACATCCGTGTGGCCCGGGGTGTTCACCACCAGCTGGCCGCCAGCGAAGACACCTTCCACCTTGTTCATGCCCTGGCCCACTTGCTTGCCAGTGCTGGTGGAGATGTTCAGGCTTTCCAGCACATTGACCTGGGTGCTGGCATTATTGGCCGTCGGCGTATTGATCTTGGCGCCCGAAGCGGCGTCCCCAATCAGGATCGCGTAGTCCGGCGCCGTAGAGCCCTTGGCTCCGGTGTTGCCCGTGAAGTTGTTGAACGCACGCCAGGAGCCGTACTCGCCATCCGAGACATTGCCATTGCCCGACCAGGTACCGCTGCTGCTGTGCAGCAGGAACAGGTCGGTCTTGTTGGCAGCGGCCGAGTTGGTGTTGGCCTGGCCATTGGTGTCGTAGCCAATGCGGATCAGGTTTTCGCCGTACTGGGCCTCGCTGAACGCACCGTTCTTGTAAACGAGGATGTCGTTCTTGCCATCGCCGTTGGAGTCAAAGTCGTTGATCGGATTCTTGCCCGTGCCATCGACCCCTCTGGTGGAATACGTACCCCACACCCGCACGTTGAAGCCCACGGCCACCACGTTGCCGGCAGCATCCAAGTTGAAGCCATTGCCACTGGGGTCCTTGGCACCGCCGTTGACGGCCGTCGTGCCTTCCAGCGGATCCTTGGCAACATTGTGCGCAGTGATCTCCAGCTGCACCTCGGGCGCATTGACCACCGGGTCCGGGTCGCCGGGCACCTCAGGTACTTCCGGAACCACCACGGCAGGGACTGCCACGGTCAGGTCATCCGACGCGTTGTCACTGCCGTACTTGCCCGAGGCCGACACATCCGCCGTCAGGTCCAGCGCAGGGCTGCCATGCGGCACGTCCAGCGTGATCTTCACATCGGCCAGGCTCACGCCGTTCGGGTTGTGCAAGGTCAGCACGCCATCGTGCAAGGAGTAGTCCGTGCCTTCAACCAGGGTCTTGCCGTTGTGTTCGATCGACACCACCTTGGCATCGCCCAGGCCGCGCACCTCCACATCGGACATTGCATCGCCCGCATCGCCTTGCGTCAGCAGGGCATCCAGGTCCAGCGTCACCTGATCGGTCAGGTGCTGCTCAAACCCAGGCATCCCGCCATCAATGGTCTGGCCGTCGCCAAAGACAATGCCGGCAAAACGATCCAGGGTCAGCGACAAGGTGTCTGGCGATGACTTGTCCTTGATCGTGCCCTTCCAGCTTCCGCCTTGATAGACCAGGCCCGACAGGTCGTACTGGTCCAGCGGCTTGGGCAGCACCAGAATGTCCACCGGCTTCTGGTTGGCCTGGTCCCAGGTGCCCACCACATTGGTCGTCCCCTTCACCGTGGTGTGGTTGTAGCCCACCTGGTTGATGACCACCGCATGGGACTGGGTGCCTACACCCATGTCGTAGGTCACGGCAGTCACCGTTGTCTTGCCCATGCCGTCCACGACCACGCCACCGTCACCCACGGTGATGGAGGAGTCGCCCTTGGTATAAGTGACTTCCGTGTGGCGCGCCTCTTCTGCCAGCGAGATGCTCACATCCGGAGGATCCCCTGCGGGATTGGTCGGCTCGGTTGGCTTGTGCCCGTTCGACACATTGAATCCGCCATCGAACGGATCTCCATCCCCATCCGTGCCCTTCACGTTGACATCGAAGTCCACGTTGACATCCTTGGGCATGGACTGCCACTCCGCACCTTCCACCGTGAACTTGGGTGCATCTTTGCCGTTGGTAGGACCGGAGACCTCCAAGACCACGTCCTTGATGCCGCCGGTGATGCCCAGGGCTTCGGCCGAAATCACCCAGGAGTTGCCCGTCAACGCTACCTCATAGGCCGTGCCATTGACCCAGATGGTGGTGTACTTGCCGGGGTCGCCGCCATTGTTGCGGTCGATGGTGATGGTGAACTCGCTCACCGCATCCTTGAATGCGAAGTCCAGCTTTTCACCCGATTGCACATGGTTGTTGGCCACACCGATGCCCTGGCCGCTGACATTGACAGAGGCGGACCCGTTCTTGTCGGACGCCGTGATCGTCAGCCCCGAGCCTTCCGGCTGGAAACCATTCTTGTAATTGCCAGGCTTCAAATCACCTTGGTCCAACCCGCCTGGTTCGGTTTGCGACAGCTGCGCCAGTTGCTTGACGGTATACGAACCGTCCTGTGCCAGCGTGATCTGGAAGATTTCCTTGCCCGCCGCGTCGAAGACAGACGCACTCCCGCCATCGCTGGAGGACTTGTAGGTCCAGCCGCTGGGCAGGTTGGCGATGTCGGCAATCTTCAGCGTGAACCCGTCGCTGTCTGCGCCCTTGGAGAAAGTCATCTCCCCGGAGAATTCGCCGACCGCATTGCCGGTCTGAATATCTTCGCTGCCGAAGAATTCGGGCACATCGTCCTCAACCGTCACAGCGATATTGCTGGACTCAGACGCGCCAGTGGTGCTGGTCACCGAGACATCCAACTCCAGATCCAGCGCGGTGTCTTCCCCCTTGGACGGATCGTGCGACACCGCATCGGTAAGGCGGTATTCGTACTCCACCTCGTAGCCAGTGGCTGTCTTGGTGAAAGCGGTAATGGTCAACTCGCCACCGGGCGCTGAAACCTTGGTGCCTGCAACGATATCGCCCACATTGATCTGCGTGCCTGCAATCGTGATCGACGCAATGCCTTTGTTCGAGGTAATGCTGAACGATCCCGAGGCGACAGCGTTGCCCGCTGCCAAGTCAGCCTCCGCCACCGTGACCTTTCCGCCAGTGATGGCGAGGACTTCCGGTTTTTCGGTGGGCGCCTCGGTCGGGGCTTCCGTTGGAGCCTCAGTCGGAGCTTCCGTAGGCGCCTCTGTTGGAGCCTCAGTCGGAGCTTCTGTTGGGGCCTCAGTTGGAGCTTCCGTCGGGGCTTCCGTCGGGGCTTCGGTTGGGGCTTCGGTTGGGGCCTCAGTCGGTGCTTCGGTCGGAGCCTCGGTAGGCGCTTCCGTAGGCGCCTCCGTTGGGGCCTCAGTTGGAGCTTCCGTCGGAGCTTCCGTGGGCGCCTCAGTAGGTGCTTCGGTGGGAGCCTCGGTTGGGGCTTCGGTAGGTGCTTCCGTTGGAGCCTCTGTAGGGGCCTCGGTTGGGGCTTCAGTCGGTGCCTCAGTCGGAGCTTCCGTAGGTGCCTCAGTCGGGGCTTCGGTTGGAGCTTCGGTTGGTGCTTCTGTCGGAGCCTCAGTCGGCGCTTCCGTAGGTGCTTCTGTCGGAGCCTCAGTAGGCGCCTCCGTCGGGGCTTCGGTTGGAGCCTCGGTCGGTGCTTCCGTTGGAGCCTCGGTCGGTGCTTCCGTCGGGGCTTCGGTAGGCGCCTCTGTTGGCACTTCAGTCGGAGCTTCCGTAGGCGCCTCTGTCGGTGCTTCCGTCGGCGCTTCCGTTGGAGCCTCGGTTGGGGCTTCTGTAGGTGCTTCCGTGGGAGCCTCAGTCGGGGCTTCTGTAGGAGCCTCGGTCGGGGCTTCTGTAGGAGCCTCCGTCGGGGCTTCCGTCGGGGCTTCGGTAGGTGCCTCCGTGGGCGCCTCTGTTGGCACTTCAGTCGGAGCTTCCGTAGGCGCCTCTGTCGGTGCTTCCGTCGGTGCTTCTGTCGGAGCCTCAGTCGGCGCTTCCGTTGGAGCCTCGGTTGGGGCTTCTGTAGGTGCTTCCGTGGGAGCCTCAGTCGGGGCTTCTGTAGGAGCCTCGGTCGGGGCTTCCGTCGGGGCTTCTGTAGGAGCCTCGGTCGGGGCTTCCGTCGGGGCTTCGGTAGGTGCCTCCGTGGGCGCCTCTGTTGGCACTTCAGTCGGAGCTTCCGTAGGAGCTTCGGTCGGGGCCTCGGTAGGCGCTTCCGTGGGTGCCTCGGTTGGAGCTTCGGTAGGCGCCTCAGTCGGTGCTTCCGTCGGAGCCTCGGTAGGGGCTTCAGTCGGCGCTTCCGTGGGGACCTCAGTCGGGGCTTCGGTAGGCGCCTCAGTCGGAGCCTCCGTAGGCGCCTCGGTCGCTGCAACCGCAGCCACGGCGGTTCCGCCACCAATGCGGTCAAACTGCACTGCAGGGGCACCACGTGGGTAGACCAAGGCCAGCGGCGATGTCACTTCCACCACATCGGCCAGACGGATAAAGGTGCTGCCGGTACCACCACCGCCGCTCAGCGTGGCCGCGGTGGGATCGAGTTCAGCCAAAGGATCCTGGCCGTCATTGATGGCGGCAATCAGGTTGTCCAGCAACGGGTCTGCAACCGCAGGCACGGCGGCTTCCGCGGCGGTCACGTCTTCAAATACTTCGGGCGCCAGGGCCACATCCTGGTTTTCGCCCAGCGTCAGAGGGGGCTGGCCGTCTGCCTGCAACTGCACGGTGCTGCCGGAAGCAGTCACCACCTGTGCATCGGCGGGGATGCGCATGCCTTCACGCAGGGGGGTCAGATTTCCATCCGCATCGCGGACCCACGCTTGCCCGGTGAGTTGGGCAACCAGAACAGTTGTCGTAGCCAAGTGCAGCCTCTTTCAGTAAGCAGTGCCCAGATGTCGATGCGGGGGGCCATCGCTCCAGGCTGTTTGTGCATACATCGTAAGAGATTGCCTACAAGGCGACCATTGGCCGCCACGCCAGTTCCCGCCCTCTTTTCACCAAGAGGCCACTTATATGTATCTCGAGCGCAACGAAAAAGACGCCTCCCCTTGAGCGACCTCAACAACCCATCCGCAACGCCGCTGATGCGCTGGCACACCGCGCGACGGGCACTGGTTGTGATGTGCCGCCAGCTATTGCCAACCGCTGCCAACCATTGCCACGCGGGGTCAACAAGCCGCCCCCTTCAGAGCAGATAGCCATTGCACGCGGACAAGACGGGCTTTGCGCCGCCCCCGAATTTCCATAAAAAATAGCCGCTCATGAAGGCACAGCCTACACAAGCAGCTATTCTTTTTAAGCACCCACCGCATCTTCCGCACGGGACGGCAGGTGCGGCACAGGGCCTCTGCAGCGGATCTATGAGATCGATGAGATCTATGCCACCGGCACATGCACCCCCTGCGCCTGCAGCGCCTGGGCGGTCTCCGCATCCACGCTGCCCGCCAGATAGACCTCTACCTGCAGCGCCTGGGCCGTGGCCACCATGGCCTGCAGCAGATGCTGGCTGCCGGGGCTGGTGGCGGCCTGCTGGGCAAAGTCGCTGCCCAGCTTGACATAGGCCAGCGGCAGCAAATGCAGGCGTGCCAGGGCCATGGGCTCGTGTTCCAAACGGCGCAGGCCTACGTGCACACCCAGCGCTGCAGCAGCGCTGGCCAGGGCTTCCACCTCTTCCGCATAGGCCACCAGACCGTGGGCATCCAGCTCCACCCACAGGCGCTGGCGCACATCCGCTGCCTGCTCCCACAGCGCACGCAGCTGCGGCAGGAAGCTGTCATCCGACAAGGAAGGCAGCGATACCTTCACCACCAGTTGGGCGCCTGCATGCTGCTGCAGCCACTGCAGTCCCAGCTGCATGGCACGTACGTCGAATGTGGCCGACATGCCCAGGCGCACGGCCACGGGCAGGAACAGCGCGCCCTGCAGCAATGCGCCATCGGCTTCCTGCAGCGTGAGCGAGGCTTCGTGGCGCTGCACGGCGGCGCTGGCAGCGGCATAGTTCTGTGCAGCCACCTGCAGGCTCAAGCGCTCTTCGGCCAGAGCCTGCACCAGCGTCTGCTGCCACTGGCGTTCGCTCACGGTGTTGCGCGGTGCGGCGTCGGTCAGGTATTCCACCTCTTCCTGGCCCACGCTCTCGCTGCGACGCAGCCCCTGGTCCAGGCGGGACAGCAGTTCGCTCACGGTCACGCCGCTGTCGTAGTCGGTCAGCGCATAGGCCCAGCGGCACCATTGGCCCGGGCCAATCGGTTGGCGCAGCGCCTGCAGGTCATGCTTGATCTGCTGCACCACATGCATGGCAGCAGGCCCTTCCATGCCCGGCATCAGCACAATGAAGTCCGACCCGTTGAGGCGCGCCAGCAGCGTGCCGGCAGGCCCCTCAGCGGCCAAACGCAGGCCCACGCGCTCGGCCATGGCGGCCAGCCACGCGTCTGCGGGGGCGCGGGTCATATAGGTGTTGAGCGCCTGCAGATCGCGCTGGCGGAACAGCAGCACATGGCCGCCCACGGGCAGCGCCTGACCGTCTGCCCCCACATCGCCTTGCAGCACACGGCGCAGTTCGTTCATGAAGTACTTGCGGTTGGGCAGCATCGTGACCTGGTCGCGGTTGAGCTCCACTTCCAGCGATTCGATGCGCTGCGTCTGCTCCTGCGCCGTGGCGCGCACACGCTCGCGGGTGTCGCTGATGGCGTGCACCACGTCGGTCAGCTCTGCCACCTTGCTGCGCAGCGGCGCCACCGCGCCTGGCGCGGTAGCGCCCGATGCCGTCGCCCCGATAGCCATCACCTGGGCAGAGATTTCCTCGCGCAGCACGCGGCTGAACCAGCTCAGCAAGCCCACCACCGACAGCGCCCACAGACCGCCGGCCACCAGCACCAACAACCCCATGCGGATGCTGCTGCTCCACAAGGCATCGCGCGCAAAAGTGTTGTCCACTGTGACCGACAGATTGCCCACCTGCTTCCAGCCGTCGCTGATGGCGCGCTGTGCCACCGGCACGCGCAGCGGCAGCAGGCGCGCAAACCAGGGCGGGGCCACCCCGTTGCCCGGGGTGTCCGGGTGGCTGCGCTCAAACAGCGTCTGGCCTTCGGTGCCCGTCAGGCTGATGGCGCGGAACTGCCCGCTGTCGAACAAGGCCATCATCAGCAGCTCGCGCGTGACCTCGTCCTGGTTGGCCGGCTGCGACAGCGACAGGGCGAGCGCGGACACCGCGTTCTCGCTTTGCGACTGCAACTGCCCGTCCAGGTACTGGCGCGCGGCATGGATGCTCAGCGCCAAGGTGCCCGACAAAATGATCAAGATGGCCACGCTCACCGTGAGCAACAGACGTTTCAACAATGACATGCAAACCTCACCTTCATCCCTCTATCCTTGTTCTCTGCGGCCATGACCGCCAGCCCCACTGACTCCACGGACCCCACCTGACTCGCCTACTCCACCAATCTCGCCGATCCCGTGCATGACGGACTCATGGCGCAATGCCTTCCTGCTGCATGCGCCCCATCAAGCCTTTCCAGCGACTGATGCGCTCCACCGAAGCGGGCTGCGCCCCGGTGACATAAATGCCCTGGGCGTTGAAGCTGAACACAGGCGTCAGATCCTTGCGCTGGCTGGCAGGCAGAATGGTGCCCAGCAGGTTGTCCAGCACCAGGGGCTCGGACTGCGGTGTTTCGTAATAGCCCAGCACCATGTGGGCAATGCTTTGCGTGCTGCCCATGCCGCCCACCCGGGCACGCACATAGATGAAACGCAGCTTTTCCACCGGCACGCCCAGGCGCACCAGTGAAAAGTACTTGCCAATCACATAGTCCTCACAATCGCCCGCGCGCTTGCCCAGGCTTTCCAGCGGGGTGGCCCAGTATTCGGCCTCACCCCAGATCTGCTGGTCTTCGCCACCCACAACGCTCTGATTCCAGAAATCGTTCACCGCCTGTAACTGGCCCTGCACGCTGCGCCCAGCCGACCTTTCCAACATGGCCAGCCAGGCATCCAGCCGCTGCACCCCGCCCTCGCCAAAGCGGGACTGAATGCTCTGGCGCATCTGCTGTACATGAAACTCCAGCGCCTGCACATCCGGTGCGCGCCAAGCGCCCACCGACAGCACCGCCGCCACCGCCACCGTGCGCAATGCCCACAGCGCCGCACGGCGCACTGGCAAAAGACGGGGCACACACAGGGGCATGAAAAAAAATCCAGGCAGATTCCCGGGCGGGAGCAATCAGACAAACAAACAGCCACAGCCTGCCACGCAGCAGGCCCATGGCTGCAGTGCACCGCAAAAAACTGAAGTGTGCAAATGCTTCACCGCTCACCTCCAGGGCGCATGCCGGTGCCCGCACATTATCCCAGTGCCTCCGTCAACCACCAGCCCGCCTGTGCCAACAAAAAAAAGAGCGCATGCAGCCATGCCCATGCGCGCTCTTGTTCTGCATTCAGCACCTGGCAGCGCCAGAGAAGGACGATGTCCTTCTCTGGCATCCGTCGTCGTCAGTGGTTGCCCCCCACCTGCAGCTTCCCTTGGTCGATCAGGCTCTTGATCAGCGCATTCTGGTCTGCCGCCGTATCTGCAGCATTCCATTGCACACCTTCTAGCGTGATCTTCTGGTCGAAGCCGACACCGGACTCTGTCAATCCGCCAGTGCTCGATACTTTCAGCACCGTATCCTTGCCATCGCTCTCAATGTGCAGGAACTTGCTCAGATCCGTTGCATTGTCTTCGCCCTGGAGCAAATCGCTCAGATCCAGCTTGTCCTTGCCATGACCAAAGTCCAGCACCACATCCTTGGCGGGCGCGGCGACCGATCCCTGGTCCCCAGCATTCCACTTGAAGGTGTCGTTGCCTGCACCACCCAGCAAGATGTCGTCGCCTGGCGAACCAAGCAAGGTGTCATCACCGCCAGTGCCCTTGTGCGTGTCGACCACGGCATCCGCCCCGGTCAGCAACAGTCCGCTGCTCTTGAGTGCGCTTGTCAAGCCCGCGGTATTCGTACCCATGAGTGATGTCAGGCTCGCCAGGGTGTAGTTGTCAAACACAATGGTCTGCACCACATCCCCACCCACGGAACCCACCAGCAAGGCGGCTTTCCCGCCCACGTCGGCAAAGGTAAGCAGATTGCCCGGCACATCGCTCAAATCAATGACATCGCCGGTGTAGGTCGTCAACGAACCCACCTGGGTTGTCGCGATATCGCCTGAGGTATCACTGCTCGTAGATGTTGCGCTGATGCTCAGTGCTTGATCTGCCGACGTGATGGTGAAAGTATTGCTCGTGGTGTTGTAGCTAGCCTCGATGCCAGCCAGTGCATTGAGCTGGGTCACCAAAGCATTCGCAGCAGCATCAAACCGGCCATCATTTCCGTTACCGCCCAAGTTTCCTGAGGCCGTATAAGTCACGCCATTGACCTTGATCTGAATAACTTCACTAGCACTGTTGCTAAAACTACTGATCGAATTCTCAAAATCGACGGTGTACTTCCATGGCGTCCCCGTCACTTTGGTCACCTCAAAATCCATCACACGGTCCACACCACCATCCAGATCGGCCAGCGACCATTGGAACGTGTCGGCTCCTACACCTCCGATCAGCAGATCATCGCCTGTCCCGCCCACCAGCAGGTCTTTGCCCGTTCCGCCGTAGAGCTTGTCGTTTCCGCTTCCGCCATACAGTTTGTCGTCACCAGCTTGACCAAAAATGGTGTCATTGCCTGCGCCGCCGTACAAGGTGTCATTACCGCCCACCGTACCCTCTTGTGCATAGGTCGGGTTTGCCGAGGTGAGGTTGGCGTAAATGTCATTCAGACGGTCTGCTTCCGTGGCGTTCGGATGCGCAGCCAGGTATGCCGCCCAGCCTTTGTCTGCCGCAGTGGAGTAGATGCTGTCACCCAGAATGACATCATTGCCGGCACCACCATGGATGGTGTCGCTGCCCACGGCATTGATACCGCCGCTGGAACCCAGCAACTGGCCGATTACCGTCGACAACTGCGCACCATTCGACACGCTGGTGGCCCCATTTCCGTTCACCCCTTCGAGTTGCGACAGGAAATTAACCGTGCTGCTGTTGACATCAATGCCCACTGCTTCGATGGAGAAGCCCTTGTCTGTGATCAGCTTCACTTCGCTGACATTGTCATCATTGGCCGTTCCAGCAGGATTAAATGTCCCCAACACATGCTGCATGGCCAGCGTTTCACCATTACTTGTGTTGATGTAATTGATGCCATTTCCATTATTGTCAAGCGCATAGGTTGGATCACCATCAGTGATAAACACCAGCTTATTAACGCTGGCATTACCCAACGGCGGTGCATCAGTTCCCGTCCCCGATGTTGATTTGATCCAGTCATACGCCGTATTCAACCCGGCTTCGTAATTGGTGTACTCGTATGCACCGCCTTTATATGCAGGCACATTATTCACCGCAGCAATTGCATCATCCAACGCTTTCTGGCTATCAACGCCGTTACTTGTGAGCAGGAAGGAGCCCAGATCTTTGGAACTGGTTCCGAACGTCACCAGATGCACCATCACATCTTTGGCCCCTGAAGCTGCCAGGTCCTTCAGCGCTTGAACCACGGCAGCCTTCATGGTGGCGAGTCGGGTACTACCATCCATCGACATGCTGCTGGAAGCATCAAGCACCAACACGATATTGGCCGTTGCCCCCGGAACCAGCGTGTCGCCGCCCATATCTCCGATCACCACATCGTTGGCATCGCCTCCTTGCAGATTACCGTTGCCATTGGGATCGACAATCAGCTTCGGAGCATCGTTGTTCTGACCATTGATGGTGATGATGATGGTCGCCGTTGACGTGGAGCCATCCTTGTCCGTCACCTGGTAAGTGAAGGTGTCGGTCAGGGTATCCCCTGCGGCCATCTGCTTGACGTCAGGATTGCTGTTGTTCAACTGGTAGCTATAGCCACCATTGGGATTCAACGTGATCGTGCCGTACTGGCCCTGGCCACTGCTGATCAATGTGGTGCTGTGTTCGGCCTTGGTGCCATCACCCAGGGTGTCGTTATCCAGCACATTCCCTGTCGCGGGCTGTGTCGCTCCTTCATTGATCTCGCCGGTATCTTTGACCGCCAGAGGATCCTTGGGCACCACAGGCGTGTCAATGATCGCCGTATCCAGCGTGTTCAATGCCTCGTAATCTCCACCTTCATGGTCTATCACGCTGTATACAGCGCTTGAACCGCCTACATTGGTGTTGGCAAAGCTCACGGTACCACTTGTGGCGTTTGCCTCGATCGTGATTTCTTGCCCATTGTTCAGCTTCAAAATCAGCTGTGTTTTAGGAGCATGATCGACGGTTGCAGTAATGGAGATCAACCCGCCAACTAGTACAGTCGAATCGCTCAGTGTCACCGTCGTGGTGTTGATGCTGTCGCCGATCACCACTGGGGTGCTGTCGTTGACCACGTCCAGGTCTTCAAAATTGCCACCGCTGCCCTCGGCCGCAAAGCCGTCGACAGTCAGGCTCACGTCGTCTTCTGCGAAGAAGTCCGAATCGGGGTAGCCATCCAGTGCCACCGTGCCCGGTTGCAGTTCGGCGCCCCAGCCCACGGTGACGGTGCCTGTGGCAGCGCCCGCTGCGACAGTGATGGTCACTTCCTGGCCGTTGCTCAGT
>NZ_JAHUXB010000003.1:0-695483 GCF_019218715.1 Comamonas sp. CMM03 | reverse complement strand
AAAGATTTCTCTTTCCTCATTACTGTTTTTGTGAGCGTTTGTTTAGTTCCGAAGAACATTTGGCAATCGCCTTCAAACGCCCACGCTTATCGGCTGTACATTTTTAATGATGCGATTCAAACCAGAACTTCTGTTTTGAATTCAGTCCGCTGTGATCAGCGAAGCCTTGTATTGTAGCACAACTTTCATCGTGTAGATCAAAGAATTTTTTGATCTACCTGACCGCCGGAGCCGGTAGCTCTCAGCAGCGAAGCCTTGCATTGTATGCCGAAATTTGAAGAACTTCGGAAATTTTTTTGCTTCCTCCCGTTGCTTACCGATGGCTTGCAACTTGGCAGGAAACGGATCATAGCACGGGATTTCCGGGTTATCCCGAATTCTCACCATCCTGGTGCAGCCCGGCCACAGCCTTTCCAAGGCAGCGCTGCGCGCTGCCTTGGATAATGGCGGCAACATGGCACTCATCACCTTACTGGACGCACAGCTCGCTTTCGGGCATGTGGCACTGCTGGATCACGCCAGCTTCTCCCTGGAAACCAATGAACGCGTGGGGCTGATCGGCCGCAACGGCGCTGGAAAGTCTTCGCTCTTGAAGATTCTGGGAGGCTTGGCCCACCCGGACGACGGCAATCTGCAAGTGCAGACGGGCGTGCGCATTGCCTATGTGGCACAGGAACCCGATCTGCAGCCGGAGCACACGGTGTTCCAGGCCGCCTCCACCGGGCTGGCGGAAGTGGCTGCACTGCGCGATCAGTACCTGTCCGGCGCCGACGGCGTGGATCTGGACGCCCTGCAGTCCCGCATCGAGGCGCAAGATGCCTGGAACTGGGAGCAGCGCGTGGAGGAAACCCTGCAACGCCTGCACCTGAAGGCCGATGCGCTGATCAGCAATCTGTCGGGCGGTGTGCGCAAGCGCGTGGCACTGGCCCAGGCCCTGGTGACACAACCCGATGTGCTGCTGCTGGACGAGCCCACCAACCACCTGGATCTGGACTCCATCGAATGGCTGGAAGGTCTGCTCAAGGAGTTCAAGGGGGCGATTGTGCTCATCACCCACGACCGCTCCTTCCTGGACAACGTGGCCACCCGGATCGTCGAGCTGGACCGTGGCGAGCTGACCTCCTACCCCGGCAACTTCGCGGCCTATGTGACCAACAAGGCGGAACAGCTGGCACAGGAAGCCGTGATCAATGCCAAGGCCGACAAGCTGCTGGCCCAGGAAGAAATCTGGATCCGCAAGGGCGTGGAAGCCCGCCGTACCCGTGCCACCGCACGCATCGTGCGCCTGCAGGAACTGCGGAGCGAACATGCGGCCCGTCGCACCGCCCAGGGCAGCGTGAAGATGGATGTCAGCAGCGGCGAGAAAAGCGGCAAGCTGGTGTCCGAGCTGACCCACGTGAGCAAGGCCTTTGGCGACCGCGTGATCGTCGATGATTTCAGTGCCACCATCTTGCGCGGCGACAAGATCGGCCTGCTGGGCCCCAACGGCGCCGGCAAGACCACGCTGCTCAAGCTCATCCTGGGCCAGCTGCAGCCCGACCCGGCCCCCGCCAACGCCCCTGCACCCGAGCCCGGCGAAAGCCCCTGGGGCACGGTGCGCCAGGGCACCAACATCACCGTGGCCTACTTTGACCAGATGCGCAATGCGCTGGACCTGGATGCCACGCTGGAAGACTTCATCAGCCCCGGCAGCGAGTGGATCGAGATCGGCAACCAGCGCAAGCATGTGAAAAGCTACCTGGGGGACTTCCTGTTCTCCCCGGCCCGGGCCAACTCGCCTGTACGCAGCCTCTCGGGCGGTGAACGCAACCGCCTGCTGCTGGCACGGCTGTTCGCCCGCCCCACCAATGTGCTGGTGCTGGACGAACCCACCAACGACCTGGACATCGACACACTGGAGCTGCTGGAAGACCTGCTGCAAAACTACGACGGCACCGTCTTCCTGGTCAGCCACGACCGGACCTTCCTGGACAACGTCGTCACCAGCACCATTGCCGCCGAAGGCAATGGCCAGTGGCGCGAGTACGAAGGTGGCGTGCAGGACTGGCTGGTACAGTCCAAGCGCAGCAAGGCGGCGGCCGAACAGGCGGCCAAGGCCGGAGCCTCCAAACCCGCCCCCGCCAAGGAAGCTGCCACCGCCAGCACCTCAGCCCCGGCCGCCGCTCCCGCCGCCAAGCGCAAGCTCAGCTACAAGGAACAGCGCGAGCTGGAACAGCTGCCGGCGCAGATTGCGGCACTGGAAACGGAGCAAGCCACCATCCAGGCCACCCTGGCCGATGGCAGCCTGTATGCCACCGACAACGCCCGTGCGGTGCAACTGCAGCTGCGGGATGGAGAGATCGAAGCGGCACTGATGGCGGCACTGGAGCGCTGGGAGCTGCTGTCCGCCTGACACACCCGCAAGGCGACGGCGATCCGGCGCCGTGCATGCAAAAAGGGAGCTGATACAGCTCCCTTTTTTTGTGTGTCGGCTGCTGCGCCCCTAGGCAGCCAGCCGGCTGGCGCCCACCTCAGATACGGTGGCGCACATGGTCGGGCGAAGTGCGCAGCTTGCCCAGCAAGGCGCTGGCAATCTGCGTCAGCGGCAGCACTTCATCGGCGGCACCATGGGCAATGGCTTCGCGCGGCATGCCGAAGACGATGCAACTGGCTTCGTCCTGCACATAGTTGTAGCTGCCGGCGTCCTTCATCTCGCGCATTGCGGCGGCACCGTCGGCCCCCATACCTGTCAGCATCACGCCAAAGGCATTGCGACCCACGCAGGCGGCGACGGACTTGAACAGCACTTCCACGGAAGGCTTGTGCCGGTTGACCGGCGGCTCATCATTGACCACGGCCACATAGTTGGCGCCGCTGCGGGCAATGGAGAACTGCTTGCCGCCCGGAGCGATATAGGCATGACCGGGCAGGATACGTTCGCCCTGCACGGCTTCCTTCACCGTGATCTGGCACAGCCCGTTCAGGCGTGCCGCAAAGCTGGTGGTAAAGCCCGGCGGCATGTGCTGGGTGATGACGATGGCCGGGGAGTCGGCCGGCATCTGCACCAGCACTTCCTTGATGGCTTCGGTCCCCCCGGTGGAGGCACCAATGGCAATCACCTTTTCGGTGGACAGACGGCCCAGCAAGGAGGCCGACGACACGGGAGCGGGCGCCACACCCGGTGCAGCCCCCTTGGCCGCAGGCGCCATGGCCGGGCGGGCCGCGGGCACCGCACGGTGCACCTGGGCCACCGCCGCTACGCGGATCTTGTCCACAATCTGGTTGGCCAGGTCCTGCAGACCATTGGCCACCCCCACGCGGGGCTTGGCCACAAAGTCCACGGCACCCAGTTCCAGCGCGCGCATGGTCACTTCGGCACCGCGCTCGGTCAGCGTGGAAATCATCAGCACCGGCATGGGGCGCAGGCGCATCAGGCGGCCGAGAAAGTCGATACCGTCCATGCGTGGCATTTCCACGTCCAGCGTGATCACATCAGGATTGAGTTCGCGGATCATTTCGCGGGCAATCAACGGGTCGTTGGCCGTGCCGATGCACTCCATATCGCTTTGTCGGTTGATGATCTCGGCCAGCAGGCTGCGCACCAGCGCGGAGTCGTCGACCACGATCACACGGATCTTCTTGCTCATTCCCTCAAACCTCTCTCAAAACAGGTCTACGCTGCCGCCGGCATTGGACTGCGCCACCGTGGCCGCATTGCCGCGACGTTCCTGCGCCACCAGCTCTTCGGGGTGGGCATGCGCCAAGCGCTTGACCAGGGCCTTGCCGGTGGTCGGAAAGTAGACCACTTTGCGTGGATAGATGTCGAGCACATCCTCGGAGACGATGGGGATGCGCTCGGTATTCAGATACTGGGTGACGAAATCGGTGTTGCGCTCACCCACATTCATGGTGGTGAAGTTGGCCATCACCTGACCGCCGCCAAAGATCTTGGCCTGCATGGTCTCGCGGCGCGCGCCCAGCTTCATCATCTCGTTGATCAGCAGTTCCATCGCATACGAGCCGTAGCGGCCGGAGACATCGCCGGCATCACCATCGGGCAGCATGAAGTGGTTCATGCCACCGATGTTCAGGGTGCGGTCCCACAGGCAGGCAGCAATGCACGAGCCCAGCACCGTGACGATGGCCATGTTCTCGCCCGTCACGAAATACTCGCCCGGCAACACCTTGACGGCGTTGAACTGGAAATGCGGATCGAAATAGAAGAACGAGGCCTCGCCCGGCTTGGGCGTGCGGCGCTTGAGCGCCTCCAGTGACGACGGCGGCGCGGGCGGCTGTGCGGCCGCCGACCGGTGGAACACCGGGGCACTCGGCGGCGCCATCTTGGGCACGGGACCCCGGCGCTCACCAAAGGCAAGGGACGAGCCAAAGCCGCCCCCCAAGGGATTGGACGACATCGGTACGCCTTTTCGCAGAGGATTCATGGTGGACCTTTGTTCCAATAACCGGCGCAGCCCGTTCAGCGACGCTCGTACACGGTCTTGCCGCGCAAGGTAAAGAGGTCGCGCGATTCGCTGAAATTCTCGGCATGCCCCACAAACAGCATGCCACCCGGCTTGAGCACGCGGTGGATCTTCTCCAGCACACGGCGCTGCGTGGGCGCATCAAAGTAGATCATCACGTTGCGGCAGAACACCACATCGAAGGATTCCTGGAAGGGCCAGTCGTCCTTGATCAGATTGACCTGCATGAAGTCAATCATGCGGCGCAGCTCCGGCTTGACGCGCACCATGCCTTCGTTGGCCCCCTTGCCCTTCATGAAGAAGCGGCGCAGACGCTCCTGGCTCAGGTTCTTCACATTGTCCAGGCGGTAGACACCGTTCGATGCCGTGGCCAGCACCTTGGAATCGATGTCGCTGGCCGTGAGCTTGAACTGCGCATTGGCACCCAGCGCTTCCTGGGCCGTCATCACGATGGAATAAGGCTCCTCCCCGGTCGATGCGGCATTGCACCAGACCTTCCACGACGGCTGCTGCTTGCTGCGCAGGTGCTGCGCAAAGATCTCGAAATGGTGCTGCTCGCGAAAGAACGAGGTCAGATTGGTGGTCAGCGCATTGACGAATTCCTGCCATTCCGGGGCATCGCCTGGCTGCTTTTCCAGCCAGGACAGGTAGTCGTCAAAACTGTCCAGCCGCGTATCGCGCAGGCGGCGCGACAGGCGGCTGTACACCATGGCGTGCTTGCCATCGTGCAGGCTGATACCGGCGTGCTTGTAGATCAGCGCCTGCACGCGGGTGAAATCGGCATTGGTCCAGGCGAACTCGCGCTGCGCAGCCCCGCCCCCCATGGAGGCCGGCATGCCGGATGCCGACCCGGCATCCGTGGACAACGAAGAAGCAGAAGTACGCATGGATGAAAGGGTCAAAAAATCCCAACGCCCGCAAGGCGTTCAAATTCAACAGCCCCCCACAGGGCGGGCCGTTGGCTAGCTAATTCGCCGCAGCGCCCTTTACTCGGCCGGGGCCACCAGGCCCATGTCCACGTTGGACATCAGCTTTTCGATGTCCAGCAGGATCAGCATGCGCTCGCCCACCGAGCCCAGGCCCAGGATACAGCCGTTGTCGATGGCGCTTTCGATATCGGGTGCCGCGCGGATGGCGTCCGGCGCCAGCTCCATCACATCGCTCACGGAGTCCACCACAATGCCGACCACGCGGTTGCGCAGGTTCAGGATGATGACCACCGTGAAGCTGTTGTATTCCACTTCCGTGCAGTTGAACTTCAGGCGCATGTCCACGATTGGCACGATGGTGCCGCGCAGATTCACCACGCCCTTGATGAATTCCGGTGCATTGGCAATGCGGGTGGGTTGTTCGTAGCCGCGGATTTCCTGCACCTTGAGGATGTCGATGCCGTATTCCTCCTGACCCAGACGGAAGGTCAGATATTCGCGGGTGCCGGTGGCCGCAGACTCGGTATTTTTGCCCATCACATTCATTTCAATTCTCCTGGCGGCCCGCTGGGGGCCTGGCCTTTGCTAGTTGTGGATCGCCTGCAATCCGGTATCAGTAACGCGCCCGGTTCACCATGCTGATGGTGTCTAGGATCAAGGCCACGGTGCCATCACCCAGGATGGTGGCACCCGACACATTCGGCACCTTGCGGTAATTGGACTCCAGGTTCTTCACCACCACTTGATGTTGCCCCAGCAGTTCGTCCACCAGCAATGCCACCCGGCTGCCGTCGGACTCGACCACCACCATGATGTCGCTGCTCTTTTCCCCTTCGGCGCGCGGCACACGGAACGTCTTTTCCATGGCGATCACGGGCATGTACTCGTCGCGCACCTTGACCAGCTGGGAGCCCTGGGCCACGGTGTTCACATCGTTCGGATTGACCTGGAAGGACTCCACCACCGAAGACAGCGGCAGGATGTAGACCTCCTGGCCCACGCCCACCGACATACCGTCCATGATGGCCAGGGTCAGCGGCAGGCGAATCGCCACACGCATGCCCACGCCTTCGGCCGAGTCGATTTCCACGGTACCGTTCAGCGCGGTGATGTTCTTCTTCACCACGTCCATGCCCACGCCGCGGCCCGACACATCGGTCACGACATCGGCGGTGGAGAAGCCGGGGGCAAAGATCAGCTGCCAGACATCGGCATCGGGCAGGCTGTCCGACACATCCATGCCGCGCTCACGGGCCTTGCGCAGAATCTTTTCGCGGTTCATGCCACGGCCGTCATCGCGCACTTCGATGACGATGGAGCCGCCCTGGTGGGAAGCCGCCAGGGTCAGCGTACCCGCTTCGGACTTGCCGGCCGCAATGCGCTGCTCGGGCATTTCGATGCCATGGTCCAGCGAGTTGCGCACCAGGTGGGTCAGCGGGTCGGTGATCTTTTCCACCAGGCCCTTGTCCAGCTCAGTGGCTTCGCCCTGCAACACCAGGTCGAACTTCTTGCCCATCTTGTTGGCCAGGTCCCGCAGCATGCGCGGGAAACGGCTGAAGACGGTGGACATGGGAATCATGCGGATCGACATCACGCATTCCTGCAGGTCACGCGTGTTGCGGTCCAGATCCGCCAGACCGGCCAGCAGTTGCTGGTTGGCGGCCGGGTCCAGCGTGCGGCTGTTCTGCGCCAGCATGGCCTGGGTGATCACCAGCTCGCCGGCCAGGTTGATCAGCTGGTCGACCTTGCCCAGGGCCACGCGGATGCTGGTGGACTCCATGGTGGCCGCCACGGCCGGCTTGGCCGCGGCAGAGGCCTTGGCTGGTGCCAGCGCGGGACGTGTTTCCGGATCGCCGGGCGCACCCGGGAAGATGCCGAAATTACCACTCACCATGTCGGCGGCCAGCGGCGCAGCGGCTTCCACCGGTGCAGAGGCTGCTTCCACGGCCACCGCCTGCGGCGCAGCAGCCGCAGCCACCGGGGCCACCTGGGAGGCCTGGCCGCGGATCTGCACCTGCTCCTTGGCGACGTGGAAAGCGAACAGGTCCAGCAGGTCCTCATCGGTGGACTGGGTCTGCACACCGAAAAGGCGACAGCCGGCATCGGTACAAGGCAGGTCTTCGATGGTGCCCAGGCCCGGGATATCGCGGAACAGCTCCTTGATGGCATCGGCCAGATCCAGATTGTCCATGGGGCCGATGCGAATCTCCAGCGCACGGGTACCGCCCACCGGGACGGCGGCCACCGGGGCCGGCGCGGGAGGCGGTGGTGCCACCGGGACCGCCACCACAGGGGCTGCCACCGCGCCGTTGCCGGCGGCCAGTTCCGTGATGCGGCGCACCAGATCGGACGTCGACAGGGCTTCGCCCTCGCCGCCCGCCTGGTGGCGAGCCAGCAGGCTGCGCGAGGCATCGGCCGATTCCAGCAACACATCCACCATCTCGGGGATGGGCGTGATTTCGTGGCGGCGCAGGCGGTCCAGCAGCGACTCCATCTTGTGGGTCAGCTCGGCCACATCGGAGAAGCCAAAGGTGGCAGAGCCCCCTTTGATCGAATGCGCACAACGGAAGATGCCGTTGAGTTCTTCGTCGTTGGCGGCCGACAAGTCCAGGTTGAGCAGCATCTGCTCCATCTGGTCGAGGTTTTCCCCGGCTTCTTCGAAAAAGATCTGATAGAACTGGGTCAGGTCGAAATCCGCCCCGCCCCCAGCATCTGTATGAGTGTCCACCATGTAGGCTCCTGTGATCGCCTGCTGCGCCGCTGCTTAGCGGATTACTTTTTGAATGACTTCGATCAGGCGGTTCGGATCGAACGGCTTGACCAGCCAGCCGGTAGCGCCAGCTGCGCGCCCAGCCTGCTTCATCTGGTCGCTGGACTCGGTGGTCAGGATCAGAATCGGGGTGTTCTTGAAGCGCGGATGCTCGCGCAGTTTCTTGGTGAGGCCAATGCCATCCAGACGTGGCATGTTCTGGTCAGCCAACACAAGATCTATCTGTTGTGCTTCTGCTTTTTCCAGCGCGTCCATGCCGTCCACGGCCTCGACGACTTTGTAGCCTGCGCCGGACAGGGTGAACGACACCATCTTGCGCATGGATGGTGAGTCATCTACAGCGAGGATCGATTGCATGTATGGGCTCCAACTGACTTTGGAATTAGTAAACAGGACAGCGTCTTAGAACAAATCCACCGAACCCGCGTCCATTTCGCTTTGGGTCACAGGGTTAGGGCGTTCCGGCATCATGGATTGTGCAGGCTCCGAAGGCAGTTCCCCTTCTTCCACGCCCATGGTTTCCGCCGCAAGCCGGAATGCACACCCCTGCAACACCTGGGTGGTGTGCCAGATCAACTGGGTGGCCATGTCATGGAATTGCAGTTCCGTGACGGCACTGCGCAACGCATGGCGGGCGGCTTCGAGCTCGTTGCGGTCCACTGCGCCGGTACCCGAGAGCAGGCCGTTGGCTTCAGAAAACCGTTCCAGCAAATTGGACGTGGCATGATTGAGGAGCCCTTCCAGTCGATGAAGGTCGCGCATGACGACCAACAGGGAATCCTGCAATTCCGCCGCAACCATGACAGGCACCTGAACAGCAGGTTCTCCGGTCGGTGATAGCGTTGAATGCATCGTTTCTCCATTCAGGGGCAGGTGCAAAGCTTGGACAGGAGTTCACCCGGTGGGCACCTGCGCAGGCGCATCACCTTGTGGCTCTGCTGTGGACGTGCAGGGGAATGAGCCCTAACTTCAGAGCTGTAGCGTACCGCCAGCCTGCACGTTTGTTCCAAGATGTATCCTATGATAGCGCCCCTTCTGGGTCCTGATCCAACAGATAGACCCCTCCTGATCCTCCACCTTGAGGATTCACAAGCCGATCAACGTCTGGCAGCACTGACTTTGCGCCGTGCGCAACGGGTCTGCCAGATCGATTGCGTCGATCAGCTTTCGGCTTTCCTGGAGGCACTGGCCGCCCGTCCCTATGATCTGGTACTGGCGGACTACTACCTCCCCGGGTTTACCGCCATCGACGCCTGGGAAGGCGCACAACAGATATCACCCTGCCCTCCTTTTGTGCTGCTGTCCGGGGCCATTGGCGAGGCGGCGGCTGTCGACGCCATCCGCCTGGGGATTTCCGACTACCTGCTCAAGGACGATATGGCGCGGCTGCCCCACGTGCTGGAGCGGGCCCTGGAAGTGCACGAGGCCCGGCGCGCGCGCGAGCTGGCAGCCGCCGAGCTGGCAGCCTCGGAACGGCGTCTGGCAGAGCTGACGGAGCACCTGCAGACCTCGATCGAGCAGGAGCGCACCGCCATCGCCCGGGAAATTCATGACGACATCGGTGGTGCGCTCACCGCCGTGAAGTTCGACCTGTCATGGATTGCACGCAACACCGCCACCCAGCCCCAGGTGGTGCAGCACGCCCAGTCCGCACTGGAGATGCTGCAGCATGCGCTGGGCGCCAGCCAGCGCATCATGCTGGACCTGCGCCCCCCGGTGCTGGACCAGGGCCTGGCCGCCGCCATCCAGTGGCTGGCCGAAGGGTTCGAGCGCCGCACCGGCATTCCCGTGGCGCTGAGATTGTCGCCTTTACACAACAATCTGGCGTCCAACATCCAGCTCGTCGCCTACCGCACCACCCAGGAGGCGCTGACCAATGTCTCCAAGTACGCCCAGGCCACGGCCGTGCACATCGAGATGTCGGATGCCGAGGGCGTGCTGACGGTCGAGGTGCGCGACAACGGCTGCGGCATCGCTCCTGCCCAGCGCGACAAGCCCAAGGCATTCGGCCTGCGCGGCCTGGCCGAACGCGCCCGCACCGTGGGGGGATGGCTGGATGTCAGCAGCCAAATAGGGAAAGGCAGCAGCATCATTGTCTCCATCCCACTACCATCGGCGTCTGGTGCTGAATTTGCCAAGGAAATGCTTTGATCCAAGTAGTGCTATGCGACGACCATGCCGTGCTGCGCCGCGGCATCCGGGACACCTTGCAGGAAGCCACCGATATCCGCGTCACCGCCGAGGCCGCCAGCTACACCGAACTGCGCGAGGCCCTGCGCACCGCCGCCTGTGAAGTGCTGCTGCTGGACATCAACATGCCCGGTCGCAACGGACTGGAAGTGCTGGCCAGCGTGCGTGAGACGCACCCGGAGATCAAGGTCATCATGGTCTCCATGTACCCCGAAGACCAGTACGCGCTGCGCAGCCTCAAGGCCGGGGCCCAGGGCTATGCCAACAAGGCGGGCGATCCGGTGCAGCTGATCGAGGCCGTGCGCATGGTCATGCAGGGGCGCAAATACCTGACAGCCGAAGTCGCACAGATGCTGGCCGAGAGCGTGGCCCAGCCCCAGGCCGAGGTGCTGCACGAAACCCTGTCCGAACGCGAGATGCAGACGCTGCAGAAAATTGCCACTGGCCGGCGGCTGACCGATATCGCCGAAGAGCTGATGCTCAGCCCGAAGACGGTGAGCGTCTACCGCGCCCGCGTGCTGGAAAAGCTGCAACTGGCCAACAATGCCGAGCTGACGGTCTACGCCATCCGCAACAACCTGGTCTGAGCCACTGCCGACAATGCTGCAGCGGTGCACCTGGCCCGCACCCGCTGCCAGATCTGCTCAAAAAACAGGCAGCCTCACCGCAGGCACTGCGGATGCATGAGAAAAGCATGCCGTTCTGTTTCGGCGCGCGCCCGCAGCGCTGATAGCGTCCCGCCGTGCGCCGCTCAGCGCAGCGCCACGCCTAGAACGACACCGCGCCAAACACGCCCAGGGCCTGTTCGAACATGCGCAGCAGCGGCTGCTCCATCATCGGCAGCGTGGCAGTGATGCCCAGCATGCCCACCGTCAGCGTGACGGGAAAGCCCACGGCAAAAATATTCATCTGCGGCGCAATGCGCGAGATGATGCCCATGGTCAGGTTCACGAACAACAGCAGCGCCATCATGGGCAAGGCGATCCACAACGCGCTGGAAAAAATGGCACTGCCCAGCTCGTGGATGCGCATCTGGGAGACCGACTGCATGAAATGCCCGTTCACCGGGAAGGCGTCAAAGCTCTTGATCACCGCCATCAGTACCACCAGGTGGCCGTTGATCGCAATGAAGAGCAGCGTGAAGATCTGCACCAGAAAACGCGAGATGGCGCTGAGCTGCGCATTGCTGACCGGATCGAAGAAAGAGGCAAAGTTCAGGCCCATCTGCAGGCCCACCAGTTCACCGGCCACTTCCACGGCCGCGATGGCCAGGCGTGCGGCAAAACCGATAGCCAGCCCCACGCCGACTTGCTGCAGCACCGTGCCCAGCGCATCCGGGGAGTTGACGCTGACCACCGGCTGGTCGATCAGCGTGGCCTGGGCGCCCAGCGCCACCACAAAGGCCATGGCCACCTTGCCCCGCGCCGGGATGGCTCGTTGCGAGAACACCGGCGCCACCGAGAACATGGCCAGCGTGCGCAGAAACGGCCAGATGATCGGCGACAGCCAGGCCATGATCTGCTGCTCGGAAAAGCCAAACACCGTGTGCCGCCTGTGAATATGTGCCGAAACCGGGAGCCGCTGCGCGTCAGCCCAGCGCCAGCGGAATGTTTTCGATGGTGCGGCGGATGAAGTCCACCACCGTGCTCAGCATCCACGGCCCGGCAACCAGGAACACCAGCACCGCCGCCACCAGCTTGGGCACGAAGGACAAGGTGTTTTCGTTGATCTGCGTCACCGCCTGGAAAATACTCACCACCAGACCTACGGCCATCACCGTCAGCAGCACGGGCAGGGAAATCATCAGCAGCAAGGTCAGGGCTTCGCGGCCAAAGGTCAGTACCGACTGGGCATTCATGGACGCTCCTTCTAGATGGCGAAGCTGGAAGCCAGCGAACCGATCAGCAGATTCCAGCCATCCGCCAGCACGAACAGCATGATCTTGAAGGGCAGCGCCACCAGCACGGGCGACAGCATCATCATGCCCAGTGACATCAGGATGGAAGACACCACCATGTCGATGATCAGAAAGGGAATGAAGATCATGAACCCGATCTGGAACGCGGTCTTGAGCTCGCTGATCACGAACGACGGCACCACCACGCGGAAAGGCGCATCTTCAATCTTGGTGTCCGCCGGCAGCTTGGCCAGGCGGGCGAACAGCGCATAGTCGGACTGGCGGGTCTGGCGCTGCATGAAGTCGCGCATCGGCAGCTCGGCCTTGCCCACCGCCGCCTCGAAGGTGATGGCGCCGCTGCTGTAAGGCTTGTAGGCATCCTCATAGACCCGGTCCAGCGTGGGCCCCATCACGAACAGCGTGAGGAACAGCGACAGGCCGATGATCACCTGGTTGGGCGGGGAGGACTGCGTGCCCAGCGCCTGGCGCAGCAGGCTCAGCACAATGACGATGCGGGTGAAGCCCGTCATCATCAGCAGGATCGCCGGCAGAAAGGACAGTGCCGTAAAGAACAGCAGGGTCTGGATGGGCACCGAGAAATTGGTGCCGCCACCTCCCGAACCCACCAGCAGCGGCAGGCTGGGCGCGTTCTGCGCCCAGGCCATCTGCGGCACCACCGCACAGGTCAGCGCGCAGGCTGCCAGCTTGGCCAAAAGGGAAGTGCGAGACATGGAAGGGGGTCCAGAAAGAAATCAGGTTGTGCACCCGGCAGCGCAGGCTGCGCCGCCGCGGGCTTCAAGGGTGTGTGCTGGCAGCCGGCTGGCTGCTGGTCTGCTGAAGTTGTTCCATGGCGCCAGCAAACGAGGCGGAGGAAGCCGCAGCCGCATCCGCTGCGCCCGCCGGCACGGCGCTGCCCAGCACATGCAGGCAGTGGATGTTCTGGGCCGTGACACCCAGCACCAGGCGCGTGCTGTGCCCGCCCTGGCCTACCTCGACCACCACAATGCGCTGGCCGGGGGACAGTGCCACCGTGGACAGCACCTGGGTCTGCACGCCCTGCCCGCCCCGCGCCACCATCTGGCGCTGCTGCCAGCGGCGCAGCAACCAGGGCAACACCGCCATCACGGCGATGAACAGCACCAGCACCGCAATGGTCTGGAAGCTGGAGACGGACGCGGTCGCCGAGTTATCCACGGCTGACGCGGCGCAGGCGTTCGGACGGCGTGACCACATCGGTCAGGCGGATACCGAACTTGTCGTTCACCACCACCACTTCGCCCTGGGCGATCAGGTAGCCATTGACCAGCACGTCCATGGGTTCACCGGCCAGCGCGTCCAGTTCCACCACCGACCCCTGGGCCAGTTGCAGGATGTATTTGATGGGCACCTTGGTGCGGCCCAGCTCCACCGACAGCTGGACCGGGATGTCCAGCACCATGTTGATGTCGTTGACCGGCACTTCCGTGCCGCGGGCAAAAGCAGGTTCGCCGCTCAGCGGCCCCCCTTGTTCGGCATCCAGCACGGACTGCTGGTCATCGACCTTTTTCTGTTCGCCCAGTGCTTCGGCCCAATCGGCAAACGGATCATCGCCTGCGCCCGCGCCTGCGGCATCGGTATTTTGGTCAGTTGCCATTCTTATCTCCCGTCCAGTTTGCATCCACCCCGCGCAGGCATTGCTCCACGCGGATGGCGTATTTGTTGTTGTAAGTCCCGTACTGGCAATCGAACACCGGCACACCGCCGATCGATGCCTTGATACGTGGCTCACGGTCCAATTCGATAAAGTCGCCCGGCTTCATGGCCAGCAGCTGCTCCACGGTCGCATCGGCGCGGGCCAGCTCGGCCACCAGCGTCACTTCGGCCGACTGGATTTCCCGCGTCAGCACCTTGACCCAGCGGCGGTCCACTTCCATGGAGTCGCCCTGCGTGGACGAATACAGGATGTCGCGAATCGGCTCCAATGTGGCATACGGATAGCACATGTGGATGGAGCCGGAGATGTCGCCGATTTCCAGCTGGAACGCGGTGGACACCACGATTTCGCTGGGCGTGGCGATGTTCGCGAACTGCGGCTGCATTTCCGAGCGCTGGTAGGCCAGCTCCAGCGGATAGATGCCGTGCCAGGCCTTTTTGTATTCCTCGCAGATCACATCCACCAGGCGGTTGATCACACGCTGCTCGGTGGCGGAGAAATCGCGGCCCTCGATACGGGTCTGCAGACGGCCTGCGCCGCCATACAGCGTATCGATGATGCCGAACACCAGCGAGGGATCGCAGACCACCAGGCCATTGCCGCGCAAGGGGCGGATGGCCACGATGTTGAAATTGGTCGGCACCGCCAGACGGCGCAGGAAAGCGCTGTAACGCTGCACGCTCACCGTGCCCACCGAAACTTCGGGGCTGCGGCGGATGAAGTTGAACAGGCCGATACGGAAGTTGCGCGCAAAACGCTCGTTCACGATTTCCATGGTCGGCATGCGTCCGCGGACGATGCGTTCCTGGCTGGAGATGTCGTAGTTGCGTACGTTGGCTTCATCGACGTCGCCAGCGTCTGACTTCTGGCTCTCGCCGGTCACCCCTTCCAGAAGGGCGTCAACTTCCTCTTGCGAGAGAAAAGAATCACTCATGCCCTGTACTCCCGCGCTTGCTTACTGAATGATGAAGCTGGAGAACAGCACGCGGCGCACCGGATTGGCACGGCGACGGGGACGCTCTTCTTCCTCGCCATCGTCGGCGTCATGCTCGACGCGTGCGGCACTTGGGCGCACGCCCAGCGGACGCGAGACTTCGGCCAGGATGTCGGCCGCCAGCTTTTCCTTGCCTTCGCGGCGCAGCAGCTCTTCGGCCGTGCGCTGCGACACCAGCATCAACACCCCATTGCGGATGCTGGGCATGTACTGCTTGACGGAGGCCGAGGTCTTTTCATCCTGCAGCTCCAGCGTGATGCCGATCTGCGCAAAGCGGTCACCGCCGGTATCGGCCAGATTCACGACCATGTTTTCCATGGGCAGGAAAGTCGGCACCAGCACGGCGGCGGCTTTCGACTCCTGCGCATCATCATCGGCGGCATGGCGTTGCTTGTTCACCAGAAACAGGCCCAGCGCGGCCGCGACGATCACCAGCAAAGCGACAACGGCACCGATCACGATCAGTTTTTTGCTCTTGGCAGGTTCTTTGCCAGGAGATGCTGCAGAAGAAGTGGCGGACACGTGTGATTCCTTGCGTGGAAAATGGGACTGCCCGGCGCCGAGCCGGCGGGTGACATCGCCCTGCGCAGACTTCACAGCCTGATTTGTCAGACTGATCCGGCCATTGGACAGGGCGCCGCACTACGCTGGCTCAGGCCTGATACGGGCCTTTGGGTGCCAATTATTCCGGGCACGGTCGAAATCATAGCCAGAATAAAGCGCCGAAACATCGCCCAATCCCTGCCGCTCACGCCCGGTGTTCCGCTCCAATGGGCAGAAAACCGTCTTTTTTGTTGCATTGCAGCACCCGCGCCGCCGTGAATCCCGGCTGATATGGCCTTGCAGTGCAGCAGACGTGACAAGGGGCGCACTCGGCGCCCCTGGTGGCTTCGCTCTTGTATACAGAGCGTGTTTTTTGCCGTTCACGCAAAAATATCGACCCCCTGGCGGCTGCCACTGCCCGCACGCTGCAGGCCGGGCGTCTGCTCGGCCCCCGCCTGCGATGGCAACCGCACGCGGCGCGCGCCCTCGGGCATGAAAGCCTCCTGCGCACCAGAGGAACCGCCTTGCGAGCTGCCACTGCCCTGTGCCCCCACCTGCACCCCTGCCAGCTCCACCCCCTGGGCGGCCAGCATGTCACGCAGCTGGGCCACACTGGCATCCAGCATGGACCGGGTGGCCTGCTCGTCACTGCGGAACGTCACATGGGCGGTACTGCCTTCCATGGTGACCTGCACGCGGACCGGCGCGCCGTCCCGGTCCAGCACCACTTCGGCGCGTTGCTGGCGGGAATTCATCCAGAACGCCATGTCCGGCTCGGCCTGCGCACCCTGCGCATCTCCGTTGGACGCCTGCTGGCCGGCTGCGGCCTGCGCCACAGCGTTGTCCTGCAAGCGCCCTGTTCCAGCGCCAATCCCGGCGCCTGGAGGCACGGCGGCAGCATCCTGGGCAGAAGCGGCCGCATCATCGACCGATTTGCTGCCGGCACGGCGCAGCCCCGCGGCCTCGGTAGCGCCCGTGGCCGACAGAAATTGCGACATCTGCCCCAGCAGGCGCTGCATCACCTCGGCAGGCTGTGCCTGGCGGTCGGTGGCCGTCCATTGGCCTTGCAGGCTGACACGCCCTTCGCTGCCGCGCTCGCCGCGTGACAGCGCGTCGCCGTCGTCAGACTTCACGGCATCGGCCATGGCATCCACCACGGACTGTGTGGTATCGCTGACGGCATTCCATGCGGCAGCCCCGGCCACATCGCCTTGTGCCACCGCCTGCATCACGCCGCCACCCAATGCCTGGGCCACGCCCTGCGCCACCACCGGCACCTGGGACGCAGCACCCAGCGCGCTCTGGGCCGCACTGCGCATCAACCCCAAGGGGTCGCCCGCATCCATCCGCGTCTGCAGGTGGGAGCCATTGCGCACCGCCACATCGGCGGACTGGTCCATGCGGGCCGTCTGCCCGACCAGGCTTTGCACCGTCCAGGCCGCATCGCCCACCATCAGGGTCATGGACGTCGCATCTCCCTCCACCGCAGCATCCGGTTGCGGCAGCCCCAGTCGCAGGCTGGGGTCCGCCCCTGTTGCGCCCAAGTCCGTCAACGCCGCATCGCTGGCTTCCGGTTGTGCGGCAGCCTGCAGCAGCCGGGAAAAGCCGGCGGCAGAGGTCTGCCCCGCGCTGTTGCTGTCACCCTCTGCAGCCCGTGGCTTGCGCTGCAGGGCCGCCAGTCCTTCTGCGGCCGTGGCGCGTTTGCCGGCGGCCGGTGTGGATGGCAATGTCTCCATGCTCAGGCCTCCTGGAACTGCATGCCGAAAGTGCGGCCGATGAACTGCAGCGCAGCCCGCTCGTCCGTTTGCTTCTGTTCCCGGCGCAGCTGCGCCAGGGCAATGTCACGGCGGCGCGTCTCCACCACCTTGTTCAGGCTGGACAGGCGCAGCTCGGTGGCCATCAGGGCCTTCTGGGCAGCCTCCAGGCGGATCGCCTGGTCCTGCATCACCCGGGTCTGCAAGCCGATCGCATGCTGCAGCCGTGCCATGAACTGCTCGTGGTGGTACATCACCTCCAGCTTCAGTTCAGCACCTTCCTGCGGCGCCCAGCGCTGGCGCATTTCTTCCGTGTAACTTTCCAGCTGCTCCATCTGGGACTGCGCAGCCGCATGCGCACGCTGGCGCTCGCGCAAGGCCTGGCGGGCCTCATCGCGTTTGCGCGTGGCCATTTCAATGGCCACCATCAAAGCGTGAAGTGATGACATCAGCATCTCCCTTTATTTGCTCACTGCTGTTCCAGGACCGCAGCCATGTCCACCAGACTCTGTTCCATGGGCGCCGCCTCAAACATGGTTTGCTGCAGAAACTGCACCATGGAGGGCTGCAGTCGAATGGCTTCATCCACCGCGGGATCGGAACCACTCATATAAGCCCCTACTTGTATCAAATCCCTACTCTTTTGATAGCAGGAATAGACAGCCCTAAACCGCCTAGCTAGATCGAAGTGCTCACGCGTGACCACGTTGTGCATGACCCGCGACGCGGATTGCTCGATGTCGATGGCCGGGTAATGCCCCTGTTCCGCCAGCGCACGCGACAGCACAAAGTGTCCGTCCAGAATGGCGCGCGACGCATCGGCAATGGGATCCTGCTGATCGTCGCCTTCGGACAGCACGGTATAGAACGCCGTGATCGAGCCCACGCCATGCAGGCCGTTGCCGCTGCGCTCCACCAGGCCGGGCAGCTTGGCAAAACACGACGGCGGATAGCCCTTGGTGGCCGGTGGTTCGCCAATCGCCAAGGCAATCTCACGCTGCGCCTGGGCGTAGCGGGTGAGCGAATCCATCAGCAGCAGCACATGCTGGCCCTTGTCACGGAAATGCTCGGCAATGGCGGTGGCGTAATTGGCGCCCTGCATGCGCAGCAGCGGCGGCGCATCGGCCGGCGCGGCCACCACCACGGCGCGCGAGCGGTCCTGCGCACCCAGAATATCTTCCACGAATTCCTTGACTTCGCGGCCCCGTTCGCCGATCAAGCCCACCACGATGACATCGGCCTTGGTATAGCGGGCCATCATGCCCAGCAGCACCGATTTGCCGACGCCCGAACCGGCGAACAGACCCAAACGCTGTCCTCGCCCCACGGTCAGCAGGGCGTTGATGGCCCGCACACCGGTGTCCAGGCTTTCGCGCACCGGGGCACGTTCCATGGCATTGATGGGTTCGCGGTCCAGGGTCTCGGCCTGCACATTCGCCAGCGGTCCGGCATGGTCCAGCGGAACTCCTTGCGAATCCACCACCCGCCCCAGCAGGCCATCCCCCATGGGCAGCCGCAGCACGCCTTTGGCCAGCACCGGCACTTCGGTGTCGCTCAGCTGCAACGGCGGCACATAGGGCTCGGCCGGTGTCACGGTCGCACCGCAAGACAGACCCTGGATGTCCCCCGCCGGCATCAGAAAAGCGCGATCGCCGGCAAAACCCACCACCTCGGCCAGCACCGGTTCCTGCCCGGGCATCTGCAGATGGCATTGCGAGCCCACCGGCACGCGCAGGCCCGACGCTTCCAGCACCAGGCCCGTCAAGCGGGTGAGGGTGCCGTGGCTGTGCAGCGGCAATGGCTGCTTGAGCCGCTCACGGCCCAGTTGCAAGAACCGCTGCAACTGATCGGCCACGGGCATATCGGTGTCATTGGCCATGGGCAGGTGCTCCGTCGTACCAGGTAGACACCAGACCCAGCGCGGCCACGGCACGCTGCCAGCGGCGCTCCAGGCTGCCATCCACTTGTGCGCCAGCGCTTTCCACCAGGCAGTCGCCCGGCTTCACGCTGGCATCCGCCAGCCATTCGATCTTGGGTTGCGGGTGTGCGGCCTTCAGCGGCTCCTGCAGGCGCTCCCAATCCTGGGGATTCAGGCGCACCGTGGCGGGCTTGGATTCAGCCGACATCATGTCCAGCGCCTCACGCACCACCGGCAGCAAGGCCTGGGGATTGCTGCGCAACTCCTGCCGCACCACCTGGCGCGCAATGTCGCAGGCCAGTTGCAACACGTCAGGTGCCATGTGCTGCTGCATGCCTTGCACGTCACGCTGTGCAGCCTGGAGCACGGCCTGCAGCTGTTCGGCCGCCTGGCGGCCTTGCTGGGCCATGTAATCATCAAAACGGTGCTGCCATTCGGCGCCCGCTTGCTGCTTGCCCTCTTCCAGCCCCAGTCCATGGCCAGCCTGCATGCCGGCCTCATAGCCTGCGTCATGCGACTCCTGGCGTGCCTGCTCCAGCTGGGCATGCACCTCTTCTTCGCGCAGCTGGACGGCGTTTTCCTCTTCCGCCACCACCGCGTCTTCGGCCAGTGCCTGCGCCGCCATGCCTTGCGGGGCAGGGGGTGGCAGCAGGTCCGTCAGCGTGGCCAGCTCGTGCAGGGGCTGCAGCGCCGCGCCCGGCGCGGATTTCTGCACATCGCCGAACTGCCAGTGGCGCACAGACTGGGCATCGATCTCTTCGCTGGGGATGAAACGTGCGTAGTGGTGGGTGGAACTTGTCATGACCACGTCCTCACACGAAGCTGTCTTCGGCACCGCCGCCGATGGTGATCTGGTTTTCTTCGGCCAGACGGCGCACCACCTTCAGGATTTCCTTCTGCTGCGCTTCCACTTCCGACAGGCGCATGGGGCCGCGGGACTCCAGGTCTTCCTTGAGGGCTGCCGAAGCACGCATGGACATATTCGCCAGAATCTTGTCGCGCACCTCCATCGAGCCGCCCTTGAGCGACACGATCAGGGTCTCGGACGGCACTTCGCGCAGCACCAGCTGCAGCGAGCGGTCATCCAGCTTGACCAGGTCGTCGAACACGAACATCTTGTCCATGATCTTCTGCGCCAGGTCGGCGTCGTAGTTGCGGATGGTGTCCAGCACCGCCACATCGGCATTGCCGCCCAGCTGGTTGATGATTTCGGCAGCGGTCTTCACACCGCCCAGCGATGTCTTGCGGATCTTGTCGCCACCTGCCAGCACCTTGTAGAGCACCTCGTTCAGGTCCTTCAGGGCCGAGGGCTGGATACCTTCCAGCGTGGCCACACGCAGCATCACTTCACTGCGCAGGCGTTCGGGCAACTGCATCAGCACGGCCGCCGCCTGTTCATGCTCCAGGTGGACCAGGATGGCCGCCACGATCTGCGGGTGTTCGTTGCGCAGCAGTTCGGCCACGGACACCGGGTCCATCCACTTCAGGCTTTCAATGCCCGAGACGTCGCCACCCTGCAGGATACGGTCCAGCAGCAGGGCGGCCTTGTCGTCGCCCAGCGCGCGCCGGAGCACCGACTTCACATAGCCGCTGGCATCTTCCACCAGCAGGCTTTGGGCTGCGCAATCGTCCGTGAAGCGGGCGATCACGAAATCCACTTTTTCCTTGGACACGGCGCGCATGCGGGCAATGGTTTCACCCAGCTTCTGCACTTCCTTGGGAGACAGGTGTTTGAACACCTCGGCCGCCTCCTCCTCGCCCAGGGACATCAACAAAATGGCGGCGTCGTTCAGGCCACGGTCATCCATAAGATTCTCTTTGTATGTGGTGTGGAATCAAGGAGTCGCTTCAGGACGCCTCGCCGCTGATCCAGGTCTTGACGATGTTGGCCACCGCAATCGGGTTCTGCTTGGCCAGGGCACGCGCCTGCTCGAGTCGAATCTGCTCGGGCGAAGGCTCTCCCGGCTTCAGCGGCGCGGCCAATGCGGGGCGTTCCAGCTCTTCGGCAGCCAGCAGATCCACGGCAGTCGCTTCCTGCTTCTTCTGCTTGCGGCGGCGCAGCAGCAGACCCAGCAGGACCACGGCAGCGGCCACACCCAGACCCACAGGCCAGGCCAGGGTCTTGGCCAGCTCAATGGTTTCAGGCTGGCGCCACAGCGGGAGGTTTTCAACATTCACCTTTTCCACACGGAAAGGTGCGTTCATCAGGTTGACGGAGTCCCCGCGATCGGCGTTGTAGCCAATGGTCTCGCGCACCAGGGCCAGCATCTGGGCCTGCTGCTCTGCCGGCAGCGCCTTCGGTGCCGCAGCACCTTCGCCTTCGGCGGCCGCCACGGGCAGGTAATTGACCACCACTGCGGCCGTCATGCGCTTGATGCCACCGGTGCTGTTGCGGGTGACCCTGACGGTCTTGTCCACTTCAAAATTGGTCACCGACTCGCGCTTGCTGCCGGGGATGGTCATGAAATCGGCCTTTTGCGTGCCATTGGCAGCCTGCAGCACCGGAGCATTGTTGCTGTTGATCGGCGCCTGGTTCTGCTGGGGCGGCTGGTTGCTGGTGGCGCCGGGCACGCCAGTCGGTGGCTGGGGCTTTTGCTCACCGGTGCTTTCCACCACCTGCTGGCTGCGCACCGCACTGGGAGCCTGGCCCTGGTTGGGGTTGTGCTGCTCGGTGGTGGACTCGGACTGCGAGAAGTCCAGCTCGGCCGTCACCTGGGCTTTGACATTGCCCTTGCCCACCACGGGCTCCAGGATGTCCAGAATGCGTTGGGTGTATTGCTTTTCCAGCTGCTGCTGGAACATCAGCTGCTGCAGATCGACCGGGCTGTCCTTGCCATCCGGTGCCTGCGACAGCAACTTGCCGCTGTCATCCAGCACGCTGACCGCCGTGGGCAGCAGCTCCGGTACGCTGGACGAGACCAGATGCACGATGCCCGCAATCTGGGTGCGGTCCAGCACACGGCCGGGGTACAACGTCAGCAGCACCGAAGCCGAAGGCTTTTGCTGCTCACGGAAAAAACCATTCTGGTTGGGCAGGGCCAGGTGCACACGGGCGTTCTGCACCGCCGACAGGCCTTGGATGGAACGTGTCAGCTCGCCTTCCAGCGCGCGCTGGTAGTTCACACGCTCCTGGAACTGGGTGATGCCGAACTTGCTGCCCTCCATGATCTCAAAGCCCGACACCGAACCCTTGGGCAGGCCTTGCGTGGCCAGCTTCAGGCGCACGTCATGCACGCGGTCGGCCGGAATCATGATGGCGCCACCGCCTTCGGTGTACTTGTAAGGCACGTTCATGCCCGCCAGCTGCGCCACGATGGCGCCGCCATCCTTGTCGCTGAGGTTGGAGAACAGCACCCGGTAATCCGGCTGGCGGCTGAAGAAGAAGGCCGCAGCCACAGCGGCCACGGCCACAGCGGCAACCGCACCCCAGCGCAGGCGCTGGCCGCGGTCCATGTCGCTGATGCGCTGCTGCCAACTGGCAGGCGCCTGCGTGACTGCGGGAGGCGGGTTCTCGGCAACAGGGACTTGTGCGACAGCGGACATGGGTTCTTCCACAAACAGAAAGTGCGGGCCCGACACGGAGCCCAACGTGGTGCCGAGTATGCGAAATCCCCCCGCCGGCGTTCCCCCAATAAGGCGCGGCTTTCCCGCTTTATTCCCCCAGATGCACTTTCCCTACCCGCCTACGATTGCCCCATCTTCAAGTCACCATCAGGAACCCACCATGGACCTCCGTCTTCATAGCGCGACCTCACCCGTCTCTGCCGGCGGCGATCTGACCGCCCGCCTGACCAAACCTCTGCAAAAGGCCGAAGCCCAGGGCAACGGCTTCAGCACGGAGCTGGAAAGCGCGCTGCGCTCAGTCAGCGCCTCGCAGAACCATTCTTCCCACCTGCAAAAAGAAGTGCAGCTGGAAAATCCGTCGGTCAGCCTGGAAGAAACCATGGTGGCCATGCAAAAAGCACAAATCGGCTTCCAGGCCACGCTACACGTACGCAATCGCCTGGTCCAGGCCTACACCGATGTAATGAACATGCAGGTGTAATAACCCCATTCGAATGCATGCCGACCGCATGCATTCACCCCTTTCCTCTTCACAGTTCACACTTCAAGTAGCCACGGAGCAATCTGTGGCTTTTTTTTGTCCTTGGAAAACGCCTGCTGCACTGCACCATCCCGACTACCCAAGGACAGGCATCTTCCAAAGCCCGGATGTGGCGGCACAGGAAGCCGCACTGCAAAGAACACGCAGCTATTGACCCCAGCCACACACCCTGGCATCCCGCGGCACACCAATTCGCCAATTCATCAGCCGACATTCCACCACCTCTTCCGGCAGCTGGCCACCAACAGCCAGCCTGGCGCCCATGCAACAAGGCCCGCAGACCTCTCGGCATGCGGGCCTTGCGGCTCGTCGAATCAAACAGGATCTCAGTGCATCACCGATGCCGGCACCTTGCCCAGATGGTCCAGCTGCGCCAACCAAGGCTCGGCCAGGATGCGGATCTGCGCATCGTTGCGCAGAATGCGCTGCATGATGCGCGTCTTTTCCTTGCGCTCCACGACGGACAGCACGTTCTGCTCAGCCTGGACACGCAGTTCATTGATCAGCACGCCACAGGCTTTTTCGCAGTCGACCACCGCATCCCAATCATGAGACTGGGCTGCTTGCAGCATGTCTGCGCTCTTCGCTTCGATTGCTTTGTAGTAATCCAACAACTGCATCTCCATCTCAGTCTCCACGTGCGACTGTATCCACCTGAGAACCAATTTCTTTCCATCCCTGTGCCACAGGCTGCAAAACACCGATCACCTCTTCCACCAGCGAGGCATCGCTGCGCAGATTGGCCTTGGTCAACTGTGCCACACAGTAGTCATAGAGCAAGCGCAGATTTGCAGCCAGTTCGCCGCCTTTTTCCATGTCCAGGCCCATGATCAACCCTTCCTGCAGGATGCGGACGGACCGGGAGATAAGCTGCCCCTTCTCCTCGATATCCCCTCGCTCTATGGCGCCACGCGCCGCATTCAGCGACTGGAACAGGCCATCGAACAGCATCTGAATCAGCATATGCGGGGAGGCATCTTCAACGCCGGAGTGCACCCCTACCTGGCGGTAGGCATTCGCTTTGCTGAAACCTGTGGACGAAAACATGTAATTCCTTGTGCGCCTAATTTGTTGGCAATAAAACCGCTGGCCCAGCCAACTCAATCACTCGACTTGTTCCACGTCGTCACCATCTGGCTGACGTAGGAGTCCAAAGCGTTGAGCGATGCCATCTTCACATCCAGCGCGCTGTACTGTGCACGCAGACGGGTCTCAAGCGTCGAAGCCCGGGCATTCACCTTGTCCTGCTGGTCACCGTTGTTATCCAGCTGTTTTTGCAAGGCGTCGGTCTTGTTGTTGAGCGTCCCCTCCCAAGCCAGCAGCTCGTCGGTGAACGTCTTGTAATTGGTGGCCACCCCGCCGCCCGCGCCCTGCGCATCGGCCTTGGCAGTGAACAGGCTCTTGAGCGAATCCACATCTTTCAGCGCGGCAGTCATCTTTTCCGTATCCACGGTCAGCTTGCCGCCCTGCTGCATCTGCATGCCGACTTCGGACAGGCGCGTGTAGGCCCCTGTCGCGTTGCTGGAAACGCGCTGCAGCATCATCCGCAAGGAGTTCTGCAGGCTCACCGTGCTGCTATCTCCCTGCAGCAATCCGCTGCCATCCTTGATGGCGGCGTCATCCGTCTTGCCATCCGCGGTACGCACGCTCTTGGTCGACTGCGACAGCAGATCGTTCACCGCGTTGTAGGCATCCACAAATTTCTGGATGCTGGCCTGCACCGCATCCTTGTCAGGCGCGATCGTCAGCAGCGAGGTTCCCACTGCCGATACCGAGATCGACAGACCCGGGATGGTCTCGGCAAAGGTGTTGGTGTTCGACTCCAGCTTCACACCGTTGAGTTCCATCTCGGCGTTCTTGGCGGCCTGCGTGGTCGTGACGCCACCTGCGCCCGCCAATGTCACCAGATTGCCGGTATCCAACGCACCAAACGCCTCCAAGTCGCCATTGGCATCGACGCCCGAGCCTAAGCTGACCTCAAACTTGCTGTCCAGGCCGGTTTCCCGCGAACGGATCATCAGCTGCTCTTTGCCCGAGCTGTCCTTGATAACCGTGGCCACGACGGACTTGCTGATATTGGTATCGCCGTTGATCTTGTCCGCCACGTTCTGCAGCGAATCCGAAGCATTGATGGTCAGGTCAAAGGTCTTGGTTTCCAGGTTACCAATCTTGAAACGCATGACCCCCGACACGTCCATCGTGGCGCCCTTGGCCAGCTTGGCGGTCACCGAGGTCTGGCTCTGCGCGAGCTGCAGCACATTGACGTTGTAGGAGCCGGCGGCGGCCAGCCCAGTCATGGCACCCGTGGCAGCAGAACCGGAGGACGACACCTTGGAAGCACCCCAGGTGCGGTCCAGGGTCAAATCCCGGGCGGCGGTATTGAGGTCATCCATCAGCGACTTGATCTGCCCATAGGACGAGATCTTGGCGCTGATGATTTCCGCCTTCGACTGCAGCGTTTCCAGTGGTTTTTTCTCGAGCTCCACCAGCTGAGAGACGATCTCGTCAACCTTCAGCCCGCTGCCGATACCTACGGATGAAACGCCCATATTGCATACTCCTTGCTGATCCGTGCCGGTCTGCACAGATCTGAAACTGCCCGTATTGTGTAACCTCTTGCCGGAATACAAAAGGCCGAATTAAACGGAGAGCACCGGACAGTACGTCTGACCCGCAGCCCCTACACCTTGCCTATTTGAGATATCGGCCGGTTTTTCCGATAGTTGAGGGCCTTCGACTGCCGTTTGTCGGATCCCGGCACCACAAGAGCCATACGCACCGGCCAGCCCCAGCTGGCCAAAAAAAAGACCGCCATGAATCCATGGCGGTCATCAAAGCAAACTTTCATTCAGCCAGCAACCATGGCCCATCACAGGTCATGGCTGCTGCCTGGCTGATTAACGCAGCAGGCTCAGCACGTTCTGCGGCAGCTGGTTGGCCTGGGCCACCATGGCGGTACCGGCTTGTTGCAGGATCTGAGCGCGGCTCAGGTTGGCAGTTTCGGAAGCGAAGTCGGCATCGATGATGCGACCACGGGCAGCCGTCACGTTTTCGTTCTGGATGTCGATGTTTTCGACAGCCTTCTCGAAGCGGGTCTGCAGGGCGCCCAGCTGGCCACGTGCAGAGCTCACGCTGTCAATGGCCTTGTCCAGACGCTGCATGGCTTCCCAAGAACCCGACTGGGTGCTGATGTCGATCTGGTCGATGCCCTTGTCGCCGGCTTCCGTCAGGGTACCAGCGGCCACCAGGTTGTTGCCCGTACCGGTCGTGTTGGTGCCCGAGCTGTAGGTGACTGCCACGGCCGTAGCGGTTCCCGAGGTGTCTTCGGTCGCACGCAGTTGGATCTGCTTCACGCCAGCGGCATCTTCCTCCAGGAAAGCCGTCACGCCGGTGTCAGCAGTCTTGGAGTTGATCGCTTCGATCGCCTTGCCCAGAGCCTGTTCCTTGGTCATGTTGGCATCGGCCTTGATCGTGACAGTCTGCACGGCGGTCGAATTGGCGCCACGGATACCGATGGTCACGTCTGCAGCAGCCACAGTGCCGCCACCAGCCAGGATGGTCTGCAGGGCATCGGTCGCCGTAGCGGCCGTCGCACCGGAACCGTAGATGGAATTGCCCAGCTCGGTCACCTTGGTGTTGTTCAGGGCACCCACGGTGATGTTGTCGCCGGAGTTGGCACCCACCTGGAACACGCCGCCGGTGAAGCTGCCGTCCAACAGCTTGGCGCCGTTGAAGGTCGTGGTCTTGGCCACACGGTCCACTTCGTCACGCAGCTGGCTCAGCTCGGCCTGCAGGGCTTCGCGGTCGCTCTTGCTGTTGGTGGCGTTGCTGGACTGAACAGCCAGGTCACGCATACGCTGCAGCATGTCGCCCACCTTGCCCAGCGCACCTTCTGCGGTTTGTGCCAGCGAGATGCCGTCGTTGGCATTGCGGGCAGCCACGGTCAGGCCACGAACCTGGGTGCTCATGCGTTCGGAGATGGCCAGACCAGCGGCATCGTCCTTGGCACTGTTCACACGCAGACCCGAGGACAGGCGTTGCATGGAGGTCGACAGCGAATTGCCAGACAGACCCAGGTTACGTTGTGCATTGATGGACACAACATTGGTGTTAATGGTCATTGCCATTTGATTTCCCCTTCTTTTCTAACGCTCACACAGTGATGGATAGCGCCAAACGGTCTCACTTGCTCAAGCCCAAGAACGATTGACACCTTGTTTTCAGGCAGTTGGTCTGCCCGTAATTCCGGATCCATGCCCTGCGAGAGAGGGGAGTGCAGGGCACGGGGTTATTCATTCAAACGCTGTACCCAGAGTTCCGCGGTTCGCGTGTCCCTGGGTACGGTGCCTCTTACTTCAGCAGGCTCAGCACTTGCTGGGGCAGCTGGTTGGCCTGGGACACCATGGCGGTACCCGCTTGCTGCAGGATCTGAGCGCGGCTCAGGGCAGCGGTTTCGCTGGCGAAGTCGGCATCGATGATGCGACCACGGGCAGCTGTCAGGTTTTCGTTCATCGACTCGATGTTCTCGATCGACTTCTCAAAGCGGGTCTGGATGGCACCCAGACCGGCCCGGGCGGAACTCACGGAGTCGATGGCACCGTCGATACGCTGCAGCGCTTCCCAAGAGCCCGACTGGGTGCTGATGTCCAGCTGGTCGATACCCTTGTCGCCTGCATCGGTCACGCTTGCAGCGGCCACCAAGTTCGCACCGGTACCGGTCACATTGGTCCCCGTGCTGTAGGTGATGGCAACGCCCGTGGCATTACCAGCCTGTTCCGCGGTCGCACGGATCTGGATCTGCATGACACCAGCAGCATCCTCTTCCAGGAAAGCCGTCACGCCGGTGTCAGCCGTCTTGGAGTTGATCGCCTCGATCGTCTTGCCCAGCGCCTGCTCCTTGGTCATGTTGGCATCGGCCTTGATGGTGATTGTGTGCACCGTGGTCGAATCGGCACCTCGGATACCAATCGTCACGTCTGCGGCAGCAACCGTACCGTTACCCGCCAAGGTGGTTTGCAGAGCCTCTGCGGTCGCTGCAGTGGTGGAGCCGGAGCCGTACACCGAATTGCCCAGCTCGGTCACCTTGGTGTTGCTCAGGGCACCCACGGTGATGTTGTCGCCGGAATTAGCACCCACCTGGAACACGCCGCCGGTGAAGCTGCCGTCCAGCAGCTTGGCGCCGTTGAAGGTCGTGGTCTTGGCCACGCGATCCACTTCGTCACGCAGTTGGCTCAGCTCGGCCTGCAGGGCTTCGCGGTCGCTCTTGCTGTTGGTCGCGTTGCTGGACTGCACAGCCAGGTCACGCATACGCTGCAGCATGTCACCCACCTTGCCCAGTGCACCTTCAGCCGTCTGGGCCAGCGAGATGCCGTCGTTGGCATTGCGGGCAGCCACGGTCAGGCCACGCACCTGGGTGCTCATACGCTGGGAAATGGCCAGACCGGCGGCATCGTCCTTGGCGCTGTTGACACGCAGGCCCGAGGACAGACGTTGCATGGCGGTGCCGAGCGAGCTGCCGGACAGGCCCAGGTTGCGTTGGGCGTTGATCGAAACGGTGTTGGTGTTGATGGTCATGGCCATGATGCGATTCCTTTTATCCAGGCGATAGTTGATGAACGTTTGCTTTTGCCGGTGCTTGCGGTTGTCTCTGTGGACCTTTGCACCCCCTTGAGGCTGCGTGCTTGCTCCGTACAAAACTGTTATCGGGCCCCCTGGAAATTTCTTTAGCTTTTTTTCGCATCCGCCTGCGAAGGCCGCTTTGCTCCCTCTAGAGCCCCCGCCCCCTCTTCTGCCCCGCCTCCGCCACGAAAGACCGAGAAGCGCGGTGATTGCTGCGTTTATTCCCGCTATACCGAGCCGCCCTCCATAGAAGAATTCCCCCATCGCTAGCGTTGCCTGTCGCTTATTTGTGCCCACGGTTTCAGTAGCGATGCGATGCAACCCGCCCTTTCACTAGAGGAACAGCAATGGCCGCAACTATCAACACCAATATTGCTTCGATCAATGCGCAGCGAAACCTGACCCTCTCGGGTAGCTCGCTGAACACCACCATGCAACGTCTGTCCTCAGGCCTGCGTGTCAACAGCGCCAAGGACGATGCCGCCGGTCTGGCCATCGCCGAACGCATGAACACCCAGGTCCGCGGCCTGAGCGTGGCCTCGCGCAATGCCAACGACGGCATCTCGCTGGCACAGACGGCAGAAGGTGCGCTGGGCAAGGTGGGCGATATGCTGCAGCGCATGCGTGAGCTGGCCGTGCAAGCCTCCAACGCCACCAACAGCGACAGCGACCGCAAGGCCCTGCAGGCCGAAGTCAGCCAGCTGTCGGCTGAAATTGACCGTGTGGCCAAGCAGACCAACTTCAACGGCCAGAAGATTCTGGACGGCTCGTTTGCAGGCGCCGTGTTCCAAGTGGGCGCCAACTCCGGTGACAACGTGACCCTGGGCGCACTGGCAGACACCCGCGCTTCGCAGCTGTCCACCACGTCTTACGCCGCCACGAACTCGGTCGTGGATCTGGCCTCCATCACCGACATCAGCACCTCCATCCCGGCAAACCCTGCCACCGCGAGCGCTGCAGACTTCGCCTCCATCACGGTGGGAACTGCTCCGAATGCGACCACCGTCACCCTGGAAACGATCAAGGCCGCCCAGAATCCGCAAGAGCGCCTGGGCCAGGTGGTGACGGCCATCAACAACAAGACGGCCGACACCGGCGTGACCGCCTACCTGACCAAGATCGAGGGCACGGAAACCTACAAGGTGGAATTGATGTCCGGCAAGCTGGACTCCAACGGCGAACCCGTGGCAGTCACTCTGTCTGCGAATTTCTCTGCCGCAGCGACAGGCATCGTCAAGGCAGACTTCGACATGGCAGGCGGCACGGCCGCGGCAACGTCGGTCATCAACGACAAGGGCATCGAACAAATCGATGTCACCACCCAAGCCGGCGCCTGGGTGGCCCTGAAGAAGATCGACAGCGCCGTCGATCAGGTCAATGGCGCACGCGCTACCCTGGGTGCGGTGCAGACCCGCTTCGAAAACGCAGTGAACAACATCGACATCCAGGTCGAAAATCTGTCCGCTGCCCGCGGCCGTATCATGGATGCCGACTTCGCCAAGGAAACAGCCAATCTGAGCCGCACCCAGATCCTGCAGCAAGCGGGCACTGCCATGGTGTCGCAAGCCAACCAGATCCCGCAGAACGTTCTGCAATTGCTGCAAAAATAAAAAGCAAGCAATCCTTCTCTGAGATTGGATGCCTAGGCCGCAATGTTCTCAGCGTGATTGCTGGGCATTGCGGTTTATTTTTACCAGTGCCCAAACCATTGGAAGTTGAATCTCATGGGATGCAAATGGATGCACTCTGAACCATGAAAAAAATCCGTGTACTTGTTTTTCCTTGTGGCTCAGAGGGTGCATCTGAAATACACCAAGCGCTTCGTTACTCGCTCCACGTCGATTTATATGGCGCATCCAGTATTGACGACCATGGACGATTTCTATTCGCCAACTATTTTGGCGATCTCCCCAATATTGCAGACCCAGCATTTGATGCGGCCTGGAGCCAGCTGCTCTCAGATCTCCAAATAGATCTGGTATTTGCCACCCATGACACCGTGCACACCTATTTGTCGGAGCGTGCCGCGACCATGGGTTTTCACCTGGTCAACGGCGATCCGGATACCAGCCGTGTCACCCGCCGCAAGAGCCTGACCTACCAGGCCCTCGCAGACCTGCCAGCCACCCCCTCGGTCTACGCCGACCCCGCCGATGTAGCACATTGGCCCGCGGCCATCAAGCCCGATTGCGGGCAAGGTGGACAAGGCTTCAGCATTGCCCACACGGCCTCCGAGGCCAAGGCCGCAATGGCGAGGATCGAAGACCCTTTGCTGGTGGAATATCTCCCGGGGCAAGAACTTTCTGTCGACTGCTTCACCAGCTTCACCAAGGAACTGATCTGGATCGGGCCACGCACCCGAGAGCGTGTGCGAGCCGGCATCACCATGCGCTCCGAGCTACTGGAGGCCAGTGCAGAACTGCGTGAGATTGCCCACGGCATCAACGCACGGCTGTCCATGCGCGGCCCCTGGTTCTTTCAAGTCAAAAAGGATCTGTCAGGACACTGGAAGTTGCTGGAAGTCTCCTGCCGCGTTGCCAGCACCACGGCCGCAGCCCGTGCCCGGGGTGTCAACCTGCCTTTGATGGCGGTACAGGACTTCATGGGCCGCAGATTGCAGACGCTCGATCACCGCTTTGTCCAAGTGATCGATCGCAATATCACCACCAAGGCCCGTTTGGAATTCCATTACGACAAGATCTTCATCGATCTCGATGACACCTTGATCATTGATGGTGCCGCCGTTCCGCGTGCCATGGCCTTTGTGTATCAAGAACACGCCAAGGGAAAAGAGATTTTCCTCATCACCCGCCACGCAGGCGATGTGGAAACGACGCTGCAGCGCACACATATTCCGCCCAGTCTGTTCAAGAAAATCATTCATCTCCAGAATGAAGAATCCAAAGCAGACTTCATCGAGCCGCATTCCATTTTCATCGACAACGCCTTCCTGGAGCGGCTTGACGTCGCCAAGAAGCAGGCAATCCCCGTTCTGGATGTGGATGCACTGGAATTTTTCATCAATTAATTGATCCTATGTCTGAGCTTTTTACCCGTCCTGAAGAGTTTCTTGCCGTTCTGCGTCAGGAACGCAAAGATGTACTGGATCGCCTGAGAAAAACCAAATTTTCTTCACTGAAAGCAGGGTTGACACATACCCAAGTCATCCCATATGCCAGCTATTCACCATGGCTGGATGATTCCGTTTTTTCAGCCTTGCACGAGCGTGTGAAGGGCCACACCATGGTGGACATTTACCGTTGCCACGAGCTGTACACACTGGCAAGGCAATGCGCTCACATCCCTGGCGATCTGGTGGAAATCGGTGTATGGCGGGGAGGTACAGGCGCCTTGCTGGCGGCTGGCGCGCAAAAGCGCATCGCGCTTTTCGACACATTTACCGGTGTCGCCAAATCAGACACGCAGCACGACACGCTTTACACCGGCAACGAGCATTCTGATACGCACCAGAATTTGGTCGAATCGCTGTTCAGCAGCATGCAACTGGAGTGCGACATTTATCCTGGCATATTCCCGGACCACACATTCGATCAACTCCCCAAAGAAATCAGCCTCGCTCACATCGATGTGGACACGCGCGGCTCCGCCAGTGAGGCATTTGATGTCATTTGGCCAAGAGTCCAGCCTGGCGGTGTGGTGGTATTTGATGATTATGGCTTCTTCGGCTGTGAGGGCATTACGGATTTTGTGAATTCCATTGCCCGGAATCAGCTGGATGCATTTTTCGTCCACAACCTCAACGGCCACGGTTTGCTGATCAAGCAGCTGGTTCCAGGCAGCACACGATGAACCTCCGCACGCCGGCCCACTATCAGAGCCTTGAATTCGCACGCGTCACCCAGTTGATGCACGATTTCAAGAAGCAAGGATCCGCCACATTGCGCATCCTGGACTACGGATGTGGCACAGGGAAATTTCTGGATCTGTTTTGCAGCCTTGGCATGGATGCAAGCGGCGTCGATATCAATCCTGAATATATTCAACGTGCCGTGCAAAAAGGTCAATCGGCCTACGACCCTGAATACTTTTTCAGCACCGACACTCCACCGTACGACATCATATTCCTCAGCCACCTGATAGAGCACCTCTCGCCAGATGAACTGCATGGGCTCATTCCCAAGCTTTGCCAAAAATTATCGCCCCACGGGAAGCTCATTGTCCTCAGCCCCACCCACGGCGAGAGGTTTTATCATGACTTCACCCATATCCGCCCGTATCTCCCGCAGAGTTTTCGCCACGCATTTGGTGCAACAGGCATGCCCAATTCTTACCAGGAAATCAAGCTCCTGCAGTTAGAAGATATTTATTTCTTCAAAGATCCATACCGTCCTCGATACTGGCGCTCTTTCTATAAAAAAACAGGACTCATGCCCTTTCTCACCCGTTGCACCGTTGCAGCACTGGATGGCATGTGGCGCTTTTCCAGAGGACGATGCGGGGTCACGGCTTCCTGGCTTGGCGTTTATGTACTGCAAGAAAAATAGTTCTATGACTTCCATAGCCATAGGGTGCACCTGAATGCCTGACAGCGCCTCTTCTCGCCCTGGCATGCCCCATCTCCAGCATGTGGGCGGCATGACACTGGGAATCATGCAGCCGTACTTTCTTCCATATATTGGATATTTTCAGCTCATCGCGGCCGTGGATGAGTTTATTGTCTACGACAACATCAAATACACCAAAAAAGGCTGGATCAATAGAAACCGACTGCTCTCCAATGGAGAGGCCGCCACCTTCTCCTTGCCTTTGCGCAAAGACTCCGATGCACTGGACATTGTGCATCGTGAATTATCTGAGAGCTTCGACAGGAAGAAGCTGCTCAATCAGTTCATAGGAGCTTATGGCAAAGCACCTTATTTTCAAGAAACCATTGCACTCATTCAAGATATTCTTTTGTATGACTCCAGCAATCTTTTTTATTTCTTGAAAAACTCCATCACGGCCGTATGCAAGCATATAGGAATTCCGACACGCATACAGGATTCATCGGCTCTGCCTATTGATCACGACCTGAAATCACAGGACAGGGTCTTGGCGATGTGCCAAGCCACCCACGCCACCACCTATATCAATCCCATTGGAGGCGTGGAATTGTATTCCCGGGATGCATTCGAAGCCCGCGGAATACAATTGAAGTTCATCCAATCTGAACTGCATCCTTACCCTCAGAACCATCACGATTTTGTGCCTTGGCTGAGTATCGTCGACGTACTGATGTTCAACCCTGTTCAAGATGTCAGTGCCATGCTGAAGTACCACCGACTATCCTGATTTCCGCCATTCACACAATCAGAGAGAATATTGAAATATGTTTCACTGGAAGAAACTAGGCAGGATATTTGATCCGCAATGCATGGCATCTCCGGCTTGGATGCACGAGTTTGCACAATCTCCAGCTACCATAATCAATCCGCATACGGTCCGGGTATTCTTTTGCACACGCCCCGCACCCAGTGCCGACGGGAAATACCAAAGCCACATCGCCTATCTTGATTTGGACAGAAAAAATCTTCTGAACATTCTCAAGATCAGTGCAACCCCCGTACTGGAACTGGGCAAGGTAGGGACCTTTGACGAGCACGGCACTTACCCGGTTTCCGTCATTTCCCACCAAAACGAAATACGCGCTTACTACGCTGGGATTTCGCGTTGCGAGTCCGTCCCGTTCAATGCCACCATTGGCCTGGCCGTCAGCCAGGATGGCGGCGACAGCTTTCACCGCCTCGGCGAAGGCCCAGTCCTCCCCTACACACCGGACGAGCCTTTTTTATTGGGCAGCCCACGTATTCGCCGCTTCGAGGGGCAATGGCAGTTATGGTATGTCGCCGGTAAAGAATGGCGAATCACAGAAAACAGCAAAAAAGAGCCTATTTATAAGATACGCATGGCCACATCCACTGACGGTATTCAATGGAACAAGGTGGGCCGCGACCTGATCCCCAACAAACTGGGGGAGCATGAATGTCAGGCATGCCCTGATGTGATATACCGCGATGGCAAATACCACATGTTTTTCTCCTATCGCGACATCTACAACTACACATCCCGTGAAGGCGGCTATCGCATAGGTTATGCCTCGTCGCCAGATATGGAAACCTGGACACGGAATGACGATCTGATCGATATCCCGCTATCCAACGAAGGCTGGGATTCTGAAATGATCAACTATCCCCATGTGTTCGAACTGGATGGGTCCATCTACATGCTGTACCAAGGCAATGGCATGGGGCGCTCAGGCTTTGGATTGGCCGTTCTCGACAAACAAAGCATCTGGAGTTAAGCATGCGCTGGAAAAAACTAGGGAAAATATTTGATCCCGTCGAGCATCAAATACCCAACAACTGCGTTGAATTTTCGCAAGCTCCGCAATCTCTTGTTCTGCAGGACAGGGTCCGCATTTATTATTCCACCAGGGAGAAGGATGCATCGGGAAAATACCTCAGCCATGTGGCATATGTGGATTTCTCTCGGGACATGAAGGATATTATTGGCACCTCACAGCATACCGTCATCCCACTGGGGAAGTTGGGGTGCTTCGATGAGCATGGTATTTTTCCATTCAATGTATTAAAGGATGGAGACCGTGTTCTTGCCTACACCACGGGATGCAACCGTAAATCATCCGTTCCTGTCGACGCGGCCATCGGATTAGCCATCAGCCATGATGAGGGGCAGACTTTTTCGCGCATTGGGCTGGGCGGCCCCATTGTTGCAGCGACACTGCATGAGCCGTTTCTGGTCGCAGATGCCTTTGTGCAGCGCTACGGTGATACCTTCTACATGTGGTACATCTATGGCACGAAATGGCTGAAGTTTGCTGACAGCGGCCAACATGAACGCGTCTACAAAATAGCGCAGGCCACCTCACCCGACGGACTGCATTGGAACCGAGACGGAAAACACATCATTGAATCCAAGCTGGATGAAAATGAATGCCAGGCGCTGCCCACCGTGATATTTCATGCGGGGAAATACCATATGTATTTCTGTTACCGCGAAGCCCATGGCTTTCGCAAGGAGAGCGGCCGCGGCTATCGCCTGGGTTACGCGTACTCCTTGGATCTGATCCACTGGGTGCGTGACGATGCCAATGCTGGCATTGATCTTTCCGACGAAGGCTGGGATTCAGAAATGCAGTGCTACCCACATCTTTTCGAATGCGATGGGAAAATATACCTCATCTACAACGGCAATGAATTTGGCCGTCGAGGATTTGGCCTGGCTGTACTGGAGAATTGAAAATGACGAATGTGCGCGATTACAACCGTGAGTTGAATGACAAGAACAATGCGACGCATGAGAAATATGCGTACAGCTTTGACTTTGATGTCATGCACCCTTACATGATCAAGGCTTTCTCGCCCTATTTCAAGAAGGGCAATCTCCTTGAACTCGGTAGCTACCAGGGGCAATTTACCGAGCGCCTGCTGCAGCATTTTGAGGATGTGACCTGCGTGGAGGCATCCTCCGATGCAATTGCGATTGCCCAAGAGCGTCTGGGAAATCGGATCCAGCAATTCGAGGGCATGTTTGAAAATATCGACCTGCCACGCCAGTACGACAATATCGTGATGACCCATGTACTGGAACACCTCGATGATCCGGTCCAGGTCTTGCAGCGGGTGAACCATGAATGGCTCAGTGAAACAGGGCGGTTTTTCCTGGTCTGCCCCAATGCCAATGCGCCCTCGCGCCAGATTGCCGTCAAGATGGGGCTGATCTCGCACAATGCGGCAGTGACCCCGGCCGAAGCCGAGCACGGCCACCGGATTACCTACGCGCTGGATACGCTGGAGCGCGACGCCTCTCGCGCCGGACTGCGTGTCGTCCATCGGTCGGGCATCTTCTTCAAGGCTCTGGCCAACTTCCAGTGGGACCGCCTGTTGCAAACCGACATTATTTCCAAGGAATACCTGGAAGGCTGCTACCAGCTTGGCCAGCAGTACCCCGATCTCTGTTCCAGCATCATGCTGGTGTGCGAGCGCGGCAGCCGCTAGGCATCACGCGGCCAACGGTACGGGGTGGGCAACGCATGCCGTCAGGCGCCCTGCAGGCCGCGACCACTGCACACGGGCCACGGCATTGCCCACGCGTTCACGCTGTGCTGCCGTCATCCCTAAGAAGAAGGGCAATCCCAGCAAGGTATCGGCCAGTTGGTGGGCCACGGGCGTCGGCAGTGCCAGACAACGCGAATGCAGTGCCGGCATATGCTCCAGCAAAGGCTGGTACCACCGGCGCACGGTGATTTTTTCCTGTGCGCAGATCTGCTCCAGTTGGCTGCGAATGTGTGCGCTGGGCAGCCGCGGGCACAACAATGTGGGCGCCTTCAGCGGCCCACCCGTACCATCGCCCTGCCACTGCAGGTTGTGACCGCTGCACTGGTTCAGGAATTGCATTAAATCGGCCTGGAGCGCCTTGCGATCCTGCGCATGGCGCTCCCACTGCTGCAGCGAAGCCAAGCCTACCGCAGCATGGTACTCGCTCATCTTGGCATTGGTTCCTGCGCCGGCCAATGTGCCGACAGGCACCCCTGCCGTCGGCTCCAGGTTGATACCGAAATTGGAAAGCTGCCGCACCTTGGTCGTAAGCCCAGGTCGGGAGGAAACCACCAGGCCGCCTTCGATCGCCGGCATGCTTTTCGTGGTGTGGAGGCTGAAAACCAGCGTACCCTCTCCGTTGTGCAACCACTGGCTTCCGTAGGCAGCAGCGGCGTCGATCACCACGGGCAAACCGGTCTGCGCTTCAAACTGCTGCCATGCCTGCATGTCATGCGGCATGCCAAAGGTCGCCACAGGCACCACCGCAGCGACCGGCATGGAGGCATGGGCGGCACTGGCAATATCAGGGGTCAGCATCCAGCTGTCTGCATCCACATCGGCCAACACAGGGACATGGCCTGCACGCAGCACGGCGGTGGCCGTTGCGACAAAAGTGAAGGACGGCAGCAAAATCCGCGACCCTGCAGGAAGATCCAGGGCCTGCAGCACCAGCTCCAACCCCAGGGTGGCATTGGCGACTGTGGTGACCTGTGCGCCCGCGACTTGAAATTGCGTTGCAAATGTCGCTTCCAGCTCGCACACCAATGGCCCGAAATTGGAGTAATGGCGCGCAGCATGCATGCGCTCCAGCCAAGGAAGAAGCTCATGCGGTGCGGGCACACAAGGCACCAGCAGAGGAATTGGCTCAGGCATATCTACTCCTGTGGGAACGGCATGCGCCGCAGTCATGGGGCACGTCCTTCGGCAAGGGCCATCTCGGCGTCGACGTCCACATCCAGGCTCAAATCGCGCTTGTCTCCGCGCAACCAGTTGAGCCACATGATGCGGAAGCTTTTCTCCACGTCGGCCGCATAAGCGGCGTAGTCCATGAAAATGCTGGAGCCCATATGTGCGCGAATGTTTTCACGCTGTACGTACAACCGCTCCGGGTCAGCCATCAAACGCATGGCAATCTGCACATACTCCTCTTCGGTCTGTGCAATCTCCGCCTCCAGCCCCAACTCACGCAGCACATAGGCACTGCAGGCGTCCACCCCCCGTTCAGCGTCCAGGGTAACGACAGGCATCCCCATCCACAAGGAATGCAAGGTGGTCGTACCGCCGGATATGGGAGCCGTATCCAGCATGATGTCGGCAATATGCCCCACTTCCATGAAATGGTGCAGTGGCTGTTGGTGCATCACCGATACCCGGTCCAGCGGAAATCCCGCCGCTTCCACACGCGGCTGCATATCGGCCTGTGCGGCATCGGCATCCCCCTCCTTGACCATGATGATGAGCCGTGCATCCGTGCGCTCATGGAGAATACGGGCCCACAGCCGCAACATCTGGTCGGTAATCTTGGCCGAGCTATTGGGCGACACCAGCGTCGGATAGCCATTGCGCACCATCGGCGGGACTTCGCACAAGGGCGAGTAGGAGGGCGGCTCGTAGCAGGCTGATGCCTGCAGTTGAAACAGGGTCTCGGAGTAATAAGGAGCGAGGGAAGGGTGGACCAAACCCGAAGCCACCAGGCGGTAGTCCATCGCCTTCATGCCCAATGGCTGGATATAGCCCACCCATGTCACCTGGACAGGAGCCGCTCTCTGCGCGAACACTCCCAACCTGTGCCCATGTGTAAAGCCTGACAAATCGACCAGCACATCGATTTCATCATCCCGGATTTTTTGATGGAGCTCCTTGTCAGAAAGCGCCATCACGTCTTCCCAATACCGGACATGCATCCGCAGCTGCGGCGTGTAATGGTCCCAAGGTCCGTTGGAGTACACATGAATTTCATACTCATCCTGATTATGAAATTTCAGTACCGGCAACATAAAGAACGCCACCGAATGCTCTCGGAAATCGGCAGTGACGTAACCGATTTTTAGTTTTTTCCGGGGACTACGATCCCGCACCACCAGGGGCTTGGCCTTGCGCGTGAGCGGATCGGCAAAGCGGCGCCCCCAATCCTGAGCCACCTTCAGTGCCAGTTCTGGGCTGCGGGAGGAATGGGCGTGGATATAAGCACGCAGCAGCCAGGCGTTGTTTTCCGAAGAGCGCTTGCAGGCCTCATCGACCATTTGGCAGGCTTGCTCCCGCCGGCCAATGCTGAACACCGCCAGCGCCAGCAACTGGTGGGCGCCCGGCACCCGTTCATCCAGCGCAATCGCCGTTTCCAGCGCCCCGATGGCAGCCGACCAATTCGACATCCGCACATAAACCACACCGATTGCTACCCACAGGTGGGCACTCATCACATGGTCCTTGGCCAGGCACATGAGCTCGGTCAGCGCCGGCAGGAACTTGTTCTGCCCGATCAGCCTGACATTGATGTCATGCAGCACATGGGAGAGGGCCGGCGCCGGCTCGGAAGCAACCACAGCTTGGTCAAGCGTTGTCATATAGCAAGTGATGAAAGAAATCGAAATATCTGTTGACCAGAATACACTTCTAGCCTAGCCAAGTCTCCCTCGATAAGATCCTCTCCAAGCGCCGAAGATGCGCATTTTTCCGCCGCTTCTTCCCCCTTAGCTCGGCCTGCTGACTGACAGAATCCTCCCCATGCTTGTCCTCATCGGTTACCTCGTGGCCTTCGGCTGCATCTTCGGTGTCTACGCCCTGCACGGTGGCAATATGTCCGTGCTGGCCAAGGCGCTGCCTTTTGAAATGGCCACCATTGGTGGCGGGGCGTTTGGCGCCTTCATCGTGAGCAATCAGCCCAAGGTGCTGAAGGCCACGGCTGCCGCCATTCCGCTGGCCATCAAAGGCTCCAAGTACACCAAGGCCCGGTTCATGAGCCTGCTGGCCCTGCTGTATGACCTGCTGCAGAAGGCCCGCAAGGAAGGCCTGATGGCCATCGAATCCGACGTGGAAGAGCCCAACGAATCGCCGCTGTTCCAGAAGTACCCCGACATCCTGGCCGACCACCACCTGGTGGAGTTCATCACCGACTACCTGCGGATGATGGTCTCTGGCAACCTCAATTCGCACGAAATTGAGACGCTGATGGAGAACGAGATCGAGGCCCACCACCAGGAAAACCACCGTCCTGTTGCAGCCTTGCAACGCCTGGCGGGTGCGCTGCCTGCCTTCGGTATCGTGGCCGCCGTGCTGGGAGTGGTGAACACCATGGGCTCCGTGGGCCAGCCCCCGTCCGTGCTGGGCGGCATGATCGCTTCCGCCCTGGTGGGGACCTTCCTCGGTATCTTGCTGGCCTATGCGCTGGTGGAACCGCTGGCCGGCGTGATCGAACAGATTTTCCAGGACGGCTCCAAGGAGCTGGAATGCGTGAAGTGCACGCTGATCGCCAGCATGCAAGGCTACAACCCGCCCACGGCCATTGAATTCGGCCGCAAGGTGCTGTTCTCGACCGAACGACCCGGCTTTGTGGAGCTGGAAGAGCACGTCAAGGGCCAGAAGTAAGCCTCCAGCGGTAAAGAAGAAGGCCCACGCACATGGCAACCGAAAAAAAACTCCAGCCCATCATCATCAAGCGCGTCAAGAAAGCCGCCCACGGCGCGCATGGCGGTGCCTGGAAGATTGCCTACGCTGACTTCATGACGGCCATGATGGCCTTCTTCCTGCTGATGTGGCTGCTGGGCTCGACGGCCAAAGGCGATCTGCAGGGGATTGCGGCCTATTTCAATTCGCCGCTGAAGGTCTCGATGGCCGGCGGCGACGGCTCGGGCAACAGCTCCAGCATCATTCCCGGCGGTGGCAACGACCTGGCCAAGGTGCACGGTCAGATCCGCCGCTCCGACGCGGACGAAAACAACGACCGCCGCAAGATGGACAGCACATCGCGCCAGATCCGCGCGCAGCAGGATGCCCAGCGCATCAAATCCCTGCGCGCCAAGATCGACGCCATGATCAGCAGCAATGCCACGCTGAACGAATACAAGTCGCAGATCCGCATCGACGTCACCCCCGACGGCCTGCAGATCCAGATTGTGGACGAACAGAACCGCCCCATGTTCGACATCGGCAGCGCCATCCTCAAGCCCTATATGCGCGACATCCTGCGCGAAGTGGGGACGGCCATGGGCGGGGTGGAAAACCGCATCAGCCTGGCCGGCCACACCGACGCCGCCCCTTATGGCAACGGCCAGCGGGGTTACAGCAACTGGGAACTCTCATCCGACCGCGCCAATGCCTCGCGCCGCGAATTGGTGTCATCCGGCATGCCTGACGACAAACTGGCCCGCGTGGTGGGCTTGGCGGCCAGCGACCTGCTGTACCCGGACCAACCGCGCGCGCCCCAGAACCGCCGCATCACCATCACCGTACTGACCCATGAGGCCGAAGAACGGCTGTTGGGCAAACATGCGGTCAAGGAACCTATTGAACCTGCCGATAAGCAGGACAATCCTGTACCGGGCACGCCATCTTTGTGACAATTTGTCGCTTAGTATGCGCACCGGCACATCATTGATAACAGAGCTATTTCGACCGAAAGGGTCCTCACGTGGCCAATCCCCTTCGCTTTTTGATCGTTGACGACTTCTCCACCATGCGCCGTATCGTGCGCAACCTGCTCAAGGAAAGCGGCTTCACCGAAGCCGATGAGGCCGAAGATGGCGTGGTAGCCCTGCACAAGCTGCGCAACAGCAAGTTTGACTTCGTGGTGACCGACATCAACATGCCCAATATGAACGGGTTCCAGTTGCTGACCGAAATCAAGGCTGACGAGAAGCTCAAGCACCTGCCAGTGCTGATGGTGACCGCCGAAGCCCGCAAGGAAGACATCGTGGCGGCCGCCCAGGGTGGCGCTGCCGGTTACATCGTCAAGCCTTTCACCAAGGCCACACTGGAAGAAAAAGTCAATCTGGTGCTGAAAAAGATGGGGATGTAAGCCCATGGACGAAGCGCCGAATACACCTCTCCCCGGCGGTTACGACCAGGGGGATGTGCACAACAAGCTGGGCCTGCTGACCCGGCAGTTGCACGATTCGCTGCGAGAACTTGGCTATGCCGACCGTCTCCGGGGCTCCGTGGATGCCCTGCCGGACGCCCAAAGCCGCCTGACCTACATCGCTCGCCTGACTGGCGAAGCGGCGGAAAAGGTGCTGGGCATTGTGGATACGGCCAAGGACGAACACAGCCAGATCGTGGAGCAGACGCAGAAAATGCGTGAGGCCCTGGTGGCCGATCCCGTGGCGGCCGTGGCCAAAGGCCATGTGATGAACCACCTGGAAGCCATGGATGCGGCCAACGCCCGCCTGGACAGCCGCCTGACCGAAATCATGATGGCCCAGGACTTCCATGACCTGACCGGCCAGGTGATCGCCAAGGTGGTCAAGCTGACGTCCAGCCTGGAAGAGCAGCTGGTCGAGCTGCTGCTGCAGACAGCCCCCATGCACAGCGCACCGGCAGCGGCAGCGGTGCTGGCGACCGTCCCGGAGGTGGAGCCTGCTGCACCGGCTGCCGAGTTCACGGCCGACGGCCACCCGGCGCTGCAAGGCCCGGTGGTAGACCCGGACAACACGCCCAACGTGGTCACCTCCCAATCGGAAGTGGACGACCTGCTGGCCAGCCTGGGCTTCTGAGCCGCGGCGGCACCGCCGCCCGGCTTTTCCATCCCTCGGCTGGGCTCGGCCATGCCCCCCCGGTGGCTGCGCCGCGCAGCACCGCTCCCGCTCACCAGGATGAGGGGGCAGCAGCGCGCAAAGCGCTTGTTGGGGAAGCCATCGGCAGGCCCATGCCTGCCGGCGCTAGCAGACTTCAGCGGGTTTTCGGCGTCCGCTATCCGGGAATAACGCGCCCCCGACCCCGCTTTTCACGGCATCGCCACAGACCCCGCTGCGGACAATGGCATGGACATTCCCCCATGCCGCCATGGAATCCAGCCAAGACAAAAACCTACCCGCTACCGAGCGAAAACTGCAGAAGACCCGCAAAGACGGTCAGGCTGCACGCTCCCGCGACCTCGGTCACCTGACGGTGATGGGTGTCGGCGCGCTAGCGGTGCTGGCAGGCGGTCCTTCCCTGGTCGGCCACATGCACGAAGCCATGGCCCGCCAGCTGTCCTTCAACGCCAGCACCATCCTGTCGCCCCAGCTGATGGTGGAGCGCCTGGTGGACATCTCCATAGTCGCTCTGACGGCGGTGCTGATTCTGGGGGTGCTGATTTCGGCCGCCTCCATCATTTCCGGTGTGCTGGCCGGTGGCTGGGTGCTCAGCTTCAAACCCATCACCCCCCAGTTCAACCGCATCAACCCGCTGTCGGGCATCAAGAACCTGATATCCATGCAGCAGCTGGTCACGGCCGCCAAGAACGTGATGCTTACCATCGTGCTGGCCTTCGTGGGCTGGTTCTATCTGCGCTCCGGCATTCCCGAGCTGGCCACCCTGCCCCTGCAGCCCAGCCGCTCGGCCCTGTCCAAGGTGGGCGACTGGATTGCCGGCGGCATGGCCTTGATGCTGGTGGTGGTCTTCATGGTTGCCATCATCGATGTGCCGCTGCAGAACTTCCTGTTCAAGCGCCGCCTGAAGATGAGCCACCAGGAAGTCAAGCAGGAACACAAGGAATCCGAAGGCAGCCCCGAAGTGAAGGGCAAGATCCGCCAGAAGCAGCGCGAGATGGCGCACCGCGCCTCCGTCTCCCGCGTGCCCAAGGCCGACTTCGTGGTCACCAACCCCACCCACTACGCCGTGGCCCTGCGCTACGACGAAGCCACCATGGCCGCCCCCCAGGTGATCGCCATGGGCGCCGATCTGGTGGCACTGAAGATCCGCGAAGTGGCCAAGGCCCACGACATTCCAGTGCTCGAATCGCCCATGCTGGCCCGCGCGCTCTACGCCAACGCCGAACTCGACCAGGCCATCCCGTCCACGCTGTACACCGCCGTGGCCCAGGTGCTGGCCTATGTCTACCGTCTCAAGGCCTCGCTGCGCGGCGAAGCCCCGCCCCCGGGTGAACTGGTGCAACCGCCGGTCCCGCCTGAACTGGACCCGCACACCAAGCTGCGCACCGCCCCTGAATCCACCACGGAAAGCACCGCACCATGAGCACCGCAATGATCAAGAACATCCAGCAGATGGCTGGCAAGCATGGCAATGCGCTGCAAGGCATGTCGGCCCCGATTCTGGTGATTGCCATCCTGGCGCTGATGGTGCTGCCCATTCCGCCCTGGCTGCTGGACACCTTCTTCACGCTGAACATCGCCATTGCATTGATGGTGATGATGGTGGCGGCCTACATGATCAAGCCACTGGACTTTGCGGCCTTCCCCTCGGTGCTGCTGCTGACCACGCTGATGCGCCTGTCGCTGAACGTGGCCTCCACCCGGGTGGTGCTGATGGAAGGCCATACCGGCCCCGGCGCGGCGGGTGCGGTGATCGAGGCCTTCGGCCACTTCCTGATCGGTGGCAACTTTGCCGTGGGTCTGATCGTGTTCGCCATCCTGGTGGTGATCAACTTCGTGGTGATCACCAAGGGTGCCGAGCGGATTGCCGAAGTCTCGGCCCGCTTCACCCTGGACGCGATGCCCGGCAAGCAGATGGCCGTGGATGCCGACCTGAACGCCGGCCTGATCGACGAAGCCGAAGCCAAGCGCCGCCGTGCCGAAGTGGGCGAAGAAGCCAACTTCTTCGGCTCCATGGACGGTGCCTCCAAGTTTGTGCGCGGCGATGCCGTGGCCGGTATCCTGATTCTGGTGATCAACATCATCGGCGGCTTCATCATCGGCATGGCCCAGCACGGCCTGTCGGCGGGTGACGCGGCCAACAGCTACATCCTGCTGGCCGTCGGTGACGCGCTGGTCGCCCAGATTCCCGGCCTGCTGATCTCCGTGGCCTCGGCGATGGTGATCTCCCGCGTGGGCAAGGACGGCGACACCGGCAAGCAGATTGCCACCCAGATGTTTGCCTCGCCCCGTGCGCTGGGCATCACTGGCGCCATTCTGGTGCTGCTGGGTCTGATCCCCAACATGCCCCACGTCGTGTTCCTGGCCATGGGCTCGGCTTTCGGCTACGCCGCCTGGCTGGCCCACCGCAAGCAACAGCAAAAGACCGAACAGGCAGCCGGCGCCACCCAGAAGCAGGCCGCCGTGGCCGCCACCCAGCAAGACAGCGAAGCCACCTGGGACGATCTGCAGCCCGTGGACCTGCTGGGCCTGGAGCTGGGCTACCGTCTGATTGCGCTGGTGGACAAGAACCGCCAGGGCGACCTGCTGACCCGCATCAAGGGCGTGCGCCGCAAGTTTGCCCAGGAAGTGGGCTTCCTGCCCCCGGCCGTGCATGTGCGCGACAACCTGGAGCTCAAGCCCAGCGCCTACCGCATCACCCTGCGTGGCGTGATGGTGGGCGAAGGCGAAGCCTTCCCCGGCATGTACCTGGCCATCAACCCGGGCGGCATCAGCACGCCGCTGATCGGCACCCCCACCACCGACCCCGCATTCGGACTGCCGGCCCACTGGATCGATGAGCGCCAAAAGGAAGCGGCGCAAATGGCCGGTTTTACCGTCGTTGATTCGGAAACCGTGATGGCGACGCATTTGTCACACTTGATGCAAGTCCAGGCTTCCAAGCTGCTCAGCCGCACTGAGGTGCAGCAGCTGGTGGAGCATGTTGCCAAGTTGGCACCCAAGCTGATCGAAGAAGTCATTCCCAAAATGGTGTCCATCACGACGTTCCAAAAAGTACTCCAGCTGCTGCTGGAGGACTCGGTGCACATCCGTGACATCCGCACCATCATCGAAACGCTGGCAGAGCATGCTGGCTCGACCCAGGACCCCATGGAACTGGCCCGCCGCGTGCGCATTGCGCTGTCGCCCGCCATCGTCCAACAAATTTACGGCCCGACCCGCGAACTGAACGTGATCGCCATCGAGCCCGGCCTGGAACGCCTGCTGGTCCAGGCCCTGGCCAACCCCGCAGCGCCTTCGCTGGACCCCGGCGTCGCCGATGTCCTGACCCAGCGCGCCGCCGAAGTGGCCAACCGCCAGGAAGAAATGGGCATGCCCGCCTGCCTGCTGGTTCCCGACTCCATTCGCAACACCATTGCCAAGCTGGTGCGCCGTGTCGCTCCTCGACTGCAGGTGCTCGCCCACAGCGAGATCCCCGAAACGCACACCATCCGCATTGGTCCCATTCTTAAAGGTGCATCCGCATGAACATCCAACGCTTTACCGCCCCCACCTCCCGTGAGGCCCTGGCCAAAGCGCGGGCCGTCTTTGGGGAAGGCACACTGATCCTTGCCAACCGCGCCACCTCGACCGGCGTGGAAGTCATGGCCACGTCGGAAGACGGCCTGGGCAAGCTGGACCAGGGCAACCGCACCAGCAACCGCCTGCAGGCAGCCATCCAGGCCCGCGACGCCGAAGAGACCCGCCCTCCCAAGGCGCTGCAGGCATCGGCCAAGCAATCCGTGGCGGAAGACACCGAACAGCTGAGCATGAGCACCCTGTCCTTCCAGGACTATGTGCGCGAACGCATGCTGCGCCGCCGCGGCCCCGACGCCCAGATGGAAGAAGAAGTGCCGGCACTGCCCACTTTTGCCCGCAAGAACCGCCTGGATGCGGTGCGCGACACCGCACCACTGCCCACCACCCCCACGGTGGTCAAGCACAACCCGCTGCGCGGCATGGCGATTGAACTGCCGGTCGAGGCGCGCAAGCCCGCCCCGGCCGCCCCTGCACTGAACACCCAGGTGATGGGCGAGCTGCAGTCCATGAAGGACCTGATTGAAGAGCGCTTCAACACCCTGTCGTGGCTGAACCAGACGCGCCAGAGCCCGCTGCACTCGAACCTGATGGTCAAGCTGATCCGCGCCGGCTACTCGCCCACGCTGGGCCGCACCCTGCTCGAGCGCATGCCCCAGAACGCCGGCCCGGCCGAAGCCCTGAAGTGGCTGATGAACGTGCTGGAACGCAATCTGCACACCGACGCCAAGCAGGCCTCCATCTACGAAACCGGTGGCGTGTTCGCCCTGGTGGGCTCCACCGGCGTGGGCAAGACCACCACGGCCGCCAAGCTGGCCGCCCTGGCGGCCCAGGTGCACGGTGCCCACAATGTCGGCCTGATCACGCTGGACACCTACCGTGTCGGCGGCCACGAACAGCTGCGCGCCTACGGCCGCATGCTGGGTGTGGTGGCCCACCTGGCCCATGACAAGGCCGCACTGCAAGACCTGCTGAGCCTGCTGTCCGGCAAGAAAATGGTCCTGATCGACACCACCGGCGTGGCCCCGCGCGATCCGCGCAAGGACGACATCCTGGACGTGCTGGACCTGCCGGGTGTGCAACGCCTGCTGGTGGTCAACGCCGGCAGCCAGGGCGATACGCTGGACGAATCGCTGGGCGCCTTCAAGCGCAACGGCTGCAAGCAGACCATCCTGTCCAAGGTGGACGAAGCCGTGAAGCTGGGCCCGGCCCTGGACGCCCTGGTGCGCCACCAGATGCAGCTGCGCGGCATCACCAACGGCCAGCGCGTGCCCGAAGACTTCGAGCGCGCCAACGCCCAGGAACTGATCGCCTCGTCGATGCGCGCCCACACCCGTTCGGCCTTCGACCCCTCGGCCCTGGATCTGGACTTCTTCTTTGCGGAATCGCCCCGCAGCGCCGGAGGCCTGCATGCTTGAGAGCAGCAGCCACCAAGGTTCCGGCCTGCAGTGGCAGGCCGCCGCCAACCCGCTGCGCGTGCTGAGCGTGCTGCCAGGCGGTGATCTGGCAGGTACCCAGGCCCTGTGGAGCGCCTGCACCCACCTGCAACAACAGGGCTATCCGGTCATCGTGCTGGACGGCACCGAGCAGGAAACGGCCGATGCGCCGGGCCTGCAGGATCTGCTGCAGCCCCACAGCGGCAGCGGCTTTGGCGCCCTGCCCGTGGGCACCGAAGGCGCCCACAGCGTGGCTACCCTGCCGGCCGCCCGCGGCCTGCTGCAACTGGCCCACCGTGCCCGCCAGCAAGGCTGCCGCGCCCTGGACCTGCTGCACCGCCACTTGCGCAACCATGCGCTGGTCATCATCATTGCCCCGGAACAGATCCTGAGCCCGGTGCTGCACGGCGCCAGCCAGTCCCCGCTGCTGATGGTGCCCTCCCAGGGCCGCAGCGTGCTGCGCAGCTACCGCGCGCTCAAGCACATGCTGATGCACACGGGGCTGACCGCCAAACTGGTTTCCATGTCGCCGGACACCGGGTTCGCCCGCAATCTGCAGGCCGTGGTGCAGTGCGCCATGCACCACCTGCATGTCGAGCCCCTCGTCATGCAACTGAACCCCGATAACCCCCGGCAACTGCAGCGCTGGTCGCTACAATGCTTGGAGCAAGCCGAAGCGGTGGGAATGCCGCAGCAGGCCGCCGCCCAGCCTACCGATTGGAGCCATTGACCCGATGTACACCGCCCATGGCCAGCTTGATCGTGACGCGCTGATCCGCCAGCACGCCCCGCTGGTGCGTCGTATTGCGCACCATATGATCGCCAAGCTGCCTCCGAACGTGGAACTGGACGATCTGATCCAGGTGGGCATGATCGGTCTGGCCGAAGCGCTGTCGCGCTACGAAAGTGCCCAGGGCGTGCAATTTGAGACCTTTGCCAGCCAGCGCATCCGCGGCGCCATGCTCGATGAGCTGCGCGAGAGCGACTGGATGAGCCGCAGCTCGCGCAAAGGGCAGAAAGACATCGAAGTCACCATCCGCCGCCTGGAGCAGCGGCTGGGCCGCACGCCCCGCGAGTCTGAAATCGCCGAAGCCATGGACCTGCCGCTGGACGAATACCAAAGCCTGCTGGGCAAGGTGCGCGGCACGCAGCTGTTCTACCTGGAAGACCTGTCCCCCGGCCAGGATGACGACGAAGGCTATCTGGACCGCTATGTGGCCGACAGCAGCAGCGACCCCATGGCCATGCTGCGCGACCACCGGCTGCGCACCGCCCTGGTGCAAGCCATCGAAGGCCTTCCGGAGCGCGAGAAATACGTGATGGGCATGTACTACGAGCACGACATGAATCTCAAGGAGATTGCCGCCGTGCTGGAAGTCACCGAGTCCCGTGTCTGCCAGCTGCACAGCCAGGCCATCGCCCGCCTGCGCACTAAAATGCGCCCCCACTGAACACCCCGTCCCTTGGGGGAACGCTTGCATTGCAGTCCAATGCAGCAAGCTGCCCCACCTCAAAACGAACTCCAGCCATTGAACAGGCTGAAGCAGCCGCCCACAAAAAAGCCAGCGCATGCGCTGGCTTTTGCGTTTTCAGGAGCAGAAAGCGTCAGCCGCTGATGTGGTAAAGCTTGGAAACCGCCGCCCGTCCGCCTTGCGGTGCGGCCGTCGACGCCATCTCCCCGTAGGTGTGGCCATCGCGTTGCTGCGGCACCAGGACCTGGGCCTGCTGTGCCGTGATGGCGCCCATGCGCACCAGATGTTCGCGCTGCAGGGCCAGGGTCTGGGAGATCACCTGCATGCGCTGGCGCAATGCCGGGGTGAACTGCTCCGGCGTGAAATTCTGCGCCAGACCGGAAAAAGCCACCATGCAGCTGCGCAAGCGCTCACTCACCACATCGGGAGCGGGCACACCTTCCTGGCCGGTCAACGAGGCGGCCATCAGCTGGACCTGGCTTTCCACATGGTTCAAGGCTTCTTCAAGTTGCATAGCGCGATATTCCGTCCGTCAGAAAATGGATGCATTGTGCGGCACCGGGCCAGAAATGCCAAAGCCCGCCGATGCAGGTCTGCCGAAGGTCGGAAGGCAGAACATGCAAGAGCGGGCCGCAGCCGCCGGTGGGCGAAGATCTCAGCGGGAGACAGGGCGCAGGAAGTCGCTGGCATCGCCCAGCAGCTTGTCGGCCACGGCGCCAGCATTCACCGAGAACGTGCCGTTGGCAATGGCTTCACGCATGGCGCGCACCTTGGCAACATCAATGTCGCCTTGGTTTTTGGCATTCACATCGAGTGAACGCGCCGAATCCGACACCGTCACCGGCACGCCGGCCGCGGCGGTCTGGGTGGTGCGCTGCAGGGCTTCACCGGCCGTACCGGCCTTTTTGTCTGCCGCGGCTTGAATCTGGGTTTGTTGCAGCTGTGCAAGCCGCTCTGCGTTTTGTCCGACCTTCATGTGTGCTCCAGTGCCCGCTTGCGGGCTTGATATCCAGTCTATCGGCGGGGTGCCGGAAAACTTGAGTGTTTCTTTTCGAAACGGCGTCAACCTACTGGTTGACGACGACTTCCCCTCTCGCATTGACCGTACCGGAGACAATCCGGCCATTATCCATGCGAACGCGTACGGCTTGCCCCTGCCCTCCGGCAGAAAGTGCCTGGCCAGACGAAGTCACTTGAAATCCTGTGCCGCCAGCCACCACTTTGACCGGCGATCCCGCCTTGAACAGCTGCGGCGCCCGGACCATGCCCTGTCGCAGGGTCTGCCCTGAACTCAGGGAGCGGGCCGCGCTCTGCCCGACCCAGTCGTCCGGCAAGGCGATCACGGCGGCCGTTTCCGCCGCCCAGTCCACCTCGGACTGCATGGCGTCCTGGGGACTCAGCACGTCCCCCAGGGTGACATTGTTGGTCAGCACCCAGGCAGGACCCCAGGCCTTGACCGTGACAGGCATGAACACATTCCACAGGCGACTGCCTTCCAGGCAGCGGATACCGATGCGGGTACGCCCCCACAGCTTGGAGCCGTTGGGCAGATAAGGCTCCATGCGGGCGCACGGCGCCAGATTCAGGCGGGGATCCAGTCTGCCCAGCTCCACCTCCAGGCGCAAAGGCATTTCCTGCGGCGAAGCGCTGCCTTGCGCCAGCGCGTTGTTCAGCCATTGCTGGCTGACCTGCTCCACGCTCTGAGCGTGCACTGACACCGCTGCCAGCGCGCACGCCGCCGCAAGCACGCCCTGCTTGCGGCAGAAAGTGGCGACAGAGACGGCAGCACGGCGGGCAATGGACATCAGGAACAGGCTTTCATATCAGACAGCCCCGAACCCTTTCGAGGCGATGCCAGCAATGTAGAGCCAGATGCCTGCGCGCAAACCCTGGAACTGCCGGCCCAACCCCCAGTTCTTCGCGCTTTAGAAAAACCACCCGATTTCCATAATCAGCCCACTTCCTGCGTCCTGTCGATGCATGGATGCCATCTATTGCAAGCGAGAGGAACACATGCTCGACAAAATGACCGGCGGATTGAATTTCCACAGCAACGCACTGGTGCTGCGCGCCGAGCGTCAGCGCATGCTCTCCAGCAATATCGCCAATGCCGACACACCGGGCTACGTGGCACGCGACTTCGACTTTGGCAAGACCCTGCGTGAGGCCACCGAACAGCCCACCGCCCAGATGCAGCAGCAGCGCGCCGGCAGCGTCAGCCACGCCCAGCACATTCCGCTGCCTGCCGCCAAGACCGGGCACAACCAGGATTCCACGCTGGGCTACTCCATCGCCTCGCAGCCCAGCATGGACAACAACACCGTGGACCTGGACCGCGAACGCGCCAACTTCGTGGACAACTCCGTGCGCTACGAAGCCACGCTGCGTTTCCTGAACGGCTCGTCCAAGACCATGCTCAGCGCCATCACCGGCCAGTAATCCACGCACCGCCAGGAATAGGAACCCACCATGTCCATGTTCTCCATCTTCAGCGTCTCGGGCAGCGCCATCAGCGCCCAGTCGCAACGCCTCAACGTCGTGGCCTCCAACCTGGCCAACGTGGATGCCGTCGCCGGCCCCAACGGCGATGTCTACAAGGCCCGCGAAGTGGTCTTCCAGACCGCCCCCATGGGCAAGGACGGCTCGGCCGGCGTCAAAGTGGTGGGTGTGGAGGAAGACAACACCCCCGGCCGCCGCGTGCACAACCCGGAACACCCGCTGGCCGATGAACAAGGCTATGTGACCCACTCCAACGTCAATGCCGTGGACGAGATGGTCAACATGATTTCCGCTTCCCGTTCCTACCAGAACAACGTGGAAGTGATGAACACCGCCAAGACGCTGCTGCTCAAGACGCTGCAGCTGGGCCAGTAACCGCCCGCAGCACCAGAAAGTAGGACCCCATGATCAACGGCGTCAGCTCCAACAGCTCTTCTTCCTCTTCCAGCAGCTCCGGCGCGACCTCCGCGCAGGAAATGCAGGACAAGTTCCTGACCCTGCTGGTGGCCCAGCTGAAGAACCAGGACCCCACCAACCCCATGGACAACGCCCAGCTGACCTCGCAAATGGCGCAGATCAGCACGGTGAGCGGCATCGAAAAGCTCAACGACACCGTCTCCAGCGTGACCAGCCAGTTCAACCAGATGCAGATGCTGCAAGGCAGCAGCCTGATTGGCCACACCGTGCTGACCGAGGGTAATGGCCTGGCGGTGACCGAAGAAGGCCAAGCCACAGCCGCCTTCGAGCTGGCCGGCAAGGCGGCGAACGTGACCGTGACCATCACCAACGCCTCGGGCGAGCTGGTGGACACGGTCGAGATGACCGGCCTGGATGCCGGCCGCAACTACTTCACCTGGGACGGCAGCAAATACACCGGCGACAAGTCGCAGCTGCAATACAGCGTGAAGGCTTCCAACGCGGAAAGCACCGTCAAGGTCACGCCACTGACCGCCAGCAACGTCGTCGCCGCCACGGTGAGCAACGGCAAGCTGATGCTGGAGCTGGGCAGCGGTGCCACCGTCGACTACAGCGGCGTCAAGTCGGTCTTCTAAGACCGGGAATCACATCTCTTCGAGGAGCACACACCATGGGTTTTTATCACGGTCTCTCCGGCCTGAACGCCTCCAGCAAGAACCTGGACGTCATCGGCCACAACATCGCCAACAGCAACACCTCCGGCTTCAAGTCCTCGCGTGCCGAGTTCAATGAAATGGTGGCCAGCGCCATGGGCGCCGCCAGCGGCAGCAACGCCGGCATCGGCGTGAGCGTGGCCGCCGTGTCGCAGCAATTCAGCCAGGGCGTGATCGTTCCGACGAACAACGGTCTGGACATGGCCATCAACGGCGACGGCTTCTTCGTGGTCAACACCTCCAGCGGCATGGCCTACACCCGTTCCGGCAACTTCCAGCTGACCAAGAACGGCGAATTGCAGACCGTGAACGGCGACAAGGTCATGGGCTACACCGTGGACCCCATCACCGGCCAGCGCAACAGCGTGGCCTTGACCGAGTTGACCTTCCCCACCGGCGCCCCCATTCCTGCCAAGCAGACCACCAGCGTGGCGGGCATCCTGAACCTGGATGCACGCGCCAACCTGGCGGCAGGCGATGCCACGGCCACGCCTCCCATCGAACCCACACCGCGCGCCACCTACGGCACCTCGCTGCAGGTCTATGACAGCCTGGGCGTGGCCCACCCTGCATCGGTGTACTTCGAGAAGACCGGCCCCAACAGCTGGGAGGTTTATGACAGCCTCACCTCCACCGCCCCCATCGGCACGCTGACCTTCAACACCGACGGCACCCTGGCCAGCGCCACGCCCGCGCCCCCCGCAGCGCCCACCGACCCGTTCGAGCTGACCATCAACCCCACCACGGGTGCCGCCAGCCCCTTCGCGGTGAAGATGGACCTGACCAAGGCCACCCAGTTCGGCAGCGCCTGGTCCGTGGCCAAGCTGACGCAGGACGGCTATGCCTCCGGCGAGCTGACCAGCGTCAACGTCTCCAAGGATGGCACGCTGATGGCGTCCTACTCCAACGGCGTCACCCGCGCCGAAGCCCAGATCGCCCTGGCCAAGTTCACGAACTCCCAGGGCCTGATCCCCGACGGCAACAACAACTGGCTCGCCTCCAATGACTCCGGCCCCGCCGTCTATGGATCGGCCGGCAGCGGCAGCTTTGGGGATATCCAGGGCAATGCGCTGGAAGAGTCCAACGTCGACCTGACGGCCGAACTGGTGAACATGATGACCGCGCAGCGTGCCTACCAGGCCAACGCCCAGACCATCAAGACCCAGGACCAGATCTTCTCGACCCTGGTCAACCTGCGCTAAGCGCAACCCGACACGCGCAACTAGGAGTTTGTAATGGACCGCATCATCTACACCACCATGACCGGTGCCAACGCCGCTGCCCAGCGGCAGGCGGTGCTGTCCAACAACCTGGCCAATGCCTCGACCACGGGCTTCCGTTCGGAAATGACCACATTCCGTTCGGTCCCCGTGCAAGGCCAGGGCTCCACCACCCGCGTGTTTGCGCTGGACGCCACGTCCGGCCACCTGGAAACTCCCGGCCCGGCCATGACCACCGGCAAGAACACCGACCTCATGGCCCGTGGCAACGCCTGGTTTGCCGTGCAGGGCATGGACGGCATGGAGGCCTACACTCGCAACGGCGCACTGGAAGTGACCGAGCAGGGTCAGCTGGTCACCGCCACCGGCCTGCCCGTGCTGTCCGATGGCGGCACGCCCATCGACATTCCCCAGAACGCCAAGCTCAACTTCGGTGCCGACGGCACCGTGGTGGCCACGCTGCCCAACCAGCCACCCATGAGCATAGGCCGCCTCAAGATGGTCACCCCCACGGCCGACCAGGCCATCAAGCGCAGCGATGACGGTCTGTTCCGTGGTGTGAACGGCGACCTGCCCAACGACGGCAATGCCCGTCTGGTGGCCGGCACCCTGGAAGGCTCCAACGTGAACGCCGTCGAACAGATGGTGGGCATGATCGCCGCCTCGCGCCAGTTCGAGCAGCAGATCAAGATGCTGCAAACGGCCGAAAGCAATGACAAGACGGCCAGCCAGCTGCTGAGCATGAACGGCTGATCCGCGCGCAGCCCACACACCGAATACGGAAGGAACCCTTGCCATGATGAATTCCCTGTGGATTGCCAAGACCGGCATGCAGGCCCAGCAGACCAACATGGACGTGGTCTCGCACAACTTGTCCAACGTCTCGACCACCGGCTACAAGCGCCAGAGCGCCGTGTTCGAAGACCTGATCTACCAGAACCTGCGCCAGGTCGGTTCCCAGGCCGACGAGCAGAACACCCTGCCCACCGGTATGCACCTGGGCCTGGGCGTGCGCACCGTGGCCACCACGCGCAACTTCACCCAGGGCACGCCGCTGGAATCCGGCAAGGACCTGGATGTGGCCATCAGCGGCGACGGCTTCTTCCAGATCCAGATGCCTGACGGCACCACGGCCTATACCCGTGACGGCACCTTCAGCAAGAACGGCACCGGCCAGCTGGTCACCGCCGGCGGCTACCCGCTGCTGGACGGCATCACCGTGCCTGCCAACGCCACCCGCCTGAGCATCAGCAAGACCGGCCTGGTGGAAGTGACGGTGTCCGGCAGCGCCACCCCCCAGCAGATCGGCCAGCTGAATACGGCATCGTTCATCAATCCCGCCGGCCTGGAGCCGCTGGGCGAGAACCTGTTCCGTGAAACCCCGGCCTCGGGCACGCCGCAGGCGGGCACACCCGGCTCCAACAATCTGGGCACGGTGATGCAGGGCTTTCTGGAATCGTCCAATGTGAACGTGGTGGAAGAACTGGTGGCCATGATCCAGACCCAGCGTGCCTACGAAATGAATTCCAAGGCCATCTCCACCAGTGACCAGATGCTGGCCAAGCTCTCGCAGCTCTGATTCTCAAGCTCTCTTATTAAGTGAGCTGCTTCAGCTTATCCAGCAAGGTTTTCAGGTGAAGTCCACCTTGAAAACCTTGTGGTGCTTGCTCAAGCCACTCCTGATTTTGCGAATGGAATACCTGCCATGACCACGCCCTCCCGTTTTTCGCTGCTGTCGCACCGCCCGACCCCTGGCCGCCCGCCCCTGCGCACCAGCATCTGGATCGGCGCCACCCTGGTCCTGAGCGGCTGCGCCTTCAACGATCCGCCGCCGGTGGAAATGGGTCTGCCCACCCAGCCGCTGACGGCCGCCGCCATCACCGCGCCCGCTCCGTCTGCGACCACGACCGGCAGCCTGTTCCAGAGCAACCGCTACCGCCCGCCGTTTGAAAACCGCAAGGCCCGCCTGGTGGGCGATATCGTGACCATTGCCATCACGGAAAAGGTCACCGCCAGCCAGAAGCAGTCGTCCAGCGTCAACCGCAGCAACGAGATGAACTCCAGCGTCAGCGCCATTCCGTTCATGAAGCCCGGCGCCAGCATTCTGGGCAAGCTCGGCGCCGGCATGGAAAGCGACAACAAGTTCTCCGGCGCCGGCGGCACCGAAAGCGCCAACGCCTTCACCGGCTCCATCACCACCACCGTCATCGATGTGCTGCCCAACGGCCACCTGATCGTGGCGGGCGAGAAGCAGATCGGCGTGAACCACAACGTCGATGTGCTGCGCTTCACCGGCACCGTGGACCCCTACATGCTGCAGCCCAACAGCGTGATTGCCTCCACCCAGGTGGCCAATGTGCGCGTGGAGTCGCGCAGCCGCGGCCAGCAGGGATCAGCCCAGTCAATTGGCTGGTTGTCCTCGTTCTTTTTGAACTTTATGCCGTTCTGATCCTCTCCAGAATTGGGCAGTATGAAAGTACTGTCCACACTTCCCAAGTTCCGCACAGCTCACGGCATTTTCCTGCTCGCTGCCTTGTGCGGCAGCATGCTGGCACCGCCCGCACAGGCCGTGCGCATCAAGGAAGTGGCTGCCGTGCAAGGCGTACGCAGCAACCAGTTGACCGGTTATGGCCTGGTGGTCGGCCTCGATGGCACGGGCGACCAGACCACGCAGATGCCCTACACCACGCAGACGCTGGCGAACTATCTCCAGCAAATGGGCATCACGCTGCCGGCGACTGCCAACATGAACAGTCTGCAGCTCAAGAACGTGGCGGCCGTGATCGTCACCGCCGAGCTCCCCCCCTTCTCCCAGCCCGGCCAGCAGATTGACGTGGTGGTGTCCTCCATGGGCAACGCCAAGTCGCTCAAGGGCGGCACGCTGATCGTCACCCCGCTGCGCGGTGCCGACGGCGAAATCTACGCGCTGGCCCAGGGCAATATGGTGGTGGGTGGTGCCGGGGCCTCCCAGGCCGGCTCCAAGGTCCAGATCAACCACCTGAGCGCCGGCCGCATTCCGCTGGGCGGCCAGGTGGAACGCGCCATCCCGACGCCGCTCAACGAAGGCAGCACCATCCGCCTGGGCTTGAACGCCTCGGATTTTCAGATGGCCAGCCAGGTCGTGAAGGCCATCAACAACCGCCACGGCGCGGGCACCGCGACAGCGCTGGATGGCCGTACCGTGGAAGTGCGCGCCCCCGAGCTGTCGGGCGCCCGGGTCAGCTTCATTGCCGACATCGAAGAGCTGACGCTGCAAAACAGCAAGCCGGCCGCCAAGGTGGTCATCAACGCCCGCACCGGCTCCATCGTGATGAACCAGGCCGTGACCTTGGGCCCCTGCGCCATTGCCCACGGCAACCTGGCCATCACCATCAATTCCACCCCCGTCATCAGCCAGCCAGGCCCGTTCTCGCAAGGCCAGACGGTGGTGGCGGAAAAAGCCTCCATCCAGGTCTCGCAAGAGCCGGGCAAGGTCATCAACATGCCCGCCTCGCCCCAGCTGTCCGACGTGGTGCGCTCCCTCAACGCCCTGGGGGCCACTCCCCAGGATCTGCTGGCCATCCTGCAGGCCATCAAGTCCGCCGGCGCACTGAACGCCGAACTGGAGGTGATATGAGCTCCCTCTCCTTCAACGCCCAGAACGCGCTGGTCAGCGACGTCCAGTCCCTCAACTCGCTCAAGACCCAGTCGAATGACCCCAAGGCCGCACGCGAAGCGGCCAAGCAGCTCGAATCGCTGTTCATGCGCGAGATGATCAAGAGCATGCGCGACGCGACCATGAAGTCGGGCCTGCTGGACAACTCGGCCACCAGCCTGGCCAACGACATGTACGACCAGCAGATGTCGGTCGCCATGTCCGGCATGCCCCGGGGCCTGAGCGATGCCATCACGGCCCAGATCTCGCGCTCCATCGGCAAGGACAACCTCGCCGCCGCCAATGTGACCGGCGAGCTGTCCAGCCTGCTGGGCGATGACAACGCCCTGGCGCAGCGCAACTTCAGCATGACGTCCACCCTCAGCTTTGCCAGCCAGAGCCGGGCCGCCACCAGCCTGAGCGGCAGCAGCTGGAGCAAGGGCAGCACCCCGGCGGTGGACGCCTATGCGCCGCCCCCCAAGGGACGCGACAGCTTTGTCCAGGCGCACCTGCCCTCCGCACAGCGCGTGGCCCAGGAAAGCGGCATTCCCGCCAGCTTCATGGTGGGCCAGGCCGGCCATGAAACCGGCTGGGGCAAGAGCGCCATCCGCAACGCCGACGGCAGCAACTCCTTCAACCTGTTCGGCATCAAGGCCGGCAAGGGCTGGAACGGCAAGGTGGCCGAAGTCACCACCACCGAATACATCGACGGCGTGCCCCGCAAGGTCAAGGCCAAGTTCCGCGCTTACGACTCGTATGAAGACTCGTTCCGCGACTACGCCCGCCTGATCACCGAGAACCCGCGCTACGAACAGGCCCAGAACGTGGCCAGCGCCGGCTCGGCCAATGCCTACGCCAAGGCCCTGCAGCAAGCGGGCTACGCCACCGATCCCCAATACGCCAACAAGCTGACCCGCGCCATCGAAAGTGCCGTGGCCGTGCAGCGCAGCAACCAAGCTTAAGGAAGCGCCAACATGAGCTTACTGAATGTCGGAGTCTCGGCCCTGACGGCCAACCAGGCTGCCCTGCAGACCATCGGCCACAACATTGCCAACGTCAACACGCCGGGGTATTCGCGCCAGACCGTGGCGCTGCAGACCGTCGCCGGCCAGAACCGGGGCAACGGCTACATCGGCAACGGCGTGTCCGTCGCCACGGTGATGCGCAACTACAGCGAGCTGCTGAACAAGCAATCCAACGCGGCCAACGCCGCCAGCGCCGCCGATGCCGCACGCTCCCAGTCGCTGACGCAGATGCAGGACGTCTACGCCGGCGGTGACGCAGGCCTGGGTGCCGCCATCACCAACATGATGAATGCGTTTGCCGACCTGGAAACCTCGCCGACCGACTCCACGGCACGCAATGTGGTGCTCACCCGCATGTCCGAGCTGGCATCGCGCTTTCGCGCCTCCTCCACGGCGCTGGAAGAGCAGGACTATGTCACCAAGCAGCAGATCGGCAACGATGTGATCGTGGTCAACAGCCTGGCCACCCAGGTGGCCACGCTCAACACCCAGATCAGCCGTGCCCTGGCCGCCGGCCACAGCCCCAACGACCTGCTGGACCAGCGCGACCAGGTGGTCCGCGAGATCAACCAGTACGTCAAGACCACCCAGGTGGCGGCCGATGACGGCAGCATCAACCTGTTCGTGGGTGGCAGCCAGGCCCTGGTGCTGGGCGCCAGCGCCGCGCAGCTGAGCGTCAGCGAATCCACCAACTACCCCGGCAGCGGCAAGCTGTCGCTGTACTTCAGCCAGCCCAATGGCGAGAAGGTGGAACTGACGGCAGGCATGGTGGCGGGCGGCGAGATTGCGGGCCTGCTCAAGTTCAACAACGAAGATCTGGTCGAAGGGCGCAACCTGATGGGCCGCCTGGCGCTGTCCATCGGGACCGAGCTGAACAAGCAGAACCAGCTGGGCCTGACACTCAGCGGCGTGCCCGGCACCGAATTGTTTGCCCTGCCCACCAGCATGCCGGGCTACAGCAACATCCCCGGCTATGACCTGGGAACGCCCTCGGCCTCGGTCGCGTTCACCGACACCCATGCCCTGGTGGCCTCGGACTACAAAATCGTGTTCGGTGCCAGCCACCCGGCCGACACCAAGATCGTGCGCCTGTCGGACGGCAAGACCCGTGCCCTGACCGACCCCGCACTGGGCTATGCCGCCGGCCCCACCGCCGGTTCCTCCACCTTCACGGTCGACGGACTGACCTTCTCGCTGGATGCTGATGCCAATTCGGGAGCACAAGGCCAGAGCATTCTGTTCAAGCCCTTCAGCTCCGCTGCCAGCGACATCAAGGCCCTGGTCTACACGCCCGACGATCTGGCCGTGTCCAACCCGGTGTCGGCGGCCATCAGCCAGGACAACCAGGGCACCTTGCAACTGCTGCAGCTCAAGTCCACGGGCACGGGTGTGCCGCCCATCGGCACCCCGGTGGCCATCACCTTCACGGTCGATCCCGGCACGGGCGCCATCACCTACGACTACCCCGGCAACCTGTCGGGCCCCCAGCCCTACCAATCGGGCAAGCCCATCAACATCGACGGCTGGCAGATCACGCTGAACGGCACGCCCAAGACCGGCGACACCGTGCAGGTGAGCAATGCCCTGGAACCCGCGCTGGGCGACGCCTGGAAGCGCAACTCCGGCAATGCCACGGCCTTCCTGGATCTGCGCGATGCCAAGATCTTCGACAACGGCACCACGCTGACCGACGGCTTCTCCTCGGCCATGGCCGTGGTCGGCACCCGCACCCAAAGCGCCCAGTACGCCGCCGAGCTGTCAGCCAATGTGGCGGCCAGCCTGGAAAACGAACGCACCGCAGTCTCCGGCGTGAACCAGGACGAGGAAGCGGCCCGCCTGCTGCAGTTCCAGCAGGCCTACCAGGCGTCGGCCAAGGTGATCCAGATCGCCCAAAGCCTTTTTGACAGCGTGCTCAACGCCGTCAACCACTGATTCTGTAGGAGCTTTCCATGGCGAACGTCAACCGTTACAGCACGGCCACCATGTACGCGAACACCGTGAACATGTTGAGCAAGCAGCAAAAAGAGCTGGCCGACCAGATCGAGCATGTCTCGGCCAAGAAAAAAGTCCTGCGCGCCAGCGACGACCCCGTCGGCGCCGCCCAGGCCGAACGTGCACGCACCCGTCTGTCGCGCCTGGACACCGACCAGCGCGCGCTGGACGCGCAGACAGCCACCATCACCTATGGCGAATCGACCTTGGGCGAAATGGTGGACGCGCTGCAGGCCTTTCGCGACCTGACCGTGCAGGCCGGCAACGGCAGCTTCACCCAGACCGAACGCGATGCCCTGGTGCAGCAGATGGAAAGCCTGCGCAACCAGATCCTGGGCTACGCCAACCGCAAGGACAGCAACGGCCTGCCCCTGTTCCGCGGCCTGGACAGCCAGGAGCAGGTCATCTCCGGCAAGTACCAGTACGACGGCCAGGCCGGCCAGCAGTCGAGCAGCGACTACGGCATCGCCAGCACCCTGGACGGCGCCCTGGCCTTCATGAGCGGCTCCACCGGCAACGGCGTGCTGGCCGTGGAACTGGGCGTGGAAGTGACCCCGGCCACCACCCCGCCCACCTACACCCCCAACACCGGCAAGGCCTGGAGCAATGTCGGCACCATCAAGGACCCTTCGGCCGCCGCCGCCTTCGTGGGCCCGCAGACCATCCAGTTCTCGGTCGATGCCAGCGGCACCACCACCTACAGCGTGGTCGACAGCGCCGGCAACCCGGTCAATGACACGGCCGGCAACCCCATGACCAACCTGGCCTACAAGTCGGGGGACGCCATCCGCGTGGGCGGCATGGACCTGACCATCACCGGCGTGCCGGCCAACGGCGACGGTTTCACCGTCAAGCAAAGCGAACGCACCGACCTGTTCTCGGTACTGGACAGCGCCATTGCCGCCTCCCGCAACAGCGGCAAGATGGATGGCACCACCGCCTTCGGCGAACTGGCCCATGGCCTGGCCAAGGTGCAGGCCGAAATCGACACCGCCATGAACCGTGTCTCGACGGTGCGCAGCTATGCCGGCGATCTGATGCAACAGTCCGACCGCATCGGCAAGACCCTGCTGGCGCGCAACGAACAGATGGAAGGCCAGCGCGCCGCAGCCGAAGACATGAACGACTCGGAATACATTGCTGCGCTGTCCCTGCTGCAGAACCAGCAGCTGACGGTGTCGGCTGCCATGCAGTCCTACGCTTCCATCCAGAAGCTGTCGCTGTTCAATTTCATCAACTGACGGGGCGGGCTTCGGCCTAATATCGCTGCATGGTTCAGACTGCGCTCACCTCTTTGGCCCTGGGCTACCGCCCACTGTGGAATGCCGCCCGCAAACTGGTGGGTGTGCAGCTTTTCATGCACGAGGGCGGCGACGACCAGCCCGATGTCCCGCATTTCCTGCGCATGCTGCAGGAAATGGCGGCGCCCACGGCGCCCCGGCTCATTCTGTCGCCCCAGTCGCGCCACCTGCTGGGTCTGCTGCTGCAGCACACCGTACGCGATGCGCAGCAGCTGATCGAAGTGCGCGGCGAATGGCTGGCCGATTCCGCGCTCTACGACCTGGTGCAGCGTGCCCAGGCGCGCGGTGTGCGCCTGGTGTGGCGCGGAGCGCTCAACGACCTGCCCGATGCCGACAGCGCCCGCTGGTTCACAAGCAGCATGCTGCGCCTGGCACCGCAGGATGCCATCCAGCTGATGCAGCTGTCGCCCGGCGCACCGGCTCCCGAACATCTGGCGCTGCTGGACGGCCAGATGTATGAAGAGCTGCACAGCCGCGCCATCATGCACCGCTGCCTGGACCAGCACCGCGCTGCTGCCATTGCGGGCTGGCCGTCGGAAGACGTGCAGCACAAGCTGCGCGGCGAACGGGCGCTGGCCCCCAGCCACGACCATGTGATGCGCCTGCTCAAGGCCGTGGATGCGGACGAATCCTTTGAAACCTTCGAGCAGATCCTGAGCGAAGACCCCATGCTGGCCTACCGCTTCATGGTGTTCACCAACTCGGCCTCGCTGGCCCTGCGCTCGGGGGTGGACTCGCTGCGCATGGGCTTTGTGATGCTGGGCTACAGCCAACTCAAGCAGTGGCTGGCCAACCAGCTGACCCAGGCCAGCGCCGACAAGGACCTGCAGCCCATCCGCGCCGCCACCGTGATGCGTGCCCAGCTGACCGAACGCCTGCTGGACCCCGGCGTCAGCCAGGAGCTGCGCAGCGAGGTCTATCTGTGCGGCCTGTTCTCGCGCCTGGACGAGCTGCTGGACGAGCCGCTGAGCCAGACGCTGCAGCGCCTGCCGCTGTCCGAGCGCATCCACGAAGCCGCGGTGGAGGAAGACGGTCCCTACGCCCCGAGCCTGCTGCTGGCCAAGGCGCTGGAAAAGGAAGACGGCCCCGTGGTGCGCGAGCTGTGTGCACGCTACGACATCGACCTGGAGCATGTGAACCGCACGCTGCTGCGCACCATCAGCGAATGGCCGGCCGAGCGCCTGGCACTGTAAAAACAGCCCCTTCTGCGGCACTGTGCCGAAAAGCACGACACAGCCAGCGCAGCGGTACGCCCACTGCGCCGTGGCTTCAATGAGCGCCGGTGCCCATGTGGGCGAACGGGACCGGACAACCAGCCCGGACAGCCGCTTCAGCAGCACCTTTTCTGGCTTTGCCGCAGCGCATGCCCCCCCACACCCAAGGCTGCACCCTAGGGATAGCGCCGTAGGCAAACGGCACGCCCGCGCCTACAGTGGCACGGATTGTTCCCGTCTCCCATGCCTTTGCACGAATTCACCGCCCTGCTGGTGCTGGCCTCGGCCATGAGCTTCAGCCCCGGCCCCAACACCACCTTGTCCACCGCCCTGGCCGCCAACCTCGGCCTGCGTCGCAGCATGCGCTTTGTGCTGGCCGTGCCCTGCGGCTGGAGCATGTTGCTGCTGTTGTGCGCTGCCGGCATCGGCGCCATGGTCACGGCCGCCCCGGCGCTGCGCTGGCTGATCCAGGGCGTGGGCATTGCCTATTTGCTATGGCTGGCATTCCGGCTGTGGAACAGCGGCCAGTTGGCCCAGGCCCGCAGCGAACAGTTGCACGTCGGTTTCTGGCAGGGCGTGGCCCTGCAGTTCGTCAACATCAAGGCCTGGCTGCTGGCGCTCACCATCGTCGCCGGCTGGGTGGCCGGCCAGCCCGATGGCCTGCAGCGCCTGGCCGTGGTGCTGCCGGTCATGGTCTGCTATGCCTTTGCCAGCAACCTGCTCTACGCCTGCATCGGTGCGCTGTTGCGCGGCTGGCTGGCCCAGGGCCGGCGGCTGCTGTGGTTCAACCGTGGCATGGCCGCGCTGCTGGTGCTGACCGCGGCGTGGATGCTGCGGGCCTGAGCCGGACTCCTATCCCCTCCCCAATTTGGTGCCTGACACCCCCAGACTGCACACAGTTTTTTTCCCCAACTTTCCCAGCCATGCCATCCGCCCCCCCACAATAGCTCTCATCCGCAGCCTGCGTTATCCCCAAAGGCTGTGCCCCCCTGTTTCCTGCCGACCGTCCCTGCCTGCGCCTGCCGATGCCAGCGCTCGCACTGCTCGCCGGCACATGCTGCACAACGGCATGCTCCTTCCGCCGCAACGCGCCCGCACAGGGCGTGCGCCGATTTTTGAGATTGAGTTATGACGAACTGGACCCTGGCTGCACGTGCCGCCAAGATGAATTCCTCCGCGATCCGCGAAATTCTGAAGCTGACCGACCGCCCCGGCATCATCAGCATGGCCGGTGGCCTGCCTTCCCCCAAGGCCTTCCCCCTGGACGCGTTCACCGCCGCCTGCCAGACCGTGATGCAGCGTGACGGCGCCGCCGCTCTGCAGTACTCCACCACCGAAGGCCTGCCGGCCCTGCGCCAGGCGATTGCCGATTTCCTGCCCTGGAATGTCGACCCCGAGCAGATCCTGATCACCACCGGCAGCCAGCAGGCGCTGGACCTGATCGGCAAGGTGTTCCTGGACGCAGGCAGCCGCATCCTGGTCGAAAAGCCCACCTACCTGGGCGCCCTGCAGGCTTTCACCCCCATGGAGCCGGTGGCCGAGGGCGTGGACAGCGATGACGAAGGCATGCTGGTGGACGACTTTGCCGCCAAGGTGGGCAGCGGTGCCGACAAGGCCCGCGTCGCCTACGTGCTGCCAAACTTCCAGAACCCCACCGGCCGCACCATGAGCGAAGCGCGCCGCCAGGCCCTGGTGGAAAAGGCCAAGGAACTGGACATTCCGCTGATCGAAGACAACCCCTACGGTGACCTCTGGTACGAAGGCGAGCCCCCCCTGCCCCTGGCCGCGCGCAACCCCGAAGGCGTGATCTACATGGGCTCGTTCTCCAAGGTGCTGGCCCCCGGCCTGCGCATTGGCTTCATCGTGGCGCCCAAGTCGGTCTACGGCAAGCTGACCCAGGCCAAGCAGGCCGCCGACCTGCACACCCCCAGCTTCAACCAGCGCGTGGTGGCCGAAGTCATCAAGGACGGCTTCCTGGACCGCCATGTGCCCACCATCCGTGCCATGTACAAGGCCCAGCGCGATGTGATGCTGACCGCGCTGGAGCGCGAAATGGCCGGCCTGGACGTGCAGTGGACCCGCCCGGTCGGCGGCATGTTCCTGTGGGTCCAGCTGCCCCAGGGCATGGACGCCCAGGCCCTGCTGGCCAAGGCTGTGGAGCGCCAGATGGCTTTTGTGCCCGGCGCGCCTTTCTATGCCGGTGACGCCCAGACCAACACCCTGCGCCTGTCCTATGTGACCGTGTCGGCCGAGCAGATCAACCAGGGCATCGCCGCCCTGGCGGACGCCATCCGCGCACAATCCCAGGCCTGAGCGCCTGTGTGCCGCCACGCCCCGTGCGTGGCACCTCCGGCGCGGTGCCGGGCTGCCTGAACCCATTCAGCCACAGCCTGCACCGCGTTGTTCTTTTCTGCCCTTGCCTGCCGCCATGCCTGCCTCCGCCCTGCGCTCCCGCCCCTTGATGACCGTCGATGTCTTCACTGCCGTTCCCTACCAGGGCAACCCGGTGGCCGTGGTTCTGGATGCCGCCGGCCTGTCGGACGCGCAGATGCAGCAGTTCGCCCGCTGGACCAATCTGTCCGAAACCACCTTCGTGCTGCCCCCCAGTGCCGAAGCGGCGGCGCAAGGGGCCGATTACCGCCTGCGCATCTTCACGCCCCGGGGCGAACTGGCCTTTGCCGGCCACCCCACGCTGGGCAGCTGCCATGCCTGGCTGGCCCAGGGCGGCCAGCCACACAGCAGCAGCCATGTGCTGCAGGAATGCCAACAGGGCCTGGTGCAGATTGCCCGGCGCGACCAGCGCCTGGCGTTCTGCGCCCCGGCACTCCAGCGCCAGGCGGTGGACCCGGCCCTGCTGGCCCAGGTCACGGCGGCACTGGGCCTGGAGCCCGCCCAGGTGCTGGCCGCCCAGCAGCTGTACAACGGCAGCCCCTGGATGGGCGTGCTGCTGGACGATCCCGACACCCTGCTGGCCCTGGAGCCGGACTGGCCGCGCCTGGCGGCCACCGGCCAGAAACTGGGCCTGGCGGCCCGCTACCCGCAGGAAGATGCCGGCGCCCTGATCGGCCGCTCCAGCCGCGAAGCGCGGGCCTTTGCCGGCAGCCGCGTGGGTGAAACTGCGCCAGCCGCCGCCAGCGTACAGCTGGAAGTGCGCGGCCTGGTCCCCTCCCAGGCCATGGAAGACCCGGTCACTGGCAGCCTGAACGCAGCCCTGGCACAGTGGCTGACCGCCGAGGGCTGGCTGCAGGCACCCTATACCGCCAACCAGGGCGTGTGCGTGGGCCGTGCGGGCGAGATCGCCATCGCCCCCGATGCCAGCGGCGCTCTGTGGGTGGGCGGGCACACGGTCACCTGCGTGCAAGGCCAGGTCCTGCTGTAAACACAGGCCCGGCCTCCCGACGGGCGGCCCAGCTCCCCGGGCGCACCGGACGCGCAGGCGACAGCGCACGGCTTTCGCGTCGCCCGCACGACATGTGCGCGCCAGCCGCCTGCCCACAATGCGCGGCATGGGAACCCTCTACCTTGTACGCCACGGCCAGGCATCTTTCGGGGCCGACGACTATGACCAGCTCAGCCCCCGGGGCATGGAGCAGGCCGAGTGCCTGGGCCAGTACTGGCAGGAACGCTGTCAGCCGTTCGACGCCGTGTTCACCGGCACGCTGCGCCGCCACGCCCAGACGCTGGAAGGCATTGCCCGCCAGCTGCCGGGCCTGCCTGCCGCCGAGGCACTTCCGGCCCTCAACGAATACGACAGCCACGCGCTGATCCGCTGCATCCACCCCGAACCGCTGGGCAAGGCCGACACCCCCGAGCGCTACCGCCACCATTTCCGCCTGCTATGCGATGCACTGGCCCAGTGGATGAGCGGTGTCATCACCCCTGCCGGCATGCCCAGCTGGGACGACTTCTCCGCCGGCATCCGCAGCACGCTGGAGCGCATCCGCCAGCAGCACGCGGGCGGCAATGTACTGGTGGTCAGCAGCGGCGGCCCCATTTCCGCCGCCGTGGCCCAGGTCCTGGGCACCACGCCCGAAGCCAGCATTGCGCTGAACATGCGCATCCGCAACAGCGCGGTGACGGAGTTCAGCATCAGCCCCAAACGCATGATGCTGCAGACCTTCAACACGCTGAACCACCTGGATACGCCGCAGACCCGCGACTGGGCCACCTTCGCCTGACGCAGGCCCGGGCATGTCCCTGGGCGTATTCCCTGGTCTGCGCCCTACCCTGGGCGTAGGGCTTTGCCGATTGGCTTACAACCGGGGTTTTGCACCGCCACGGAGCCTGCGCGCCATGTCCGGAACCGTTCTCCGCCCCGAACAAGACCCCTCCCTCGACCCCACGCCCACGGTCGCCACCATGCAGCAGCTGCGCGCACTGCTGGGGCCGGCGGTGCAGGCCCACGAAGCGGTGGCCCTGTTCGATGTGGGCGATTCCGCCTGCTACCTGCTGGTCAGCGAAGGCAACCAGGGCCACCCCACGCCGGTGGTGCACTACATGCACCTGGGCCTGCACATGCTGACGCAGCGCACCTTCAAGCGCGACATGCCCACGCCCGCCCAGCTGGAGGCTGGCATCATGGTGGTGGAAGACGCCGTGATGCCGCTGGCCCGCCTGGTTCCGCCCCACACCGTGCTGGCCACGCGGGATCCGCTGCTGCTGCAGATCGCCCGCCAGGCCGCCGGCGATCCGGAGCTGGGCATGCTCCCGCCCGCCCCCGATTGCGCGCCACCCGCCGTCACGCGCGAGGCCGTCGAGGCGCTGTTCGAGCGCCTGGTGGCCCAGTCCAGCCGCCACTACGGCGGCACGGACCAGGACCTGCCCGGCGATCCGTACGGGGCTGCAGCCCTGCTGATCCTGCGCGAGGCGCTGCACCATTGGCAGTTCACCCACCTGCGCCTGCTGCCGCGCGGCATGGATACTTTCTGCTGAGACCATTCAACCCATGGTCCATGGCGGCACGGGCCCGCAGGCGCACAGCCGCACCGGCCCGACCACGTGAACGGCCATCGCCATCGGAAACGCCACCCGCACGGCACCAGAACGCGTGACCGGCCCGCCATGACCCACCCTCTTTCTGTCTGCCCGCCACCCACCCGCCGCCAACTGCTGCAGGCCGCCGGCCTGGGCGGCGCACTGGGGCTGCTGCCCGCCTGGGCCCGCAGCGCCCCTGCCAGCGGAATCGCTCACCCCGACCACGACCCGTTCACCCTGGCCGTGGCCAGTGGCGACCCCCAGCCCGACAACGTGCTGCTCTGGACCCGGCTGACGCCGCCCGCCCGCTGGCTGGGCCAGGCGGATGCGCCGCAGTTGCCGGCGTTGACCGTGCGCTGGGAGCTGGCCCACGACCCGGGCTTTCGCCGCATCGCCGCCAGCGGCCAGACCCGGGCTCTGCCGGAATGGGGCCATGCCGTGCATGTGCAGGTCAACGGGCTGGCAGCAGGGCGCCGCTACTTCTACCGCTTCATGCAGGGCGATGCCACCAGCACCACCGGGCACTGCTGCACCGCGCCAGCGCCCGGCGCGGCAGTGCAGCGGCTGCGCCTGGCCTTTGCCTCCTGCCAGCGCTGGGAGCACGGCCACTATGCCGCCTGGCGTTCCGTGGTGCAGGACCAGCCGGACCTGGTGCTGTTCCTGGGCGACTACATCTACGAGTACGCCCAGCCCGCCAAGACCGAAGGCCTGGCCCGTCCCCAGCCGCTGCGCACGGCCCGCACCCTGCAGGACTACCGTGACCGCTATGCGCTGCACAAAAGCGATCCGCTGCTGCAGGCCGCCCACGCCCAGTGCAACTGGAGCGTGATCTGGGACGACCACGAGGTGGAAAACGACTATGCGGCCGACCAGGGCCTGGGCGATGCCACCGCCTTTCTGGCCCGGCGCATGGCCGCCTGGCAGGCGTTCTATGAAAACATGCCGCTGCGCGCCGGGGCACTGCAGCGCAGCATGCAGGGGCTGCAGCTATACCGCAGTCTGCACTGGGGATCGCTGGCCCGGTTCCACCTGCTGGACGGCCGCCAGTACCGCAGCCCGCAGGCCTGCCGCACACCGGGCAAGGCCGACAGCGGCAGCGTGCACGCGGACCGCTGCCCGGAGCTGTTCGACCCCGCCCGCAGCTTTCTGGGCCGGGAGCAGGAAGCCTGGCTGGGCCGCCAGTTGCAGGCCGACAGCCGCCACCGCGCGAAAGCCGCGCGCTGGAGCGTGGTCGCCCAGACCACCTTGTTCACCGCCCGCCGCCGGCCCAGCGGCACCCAGTCCACCGACAGCTGGGACGGCTACCCGGCGGCCCGCCAGCGCCTGACCCGGCAGATCGCCGACGCCGCCCCGCACAACAGCGTGCTGCTGGGCGGCGACATCCACCAGAACTATGTCTGCGCCGTCCCCACCCTGGTCGACCGGCCGCTGGACAAGGACAACCCCGTGCTGGCCAGCGAATTCTGCGGCACCTCCATCAGCTCGCGCAGCGGCACCACCCAGGACAAGGTGGACGCCCTGCGCGCCCACAACCCCCAGGTGCTGCTGGCCCGCTGCGAAGAACGCGGCTACAGCCTGGTGGACATCACCCCCCAGACCCTGCGCACCCAATTGCGCGCCGTGGCCGACCCGCTGAACGCCGACAGCCCGGTCTACACCCTGGCGCAGTTTGTGGTGGAAAACGGAAAGGCGGGGCCGGTGGCGGCGTGATTCCAATAGGCAGATTGTGCTGCGCGGGAGCGCACGGGCCGCTATCAGACGCTCTGATTGGAGTCGACTTCAGTCCTCGTCGTGCAGCGTGATTCCGAGGCCGGGATTTCGCCCCGGCGGGCGACCCACTTTCTCGCTGGCGCGCGAGAAAGTGGGGAAAGAGCGCGCTTTGAATACCCGCCGCATAACTCACTGCGCGCCTTCGGCGCTCCGTTCGGACCAACGCGGCGAGTCAGTGGAACCAAGGCGTGCCAGTGCGCAGCTGCGCTGCGGCTGGCACGCGGGAGCACAAACGCTGTGACGAACCTGCCGCTGTTCGGATTCTGGGTTTGCTTATTCAACGCTGTCGGGAATCGGCCACAAGCCGTCATTCCCATGTTTTAGTACGCTTGCAATATTGATTGCTCTCATGTAAAAATACACATGGATCTGTCGTCTAATTTGGTAGGACGCCGCCTTTTTTGGCGGAAATCCCGGTTCGATTCCGGGTAGATAAAGGGCATTGTCGACAGTGCCCTTTATCTACCGAGGAACACATGCAAGAAGTACAGCGGGTAGAAATTTTTCGTGCTCAAACGAAGAACGTGCAAGAGTTGGAGCGCTCTTGGACGCATATTAACCGTCAAGTAAATGCTCTTCTACTAACGAAAAATAGTGTGGCAGTTCACATCCACACCAAGATTCTTGCACTTGTCTATTGCGCCCTCGCTGAGGCTCTTTTTTCGAAAATTCTTCACACTCCCAAAGGATTAGCTCTCGATGAAATTCAGCAGGTTAAACAGGCCATAAAAGCTAGTGGTGTTAAACATGGATGGATCAAATGTGTCGAGTTGGCTATGCATAGTGTCCAAGGCGCTAAAAGCAACCACGGACACAATGTTAAACAGCGGCTTGAACGCTTGATTGACCAGTTCATTTTTGATCCAAGCCTTTTAAGAAACAAGCTCGCGCACGGTCAGTGGTGCACCGCTCTAAATCGTGATAACGACGCGGTTAATGTGGGTCTGACATCAGAAATAGCCGGTTTGGACGTAGTTGTTCTATACCGTAGGAAGTCTGCGCTTCAACAGCTTGCTGCCATCATTGAAGACATTATCGAATCGCCTAATAAGGCACATCATCGGGATTACTGGGGCCATCTAGAGAGATTTGAAGAAGAGCAGCAAAAAATGGCGGCATGGTCCTTAGACAAGAAAGTCAAACAACTTCAAGAAAAGGCGGCCTATGCTCCGCGCAATCGGTAGTCTGCATTAGTTTGGTTTTATCGGTTCTATTGGGCTGTTTGTTTTCTGACATTCCGCTTTTGACCCAAATGGTGAACCCGATATTTCAAACTGAGCGGCCGTAACCGCTGCAACGCCGATACCCGAAGACTCAGGACGAACGTCCGCAACAGATCGAAACCCGTCCTGAACACAACCCCGCGTGCCAGTCCGCCGCACAGCGGAGGACTGGCACGCACCCTCTTCGGTTTTCTCAACTGACTCGCCGCGTCTGTTCGAACGGAGCGCCGCAGGCGCAAAGTGAGTTACACGGCGCAGCCGCCGGCAGGCTCGCCTTTGCTTTGCCCCCTTTCATTTGGCGACGCAAATGAAAGGAGGTCGCCCGCCGGGGCGAATTCCCGGCCTCGGCAAACAAAGCCACAGCAGAAGCTGAATAGAAACTGGCTCCAACGCCACGTGCAAGCGCACAAGCAGCGATCCAAACCACATCGATCAAGCAGCACAAGCCAAGCTGTGCAACAGCCGCCTCACCCCAGCGGCGTTGGCTCCGCCCCCACGGTGCTCGCAGGCAGCCGGTGCATCTCCTCCAGCAACGCCGCCAGGCTCACGCCCACGGCGGTCACCAGCGCCTTGCCTCGCGCGGCATCGGCCGCGGCCGCATTGCCGGCGGCCCCGCAAGGGTTGTAGTCCTGCATGGCCCAGCCCAGCTTGGCGCTTTTGCCGTTGCCCAGAATGGGGTAGTGCTGCGCGCGCTGCTCGGAGGTGGAGCTGAAGTTCTGTGCATGCTCCATGCGCACCCGCTCGGGCGCCAGGTGCAGCAGCATGGACGTCTCCATTTCCCCGCCGTGCACGCCAAAGCGGTGCTCATGGACGCTGAACGCCTGGTCGCTGCCCTGCAGCGGCAAGTTGAACCAGCTGCTGTGGTAGACCAGCAGGCCGCACTGCATGCGCAGCTGGCGCGCGACGATGTCCATGCTGCTGACATTGCCGCCGTGGGCATTGAAGATCAGCAGCTTTTTGACGCCGGCACGGGCCACGCAGGCACCGATCTCGGTCCACAGCGCCAGCAGCGTGGCAGGCGACAGGCCCAGGGTGCCGGCATAGCTTTCGTGCTCCAGGCTCAGGCCGATCTGCTGCGTGGGCAGCACCAGCACCGGGGTGTCGGCTGGCAGGTGCGGCAGTGCCGCGGCCACCATGCCGTCCACCAGGGTGCTGTCCACCGACAGCGGCAAGTGCGGGCCATGCTGCTCCACCGCGCCCACGGGCAGCACGGCCACGGTGGCGGCCGCCAGACCGTTGGTCTGCGCCAGCGCAAAGTCGCGCGCCGACACCTGGGCCCAGTGGCGGGCGGGCCAGCGCGGCATGGTGGAGGAATCGGGTGCGGCAGTCTGGGGTGTGGAAGTGCGGGAGGCCATGGCCGCATCTTAGAGGCTTGGCGCCCGGCTCTGGCGACAGCCCTGCGCAGGGCAAGCTGAAGGCATGCGAGGGGCATGCAGTGGGCCAGCAGGCCACCGGAATCCGCACGGGCCCCGGCGGGAAGCGGTCCATCGCCGATGGTGCGCGTCCCGCGGACAGGTCTGCGTCACAGGGCGGCTGGACAGCCGGCCGCTGCCCGCCACAATGCGGCATGGCATCCACACCGCACCGTGCTCCCATCCGCGACCTGACCCAAGGCCCCATCGCCCGCACCCTGGTGGCGTTTGCGCTGCCGATTCTGGCGGGCAATGTGCTGCAGTCGCTCAACGGCTCGGTCAATGCCGTGTGGGTAGGCAAGTACCTGGGCGAAGCGGCGCTGACGGCCACGGCCAACGCCAACAACATCCTGTTTCTGCTGATCGGTCTGGTGTTTGGCGTGGGCATGGCGGCCACCATCCTGGTGGCCCAGGCCATGGGGGCCAAGAACCTGGCCCAGGCCCGGGCGGTGATGGGCACCAGCGCCAGCTTCTTTGGCGCGGTGTCGGTGCTGATCGCCGTGGTGGGCTTTCCGCTGTCGCGGCTGATCCTGCAGTGGATGGACACGCCCGAAGCCGCGCTGCCGCTGGCGGAGAGCTATCTGCGCATCATCTTCCTGGCGATGCCGCTGCTGTATCTGTTTGCCTTTGTCTCCGCCGTGCTGCGCGGCGCGGGCGACACGCGCACGCCTTTCCTGTTCCTGCTGCTGGTGGTGGTGCTGGATGTGCTGTTGAACCCGCTGCTGATCTTTGGCTGGGGGCCGGTGCCGCGCATGGGCATCACCGGCGCTGCCACGGCCACGCTGGTGGCCAATGCCATCAGCTTTGTGGCCATGCTGTTGTGGCTGTACCGCCGCCGCCACCCGCTGTGGATAGGCCGCAGCGAGCTGCACCTGTTCCGCCCCCAGCCCACCATCGTGCGCACCCTCATCATCAAGGGGCTGCCGATGGGGGCGCAGATCGTGCTGATATCCCTGTCCATGATCATGGTGATGCGCCTGGTCAATCTGCACGGAGTCGAGCTGTCGTCCGCCTACGGCGCCGCCCTGCAGCTGTGGACCTATGTGCAGATGCCGGCCATGGCCATCGGGGCGGCCTGTTCGTCCATGGCGGCACAGAACGTGGGTGCGCGCCGCTGGGACCGGGTGGACGGCACGGCCCGCGCCGGTGTCTGGGCCAATGTGGGCATGACCGGTCTGCTGATTGCACTGATCGTGCTGGCCGACCGGCTGGTGCTGGGCTGGTTTCTGCCGGCCGGCAGCGCGGCGCTGGAGCCGGCGCGCCACCTGAACCACATCGCCATCGGCTCCTTTGTGTTCTTTGGCGTGACGTTTGTGCTGTCGGGCGTGGTGCGCTCCACCGGCGCGGTGATTCCGCCCCTGGTCATTCTGGGTCTGGCACTGTGGGGCGTGCGCGTCCCCGTGGCGCAGTGGATGCAGCCCTGGCTGGGCGTGGATGCCATCTGGTGGAGCTTTCCCATCAGCTCGCTGTGCGCCATGCTGCTGAGTCTGGCCTACTACCGCTGGGGCCATTGGCGCCAGGCCCATATGCTGCCCGACGGGCCGGCCGCGCCCCAGGCCACACCGGCCGAGGTGGGCGGCCAGCCGCCGACACCCGTGTGCAGCCTGGGTGGGGACGAGCCCGAGGCCAACCGCTGACCGCCGCCAGCGCCCTGGCGCAGATGGCTGCTGCAACGCAATATCAGCACGGGCACCGGTGCGGCAGGGCCGCCCGGCGACCGGTTTTCTGCGCAGGAACCAAAATGGCGTCTGCGCCTCCAACTTCCGCCATGCCCGTTTTGCCCTCCACCGCCCTGCTCCCCCGCCTTCGTCTCACTGCTTTTTTTGCGTTTCTAAGCGCACTGGCATTGGCATGTCTGCTCCTGTTTTCGGGCAGCGCGCAGGCACAGATCCAGCTCAAGCTGGGATCGGCCCAGGCCGCCACGGCAGCGCCCGGCGCATCGGCGACGGTGGAAACCCCGCGGGTGCGGGCCGAACTGGTGGCGCTGGCGCCCGAGGGCATTGCCCCCGGTCAGCCTCTGACCCTGGGGCTGCGCATCCACCACCAACCGGGCTGGCACACCTACTGGAAGAACGCCGGCGATTCCGGCCTGGCCACCCAGCTGACCTGGCAACTGCCGGCAGGCATCACCGCCGGCGACATTGCCTGGCCCATGCCCCAGCAGATCCGCGTCGGCGATCTGCTGAACTACGGCTATGAAGGCACGGTGCTGCTGCCCGTGCCCGCCACCGTCGCGGCCGGCTTTGCGCCGGACGCCCAGGGCATGGTCCGCATCCAGCTGCAGGCCAGCTGGCTGGTATGCCGGGTGGAATGCATTCCCGAGGACGGCAGCTTCACGCTGGACCTTCCCGCACAGGGCAGCGTGGCCATGGCGGCCGCCGACTTTGCGGCAGCTGCCCGGCAGGCCCCCCAGGCCTTGCAAGGCGAGGCCCGCTTCACCGTGCTGCCCGGCGGCGAGCGCCTGCAACTGCAGGTGAACGGCCTGCCCGCCACCGCCCAGGGCCAGACCCTGGCCTTCTACCCGGAATCCAGCGACACCTTCCGCCATGCCGCCGAACTGGGCAAGGACTGGACCCAGGCCTGGAAGGGCGCCACCTGGACGGCCGAGCTGCCGCTGTCCGAGATGCGCGGCGACACCCCCGCCAGCCTGCCGGTGGTGCTCGGCCTGCCCACAGCGGGCAGCGATGTGGCCCATGCCCCGCCCACCCAGGCATGGCGCATGGAGGCACCGGTCGAAGGCCAGTGGAAAGCCGTGCAGCTGGCCACCGTCTCCCCGGCGCTGGCGGCGGCACTGGAGGCCAACCGCAACGCGGCCACGCCCGCGGCACCGGCCCCCACAGCCAGCGCGTCCAGTCTGTGGCTGGCCGTGCTGGGCGGTCTGATCGGCGGCCTGATCCTGAACCTGATGCCCTGCGTCTTCCCCGTGCTGGCCATCAAACTGCTGGCCCTGGCCCAACCTGGCACCGCCCCGGCCGCGCGCCGTACCGCCGGCCTGGCCTATGGTGCGGGCGTGGTGCTGAGCTTTCTGGCCCTGGGCGGCCTGCTGCTGGGCCTGCGCGCGGCGGGGGACCAACTGGGCTGGGGTTTCCAGCTGCAGTCCCCGGCCGTGGTGGCCCTGCTGGCCGCGCTGTTCACGCTGATCGGCCTGAACCTGGCGGGCCTGTTCGAGCTGCGTATGCTGCTGCCCAGCCGCTGGGCCAGCGCCCAGGCCCGCCACCCGGTGGTGGATGCGTTCCTGTCGGGCGTGCTGGCCGTGGCCATCGCCTCTCCCTGCACCGCTCCCTTCATGGGGGCGTCGCTGGGCTTTGCCGTGGGCATGCCGGCCGTGCAGGCGCTGACGGTGTTTGCCGCCCTGGGCGTGGGTATGGCCCTGCCTTTTGTCATCGTAGGCTGGGTGCCTGCGCTGCTGCGCTGGCTGCCCCGCCCCGGCGCGTGGATGGACACCTTCCGCCGCGCCATGGCTTTTCCCATGTTCGCCACCGTGGTCTGGCTGGTCTGGGTGCTGGGCCAGCAAAGCGGTATCGACGGCAGCGCCGCGCTGCTGGGCCTGCTGCTGCTGCTGGCCGCCCTGGTGTGGGCGCTGACGCTGCAGGGCCGCAGCCGCTGGGCGCTGGGCGCCCTGGTGCTGGCCCTGACCGTGTGGCTGCTGCCCACGGCGGGCCGCCTGGTGGTGCAGCCGGTGGAGGCCGCCACATCGGCTTCCGCAGGCCACAGCACCGCACTGTGGCAGCCCTGGAGCGCCGAGCGGGTCGCCAGCCTGCAGGCCGCCGGCCAGCCAGTGTTTGTGGATTTCACCGCGGCCTGGTGCGTGACCTGCCAGTTCAACAAGAAAACCACGCTGTCCGACACGGAGGTGCTGGCCGACTTTGCCGCGCGCCAGGTGCAGCTGCTGCGTGCCGACTGGACACGGCGCGACCCGGCCATCACGGCCGAGCTGGCCCGCCTGGGCCGCAGCGGCGTGCCGGTCTATGTGCTCTACGCGCCGGGCAAGGCCCCGCAGGTGCTGACCGAGCTGCTGTCCACCACCGAAGTGCGACAGGCCCTGGCAGCGCTGTAAACGCGTCACCGCTCCCGTCCAGGCGGAGAAGCCCGCCGCCGCCTGGGCCCATGCCACATGCACTGCGCCGCGACGTGAGTGCCTCCTTGCGGTCAGGGGACAACAACGTGCGCCGTGGATCAGGCCGCCCGTCGCCGCGGCCGGTGGCGGCGCTCTCGGAGACCAAGGGTTAACCCCTAATCAATCCGCCCAACGGACCAACTTGGCCTACACGCAGCAGCAGGCCAAGCCCCCTAGACTGGCTCCAGACAGTGCGCAGGCGCAGTGGCGGCATCCCCCGCCGTACGTCCCGCCGCGAGGAGATTGCCATGACCAGCATCCAGCTTTCCGTCCTGATCCCCACTCCCCGGCGCACGCCGCGCCAGCGCGTGCTGCTGTGCGGCGCCGCCGTGTTCGGCCTGCTGGCCAGTGTGGCGGTGCTGCCCACGGTGTGGAACCTGCTGACCTTGCTGCACACGCTGCCGCACTGGGAGCTGCTGGAACGCATGCTGGCCCACTCGCCCATGACCGCCTGGCTGCTGATGCTGGCCTGGGGTGCGGCGGTGCCGCTGTGCCTGCTGGCCACGCTGTTTGGCGGCCTGCACTGGCGTGGCGCCCTGCTCACGGTAGCGGCCTTGCTGCTTGCCGTGGTCTGGTACATGCACATGCCGGCGCTGCAGCAGTGCAGCCTGCTGTCCGGCATGGGCGATGCCTGCCGCTTGCTGCAGACGGTCTACCCGCTGAGCCTGGGTCTGGCGGTGGCGGTCTACCTCTTCGGTCTGGTGGTGCTGCTGCTCAGCAGCCTGGGCCTGGTGAGTCTGGCGCCCGCCGATGAAGACCCGTTGAACCGCGACCGTTACCACTACGGGGTCTGAGCCTGCCGGACAGGGGTCGCTGGGGAGTGCTTGGCAAGCGCCCCCGGGCACTGCGTCCGTGGGTGACAGACGGGCGGCGCCAGATGCCGCACACTGTGCCCATGATCACCACCGCATCCGACACCGCCCTGCGGGACCTGCTGCAGGCCGCCCCCACCATCGTCGTCGTGGGCCTGTCGCCCCAGGCCGATCGCCCCAGCCACGAGGTGGCCGCCTACCTGCAGCAGCACGGCCTGCGCACGATTCCCGTCAACCCCGTGGTCGCCGCCGCGGGCGGCCAGATTCTGGGCGAGCGTGTCTACGCCAGCGTCACGGAGGCCGCTGCCGGCCTGGCCGCCGAAGGCCTGGAAGTGGATATCGTGGATTGCTTCCGCAAGAGCGAGGCCATCGGCCCCATTGCCCAGGAAGCCGTGGCCGTGGGCGCGCGCTGCCTGTGGCTGCAGCAGGGCGTTGTCAACGCCGAAGCCGCAGCCCTGGCCGCGCAGGCCGGGCTGATGGTGGTGCAGGACGCCTGCATCAAGCTGGAACACCGCCGCCTGCTCGGCGCTGCGGCGTGAGACAGAGGCACCTGACCCGGCACGACAGCCCAAGGGGTGCGGAGCGCCCGATGGATTCCCAACGCAGAAGGGGCGCCCCGCGGGAGCGCCCCAGCCACCGGTCAAGGGGATTCAGCAGCCCAGCATGCGCCGGTAGCGCGCAGGGAGATCGGCAATCTGCAGCATGATGGGCAGGTCGGCGGTCTGGAAATCGGGGTCCCACGCCGGAGCCCCCAGCACCCGTGCCCCCATGCGCAGATAGCCGTGCACCAGCGGCGGCAGCTCCACCACCGGCTGGGGCTGGGCCGCAATCTCGGCCTCGCGCAGGGGCAGCGCCAGCAGCGGGCGCACCTGCCACTGCGGCTGGCAATGGCTTTTGGCCGGCAGCTGCGCCCAGATGCGCGCGGCGCCTTCGCCATAGGTCAGCCCGGGGTGGTGCAACGGCAGGCTGGCACAGCCCACCATGGACTGCAGCCGGTTGCGCTGCATGAAGTCGGCCAGCGCGCCCCACAGCGCCAGGATGGCAGCACCACTGCGGTAGTCCTGGTGCACGCAGCTGCGGCCCAGTTCCACCATGTCGTTGCGCAAGGGCGCCAGCGCGCTGCAGTCGAACTCGCCTTCGGAGTACAGCCCCCCGGCGCGGCGGGCCTGGCTGGGGGTCAGCAGGCGGTAGGTGCCCACCACCTTCTGCGTGACCTGGTCGCGCACCAGCAGGTGTTCACAGAAATCGTCGAAATGGTCCACATCGTGGCCCGGCAGGCTGTGGGGCTGGTCGGTGGGCAGCCTGGCACCCAGTTCGCCGGCAAAGATCTGGTGGCGCAGGCGCTGGGCGGCACGCACCTCGTCCAGATGGCGAGCCCAGCCCACACTCAGTGCCGGGCTGGCGACGCTGCGGTTCTGGGGAACAGGGGTGGACGACAGCGGGCTGCTGCCCAGTGCGCCCACGTCGGGAATGCTGATGCTGTCCATGCGGCCTCCACCCCCTGCGGGGAATTCGTGTGAGTCCGAAGCCGGGTCTGTCACGGCAGTGGTTGTCCGCACTGCCGTCCCTGTTGGCTCGCTCCGTCTCACAGCACGCAGTGTGCGCGCCGCATATGTCATCCCCGTGATGGTCGCGTGACAACGGCATGTCACTGCCGCCGTGCACGCCCGCTCAGCGCGCCATGAACTGCACCACCAGGGCGTTGATGATGTCCACAAAGAAGCCGCAGACCAGCGGCACCACGATGAAGGCCCGGTGCGCCGCGCCATGGCTGCGTGCCACGGCCGTCATGTTTGCCACCGCCGTGGCGGTGGAGCCCAGCGTGATGCCGCCAAAGCCCGCACAGATCACCACCGCCTCGTAGTCGCGCCCCATGGCGCGGAACACCACGAAGGCGGTGAAGAAAATGGCCATCAGCACCTGCAGCACCAGCACCGTCAGCACAAAGCCCAGGGACCCCTGCAGCACCCACAGCTGCAGGCCCATCAGCGCCATGGTCAGGAACAGGCCCAGACAGATGTCCGAGATCATGGCCAGGCCCTGGCGCATGCTCTGCCAATGGAACTGGCCCAGCTTGTGCTGCTTGCGGCCCAGCATCCAGCGCCCGGCCGTGTTGCGCAGCACGATGCCGCCGATCAGGCAGCCCACGAACATGGGCAGCTGCAGGCCGATTTCCTGGAACAGCGGGGTCAGCACACCGCCGATCATCAGCGCCATGTTCAGCCACAGCCAGGCGCGCAGCACGCCGTAGTAGTCCAGCGTGACCGCCGTCTGCTTGTTGGACACGCCCACATCCAGCGGCCGGGCATCGCTGCCACGGATGGCATGGCGGCGCATCAGCCAGCCGGCAATGGGGCCGCCAATGCTGCAGGCGGCAATCAGCCCCACCATATTGGTGGCCATGCCCAGTTCCATGGCATTGGCGATCTGCAGCTGGTCAATGAAGTGCGGAGCCCAGGTCAGCGTGGTGGCCACGCCACCGGTCAGTGCGATGGAGCCGGTCATCAGCCCGGCGCGCGGATCCAGCCCGAACAGTCCGGCCAGTCCCATGCCCAGCACGTTCTGCAGCACGATGAAGCCCGACGCCAGCACCAGCAGAATGGCCAGCGGCTTGCCGCCTTCCTTGAGCGTCTTCAGGTCGGACTTCAGACCGATGCCGGCAAAGAAGTACAGCAGCAGCTGGTCGCGCACCTGCAGATCGAACTCAATGCGCAGCCCTAGCACGCCATAGGCCAGCCCCACCACGCAGGCGCACAGGAAACCACCCACCACCGGCTCGGGGATGTTGTAGCGGCGCAGCGGCTCCCAGGCGGCCGCCAGCTTCTGCCCCACGAAGAACAGCAGGATGGCCAGCGTGAAGCTCTGGAAGGCAGGAATGTGCAAGGTCTCGGGCAGGGTCACGGTGCAGTGGCTCGTTCGTCACAAAGCAGCGCATCCTACCCAAGCCCGCCGCCGCGCGCACCCCTCCCCCCTGCTGCCGGCTCCCCCGCACCCCGCGGTTTGCGCTGCGTCAGCTTCGGCGCGGGAACCCTGCTGCCACAGTGCGGCATGCCGGTGCGTGCAAAAGGCATCCGGTACACTGCCCGCTCCCCCCGTATACCTGCCTTGCCGGGCGCTGCCAACGCGCTGCCCGGCCCCGGCACGCTGGTGTGCGCCTTTGCTGCCGCATGCCAACCCACCCGTGTGAGCCTTTTCATGTCTTTTGCCCCCCTTCAGAACGACACCTTTCTGCGCGCCTGCCGCCGCCAGGCCACCGATTACACACCGCTGTGGCTGATGCGCCAGGCCGGCCGCTACCTGCCCGAATACCGCGCCACCCGCGCCCAGGCCGGCAGCTTCATGGGCCTGGCCACCAATGTGGACTACGCCACCGAAGTCACGCTGCAGCCGCTGGAACGCTTTCCGCTGGATGCGGCCATCCTGTTCAGCGACATCCTCACCGTGCCTGACGCCATGGGCCTGGGCCTGACCTTCGCCCAGGGTGAGGGGCCCAAGTTCGCCAAGGTGGTGCGCGATGAAGCGGCCGTGGCCCAGCTGGCCGTGCCCGACATGGACAAGCTGCGCTATGTGTTCGATGCCGTCACCAGCATCCGCAAGGCGCTGGATGGCCGCGTGCCGCTGATCGGTTTTTCCGGCAGCCCCTGGACGCTGGCCTGCTACATGGTGGAAGGCGGCGGCAGCGACGACTACCGCCTGGTCAAGAGCCTGATGTACGCCCGCCCGGACCTGATGCACCGCATCCTGGAAGTGAATGCCGACAGCGTGGCCCTGTACCTGAATGCCCAGATCGACGCCGGCGCCCAGGCAGTGATGATTTTTGACAGCTGGGGCGGCGTGCTGGCCGACGGCATGTTCCAGCAGTTCAGCCTGGCCTACACCAAGCGCGTGCTCAGCCAGCTCAAGCGCACCGGTGTGGACGGCCAGGACGTGCCGCGCATTGTCTTCACCAAGGGCGGCGGCATCTGGCTGGACCAGATGAACGCGCTGGACTGCGAAGTGCTGGGTCTGGACTGGACCGCCAACCTGGGCCAGGCCCGTGCCATCGTCGGCGGCGAAGTCGGCGGCCCCGGCAAGGCGCTGCAAGGCAATATCGATCCGAACGTGCTGTTTGCCCCGCCCGAGCAGGTGGCCGCCCAGGCGCGTGCCGTGCTGGACAGTTTTGGCAAACCCCATACCGACAAGACCACCACCGGCCCCACCCACATCTTCAACCTGGGCCATGGCATTAGCCAGTTCACCCCGCCCGAACATGTGGCCGCGCTGGTGGAAGCGGTGCACAGCCACTCGCGCACCTTGCGCCAAGGCTGAGCCCCTGCCCCTGTGGGGGTGCCATCCGGCCGTGGTGACGCCACGGCTTTTTTGTTGCCGAGTGTCAGAAAATGTTTACAACAGCGGGCAAATTGCAAGTACCCACTTGCATTACCCGCCAATGGCGACGAAGACGCATCCAGGCACCTGCCGGCGGCGTTGTTTTTCGCTCTTTGGTAAGCCCTTGACGGATTTGCACATCCCACTTATGCACAGAAGCGGGCAGGCAGGCATGGGCTGGCCTGCTCTGCTTTTGCTGAGCGCCACATGACGCAAAGTCGTTATAAGCCATTGTTTTTGTTTAAATATAAATTTTTTCTATGCTTACGTGGTAACCGCAGCCTGTTCCACATCGACGGGCTGCCACTGCGTTCCAGCAGATAATCCCCACAAAGTTATCCACAGAAACCCGCATCACACCGGGCGTGCCCTGTGGAAATCCTTGCTGCATGCCGCTTCCGCCCGATTCCGCCTCTCCATCCCCTGATTCCGCCCCCGTGTTCCGGGTCCAGGTGGCCGTGCACACGCCGGTACACAGCGGTGTGGGCGGGCTGTTGACCTACACGCACACCACCGCCCTGCCCCCCGGCACGCTGGTGCGGGTGCCGCTGGGCAACCGGGAGCTGCTGGGCGTGGTCTGGGACAGCCCGGCCGATGCCGAGCCGGTGCCGAATGCCCAGCTCAAGTCCGTGCGCAGCGTGCTCGATGGCCTGCCTCCGCTGGACGCCCGCTGGCGCCGCCTGGTGGCGTTCGCCGCCCAGTACTACCAGCGCAGCCTGGGCGAGATTGCGCTGACCGGCCTGCCCCCTGCCCTCAAGGACATGACGGCCGAACAGTTGGCCCGCCGGCTGGCGCCCAAGTCCAAGAAACTCAGCAAAAAGGCCCAGGCCGCGCTGGATGCCCAGGCCGTGGCCGACGCCGCAGCGCCAGCGCCCGCCTTGCCCCCTACGATTGCACTCAGCGCCGAGCAGCAGGGCGTGTGCGCCCAGATGGACCAGCACCCCGGCCCCTTTCTGCTGTACGGCGCCACCGGCAGTGGCAAGACCGAGGTCTATATGCAGCGCGTGCAGCAGGCGCTGCTGGCCGCCACCGACACCGGCTTTCCGACCCAGGCGCTGGTGATGGTGCCGGAAATCAACCTCACTCCCCAGCTGCTGGAACGCTTCACGGCCCGCTTTGCCCCGCAGTTCGGCCCGCAGGCCGTGGTCAGCATGCACAGCGGCATGACCAACCCGCAGCGCCTGAAAAGCTGGCTGGCGGCCCACACCGGCCAGGCCCGCGTGCTGCTGGGCACGCGCATGGCGGTGTTCGCCAGCCTGCCGGGGCTCCAGGTCATCGTGGTCGACGAAGAGCACGATCCCAGCTACAAGCAGCAGGAGGGGGCGCGCTATTCCGCCCGCGACCTGGCCGTGTGGCGGGCCCGTTCCCAGGGCGCCCAGGTGATTCTGGGCAGCGCCACCCCGTCGCTGGAGAGCTGGCACGCCAGCGAGCCCGCCGACAGCGGCGGACCGGGCCGCTACCTGCGGCTGCACATGCCCAGCCGCATTGGCGCGGCCGAGCTGCCGCGCGTGCGCCTGGTGGACATGCGCCAGCAGCCCCGCAAAGCGGTGTTCTCCCCGCCGCTGATCGCGGCCATCACCGAACGCGTGCAGCGCGGCGAGCAGGCGCTGGTGCTGCTCAACCGCCGGGGCTTTGCTCCGGTGCTGTTCTGCGCCGACTGCAACTGGAAGAGTGACTGCCCCCATTGCAGCGCCCACCAGGTGTTCCACAAGGGCGACCGCACGCTGCGCTGCCACCACTGCGGCTTTACCCAGCGCGTGCCGCATGCCTGCCCGGAATGCGGCAACCCCGACATCCTGCCGCTGGGCAAGGGCACGGAGCAGCTGGAGGAAGAGCTGGAGCGGCTGCTGCGCAATGTGCAGCGCCCCGACGGCAACCCGGCCCGCGTGGGCCGTATCGACGCCGACACCACCCGGCTCAAGGGCGCGTTGGAGCAGCAGTTGGACCAGGTGCACAGCGGCGAGATCGATGTGCTGGTGGGCACGCAGATGGTCGCCAAGGGCCACGACTTCCGCCGCATCACGCTGGTGGCCGCCGTACAGCCCGACGGAGCCCTGTTCAGCAGCGATTTCCGTGCGCCGGAGCGCCTGTTCTGCCTGCTGATGCAGGCCGCCGGCCGCGCGGGGCGCGATGGCTCGTATGTCGCCGCCCAGGACAGTCGGCCCGAGATGTGGGTGCAGACCCAGGATCCGGAGCACATGGTGTTCCAGGCGCTGCGCCAGCACGACTACCCGCGCTTTGCCCAGCGCCAGCTGCGCGAGCGCGAGGATGCGGGCATGCCTCCCTTCGCCTTCCAGGCCCTGGTGCGCGCCGACGCCCGGACCCAGGAGGCCGCCCAGGACTTTCTGCGCGCCGCCAGCGATGCGGCACGCCAGGGCGAGCTGCCCCATCTGGACGATGTGTTTCTGTACCCGCCCATCCCCATGGCCATGCAGCGCGTGGCCGATGTCGAACGGGCGCAGATGCTGATCGAAGCCACAGACCGCCGCGCGCTGCAGCGCTTCCTGCATGCCTGGCAGCCCTGGCTGCACTGGGTGCGCGGCCAGCCCCAGCACAAAAGCCTGGTGCGCTGGCTGGTGGATGTGGACCCGCAAAGCCTGTAACACCTCCTCTGGTACCGTCACCTGCGCCCGGGGCCCCGGGCTGCGTCAGCGCGGTGTGCGAAACGGCGCGCCGAGCACTCCTATATTGAGAGCGGCCAGAGCACACCAGGCAATCCCCCAAGGCAGATTTCACGCCCAGCCTCACATCCCCGGCACAGAACGTGCAGAGAGGCTGTTGCACCGTGCGCGCGCCGTACCATGGCTGTGCGGCGCCGCTGGCAAGTCCGGATTAGCCCCATTGCTGCCCGGCGGCGGCGCGCGCAAGGTGTGCAACCACTCACCACAACCCAGGGATTGTCCATGCGTCTTGCTCCCCGTACTGCCCGCTTCACCCTGCACCGTCTGGCCGCCGCCTCCGTGGTCACGGCTTCACTGTTGCTGGCCGGATGCGCCACCCAGTCCAGCTCCACCGCGGCCCCCATGGCTGCAGCCCCGGCTGCCGCACCGGCCCCTGCCGCCCCGGCGGCACCTGCGACCCAGCCCGTTGCGGCCGGACCCAAGGCCAATGTCGTGGTGCTGGCCACCGGCGGCACCATTGCCGGTGCCGGCGCCTCCACCATCAACAGCGCCACCTACACGGCCGCCAAGGTGCCGGTAGACAAGCTGCTGGCTGGCCTGCCCGAACTGGCCCAGGTGGCCAATGTGCGCGGTGAACAGGTCTTCCAGATCGCTTCCGAAAGCTTCACCAACGACAACCTGCTGGCCCTGGCCAAGCGCGTATCGGCCTTGTCCAAGCAGGGCGATGTGGACGGCATCGTGGTCACCCACGGCACCGACACCCTGGCCGAGACCGCCTATTTCCTGAGCCTGGTGGTGCACACCGACAAGCCCATCGCCGTGGTCGGCAGCATGCGCCCCGGCACGGCCCTGTCCGCCGACGGCGCGCTGAACCTGGTCAACGCCGTCAGCGTGGCAGCGTCCAAGGATGCGCGCGGCAAGGGCGTGCTCGTCACGATGAACGACGAGCTGAACACTGCCCGCGATGTGAACAAGGACATCAACATCCAGACTGGTGCCTTCAAGAGCCAGTGGGGCCCGCTGGGCATGGTTGTGGAAGGCAAGAACTACTGGTTCCGCGCCCCCGTGAAGCGCCACACCAACCAGTCCGAGTTCAACATCGACAACATCACACAGCTGCCCCAGGTGGACATCGTCTACGCCTACGGCACCGTCCAGCCCACGGCCGTGAATGCGCTGGTGGCCGGTGGCGCCAAGGCCATCATCCATGCCGGCACCGGCAACGGCTCGGTGGCTGACCGCATGGTCAAGCCGCTGCAGGATGCCCGTGCCAAGGGCACCATCATCGTGCGCTCCTCCCGCGTGCCCTACGGCTTTGTGCTGCGCAACGCCGAGCAGCCCGACGACAAGTACGACTGGGTCGTCGCCCACGACATGCGCCCTGAAAAGGCACGCATCCTGACCATGCTGGCCCTGACCCGGGGCGCCGACACCAAGACGCTGCAACGGATGTTCTGGGAATATTGAGCGGCGCCACGGCCCGCAGACCGGACCGCGCTCAGGCACTGCCTCAGAGCAGGTCCGGGCTTCCGGCCCCGCCAGCGGAGCCATCCCCATCGGCCGGTGCCAGCGGCGTCTGCACCGGCCGATGTTTTTTCACCGCGCTCCGCCGGGGTCCGGAGGCCTCCCCGAAAAGCGAGGCCCCTCGCCTCCCAAGCGCGGCAAGACGGAAAAGACCGGTTCTGTCTGGGCTGCCCGCCTACGCGGCCGGCGCCAGCCAGGTCACTGCCGCCGAGAACGTGACAAACGCCAGCGCGGTGCTGACCAGGATGATGCGCGCCACGCGCCCGCCATGGGCACCAAAACGCTCGGTCAGCAGCGACACATTGCTGGCACTGGGCAGGGCGGACACCAGCACCAGCGCCACCATGGCCTCGGTCGACAGCGGCAGGCCCAGCGCCACGGCCGCCTGGCAGGCGGACCACACCAGCAGCGGGTGCACCAGCAGCTTGACCAGTGCAATCGGCACATAGTCGCGCGGGGCCAGCTGTTCGTGCAGGTTCATCTGCGAACGCGCCAGGACCGCCCCGATGGTGAACAGCGCCACCGGCGAGGCAGCGCCCGCCAGCATGGCCACGGTTTTGTCTATGGGGCCGGGCAGCTCGAACGCCAGGGCCGATGCCACGGCCCCCAGCGCAATCGACCAGGGCATGGGGTTGGACAGCATGCCCCTGAGTGCCTTGCGCAGCGCCTGCACGGCCCCGCCCTCCCCCTCGCCCAGCCGCGACAGTGCAATGCACAGCGAGGTGGTGATCACCATGTCCAGCGCCATGGTCAGTATCACCGGACCGGCGCTGCCCTCGCCCAGCAGTGCCACCAGCAGCGGCACGCCCATGAAGCCGGAATTGGGAAAAGCGGCCACCAGCGCGCCAAAGGCGGCGTCGTTCCAGCCCCAGCGCCGCAGCGTCAGCGCCAGGGTGGCGGCCACCAGCGCCAGCCCGCACAGCAGGTACACCCCGGCCACCACCGGATCCAGCAGCTGGGCAATCGGGGTTTGCGCCCCGAAGCGGTAAAGCATGCATGGCAGGGCAAAGAACAGCACAAAGGTGTTCAGGCCCGAAATGGCCGACAGCGGCAGCACACCGCCCCGCGTAGCGATATAGCCACACAGCACCAGGGCGAAGAAGGGAAAGGTAACGATCAGAACGGACAGCACAGGCAAGGATTGTCGCTGCACCGCAGCACGATGCAGCCCCGGAAAAATCCGGTGTCCCGCAAAGCACAAGGCCGTGGCCGGGTGCCGCGGGCGCTGCGGCGGTGTCCGGACAGGCCGCCCGGCGGGCGGCAAGCGCCTTGTCCACCGATCGCCCGCCATGGTGAAAACCTTGCACAAGATATCTGTTGGCACAGCAGGCGCAGCGTCCGCAGCAGGCCCTGCATGCTCTGGCCCCAGGAACGCCTGCCCCGCGGCTAGCGCCTTCCCCGGCACTGCATGCATTTACAGACGAATACCTTGATTAACACTGATCTGCAGAAGAAATCCGGAAAGCCGCGCCATGCTCTCGCACCCAACTCCGTATCATTTGCGTCCAACCACCTTTAATGATTCCGCCCGCCGAGGCGACGTCGTTCTGCATTCATGTCCGCTGGTCTGAACCTGGCCCAACTCCAAGCCGTCCACTACACCGAAGGGCCCTGCCTTGTGCTGGCTGGTGCCGGCTCGGGCAAAACACGGGTGATCACGCACAAGATTGCCAAGCTGATCGAGAACGGCATGGCCCCGCGGCGCATTGCGGCCATCACCTTCACCAACAAGGCCGCGGCCGAAATGCGCGAGCGCGCGGCCGGACTGATCGGCCGCCAGGCCAAGGATGTGCTGGTCTGCACCTTCCACGCCCTCGGGGTGCGCATGGTGCGCGAAGACGGCCATGCACTGGGGCTCAAGCCCAGCTTCAGCATCCTGGATGCCGACGATGTGACCGGCATCCTCAAGGACTGCGCCGGCGGCACCACCGACGTGGCCACCGCCCGCCAGTGGCAATGGACCATCAGCAACTGGAAGAACGCCGGCTGGGACAGCCGCAAGGCCCTGGCCCTGGCCCAGGACGACCACCAGCGCAGCATCGCCCTGATCATGCAGCGCTACGAAGAGCGCCTGACCGCCTACCAGAGCGTCGACTTTGACGACCTGATCGGCATGCCCATGCGCCTGCTGCGCGGCCACCCCGAGGTGCGCGAGAAATGGCAGCGCATCCTGGGCCATGTGCTGGTCGACGAGTACCAGGACACCAATGCCACGCAGTACGAGCTGCTGAAGATGCTGGTGGGCGAGCGCGCGCATTTCACGGCTGTGGGGGACGACGACCAGTCCATTTACGGCTGGCGCGGCGCCACACTGGACAACTTGAAGAAGCTGCCCATCGACTACCCCCACCTCAAGCTCATCAAGCTGGAGCAGAACTACCGCTCCACCTCGGCCATTCTGCGTGCCGCCAACAATGTGATCGGCCCCAACCCCAAGCTGTTTCCCAAGACCCTGTTTTCGGAACTGGGCGAGGGCGAGCCGGTGCGCGTGGTCGACTGCGACACCGAAGAACACGAGGCCGAACGCGCCGTGGCCCGCATCCAGAGCCTGCGCGCGGGCGCCAACCCGCAGCCGGCGTGGAAGGATTTCGCCATCCTCTACCGCGCCAACCACCAGGCCAAGCCGTTTGAAAAGGCGCTGCGCAAGGCCAACATCCCGTACAAGGTCTCGGGCGGCACCAGCTTCTTCGACCGGGCCGAAATCAAGGACCTGTGCGCCTGGTTCCGGCTGTGGATCAACAACGACGATGACCCGGCCTTCCTGCGCGCCATCACCACCCCGCGCCGCGGCATCGGCCACACCACGCTGGGCAAGCTGGGCGAATTCTCCGGCCAGCACAAGCTGTCGATGTTCGGCGCACTGTTCAGCCACATGCTCGAAGCCGTGGTACCGAAGAAGGCGCACGAAAGCCTGCTCGAGTTCGGCCGCTACCTCAACGACCTGGAATACCGGGCCCGCCACACGCTGGGCGCCGAGGCCAGCCGGACCTTCATGCTCGACTGGCTCAAGGAGATCGGCTACGAGCAGCACCTGTACGACAGCGAGGACAGCGAATCCGTGGCCGCTGCCCGCTGGAGCAATGTGCTGGAGTTCTGCGACTGGATGAGCCAGCGCGCTGGCGGCCAGATCGAAGACGCGGCCGGCACCACCACCCAGACCGAAGTCAAGAGCCTGCTGGAAGTGGCCCAGAACATTGCCCTGCTCTCCACCATCAGCGAGCGCGAGAAGGAACAGGACATGGTGGTCCTGTCGACGCTGCACGCCTCCAAGGGCCTGGAATGGCCGCATGTGGTGCTGGTCGGCGTGACCGAAGGCATGCTGCCCTTCAAGCTGGACGACGACAACGGCAAGCAGGAAAAGGTGAGCGACGACATTGCCGCCCGCCTGCAGGAAGAGCGTCGCCTGATGTACGTGGGCATCACCCGCGCCCAGCGCACGCTGGCCGTCAGCTGGACCAAGCGCCGCAAGAAGGGCCGCGACATGGTGCAGTGCCAACCCAGCCGTTTCATCAAGGAAATGAACCTGGACGCGGCCACCGCCAAGGAAGACCCGCGCGAAAAACTGCGCAAGCTGCGCGCGGAATTTGCCGCGCGCTCCACCGTGCAGCACCCGGCGCCATGACACCGCCCTGTGAACCCATGCCCCTGATTCCGTTTGTACCCCCGCGCCTGCGCACCCTTGTCCTCATCGCTGCCGGCGCGCTGGCCTCCGTCGCACAGGCCCAGAACAGTGCCTCCGATGCAGCCGGCTGCCCGGATGCCTGGGACATGGGCGCGGCGCAGCTGCAAGGCGAATGGACGGCCACCGTGGCCGGCCAGCCCGATGCCGCCCTGCTGCAACTGGGCCCCCACCCCGAGTGGAAAGGCACGGTCAAAGGCACGGTCGAGCGCGCCGGCACCCGCCATGCCATGGTGGGCGATGTGAACCGTGGCGCCGTGACGCTGGAGGAATCGGCCAACGGCATCAACATCAGCGGCACCTGGCTGGGCGAGGTGAGTGAGGACAGCTGTGCCCGCGAGATCCGCGGTGATTACCAAGCCGGCGATGACGCCCCGCCCCAGCCTTTTGTGCTGCGCAAGCGCTCGCCCTGAACCCTGGAATTTTCTGACCATGCAGGCAACCCCACACACTCTCTCCCGCGCGCTGCCAGGCGCCACGGCCCTGGCCACGCTGGCCATCTGCGGGGCCTGGGGCCTGCCGGCTCCGGCCCAGGCCGCTGAGCCGTTGACCGGCGATGCCTGGCGCCAATGCGCTGCCACCACCGACAACCAGGCCCGTCTGGCCTGCTTTGACGGCTGGGCGCAGCAGCAGCAACCGCTGACCCCGCCCCCCGCCACCATGTTCCATGCCCCGGCGGCCAGTGCCCAGGAGCAGGCGGCTGCGCCGCAGCAGGGCGTCCAGCAGACCGTGCAGCAGGCCGCCCAGGAGCCGATGGTGGTGGCCGATGTCTCCGGCCAAGGGCTGCAGCCCACCAACGGCGGCTGCCGCGATCCACGCTACAGCGAAATGTCGCGCTTCTTCGAGCTGGAACCCGGCTCGGACTGCGGCACGTTCAGCTTCCGCGGCTACCGGCCCATGTCGGTGTCGCTGACCACGGCCGACCATGTGAACGAGCAGCCCAGTTCGCCCGGCAAGGCTGCCTCGACCGAGCAGCCGTACAAGACCCAGGAAATGCGCATCCAGCTGTCGGCCCGCACCAAGATCGCCTCGGGCCTGCTGACCGACTCCAGCACGGGCCGCAAGGACTCGCTGTGGGTGGGCTACACCCAGCAGTCCTACTGGCAGGTGTTCAACGGCGACATCTCCCGCCCGTTCCGCACCACTGACCACGAGCCGGAGATCTTCTACGTCTACCCCACCGACGCCCAGCTGCCGTTCGGCTGGCGCTGGCGCTACAGCGGCGTGGGCCTGGTGCACCAGTCCAACGGCCAGAGCGAGCCGCTGTCGCGCAGCTGGAACCGCTGGTACCTGATGACCGGCGCCGAGCTGGGCAAACGCTGGCAGGTGAACGCCCGTCTGTGGAAACGCATTCCCGAAGGCTCGGGCGATGACGACAACCCGGGCATCCAGAATTACATCGGCCGGGGCGAAGTCAAGCTGGGCTGGAATGTCAACGATCAGAACTACCTGGGCGTGACCGCGCGGGGCTCGCTGGGCAAGGGCAAGGGGTCCGGCCGCGTCGAATGGCTGCGGACCCTGGGCGAAGGCTGGAATGGCGGCAAGAGCAATCTGCGCCTGCATGTGCAGCTGTTCAGCGGCTATGGCGACAGCCTGATCGACTACAACTACAAGCGGACCGTGTTCAGCGTGGGCCTGAGCCTGCTGGATTTCTGAGCAACCACTTAGGCCAGGACGCTGGGTTACCGCCGGTCCTGGCCTTCGTACAGAATCACAGACTGTTTCCGATTTCTCTGGGCGAACGTTCTTGCACGGCAGCAGATCTGCCCCTCAGAATGCGCCACATGCACAAGTGCAATGCACTGGGCATATTCGATTAAAGGCATCAATCCCTGTTTCATCGCAGGTTCTGCTGCCGGTGTTTCGCTGACAATGCGCTTCCCAGAGGACCACCATGGATCTGCAATATCAGCTCAAGGCAGGCAACTACTACCTGTATGACATGCGCGAAAAACCCAGCGCAGTCACAGGTGAGCGCCGCTTCAAGCTGAAAACCGCAGATGTGGCCATTGCCTTTGACATGCACACCGGCGAGGTGCACCAGCACGGCAACCCGCTGCGCATCCATTCCTGGGCCCTGACCATGCGGCGGCGCCTGCGCTCGGCAGGTCTCTGGGACGAAGCCGACGATATCATCGTGATCTCCGGCCCCCTGCCGGTGGACGAAATCAACAAATGCCTGTGGATACGCGGCTACTGCCGCCGCATGTTCCAGCGCCTGGCCACTCTGCCCCATGGCAAGCTGCAATCCAGCTGCCAGGGTGCCAACCCCTTCCGGCGCCAGGCGGCCTGAGGCCGACCCTCTGAAAAACCAAACGGGACCGCGGTCCCGTTCTTTCTGGCAGGGCGGCTGCCCGGTCCGGCCGCTTACAGGCCGGCCTGGATGGACAGCGGCGTCACCCCGTCGGCCATGACCTGGGCACCTTCTTCACCCAGCACGTCCCGCGCCTCATCCACGCGCGGCTTCACCACGGTGACCGGCATCGGGCTGTGCTTGAGCACGTACTGCGACACGGAGCCCATCAGCGCCCCGCGCAAGGCCCCCATGCCCCGCGCACCGATCACGATCTGGTCGCACTGCAGGCGTTCGGCCATGTCCACCAGGGTGGGAGCGGGTTCGCCCAGCGCCACTTCCACTTCGTGGGGCACATCCGCCAGTTGCAGCTCCACCACTGCCGGCGCGGCCAGATGGGCACCGGCTTCCATGGCCGCATTGGCAATCGCATCCCCGTCCTGGGTGGCCAGTTCCAGGAACGAAGCCTCCTCCTGCACCTGGGCCAGCACCACCGTGGCGCGCAAACCGCTGCGCGCCAGCGCGACCGTATGGCGCACGGCTTCCAGCGCATAAGGGGAGCCGTCCACAGCCACCAGTATTCTTGTCATTGCACTACCTCCTTGTCGATCGATTGACCACTTGTCCCCACTATAGACACCCTGCAGATTCCGGCACAACCCATGCCAGAGCAAACACCGGTGTCATCCATCTGGGACAATGCGCGCCATCATGCTGCAGTTTGACCTTCTCAAGACCGATCCGACCAGCCACGCACGCCGTGGCACCGTGACCCTGAACCACGGCAAGGTCCAGACCCCCATCTTCATGCCCGTGGGCACCTATGGCACCGTCAAGGGCGTGATGCCGCGCAGCCTGGAAGAAATGGGCGCGCAGATCATCCTGGGCAACACCTTCCACCTGTGGATGCGCCCGGGCCTGGACATCATGAAGTCCTTCGGCGGTCTGCATGGCTTCGAGAAGTGGGACAAGCCCATCCTGACCGACTCGGGCGGTTTCCAGGTCTGGTCGCTGGGCTCCATGCGCAAGATCACCGAAGAGGGCGTGCACTTCCAGAGCCCCGTCAACGGCGACAAGCTCTTCATGTCGCCCGAAGTCAGCATGCAGATCCAGACGATCCTGAATTCGGACATCGTCATGCAGCTGGACGAATGCACGCCGTACGAGACCAACGGCAAGAAGACCACCGAGGCCGAAGCGCGCAAGTCCATGGAGATGAGCCGCCGCTGGGCCCTGCGCTCCAAGCAGGAGTTCGAGCGCCTGGGCAACCCCAACGCCCTGTTCGGCATCGTGCAGGGCGGCATGTACACCAATCTGCGCGAGGAATCGCTGCAGGCGCTGGTCGAGATGGACTTCCCCGGTTACGCCGTGGGCGGCGTCTCCGTGGGCGAGCCCAAGGACGAGATGCTGGAGATCATGGCCCACACCCCCCACCTGCTGCCGGCCCACAAGCCGCGCTACCTGATGGGCGTGGGCACGCCGGAAGACCTGGTACAGGGCGTGGCCGATGGCGTGGACATGTTCGACTGCGTGATGCCCACGCGCAATGCGCGCAACGGCACCATCTTCACGCGCTATGGCGACCTGAAGCTGCGCAATGCCCGCCACAAGGTGGACCACCAGCCCATCGACACCACCTGCACCTGCCACGCCTGCGCAGGCACCAGCGGCGTGAGCTGGGATGACGGCGGCCGCGATGGTTTCAGCCGCGCCTATCTGCACCACCTGGACCGCTGCGGCGAAATGCTCGGCCCGATGCTGACCACCATCCACAACCTGCACTACTACCTGAACCTGATGCAGGAAGTGCGCGATGCGCTGGACGCCGGCACCTTCGCCGCATTCCGCCAGAAGTTCGCCCAGGACCGCAGCCGCGGCGTCTGACTCTGGGGACTCTGTCCCAGTGGAAAAGCATGGCGCGCGCCACACGCGCCATGCCGCAGCCGCGTCCGGGCAACCGGACCGGCGGGCCGCCAACCAGGTGGTCGGTGATCAGGTGCTGGACGGCGGCGCGCTGTGGCCCGGCCCTGCCATCCCGGGTGGTACGCCCAGCGCCGAAGGCGTTTCCTTCGCCGGCGTGCCACAGGCATGGCAGTAGCGGCTGAAAGCGCTCTTGCGGGTGTTGCAGTGGCCGCAGTGGTCAAACAGGCCGATGCCGCAGTGGGGGCAGAAGTCGATCTCGGTGTTCTTCAGGTCCACCGGCCGCTCGCAGCCCGGGCACACGCTTTTGGCCAGCCGGCCCAGCGCCACGTCATAGCCCAGCTCCACGCGGCGCTGCACTTCGGGCAGTGCCTCCTGGAGCTTCTGCTTTTCCAGGTAGCGGTTCAACGCCAGGATGGCATAGCGCCCCAGCAGCACCGTGACCACAATGCCCACGATGTAGCGCACATAGCCGCCGTAGTCGGGCAGGTAGGGCACCAGCTCCACAAAGAAGGCAAACAGCGCAAAGAAGATGAAGCCCCAGACAAAGGGCCACCAGGTGCTCTTGCGTTGCCTGGCGAACAACCAGCCGGCCGCCACCAGCAAGGGCAAGGTGATGGCCAGGCGGTACAGGAACACGCGCAGCTCCACCTCCCGCTGCCGGGCCAGCCAGTCCGGATAGGCGGCATCGCGCAGCTCCCGCCATTCGTTGTCTGCGGCGGACACGTTCTGCGAAGCTGCCAGGCTGGTCTGCTCCACCTGCTCCAGCAACTGGCGGGCCTGGTTTTCCGCCTGCTTGATCTTGTCGAGCGCCTGGGTACGGGCAATCAGCTCGCTGTCCTGCTCTGGGCGCTCGGTCGCGCGTCGCGTGGCCACCCAGTTGTCGAAGGATTCGCGGGCCGACTGATAGCGGGCCTTCTCGGCGTCGTATTTCAGCCGCGCCGTGTCGCGCGCCTTGTCCGCCTGGCGCTCCACCGCCTGGGCCTGACGCAACGCGGCCCGCACCCGCTCGGCATCGGCCGCGGGAATGAAGTCTTCCACCTCCTGCACACGCTCCGCCTGCGGCAGATTGCCCACCACCAGCCCGCCCAGGCCGATCAGAAACGAGGCAAACACCACCGCCACCAGCCACAGGCCGCGGCGGAACCATTTCTCGGGCAACCGCAAAGACTTGCTCATGGAAACTCCTGATTCAATAGCTGCTTGTGCGCGCTGCAGCGGCGCGAAACACCAGTTTAATCACCACTCTACTGCACCACACGCGGCGCACCTGCCAGCTGGGCACGCTGCAGCCACTGGGTGACGGAATCCACCGTCACGGTCTGGATGCGGCTGGTGAAGCGCTGGTCGTTCGGGTGGTCGTCAAAAGCGATGTTCGCCGCCGACATGCGCCCGCCCAGGCGCGTCCAGGAGCGGATGGTCAACGTACTGGGTTCGTAGCCCTTGAACTTCAGCCAGGCCTGGGCCTGGCTGCGCTGCTGCACGGTGGCCGGCTCCATCGCGGCGGCCAGGCTTTCGATGGCCCATTGGTTGGACTGCTGGTACTTCTGCCCCCAGGCGTAGCTGACCATGCTGTAGGGCTGGTGCTGCATGCGCAGCACGGTCTGCGGTGCGGTCAGGTAGCTCCACAGCGCCTGCTGGACGGCCGGGGTGGGCACCTGCACGGCGGCCACATAGCGCCACAGATCGTCCAGAAAGAACTCGCCCAGTCCCTGGCGGTAGACCCAGCCATCGGCAGTGCCGCAGATATTGAGCTTGTGCGCCACCCGCCACGGCCCTTCCGGCGTGCGGTAGGCCCAGCCGAAGTGGGAGTACTGCAGCTGGTAGCTGGACAGGTCCTGGCCCGCCCGGGCCAGCAGCAGCACCTTGCTGCCGTTCTTCTGGTACTCCGCTTCCAGCACCTGCGCCGTGCGCTGCGCCAGGTTCAGGCCCTGCGTCAGGGTCTCCACGTTCAGCGGCTTGGCGTCGCAGTTGCGGCCGGCATGGGCGTTGCCCGCCAGGGTGGCCAGCGCCAGGCACAGCAGGCTGGTCAGGCGGGGAAGGGAACAGTGCAGTGGATGCATGGCAGAAACTCCGGCTCGGTCGATGGCTGGCTTACAGACGCTCGTTGTGCAGCAGCGCCTTGCCCACCGCGTTGGGGATGAAGGCCAGCACCTTGCCGGCGGCCGACAACACCACGCCCGCACCAATGGCGCTGCTCTGGATCACCGTGCCCACGCCCACCGAGGCAGCCCCCACCGCATTGCCCGACACCTCCAGCACCGCCGAGGCGCCGGTGGCCACGTTCTTGACCACGTAGACCACGCCATGGGCCGATGCCTCCACCCCTTCCACCAGCAGCGAGGCACCGACGCCGGACACCAGCAGCGGCGCAGCCAGCACGTATTCGGACGCGCCGCCTTGGGACGCCACGGCCACCATCGACGCCAGCGGCAGGGCCGACAGCACCAGCGAGGTATCGCTTTGGGCATGGGCGGCACCCGCGCCACCCCACAGTGCGCCGGCCATGCCCAGTGCACACAGGCTGTGGCGCAGGCTGCGGCCCCAGGCGGCAGTGATACGGCGGGTGAAAGCGGTAGGGATGTGCACGAAAGTCTCCTTGAAAGTGATCTGCATGCAACGGCTGCTGCAGTGCGGCGAATCATCGCCAGACCGCGCCTGCGGCACGCCATATTTGTGCCACCAGCACACGGCACGCTTCTTTGGGTACTTTATGGCGATACTTTCAGCAACGATTCTGCGGCACAGCGCCGCTTCGGAATACCTAAAATCCGCTTTTGCATCGCTTAAGCTGTCTGCCATGTCTCCGTCAGGCCCCTGCATTTCCTTGTCTGTGCGACTGCGCTGGCTGCATCGCAGCCGGCGCATGCCGTCCTGGGCGCCGATGGTACTGGCACTGGGCCTGGGGATGGCCGCCCACAGCCGGGCGCAGACCGCACCACCGGTGGTGCCCGCGTTCTCGGCCATGGCCGCCGGCGCGGTGCCGGCACCCTGGCATTTCGCCAGCCTGCCGCGCAAGAAGCCCACGGATTTCAGCGTGGCGCCGCTGGACGGCCAGCAGGTGCTGCGGGTGCGCACCCAGGATGCCTATGGCAATTTGGTGCTGGCGATCAGCAGCCCGGGCAGCTCCGCCCGCCAGCTGCACTGGCGCTGGCGCGTCGACCAGCCGGTGCAGGGCGCAGACCTGCGCCAGCGCGCCGGGGACGATGCGGCACTCAAGCTGTGCGTGTCTTTTGATTTCGATGCGCGGCAGCTCAGCTGGAGCGAGCGCACCAAGCTGCACCTGGGCCAGATCGCCACTGGCGAACCCATTCCAACCGAGACCCTGTGCTACGTCTGGGATGGGACATCGCCCGCGGGCAGCGTGCTGCACAGCCCTTTCACCCACCGTTTGCGCTACTTGGTGCTGCATGGCAGCAATGCCCCGCTGGGACGCTGGCAGGAAGAAAAGCGGGACCTGGCGGCCGATTACGCCCGCGCCTTCGGGGACGAATCACCCCAGGGCATGCCGGCGCTGACGGCGATCACCGTCTCCGCCGACGCCGACAACACCCACGGCGAAGGACTGGCCTACCTGGGTGACATCCATTTGCTGCCGTAAGCAGCCGCGCCGCCCCGGCCTCAGCGCGCCAGCAGCGCTGCCACCCGGGTGCGCAGGCCTTCGGGCGTGACCTGCGCGGCCGGCACGGCGTCACCCACTTCCAAGCCCACCGCATTGAACAGCCCCCGGCGCAGCGGCTGCACCATGGCCACGTTCCTGCCGCCACGCACCTCGATGCGGCTGAAGTAGGAGCCCCACAGATTGGTCAGCGCCATGGGCACCACGGACACCTCCAGGCCATCGGCCCGGGCCTGTTCCAGGATTTTCAGGATGCCGGGCTTGAAGGGCTGCAGCTGGCCATCGGCAGTGATGGAGCCTTCCGGGAAGATGGCCAGCAGATCGCCTTCGCGCAGCACCTGGGCCGCGCGGGCGAACGCGGCCTCGTAGGTGGCAGCATCCTCCTTTTGCGGTGCAATCGGAATGGTCTTGGCCAGCTTGAACAGCCAGCCCAGCACCGGCGTCTGGAAGATGCGGTGGTCCATCACAAAGTGGATGGGGCGCGGGCTGGCCGCCATCATCAAAATGGCATCGACAAAGCTCACGTGGTTGCACACCAGCACCGCCGCGCCGTGGGCCGGAATATGGTCCGCGCCGCGCACCCGGAAGCGGTAGACAAAGTGCGTGATGACCCAGGCCACAAAGCGCAGCAGGTACTCCGGCACCAGCAGGAACACGTAGAACGCCACCAGCGCGTTCGCAATGCCGGTGAGCAGGAACACCTGGGGAATGCTGGCCCCGGCTGCCAGCAAGGCCCCGGCCAGCACGCTGGAGGCAATCATGAACAGCGCGTTGAGGATGTTGTTGGCCGCGATGATGCGGGCGCGGTGCGTGGGCTGGCTGCGCATCTGGATCAGCGCGTACATGGGCACGCTGTAGATGCCGGCCGACAGCGCCAGCATGCCCAGATCCCACATCACGCGCCAGTGCACGCTCTGCGCAAAGAAGGTGCCCACGCCCATCAGGTCGGACGGCGGCAGTGCGTGTGCGGCAAAGTACAGATCGATGGCGAACACGCTCATGCCGATGGCGCCCAGCGGCACCAGGCCGATTTCCACCTGGCGGCGGCTGAACACCTCGCACAGCAGCGCGCCGACGCCGATGCCGATGGAGAAGATCACCAGCAGCAGCGAAGCCACATGTTCGTCACCGTGCAGCACTTCCTTGGCAAAACTGGGGAACTGGGCCAGAAACACGGCGCCGAAGAACCACATCCAGCTGATGCCCAGCAGCGAACGGAACACCACCGGCTGTTGGCGTGCCAGCTGCAGATTGCGCCAGGTTTCGGTGAACGGGTTCCAGTTGATGACCAGGCCCGGATCGGTGGCCGGCGCATGCGGAATGAACTGGGCGCACAGCCGCCCGACCAGCGCCAGGGCCACGCAGACCACCGCCACCTGGGTGTGGCCCACCTCCGGCACGGCCACCAGCAGGCCGCCGGCCACATTGCCCAGCAGGATGGCGACAAACGTGCCCATTTCCACCATGCCATTGCCGCCGGTCAGCTCGCGGTCGTTCAGCACCTGGGGCAGGTAGGCGAACTTGACGGGGCCGAACAGCGTGGAGTGCAGGCCCATCAGAAACACGCAGCCCAGCAGCACCGGCACATTGGCCGTGATGAAGCCCCAGGCGGCGATGGCCATGATGGCGATCTCCAGGTTCTTCACCAAGCGGAACATGCGCGTCTTGTCCCACTTGTCGGTCAGCTGGCCCGAGGTCGCCGAAAACAGCAGGAACGGCAGGATGAACAGCGCCCCGATCACCAGCCCCGCCATGGCGGGCGGCAACCAGCCCACGCTGAGCTGGTAGGTCACCATCACCGTGAAGGCGAACTTGAACAGGTTGTCGTTGGCCGCACCACAGAACTGCGTCCAGAAGAAGGGGGCAAAGCGCCGCTGACCCAGCAAGGCAAACTGGTTGGGATGGGGTTCCGATGGCGCGTGGTGGTCATGGTCCGGCTGTTGCATCTCACCCTCTTTGGCACCTGTTCACAGGTCCGGTTGGTACATGGATTCACGTTCATGGGGCCCTGACGGGCCCCTCTGCGCTGCATTATTTACGATAAAAATCATGGTGCTGCAGCCACGCCAGTGTCAGCGCCACGCAGTCGCAGGGCGCCGCATTTCGGCCGCGGCACCGGACCGTCACACCGGCGGTATCCATAATCGATACCAATGAGCACCACCATCGACCTAATCCACGCGCTGAAGAAAGAGCTGAAGGCCGCGCACATGACCTATGCCGACCTGGCGCGCCACCTCGACATGGCCGAATCCAGCGTCAAGCGCATGCTCTCCAAGGGCGATATGCCCCTGTCCCGCATCGATGCCATCTGCCGCGCGCTGGGGGTCGACTTTGCCGACCTGGCGCGGCGCGTGGCCGACAGTCAGCCGCTGCTGCAGGAGATGACGCCCGAGCAGGAAACCGCCGTGGTGGCCGACCGCAAGCTGCTGCTGATGGCCATCTGCGTGCTCAGCCAGTGGACGCTGGAGCAGATCACCGCCACCTACCGCATGACGGAAGCCGAAGGCATACGCTACCTGGCCCAGCTGGACCGCATCGGCATCATTGAGCTGCGCCCCGGCAACCGCTACCGCCTGCGCCTGGCCAAGACCTTCCGCTGGCGGGCACGCGGACCGGTGATGGAGTATTTCCGCGAGCATGCGGTGCTGGACTACTTTGGCGGCAGCTTCGACCAGCCGGGGGAGACCATGCTCATGGTGCATGGCAACATCTCGCGCGCGCTGGCACCCAGCTTTGTGGACCGCATCCAGCGCCTGGCGCACGATTTTTCTCAACAGCATCTGCAGGACCAGCGCCTGCTGCCCGAACAGCGCGAGGGCTACACCCTGGTGCTGGGCATGCGCAGCTGGGAGTTCACGGCCTTCACGGCCCTGCGCCGCTGAAGGGGCCTCTGCAAGGCGGACACGTAACCGCACTGTCCGTGCATTTGCCTACGCAGCTTCACACAGCTTTGCACAGCAGCGATCCCCGCTTGACGCAGCCCCCCGATGCTGGAGGCACTGCAAACCACGCGCAAGAGGAGCCGCTCATGTCCCACACCCCTGCCCTGACCACCCGCCTGCTGCTGGGCGCCGCCCTGGCGCTGACGGCGGCACTCGCCTCGGCCCAGCCGGTGTACCGCGCAGCCCCTGGCGCCCCGCTGGCCGTGGAAGTGCGCCATGACGGCCGCCACATGCACCGTCCGCCCCCTCCGCCGCCCCGTTATGAACGCCATCGCCCCCGTGTCGGCCATGCCTGGGTGGGCGGCCACTGGCGCTGGCAAGGGCACCGTTATGTCTGGATTCCCGGCCACTGGGTCAAGGCCCCGCGCCACCACCGCCCGTACTACGGCCACCGCTGACATCCCGCACTGATATCCCACCCTGACAGCACAACGCCCCGTGAAGGGGCGTTGCGTCGTGGGGGGAAGCTGCTTACACCAGCGGCTGGGTGAACACCGTCAGCTGGCCGCTCATGCCGTGGACTTCCCGGCCGGAGATTTCCCCGGCGGTCACAAATCCCACCAGCGGGATCGGCCCCAGCGCATGGCGGATCAGTTGCAGCTCGGCATCGGCTTCGTTGGTGGCCGCCGTGCCTCCGCGCAGGTGGCTGCGCACATAGATGGCGCCGCGCACCATGCGCGCCGGCGCGGGCACGCCGGCCTGGGGCCAGGGGATGTCCGGCGCCAGCTCTTCCTGGATTTCGGCACAGGCGCGGCGCAGCTCGGACCAGGCCGCCGCACTGCTGCGTTCGCAGAACGCCACATGCATGCCCTTGTCCACCGTCTCGTCCAGCACGATGCCGCGGCGCAGCGGGTCCAGGCCCACGATCGGGCGCACGCGCGAACGCACATCGATGCTGCTGCCATGCGGCGTGTAGGTGTCCAGCGACAGCGCCAGCAGCGTGTTGCGCACGCGGCTGATGGCGGCCTGGGCATCCACCTCCAGCTGCACATCCAGGGTCTGCATCAGCACGTCCAGCGCCGGGCGGCCGTTCAGCCCCAGGATCACATGGTCGCGCGCCTCGGTGATCTCCATCGGCGGGGCAATGGGCTTGCAGCCCTGCACCACGCGCGAAAGGGTGTGCACCTGGTCGGAAAATGCCACGCCCGACAGCCCGCCGGACAGCAGACCGGTGTCATGGGCCACCGGCAGCTTGCGGCTCCAGGCCAGCTGGATGCCGCAGCGCCGGTCGGAACCGAAGCCCCCCATCATCTCGCCACTGGCGGTGTGCGAAGCCAGCTCCAGCAGCAGCTCTTCCAGCTCGGGCATGCGCCCGTCGCCGTGCACCAGCACGCTGTGCACCTCGAAACCTTCCACCTCGACCCGGGCAATCGGCTGCAGGCCGGAGAACTGGCGGAAGTCCGCCGTGCCCAGCAGCGGCAGCATCACGGCCAGGGCCCCCTGCTCGCCGGCGTAGCGCATGTCGCCGCCCAGAATGGCCGGGGCCGCCATGCCGCTCCAGTGGCTGACTTCGGGCAGTTCCTTGGCGACGGCGGCCAGGATGTCCGCCGCATGCGTGGCATAGGGTGTGGTCAGATACATCAGGCCCAGTGCGGGCCAGGCTTGGCCCGATTGCATGGCCATTTGCGCCCGCAGTTGTGCCACCACCTGGGACAGCGCTTGCTGCCATTGGGCGTGGCTGGCATGGGCACAGGGAAAAAACGCCATGGAGTCCGTCCCTGTCCTTAGCGGCTGCGCTTGCGCGCGGGAGCGGCAGGCTTGGCCGCGGGTTGGGGCGCCGCGGTACGTGCCGCTTTGGGTGCTGCCTTTTTAGGTGCTGCCTTTTTGGCCGCAGGCGCTTTCTTGGCTGCGGGCGCCTTCTTCGCGGCAGCGCTGCGCGCGGTGGCCGGCGGTGCGCCAGCACTGCGGCTGGCCGCCGGCTTGGCCGCCTTCGCCGTGGTCTGGGCGGCGGCGCTGGAAGCGGCCTTCACCCCTTCGCTGGCCTGGCGCACCATGCTGCTGGCTGCATTCATGGCCGCCTTGGTGAAATCCGTGGCCATGTGGGTGGCCTGGGCCATGGCCTGCTGCTGCGCCGGGTCCTGCAGCGCGGTGGCGGCGATCTGCTGGAACTGCTGCGACAGCGCGCCCCACCACAGCATGGGGTCCCCCAGACCGGCAGACCCGGCGCCGGGAGGTGGCGCAGATGCATCGGCCTGCGCTGCGCCGGGCTGCGCCGCGGCATGGGCGTCGGAGGCAGCAGCCGTGTTCTGTGGGTCTGCCTCCGGGGCTTCGCTTTTGGCCGCCTTGGCCGCCGACGACGACATGGGCCAGTCGGCATTGCCGCTGGGCTGCGCCGTGGCGGTCTTGTCCGCCGCCTTGCCGGTGAAGGTCTTGGCCAGATCGGCCATGCTGACGTTCATGCCCTGCAGGGTGCTGAGTGTCATCTTCTGCACTTCCAGCGCCTGCACCGTCGCCGCCAGCGCGCGGCTGTTCTGCTCCAGCCAGAACTGCACAGCCTTGAGCTCTTCAATGCGCTTGCTGATTTCCTCGATGCTGACCGTGGGCGCCACCCAGTGCGACAGCGGTGGCATGCCGGCCGAAGATTGCCCGGTCTTGCTCAGGTTTTGCAGAAAGTCGAAACCGGGGATGAATTTGCCGAAACCGAAGGGAGTGTGGTCGCTCATGGCCGTCCTCAGAAATGCTGGTCGTGGAGCACGGAGCGCCGCCGCGCGGCACACCGTTTTGTCCGGTACAGCTTACTCCAGCTCCCAGCACTCGGATAGCAACTGCCGCGCAGCGTTGCACAGGACCCACCGCCGCACGCCCAACGGTGCTCAGGCCAGCAGCAAAGTCCGCTCGGCGGCAGGCAGGGCCCGGGTGGCGGGGACGGCCACACCGTCCAGCCGGAAGACCCGCACCGTGTCCACCAGCGCGCTGGCCTGCTGCTGCAGCGCCAGGGCGGCGGCAGACGCCTGCTCCACCAGCGCGGCGTTCTTCTGGGTGGTGTCGTCCATCTGTGCAATCGCCTGGTGCAGCTGTCCCAGGCCAGCGCTCTGCGCTTGGCTGGACTGGGCAATGTCCTGGACCAGGGCCGCCATGTGTTGCACGCGGCCTTCCACCGTGGCCATGGTGCCGCCCGCCTGCGCCACCCGGGCCCGGCCCTGCTCCACCTCGTGGACGGAGTGCTGGATCAGTCCCTTGATTTCCTTGGCGGCCACGGCGCTGCGCTGGGCCAGCTCCCGCACCTCCGCCGCCACCACGGCAAAGCCCCGGCCCTGCGCGCCGGCGCGCGCAGCCTCCACCGCCGCATTGAGCGCCAGCAGATTGGTCTGGAAGGCAATGCCGTCGATCACCGCGGTGATGTCCACGATGCGCTGCGAGGCCCCCTGGATATGGCCCATGGCCTGGGCCACGGCGTCCACCTCGCTGCGCCCCTGCTTGGCGATCTGGGTGGCCGACGCAGCCAGCGCGCTGGCCTGCTGGGCATGTTCGGCATTGCGCTGCACGGCTTCGTTCAGATCGTGCATGGAGGCCGTGGTCTGCTGCAAGGCGGCCGCCTGGCATTCGGTGCGCTGCGACAGATCCCGGTTGCCGCTGCTGATTTCCTGGGACGCCAGGGCCATGGCATCGGTCCCCTGCCGCACCTCGCCCACGATGTGGCGCAGCCGCAGGTTCATTTGCTGCAGGGCCTGCAGCAGCTGTCCGGTCTCATGGCGCGCCGGGCTGGTGGGAATGTCCTGGCTCAGATCACCGGCCGCCACATGCTGGGCCGCCTGCACGGCCTGGGCCAAGGGCCGCACAATGGCACGCACCAGGGTCACGCCCGCCACGCCGGCCACCAGCAGGCCCAGGCACATGGCCGCCACCGACAGCCAGAACACCTGCTGGTAGTGCTGCTGCGTGGCACGGTAGAGGGCTTCGCCCCGCTGGCGCTGCAGCGCCATCAGCGCATCGAGCGCCGTCCGTGCCGGCGGGTAGCGCGGGGCCAGGGACTGGGTGTACAGCTCGGTCGCCCCCGGCAGATTCATGCTGCGCAGCGCGGCCACCGCCGGGCGCACCCCCTGCTGCAGAAATTCCTGCTGCGCTGCGGCAAACTGCTGGGCCAGTTCCTGCTCCTGCCCATCGCGCAGGGCCAAGGCAAACGCCTCCCAGGTGGAGGCGCTGTCCTGGAGTTGCGCCTCCAGTGCATCCATGTCGCTGTCGATCTGGATCGGATCGGCAATGGCCGAGACCACCCCGAACTTGCCCATGTCCAGTGATTTGGTCACCTGGGCCAGCTGCTGCATGGGCTGCAGCTGCTGCTCCACCAGCGACTGCAGGGCCAGGTTGCTGTCACGCAGGCTGTACAGGCCCAGGGCCCCGAGCACGGCCAGCAGCAGCGCCAGAAAGCCCATGGCGGCGGCCAGGCGGGACCGGAGAGAGAGGTGTTGGAACATGCATGTCACCCATCGAAAAGATAGACACCCCGCCCTCCGGACGGGCCACGGTCACACCGCCGGATCAGGCGGCGCGGCCTCCCAGGTACAGCTCGCGCACCTGCGGGTCGCTCATCAGCGAGTTGGCGGCCCCGGTCAGTGCCACCGTGCCCATGGACAGCACATAGGCCCGATCGGACATGCGCAAGGCCTCCATGGCGTTCTGCTCCACCATCAGAATGGTCACGCCTTCCTTGTCGCGCACCTGCACGATGGCCTTGAACACTTCCTGCAGCATCTTCGGAGAGAGGCCGGCCGAGGGCTCATCCAGCAGCAGCAGGCGGGGCCGCGGCATCAGCGCACGCGCCAGCGCCAGGATCTGCCGCTCACCGCCCGACATCGAGGACGCCGGTGCGTTGAACTTGCGCTCCAGCACCGGGTACAGCGTGCACAGCTCCTGCATGCGCTGCTTGCAGTCGGCGTCCGACATGAAATGCCCGCCCACCTGCATGTTTTCGCGGATGGTCAGCGAACTGAACACGTTCTCCGTCTGCGGCACAAAGCCCAGACCCTGCTTCTGGATCTTCTGGTGCACCGGCACCTGGGACACATCCTTGCTCTCCAGCACGATGGAGCCCGAGCGCGGACGCAGAAAGCCGGCGATGGATTTCAGCAGCGTGGACTTGCCGCAGCCGTTGGGCCCCAGCAGCGTGACGATTTCGCCGCGCTGCACCTGCAGCGTCATGCCCTTGAGGATATCCACTTCGGCGGTGTAGCCCGCCACCACATTGTCGATCTCGATCATGCGCCCTCCACTTCCGCACGGGGTTCGGTCTTGGGCGTATGGCCGCCACCCAGATAGGCCTGCAGCACGCGCTCGTTGGACGACAGCTCGTCCGGGCGACAGCTGGCCACGATATGGCCACGGTCCAGCACGATGCAGCGGGTGCAGACTTCGCGGATGAAGTGCATGTCGTGCTCCACGATCACCACCGTCATGCCTTTGTGGTTCAGGCGGCGCAGCACCTGCACGATGTCGTTGCGCAAATTAGGGTGCACCCCTGCCGTGGGCTCGTCCAGCATCAGCAGACGCGGGTCGCCCATCAGAGCGCAGACAATGCCCAGCAGCTTTTTCTGCCCGCCGGACAGGCCCGACGCCGGCAGATCCTTGACATGGCTGAGCAGCAGCTCGTCGAGCAGCGCCGCCGCCTTGTCGCGTGCGGCCTTTTCGGCCGCCCGGGCACCCACGGTGTTCAGCAGCGTCTCCCAGAACCCATGGTGCTGGGTGGCCGCGGCCATGGCCACCTCCATCACCGACATCTTGGTGGGCATGGAAGGCAGCTGGAAGGTGCGGCCCAGGCCCGACTCGACGATGCGGTAGGCCGACAGCGCATCGATGCGCCGGCCCTCCAGCGTGATGCTGCCGCGGTCGATGCGCTCGAAGCCCGTCACGGTGTTCAGCAAGGTGCTCTTGCCCGAACCATTGGGGCCCAGCAGGCCGACGATTTCACCGGCAGCGATGTCGAAGCTGACATCCTCCAGCACCTTGTTGCCGCCAAAGGCCTTGGCCAGCGATTGAACTTGTAGCAGGGAACTCATGCGATCTTTCGCACCTTCTCAGGCACCAGGCCCTGGCTGCGCCACATCAGGCTGGCCAGCAAGATAAAACCAATCAGACCCAGACGCAGCGCGCCCGAGATGTCGGAGCTGAAGCCGAAGTAGTCCTTGGCGAACGGCACCAGCGCATACGCGCCCTGCACCACCACCACACCCACCAGCACCCCGGCGGTGTTGCCCAGACCGCCGATCATCAGCATGGTCCACAGCCAGAACGTTTCCGATGCCAGCATGTAGTCGGGACCGACAAAGCTCATGTAGTGCGCATACAGCGAGCCGGCCAGGGCCGTCAGCGCGGCACCGGACATGATGGCGCGCGACTTGAGCGAACGCAGGTCATAGCCCATGCAAGCCGCCAGCTGCGGTTCTTCCCGCATCAGGCGCAGTGCGCGGCCGAAGCGGCCGTTGCCGACACGGCGGCAGGCCAGCGCAAACACCAGCACCGCCAGCAGCACCAGTGCCAGGAAGGCGATGGCGTTCCAGGGACGGCCCAGGCCGTCGAACAGCGAGGGGATGGCGCTGATGCCCTGCGCGCCCCCCGTCAGCCACACCTCGTTGGTGGCAGCGGTGCGCAGAATTTCCGCAATCGCCAGCGTGGCAATGCCCCAGTAGTCCGACGCCAGATTGCGCCCCAGGCGGGCAATGCACCAGCCCAGCGCCATGGCCACGCACACGCCGATGGCAGCTCCCGAGAAACCGCCCCAGCCCGACTGGATGGCGATGCCCGTGGCATAGGCACCAATGCCGGCGAAGGCGATGTGGCCGAAGTTCAGCAGCCCCGAATAGCCGGCCTGCAGGTTCAGGCCCAGCGCCATCAGCGCATAGATACCGGCCACCGTGACCGAAGAAATCAGAAAATCAAACACGACGCACCTCCCGGTCGAACAGGCCATAGGGCTTGAACAGCAGCGCCAGCAGCAGAATCAGGAACGAGGCTGCGCTGATGTAGGCCACCGGCATGAACAGCGGATCCCCGCCCACCAGGCCGCCAAAATCGATATTCGTCACCGCGGTTTCCGTCGCGGCAATCAGCAGTGCGCCGGCCACGGCCCCCAGGGGGTTGCCCAGCCCGCCCAGGATGGCGGCGGCAAACACCGGCAGCAGCAGGTCGTAGCCCAGGTTGATGTGGGCACCGGTGGACAGGGCCAGCATGCTGCCGCCCAGACCGGCAATCGCCCCGCTGGCAAACGCCACGCCGCGGGTGATGCCCTCGGCATTCAGGCCGGAGGCCGCGGCCAGTGCCGGGTTGCTGGCCAGTGCCCGCATGGCGCGTCCGGTGCGGGTGAAGAACAGCAGCATCGCAAACAGCAGCAGCAACACCACGGTGGTACCGACAAAGTACAGCTGCGTGGCGGTCACGCGGGCCTCACCGATCAGGATGGGCTCCGTCAGCGGCAGGTTGAACATGCGCGGAAACGAGCCCGCAAAACCCTGCATGAACGCCACCACCAGCATGGCCACGGCCAGCGAGCCGATCATGGCAATCGCGGGTCCGGCGCGCAGCAGGCGGCGGAACACCAGCAGGTGCAGTCCCAGGGTCAGGGCCCCGGTCACGGCACAGGAAATGGCAATCGCCAGCACCAGGGGTACGCCGCTGGCATGCATGGCATAGGTTACGTACGCACCGAACATGGCGTACTGCACATGGGCGATGTTGGGAAATTTGACAAGCCCGTACACCATGCTCAGGCCCAGGGCGATCAGCGCCAGGTCCGAAGCACGCAGCAGCGTGTCCACCAGAAATTGAAGCATCTTGAGAATCCAGAGAGAAACAGTCCGCCAGCTCCGACGCATCGGAGCCGGCAGAGGGTTCAGACCATCAGCGGATCAGCGCGGCACCACCTTGCCGTCGTACTTGAGCTTGGCGTAGGGCGGGTCGATGCGCTGGCGCTCGGCATCGAACACGATGGGACCGGTCACACCCACATAACCGCCCTTGCCCAGGTCCTTCAGCGCGGCCTGCACCTTGTCGGTGTCGGTGGACTTGGCCTTGTTCATGGCGGCGGCCGTCATCAGCACCGCGTCATAGGCGTAGCCGGTGTAGGAAGTCTTGGTGCCTTCCTTGTACTTGGCGTTGAAAGCGGCCTGGTAGGCCTTGCCGGCATCGCCGTAGACATTGCCCACTTCCATGCCCAGCTGGCCATTGGCGATGTTGGCCGGCGTGTCGGACAGGCTCATGGACAGCAGGATGGCGTACCAGGGGCTCTTGCGCAGGCCCAGCTCATAGGCTTCGCGGTTGAGCACCGCCGATTCCTGGCCGTAGGCCGTGTAGATATAGGCATCCGGCGCGGAGCGCGACACCTGCTGCAGTTCGCGGCGGTAGGTGGACTGGCCGGCGGTGTACAGCAGCTCGGTCACCACCTTGCCGCCCAGCTTTTCGAATTCCTGCTTGAAGCCGTGGGCCACGCCCTGGCCGTAGGCGTTGTTGGGGGCGATCATTGCGACCTTGCGGTAGCCCAGCGCCCAGGTGTCGGCGGCCGAGAACTGGTTGCCCAGGTTTTCCAGACCGATCAGGTTGAAGGAGGAAGCGCCCAGTTCGCGCACCTTGGTGCTGGTGCTGGCCACGTTGATATGGCCCACGCCTTCCTTGACCAGGTACTGCGCCATGGGCAGCGTGATGCCGGAAGAGTATTCGCCGATCACCACCGGCACCTTGTCCACGCTGGCCAGCTTGCGTGCCGCGTTCAACGCCGTGGTCGGGTTGCCGCCCGAGTCTTCCACGATCACGCCGAACTTCTTGCCCAGCACGCCGCCGTCGGCGTTGACCTTGTCCACCGCCAGCATCACTGCACGGCGCACGTCTTCGCCCACGGTGGCATTGGCGCCAGTCAGCGACAGCACGGCCCCCATGTTGACTGTTTCCTGGGCTTGCACCACAGGGGTGACCGACAGCGTGCCCAGCAGGGCCGCGGCTGCGTAAAAACTGTGCATTTTGAACGTCATGTTTACTCCTCCTTCAGATAAATGGCAGGCGAATATGCCTGACCCGGTTCGCATGGCATGTACCCCGCAAGACACATGCCACCTCAGCGATCTGCGCTCAGCGCTGCATGTGGGGATAGGCATGGCCCGTGGGGGGCAGATGCGTCTCCTTGACCGTGCGTGGTGACACCCAGCGCAGCAGATTCCAGGCCGATCCAGCCTTGTCGTTCGTGCCGCTGCGGCGCGCACCACCGAAGGGCTGCTGCCCCACCACGGCGCCCGTGGGCTTGTCGTTGATGTAGAAGTTGCCGGCGGCAAAACGCAAGGCCTGGCCCAGCTGCGCCAGCACCTGGCGGTCGCGCGCAAACACGGCGCCCGTCAGCGCATAGGGGCTGGTCTGGTCCACCAGCTGCACCACGGCATCCCATTGCCCGTCGTCGAAGACATAGACCGCCAGCACGGGGCCGAAGATTTCCTCGCGCATCAGCGCATGCTGCGGATCGCTGACCTGGATCACCGTGGGGGCGACGAAGAAGCCTTCGCTGTCATCCGCCGTGCCGCCAGCCACCAGCTGGCAGCGGCTGTCGGTCCGGGCAGCGTCGATGTAGCCCTTGATGCGCTGGAATGCCTTGCGGTCGATCACCGCGCCCATGAAGTTGCTGAAGTCGCGCACATCGCCCATGCGGATCTCGGCCAGCATGGCCAGCATGCGCTCCTTGACCTGGGGCCACAGCGAGGACGGGATGTAGGCGCGCGAGGCGGCGCTGCACTTCTGCCCCTGGAACTCGAACGCACCGCGCACCAGGGCGGCGGCCAGTGCCGCGGCGTCGGCCGAGGGGTGGGCCAGCACAAAGTCCTTGCCGCCGGTCTCGCCCACCAGGCGCGGATAGGCACGGTAGTGCGGCAGATGCTGCGCCGTCTGCTGCCACAGGCTGTCGAACACTGCTGTGGAGCCGGTGAAGTGGATACCTGCCAGATGCGGGCTGGACAGCACGGCGCCACTCACCACCTGGGGATCGCCGGGCACGAAGTTGATCACGCCCGGCGGCAGACCAGCTTCTTCCAGCAGTTCCATGAACAGGTAATTGCTCAGCGATGCCGTGGCCGATGGCTTCCACACCACGGTATTGCCCATCAGCACCGGGGCCGTCGCCAGATTGCCGCCGATGGCCGTGAAGTTGAACGGGGTGATGGCGTAGACAAAGCCTTCCAGCGGGCGGCAGTCCATGCGGTTGCGCACGCCGGGGCTGGACAGGGGCTGCTGCGCGACCAGTTCCTGGGCGAACTGCACGTTGAAGCGCAGGAAGTCGATCAGCTCGCAGGCGGCATCGATTTCGGCCTGCTGCACCGTCTTGCTCTGGCCCAGCATGGTGGCGGCATTGAGCTTCTGGCGCCAGGGGCCGGCCAGCAGGTCGGCGGCCTTCAGAAACACTTCGCAGCGTGCATCCAGGCTCCACTGCGACCAATCCCGCTGTGCCGCGCACGCGGCCTGCACCGCCTGCTCCACATCGGCGGGGGAGGCCTGGCTCAGGCGGGCCAGCTGGTGCTGGTGGGCATGGGGGCTGACAACCTCCACGGTGTCGCTGCGCTGCTGGTGGCGGCCGGCGATCACCAGCGGAATGTCCATGCACTGGGCGTGCTGCTGTTCCAGCGCGGCCTGCAGCTGCGTGCGCTCAGCCGATCCCGGCAGGTACGACAACACCGGTTCATTGACGGCGATATAGCTGGAGTTGATACAAGACATAGAAGAAGTGATCCAAACAAAACAAGATTGGATCCAATTATGCAAACAAGTATCCATTGGCACAATACGCATCTGATAGGGTTGAACCCGAAAAAGCCAAAAATTCCCATGACACGCAACGCCAAAGCCCTGCACCAGACCATCCGCGATCAGCTCCGCTACGAAATCCTGAGCGGCGCATTGCCTGTTGGTCAGCCTTTGAAGCAGGATGCTCTTGCCACCCGCTTCCACGCCAGCCGCATCCCCGTGCGCGAGGCACTGCGCCAGCTGGAAGCGGAGGGACTGGTCACTCACCAGCTGAACCGGGGGGCCGTGGTCGCAGGCATGAGCCTGCTGCAGATCTGCGACATGCTGGACATCCGCATTGCGCTGGAATGCCACGCCGCCAAGCTGGGCGTGCCGAACATGGTGGAACGCGACTTCCAGGCCATGGAGCAGATCCTGGCGGCCTATGACGCCGCCACCACGGCGCAGGCGTGGGGTGAATACAACAGACGCTTCCATCTGGCGCTGTCGGCAGCCTCCAACAACCGGCGCCTGCACCAGCTGATCGAAGAGTTCTGCCTGAACACCGACCGCTACACCCATGTGCTGATCTCGCAGGCCACGGGCAAGGAAGGTCCACAGTCAGACCACTACAAGATCGTGGCCGCCTGCCGCCGCCATGACACCGCGACCGTGGTCCAGTACCTGGAAGAACACATCCAGTCCACCAAGCGCGAGCTGCTGGCCATGCAGCGCCCTACGGCCAACCAGCCGGTGCTGGCCAACCCTGCCGAACAGCAGGACCACTGAAACTGCGCACAAAGAAACAGGGGCCTCAGCCCCTTTTTCTTTGTGTACCCCCACCCTGGCTGCAGCAATCCGCGCTGCCAAGGGGGCACCCGTTCAATGCTGGTGTCCGCCGTGGCCGGCATGGCCCGCCGGCGCTGCCGCGGCGCCCTTGGGGGCCATGGCCTGCACCGGCACCTGCAGACTCAGGCGCGAGACGGCGTCCTTGCCGTCCTTGAACACCAGGGTGATGGGCACTTGCGTGTCCTTGAGCAGCGGGGCTTTGAGCTGCTGCAGCATGATGTGGTAGCCGCCGGGCTTGAGCTCCACGGCCACACCCTGGGGCAGGTCCAGGCTGTCGATGGCACGCATGCGCATCACATCGCCTTCCATCTTCATCTCGTGCACTTCGGCCACGGCGGCAGCCGGGGTTTCCACGCCGACCAGGCGCAGCGGCTCCTTGGCGGTCAGGCGCACAAAAGCGCCCGTGGCCTGCTGCCCCGGCACGCTGGCGCGGGCCCAGGCATTTTCCGCCGTCACATGGGCGGCATCGGCGTGGCTCCAGGCCAGAGAGGTGGTAGCCAGCAGGCCGGCGGCCAGGGCCACGCGGCGGGTCAAAGAGGTTGCAAACATTCAAAAGCTCCAAACAGGGAATACAGGGTCCGCTGCGGCAGCGTGGTGCGCGCGCGCCTGCAGACAAAAGTCACTGCGCCGCGGCATGCCTTTCAGGGTGAGTGGCAGTGCACGCCATCCGGCGGATGGCAGCGGCGCGGGTTGCGGTAATGGCTCAGGAATGCGGCGGCCCTCTGGCCGGCAGCGCGGCGGCGACGCGGTAGACCCAGGGAATGGAGCGCAGGCCCGCTGGCTGGGCCATGCCCGGCGCCAGCGCGGCGGGCTGGCCGGTAACGGGCGGTGGTGGCGCCAGCAGCGGCAGACACAGCGGGCAATCCAGGCCGTGCCCGGTGGCCGCGGCATCGTCACCCAGCAGCTGCGCTGCCGGGCTGGCCACCCAGTGCCGTGCACCGTCCAGGCCGCACAGCGGCTCCAGCGCGCCCGCCCCGGCCTGCGCCCGGGCCAGCGGCGACAGCGCAGCGCCCAAGGCCACACACAGCCATGCCGCCAGCACCCAACGGGTCCAGCGGTGCAGTGCATGAGGGGCAAGAGGGCGCATGGCGACATTGTAGGCAAGCCCCCCGGCGGGGCGACACGGGATCGCCCCAGCCTGTGCTTGCTGCGGCACCGGCAGCGGCGTCCCGGTATCCCGGACCCCCAAGGCAGCGACGGACGCCTCGGGCCTCGACGGGCCGCAGGAGGTGCCTGTCCCCCTGTGGTGGCTTAGCTGTCCACCTTCACCTTGGCTTCCTTGATGACGGCGGCCCATTTCGCCACTTCCGTCTTCTGGAATTCGGCAATCTGCGCCGGGCTCAGGGTGGATGGCTCCATGCCCATGGTTTTCAGGCGGGCCTTCATGTCGGGCGTGGCAATGATCTTGGCCACTTCCTGGTGCAGCTTCTGCACGATGGCATCCGGTGTGCCGGAGGGGGCAAACAGCGCCTGCCAGGAGGTGACCTCGAAATTGGCCAGGCTGCTGACGCCCGACTCGGCAACGGTCGGCACGTCCTTCAGTGCCTCGAGGCGCTGCTTCGATGTCACGGCCAGCGCACGCAGCTTGCCGCTCTGGATGTGCGGGGCCGCCACCACCGTGGTGTCGAACATCATGTCCACCTGCCCGCCCATCACGTCCTGGATGGCCGGGCCGCTGCCCTTGTAGGGCACGTGGGTGAACTTGACGCCAGACTTCCAGCCCAGCATCTCCAGCGCCAGATGCTGCGATGTGCCGGCACCGGCCGATGCGGACGACAGCCCGCCCTGGCGTTTCTTGGCGGCTTCCAGCACGTCCTGCAGGCTCTTGTAGGGGCTGTTGGCGGCCACCACCAGCACCAGGGGGTTGGTGCCGATCAGGGTGATGGGGGTGAAGGACTTCACCGGGTCATAGCCCAGCTTGGGATACAGGCTGATGTTGATGGCATGCGAGCTGATGGTGCCGCCCAGCAGCGTGTAGCCGTCGGGTTGGGCCCGTGCCGCCAGTTCCGAACCGACGCTGCCGCCGGCGCCGCCGCGGTTTTCCACGATCACCGTGGTGCCGAGCGCCGGGCCCAGCTGCTGGGCAATCAGGCGGCCCAGGGTGTCGGTGGTGCCACCGGTGGCAAACGGCACCATGTAGGTGATGTTCTTTGCGGCGGGCCAATTGCCCTGGGCCTGGACCGCAGCGGGCAGGCCCGCCAGCACCAGCGGGGCAGCGGCCGCCTTCAAAAGCTGTCGACGTTGCATGAGTTGTCTCCTTGGTAAAAATGCCGCCGGTGGATTCCGGCGTGCAGGGGTTCAGCGGGGCCGGAACGCGCTGCCCGGCTCCCTCTCGCTCTCAGGTCACAGGGGCCGGGTTGAACAGCACCAGCGCGTTGCTGAGCTTCCAGTGCTCGGCCCAGGTCTTCTTGCCGCTGGCGATCTCCAGCATCAGGTGGAACAGCTCCCAGCCCAGGCTCTCGATGGTCTCGCTGCCCTCGGCGATGCGCCCGGCATTCACGTCCATCAGGTCGTGCCAGCGGCGCGCCAGATCGCTGCGCGTGGCGACCTTGATCACCGGGCAGGCTGCCAGGCCATAGGGCGTGCCGCGGCCGGTGGTGAAGATGTGCAGATTCATGCCGGCCGCCAGCTGCAAGGTGCCGCAGATGAAGTCGGAGGCCGGAGTGGCGGCATAGATCAGCCCTTTTTGCTGCAGCTTCTCGCCGGGCGCCAGCACCCCGCTGATGGGCGCGGACCCTGACTTGACGATGGAGCCCATGGCCTTTTCCACGATGTTGGACAGGCCGCCCTTCTTGTTGCCGGGGGTCGTGTTGGCGCTGCGGTCCGCCCGGCCACGCGCCAGATAGGCGTCGTACCAGGCCATCTGGTCCACCATGGCCTGGGCCACGGCGGGACTGCTGGCCCGCGCGGTCAGTTGGTCGATGCCGTCGCGCACTTCGGTCACTTCGGAAAACATCACGCTGGCACCGGCGCGCACCAGCAGGTCGGAGGCAAAGCCCACGGCCGGATTGGCCGTGACGCCGCTGAAGGCATCACTGCCGCCGCACTGCACGCCCACGACCAGCTCGCTGGCCGGCACCGTCTCGCGGCGGCGCCGGTTGAGCCGTTGCAGGTGCACGTCGGCCTGGCGCACGATGCTGTCGATCATGCTCATGAAGCCGGTGTGCTCTTCCGCCTGCAGACAGACCACATCCAGCACAGGCGCAGGAGCAGCCCCGGCCGCGGACGCCACGCCCGGGTGCGGCATGGGCCGCAGCGGAGCTTCGGCGGGCAGCAGGCGCTCGGGCTGCAGCTTTTCGCAACCCAGGCTGACCACCATGATCTCGTCCCCGAAATTGGGGTTGCGGCTGATGTTGCGCAGGGTCCGGATCGGAATCACCGCATCCGGCGCGTCGATGGCCACGCCGCAGCCGTAGGTGTGCTCCAGCCCGACCACGTCATCGACCTGCGGATACCGAGGCAGCAGTTCCGCCTTGATGCGCTGCACCGCCACATCGACCACCCCCGCCACGCACTGCACCGTGGTGGTGATGGCCAGGATGTTGCGCGTCCCCACCGAACCATCGGCGTTGCGGTAGCCTTCAAAGGTGTAGCCCTCCAGCGGCGGCAGCGGGTCGGGGCGCACCGTGGCCATGGGCAGGCCTTCCAGCTCGGGGGCCTCCGGCATCTGCAGCACCTGCTCGTTCACCCAGCTGCCGCGCGGCAGATCCTGGCTGGCATAGCCGATGGTGACGTTGTAGCGCCGCACCGCAGCGCCTTTGGCCAGGTCCACCAGCGCCACCTTGTGGCCCTGCGGCACCTTCTGCACCAGGGTCAGGCCGTCGTCAAACACCGTCCCCGCAGGCAAACCGCCGTCGTTTACGACAATCGCCACATTGTCTTGCGCATGCATGCGGATATAGAGAGCTTGCCCCATCAGAATCTTTCCATTCACAAAGAAGAAGTGCGGCCTGACCGGCCTGCGTGTTCGCAGGCCCGGTGCTGCACGCCAGGGTCCGGTCCGTTACGGCCCTGCGGCACGCCGGATGGCGCGGCCATGTAGTACGTTGTCATACAACATAAAACGATTATCATCATGGCCATGCGCAGCCTGACATCGGAATTACCCCAAGCCTCCCCCCCTTCGGTTCTGCCAGAGGGCGCCGCCCTGCGCAGCAAGGCCGGGCGTGGCAACCGCAACCTGGCCAGCCTGTTGTCGGAGGAGTTCGGCCACAAGATCCGGCAGGGCCTGCTGCGCGAGGGCGACAAGCTGCCCACCGAGTCCGAGCTGGTGCGCAACTACGATGTCAGCCGCACCGTGGTCCGCGAAGCGCTGTCCAAGCTGCAGGCGGCGGGCCTGGTCGAAACCCGCCACGGCATCGGCACCTTTGTGCTGCCGGCCCAGCACAACCCGGGCCCCGTGCTCAGCGCCCACGAACTCAGCGAATCGGTCGACGTGCTGGCCGTGCTGGAGCTGCGCATCAGCCTGGAAACCGAGGCTGCAGGCCTGGCGGCACAACGCCGCCAGCCGCAGGACCTGGAGGCCATGCGCGCAGCGCTGCAGGCCTTTGAATACCATTTCGCACAAGGCAACGACACGGTGGAGCATGACCTGGCCTTCCACCTGAGCATCACCCAGGCCACCGGCAACCGCTACTTCCGGGACATCCTGGAACACTTCGGCACCCTGCTGATTCCGCGCAACCGCATCACCTCCATCCACACCTCCCCGCGCGACCCCGACTACCTGCGCCGCGTGAACCGGGAGCATGAGGAAATCTTTTCCGCCATCGAGCGCCAGGATGCAGACTCGGCCCGCGCCGCCATGCGCATCCACCTGACCAATTCGCGCGAACGCCTGCGCCTGGCCCAGCGCCTGAGCCAGGCCGCCAACCTGCCCTCCGACACCTGACCCGCAGCCCGCACCGGACGGGGCACGTCGCCCGCAGCCCCGTCTGCGTGCACCACCCCGCGGCACACCCGCCGATTCCGTGTTTCCCCTAGTACCAAACCGCTTGGAAGCACACCGTCTTGAGTTGTATGATGACTGACCACAAAAAGGAGACAAGCACCATGGTCCGTCGCTCTCGCGTTCTGCGCTCACTGCTGGCACTGACAGCAGCAAGCCTGCTGGCAAGCCCTTTGCTGGCTGCCGATAACTGGCCCAGCAAGCCGATCCGGCTGGTGGTGCCTTACCCGCCAGGCGGCAGCTCCGACATCATTGCCCGCTCCATCGGCCAGCTGATTTCGCAGGAACTGAAGCAGACCGTGGTGATTGAAAACAAGCCCGGCGCCAACGGCAATCTGGGCGCGGAATTCGTCGCCCGTGCACAGCCCGATGGCTACACCTGGCTGCTCTGCGACCTGGGGGCCCTGGCCATTTCCCCGGCGGTCTACACCAAGCTCAGCTTCGACCCGTCCAAGGACCTGCGTGGCGCCGCCATGCTGGCCTACTCGCCCCACATGCTGGTCGTCCACCCCTCGGTGCAGGCCAGCAATCTGCAGGAGCTGGTCGCACTGTCCAAGAAGCAGGACCTGAATTTCGCCGTCACCGCCAACGGCAGCGCCCCCCATCTGGCGGGCGTGGAGCTGGCCCGCCTCACCGGCGCCAAATGGGTGTATGTGCCGTACAAGGGCGGCGTGCAATCGGTGCAGGACACCGTGGCCGGACAGACCCAGGTGCTGATGAACGGCATGTTGGCCACCTACCCGCATGTGCAAAGCGGCAAGCTCAAGCTGCTGGGCATTTCCAAGAGCACCCGCATGCCGCTGATTGCCGATGTGCCCACCCTGGCGGAACAAGGGGCCCAGGGCTTTGCGTCCGGCACCTGGCAGGGCGTGGTCCTGCCGGCCAAGACACCGGAAGCCGTGGTGCAGCGCGTGAACCAGGTGCTGCTGACCGCCATCCGCTCCCCTGAAGTCCGTGCCCGCCTGACCGGCCAGGGCGCCGAGGTGGTCACCATGACCCCCACCGAAACCGACAAGTTCTTCAACGCCGAGCGTGCCCGCTGGCGCACCGTGGTGCAAACCGCGCAACTGCAGCTCGATTGAGCTGCCAGATCTTTTTGTCTGCTTTTTCAAGGATGACCATGACTCCCCAAGACCTCAAAAACGTGATGAGCTCCGGCCTGCTGTCCTTCCCCGTGACGGACTTCGACGCCCAGGGAAACTTCAATGCCAAGGGCTATGCCGCACGTCTCGAGTGGCTGGCCCCTTACGGTGCCAGCGCACTGTTCGCCGCCGGCGGCACCGGTGAATACTTCTCGCTGTACGGCGAGGAATACGGCCAGATCATCAAGACCGCCGTGGACACCTGCCGCGGCAAGGTGCCCATCATTGCCGGCGCCGGCGGCCCGACCCGCACCGCCATCGCCCACGCCCAGGAAGCCGAGCGCCTGGGTGCCCACGGCATCCTGCTGCTGCCCCACTACCTGACCGAAGCCGGCCAGGAAGGCCTGATCGCCCATGTGGAACAGGTCTGCAAGAGCGTGAAGTTCGGCGTCATCGTCTACAACCGCGACCGCACCCGCTTCACGCCCGAATCGCTGGCCATCCTGGCCGAGCGCTGCCCCAACCTGGTGGGCTTCAAGGACGGCATGGGCAATATCGAAACCATGTCCTCCATCTTCATGGCGATGGGCGACCGCTTCGCCTACCTGGGCGGCCTGCCCACGGCCGAAGTCTATGCCGCCGCCTACAAGGCGCTGGGCACGCCCGTGTACTCCTCGGCCGTCTTCAACTTCATCCCCAAGACGGCGATGCAGTTCTACGAAGCCGTGCGCACCGACGACCAGGCCACGCAGCACAAGCTGCTCAAGGAATTCTTCATGCCCTACCTGAAGATCCGCAACCGCGTGGAAGGCTACGGCGTCAGCATCATCAAGGCCGGCGCCAAGATCGTCGGCCATGATGCCGGCCCCGTGCGCGCGCCGCTGTCGGACCTCAAGCCCCATGAGATGGAAGAGCTCAAGGCCCTGATCGACAAGCTCGGTCCCCAATAAACCGGCCCCGGCGGCTGCGTGCAGCCGCCGGCCCCAGGAGACAAAGACATGAAAAAAATACTGATTGCGCTGGGCTGCGCGCTCTCGCTCACCGCCCAGGCCTCCGGCAACTTCCCCGAAAAGCCCATCAACGTCATCGTGCCCTTCCCCGCCGGCGGCTCCACCGACATGGTGGCCCGTGCCGTGGCCCTGAGCATGGGTGAACAGCTGGGCAAGCCCTTTGTGGTGGAAAACCGCCCCGGTGCCACCGGCACCATCGGTGCCGGCGCCGTCAAGCGCGCCCCGGCCGACGGCTACACCCTGCTCGTCGCCTCGCTGGGCCCGTTTGTGGTGGCGCCCCACCTGATCAAGAACGTCCCCTACGACGCCACCAAGGATTTCGACTACATCACCATCCCGGTGCAGGCGCCCAACGTCCTCGTCGCCAGCACATCGCAGAAGGCGCGCACCGTGGCCGAGGTCATTGCCGCCCTCAAGGCCCAGCCCGGCAAGCTCAGCTTCGCCAGCTCCGGCAACGGCTCCTCCGACCACCTGTCGGCCGAGCTGTTCTGGCAGCAGACCGGCACCGAAGCCATGCACGTGCCCTACAAGGGCGGCGCTCCGGCCATCACCGACCTGCTGGGCGGCCAGGTGGACTTCTCGTTCCAGAACGTCAACGCGGTGCTGCCGCACCTGCGCAGCGGCAAGCTGCGCGCCATTGCCGTGACCGGTACCCAGCGCTCTCCGGTGCTGCCCGATGTGCCGACCCTGGCCGAGGCCGGCGTCAAAGGCGCCGAGGTGTATTCCTGGCAGGGCATGGCCGCGCCCAAGGGCTTGCCGGCGGACGTGAAGGCCAAGCTGGCCAAGGCGGCCATCGCGGCCGTGCAGCAGCCCGAACTCCGCAAGCGCTTCATGGAGCAGGGGCTGGAAATCGTGGGCAACACTCCCGAGGAGTTCACCCGCTTCCAAGCCCAGGAAAACGAGCGCTGGAAGCAGCTGATCCAAACCCGCAAGATCACCGCCGATTGAACGGCCAGATCGAGCGCACCACCACGGGGCGGCTTCTGGCCGCCCCCTCTCACCGTGGCAGCCCACCGTTGACCCGGCGCTGCCAAACCATCTCAAGGATTCCCCGGCATGGCGCTCTCCCGACCACGCGTTCTCCAGTACGGCAAGATGCCGCTGCCCCAGCTTGACACCGAACTGGCCCAGCGCTACGACGTGCACATCCTGTCCCAGCAGGCCGATCCCGACCGTTTCCTGGCCGAGCACGGCGCGCAGTTCGAATATGCGGTCACCTCGGCCGCCATGGGCCTGCCCGCCCGCGTGGTCCAGGCCCTGCCCAACCTCAGGTTCGTGAGCAGCTTCGGCGTGGGCTTCGACTCCCTGGACAAGGACACCCTGCTGCAACGCGGCGCGCGCGTGGGCTACACCCCCGGCGTGCTGGACGATTGCGTGGCCGACCTGGCCTTTGCCCTGTTACTGGATGCGACCCGCGGCCTCAGCGAATCCGACCGCTTCGTGCGCCGCGGTGACTGGCGCCAGGGCCGTTTCGGCATCCGCACGCGCGCCAGCGGCAAGCGCCTGGGCATCTTCGGCATGGGCCGCATCGGCTCCACCGTGGCGCGGCGTGCCTCAGGCTTCGACATGGAAGTGGCCTACCACAACCGCCGCCCGGTCGAAGGCTCGCCCCACCTGTACCTGCCCTCGCTGCTGGAGCTGGCACGCTGGGCCGACATCCTGGTCATCACCGCCGCCGGCGGCGAAGGCACGCGCCACCTGGTGAATGCCGAGGTGCTGGCTGCCCTGGGTCCGCAAGGCTTCCTGGTCAACGTGGCCCGCGGCAGCGTGGTGGACGAGGCCGCCCTGGCCGATGCCCTGGCCCACCAGCGCATCGCCGGCGCCGGACTGGACGTGTTCGAGGACGAGCCCCACCCCCTGCCCGCGCTGCTGGCCCTGGACAACGTGGTGCTGGCTCCGCACATCGCCAGCGGCACGCACGAAACCCGCCGCGCCATGGCAGACCTCGTGCTGCACAACCTGGACCAATTCATCGCCACAGGGCGCCCCGCAGCCGAGGTGCCCTGGTCCGCCGCACAGTGATGTCCTGCGGTCCCTTTTTTCCCTGCGTCTGTTGAAGAGCCCTCCATGTCCACTACCCCGACCATCACCGAGATCGAAGTCATCCCCGTCGCCGGCCGCGACGGCATGCTCATGAACCTCAGCGGCGCGCACGCGCCCTACTTCACCCGCAACATCGTGCTGGTGCACGACAGCGCAGGCCACACCGGGGTGGGTGAGGTCCCCGGCGGCGAAGGCATTCGCCAGGCGCTGGAGGACAGCAAGCAGGTGCTGATCGGCCGCTCCATCGGCCAGCACCTGCAGCTGCTGCAGGCGGTGCAGAAATCCCTGGAAGGCCGCGACACCGGCGGGCGCGGTCTGCAGACGTTCGACCTGCGCATCGGCGTGCATGCGGTCACGGCCATCGAATCCGCGCTGCTGGACCTGCTGGGCCAGCACCTGGGCGTGCCCGTCGCCGCCCTGCTGGGCGAAGGCCAGCAGCGCGACCGCGTGGAAATGCTGGGCTATCTGTTCTTTGTGGGCCCCAGCGACCAAACCGACCTGCCCTATGTGAAACCCGGCGAAGACACGCTGGGCACGGACAGCTGGACCCAGGTGCGCCACATGACGGCGATGACCCCCGAGGCCATCGTGCGCCAGGCCGAAGCCGCCCATGCGCGCTATGGCTTCAACGATTTCAAGCTCAAGGGCGGCGTGCTGGCCGGAGAGCAGGAGGTCGAAGCCGTGACCGCGCTGGCCCGGCGCTTCCCCGAAGCCCGCGTCACCCTGGACCCCAACGGCGGCTGGCTGCTCAAGGATGCCATCCGCCTGATGCGCGACATGCACAGCGTGCTGGCCTATGCCGAAGACCCCTGCGGCGCCGAAGGCGGCTTCTCGGGCCGTGAAGTCATGGCCGAATTCCGTCGCGCCACCGGTCTGCCCACGGCCACCAACATGGTCGCCACCGACTGGCGCCAGATGGTGCATGCCCTGTCGCTGCAGTCCGTGGACATCCCGCTGGCCGACCCCCATTTCTGGACCATGGCCGGCTCCGTGCGCGTGGGCCAGACCTGCCGCGACTGGGGCCTGACCTGGGGCTCGCACTCCAACAACCACTTCGACATCTCGCTGGCCATGTTCACCCACGTGGCCGCCGCCGTGCCCGGCAAGGTCACGGCCATCGACACGCACTGGATCTGGCAGGACGGCCAGTACCTCACGCAGAACCCGCTGCAGATCCGTGGCGGCTTCGTCGAAGTGCCCCAGACCCCGGGTCTGGGGGTGACCGTGGACCGCGCCGCGCTGCAGCGCGCCAACGCCCTGTATCTGCAGCACGGCCTGGGTGCACGCGACGACGCCATTGCCATGCAGTACCTGATCCCCGGCTGGAAGTTCGACAACAAGCGGCCCTGCATGGTGCGTTAAGCACCCCCTGAGCGGCTGGCGCCGCTTCCCCCTCTCTCGCTGCGCGGGAGGGGGACGGCGCCAACGCTGCGGGGCGGCCCTTGCCTGGCGCCCCCACCTGGACCGCGCCAGCGGCTACCGCCCTGCCCTTTGCCTCTTTTTCTTACGGAGAACCCCATGTCCCGCTACGACAACCTCATCAACGGCCAATGGACGGCCGCCGCCACCTACAGCCCCAACACCAACCCCAGCGACCTGTCCGATGTGGTCGGCGACTACGCCCAGGGCGATGCGCAGGACGTGCAGGCCGCCGTGGCCGCCGCCGTGGCCGCCTTCCCGGCCTGGTCCACCTCGGGCATCCAGGCCCGCTCCGACGCGCTGGACAAGATCGGCAGCGAAATCCTGGCACGCAAGGAAGAGCTGGGCGAGCTGCTGGCCCGCGAAGAAGGCAAGACCCGCCCCGAAGCGATTGGCGAAGTCGGCCGCGCCGGCCAGATCTTCAAGTTCTTTGCTGGCGAATGCCTGCGCCTGTCCGGCGAGACCGTGCCTTCGGTGCGCCCCGGCATCGGCGTGGAGATCACGCGCGAACCCATCGGTGTGGTCGGCCTGATCACCCCCTGGAACTTCCCCATCGCCATCCCCGCCTGGAAGATCGCCCCGGCCCTGGCCTTTGGCAACTGCGTGGTGTTGAAGCCGGCCGACCTGGTGCCCGGCAGCGCCTGGGCCCTGGCCGACATCATCCACCGCAGCGGTATCCCCGCCGGCGTGTTCAACCTGGTCATGGGCCGCGGCCGCGTGATCGGTGAGGCTCTGGTCAACCATCCTGGCGTGGCGGCCATCAGCTTCACCGGCTCGGTGGGCGTGGGCCGCGGCATTGCCGAAGCCTGCGTGAAGAACGGCAAGAAGGTGCAGCTGGAAATGGGCGGCAAGAACCCCCAGATCGTGCTGGACGATGCCGACCTGAACCAGGCCGTGGAACTGTCGGCCCAAAGCGGCTTCTACTCCACCGGCCAGCGCTGCACGGCATCCAGCCGCCTGATCGTGACCGACAAGATCTACCCCGCCTTTATCGAAGCCCTGCAGGCACGCATGGCCAAGATCAAGGTCGGCGATGCGCGCGCCGCCGGCACCGACATGGGCCCGGTGGTCAGCCAGGCCCAGCTGGAGCAGGACCTGTCGTATGTGGAAATCGCCAAGGCCGAAGGCGCGCGCCTGGCGGCCGGCGGCAGCCGCGTGGCCTGCCACACGGGCAGCGGCAAGGACGGCTTCTACATGGCGCCCACGCTGTTCGTGGACACCGAGGCTGGCATGCGCATCAACCGCGAGGAGGTCTTTGGCCCGGTGGCCAGCGTGATCCGCGTCAAGGACTACGACGAAGCCCTGGCCGTGTCCAACGACACGCCTTTCGGGCTGTCGGCCGGCATTGCCACCACCAGCCTGAAGTACGCCACCCACTTCAAGCGCCACAGCCAGGCCGGCATGGTGATGGTCAACCTGCCCACGGCCGGGGTCGACTACCACGTGCCGTTTGGCGGCCGCAAGGGCTCGAGCTACGGTCCGCGCGAGCAAGGCCGCTACGCCCAGGAGTTCTACACCACGGTCAAGACCGCCTACACGCTGGCCTGACCCGCAACGGCCCAGCGCGCCCCGGGGCCCTCCGCACGGGCGTGCGGGGCATGCCGGGCGCTCGCCGCAGCAGGGCCTGCCGCCCTGCGCCCAGGGGTGCAGCAGCACCTGCACGACCCCAAGCCAGTTGACACCGGCATGACAAGATCTGCCCGGCAGGCCCGGCCGGGGGTGCTATCTTCGGCCCACTATGCAAAGCCTGTTTCACCTTGCCTACCATGTGACCGACCTGGACGCCGCGCGCCGCTTTTACGGCGGCGTGCTCGGCTGCCGCGAAGGCCGCAGCACCGACACCTGGGTCGATTTCGATTTCTTTGGCCACCAGATCTCGCTGCACCTGGGCCAGCCTTTTGCGGTGGCCAACACCGGCAAGGTCGGCAACCACATGGTGCCCATGCCCCACCTGGGCGTGATCCTGCTCAAGCCGGAATGGCTGGCCCTGGCCGAGCGCCTGAAGGCCGCCGGCACGCAGTTTGTGCTGGAGCCCCAGGTGCGCTTCGAAGGCGAACCCGGCGAGCAGTGGACCATGTTCTTCTACGACCCCAGCGGCAACCCCATCGAAGTCAAAGGCTTCACCAGCTGGGACGCGGTCTACGCCCACTGACCCCGCGGCGGCCTGCGGACGCTCTGCATTCCGCCCCACAGGACTGCAGGCGGTGCATGCCTGCACCCGCCTTGCACTCACGCAGCCGGCGGGGCCCCCAGAAACCGCAGCAAGCCGCTGCTGCGCTGGGTGGGGCTGCCAATGGCCGATGCCAGCAGCCCTGCCCCTTCGGACCACAGCGAAAACGCCTGGCGCGCACGCGTGATGCCGGTGTAGACCAGTTCGCGGTTCAGCACATGGCCGCCCTGCGCGGCCAGCACCAGGGCCGTGTGTTCGAACTCCGAGCCCTGGCTTTTGTGCACTGTCATCGCAAACGCGGTCTCCACCTGCGCCAGCCGCGCGGTGCTGACCGCATGCAACTGTTCGCCTTGCGCGAAGTAGACGCGCAAGCGCGAAGGATCGGCCCAGCTGGGCAGGGCCATGCCGATGTCGCCGTTGGACACGCCCAGCTGCGCGTCATTGCGCGTCACCATCACCGGGCGGCCCAGGTACCACTCGCCATCCTTGCGCAGCAGGCCCTGCCGCTCCAGCACCTGTTCGATGGCACGGTTCAGTCCCGCCACGCCCCAGTCGCCCTCGCGCACCGCACACAGCAGGCGAAAGCGGTCGAACGCCGCCAGCACCGAGCGCACCCAGTCCTGGTACGCGGCCTCATTGTCCCAGCGCGCGGCACGCCCGGCCTGCAGCTGCCGGGCGTAGGCGGCATAGCCGGCCTGCGTACCCCGGCCCTGCACCGCCATGGCGGCAATGGCCGTGGCCGGACCGCCCTGGTGGGCCCACAGCGCACCGTCCAGCCCGCTGCGGGTCTGCTCCAGCAGCAGGTGCTGCGCCTGCGCCGCATCGCCCGCATTCACGGCCAGCGCCAGCTGGCCGATAGGCCCGCCAAAACGCCGGCTTTCGCGCAGCATGACGGTGTGCTGGGCCAGGGGCATGGCGGCCTGTGCCGTGGTGAAGGCGGGTGCAATGGTCTGCCCCGCCACGCGCTGGGCATAGGCCACGGTGTCGGGCAGGTAGCCGCCGTCCTGCGCGCCGCGGCACAGGTCTCCGAGCACGGCGCCGGCCTCCACCGAGGCCAGCTGGTCCTTGTCGCCCAGCAGCACCAGCCGCGCGGTGGGCGGCAGCGCCTGCAGCACCGCCGCCATCATTTCCAGGTGCACCATGGACGCCTCATCGACGATGAGCACATCCACATCCAGCGGGTGGCCTGCATGGTGGCGGAAATGCCGCGTGTCCGGCCGTGCGCCCAGCAGCGCGTGCAAGGTGCGGGCAGCGCCCATGCGCTGCACCAGCGTCTTCAGATCCAGCCCGGGCTGCACCGCGTCGTGCAACTGCAGCAGTGCCGCATCGATGGACTGCTTGAGCCGCGCGGCCGCCTTGCCCGTGGGCGCCGCCAGCGCCACGCGCAGCTGCTGCGCGTCGGGCGCCGTGGCAAACAGCAGCGCCAGCAGGCGCGCGGCGGTATAGGTCTTGCCCGTGCCCGGCCCCCCGGTGATGACCGACAGCCGCCCGCGCAGCGCCAGCGCACAGGCCAGTTTCTGCCAGTCCAGGGGTGCCTGCGGCTGCGGCGGCCCGAACAGCCGGTCCAGCCAGTGGCGCACAGCCGTGTCGTCCACGGCCTGGGCTTCCACCGCCGTGCGGCGGGCCAGGTGCTCGGCCACGGTGCGTTCGTAATCCCAGTAGCGGCGCAGATACAGCAGCGGCTCGGCGCCGGGCAGCAGCACCAGGGGCTGGCCGGCATCGGCGTCGCGCCCCACCACGCGCACCACCGGGCTGCGCGCCAGCGTCGCCAGCCACGGCGCCACATCCGAGGGCAGCTGGGCCCACAGCGCCTGCTGCGCCGCCAGTGCCTCGGCCGGCCAGGCCAGCACGCTGTTGGGGGCCTGCACCAGCGCCTGCAGCGGCAGGCAGCTGTGGCCGCGCCCTTCCATCTGCGCCAGCACGGCGGCCGCCACCAGCAAGGCCGGCTCGGCCGCCGCATCCTGGCTGTGCACAAAGCGGGCCAGGGCCGTATCCAGCCGGCGCAGCAGGCCGGCATCGCTGAAACGGTCCAGCACCGTCAGGCTGTCGGCCACGCTCAGTTCCGGCGCTGCAAACAGGTCCAGGGTCTGCACATCGCGCACGCGTTTGGCCTTCATGGCTGCACCTCCTCGCCCAGCTCGGCATCCAGCGCATCCAGCAGGCGCAGCAGATCCGGGGACTGCGGCAGCACCTGCATGCCTTGTGTCACGCCATCGATGCCGCGCAAAAAGTAATACAGGGCCCCGCCCAGCTGCTGCGCCGGCACATAGGCATCGCCCAGGCGGCTGCGCAGCAAGCGGTGCAGCGCCAGCAGGTAGAGCGCAGCCTGCACGTCATAGCGGTGCTCCAGCATGGCCTGCGCCAGGGCCTCGGCGCTGTAGGCGCGGGCGTCCGCCCCCAGGTGGTTGGTTTTGTAGTCCAGCACCCAGTAGCGGCCCGCATGGCAGAACACCAGGTCGGCAAAGCCCATCAGCATGCCGTGCAGCTCGCGCTGCGGCAGCGCCGGGCGCTCCATCCCGGGCAGGATGAACTGGCGGCACAGGGCGTCGATGCGCGGCGCCGACAGCTGTTGCACTGGCAGCCAGAACTCCATCTCGGCCAGCACCGTCCCTTCCTGACCCAGCTGCACCAGGCTGACCGGCAGCGGCACCAGCGGCTGGTGGACCACGGCACGCAGCCAGCGCAGCACATCCAGCCCCTGGTCCTTGCGGCCGGCGCGTTCACAGCGGCGCAACAGCCGGGTTTCCAGCTCGTCCGGCGCAGCGCCCTCGTCAGGTGGCGCTGGCGGCAGGGCAAAACCTTCGCCAGCCAGCCATTCCAGCTGGTCGTGCAGAAAATTTCCCACCACCGGGCCGCGCATGAAGCGGTGCCATACGGCGGCGGTACCGGTGTCGGCGGAAGGCAACGGCAGCCCCTCCAGCCCCAGGTCGGATGGCGGTGGCGTGGCATCGCCGGCCGTGGACGGCACTTCGTCATCGGCCGGGTGCAGCGCCACCACCGGCAGCACCGGCACGCTGGCGGCGGCCATGGCACGGGTCAGCGCCGAAAAGCTGCCAATGCCCCAGCGGCGGTCGAATTCCGCCGCATACGGCTGCGCCGGGCGCAAGGCCGGCGCAGCCGCTGGAGGCTGCCAGCGCTGCACCGCCGGCAGCTCGGCCGGGGCATCCACCACGCGGATCTCCGGGCAGCCCTGTGCCAGGGCCTGCAGCTGGGCACGCCAGCCTTGCACGGAATGCACGGCATCGCCGGCCAGCACATAGCCGGCCGCACCCTGTTCGTTGACGCAGGCCTTGCCATTGCCGCGTTTCATCGGCGCCATGCCCATCCACAGCGCATGGCGTGGCCGGGTCAGCGCCACGTACAGCAGGCGCAGGTCTTCGCGCAGGCGCTCCCTGTCGGCCTGGGCCAGCTGGGTGCTGTCAAAGTCCAGCACCAGTTCCCGCGCCGGCCCGGCTTCGCCCTGCACCGGCAGCGACAGATAGGCCGTGCCCCGCTTTTCCACCGCACGGAAGCTGCCCGCGAACGGCAGGCAGACCACGGGATACTCCAGCCCCTTGCTCTTGTGCACGGTCACCACCTTGACCAGATCGGCATCGCTTTCCAGCCGCACGATCTGCGCTTCACCGCCGCCGCCCGGGCTGTCGACCTCGGTGGCCAGCCAGCGGATCAGGGCCTGTTCGCCTTCCAGCTGGGCGCTGGCCGTCTGCAGCAGCTCGGCCAGGTGCAGGTAGTTGGTCAGCCGCCGCTCGCCCCCGAGGCCGGCCAGCCAGCGGGCCGGCAGCTGGAAGCGGTACAGCGTCTGCCGCAGCATGGCCAGCACCCCCTGGCGCAGCCAGATGCCATGCAGCTCCTTGAGCTGTTCGCTGTGGGCGTCGAAAGCCTCTTCATCGGCGGCCAGCTGGGCCAGGGCTTCCAGCGACCAGCCCATCAGCCGGGTGGCCAGGCCGGCGCGCACGGCCAGGGCATCCAGTGGGGCAGCCACGGCACGCAGCCAGTACAGCAGGTCCTGTGCCTCGTCGCTGGCGAACACCGAATCCTGGTCCGACAGATAGACCGAGGCCACGGCGCGCTGCGCCAGCGCACGGCGCACGGCTGCCGCCTCTTTGCCGGTGCGCACCAGCACCGCAATATCGGCCGGGCGCAGGCGCTGCAAAGGCTGGGTGCCCTCGGCATAGCCGGTGGAGGCATCCATCAGCCAGCGCACGATCTGGTCGGCGCAATGCACGGCAAAACGCCGGCGGATGGCATCGCTGCTCAGCGGCTCCGCGCTAACCTCGCCATCCCAGACCACGGTCAGCGCGGGCATCGGGACCGGGCCTTGCATCAGCACCTCACGCCGGCCCTGGGCGGCCACCGGCTCGAACGGCAGCGGGTTCTGCGCGCTGCTGGTGCGGAACATGAAAGCACCCTCGCCCGGGCGCTGCTCCGCACCGGCAAACCAGTGGTTGATGGCCTGCACCAGCGCCTGGGTGGAACGGTAGTTGGTGCCCAGCACATAGTGCCGCCCGGCCGTGGCCTGCCGCGCCTGCAGGTAGCTGTAGATGTCGGCACCGCGAAAACCGTAGATGGACTGCTTGGGATCGCCAATCAGCAGCAGCGCACTGTCTGCGCTGTTGTCCCGGGTGCGGTAGATCTGGTCGAACAACCGGTACTGCAGCGGCGAGGTGTCCTGGAACTCGTCGATCAGCGCCACCGGGTACTGGGCCTGGATGCTGGCGCGCAGCGCCGGGCCGTTGTCGCCGGCCAGTGCCGTGTCCAGGCGCTGCAGCATGTCGGCAAAGCCGAAGGTGCCGGCCTGCTGCTTGAGCCATTGCAGGCGCAGCTGCACCTGGGCCGCCGCATGCAGGCGCAAGCTGCTGCGCAGGCTGGGCAGCTGCGCCAGGGCCTGCAGCACCTCGGCCAGTTCCTGCGATGCCGGCGGCAGATCCACCGGCGTATCGCTTTTGCGCGCCTCCTCCAGACCGGCGGGCACCAGCCGGGTGGCCCCGGTTTTCAGCTGCGCCGCCAGATCCGGGTGGGGCGCGGCAGCCCAGCGGCGCACGGTCTGCAGCCAGCCCTTGTAGTTGGCCGGCTTGAGCTTCAGCCCGTTCCAGGCGGCTTTGTGGTGGGCCAGCTGGCCGTCCAGCCAGTCTTCCAGGTCCTGAGCTTTTTGCTCCCAGCCGGCGGCCAGGGCCTGCAAGGTCTGTGTCTGCTGCGCCTGGGCAGCGGCAATGCAGGCCGCCAGCGTGCCCGCCCCGGCCGCCGGTGGCACGGGCTCGCGCAGCAAGGCCTGCATATCGGCCACCAGTGCGCCCACATGGGGCCACACGGCCAGGGCTTGTTCCAGCAACTCGCCCGACAGCGGGTAGCACTGCTGGCGCCAGTAATCGTGGGCGGCTTCGATCTGGCGCTGGCTTTCATCCGGCTCCAGCACCTCATCGAACAGATTGCCGCTGTCGAACGCGTGTTCGCGCAGCATGCGCTGGCACCAGGCATCGATGGTGTGGATGGCCGCGTCATCCATGCACTGCGCCGCCATGTCCAGCCGCCAGGCCGCCTGCTCGCGCACGGCCCCTTGCGGATAGGCGTCGCGCAGCTCCCGCAGGAACTGGTCGTGCGCTGCCGGTTCGGCCTCGCCGCGGAAGCACTGCACGGCCTCGATCAGGCGCGCCCGGATGCGGTCCGACAGCTCGCGCGTGGCCGCCCGGGTGAAGGTCATCACCAGAATGTCGGGCGGCATCAGCGGCCGCACAAAGCCCTGCTCTCCGCCATGGCCCAGCACCAGGCGCAGATACAGCGCGGCAATGGTCCAGGTCTTGCCGGTGCCGGCGCTGGCCTCGATCAGGCGCGAGCCCCACAGCGGAAAGCGGATGGCGTCCAGCACATGGCCGCTGGACGTGTAAGAGGCGTTCACGGTGCTCATGCGGACGGCTCCCCAGCGTGCACGCCATGTGTGCCTCTATCAACCCACAGGCAGGTGCTGCTCCAGTCCAGCAGCGGCCCATAGGCGGCCAGCGCCAGGGTGTCCAGCGCCCCGCTGGCCAGCAGATCGTCCCAGCCCGGGTAGCAGCGCGCCCAGCTCGGGCCCTGGCATTCGCCGTCCAGCACATGGCTGCCGGCATAGGCCTGCTCGGCCGCCTGCAGATCGCCGGCGGCCACCGCCATGGCGGTGCGCAGGGGCAAGGGCAGCGGGGCGTTCTGGCCTTGCAGCCACAGCTGCATCAGCTGCTGTAGCCGGGCCTGGGCGTCGGCCTGGGCCATGGGCAGTGCCCACAGCACCGTGTCGCGGGCCACCACACAGCCCAGCGCCGGGCTGCCCGTGGCCGACAGCGCCAGACTGCGCACATAAAAGCCCAGCAGCTTGTCGGGCCGCACCGCCCCCTCTTTGTCCAGCAGCGTGCGCGGGTCCATGGCAAACCAGGCCTGGTCGAAATGCCCGCCCCGTTCGCCGTCCCCGAGGGAGATGGCATCGGGCCGTTGCCGCAGGCCGTCCAGCCAGTCGTCCAGCACCACCTCGCCTTCGCGCAGCAGCACCCGCTGCCGGGGCGCGGTTTGCGGCCAGTCCTGCATCAAAGCCTGCCAGCAGCGCAGCGAGGGAATGACCTGCTGCTGCAGGGCTTCGGCCTCCCGCGCGCCCAGCCCCGCCAGTGGCAGGCGACCGGCACGTGCCAGCCGCTGCACCTGCCGGGCCACCTGCTGCGGCACATCCACCGGTGCAGCACCGGCCATCAGGGCCACCACATCCTGCTGCAGCTGCTGCACCAGCTGGTAGGCGGTCAGGCCGTCCACCTGGAACAGTTCGTCGTCCACCACCACCTTGTCTTCCTGCTCAAAGCGCACCAACAACCGGTGGCGCAGAAACGCCCGGGCGGGGTGGCGCAGAAAGTCTGCCAGGCGCGCCAGATTCAAGGGCACGTCCGGGTCCAGCTCCAGCGGCGGCATGCCGGGTGCCGTGGCGGCACTGTCCGCGGCATGGGCCGCATGCCATTCCCGGGCATAGGTGTGCAGCGGCGAGCCGTCCTCGAAATACCGGCGGCTGAACGGCTGCAACGGGTGCTGCCGGGTACGCTGCGCCAGCAAATCCCCTTGCGCCGCGGCATCGCCCTGCCAGCCCTGTGCCAGGTAGTCCCGCAGCTGGGATACCAGCACCGACGGCGGCTGCTCGCTGTTGTCGCGCACATGGCGCCCGGCCCAGCTGATGTACAGCATGCGGCGTGCGGACAGCAGTGCATCCAGCATCAGCTGGCGGTCGTCGTCGCGCCGGGCGCGGTCGCCCGGGCGTTGCTGCTGGGGCTGGGCCATCAGGTCGAAATCGGACCGGCTGGCGCGGCGCGGATAGTCGCCGTCGTTCATGCCCAGCAGGCACACCACCTCGAACGGGATGGCGCGCATCGGCATCAGCGTGCAGAAGGTGACGCCACCGGCGCGAAAGCGCTGTTCCAGCGCCGGCTCGGACAGCGCCTGCAGCCAGGCCTCCTGCGCCACCACCAGCGGCAGGTCGGCCTCGAATCCGGCCTGCTCGCACGCGGTCTGCCAGCGCACCAGGGCCTGGTCCAACGCGGCCAGCAAGGCCTGGTCTTCATCGCTGCGGCTGCGGAAGAAGTCCTCCAGCAGCATGCGAAAGCGCTGGGCCCACACCGCCGGCGCGGCGGGTTGCTGCGCCGTCTGCCACCATTGCAGCATGCGCTGCAGCAGGCTGGCCAGGCTGCCGGCCAGCTCGGCGCTCAGCCCCCCCACTTCATCGTAGGGCTCGATCCCGGAGAATGCCTGGGCCGGTACATCCACGGCCCCGCCGCTGGCGTAACCCAGCAGCATGCGCTGCAAGCCAAACCAGGCACTGTTGGGGTCACCGCAGGCCTGCAGCCCCAGCTGGGCACGCTGGGCATGGTTCAGCCCCCAGCGGATGCCCGCCCCGGCCATCCACTGCGTGAGCTGGGGCAGTGCATCGGCCGCCAGCCCCATGCGGTCGGCCACGGCCGGCACATCCAGCAGGTCGCACAGCTCGCTCAGACGGCAGCGCTGCTGTGGCAGGTGCAGCAGCCATTGCAGGGCCGTGACCAGCGGACTGCTGGCGCGGGCCCCCACATCGGCAATGTCAAACGGTATATGGCGCGCATCGTGGCGGCCGTACTGGCCGAACACGGCGCGCACCGCCGGCGCGGCCTCTTCAATCGACGGCAGCATGACCACCACATCGCGTGGTGCCAGCGCGGCCTGGCCTGCACCCGGCGGCTGGGCCAGCAGCTGCAGCAACTGGTCGTGCAGCACCTCCAGCTCCCGCACCAGGCCGTGCGCTGTGTGGAACACGATGGAGCGGTCGCTGGCCGCAATCGCCAGCGGCGGGTGCTCCGCCAGCGGTACCAGGTCGCGGATGCGCTGCTGCACCTGGGTCAGCAGCGGTGCCTGGGCCAGATCCTGGGCGTCGGCTTCGTCGTACACATCCACCCGCGGCCAGTTCCATTGGGCGGCGGTGCTGCTGGTGGTATCGAAGGCATCGAGCTGGCGCACATAGTCCCGGCTTTGCCGGGCCCACGCGGCCAGCAGCGGATGGGCATGGGCGTGCATGGCTTCCAGCGGGATCTGCGCCAGATCGCGCCCGCCCTTGTGCGCATGGCGACGGCGTTCCTGGCGCAGCAGCTCGCGCCCGTCGATGGCATCGGCCCAGTGAAAACGGCAGGGATTGGGCACCGCAATCAGCACCTGGCTGTGCTGCGCAATCCCGCTCAGGAACTGCATCAGCGACAGCGGCATCTGGCCCATGCCGAACACCACCACACGGCGCGCCAGCGGACTCACCGGCGGCTGGCCGGATTGCAATGCGCCCAGCACCCGCGCCAGCAGCGCCGGGCGGGTGGCGGCACGTTCATGTGGCTCCAGCTCGGCCAGCACTGCACGCCACAGCGCCGGCTGCCATTGCTGCACGGCGGGCACGGGCACATCCGGGCGGCCAGGGTTGCGCAGCACATCCTGCCCGGCAGCCCAGGCCTCCAGCCAGTCGGCACGGTAGATCTGGTACTGGTCGTACAGATCGGCCAGGCGCTCGGCGAGCTGCAGCAGGCGCTGGGGTTCGCCGGGGCGCAGAAAGTTGGCAATGGGGGCGAATTCCGGCAGCGCCAGGCATTGGGGCAGCAGGCGCATCAGCCGCCAGATCATCGGCGTCTTGTCCAGCGGCGATTCACGGGGTACTGCCTCCTTGCCCAGGATCTGGCGGTAGCTGCGCCAGACAAAGCGCGCCGGCAGCTCGACCCGCGCGGCGGCACAGACCCCCAACGTGTCGGCCATGCGCATCTTGAACCACTCGGCCATGCCATTGCTTTGCACCAGCACGGTCTCGGGCTCCAGCGCCTGCAGCGGGTGCGCCGCCAGCCACGCCAGCACCGTATCGGCCAGGGCCTCGGTCTGGTTGCCGTGCAGGGCGATCAGGCCCGGCTGCCATGCTGTGTCTGGTGCTTGCTGCGCTGCTGCCACATGCTCTCCTGCAGATGCCAGCAGGCCCCTGCCTGCTGGTCAAAGCCGAGAGCTTACCGTGTCCCACGCGCCGGCCGGGCCGGATGCGCCAGCGCACCGCCCCCGGCCATTGCCCTGCAGCAGCGCCTCAGCGCAGCAGACCCAGCCCCGCTACGGCCAGTACGGTGCAGACCGTGGCCACGGTGCGCAGCTGGCGCGGTGCATAGGTCAGCATCAGGCCGGTGAACAGGGCCGCGAACGTCAGCACCCCCAGCCATGCGGCCACCGCCACCGATGCGCCCCAGCCGTGCAGACACACCAGCAGCGAGCCCAGCAGCAAGGCGGTACCGACCGCCCGCCAGAGCCACATGCCGCGGACGCCGAGCTCTTCTCCCAGCATCTGCTCATGGTGGCGCTCCATGGCCAGGCTCAGGGCCGCAAACGCAGGCACGCCCCACAACAACGCGATCCAGGTGTTCATGGCTGTTGCTCCGGTGCCTGCAGCGCAGTCTTGGGCAGTGCCGAACCACCCGATGCCACCGCTGCGGGCTTGGCCGGCTGCGCCGCACGCTGGCGCCGCCACAGCTGGTAGACCACCGCGGCGTGCAGCAGCGCCAGCGCCCACATCATCAAATCAAAGCCGGCCACGCTCCACTGCCCGCGGGCAAGCGTGTGCCACAGGCCTGCGCCGCCCGTGGCGGCATTGAGCAGCGGCAGTGCGGCAAATGCCACTGCCGCCAGCGCCAGCTGTTCCAGCCACGCCTTGGCATGGGGGCGCAGCGCCGCATACACCAGGCAGGCCAGCCAGATGCCGAAGAACCAGTGGATCTCGGCTTCCGCGCGTTCGGCGATGCCGACCGGCACCCAGCGGTTGGCCACAAAGTAGCCCGCCACCGCCACGGACAGACCGGCGATCGAGGCCACATTCAGCACCTCCACCAGGCGATGGCCCCTGGGCGTGAAACCGCGCTTGCGGCGTTCCGGCAGGCGTTTGACCACCCACAGCACCATGCCGGTGGCCGCCATCAGCGTGCCCACCACCCCGGACAGAAACAGCAGCCAGCGCACGGCCGGGTCGGCAAAGCGCCCCAGGTGCAGCCCGGACACGCTGCCGATGAAGGTGTTGATGGCCGACGGCACGCGCGGCGCGGGCGCCTCCTGGAGCTGGCCGGTCACTCCGTCAAACACCAGGCGCTGGCCGCTGCCGCGGTTGCTCAGGCTGGAGGAGCCTTCTTCCCGCAGCTCCACCTTGGCACGGGCGGTATGGGGGTTCTGCACCGTGATGGCGGCCACGCTGCGCCCCTGCCACTGGGCCTGCGCGGCCTGCAGCATGGGGGCCAGGGGCGCCAGTGCGACCGGACCGGCGTCCGCCTGCCCCGCACGTCCTGCACGCCCTTCGCGGCCCTCGCGCCCGGCTTCGCGGGCGCCGCCTTGCGGTGGCGCGTTCTGCACCACGCCGCGCCGTTCCGCGTTGAAGCGCTGCGTGTCGCCGTCATACACGGCATGCACGCCCCAGGGCATGAGCATGGTCATCAGCAGCAGCAGGCCGCTGAACGTGATGACAATGTGAAACGGCAGCGCCAGCACGGCCGTGGCATTGTGCGCATCCAGCCAGGAGCGCTGTCCCTTGCGCGGGCGGAAGGTGAAGAAATCGGTGAAGATCTTCTTGTGCGTGATCACCCCGCTGAGGATGGCCACCAGCATCACGAATGTGGCGATGCCCACAATCCAGCGCCCCCAGATCCGGGGCATGGCATACAGCTCGAAATGGAAGCGGTACAGAAAGCTGCCGCCACGTGTTTCGCGCACGGGAATCACCTCCCCCGTGGCCGCATCCAGATAGGCCCGCTGCAGCCCTTCACGTCCCTGCGGAGCCCCTTGCGGGCGCCAGGACACGGCCACCGCCGTCTGCCGCACGCTGGGCAGGCTGATGGTCCAGGTGCTGGCATCCGGCGCCAGCTTCTGCATGCCCGCCAGCGCTTTTTCCGCCGTGTCGGCCTGGGGCACGGACACATGCAGCTCGGGGCGCATCCAGTCGTTCACCTCGTCCACAAAGTAGCTCAAGGTGCCGGTGAAGAACACCGCATAGAGCAACCAGCCCAGCAGCAGTCCGCTCCAGGTATGGAACCACGACATCGATTGGCGCAGTCCTTCGGGTTTACCGTCCAGCCTCATGCCTGACCTCCCGACAGCAGCCACGCGGCGGCCACCAGCAGCGCGGTGCCCCCGCCGATGGCGGCGCACACCTTGCGCGTGCTGCCGCAGGCAAACGCCCACAGCACCACCACGGCATACACCACGAACGACAGCACGGTGGACCACATCACGGCATCCATCCGGGACATGGACAGCCATTGCACGGCAGCCAGACCGGCTGCGGCGGCCCAGGCTGCGCTCAGGGCATAGCCCCCGCCCAGCGCGAACACCGCGCGCAGCAACACTTCCCCACGGTAGCGCCACATCGGCGCCAGCGGCACCTGCTTGCCGGCCGGGGCGCTCACCGCAGGCCTCCGCGCACCCGGCGTGGCACCGTCATTCCTCGATGGCCCAACCCGGCCCCCTGGTGTGGCTGCACTTGCACGACCATTCCTCACAAACTGCAAATAATAATTATTCTTATTTTAAGTATTTACCCCTGGAGGCACACCCGGCTTCAGCACCGATACGACACCGTTTACCGGAGATTTACGAGGCCGCCACCGTCCGGGGCCACGGAAGGCGCCATGCAAAAAGCCCCAGACCATGGCTGATCTGGGGCTTTGTATCTGGTGGCCTGGGACGGAATCGAACCGCCGACACAAGGATTTTCAATCCTCTGCTCTACCGACTGAGCTACCGGGCCGCATCTGGGCAATTATAGGGCCTGCCGAAGGCCTTTTCGGCCAGTTTCCCGCGCAATGCACAGGACTGCGCAACGCGGACTTCGGCATGAAAAAAGCGGAAGGTTTGCACCGTCCGCTTTTTCAATTTTGGTGGCCTGGGACGGAATCGAACCGCCGACACAAGGATTTTCAATCCTCTGCTCTACCGACTGAGCTACCGGGCCTGAAGCTCTCGATTATATACACAAATTTGGGGCCACCAGGAAAGTTGCGCCAAATTCTTCAACCATTGCGCTTGTTGCGGCCCAGGTCCACGCCCAGCTGGCGCAGCTTGCGGTAGAGGTGGGTGCGTTCCAGCCCGGTCTTTTCGGCCACACGGGTCATCGAGCCGCCTTCGCGTGCCAGGTGGAACTCGAAATAGGCCTTCTCGAAACCATCCCGCGCCTCACGCAAGGGGCGGTCCAGATCGAAGCCCTGGTGCGCGCTGAGTGCCGCGTCATGCAGGCCGGCGCGGCTGGACAGGGGCGCCACCATGCTGGGCACAGCGGCAGATGCCGGCAGGTCGCTGCCGGCCATGTCGCGGCGTTCGACATACACCGTGGATGCCGAGGCGGCAGGCGCAGGCGCGCTGCCCGCCTTGGCAAGCCCCTGCTCGACCGCCTTGAGCAGCTTCTGCAAGGTGATGGGCTTTTCCAGGAAGGACTGCGCCCCGATGCGCGTGGCTTCCACGGCCGTATCGATGGTGGCATGGCCACTCATCATGATGACGGGCATGGTCAGCTGCCCGGCCGTGGCCCACTCCTTGAGGAGGGAAACGCCATCGGTATCGGGCATCCAGATGTCCAGCAGGACCAGATCGTACGAACTCGCGTTGCGGGCCTCCCGGGCCTGGGTCGCGTTCTCCGCCAGGTCCACACTGTGACCCTCGTCGTTGAGGATTTCCGACAACAGATCGCGGATCCCCAGTTCGTCGTCGACCACCAGTATGTTTGCCATGTGTCTTGAAGCCTATGTACTGCGGTGCGCGGTCGCCATCCCTTCTGACGCCGCAGCGTTGTTTTCAGGGACGAATGATAGCGACACTTGTGCACCTTGCGCCACGCCCTCTTCGGTGCGGTTGGCCAAATCGATGCGAGCCCCATGCTCATCTGCAATTTTCTTGACCACGGCCAAGCCCAAACCCGTACCCCGAGCCTTGGTCGTCACATAGGGCTCGAAGGCACGCTGCAGGATATGGGGAGGAAAGCCCCCGCCGCTGTCGCTGATGGTCAACCGCACCCGGCGTGCGGTTTCCAGCCACTGGGTGCTGATGCGCACCGGCGGTGGTGCCACGCCCAGATTCTGGGCGTGCTGCTCGGTCGCGTCCTGGGCGTTTTGCAACAGGTTGTGGATGACCTGGCGCAGCTGCTGCGCATCGCCGGCAATGCGCGGGCACTGGGGGTCCAGCTCCACCTTCACCGGGACGCGGGCATTTTCTTCGCCGTACAGGTGCATCACATCCTGCACCAGGCCGTTCAGGTCCAGCGCCTGCAGCTCGGCCGCGGGCAGGCGCGCATAGTCGCGGAATTCATTGACCAGCCGCTTCATCGCGCCCACCTGTTCAACGATGGTGCGCACCGATTTCTGCAGCAGCGCCTGTTCGGCTTCCGGCAGCTTTCCCGACAGCTTCATGTCCAGGCGTTCCGCCGACAGCTGGATCGGAGTCAGCGGATTCTTGATCTCGTGCGCCACACGCCGGGCCACTTCGCCCCAGGCCTGGGAACGCTGGGCCGAGACGATTTCGGAAATATCGTCGAACACCAGCAGCCGGCGCTGGCCGGGCAGCTCGGCCCCGCGCACCACCAGGCTGGTCTTGTCGTGCAGCACTTCGCCGGCACGCGGGCCATCGGCCTGGTCGCCAGCGCCCAGCTCGAACACCAGTTGCCAGCGCTCGCGCCCCATGGAGGCGCCCTGCTCGCCCAGGAACAGCGCAAACTGTTCCTGCACCATGGCCGCAAAGCCCTGCAGCCCCGGCAGCTCGCTCAGCGCATCCCCCAGGTGCGCCGCCATCGGCAGGCGCAGGATCCGGGTCGCCCCCGGGTTGGTCGACAGCACGCGGCCCTGCGCATCCAGCACCAGCACCCCGGACGTCAGATTGTCCAGAATGGTCTGCAGGTTGGTGCGCGCGGACTGCACCTCCACCATGCTTTTGTCCACCGCCGTGCGGGCATCGGCCAGTTGCTGCGTCATCAGCGCAAACGAGCGGGTCAGTCCCCCCAGCTCGTCATTGGTCTGCAGCACGGCCTTGGGCCGCAGATCGCCCTGCGTCACATCGCGCACGCCCTGGGCCAGCAGCAGCAGCGGACGGGCCAGCTGGTTGCCCAGCAGCACCGCCAGCACCACCGTGCCGAACACGGCCAGGAACAGCGACAGCGTCAAGGTGCCGATGTACATGCTGCGCAGGCCTTCACGGGCCAGCGCACGCTCCTGGTATTCCCGGTTGGCCCCCTGCACGGCCAGTGCATTGGTCACCAGGGCCTGGGGCAAGGGCAGCACCACCTGCAGATAGCGGGGCTCTTCCAGCAGGCCCACGCTGGGGTTGCTCACCAGCGCCAGCGTGCGCACCCGCACCTGCTGCACCGCCTGGGCATCGTTGGGGTTGATATCGTCCAGGCCTTCGATGGTGGCCAGCGGCCGCTGGCTGCGCACGGTCCGCAGCTGCTGGCTGCTGGGCCGCTCGGGCTGCAGCGCAAACAAGGACTGCCCTGCCGTGCCCACGGCCTTGCCGTTGCTGTTCCACAGCACCACATCGCTGGCCCCCAGCTGGTCGCGGATGCGCTCCAGGATCAGCCCTGCTGCCGCATCCGGCACCTGGACCAGCTGCGCACTGGCCGTGCGCGTGTTGTTGGCCATGTCCTGGGCCACCGTCTCCAGCGTCACGCTGGCCAGACTGACGCCGGCGGACAGTGCCCCTTCCACCTTGACGTCAAACCAGCTTTCGATGGAGCGCGAGACGAACTGGTAGGACACCACATAGATCAGCAGGCCCGGCACCAGGCCCGCAATGCCGAAGACCGCCGCCAGCTTGAGCAGCAGCCGGCTGCCGAATTTCTTCTGCCTCCAGCGCACCAGCAGGCGCACCGCCATCCACAGCAGCACGCATAGCAAAATGCCCGCCACCAGCACGTTCAGGCCGAACAGCCACTGGTAGTGGCGCTCGTACAGTACCCGGTTGTTGGTGGCCAGCGTCAGCAGGAACAGCAGCACCATGCCGATGGCGCACATGACGGCGGCCACAATTCCCACGGTCCAGCGCACGGTACGGGCGCTGGGGGCATGCTTGCCGGCCGGCAGGGCCGCCGGCGCACCGGATTCAGTCGTCATCGCCATTCATGCGCGTCCACACGCTTGCTGCGGGATACCAGCATGCTCCAGCCGGAGCGCCCGAGATTGCCGATCTGCAGCGGCCGAGGCAGCTGCGCCGTGTCGATGCGCATCTGCAGCTCCAGTTGCAGCTCACCGCTGGAGGGCAGCTGCGACAGCTCGGCCACATTCCAGCGGGTAATGCGCCGCAGCGCCGACATCGCGTCTTCCAGCGTATCAAAGGTCACACCCAGGGAGACACCGCCTTGCCCCCGCTCGCTCAACGGGGATGCACCGGTGTACAGGCGCCAGCGGCGCGTCAGCGGCTGGTAGCTCAGTCGCATGTGGCGCTCCACCTCGGCCACCACCTTGTCGCTCCAGTACCAGCGCTCGCTGACCATGCGCACTTCCTGCACAAAGTGCACCGGAATGCCTTTGTACAAGGCGTCTTCCACCAGGGAAGGCAGCTCGAAATGCAGGGATGCGCTGAGCTGCAGCTTGTCGCCCGCCGGGCGCAGCAACAGCCCATCCACCGGCACGGCCGTGTCGGCCGCGGGCTCCAGCAGCAGCTCGGTACTGGTCGCACTGGCCAGTGTCTGGGCCTGCGCGCCGGGCAACGCCCAGAACAGGGCCAACGCCAGCAGCAGTGCACCGCACAGCTGCAGCGCGGCGACAAGGTCAGAGCGCCTTGGTAAACAGGGCGTAGAAAAAGCCGTCATGGTCACCTGCACCATTGTCCGGGAGTGCATCGCGGATCGGTGTGGTTCCGGGAATTAAATGCCCAGGCGATGGCTGATGTGTGGCATCAGTGTTGCGTGCAAGAAACGCTTTGACCTGCGCATCCCCCTCGGCCTTGAACACCGAGCAGGTGCAATACAGCAGCCGTCCACCGGGTTGCACCAAGGGCCACAGGGTGTCCAGCAGCTGCGTCTGGATGGCCGCAAGCTGCGCCACATCGCTTTCGCGGCGCAGCCAGCGCACGTCCGGGTGGCGCCGCACGATGCCCGATGCGGTGCATGGGGCGTCCAGCAAGATGGCGTCGAACTTCTGGCTTCCATTGGCCTGCTGCCACCACTGTGCGGGCTGGCCGGCATCGGCCACCAGCACCTTGGCCTGCGCGCCCACCCGCGCCAGCGTGTGGTGAATGCGTTCGGCACGCTGCGCATCGACTTCCAGGGCGGTGACCTGCAGGGCCTCGCCCCCCAGCTCCAGCAGGTGGGCCGTCTTGCCCCCCGGCGCGGCGCAGGCATCCAGCACCTGCAAGGGCCGGGACAGTTCCAGACCTTGCAGCAGCAGGGGCGCAGCCAGCTGTGCGGCACCGTCCTGCACCGACACCACGCCCTCGGCAAAGCCGGGCAAGGCATCGACCGGCTGGGGCTTGGCCAGCTGCACGCCATGCGCGCCGAACACCGTCGCTTCCAAGTGGACGGCTTGCAAGGCGCTCAGGTACTGCGCAGGCGTCGATTTCCGGGCATGCACCCGCAGCGCCATCGGCGCATGGGCGTTGTTGGCTTCCAGAATCTGCTGCCACTGCGCGGGGTATTCGCGCTGCAGGCGCTCGATCCACCAGCGGGGGTGGTTCCAGCGGGCCTGGGGGTCCGCGTCGGTCAGCGCCACCAGCGCATCCCGCTCGCGCAGAAAACGGCGCAGGCAGGCATTGATGAAGCCGGCCTGCCGTGCAGCGGGACCGCGCTTGGCCGCTTCCACCGCCTGGTTGACCAGCGTGAAGGGCGCATACGGTGCCTGGGCTTCATTCCACGCCAGCGCCAGTGCCGTGCACAGCAAGGCATCCACCTTGGGGGCCGGGGCCTTGGGCGCCAGCTGGGCGCGCAAGGCCTGGGCCCGGCCCAGATTGCGCAGCACCTGGAACAGCAGCGCCTGGACACCCGGGCGCAGCGCGGCCGGTACGGCCTGCAGCAGGCCGGTGCCCGATTGTCCGGCGCGGATGGCCTGCAGGGCCTGCGCCACCTGGTCCAGCAGCCGTGACAAGGCCACGGGCTGCGCCGGTTTTCCAGCAGCGCGGGAAGCAGATGAAGTCGTCATGAAATTACACGCCATGTGTACGGCGCCGGCCCCTGCCAGCGCCGCCCAAATAAAAACGCTCCCCACCTGCCTTGCAGCAAGCGGGGAGCGTGGTCAGTGACGCAAGAGCGCGCGCTTACGCGGCGCTGTCGTCACCTGCGACGGACTCGTCAGCCGTCACGCCAGCCAGCTCGGCCGCTTCGGCTTCGGCGATGGCGCGGCGCTCGGCCTCGTCCATGGCGTCCTTGGCCTTGCGTGCCTGGTGGTAGGCCAGACCGGTACCAGCGGGGATCAGACGACCCACGATGACGTTTTCCTTCAGACCGCGCAGCTCGTCGCGCTTGCCCATGATGGCAGCCTCGGTCAGCACGCGGGTGGTTTCCTGGAAGGAAGCCGCAGAGATGAAGGAGTCGGTCGACAGCGAAGCCTTGGTGATACCCAGCAGCACGTTGGAGTACGTGGCAGGGATCTTGCCGTCGCGTTGCGCCGCTTCGTTGGTGTTGAGCACTTCGGAGCGTTCGACCTGTTCACCCTGGATGTAGGTGGTATCGCCAGGGTTCTCGATCACGACGCGACGCAGCATCTGGCGCACGATCACTTCGATGTGCTTGTCGTTGATCTTCACGCCCTGCAGACGGTACACGTCCTGCACTTCGTCCACGATGTAGCGCGACAGCTCTTCGATACCCAGCAGGCGCAGGATGTCCTGCGGATCGGCCGGGCCGTCCACAATCGATTCACCCTTGTTCACCACCTGGCCTTCGTGGACCAGAATGTTGCGCTCCTTGGGCACCAGCTCTTCCCAGACCTTGCCTTCCAGATCGGTGATCTGCAGGCGGATCTTGCCCTTGGTTTCCTTGCCGAAGGAGATCGTGCCGGTCATCTCGGCCAGCGTGCCCTTGTCCTTGGGCGTACGGGCTTCGAACAGCTCGGCCACACGGGGCAGACCACCGGTAATGTCGCGGGTCTTCTGACCTTCCACAGGGATACGGGCCAGCACTTCGCCGGGGCCCACGTCCTGACCGTCACGCACCTGGATCAGCGCGCCGACCTGGAAGCCGATCGTCACGGCGTGGTCGGTACCAGGGATCTTGACTTCCTGGTTGTTGGCATCGATCAGCTTGACCTGGGGACGCACCACCTTGGCAGAACCACGGCGCTTGGGGTCGATCACCACCAGGGTGGACAGACCCGTCACTTCGTCGACCTGCTTGGCCACGGTGAGGCCTTCTTCCACATTCTCGAACTTCACCTGACCGGCGTATTCGGTAATGATGGGGCGGGTCAACGGATCCCAGTTCGCCAGGATCTTGCCGGCCTTGATGGCTTCATCGGGCTTGACGGTCAGGATGGCGCCATAAGGCACCTTGTGACGCTCACGCTCACGGCCGTTTTCGGAGATCACGATCTCGCCCGAACGCGAAATCACGACCAGCTCACCCTTGGTGTTGCTCACATAGCGCATGGTCGGGTTGAAGCTGATCGAACCGTTCGACTTGGCTTCCACGCTCGAGGCCACGGCTGCACGCGAAGCCGCACCACCGATGTGGAACGTACGCATGGTCAGCTGGGTACCGGGTTCACCGATGGACTGCGCAGCGATCACGCCCACCGCTTCGCCCATGTTGATCAGGCCACCGCGACCCAGGTCACGGCCGTAGCAGGTTGCGCACAGGCCGAAACGGGTTTCGCAGGTCAGCGCCGTACGCACCTTGATCTCGTCCACGCCCTGGGCTTCCAGCTCTTCGATCGTGTCTTCGTCCAGCAGCGTACCGGCGGGCAGCAGCACCACGCGGGTTTCGGGATGCAGCACGTCTTCGGCGGTCGAACGGCCCAGCACGCGGTCGCGCAGGGATTCGATCACTTCACCGCCTTCGACGATGGCGCGCATCAGATAACCGTTGTAGGTGCCGCAGTCTTGCTCGTTCACGACCAGGTCCTGGGTCACGTCCACCAGACGGCGGGTCAGGTAACCCGAGTTCGCGGTCTTCAACGCCGTGTCGGCCAGACCCTTACGGGCACCGTGGGTCGAGATGAAGTACTGCAACACATTGAGGCCTTCGCGGAAGTTCGCGGTAATAGGCGTCTCAATGATGGAGCCGTCAGGCTTGGCCATCAGGCCACGCATACCGGCCAGCTGGCGAATCTGCGCTGCAGAACCCCGGGCACCGGAGTCGGCCATCATGTAGATGGCGTTGAACGACTCCTGGTCCACCTGGTTGCCGTCGCGGTCGGTGGTCTTCTGGACCTTCAGCTGGTCCATCATCACCTTGGACACGTCGTCACCGGCCTTGCCCCAGATGTCCACCACCTTGTTGTAGCGCTCGCCAGCCGTCACCAGACCGGAGACGTACTGCTGCTCGATTTCCTTCACTTCAGCTTCCGCGCGGGCCAGGATGTCGGCCTTTTGCGGGGGCACCAGCATGTCGTCGATGGCCACGGAGAAACCGGCGTGCGTCGACAGACGGAAACCGTTCTGCAGCAGCTTGTCGGCAAACACCACGGTGGCCTTCAGACCGCACTTGCGGAACGAAGCGTTGATGAGCTTGGAGATTTCCTTCTTCTTCAGCGCCTTGTTGATGTTGCTGAAGTCCAGGCCCTTGGGCAGGATTTCCGACAGCAGGGCACGGCCCACCGTGGTGTGCACCAGGCTCACGGATTTGACGAATTCGCCGGTTTCCTTGTCCTTGGTCCACTGGGGCAGACGCACGCTGATCTTGGCATGCAGCTCGGCTTCACCGGAATCCAGCGCGCGCTGGACTTCGTTGGTGTCCATGAACACCATGCCTTCGCCCTTGCCGTTGATCTTGTCGCGGGTCGCGTGGTACAGACCCAGCACCACGTCCTGGGAAGGAACGATGGAGGGTTCGCCCGAAGCGGGGAACAGCACGTTGTTGGAGGCCAGCATCAGCGTGCGGGCTTCCATCTGTGCTTCCACGGACAGGGGCACGTGCACAGCCATCTGGTCACCGTCGAAGTCGGCGTTGAATGCCGCGCAGACCAGCGGGTGCAGTTGCAGGGCCTTGCCTTCGATCAGGATGGGCTCGAACGCCTGGATACCCAAACGGTGCAGCGTAGGCGCACGGTTGAGCATGATCGGGTGTTCTTTGATGACCTCTTCCAGAATGTCCCACACCACGGGGCTGCCGGATTCCACTTCCTTCTTGGCGGCCTTGATGGTCGTGGCAATGCCCATCTGCTCCAGACGGGAGAAGATGAAAGGCTTGAACAGTTCCAGCGCCATCAGCTTGGGCAGACCGCACTGGTGCAGCTTGAGGTAAGGACCCACGGTAATCACGGAACGACCGGAGTAGTCCACGCGCTTGCCCAGCAAGTTCTGGCGGAAACGACCGCTCTTGCCCTTGATCATGTCGGCCAGCGACTTCAGGGCACGCTTGTTGGCGCCCGTCATGGCCTTGCCACGGCGGCCGTTGTCCAGCAGGCTGTCCACGGCTTCCTGCAACATGCGCTTTTCGTTGCGCGCAATGATCTCGGGAGCCTTCAGCTCCAGCAGACGGCGCAGACGCGAGTTGCGGTTGATGACGCGGCGGTACAGGTCGTTCAGGTCGGAGGTCGCAAAGCGGCCGCCGTCCAGCGGCACCAGCGGACGCAGGTCGGGAGGCAGCACGGGCAGCACTTCCATGACCATCCAGCCGGGCTTGATGCCGGACTTCTTGAACGCTTCCAGCAGCTTCAGGCGCTTGGCGTTCTTCTTGACCTTGACTTCGGAGCCGGTCAGATCGCCACGCAGACGCTCGATTTCGCTGTCGATATCGATGCCTTCCAGCAGGTCCTTGATACCTTCGGCGCCCATCTTGGCGGTGAACTCGTCGTAGCCGAATTCACGCTGCTTCGCGTCGTAGTCGTCTTCGGACATGATGCTGAACTTCTTCAGCGGGGTCATACCGGGATCGGTCACCACATAGGCTTCGAAGTACAGCACGCGCTCGATGTCGCGCAGCGTCATGTCCAGCACCAGACCCAGGCGCGAAGGCAGGGACTTCAGGAACCAGATGTGGGCGCAAGGTGCAGCCAGGTCGATGTGGCCCATGCGCTCACGGCGCACCTTGGTCTGGGTCACTTCCACGCCGCACTTCTCGCAGATCACGCCGCGGTGCTTCAGACGCTTGTACTTGCCGCACAGGCACTCGTAGTCCTTGATCGGGCCAAAGATCTTGGCGCAGAACAGACCATCGCGCTCGGGCTTGAACGTACGGTAGTTGATGGTCTCGGGCTTCTTCACCTCACCGAAAGACCAGGAACGAATTTTCTCGGGCGAAGCCAGGCCGATCTTGATGGCATCGAAGTGCTCATCCGGCGTGAATTGCTTGAACAGGTCGAGTAACGATTTCATAGACTCTTTCCCTTTCATCCAAATTAATAGCTGCCTCTGCGGGATCTGCATCGAATCCTCAATTCGATCGATGCAGATCCTTTGTTCATGCGCAGAAGGCGCTCACGTTTTTTACAAGGTCTCAGGAACGCTCGAGTTCGATGTCCAGGCCCAGGGAACGAATTTCCTTGACCAGCACATTGAACGATTCAGGCATGCCGGCTTCAATGGCGTGCTCGCCCTTGACGATGGATTCGTACACCTTGGTACGGCCCACCACGTCATCGGACTTCACGGTCAGCATTTCCTGCAGCACGTAGGCGGCGCCGTAAGCTTCCAGCGCCCACACTTCCATTTCACCGAAACGCTGGCCACCGAACTGGGCCTTACCGCCCAGAGGCTGCTGCGTCACCAGCGAGTACGGACCCGTGGAACGTGCGTGCATCTTGTCGTCGACCAAGTGGTGCAGCTTCAGGTAGTGCATGTAGCCGATGGTGGTCGGGCGCTCGAACTGCTCGCCGGTACGGCCGTCGAACAGGTAGGCCTGGGTGCGGCTGTCGGTCAGCCCCTTGCGCTCCTTCAGTTCATCGGGATATGCCAGCTTCAGCATGTCCTTGATTTCCTGTTCGGAAGCACCGTCGAACACCGGGGTGGCGAAAGGCACACCGGTCTTCAGGTTGTTGGCCATGCGCAGGATTTCGTCATCGCTCAGCAGCGACAGGTCTTCCTTGCGACCGCGGCTGTTGTAGACCTCTTCCAGGAAGGCGCGCAGATCGGCCATCTTGGCTTCGGCCTGCAGCATGTCGCCAATGCGCTGGCCCAGACCCTTGCCGGCCCAGCCCAAGTGCACTTCCAGCACCTGACCGATGTTCATACGCGAAGGCACGCCCAGCGGGTTCAGCACGATGTCGGCGGTGGTGCCGTCAGCCAGGTAAGGCATGTCTTCCACGGGCACGATGCGGGAAACCACACCCTTGTTACCGTGGCGGCCGGCCATCTTGTCACCAGGCTGCAGGCGACGCTTGACGGCCAGGTACACCTTGACCATCTTCAGCACGCCAGCAGGCAGCTCGTCGCCTTGCGTGAGCTTCTTGCGCTTTTCCTCGAAAGCCAGGTCGAACTCGTGGCGCGTCTGCTCCAGGGCGTTCTTGATGGATTCCAGTTGCGCAGCCAGTTCGTCTTCTGCAGGACGGATATCGAACCAGTGGAACTTCTCCACGCCGTCCAGATAGGCCTTGTCCAGCTTGGCGCCCTTGGCCAGCTTGTTCGGGCCGCCGTTGGCCACGCGGCCGATCAGCAGCTTTTCGATACGGTCGAACGCGTCGGCTTCCACGATGCGCAGCTGGTCGTTCAGGTCCAGGCGGAAACGCTTCAGCTCGTCATCGATGATCTGCTGAGCGCGCTTGTCGCGCTGGATGCCTTCACGGGTGAAGACCTGAACGTCGATCACGGTGCCGGACGAACCCTGGTCCACACGCAGCGAGGTGTCCTTCACATCGGAAGCCTTCTCGCCGAAGATGGCGCGCAGCAGCTTCTCTTCCGGAGTCAGCGTGGTCTCGCCCTTGGGAGTGACCTTGCCCACCAGCGTGTCGCCGGGTTGCACTTCCGCGCCCACGTAGATGATGCCGGACTCGTCCAGGCGGTTCAGCTGTTGCTCGGACAGGTTGGGGATGTCGCGGGTGATTTCTTCCGCGCCCAGCTTGGTGTCGCGTGCCATCACCACCAGTTCCTCGATGTGGATCGAGGTGTAGCGGTCTTCGGACACCACGCGTTCGGAGATCAGGATCGAGTCTTCGAAGTTGTAGCCGTTCCAGGGCATGAAGGCGATCAGCATGTTCTGGCCGATGGCGATTTCGCCCAGGTCGGTCGATGCGCCGTCGGCGATCACGTCACCCTTGGCCAGCTTGTCGCCGCGCTTGACGACGGGACGCTGGTGGATGTTGGTGTTCTGGTTGGAACGCTGGTACTTGATCAGGTTGTAGATGTCCACACCCACTTCACCAGCCACAGCCTCTTCGTCGTTCACGCGGATCACGATGCGGGTTGCATCGACGTAATCCACGATACCGCCGCGGGTGGCCGTCACCACGGTGCCCGAGTCGACCGCGGCAACGCGTTCGATACCGGTACCGACCATGGGCTTTTCAGGACGCAGCACAGGCACGGCCTGGCGCGACATGTTGGCACCCATCAATGCGCGGTTCGCGTCATCGTGTTCGAGGAACGGAATCAGCGAGGCGGCCACCGACACGATCTGTGCAGGCGACACGTCCATGTACTGCACGCGCTCGGGGGACAGCAGTGTGGACTCACCGGCTTCACGGGCCGACACCAGCTCACCCACCAGACGGCCTTCGGCGTCCAGTTCAGCATTCGCCTGGGCGATCACGTACTTGCCTTCTTCGATGGCCGACAGGTAGTCGATTTCCATCGTGACCTTGCCGTCCACCACGCGACGATACGGGGTTTCGATGAAACCGTATTCGTTCAGGCGGGCGTACAGAGCCAGCGAGTTGATCAGACCAATGTTCGGACCTTCAGGCGTTTCGATGGGGCAGACGCGACCGTAGTGGGTCACGTGCACGTCACGCACTTCAAAGCCGGCACGTTCGCGGGTCAAACCGCCCGGGCCAAGGGCCGACACGCGGCGCTTGTGGGTGATTTCGGCCAGAGGGTTGGTCTGGTCCATGAACTGCGACAGCTGCGATGCACCGAAGAACTCCTTCAGCGCCGCAGAAATGGGCTTGGAGTTGATCAGGTCGTGGGGCATCAGAGGCTCTTGCTCTGCCTGACCCAGACGTTCCTTCACAGCCTTTTCGATACGTGCCAGACCGGTGCGGTACTGGTTTTCGGCCAGTTCGCCCACGCAACGCACGCGGCGGTTGCCCAGGTGGTCGATATCGTCGACTTCGCCCTTGCCGTTGCGCAGATCCACCAGGATCTTGACCACGGCCAGGATGTCTTCGTTGGACAGCACCATGGGGCCTGTCGGATCGTCGCGGCCTACCTTGGCGTTGAACTTCATGCGGCCCACGCGCGACAGATCGTAGGTGTCGGCGTTGTAGAACAGGCGCTGGAACAGGGCCTGCACGGCGTCCTCGGTGGGAGGCTCGCCGGGACGCATCATGCGGTAGATCGCCACACGTGCAGCGAACTCGTCGGCGGTTTCATCCGTGCGCAGGGTCTGCGAGATGTAGGCGCCCTGGTCCAGTTCGTTCGTGTAGATGCACTGGATGTCCTGGATGCCGGCGCTGCGCAGCTTCTTCAGCAGGGCTTCGGTCAGCTCTTCGTTGGCCTTGGCGATGATTTCGCCGGTGTCCGGGTCCACGATGTTCTTGGCCAGCACACGACCGATCAGGAAGTCTTCGGGCACGCTGATGTACTTGGTGCCGGATTGTTCCAGTTCGCGGGTGTGGCGGGCCGTGACGCGCTTGTCCTTGGCCACGACGACCTTGCCGGACTTGTCGGTGATGTCGAAACGTGCGACTTCACCCTTCAGGCGGTCGGCCACGAATTCCATCTGTGCGCCGCTGTCCATCAGGCGGAAATTGTCGTTGACGAAGAAGTTCGCCAGGATGGACTCGGGGGTCAGGCCGATGGCCTTCAGCAGGATGGACACGGGCATCTTGCGACGACGGTCCACGCGGAAGTACAGCAGGTCCTTGGGGTCGAACTCGAAGTCCAGCCAAGAGCCGCGGTAAGGGATGATGCGCGCCGAGAACAGCAGCTTGCCCGAGCTGTGGGTCTTGCCCTTGTCGTGTTCGAAGAACACGCCAGGCGAACGGTGCAGCTGCGAGACGATCACACGCTCGGTACCGTTGATGATGAACGAGCCCTTGTCGGTCATCAGGGGCACTTCGCCCATGTAGACCTCTTGCTCCTTCACTTCCTTGACCACCTTGGACTGCGAAGTCGAGGACTCGCGGTCATAGATGATCAACTGCACTTTGGCACGCACGGCCGAGGCGAAGGTCAGACCACGGGTCTGGCACTCGCGCACGTCGAAAGCGGGCTTGGCAAGGTTGTACTCGACAAACTTCATCTCCACAAAACCATTGTGGGAGACGATGGGGAAAGCAGAGTTGAAAGCCGCTTGCAGGCCTTCAATGGTGCGTTTTTTGGGGGCTACGTCTGACTGCAGGAATGCGGTGTATGCATCTTTTTGCATCTGCAGCAGGTAAGGCACTTCGAGCACGCTATCGCGGCTGCCGAAACTTTTGCGAATTCGCTTACGTTCGGTGTAAGAATAGGCCATGAGATCTCCGGGCAAAGACTTGAGTCCTGGGTCTGCGACGACACTGTCCGGCAAGAAGGGCGCGCTCCTTTTGCCGGCTTGGCGGTTGGCCACTACCAACCATGGCGGACGGCGATGCGTTGCACATCGCCCGAACCAAGGCATCTTCTGCTGTCGGGTTGTCAGAAGACACTAGAAAAAAGGCGATTTGCCCGTTTTCTGGTGTGCTCTGGAAGCCAGTTCCACAAGCACCAAAGGCTGGAGGCCCTTGCGAGCACTCCAGCCTCAGGATTGGACTCAATTACTTGAGTTCAGCCTTAGCACCAGCTTCGGTCAGCTTCTTCACTGCGGCTTCAGCGTCGGCCTTGGCCACGCCTTCCTTCACGTTCTTGGGAGCGCCGTCGACCAGGTCCTTGGCTTCCTTCAGACCCAGGCCGGTGATTTCGCGCACGGCCTTGATCACGGCAACCTTGTTGGAACCGGCTTCAGCCAGCACCACGTTGAACTCGGTCTTTTCTTCAGCAGCAGCAGCAGCACCGCCGCCAGCAGCAGCAGGAGCAGCCATAGCGGCAGCGCTCACGCCAAACTTTTCTTCAATTGCCTTGACCAGGTCGTTCAGTTCCAGAACAGTCATGCTGTCCAGGGCGGTCAAGAATGCGTCTTTATCGAATGCCATGTTAATTTCCTAACAATTTGTTGGTTGTTTGTTGCCGCAATTAAGCTGCAGCGGCTTCTTCGGCGGCAGGTTGCTCTGCGCCTTCGCTCTTCTTTGCCGCCAGCGCACCCAGCACAACGGCTGTACGCGACATAGGCGACATGAGCAAGCCACACACTTGGGCCAGCAGCACTTCCTTCGAGGGGATGCTTGCCAGCTGCTTCACGCCGTTCACGTCCAGGGCCTTGCCCGAAAACGCGCCACCGCGAATCACCAACTTGTCGTTGGTCTTCGCGAAGTCGGCCACCACCTTGGCGGCAGCCACTGCGTCTTCAGAGAAGCCATAGATCAGGGGACCAGTCATCTGGTCAGCCACCACTTCAAACGCGCTACCGGCGACAGCACGGCGGGCCAGGGTGTTCTTCAACACGCTCAGGCTCACACCCTTGCTGCGCGCTTCGCTACGCAGTTTGGTCATGTCGGCGACCGTGATGCCACGGTATTCCGCGATCACAAGCGTTTGAGCTTTAGCGGCGAGGCTGGTCACTTCGTTGATGACCGCTTCTTTCTCACTGCGATTAAGACTCAAGGTCTACTCCTTCAAATGCGCACGCAGGGCAAGCCCCTTGTGCGCGCTCTTGTTGCAGCGACCAACTGTTAGAGGACATTCATCCATCTGCAGCGGGATCGCCATCTGCGCTGGCTATGCAATTAAGTGGCAAGCCACACCAGCGGTCTTGGATGACCTGTCCATGCGCACATGGACAGCCCACCACATCAGCCCGGACAAATCCGGGCAGAAGATTTTAGCGAATTACGCTGCGATGGATTGGGGCTCGACGCGAACACCCACACCCATCGTAGAGGAAACCGCCACCTTGCGCAGGTACAGACCCTTGCTGGAAGCAGGCTTGGCCTTGTTCAGCGCGTCCACCAGGGCGGCCAGGTTGGCTTGCAGCTTGTCGTTGTCGAACGAGCGGCGGCCAATGGTCGAGTGCACGATACCAGCCTTGTCCACGCGGAACTGCACCTGACCAGCCTTGGCGTTCTTCACGGCCGTAGCGACGTCGGGAGTCACAGTACCCACCTTGGGGTTGGGCATCAGGCCACGTGGGCCCAGGATCTGACCCAGCTGACCCACGACACGCATAGCGTCGGGAGCAGCGATCACCACGTCAAAGGGCATGTCGCCAGCCTTGACTTGGGCAGCCAGATCGTCCATGCCGACGATGTCAGCACCAGCGGCCTTGGCTTCTTCAGCCTTGGCGCCTTGTGCGAACACGGCCACACGGGTGGTCTTGCCGGTACCGTGAGGCAGCACGACAGCGCCGCGCACCACTTGGTCCGACTTCTTGGCATCCACGCCCAGTTGCACGGCCACATCGATGGATTCATCGAACTTGGCGGTTGCAGCTTCCTTCACCAGCACCACGGCTTCGCCGAAGGCGTACAGCTTGGTGGAGTCCACCTTGCCTTGGAGAGCTTTTTGCTTCTTGGTCAACTTGGCCATTTTACAAACCCTCCACGATCACGCCCATCGAACGGGCAGAACCAGCCAGCGTGCGCACGGCGGCGTCAACGTTAGCGGCATTCATGTCCTTCAGCTTGGTCTGAGCGATCTCTTCCAGCTGAGCGCGGGTGATCTTGCCGACCTTGGCCTTCAGAGGGTTCGAAGAACCCTTGTCCAGCTTGATGGCCTTCTTGATCAGCACGGTGGCGGGAGGGGTCTTGATGACGAACGTGAAGCTCTTGTCAGCAAAGGCCGTGATCACCACAGGCAGAGGCAGACCGGGCTCAACACCTTGGGTCTGCGCATTGAATGCCTTGCAGAATTCCATGATGTTCAGGCCGCGCTGACCCAGCGCAGGACCGATGGGAGGGGAAGGATTGGCCTTACCAGCTGGCACTTGCAGCTTGATAAAACCGACGATTTTCTTCGCCATGGATTTACTCCTTACGGGTATAGCGCCATGCAGTACATGGCTCCCCGTGTTAAAGGACTCTTATTTCAGCACGCGAGTCCCACAACGTGCGATCGGCATCAGGTCTTTTCGACCTGCGCAAATTCCAGTTCCACCGGAGTGGAGCGACCGAAGATCGCCACGGACACCCGCAGGCGGTTCTTCTCGTAATTGACTTCTTCGACCGTGCCGTTGAAGTCCGTGAACGGACCTTCCTTGACACGCACCAGCTCGCCCACCATGAACTCGATCTTGTGGCGCGGCTTGTCGGAGCCTTCCTGCATCTGGCTCACGATCTTCTGCACTTCCTCTTCCGAGATCGGTGCAGGGCGGTTCTTGGCGCCTCCCACAAAGCCGGTCACCTTGCTGGTGTGCTTGACCAGGTGCCAGGTGTCGTCGTCCATCACCATCTCGACGAACACATAACCCGGGAACAGGCGACGCTCGGTGGTCTTGCGCTGGCCATTCTTCATTTCCACCACTTCTTCGGTGGGAACCAGGATACGGCCGAATTTTTCCTGCATACCAGAACGCTGAATGCGCTCCGTGATGTTGCGCTCCACCGCTTTTTCCATGCCCGAATAGGCATGCACGATATACCAGCGCAAATCAGGATTCACTGCAGCAGCGGGCGCCACTTGAGCGCCCGATGCACCTGCGTCCATCGCATCAGTCATTATTTTCTCCAGCCCAGAATGAGGTCATACAACACCCACTCCACGGTCTTGTCGGTCAACCAGAGGAACAAAGCCATGATCACCACAAAGGCGAACACATAAAGCGTCATCTGCAAGGTCTCTTTGCGCGAGGGCCAGACAACCTTTTTGACTTCTTTCCAAGAATCCTTGGCAAACGCAATCAACTGCTTGCCTTGCTCGGAGACCAGGAACACGGCCGCAGCGGCCACCAGGCCGACCAACAGCACGCCCCATTGCGCAACAGGGCCTTGGGCGCCCAGAAAATAAAAGCCGGCGATGGATGCAATCACCAGAACCAGCACTGCAGCCAGCTTGGCCTTGTCGGCGCCAGAGCTTACTGTTTCAACTTGCGATGTAGCCATACCTAATCTTCATTCGCACAGCACAATGGCCGAGCACAAGACACTGAAGCCCGCCAGAGTCTGGCGGGCTTATCTTTACCACCTAGAGGTGGCAGGGGCAGTAGGAATCGAACCTACAACCTTCGGTTTTGGAGACCGACGCTCTGCCAATTGAGCTATACCCCTAAACCCTTAAATTTTAAGCCAGGATGGTAGCAACCACGCCTGCACCCACAGTACGGCCACCTTCGCGGATAGCGAAACGCAGACCTTCTTCCATGGCGATGGGGGCGATCAGCTTCACAGTGATCGACACGTTGTCACCAGGCATCACCATTTCCTTGTCGGCGGGCAGCTCGATGGAACCGGTCACGTCGGTGGTACGGAAGTAGAACTGGGGACGGTAGTTGTTGAAGAAAGGAGTGTGGCGACCGCCTTCGTCCTTCGACAGCACATACACCTCAGCGGTGAAGTGGGTGTGGGGCTTGATCGAAGCGGGCTTGCACAGCACTTGGCCACGTTCCACGTCTTCACGCTTGGTGCCGCGCAGCAGCAGACCCACGTTGTCGCCAGCTTGACCTTGGTCCAGCAGCTTGCGGAACATTTCCACGCCCGTGACGGTGGTCTTCTGGGTGTCCTTGATACCGACGATTTCGATTTCTTCGCCGACCTTGATGATGCCGCGTTCGATACGGCCGGTCACCACGGTACCACGACCGGAGATCGAGAACACGTCTTCCACGGGCATCAGGAAAGCACCGTCCACAGCACGCTCAGGCGTGGGGATGTAGCTATCCAGAGCTTCGGCCAGACGCAGGATAGCGGGTTCACCCTTGTCGGATTGGTCGCCTTCCAGGGCCAGCTTGGCAGAGCCGCGGATGATGGGGGTGTCGTCGCCGGGGAAGTCGTACTTGGACAGCAGCTCGCGCACTTCCATTTCGACCAGTTCCAGCAGTTCTTCGTCGTCCACCATGTCAGCCTTGTTCAGGAAGACGATGATGTAAGGCACGCCCACCTGACGCGACAGCAGGATGTGTTCGCGGGTCTGGGGCATGGGGCCGTCAGCGGCCGAGCACACCAGGATAGCGCCGTCCATCTGGGCAGCGCCGGTGATCATGTTCTTCACATAGTCGGCGTGACCAGGGCAGTCCACGTGAGCGTAGTGGCGGTTAGCCGTTTCGTACTCGACGTGAGCGGTATTGATGGTGATACCGCGGGCCTTTTCTTCGGGTGCAGCATCGATCTGGTCGTAGGCCTTGGCTTCGCCGCCAAACTTCTTCGACAGAACGGTAGCGATAGCAGCCGTCAGGGTGGTCTTACCGTGGTCCACGTGACCGATGGTGCCCACGTTCACGTGGGGCTTGGTGCGCTCGAACTTTTCTTTTGCCATTTTTTCGACTCCGAAAAAAATCAAATGCTCTAACTTGCTCTGGGCGCTACCATCTGAAAGAAGCACCAGAAAGATGGTGCCCATGGGCAGGATCGAACTGCCGACCTCTCCCTTACCAAGGGAGTGCTCTACCACTGAGCCACATGGGCAAACACCACGCACGAATGCGCAATGTTGGAATTTCAAACCTGGAGCGGGAGACGGGAATCGAACCCGCGTCATTAGCTTGGAAGGCTAGGGTTCTACCATTGAACTACTCCCGCAAACCTTGCGTTTGCGCGCATCGCCCTAGGCGACACATCTCTTGCAACCATTACTGGTGGAGGGGACTGGATTCGAACCAGTGTAGGCGTAAGCCAACAGATTTACAGTCTGCCCCCTTTAGCCACTCGGGCACCCCTCCGAAGAGATTTGAATTGTAGCACCGTTTTTTCTCGCAAAAAGAAATCGGTGATTTTTTCTTCCTCCTCCCCACACAAAGTGCAGCAGAAGATGGCGCGGCTGGCGGGGATCGAACCCACGACCCTTGGCTTCGGAGGCCAATACTCTATCCACTGAGCTACAGCCGCTACAGACACAATTCAACGTCTCAAGCCCGCTATTGTGGCATGACTTTCCCACGCAGTCAGCGCAGCATCACGCAGCCAAGGCAAACCCCAGACCCCGCAGGTACGCATCCACGGCGCGCATGCCCACTGCCGAGAGCCCAAAACCGCCGCGCGAAAGCAGCCAGCTCTGGATCACCCCATCAAACAGACAGCGCAAAGCCAGCGCCGCCTCGCCCGCACTGACCGGCAGCTCGATCTGCTGCTCGCCCTGCGCATGCACCAGCGCGGCTTCCAGCTTGGCGCCGAACTCTGCCATCGCCTGTACATTGCGCTCCTGCACGGACACCAGCTCCCCTACGTATTCCACCTTGTGCAGCAGCACCTCGAACACCTTGCGGGTCTGCGAATCCTCTTCCAGCCGCACAAAGACGGACGCAATCACATGCCGCACCCGCGCCAGGCCTTCCAGCCGGGCGCCACCCACATCCTCGCCATAGGCGGCCTGCTCCAGCGGCAGCGTGACCCGCTCCAGCATGGCGTAGAACAGATCCAGCTTGTCCTTGAAGTGCCAATAGACCGCGCCCCGCGTGGCCCCCGCGCGCTGCGCTATTTCATTGAGCGAGGCGCGCGCCACCCCTTGCTCATAGAACACCTGCTCCGCCGCATCCAGCAGACTGTTGCGGGTCGCGCAAGCATCTTCCTTTGTCCGACGCGCCACGCTGTACTCCTTCCCACACAGGGTTTGACATTCATCCCACAGACTCGGAGGATGCTGTCAGCAGCCTCAAGTGTCATTATACATTCATGGATGTATGTATAATTGCGACATCGATTTCCAGGGCATGAGACTCTGTTTTTGGCGCGACGCACAGGCATCGCGCCCTTTTTTGCATCCAACAAACTACCGGAAGGACTTTCATGCATCCCGTGTATGAAGCAAGCCGTGCGGCCAAGGCCCCCCTCTTCGCCCCCCACGCCCGTTTGCGCGCCATCGCCCTGGGCGTGGCAGTGGTGTCGGCCTTGAGCCTGGCTGCATGTGGCGACAAAAATGACGGTGCGCAGAATGCGCAAGCAGCCGCACAGGCCAAGCCTCCGGAAGTCGGTGTGGTGACCGTGAAGCTGGGCAGCGTTCCCCTGGTGACCGATCTGCCCGGTCGCCTGGAAGCCTTCCGCACCGCCCAGGTCCGCGCACGCGCGGCCGGCATCCTGCAAAAGCGCCTGTTCCAGGAAGGCTCGGACGTCAAGGTCGGCCAGAAACTCTTCCAGATCGACAGCACGCCCTACCAGGCCAATCTGCAAAGCGCGCAAGCCACCCTGGCCCAGGCCGAAGCCAGCCTGGTGCAGGCGGCCGCCACCGCACGCCGCTACAAGCCCCTGGTGGAAGCCAATGCCATCAGCAAGCAGGACTACGACGCCGCGATCGCGGCCGAAAAAGCGGCACTGGCCCAAGTGGCCGCCGGCAAGGCCGGTGTGACCAACGCCAATGTCAACCTGGGCTATGCCACAGTCACCGCCCCCATCGCCGGCCGCATTGGCCGCGCCATGGTGACCGAGGGCGCGCTGGTCGGCCAGGGCGAAGCCACCCAGCTGGCCACCATCCAGCAGATCCATCCGCTGTACGTCAACCTGACGCAGTCTTCGACCGACATCCTGCGGCTCAAGGAAGCGCTGGCCGCCGGCAAGCTCACCCGTGACGGCGCGAACGCCGCCAAGGTCCATGTCTTCACCGAAGACGGCAAGGAATACGGCCACACCGGCCGCATGCTGTTCACCGATCTGACCGTGGACGAGAACACCGGCCAGGTCAGCGTCCGTGCCGAGCTGCCCAACCCGAATGGTCTGCTGCTGCCCGGCATGTATGTGCGCGTGCAGCTGGAACAGGCCCAGGTGGACAACGCCGCTGTCATTCCCCAGCAGTCCGTGACCCGCAATGAAAAGGGTAACTTCGTGCTGGTGGTGGCGGAAGACGGCACCGTGGCCCCGCGTCCCGTGCAGATCAATGGTTCACAAGGCAACAACTGGATCGTGACGGGTGGCCTCAAAGAGGGCGAAAAAGTCATGGTGGACGGCGTGATCAAGGTCGGCATGGGTGCCAAGAAAGTGACCCCGGTGCCATGGCAAGCCGACGCCAAGGCCGCTCCCGCAGCAGCCGCTCCGGCCGCAGACAAAGCCCCCGCCGCCAAGCCGGAAGCTGCCGCAGACGCCAAGCCTGCGGCGGCCCAATAAACGGGACAGATTTCTATGTCGAAGTTTTTTATCCACCGCCCTATCTTTGCGTGGGTGATTGCGATCTTTGTGGTGCTGGCCGGCATCATCTCGATCACCCAGCTGCCAGTGGCGCAGTTCCCGTCCGTGGCACCGCCCACGATCACAGTCACGGCCACCTACCCCGGAGCCACCTCCGAGACCATGACCGATTCGGTGCTTCAGCTCATTGAACGTGAGATGAACGGTGCCGCCGGCCTGATGTACATGGAAAGCAAGGCCCCCGCCGGGGGCCAGGGCACCCTGACCCTCACCTTCAAGCCCGGCACCAATGCCGACCTGGCCCAGGTGGACGTGCAGAACCGCCTGGCGCGGGCCGAGCCCCGTCTGCCCAGCGTGGTGCAGGCACTGGGGGTGAAGGTCGACAAGGCGATGAGCAACTTCCTGATGATTCTGGCCTTCCAAGCCGAGTCCGGGGAAACGTCGCGCGACGACATTGCCGACTACGTCAACCGCAACGTGCTGCCCGAAGTCCAGCGCCTGGAAGGCGTGGGCAAGGCCCAGCTGTTCGCGGCCGGCCGCGCCATGCGCATCTGGGTCGACCCCATCAAGCTGCAAGGCTATGGCCTGCCCATTGCCTCGGTGAATGCCGCGATCGCCGCACAGAACCAGCAGATCTCCGGCGGTGCACTGGGTGACACCCCCAACGTCCCCGGCACAACCATGAGCGCCAGTATCGTGGTCCCCGGCCAGCTCACGACGCCCGAGCAATTCGGCAACGTGGTGCTGCGCTCCAACGCCGACGGCTCGACCGTGCGCATCAAGGACGTGGCCCGCGTGGAGCTGGGCACCGAGTCCTATGCCTTCAACTCGCGCCTGGACGGCAAGCCTGCCGTCGCCATGGCGGTGCAGCTGACCTCCACCGCCAACGCCATGGCCACGGCCAAGCTGGTCTATGAAAAGATGGACACGCTGGCGCCCTTCCTGCCCCCGGGCGTGAACTGGTCCGCGCCGTACGACACCTCGAAGTTCGTCAAGATCTCGATCGAGAAAGTGGTGCACACCCTGCTCGAAGCCATCGTGCTGGTGTTCATCGTGATGCTGGTCTTCCTGCAGAACATCCGCTACACCCTGATCCCGACCATCGTGGTGCCCATCGCCCTGCTGGGGACCTTCGGCGTCATGCTGGCTGCGGGGCTGACCATCAACATCCTGGCCATGTTCGCCATGGTGCTGGTGATCGGTATCGTGGTGGACGATGCCATCGTGGTGGTGGAGAACGTCGAGCGCATCATGGCCGAGGAAGGCATACCGCCCAAGGAAGCCACGATCAAGGCCATGGGCCAGATCCAGGGCGCCGTGGTCGGCATCACGGTGATTCTGGTCACCGTGTTCCTGCCGCTGGCCATGTTCTCCGGCGCCACCGGCAACATCTACCGCCAGTTCTCGCTGGTGATGGCCATCTCCATCTTCTTCTCCGGCTTCTTTGCGCTGACGCTGACCCCCGCGCTGTGCGCGACCATGCTCAAGCCCATCCCCAAGGGCCATGCGCATGACAAGAAGACCGGCCCGCTGGGCCCCTTCTACAACTGGTTCAACCGCAAGTTTGACGCCGGCACCAAGCGCTACCACGGTGCATTGAACTCCGTGGTCAAGCGCTCGTTCCAGGCCGTGGTGGTCTATCTGCTGGTGATCGCCGGTGTGGCCTTCATGTTCATGAAGCTGCCCAGCGCCTTCCTGCCGACGGAAGACCAGGGCTATGTGATCTCGCTGGCACAGCTGCCGCCCGGCGCCACGCTGGACCGTACCGGTGATGCCGTGGCCGAGCTGGAAAAGTTTGTGCTGAGCCAGCCCGAAACCGACCACATCGTGAGCATTCTGGGCTTCAGCTTCTCCGGCCAGGGACAGAACATGGGTCTGGCGTTCACCACCCTCAAGGACTGGTCGCAGCGCAGTGGTGCGGGCTCGGATGCGCAATCGTTTGCCGGCCGCACCATGGGTGCCATGATGGCGCTGCGCGACGGCTTCATCTACACCCTGGTGCCGCCGTCGATTCCGGAACTGGGCAACAGCGATGGTTTCACGTTCCGCCTGCTGGACCGTGGCGCCAAGGGCCACGCGGCCCTGCTGGAAGCGCGCAACATGCTGATGGGCAAGGCCAACCAGAGCCCCATCCTGACCGGTGTGCGCTTTGACGGCGTGGACGATGCGCCACAGTGGCAGGTCAACATCAACCGCGACGCCGTGTATGCACAGCGCGTCAGCATGGGAGATCTGGCGTCCACGCTGGCCACGGCCCTGGGTTCGTCGAACTCCACCGACTTCCCCAACCAGGGCTATATGCAGCGCGTGACCATCCAGGCCGATGCCCACCGCCGCATGCAGCCGGAAGACGTGATGCGTCTGACCGTGCCCAATGCGGATGGCAAGCTGGTGGAGCTCTCCACCATGGTGAGCGCCAAGTGGATCTCCGGCCCCATGCAGGTGACCCGCTACAACGGCTACCCCTCCATGAGCATCACCGGCTCCGCCAAGCCCGGCTACACCAGCGGCCAGGCCATGGCCGAGATGGAAAAGCTCGCCCTGGACCTGCCCGAAGGTTTTGGCTACGAGTGGACCGGCCAGTCGCTGGACGAAAAGAAGTCCGGCTCCTCGGCCATGCTGCTGTACGCCTTCTCCATCCTGGCCGTGTTCCTGTGCCTGGCTGCGCTGTATGAAAGCTGGAGCATTCCGCTGTCCGTGATGCTGGTGGTGCCGCTCGGTGTGCTGGGTGCGCTGGCCGGGATGTTCATCCGCGGCATGCCCAACGACATCTACTTCCAGGTGGCGCTGATCACCGTGATCGGTCTGTCCGCCAAGAACGCGATCTTGATCGTGGAATTTGCGAAGGACCTGCACGCCCAGGGCATGAGTGCCTACGACGCGGCGCTGGAAGCCGCCCATCTGCGCTTCCGCCCGATTCTGATGACGTCCCTGGCGTTCATTCTGGGCGTGGTGCCGCTGTACATCGCCTCCGGTGCAAGCGCGGCCAGCCAGCGTGAAATCGGTACCGGCGTGTTCTGGGGCATGGTGATCGGCACGCCGCTGTCGATCTTCCTGGTGCCCATCTTCTTCATCGGCGTCTTCAAGCTGTTTGGCCAGAAGCTCGACCAAGACAAGACCCCTCCCGCATCCACCGCTGCGGTGACTGACGGAGGCTCTCACCATGACTAAGCGACTTGTTCCCACCCTGCTGGTCAGCGCGCTGCTGGCCTCCGGCTGCTCCTTCATCCCGCAACTGGAGCGCCCGGCGGCGCCCGTGGCTGCCAGCTACCCGGCCGCCAACGCCGCCAGCACCAGCACGGCTGCGGCCGACATTCCGTGGCAGAACTTCTTCGCGGACGCCCGTCTGCAGCAGCTGATCACCCTGGCGCTGGACAACAACCGCGACCTGCGCGTGGCCGTGCTCAATATCGAGCAGGCCCGCGCCCAGTACCAGATCCAGCGCGCCGCGCAGTTTCCGGAGCTGGGGGTGGCCGCCCAAGGGTCCCGTGCTGCCAGCACCGACGGTTCCGGCTACGTCAACACCTACATGGTGGGCCTGTCCATGCCCAGCTGGGAGATTGACTTCTGGGGCCGCATCCGCAGCCTCAAGGAGCAATCCCTGGCCCAGTACCTGGCCACGGAAGAAGGCCGCAAGTCGACCCAGATCAGTCTGGTGGCCGCGGTCGCCAATGCCTGGCTGGGCCTGCAGGCCGATGAGGAACTGCGCGCCATCTCGCAGCGCACGCTGCAGACGCGCGAAGAATCGGTGCGCCTGGCCAAGCTGCGCTTCGATGCGGGCGCCTCGTCGGAACTGGACTTCCAGCAAGCCCGCTCGCTGACCGAGAATGCCCGCGCCACACTGGCCCAGCAGACCCGCCAGCGCGATCTGGACATCAATGCGCTGACCCTGCTGGTGGGGCAGCAGGTGCCTGCCGAGCTGCTGGCCAGCCTGCAAGGCAAGCGGCTGGCCGATCTGCCGGCGCTGGCCGATGTGCCTGCGGGCCTGCCTTCCGATCTGCTGCTGCGCCGCCCGGACATTCGCCAGGCCGAACAGAGCATGGTGGCCGCCAACGCCAGCATCGGTGCGGCCCGCGCACTGTTCTTCCCGAACGTGTCGCTGACCGCCGCCGCCGGCTTTGCCAACACCGAGCTGTCCGACCTGTTCAAGTCCGGCTCCACCACGTTCAGCATTGCGCCGTCCATCTACCTGCCGATCTTCACGGCAGGCCGCAACCAGGCCAATCTGGAGGTGGCTGAAACCAGCAAGAAGATTGCAGCGGCGCAGTATGAAAAGGCCATCCAGACCGCTTTCCGCGAAGTCTCGGATGCCCTGGTCAGCCGCGAATCCCTGGTGGAACAGCTGCGCGCCCAACAAGCCCAGCTGGAAGCCGAGTCCTCGCGCCTGAATCTGTCCAATCTGCGCTACACCAACGGGGTGGCCAGCTACCTGGATCTGCTGGATGCCCAGCGCTCCCTGTTCACGCTGGAGCAGGCTGTGGTGCAGGTGCGACTGGCACAGCTGCAGAACCAGGTGTTGCTCTACAAGGCGCTGGGCGGCGGCTGGACCGAAGCCTCCCAGACCGCAGCAGCCCCCGCCGCTGCAGCACCGGCGCAATAAGGCGCAGCAGCGCCACTGCACAGCCTGCCCGCAGGCAGGCCCCGACAAGGCCCTGGCACCCGCCAGGGCCTTGTTGTTTTATGGCCCAGATGCCGGCTTCTTGATCTACCTCACGACAAGTGCGGCCACCGCGTCAACCCGTGGCGTTGCCAGTGGCTAGCGCATAGGCGGTCGATATAATCCGCAGTTCCTTTAAGCCCACACAAAAATTGAGGTCTTCATGAGCGCCACCTCCCACGAAGAAGCCCATACGGGCCCGGTCAAAAATCCCAAGCAATTGCTGATCGCGGTCTTTTTCTCGTTTGTCATCCCGGTGTTCGTCATCATCGGCCTGGTGCAATTCGTGAGTTCTTCCAACAAGACCGGCCCGGGGGCAGGCAACCACGATATGGCGCAGGCCATGCGCATCCAGAAGATCGGCTCCGTCGAGATCCGCGATGCCAACCGTCCCCTGCGCGGCGGTGAAGATGTGTACAAGGGCCAGTGCGCAGCCTGCCACGCCACCGGCGTTTCGGGCGCGCCCAAGTTCGGCGATGCCGGCGCCTGGGGCCCTCGTCTGGCCCAGGGCTTTGAGACCCTGGTCCAGTCGGCACTGAAGGGCAAGGGCGCCATGGCACCGCAAGGTGGCGGTGATTTCAATGACCTGGAAATTGCACGCGGCGTGGCGTTCATGGCCAATGCCGGCGGCGGCAAGTTCGACGAGCCCCAGCCTCCCGCTGCAGCGGCAGAGACCGCCGAGGCCAAGTAAGCCCTCTGTGCTCCGCCCATCAAAAAAGGACCGCGCTGCGGTCCTTTTTTGTTGCTCCGGCGCACTCCGGTCTGCCCGCCCGGGCGCACGCTCTTGGGCGCCCCCTGGGTGGATCAGGCCGCTGCGGAGGGTGCGTCGGCCACCAGCTGCTGCGGGCTGCGCACAAACCGGAACTGGGCCTCCAGGGCTGCACTGCACACCTCGTGCGGCTCCCAGCGCCCGGCTTCAATCAATGCCGCCATGCGCATCACATCCTGCGTGTGCACCAGGCCCAGCACACCGTCGGCCACCAGATAGACATGGCCCTGCTCGTCCACCAGGCAGCGCTGCGGCTGGACCGACCGACCGGTGTGGGTGCGCACGCTGCCATCCTCGTCCACCCGCCACACCACCGGCGTGTCTTCCAGCTCCACATACACACGCTGCGGCCCGTTCTGGAAATACCAGCAGCCCCGCGCATCCACCTCGTAATTGCGGCCGATGAAGTCGAGCAGCTTTTCATGCTGCAGCAGCGATCCCTTGCTGCTGGGGAAAAAGCCGCATGCCTGGGTGGCGTGGTCACGCAGGAACCAGCGCCCGCGCGCGTCCAGGGCCAGCCAACCGTAGCAATCGGGCACGTTGGGCCATTTAGCCAGGGCCTGCTTCACGATGTCATCCATAGCGCAACGCTTCCTTCTTCCGTTCACCCCGGCCCCGCACACCTCTGCGCAACCAACAAGCAGCCTGAATGCGTCATGATAGTGGGCGCCTGCATGTGCGGAGCATACCCGTGCACCAGAACCCAGGGATTTTGTGCAGGGCCCTACGCCGCTGTGCTCTCGCACGCTGTGCCTGCTGCCCTACACCGACCAACGGTCGCTCTGTTGCACAATCTGTGCTTCTTTGCGCCTTTTGCTGAACATTGCCTACGAGGTCTGCCATGAAACGTCTGCTTGCCATTCTCGCCCTTGCCCTTGGCCTCAGCGGCTGCGGCTACAACGATTTCCAGCGTTTGGACGAGCAGACCAAATCCGCCTGGAGCGAGGTGCTGAACCAGTACCAGCGCCGCGCCGACCTGGTGCCCAACATCGTGGCCTCGGTCAAGGGTGAAGCCAGCTTCGAGCAGGACACGCTCACCAAGGTGATCGAGGCCCGTGCCAAGGCCACCTCCATCCAGGCCACGCCCGAGCTGATCAACGACCCCGAGGCCTTCAACAAATTCCAGCAGGCCCAGGGCGAGCTGTCCGGCGCGCTGTCGCGCCTGATGGTGGTGGCCGAGCAATACCCCAAGCTGCAGGCCAACCAGGGCTTCCGTGACCTGCGCGTCACACTGGAAGGCACGGAAAACCGCATCACCGTGGCCCGCAACCAGTACATCAAGACCGTGCAGGACTACAACGTGCTGGCGCGCAGCTTCCCCACCAACCTGACCGGCATGGTGTTTGGCTACAAGCCCAAGCCCAACTTCACGGTGCAGAACGAGGCCGAAATCTCGCGTCCTCCCACGGTGGACTTCTCCAGCGGCAAAAAGTAAGTGCAGCCGTCCGGAGCGGGATCCACCATGCCTCTGACGCACTGCAGGCGCGCGCTGGGCGCTCTCTTCCTCCTCGTCTTTGCACTGCTGTGGCAGCCTGCCGTCGCGCAGCCGCTGCAGCCCGTGCCCGCCCTGACGGCACGGCTGATGGACCAGACCCAGACCCTGTCGGCCGAGCAGGCCCTGGCCGTGGAAAACCGGCTGCGGGGCATCGAGGAAAAATCCGGCTCCCAGGTGGTCGTGCTGATGGTGCCCACCACGGCACCGGAAGACATTGCGGCCTACGCCTGGCGCGTGGCCGACAGCTGGAAGATCGGTCGCAAGGACGTGGGCGATGGCCTGCTGATCGTGGTCGCCAAGAACGACCGGCGCATGCGCATGGAGGTAGCGCGTGCCCTGGAAGGCGCCATCCCCGATCTGGCGGCGGCCCGCATCATCGACCAGCAGATGGCCCCGCATTTCCGCCAGAACGACTACGCCGGCGGCATTCTGGCCGCGCTGGACCAGGTCGCTGCGCGCATCGCCGGTGAAGCCCTCCCGGCCCCCAGCCAACCCGCACGCCAGCAAGACCGGGGCTGGGACCTGGAAGAGTTGGCCATCTTCCTGTTCTTCGGCGTAATGGTCGCCGGCCCCATCGTGCGCGGCATCTTCGGCAACAAACTGGGGGCCGTCATCATGGGTGGCGGCACTGGCTTCCTGGCCTATGTGCTGACCACCAGCCTGCTGCTGGCTGGCGGTGCCGGCGTGCTGGCCCTGTTGTTCACCCTGTTGTCCAACAGCCGCGGGGGCGGGGGCGGTGGAGGCGGCCCCTTCATCGGTGGCGGTGGTTGGGGCGGAGGCTCTGGCGGCGGTGGCGGTTTCGGTGGCGGCGGAGGGTTCAGCTCCGGCGGTGGTGGCAGTTTTGGGGGCGGCGGCGCCTCGGGGAGTTGGTGACATGGCAGGCTTGTGGAACCGTTTGCAGCGCCTGCTGCACCACCGCTGGACCGAGGGCCAGGTTCGCCGCGCCTTCCCGCCCGAAGTCCTGCTGCGCCTGGAGCGCCAGGTGGCCGCCAGCGAAGCGCGCCACAGCGGCCAGGTGCGCCTGTGCGTGGAAGGCGGCCTGCCCTATAGCTACATCTGGCGCGACGCGACGGCGCGCGAGCGGGGTGTGGCGCTGTTCGGCAAGCTGCGCGTGTGGGACACCGAGCAGAACAACGGCGTGCTGATCTACCTGCTGATGGCAGACCACGCCATCGAGATCGTGGCCGACCGCGCACTGCACCGCGCCGTGCCGGCCGCCAGCTGGCAGGCCGTGCTGGAGGGCATGCAGCAGGATTTCCGCCGCGATGCCTATGCGCAAGGAATGGAAACCGCCTTGCTGCGCGTCTCCGACCTGCTGGCGGTGCACTTCCCCGCCGACGCCGCGCACCACACCGGCCATGACGCCAGCCTGCCCGATACGCCGGTGGTCCAAGGCCGGTTCTTCAAGGATATGTAAGCGGCCACACCGAGTTTCAGCAGCGGCCCACCTGCGGCACGGCGCCAGATCTGTCACGCGCTGCGCTGCTGCGCCTCAGCGCTGCAGCAGCCACGCCTGCACTGCGGGTGCATGCAAACCGGTGAATGCCAGCATGTTCAGCACCACCGTGGCCCAGAACGCCTGGCGGAATTCCGGTTTGCTCGACTTGTGCCGCAAGCACTGCTGGGCCAGCAAAGCGCCCGGCCAGCCTCCCAGCAGCGCCAGGGCATGCAAGGTGGCTTCGGGCGTACGCCAGCCCCCCGACTGCGCCTGGTGCTTGTCATGCCAGTAGGCGCCGAAACACCACAGGCTCGGCCCCGCATAGGCCAACACCACCCATTCGGACACCCCCCACACCGCTGCGACCGCCACCCACCACAGGACCAAGACCAGCAGCGGCATAGAAACGCCACGGTGGTGGGCTGGCGTGCGTGCCCCTTGCGATCGCCGCACCTGCCCCGGTACCGCCGTGGCGCCTGCCGCCCGGGCCCGACCCTGCACCGGCGCGCGCCGATGGGGCTCCTGCCATGCCACGGCCAGGGCCCGCGGCTTGCCCTGCACCATGCCCAGCGCAAAGGTCAGCGGCATGCCGACCTGCGGGCGCTGCTGCGCAGCGGGCCGGGGCTGCCAGGCGCTGATGTGCACAAACACCCGCTCGCCGCTGCCATCGATCTGCACCAAGCCAAAACCCCGGGCCTCATTCCATTGCACCAGACGACCGCTGCACCGCATATCCACATCCTTGGGGCCGGGCCTGGAAAGAAAATAGTTTTTCAACTGCCGCAACGCACCCCACCCGGAACTGCGACTGCACTGCGCAGCCGCACGCCGGCGCTGAAAAGCCCGTTTCAGTCAGGCCGGAGCACCTGTTGTCCACCGGCACCACGCCACGGCAATAAAAAAGCCACCTTGCGGTGGCTTTCATGCAGAACTCCCGCGGGAGATCAGCGCTTTTGGCGGAACTTGCGCAGGGCAGCGATCTGGGCCGCCATGACAGCCAGCTCGGACTGGGCCTTGGCCAGGTCCAGCTCGCTCTTGGCGTTCTTCAGGGCTTCCTCGGCAGCAGCCTTGGCCTTCTGAGCCTTCTCGTCGTCCAGATCCTTGCCGCGGATCGCGGTGTCGGACAGCACGGTCACGCAGTTGGGTTGCACTTCCAAAATGCCGCCGGCCACGAAGACGAATTCTTCGCTGCCGTCCGGCATTTCGATGCGCACCGAACCCGGCTTGATGCGGGTGATCAGCGGTGTGTGGCGGGGATAAATGCCCAACTCGCCCGCTTCACCGGGCAAGGCGACAAAGCGCGCTTCACCGGAGAAGATGGACTCTTCGGCACTGACCACATCAACGTGGATGGTGTTCATCTTTGCTCCTAGGAAAAGGTGGGAATCTGGGCTTGGGGTGAACAGGCAGGAGACGCTGACGCGTCCCGTGCCCGCAGTTCACCTTAGGCGGCCAGCTTCTTGGCCTTCTCGAAGGCTTCGTCGATGGTGCCAACCATGTAGAAGGCCTGTTCGGGCAGGTGATCGGCTTCGCCGTTGGCAATCATCTTGAAACCGCGGATGGTTTCAGACAGAGGCACGTACTTGCCGGGAGCGCCGGTAAACACTTCAGCCACGTGGAAAGGCTGCGACAGGAAACGCTGCATCTTACGGGCACGTGCCACCACCAGCTTGTCTTCCGGTGCCAGTTCGTCCATGCCCAGAATGGCGATGATGTCGCGCAGTTCCTTGTAGCGCTGCAGCGTGCCCTGCACGGAGCGGGCCACGTTGTAGTGCTCTTCACCCACCACTTGGGGGTCCAGCTGACGGCTGGTGGAGTCCAGGGGATCCACGGCAGGGTAGATACCCAGCGAAGCGATGTCACGGGACAGCACGACGGTGGAGTCCAAGTGAGCGAAGGTCGTGGCAGGCGAAGGATCGGTCAAGTCATCGGCAGGCACGTACACGGCCTGGATGGAGGTGATCGAGCCCACCTTGGTGGAGGTGATACGCTCTTGCAGCTTGCCCATTTCTTCGGCCAGGGTAGGCTGGTAGCCCACGGCGGAAGGCATGCGGCCCAGCAGAGCGGACACTTCGGTACCGGCCAGGGTGTAGCGGTAGATGTTGTCCACGAAGAACAGCACGTCCTTGCCTTCATCACGGAACGCTTCAGCCATGGTCAGGCCGGTCAGCGCCACGCGCAGACGGTTTCCTGGGGGCTCGTTCATCTGGCCGTACACCATGGCAACCTTGGAGTCGTTCAGAGACTCTTGGTTCACCACGCCGGCGTCCGACATTTCGTGATAGAAGTCGTTACCTTCACGGGTACGTTCACCCACACCAGCGAACACCGACAGACCGCTGTGGGCCTTGGCGATGTTGTTGATGAGTTCCATCATGTTCACGGTCTTGCCCACACCGGCACCACCGAACAGGCCCACCTTACCGCCCTTGGCGAAGGGGCAGACCAGGTCGATCACCTTGATGCCGGTTTCCAGCAGTTCCTGCGAAGGCGACAGTTCGTCGTACGCAGGAGCCTTGCGGTGGATGGCAGCCGTCAGAGTCTGGTCCACGGGACCGCGCTCGTCGATGGGGTTGCCCAGCACGTCCATGATGCGGCCCAGAGTGGCCTTGCCCACGGGCACGGTGATGGGGTTGCCCGTGTTGGTGACCATCAGGCCACGCTTGATACCGTCCGAAGAACCCAGCGCAATGGTACGCACCACGCCGTCGCCCAGCTGTTGCTGAACTTCCAGCGTCAGGGCCGAGCCTTCGAGCTTCAGCGCATCGTAGACCTTGGGCACTTCACCATGGGCGAACTCCACGTCCACCACGGCGCCGATACATTGAACAATCTTGCCTTGTACTTGAGCCATTCTTTGCTCCAATCTGTTTGTGCGTTAAAGCCGTTTACACAGCGGCGGCGCCTGCCACGATTTCCGACAACTCGGTCGTAATCGCTGCCTGACGCGTCTTGTTGTAGACCAGCTTCAACTCGCTGATGACGTTGCCGGCATTGTCGGTTGCGGCCTTCATGGCCACCATGCGCGCCGATTGCTCGGACGCCATGTTTTCCGCCACCGCCTGGTACACGAGGGATTCCACGTAACGAACCAGCAGTTCGTCGATGACGCTCTGGGCGTCAGGTTCGTAGATGTATTCCCACGATGCACCCGTCTTCTCGGCTTGCATTTTTTCGGACGACAGGGGAAGCAGCTGCTCCACCACCGACTCTTGCTTCATGGTGTTGATGAACTTGGTGTACGCCACGTACACCGCGCTCAGCTTGCCTTCAGCATATTGGTCCAGCAGCACCTTGACAGGCCCAATGAGCTTGTCGAGATGCGGCGTGTCACCCAGGCCTGTAGCGTGGGAAACCACCTTGGCACCGACACGGTTCAGGAAACCCAGTCCCTTGCCGCCAATGGCCACTGCTTCTGTCGTAATACCCGCATCCTGCAGTTCACGCAGCTTGGTCGTGACGGCACGCAACACGTTGGTGTTCATGCCGCCGCACAGGCCCTTGTCGGTCGTCACCACGATGACGCCGACCTTCTTGGCATCGTTCACTTGCATGAACGGATGCACGTACTCAGGGTTGGCTTGACCAAGGTTGGCTGCAATGTTGCGGATTTTTTCGCTGTATGGACGGGCAGCCAGCATCCGGTCCTGCGCCTTGCGCATTTTGGATGCAGCCACCATTTCCATGGCTTTGGTGATCTTCTTGGTGTTTTCCACCGATTTGATCTTGCCGCGTATTTCCTTACCTGCTGCCATGATGGCTCCTCGTCCGGTTTAAGCGAACGACTTCTTGAACGCAGCGACGGCAGCGGTCAATTCGGCCTCGTCCTTGCCTTCCTTGTCGAAAGCACGCTTTTCGTTCAGACGGTCCAGCAGGGCAGCGTGGCTGGACTTCAGGAACTGGTGCAGACCAGCTTCGAAAGGCAGCACTTGCTTGACTTCGATGTCGTCCATGAAACCCTTGTTCACGGCAAACAGCGACACACCCATCAGCGCAGTGGACAGCGGGCTGTACTGGGCTTGCTTCAGCAGTTCGGTCACGCGGGCACCGCGGTCCAGCTGCTTGCGGGTGGCTTCGTCCAGGTCGGAAGCGAACTGCGCGAACGCAGCCAGTTCACGGTACTGTGCCAGGTCGGTACGGATACCGCCGGACAGGCCCTTCACCAGCTTGGTCTGTGCAGAACCACCCACGCGGGACACCGAGATACCGGCGTTGATAGCGGGACGGATACCAGCGTTGAACAGGTTGGTTTCCAGGAAGATCTGGCCGTCCGTGATCGAGATCACGTTGGTAGGCACGAAGGCGGACACGTCACCGGCTTGGGTTTCGATGATAGGCAGAGCGGTCAGAGAACCGGTCTTGCCCTTCACTTCACCCTTGGTGAAAGCTTCGACGTAGTCGGCGTTCACGCGAGCGGCACGCTCCAGCAGACGCGAGTGGAGATAGAACACGTCGCCAGGGAAAGCTTCACGTCCTGGGGGACGGCGCAGCAGCAGCGACACTTGGCGGTAAGCCACAGCTTGCTTGGACAGATCGTCATAAACGATCAGGGCGTCTTCACCGCGGTCGCGGAAGTATTCGCCCATCGTGCAGCCGGAGTAGGCCGACACGTACTGCATGGCAGCGGATTCGGAAGCGGTCGCAGCCACCACGATGGTGTATTCCATCGCGCCAGCTTGTTCCAGGGCACGCACCACGTTCTTGATCGAAGAAGCCTTCTGACCAATTGCCACGTAGATGCAGGTAACGCCTTGACCCTTTTGGTTGATGATCGCGTCGATGGCAACGGCGGTCTTGCCGGTCTGACGGTCACCAATGATCAGTTCACGCTGGCCACGGCCCACGGGCACCATCGAGTCGATGGACTTGATACCGGTTTGCAGCGGCTGGTCCACGGATTGACGTGCGATCACACCAGGCGCAACCTTTTCGATCACGTCGGTCATCTTGGCGTTGATGGGGCCCTTGCCATCGATAGGCTGACCCAGGGCGTTCACCACGCGGCCGACCAGTTCGGGGCCCACGGGCACTTCCAGAATACGACCCGTGCACTTGACGACGTCGCCTTCCTTGATGTGCTCGTAAGCACCCAGAATCACGGCGCCCACGGAGTCGCGTTCCAGGTTCAGCGCCAGGCCGAACGAAGCCTGACCATCGGCGCCAGCGGGGAATTCCAGCATTTCGCCAGCCATCACGTCGGACAGGCCGTGCACGCGCACGATACCGTCGGTCACCGACACCACGGTGCCTTGGTTACGGACGTCGGTGCTCGCAGCCAGACCTTCGATGCGGCTCTTGATCAATTCAGAAATTTCTGCGGGATTGAGTTGCATGACTCTTTCCTTCTTTCTTGTGTTTAGCCGAGACCTCAAGCGCGCATTACGCGATGAGGGCCGCTTTCATTTGTTCCAGACGGGCTTTGACGGAGGTGTCCAGCACCTCGTCGCCCACCACGACGCGAACGCCACCGATCAGCGAGTCATCCGGCTTCACAGTGAGATTCAGCTTGCGGCCAAAGCGCTTTTCCAGCGAAGCGCCCAGCTCGGCCAGCGCTGCATCCGCAATGGGGAAAGCGCTGAACACCACGGCGTCCGAAGAGCCGCTCTTGCTGTTCACGAGGCTGCGGAACTGTGCTGCCGCTTCGGGCAGCGCGTCCAGACGGCCGTTTTCGAGGACCACACGCAGAAAGTTGCGTGCGGCCTCGGGCAATGCCGACTTGGCCACACCCGCGATCAGATCGAACACTTGCGTCTTCGACACGTTGGGGTTGTCGGCCAGTTGGCGCAATTGCGGATCGGCGGCAATCGCCGCCAATTCCTCCACCCAAGCGACAGTGCTGCCCAAATCAGCGCCCTTGTCGGCGCTGGCTTTGAACAATGCTTCGGCGTAAGGGCGGGCAATGGTGGCGAGTTCTGCCATTTTGCTTTCCTTACAGCTCTGTCTTCAGGCGGTTCAGCAGATCAGCATGGACGCCGGCGTTCACTTCCTTGCGGAGGATTTGCTCGGCACCCTTCACAGCCAATGCAGCCACTTGCTCGCGCAGGGCTTCACGGGCGGCAACGGCTTGCTGCTCAGCTTCGGCGCGGGCAGCGGCAACAATCTTGTTGCCTTCTTCTGTCGCGCGGGCCTTGGCCTCTTCAATGATGGCCTGGGCGCGGCGTTCGGCGTCCGCAAGCCGCGATGCTGTCTCGTTGCGCGTCTGGCTCAGTTCCTGCTCGACGCGCTTGTTCACAGCGGTCAGTTCGGACTTGGCCTTGTCGGCAGCAGCGAGGCCATCGGCGATTTTCTGGGCTCGCTCATCCAGTGCCTTCGCGATCGGGGGCCACACGAACTTCATCGTGAACAGCACCAGGATCAGGAAAACAATGGCCTGAACGAACAGGGTCGCGTTGATACTCACGGCAACACCTTTCTATCTAGGGCGTTGATCGGAGCTTAGGCCAGGACGAAGGGGTTGGCGAAAGCGAACAGCAGAGCGATAGCCACACCGATCAGGAAAGCAGCGTCGATCAGACCGGCCAAGATGAACATCTTGGTTTGCAGTTCGTTGATCAGCTCAGGCTGGCGAGCCGAGGATTCCAGGAACTTGCCGCCCATCAGAGCGATACCGATCGAAGCGCCGATAGCACCCAGACCAACGATCAGACCACAAGCCAGAGCGACGAGACCGAGAATGTTTTCCATGATGACTCCTAGAGATTAAAGGAAAGTTGAAAGGTTGAAAGGGGAAGGGTCAGTGAGCTTCATGAGCCTGGCCGAGGTAAATCAGCGTCAGCATCATGAAAATGAAGGCCTGCAGGGTGATCACCAGGATGTGGAAGATCGCCCAGATCGTGCCTGCAATGATGTGCCCCACAGGGAGCAACGCACCAGAGAGCGACATAGCCGCTGCGCCACCCATCAGGGCAATCAGCATGAACACCAACTCACCAGCGTACATGTTGCCAAACAGTCGCATGCCATGCGACACGGTCTTGGCAACGTATTCAATGATCTGCATCAGCAGATTGACCACGCCCAGGATCAGGGCGAAGACGGGATTCTTGGAGGTACCGAAGGGAGCGGTCACCAGCTCGTGGCCCCAGCCACCCAGGCCCTTGATCTTGACGCTGTAGTACAGGCACAGCACCAGCACGGCGAACGACAGGCCGAGCGTGGTGGACAGGTCGGCGGTGGGCACGACACGCAGGTAGGCGTGGTGGTCACCGGTAGCGCCTTGCCACAGCACGGGCAGCAGGTCCACGGGCAGCATGTCCATGGCGTTCATCAGGAAAATCCAGACGAACACGGTCAGTGCCAGCGGAGCGATGAACTTGCGCGACTGGGCGTTGTGGATATTGGCCTTGGCCTGGTTGTCCACCATTTCGACCAGCATTTCCACCGCAGCCTGGAAGCGGCCCGGCACACCGGAGGTGGCCTTGCGCACGGCCAGCCACATCACGAAGATGCCCAGCAGGCCCAGGATGGCAGCGACCGCGACGGAGTCATAGTTGACTACCGAGAAATCGATGACGGACTTCTGCTTGATGTTTTGCAGGTGTTGCAAGTGGTGAACGATGTATTCACTTGCAGTTGGGGCGTTCGCATCAGCGGCCATCGTCAACTCTCTTCTCAAACTTCAGTTTTTCGGACACCGGATCGCACCAGCAGCGCGATCCAATACGTTTTCATCACTACGACCATGCCGGCGAGCAGTGCCAGCCAGCTCAGGTCTTTCACCAAGCTCGGCGCGGCGGCCATCATGGCAACGCACAACACCAGCTTGACCAATTCCCATCCAAAGAGGCGCGTCATCGCGGAACCTGCACCAGCGGCCGGACCACCGCGCGTGACGCCACGCGCAAAGACCACCGCCGGGACCACGACGCACAGGGCGCCGTACGCGGCCGACCAGCCCACACGGGCCTGACCGCTGATCCACCATGCCAGCACAGCCACCAGCACACCGACTGCCACCTGGCCTAGCACAATGCGCCAGACCGACAGCGACGGATTGCGCCGACGCCAGGCCTGCGCCTCTTCCGGGCTCAGAGGCTTGAAATCCTCTTCTTCGGCCTCAAGTTCGTCCTGCCAGGGTGCATTTTTTTTCATCGTGGAGCGCCCGCAGCAGACCTAAACTTTTTCACAAAGCCTCTGATTATAAGTAGAAACCCGTCCGATTCGTTAGGGCGAACCCTCTTGCACTCGGGAATTTGTGTGCAGCCAGCCGGCTGTAAGCCAACCCTGCCCGGAAAACGGGCGCAACGATACCGCACAATGCCGCCCATAGCCAAGCAAAGCCCTGTGCTTGCGCCGCTTACAACTGGGAATAACGCACTATGACTGACAACAGCACGCCAGACGAACAGGATCCGCGCAAGGATTCGCTGATCGAATACCCCTCGCTTTTCCCCATCAAGGTGATGGGCATCAAGACGGACGGCCTCGTTCACGCCATCACCAAGGTGGCCGAAGAGTTCGACCCCCAGTTCGACGCCTCCACCGTGGAACTGCGCCCGAGCAGCACCGGCAAGTACCTGGGCGTGACCATCACCGTCACGGCCACCAGCCGCGAGCAGCTGGACAACCTCTACCGCGCCCTGACCTCCCACCCCATGGTCAAGGTGGTGCTGTGACCACCGCCACGGCGCAGGCCGCCGTGGCCTGCGCCCCGGTGCTGGATGCCCGCCTGATCGGGCGGGCGGCCTACGCACCCACGGTGCAGGCCATGCAGGAATTCACGCGCACACGCACTGCGCACACACCTGACCAGCTCTGGATCTGCGAGCATCCCGCCACCTTCACCCAGGGTTTGGCCGGCAAATCCGACCATCTGTTGCATACAGGCGACATTCCCGTGGTGGCCACCAACCGCGGCGGCCAGGTGACCTACCACGGACCGGGACAGGTCGTGGCCTATCCGCTCCTGGATCTGCAGCGCCTGGGCTATTTCGTCAAGGAATATGTCTACCGCCTGGAAGAGGCCGCCATCCGCACGCTGGACCACTTTGGCGTGACCGGCCACCGTGTGGCCGGCGCCCCCGGTATCTATGTGCGCCTGGACGACCCGCGCAGCCACGCCCGGCTGGAACAGCGCCCCCAGCTGCGCGCGCCCGGCAGCGCCGCGCCCGAACCCGATTTCACCGGCCTGGGCAAGATTGCCGCCCTGGGCATCAAGGTCAGCCGCCACTGCAGCTACCACGGTCTGGCGCTGAACGTGGACATGGACCTGGAGCCCTACTCCCGCATCAACCCTTGCGGCTATGCAGGGCTGCCCACAGTGGACCTTTCTACAATAGGCATCCAGACAACCTGGGACGAGGTTGCCCACGTGCTCGGCCACCAGCTGATTGCCCGCCTCGCCCCCTGAAAAAACGCACACCATGAGCAGCAACGAAGTCGTGCGCGAAGCGCAGTCCGCCGAAAACTACAACCCGCTGGCCAAGCAGAAGGCGGCCGCCAAGCTGGCGCGCATCCCCGTCAAGGTGGAGCAGGCCGAAGTGCTGAAGAAGCCCGAGTGGATCCGCGTCAAGGCCGGCAGCCCGACCACGCGCTTCTACGAGATCAAGGACATTCTGCGCAGCAACAAGCTGCACACGGTCTGCGAGGAAGCCAGTTGCCCCAATATCGGCGAATGCTTCGGCAAGGGCACGGCCACATTCATGATCATGGGCGACAAGTGCACCCGCCGCTGCCCGTTCTGCGACGTGGGCCATGGCCGCCCCGACCCGCTGGACAAGGACGAGCCGCTGAACCTGGCGCGCACCATTGCCGCCCTGAAGCTGAACTATGTGGTGATCACCAGCGTGGACCGCGACGACCTGCGCGACGGCGGCTCGGGCCATTTTGTGGAATGCATCCAGAACATCCGCGCCCTGTCACCCACCACGCAGATCGAAATCCTGGTGCCCGACTTCCGCGGCCGCGATGACCGCGCGCTGGAAATCCTGACCTCGGCACCGCCCGATGTGATGAACCACAACCTGGAAACCGCGCCCCGCCTGTACAAGGAAGCACGCCCGGGTTCGGACTACCAGTTCAGCCTGAACCTGCTCAAGAAGTTCAAGGCGCTGCACCCCAAGGTGCCCACCAAGAGCGGCATTATGGTCGGCCTGGGCGAGACGGACGAGGAAATCCTGCAGGTGATGCGCGACATGCGCGCCCACAACATCGACATGCTGACCATCGGCCAGTACCTGGCGCCCACCAACAGCCACCTGCCGGTGCGCCGCTATGTGCACCCGGACACCTTCAAGATGTTCGAGGAAGAAGCCTACAAGATGGGCTTCACGCACGCCGCCGTGGGCGCCATGGTGCGCTCCAGCTACCACGCCGACCAGCAGGCCCACGCCGCCGGCGTGTAAGCCCGCGGCGCTGCCGGCGTCCAACCAATCTGCCGATCAGCCATTGCCCGCGGGCAATGGCTTTTTTTAGGCCGCAGCGGGCAACAGGCCCGCAGCACTTGGCCGCGCGGCACCGCGCCAAGGCATACGAAGATGGCCGCCCAGAGGCTTGCACTGCCTGCAGGGCTGCGGCCGTGCGACGCTGGTTGCGGCGCGCTGCGCGCCACCGTCACCAATGCCTTGCACAAACAAAGACGCCTTGCGGCAACAGCCTGCAAGGCGCAGTCAAAATTCTCGATCACACGGGTTTCAGCGCGAAAAAATTGCGTGGCTAACCGGGCATTCCGCTGGCTGGCAAAAAACGACTTTCAGGCTTTACAGGCCTTAGGTCGCCCCACGATGAAACCATGGGAAGCCGCCTCGACCTTCAAGCTCCCACCAGGACGGTGTCGGCTGCTTCCATGGGTTGAACTATAACATTGAATGCGAATTAATCTCAATCACTTTTTTTATCTGAAGGGTGTTTTATTTCCACCACCTGCACCCCCCCCCGCACGCCTGCCTGACACCCCGCACAGCGCATCTTGCGCAGGCACCGGGGACAGGCCTCAGCGCATCGCCGGCACCACCGCCGCCAGCGACGTCAGACTGTCTGCGGTCTGCTGCAGCGCCGCCGTCGGATCGTCGGCATCCAGCACCGCCTGCGCCCAGTCATGCAGCTTGCGGGTGTCGGTGCGCAGCACTTCCTGCTTGACCGCCAGCACCTGCGCCGGGTGCATGGAAAAGCTGCGCAGTCCCAGGCCCAGCAGCAGCTTGGTGAACGCCACATCGCCCGCCATCTCGCCGCACACGCAGACGCTTTTGCCGGCGGCATTGGCCTCGCGGATCACCTGGGCCACCAGTTGCAGCACGGCCGGATGCAGTGGGTCGTACAGCTCGGCCACGGCCTCGTCGGCGCGGTCGATGGCCAGCGTGTACTGGATCAGGTCGTTGGTGCCGATGGACAGAAAGTCGAAGTACTGCAAAAAGGTGCGCACCATCAGCGCCGCCGCCGGGATCTCGATCATCGCGCCCAGCTCCACCTTGCCGTAGGCCACACCGCGCGCGTCCAGCTCGGACTGCGCCAGCCGCAGCTGGGCCAGGATCTGCGTGATCTCGCTGCGGTGCGCCACCATGGGGAACAGCATGTTCACCTTGCCATGGGCCGCTGCGCGCAGGATGGCACGCAGCTGGGTGCGGAACATCACCGGCTCGGCCAGGCTCCAGCGGATGGCGCGCAGGCCCAGCGCCGGGTTGAGCGAGGCATTGATCTTGCCTTCCAGCGGCTTGTCCGCCCCCACATCGATGGTGCGGATGGTCAGCGGCATGCCTTCCAGCCCTTCCAGCGCGGCGCGGTAGGCCTGGTATTGCTCTTCTTCGCCGGGGAGCTTTCCGCCCCGGCCCATAAACAGGAATTCGCTGCGAAACAGCCCCACGCCCACGGCGCCGGCCTTGACCACGGCGGGGCTGTCCTCGGGCTGCTCGATGTTGGCCAGCAGCTCGATCGTCTGGCCATCCAGCGTCTGCGCCGGGGTGTGCCGCAAACGGGTCAGGCGCTCGCGCTCCAGCAGCATCTGGCGGCGACGGAACTGGTATTCCTCCAGCACGATGGGCGACGGATCGACGATCAGGATGCCGGCGTCACCGTCGATGATGACCCAGTCGTCCTGGCGCACCAATTGGCTGGCGGCGCGTGCGCCCACCACGGCGGGAATGTCCATGCTGCGCGCCACGATGGCGGTGTGGCTGGTCTTGCCGCCCACGGCGGTCACAAAGCCTTCGAACACGCTGCGCTTGAACTGCAGCATGTCGGCCGGCGACAGATCCTGGGCCACCAGCACCAGCGGGGCATCGGTCATGTCGTCGGACAGTGTCTGCTGCGCATCGGGGGCACGCCGGGGTTTGGCGGCGCAGGCCTCGGGCGAGACCGGGCTGGCCACGCCGCGCATGTGACGCAGGATGCGCTCGACCACCTGCTCCATATCGGACTTGCGCTCGCGCAGGTAGTCGTCCTCCATCTCGTCGAACTGGCGCGAGATCACTTCCAGCTGCGTGGTCAGCGCCCATTCGGCGTTGTACAGGCGCTCGGTGATCCACTGCTTGACGCCGTTGACCATCAGCTCGTCCTGCAGCAGCATCAGGTGGACTTCCAGCAGGGCCGCCACCTCACCCGGGGCATCCACCGGCATGCTCTCCAGCAGGCGCGACAGCTCGGTCACCACCGCATTGCGCGCGGCGCGGGTGCGGGCGATTTCGCTCTCCACCTGCTCGGGCTGGATGAAATAGTGCCGCACCTCCATGCGGCTGGAGGCCACCACGACGGCACGTCCAATGGCAATTCCCCGGGAAACGGCCAGGCCATGGATAGCGAACGTCATGCGGTCAATCCTTCTTCTGGTGCGCCTTGCAAGGCGCGTTGCGCAGGCCGCTATTGTCAGCCCAGCGCCAGCGATTCCGGCCTACATCACAGACGCCGGGTCGGCCTCTCTTGATGCAAGGCAAGCTTTGGCCTGTGCTGCTCCATATTGCTGCGCCGCAGCAATATGGAGAGCAAGCACTCACTGCCCTTCACCAAACTTGTCGTTGATCAAGGCCAGCAAGGCGTCCGATGCCTGCTGCTCCTGCTCGCCATCGGTCTCCAGCACCACTTCGGCCCCCAGGCCGGCGGCCAGCATCATCACGCCCATGATGCTTTTGGCGTTGACACGGCGCTCGCCGCGCGAGAGCCAGACTTCGCAGGGGAAACTGCCCGCCAGTTTGGTGAGCTTGGCGGACGCGCGGGCGTGCAGGCCCAACTTATTGCTGATGGTGACTGTGGTCTGAATCATGGTGCAAACGGGGACGCTGGTTTTGGGGCGCGCTGCCACCACCGGCCAGCATGATGCCTTGCGTGCCGCCGGCTTGCGCACGGGCGGCCAGGTTTTCCAAAGACTCCGCGCGGTAGCACCAGGCACGCAGCAGCATGGGCAGGTTCACCCCCGTCACCACGCGTGCATTGCGGCCTTCCACCAGGCGCAGGGCGACATTGCTGGGGGTGGCGCCAAAGACGTCGGTCAGCACCAGCAGGGGGCCCTCTTCGGACTGCGCCGGCAACAGGGCCCGCGCTTTCTGGAGGGTGTCTTCGGGTTCGGCATGGGCCTGCACGTCCAGCGCCAGCACATCGCCACCACAGTCATTGAAGACATGCAGTGCCGCTTCGCGCAAGGCGTGCGCCAGGGGCGCGTGGGCAATGAGGAGAATGCGAACAGGTTTCATGGAGCGCGATTGTTCCGACCATTATGGCGCGCCCGGTCACCCCGCTCACGGGTGCTGGCATGCCCGCCAGGGCCGTGACAGGGACAGTCCGTGGTGCGCTGACAACAATGCATGGTTCCCGTGGCACGGCGAGGCCACACCACGCCAGCGCCTGCATGCACCGCGCCCGTCACAACGCCGGATTGAGACCGCAGGCGTCGACGTACCTCCGGGCACCTCCGTGTGCACCACCCTGGTCCTCGACTGCCTCCAGCCTTCAGTTCTGCAGTTGCAAGGCCTGGAAGAACTGGCTGGCCACTTCGTGCTGGGGCTTGGGCGCGTAGATCACCGCGTGGTAGATGCGGGCCTTGTCGCCCTCCTGCTTGGCGAACCACACGCCATGCGTGGTGATGGTCCAGCCCGACGGCCCTTCCCCCTGCACCGTGGCGCGGATGGAGCGCGACAGGTTCATGGCCCCGACCGGCACAAAAGGTGCGCCGCTCTTGCCCTCCTTGCTGTCCACGGCCTTGAGCTTGGTCAGCACGGCGGCTTCCCAGTAGGCCAGTGCATCGTCGGCCTGGCGCACATCGTCCAGCAGCCAGTGCGAGACGGCGTAGGTGGCGTCCACGGCATCGCAACCCATCATGGTCACATTCACCGGGCCCTGCTCCATGCCGAAATCCACTTTCTGCTGGGCCACATCAGGCTCGCAGGGGAAACGGGCATGCAGTTCCGCATCGCGCAGCACGACGTCGTGCCAGGTCAGCTCCGGCTTGTGGTCACAGGCCGAAAGCGCAGCAACAGCAGCGCACACCGCAAAAAGAGAAGCGCAACGGGCAGCGAATGTGGTCATGCTCCCATTATCGGCAGCCCCCGCGTTTTGTGTACGCGCACAAACGCGCAAGAAAGCCGATGCTTGCCGGGCATTTCCACGCGCTGCGGACACAGCTCCCGACAGGGTGGCTCGCCCCTTTCTCCCTGACAGAACTTTTGTCCGGGATCAGGCTCCAAACCTGCACGCCGGCATCGGTTCCGGCGCTTGGTACACAATCACAACATGGCAATCAAACATTGGATGGCAGGCGTGGCGCTTGCCGCATTCGCCGGCCTGGGGGCCTATGTGTTCTGGGGCGGTCATAGCGCGGCTGCGCCGCAGTCGTCCTTTGTGCTGCTCGACGGCAGCACCCGCACCACCGAAGACCTCAAGGGCAAGGTGACGCTGGTGAACTTCTGGGCCACCAGCTGCACCACCTGCGTGGCGGAAATGCCCGAGATCATCAAGACCTACGACAAGTACAAGGACAAGGGCTACGACACTCTGGCCGTGGCCATGAGCTACGACCCCCCCAGCTATGTGGTGAACTTTGTCCAGTCGCGCCAGCTGCCCTTCAAGGTGGCGCTGGACAACACCGGTGCCGCCGCCAAGGCCTGGGGCGATATCCGCATCACGCCCACCACCTACATCGTCAACAAGCGCGGCGAGATCGTGAAGACCTATGTCGGCGCCCCCGACTTTGCCGAGCTGCACAAGCTGATCGAAAAGCTGCTGGCCGAGGCCTGAAGGCCCGCCAGCCGCGCCGCGCAGCCTTCGCGCGCTCGGTTCTTTCCGCCATGCAAAAAGCCAGCACCCGTGCTGGCTTTTTTGTGCGCGCAGGGCAGCGGTCTGGCGCCAGTCGCCTGGCACCCGCCGCGCCGCTTCAACGGTTGCGGAACGCGTCGTGGCAGGCCTTGCAGGACTGTGCGGCAGGGCCGAAGGCATTCTTCAGCTGCGCCAGATCCCCGGTCTTGGCCGCAGCCACCAGCTTGGCGCTTTCTGCCTGGAACTTGTCGGCATGTTCCGTGAACTTGGCCTTCTCCTTCCACACCTCGGGCTTGGCCTTGCCGCCTTCCGTGCCGTCACCGAAGGCCGCCCACGGCAACTTGGCCATGGTTTCCAGCACCGCGGCGTTCTCTTGCGCCACTTTCGCATCAAAAGGCGCTTTGCCGTTCGCCATGGCGCCCAGGCGGCCGAAATGCTGGCTCATCACGAACAAAGCGCCCTGGCGGTATTTGATGGCGTCTTCGCTTTTGGCAAACTGGGCCGAGGCAGGCGCAGCCAACAGCGCCGCCGAGGCCGCCACCAGCAGCGCAGGCAGGATCTTCTTCATGGTTTTTTTTCCTTGGGTTGTGGGGAAACGCAGTCGCGGCACCAGGTGCCTGCGGCCCAGTATGGCAGTGCCTCCGTTCAACGCAAAGCCGCACTTTTTTGCGCGGACTCCCTGCGGCCTCGGCCTGCATCCGCATACATTGAAGTCCATGAGCAATGCAACCACCCGCATCTGGGACCTTCCCACCCGCTTGTTCCACTGGCTGCTGGCGGCCTGCGTGATCGCCCTGGTGGTCACAGCCAAAGTCGGCGGCAATGCCATGGAATGGCACCTGCGCCTGGGCCACGTGGTGCTGGCCCTGCTGGTGTTTCGCATCCTCTGGGGCGTGGTGGGCGGCCACTGGTCACGCTTTGCCACCTTCATTCCCGGGCCCGCGCGCCTGCTGCGCTACCTGCGCCAGCCGGCGGCCGACACCACGGTCGGCCACAACCCGCTGGGAGCGCTGTCGGTGCTGGCCCTGCTGCTGGTGCTGGGGCTGCAGGTGGGCACCGGCCTGCTCAGCGACGATGAAATTGCCTTTGCCGGACCGCTGACGCGCTTTGTCGGTGGCGACACCGTCGCCTGGGCCACCGGCTGGCACAAGGACTGGGGCCAGTGGCTGCTGCTGGGCCTGCTGGCCCTGCACCTGTGCGCCGTCGCTTTCTATGCCGTGGTGCGCCGCAAGCCCCTGGTGCAGGCCATGCTGCACGGCAACCAGCCTGCCCCCGCCGGCACCGCCGCTTCTCGCGACGGATTGGCCGCCCGGCTGCTGGCCCTGCTGCTGATCGCGGCCTGCGCCGCGGCGGCCTGGTGGGTCTACGGCCTGGGCAGCACACCCGGTTTCTGATTCCCGGCGGCGTGGATCCCCGGCCTGGGTCCATCCCCGATAGGCGGTCTTTGCGCCGCCGTTTACACTGGACCTCTGTCAACCCTGGCGCCTGTGCGCCACCTACCGCCTGTGGACAAGCCCACCGTGGCCCTGTTGCTGGCCGAATCCCCGCACGATCTGGAGGCTGTGCGCCTGTTGTTTGCGGAATATGCCGGCGGCCTGGGCATTGACCTGGAATTCCAGGATTTCGAACGCGAACTCGCCACCCTGCCCGGCGACTACGCTGCGCCCCGCGGGGGCCTGCTGCTGGCCCATGTGGATGGCGCCCTGGCCGGTTGCTGCGCACTGCGCCCGCTCGATACCAGCGACTACCCCAACGCCGCCGAAATGAAGCGCCTGTATGTGCGCAAGGCCTTCCGCGGCTTTGGCCTGGGCCGTGAACTGGCCGAAGCCGCCCTCAATGCGGCGCGCCAGATGGGCTATGACCATGTGCTGCTGGACACCCTGGACGACATGGAATCCGCCCGCGCGCTCTACACCGAGCTCGGCTTTGAAAGCATTCCGCCCTACTACCACAACCCCATCGCCGGGGCCCATTATCTGAAGGCCAGCATCGCCTAGCCTGCGGCTGCACCTGCCGCCGCCCTCCGCCTGGCCGGTGCCCACCAGTGCCCCGTGCCCGCAGTTTTTTGCAGATGCCATTTAAGTTCCCACACGGCGCCGTCGCTTAGTACAGGCAAGAGCGCCATGGTGGTGCTCGCAACGTCGTACCGACATTGATTTACGGAGCCCCTCCATGCTGAGCCTGCACACCAACGCCGCTGCCCTGAGCACCCAAAATTCCCTGGGCAACACCAACAAGGCCCTGTCCACTTCCATGACCCGCCTGGGTACCGGCTACCGCGTCAACTCCGCCATGGACGACGCTGCCGGCCTGCAGATCGCAACCCGCCTGGAAGCCCAAACCCGCGGCATGTCCGTGGCCCAGAAGAACACCCAGAACGGCATCTCCCTGCTCCAAACCGGTGAAGGCGCCCTGGCCGAAGTCAACAACATGATCCTGCGCATGAAGGATCTGGCCACCGAGGCAGCCAACGCCACCTCCACCGATGCCGACAAGACCGCCATGCAGGCTGAATTCACGGCACTGTCCGCTGAAATCGACAACATCATGGCCAACACCAAGTTCGGTGGCCAGGCACTGTTCTCCGCTGCAGGCACCTTCACCGCAGCGTCCACCTTCCAGATCGGCGCTTCGAACTCCGAAACCTATGCGTTCAACGCTTCGACCGATCTGACGGCACTGAATACCGCCATCACCAACCTGAAGGCTGGCGCCGTGAGCGGCACCACCGCCAACGCCGCCATCAACCTGGCTGACCTCGCTTCGGCTGCCGTGGGCACGCTGCGCTCCTCGTTCGGTGCCGCCGCCAACCGCCTGGAACACGTGTACAACAACCTGGGCAACATGATCCAGAACACCGAAGCCTCCAAGGGCCGCATCATGGACGTGGACTACGCCACCGAAACCTCGAACATGACCAGCAAGCAAATGCTGATGCAAGCTTCCACCGCCATGCTGAAACAATCCTCCAGCATGAGCCAGATGGTGGCTTCGCTGCTGCAATAAGCTGCGCAGTTCGGCAAGGGCCCGCGCCCTTGCGCGCCACGAAAAAAAGCCAACCGCAAGGTTGGCTTTTTGCATGCGCATACAGCGCCACGGCACCCATGCCGCAGCCTGGCAGCCCTAGACCCGGCGCTCCTGCATGATGCGCGCCAGCGCGGTCTGCACCTCGTCGGTCATGCCTTCCAGGCTGCAACCCACCATGACCTGCTCGCCCAGCAAAAAGGATTTGTAGCTGCGCCGCGAGCGCACAGTCAGATCCACCTGCACCTGCACGCCGCTGCCCAGATCCAGCACCACCTTGCTGATCTTGCGTCCCATGAACAGCATGGACGTTTCGCTGCGCGTGCCACGCAAGGCCACCCCGCCCTGGCTGAGGTCATCCATGTGCAGCACGCAATGGCGCTGCCCGAACATGAAGCTGGCTTCGTAACGCTGGCCCAGCGGCAGCTGCAGCCGCGGGTGGCGCCGGCGCTGGTGCTGCAGGACCTGGTTTGGCCAGGGCGCCTGCAGCTGCCAGCGGCCATGCGACAGCTCTGCCCACTGTGCCTGCAGCTCCCACTGCGTGCGCACGCTGCCAGGCAAATGGGCCACCACCAGCACCGCCGCGGGCAGGGGCAACAAGGCACCGGACACCTCCATCACCAGGCGCTGCTGCTCCGCATCCACCTGGCTCAGCACGGCCATGCCGCAAGGCCGGCCCCCGGCATCCTGCACCGCATGGGCATCGGGCACATCGGCCAGCAAGGTCATCACCGCCTGCTGGCGTTGCAATGACTCCAGCACCTGCTGCACAGCAACCGGTGTACTCAAACGGTAATACGACAGATCGACAGCGGCTGGAGCCGCAACTGATTCCAACTGCATGGAGGATTCCGCCCTGCGCAGGGCCTGGTTCAAAAGCTCGGTGCGATACGGCTAGGCCAACGCACCCCGACTTTGCAACAGCCGCGCCACACGCCGGCGCGACACGGCCCGCACGGCAGGCACCACCGCCAAAATCCAATCATAGGCAGGCATCTGGCCGGCCTGCGCAAACGCCTGTGCAAATGCCTGCACCGCTGTGGTACGTGCGCCCACATCGTCCAGACTTTGTCCTGCGTCATGTTGAAACGCCCGCACGGCCGCCTGTGCCTGCAACACGCGCTCGCGGGCGGCGGGCAGCTCGGCCGCCAGCGCCTGCACAGCCGCCGCATCGGCCGCACTCCAGCTGTCCACACGCAGAGCCTGGGGGGATGACACCAAGCGCGGCGACACCCACTGCCCGGCAGGAAAGCGCTTGCCATTGCCCTTGACCATGAAGCGCTGCACCACCACCGGCCACCAGCGCTCTTCGACCGACAGCACCAGCGGCTGTTCCAGCCCGCTCAGCTGCATGCCCAGAGGTGCCAGCGCATGGGCCAGCGCCTGCCGGCTGGCGCCTTGTGCCCGCTCCCAGCGGGCCTGCCAGGCCCCCTGCGCGCCGTCCTGCCCCAGCAGGCAAAAGCCCACCAGTTCCGTATCGCGCGCGTGCTCGGCCTGCAGACTCTCCCAGCTCCAGCCGGCCAGGGTGAACTGCTTGCGGGCGCGCTGCACCGGCGACCAGTGCAGCGATTCGTCCAGGCTTTCCAGCGTCCGCGGCAGGCGCTTGGCCCACCCGGCCTGCACCGCCTGCAACGCACTGCGCAGGCGAGCCGCACCGGCATCGGAAGGGAGCTTGCGCTGGTGGCGGCAGGCCTGGATCAATGCAGACAGCTGCTGCTCCAGCTGCTCCAGAAAATCCAGCGCCATCTGCGCCTTGCTGATCTGCACATGGAATTCACGCACCCGCTGCGGCACGGCCGCGGCCATCCATCCCCGGGGCCAGGTGCTGTGGTAGCGGATGGCCGGCAAGGGATGCGTGCCCACCGCGCTGGTGGGCACGGCCGGCGCCGCCGCCCCGGGCTGCGCTGCACCGGCGGTGCCGATGCGCCCCGCCGAGGCGTTGCCACCAATGCGCGCGCTGCTCACAGCGCGTCAAACAGGCTGAGCTGGCTGACCTTGCCGTAGGCCGACTGCGTGGCCTTGATGGCCGACATCAGCGTATTGAGCTGCACGGCCGCGGTCGCGTAGTTCAGCTGGGAGTAGTCCAGCACCGCCGTCTGGTTGGCCGTGCTGAGGTTGCCCCAGTTGGTTTCCAGCGTGCTGACGATGTTCTGCGCCCCGCCCAGCTTGGAGATCTTGGTGGACACCTGGTCCATGCCGGTGTCCACACCCGTCAGCGCCGCCTGCAGGCTGGCACGGGTGGCCGGGTTGTTGGCCGTGGTGCCGCCGCCCTTGATGGCCTCGATGGCCTGGTCCAGCGTGTTGAGCATGGCCGCCATTTCATCGCCCAGCGTCACGTTCGCAGGCTGGGTCAGGCCATTGCCCACCACCACCTGCTGCTGTTCGCTGTTGCCGCCCACCGTGTAGCGGGTACCGGCGGCCGCCGCGGCGTTGAAGCCCACGGTTGCGGTCTTGGACAGGGTGCCGGAGAACAGGTAGGAGCCTTCCTGGTCCTTGGTCAGCGCGCTGGCGTACAGGGCATCGCGCAAGGACTCCAGGTTCGTGGCCATGGCGCTCAGGTCCTCGCCGGTGTTGCCGCCATCCAGGGCCCACACCAGCAGATCGCGCGTGCTCAGCAGGTCGCTGTTGATGCTGCTGAGCACGGTCTCGCTCTGCGTCATGCGGTTGGAGAGCGCACCGATGTTGTCCTTGTACTGCGCGATGCTGGCCTCCTCGCGCTGCAGGCGCGAAATGCGCACATGGGCGATGGGGTCGTCGCTGGGCCGCGTCAGGCGATTGCCGCTGGACATCTGCCCCATCAGCTTCTCCAGCTGGGTGTTGGAGTTCTGCAGCGAGGCGTTGACGGTGATGTGGTACTGGTTGCTGGATACGCGCATGGCCTGAAATCCTTGTCCGTGAATGGGTGGTGCGCCTCAGCGCATTTCCAGCAGGCTGTCGAACAGCTCGTTGGCCACGGTGATGACCTTCATATTGGCCTGGTACATCTGCTGGTACTGCATCAGGTTCACCGCCTCTTCATCGGTGTTGACCGCGCTGGTGGAGCGCCAGTTCGATTCCGACTGGTCGCGCACCGTCTGCGCCGTTTCATAGGAAGCGTTGTTCTGCTGGCTGTACATGGCCAGCTTGCCCACCAGCTGGGTGTACACATCCCCCAGCAGCACGGAGCTGCCCACCATGCCGGTGCCTCCGGGGCCATAGATGTTCACGGCCTTGCTCTGCAAGGCAATCAGCTCCTGCAGCTTGGTGCTGTCGCCGACCTTGGCGGGGTCCCCCGACAGGCCCAGCTGTTCCGGGGTGATGCCGGCGCTGACCGTCAGCATGGCCGAGGTGGAGGTGGCATCGAACACGAACAGGTCCGTCCCTGCAGCACCATTGGTGCCATAGCCCGACTGCAGCACCGCATTGGTTTCGCTGGCAATGACCTGCGCCAGCCCGCGGATGGACGCATCCAGGGGCTGCAGCACATCGCTCTCCAGCGCTGCCAGGCCGCCCAGGGTTCCGCCCCAGTTCTCGGCGCCCAGCTGGAACGTCTCGGTCCCGAAGCTCACGCTCAGGAACTGCGAACCCGCATCCACGCTGACCGTGGAGGCACGGTTGCCCACCACCAGGGGCTGGCCGCCGCGCAGCGACAGATTGATGGAGCCATCCGGCTGCGTGGTCGTCTGCAGGCCCACCAGCTTGGACAGCTCGTCGACCTTGGCGTCACGCTGGTCCTGCAGCGAGGAGGTATTCAGCCCGGCACCGGCGCTCTGCGTGATCTTGTCGTTCAGCGCGGCAATTTCGTGGATATAGGAATTGACCTGGTCCACCGCCACGGCACGCTGCTGGCGCACGGCCAGCGCCTGGTTGGACACGATCTGGCCGATGTTGTTGATGGTCTGGCCCAGCGCCTTGGCGGCTTCGATGATCTGCTGGCGCAGCGGCGTGGACGTGGGCTCTACGCTGGTGGCGCTCAGGGCGCTGAAGAATTTGTCCAGCGCGGCGTTGATGCCGCCATCGGCATCGCCCATCACCTGTTCCAGCTGCAGCAGGTAGGTCTGCGCTGCCTCGTATTCCCCCTTGGTGCTGGCAGCGCGCCACATCTGCTGGGTCTTGTAGCTGTCGGCATAGCGGATCAACGACGTGACGGCCACCCCGTCGCCAGCGGACAGCGCGGTGTTGGCCGACGCCTTGGCCGTCAGCACCACGCCCTGGCGGGTGTAGTTGGGGGTCAGGGCATTCGCCAGGTTGTGGCTGACGGTATTGAGGGCGACCTGCGAGGCCACCACACCGGTCAGTCCGTTGAAAAGCATGCTCATGAAAGTTTCCTTGTTCCCGCAGCGTTCACTGCCGCGCCGGACTGGGGCAGCATCTGCCGCACCAGCACATCGGCGATCCCAAATGCGCGCTGACCCGCCAGTCCGTCGGCCACGGTCTGCTCGGCCAATGCCAGCGTGCTGTCATTGACCCGGTCATTGATGGCACTGCCGGAATCGGCCATCGCCGCCGTGGCCTGTCGCATCTGCTTCAACATCTGGGCGACAAAAAAGCCTTCGAACTTCACTGCGGCAGCCGTCAGGCGCTGCACGGTCGCGTCGTCGGCAGGCTGTGCCGCGGCCACGGGGGGTTGGCCAGCCTCTCCGGCGGGGACCGTGGGACGTTCGGCGGCAAGGCGGGTGGTGGAGGTTTCCATGGGGTGTCCCTTTAGATCACCACCAGCTCGCCATGCAGTGCACCGGCCTGGTCCAGGGCCTGCAGGATGGACATGATGTCGTCCGGCGAGGCACCGGTGCGGTTGATGGTGTCGATGATGGTCTGCAGCTTGGCACCGGCAGGCCACTCGAACATGTGCCCGTTGCCCTCCTGCACCTGCACGTTCGACTCCGGCGTCACCACGGTGTTGCCCTGGCTGAACGGTGCCGGCTGGCTGACATTGGACTGCTCGCGGATCACCACGCGCAGCGCACCGTGCGAGACGGCGGCCGCCTTGACCGTGACGCCTTCGGCAATCACCACCGTGCCGGTGCGCGAATTGAAGACCACGCGCGGCAGCTCCTGCCCCATGGCCACCTGCAGATCCTGCAGGTCGGCAACAAAGCCGACCCGCTGCGTTGGCACCAGCGGTGCGCGCACCTCGATGCTGGTGCCATCGCGCGTGCTGGCGATATCGCCGTAGCGCGTGTTGATGGCCTGGACGATGTTGCGGGCCGTGCGAAAGCTCGGCTGGCGCAGCGACAGCAGCACGGTCTCGCCGCTCTCGAAGTCGGAAGGGATCTCGCGCTCCACCGTGGCGCCGTTGGGAATGCGGCCGGAAGTGGGCGTATTGACGGTGACGCTGGAGCCGCTGTTGCCGGTGGCGTTCAAGCCCCCCACCACCAGCTGCCCCTGGGCGATGGCATAGATCTCGTTGTCCACCCCGCGCAGCGGCGCCATCAGCAGCATGCCGCCGCGCAGGCTTTTCGCATCGCCCAGCGAGGACACGGTCACGTCGATGCTCTGGCCCTTTCGGTAGCCCGGCGGGAACACCCCGCTGACCATCACCGTGGCCACGTTCTTCAACTTGGTGCTGGTCTTCTCGGGCAGCTTGATGCCGAACTGGGTCAGCATATTGGCCACGGACTGGCCCGCAAACTTGACCTGCGTGCTGTCGCCCGTGCCGTTCAGGCCCACCACCAGACCGTAACCGATCAGCTGGTTTTCGCGCACGCCTTCGACATGCACCAGATGGCGCAGGGGCCGCATGCTGGTCTTGGCAGCCGCCTCGGCACCGCGCACCGTTTTGCCCGCGGGCTGCGCCCCGGAAGGCAGGGCCAGACCTGCCAGCACCAGGGCCATGGCACCGCGACAGAGGCTACGAGACAGCAGGCGTGCAAACATCATCACGATCAGAAGGGGAAAAGCGGGCTTTGGAAGAAGCGTGTCAGCCAGCCAGCTTCGCTGGCATCGGACAGCGCGCCATGGCCCGAGTAGCTGATGCGCGCATTGGCGACGCGCAGCGAGGACACGCGGTTGTTCAGGTCCACATCGGTGGCGCGCACATAGCCGCTCAGGCGCAGCACTTCATCGCCCTGGTTGAGCGACAACGCGCGGTCGCCCTTGATGTAGAGCAGGCCGTTGGGCAGCACCTGCTGGACGATGACGGTCATGGCACCGGACAGCGCATTCTGTTGCGTGCTGCTGCCGCCGCCGCTGAACTTGCTGCTGCCTTCCAGCTCGATGTCGGCCTTGATGCTCTTGCCGCCCAGAATGGGCGGCGAGATGCCGACGCTGCTGCCCTTGCTGGTCTGGGTATTGGCTTTCTTGCTTGCCTGGGTCACCTCTTCCAGCAGCACCGTCAGGATGTCGCCGGCACGGTGCGCACGCTGGTCGGCCACCAGGCCTGTGGACGCATGGGGCACGAACAGCCCGCCGCCCTGGGCCCTGGCCTGGGGCGCCATCAGAAACTCCGGCACCGATTCGGCCGGCTGCATCACCTCGGGCGGGCGCACCGCGCAACCTGCCAGCGCCAGCAAGGCCAGCGCAGCACCTGCCGCGCGCCAGCGCAGCACCCATGCAGCGCGGCAGATCATGCAGCTTGCGCCAGGTTGCGCATCATGTCGTCCGCAGCGGACAGCACCTTGGTGTTCATCTCGTAGCTGCGCTGGGCCGAGATCATGTCCACCATTTCTTCCACCGCCTGCACGTTGGAGCTTTCCAGCGCGAACTGGCGCAGCGTGCCGAAGCCGGCTTCCCCGGGCTCGCCCAGCACCGCATCGCCGCTGGCTTGCGACACCAGGTACAGGTTGTCGCCCTGGGCCTGCAGGCCGGCCGGGTTCACGAACGTGGCCAGTTGCAGCGTGCCCAGCTCCTGCGCGGTGGCATCCGTGCCCACCATGGCGCTGACCAGACCGGTTTCGCTGATGGTCACCGACTTGGCGCCTTCGGGGATGGTGATTTCCGGCTGCAGCGGCAAGCCGTTGGCGTTGACCAGGCGGCCTTCGTTGTCCACCTGCAGCTGACCGGCACGGGTATAGGCCGTCTCGCCGTTCGCCTGCAGCACCTGCAGAAAGCCATTGCCCACGATGGCCACATCCAGCTGCTGGCTGGTGTTCTGCATGCTGCCTTCGGTGAACTGCTTGTGCGTGGACACCAGCCGCACGCCGGTGCCCAGCTGCACGCCGGCGGGCACGCGGTTGTCGCCCTGGCTGTTGCTGCCCGGCATGCGGGTGATTTCATAGAACTGGTCTTCAAACGCTGCACTGTTGCGCTTGAAGCCCACGGTGTTTACGTTGGCCAGATTGTGCGCAATCACCTGCAACTTGGCGTCCTGGGCCTGCAGGCCGGTCTTGCTCACGAGCAAAGCGGGATTCATGGTGGTGTTCCTTTTACGTGGTCCCTGTCACCCTGGCGGGCGACGCACTGCAACTCAATCACGCAGCAGCCGGTTGCCGGCCTCGGCCATGCCGTCGGCGGCCTGATACAACTTCATCTGGATTTCAAACTGGCGGCTGATGTCCATCACGGCCACCATCTCCTCCACGGCCTGCACGTTGGACGACTCCAGCGCGCCGCTGCGCACGCGCACGGTCTCGCTGGCGGGCAGGGCTTCGCCGCTGCGCGACACCAGCAGACCTGCGGTGGTCTTGGTCATGGGCTGACTGCCGTCCACCAGCTTCAGCCGGTCGACTTCCTGCATCTCGGTCCCGTTCTCCGGCAGGATGGACACGGTGCCATCCTCGGCCACCGACAGGACGCGAAACGGCGGCAGCACAATCGGTCCGCCATCGCCCAGCACCGCGCGGCCGTTGATGGAGAGATTGCCTTCGCTGTCCACCAGCATGGCACCGGCACGGGTGTAGGCCTCGCCGCCGGCGTCCGCCACCGTGATCAGCCCCTGGCCCAGCACGGCGACGTCCAGATCGCGCCCGGTTTCGCGCACCGCCCCCAGGCGCTGCGACACCACATCCGTGGCCCCTGTGCTCTGGTGGCGGCTGTCGTAGCCATACCCGCCCACGGCCTGCGTGCCGGCCACCTCGTAGTCGGCACGAAAGCCCGTGGTATCGGCATTGGCCAGGTTGTTGGCGTGCACCTGCTGGGCATGGAACGCACGCTCCGCGCCAGTCATGACGGTATAGATCAGCTTGTCCATGAGCGCCGCTCCCGCCTTACATCACCTGCATCAGCGACTGCATGATTTCGTTCTGCGTGCTGATCACCTTGGTGTTGGCCTGGTAGTTGCGCTGCGCGCCCATCAGGTCCACCAGCTCGGATGCGACTTCCACATTCGACTGCTCCAGCTGCTGGCTTTCCAGCTCGCCCAGCTGGCCCGTGCCAGGGGTGCCGATCAGTGCGGCGCCGGACTTGGCCGAAGCCTGCCAGCTGGTGCCGTCCACGGCCGTCAGCCCGCTGTCGCTGGGGAAGGTGGCCAGCGCGATCACGCCCACGCTCTGCACCATGCCGTTGCTGTACTGTGCATTCACCGAGCCATCGGCGCCGACCAGCACATTCACCATCGTGCCTGAGGCATAGCCATCCGAGGCATTGGTGGTGGTCGAGGTGTCGCCGGCAAACTGGGTGGTGCCGGCATAGTCGAACGTCACCGACAGTGCATTCGCGCCGGCCGGTGTCAGGTTCACGGCCGCAACGGTGGAAGCCGCGGTGTCCAGCTGCCCTGCAGTCGTGAACTTCAGCGTGCTGGTGCCCACGGCGGTGTTTTCGTTCTGGTAGTGCACTTCCACCGTGTTGTTCGCCGTCTTGACGAAGTACTGGGTGACGGTGTGCTGGCGACCCAGCGAGTCATACACCACGGACACGGTCGAGCTGTTGTAGCTGCTGGAATCCGTGGGGTTGAACGCATTGGCCGGCACGCTCCAGTCCGCCGACAGATTGGCCACGAAGTCCACCGAGGTGCTGGCCTGCGCCGGGATCTGGCCGGTCGGCACCGTCAGGTTGCCCAGATTGCCCAGGGCCGCATTGCCGGCGGTCACGCCGTACCCCTGCACCTGGCGACCCATGTGGTCCACCAGCACGCCCTGCTTGTCCACATCGAACACGCCGACACGGGTGTAGTTCATCACGCCGGTGCTGTCCTTCACCATGAAGTAGCCATTGCCCGCGATGGCCACATCCAGGTTGCGGCCGGTGCTCAGCAGACCGCCCGCCACATCCAGCGTCTGGGTGGTGGAGGCGGCGCGCACGCCGTTGGGCGACGAGCTGGCATACATGGCCGCGAAGTTGGTGCGGCTGGACTTGTAGCCCGTGGTGCCGGTGTTGGCGATGTTCTGCGAGATGTTGTCGAGCTGGTTGTTGATCGCTTGGAGCGCCGACAGCGCAATCTGGAAGCTCATGATTTCAGGCCTGGTGAAGAGAGGGAGAAAACGTCAGGGCGCTCAGGCCTTCTGACCCACGAAACGCGTCACGCTGGAAGGCAGCACATCGCCCAGGCCCTGCACCTGCAGGGCCACGCTGCCGCTCGACGTCAGGCGCACGGCCTGCAGCGTGCCCGCCACTTCCACGGGGTAGCTGGTGCCGCTGGCATCCTTGACCACGATGCCGTACTTGCCCGCAGGCAGGCCCAGCGCGGCGGGGTCGATGGTGAAGTTGGCATCGCCCACCGCGTTGGAGCCCAGGCTGACCGTGGTCACCTTGCCATCCGGGGCCGTCAGCTGCAGCGTCAGATCGGCCGTGGCCGGCAGATTGACCACGGCATTCACGGTGCTGTCGTCCAGCTGCACGCTGTTGGTGGCGACCATGACCGTGGAGCCGACCTGGCTGCCCAGCTGCATGGTCTGCAGGCTGTCCAGAATGGAGGACTGGGTCTTGAGCTGCGACGTCAGCGACTGCAGCGACTCCGTCTGGCTCAGCTGCGTGAGCTGGGTAACGAAGGTGCTGGAATCCGTGGGCTCCAGCGGGTCCTGGTACTGCACCTGGGCCACCAGCAGCTTGGTGAACATCTGGCCCAGTTCGGTGCCGCCCAGGGCCTGCGAGATGGCGTCGCTGCTGCTGGAGCCGGCGTTGGTGCCCGTGCCGGAGGCGCTGTTGATCAAGCTCATGATTGCTCCCCAAGGCGCAGCAGCGATTGCTGCATGGAGCGCACGCGCCCCAGCACCTCGACATTGGTTTCAAAGGCACGCGATGCGGACATCATGTCGGTCATCTCGGCCACGGAATTGACGTTGGAGTAGTAGACAAAGCCGGCCTCATCGGCCACGGGGTTGCCCGGCTCGTGCACCTTGCGCACCGGCTCGGTCGTCTCCAGCACATCCAGCACCTGGACGCGGGCGGCATAGCTGTCCAGCGTGCTTTCGCCCATCACGGCAGCAAACACCGGCTTGCGTGCCTTGTATGCCTCGGATTCGGAAGAGGCGGCCGCACCGGCATTGGCCAGGTTGCTGGCCACGGTGTTCAGGCGCGTGCTCTGGGCCGTCATGGCGGAGCCGGCAATCTGCGCGATTTCACGAAAACCCATGCTCATTCACCCTTGATGGCGGACTGCAGGCCGCGCAGCTTCATGTTCAGAAAGGTCAGGCTGGTCTGGAAGTCCGAGGCGTTCTGCGAAAACAGCGCCTGCTCCACGCCCACCTCCACGGTGTTGCCGTCCTGCGAGGGATGGTTGGGCACGCGGAACAGCGCATCTGCACTGCCGCCCCAATCCAGCGACGGCAAGCCCGCCTCCTGGCCCGTACGCGCCATGGCCTCCGCGAAGTCGATGTCCCGCGACTGGTAGCCCGGCGTGCTGGCATTGGCCAGGTTGGAAGCCAGCAATTGCGTGCGGTCAGAGCGCACGCGCAGCGCTTGCGCATGCACGGACAACGCCGAGTCGAAATTCAGTGCCATATCGCCCCCGTTGCGCCCCTGCAGGAGTGCGCAACCCTGTATTGATCATTTGCGCATGAGATATTTCTTGCGCGTTCTCAAATCATACTATGCAGATTGTTTCACGTTGCTACTTTTCACACAAAGCGCTACCTAATGCGCTTACAAACCCGATCCGCAAGCCATCGACAGAAAACAATCAAACAATCAGTTCGTCAACACACGCAAAAATACAGCCAATGGCGTTCAAAATCATCCATCCATCAGCAACAAACACTGCCAGCCATCTTTCACACAGAATGACGCCGGAGATGCCAGGCGTGGTGATTTTTGCCACTCACACCGATTCAGTAGTTTTTATAATTGCACAAAAGATATTTAATTTGCAATGAATTCATTCCTGACCAGATGGACTCCCATCCTGCTGTGCGCCCTGGGGCTGTCGGCACAGGCCGCGGCACAGCAGGCCCCCGCGCCACCACCGGTGCTGCCGGCCGAGCTGCAGGCCGCCGCCCAGGCCCAGTTGCAGGCCGCGTGGGCCCAGTTGCTTCCCGCCGCACAGCGCGCACAGGCCCGGCTGCAGGTGCAGTTCACAGCCCCTCGCGGGGCTGCCCACACACCCTGCCCCGAAGGCTGGATGGTCCCTGCCGTGGAACTGCACAGCCTGACCCGTGCCTCCATCCCGGTGCGCTGCGGCAGCCAGCGCGGCAGCGTGGTGGCGCAGCTGCAGGCCAGCGCCCCAGTCTGGACATTGCGCAGCGACGTGCCGGCCGGGCAGGCCTTGCTGGCTGAAGATCTGGAACTGCGCCCGCAAACACTCGCCCACCGCAACGAGCTGCTGGACACGCCCGCCCCCGTGGGCCAGCAGCTCAAGACTGCCGGACGGGCCGGTCAGGCCTTGCAGGCGCGCCAGCTCCTCAGCCCGGTGGCCATGCGCAAGGGGGACAAGATCGAGATCCGTGCCCAGGGCGACGGCGTACAGGTCAGCGTGATGGGGCTGGCCACGGGCTCCGGCAAGCTGGGGGACACGGTGACCGTGCGCAATGCCCGCACCGGCCGGCCGGTGAAAGGGCAGTTGATTGCCCCCGGCGTGCTGCTGGCCGCCCCGCAGGCACCGGGCGGCGGCGTGAAGGTCAAGGCGATGGAATCTGGCGACTGATGCGCACCAGCTTTTGCGCATAGTCCGGATCGGTGGCGTAGCCGCCCGCCGCCAGGCCGCTGGCAAAGGCCTGCACATCGTCACCGGTGCGCAGGGCCGCCTGGTAACGCGGGCTGTGCGCCAGCAGGCGCACATAGTCCCCAAAGGTGGCATCGAGGTCGGCGTACTGGCGGAACGACTGGGTCTGCCGCACCGCCTGCCCGGCCTCGTATTCGGTGGTCAGCGCCGGGGTGCTGGCGCCTGTCCATCCGCCTTGCGCCTTGATGCCGAACAGGTTCAGACTATCCTGGCCCAGCGCATCCCGCACGGGGCGCTGCCCCCAGCCGCTTTCCAGCGCGGCATGCGCCATGACCGCCCGCGGCGACACGCCCAAGCGCTGCGCAGCCTGCTGCGCCCAGGGGGCAATGCGGTCCAGAAAGGCCTGCTGCGCTGGCTGCAGGGAGGCTGCCGCACCCACGGCCGCGGCTGCGCTGCGCACGCCGCCCGTGGCAGACAGGCCCTCCTTGCTCCGCTCACTGCGCGCGGACTGGCGTGCGGCCTGCAGCGCCAGCCAGCGCGCCTGGGGCGACGCCAATGCGGCACCGCCGCTGCCCTGGCTGATGAACTGCTGCACCTCCCGCGCCACATCCTGCCCCAAAGGGGTGTACACGGCCGTTTCTGCGGCCACCGGGGTCGTGGCCGGCAGCTGGGGCAGCCGTGCGGCCGGCGCCACCGCAGCACCCGACGGTACCGTGCCACCGGTACCCGGCCAAGCCGGCAAAGGCAGAAAATCAGAGCGGAGCATAGATCTCCGGCTGGGCATTGCCCACAATCACGGCGCGCATCACTTCGGCCTGCTCCATGATGAGCTGGCAATTGCGCTGGTTCATGGCCTTGCACACCTGTACCTGGGCTTCCAGCTGCCCCCACAGGCCCAGCAACTGCTGCTGCAGCGGCGCCTGCAGCAAGGCAAACGCCGCCTCCATCGACAGCGGTGCACCCGCAGGCAGCAGCGCCCGCACATGCTGGCCACGTTCCTTGCGGGTACCTTCCAGCCATTGCACCTGGGCCGTGATCTGTACCGCAGCCTCCTGCATGGCTTCGGCATCGTGGCGCAAGGCGGCATGGAACTGCGTGTGCAGCAACTCGCACAGATGACCGTATGCCGTCATGTCCTGCTGCATGCCCTGGGCAATGGCAGCCCAGCGCTGGCGGGTCGACAGCGACGGTGCGGCGCCGGGGGCAGCAGGGGCATCGGCCATCACGCCCCACCTCCATGGTGGCGCAGGATGAGCTGTGCCAGCTTCTGGGGATTGAAGCTGATGTCGCCACGCGCCAGCGCTTCCTTGATTTCCGCCACGCGCGCCACATCCACGTCCGGCATCTGCGCCGCCTGCACCTGGGCGCGCTGCACGCTGGCAGCCTGCACACCCACCTGCACGTCCGGGGCCACCACGGCCGCTGCCACCGGCAGGGATGCGGCCAGGTCCTGCACCCGGTCGCCCTGTGCAGCCACACTGCCCGCAGCGGGCGCAATGGGGGAAAGTTTCATCCGGGAGCCTCTGAGTTTGCTGCTTTGCATGATGACAGTTTTTAGGGCTTGGCCTGCGCTTCGCCCTGCAAAGGCTGCAGCAATACCTTGCGCAGCAACTCCAGCATGGGCGTGTCCGCAGGCGAGCTTTGCAGCCCGGGCGTCAAGGGCTCGCTCACCGGCAGTCGGCCAAACGTCTGGTGCACATTCTGGGCATGGGCCTTGGTGGTCACCAGCAACTCGACACGCCGGTTGATGGCCGCCTGGGGCTGCTCTGGATCGGCTGGCGCCACTTCGGCCATGCCGATCACCTGCAGCACGCTGCGCTCCGGCATGCCGCCCAGCATCATGTGGCCGCGCGCCGCCAGCGCCCGCTGCATGGACAGCGACCAGTTGGATGCGGCAAACGCACTGTGGCTGGAATAGGGCAAGGCATCGGTGTGCCCGGCAATCACCAACTGGTTGTCGATCTCGCGGAACATCGGGCCGATGCGGCGCAGCAGCCGCACGAACTCGGCGGTGGGCTCAGCGCTGCCCAGCTTGAACATGCCGCTCTGCTCGGTGTCGTGCACGGTGATGCGCAGGCCTTCGGCCGTCACGGCGGTCACGATGTGGTCACCCAGGCCGACCTGCTCCCCGAGCTCCCGCACCCGGCGCGACAGCTGCGCCAGCTCTTCCGGGCTGTCCAGCAGCTTCTGCACCCGGGGCTGGCCGCCCGTCTCTTCCTGGGCCTGCGGCCTGACGGGATTCTTGGGGATCAGCGAACCCGGCTGGTACTCGCCGATCATGCGCACGCCCTGGCCCTGGTAGGTCATATTGGGGGCGGCACCTGCGGCCATGGCCATCTCGATCTCTTCCTTGTCCCGCGCGGCCAGCACCCACAGCACCAGGAAAAGACACATCAGGGCCAGACAGAAGTCGGCAAACGCCACCTTCCAGGCGCTGTTGTGCTCTTCATGCTGGTGCTTGCCGCCGCTTTTCTTGACGACGACCTCACCATGCTCCTGGCCGGCACGCTTAAGCACGGGCCCCTCCGGTCTCGCGGGCCGTCATGTCGGTGATCCAGGTCTCCAGCGCGGCAAAGCTGGGCTTGATGTTCAGCGGCACCAGGCGGCGCCCCGCATCGATGGACAGCAGCGGCGGCTTGCCCGCCACATGGGCCACCAGCACCACTTTCACGCACTCCATGGCGGCAATGTGTTCCATCACACGCTGCTTCATGAAGTTGCACAGCGGATCCAGCACGCCGTAGCACAGGAAAATGCCGATGAAGGTGCCCACCATGGCAGCCCCTACCTTGACCGCGATCTCGCCGGCCGTGGCGCCATCGGCCACATAGCTCATGGCCATCACAATGCCCAGCACCGCCGCCAGGATGCCGAAGCCCGGCATCGCCTCCGCGATCTTGCCCAGCGATTTGGCCGGCTGCAGCAGCTCTTCCTGGATGGTTTCCAGCTCCTGGTCCAGCACGCCTTCCAGCTCGTGGCTGCTGATCTTGCCCATGGCCATCAGGCGGAAGTTGTCCACGATGAAATGCAGCAGCTTGGCGTCCGCCAGCACCAGCGGATAGCGCTGGAACAACGGGCTGTCCTTGGGCTTTTCCACATGCGCATCCAGGGCCTTCAGTCCCCCGGATGCGGTCAGCAGCAGCTCGTACATCAGCAGTAGCAGCTGGCGCTGGAACTCCACCGTCTGCTTGGTCTGCGACATCACATTGCGCAGCTGCAGCCACAGCTCCGACAGGATGTGCTTGGGATTGCCCAGCACCAGCGCCCCCAGGCCCGCACCGGCAATGATGAAGACCTCCATCGGCTGCCAGATCACCCCCAGTTGACCGCCGCTGAGCACAAACCCTCCGAAGACGGTGCCCAGCACAATGAAGATGCCCAGAAGTTGCAACATGCTTTGTGTTTCCCGAAATGACGGCGGGGGGCTTACGCCCCCTCCAGCGCTGCACGCATCTTGCGCAGCGCTTCCTTGTTGATCTGACAGACCCGCGCCTCGGACAACTCCAGCACCGCTGCAATTTCCTTGAGGTTGAGGTCGAATTCGTAATAGAGCTGGATGACGCGCTGTTCCCGCTCGTTCAGCTGCGCCAGCATCTGCTCCAGCAGATGGCGCTGCAGCACCGCGTGCTGGGGGTCTGCCGCCGAACTGGGCAGGTCCATGCCCTGACCGACCATTTCATCCAGACTGGCCATGGCCTCCGCAGACTCGGCCTGTTCGTATGCCAGGTAGGCCTCGTCGTCCATGCCCAGGGCCTGCTGAATCTGTGCCGGCGTGGGCTCCGCCCCCAGCTGGCGGCGCAGGGCGCGCACCGCATCCCGTGCCTTGTGGGCACTCTGGCGCACCGTGCGCGGACGCCAGTCCTGGCGCCGCAGTTCATCCAGAATGGCCCCGCGCACCCGCTGGCGGGCATAGCCGGCAAAGGCCTCGTCCACCGCACCGTAGCGACGCAATGCCTCCAGCAGGCCCATCAGACCCACCTGGGTCATGTCGTTCTGGTCCATGACCTCCCCCGCCTGCGAGGCCAGCTGGCGCACGACCCGCTTGACCATGGGCAGGTAGGCGGTCAGCACCGCCTGTTCCTGCTGCGGTGACACGGCTGCCGTGCTGTAGAGCCCGTCGGCTGGTGCCCAGCCTCCGGCCACCAGCGCGGCAGCGTCGCCATACGAAGCGGAGGTGTCTTGCTGCAGCATGGGCGGGACTTATTCGATGATCAGCCGCGACACCATGACCTTGTCGAACGGCCGCAGATCCGGGTGGCTGGCATAGGCCGCCACCAGGTCCGCCGTCAGCAGCTCGGTCCATTCGTCGATGCTCATGGCCTTGGCCTGCTCCATCGCCACCTGGGACAGCGTGCGCACCGCCACCCCCTTGAGCATGGGCAGCTCGGCCTTCGCGGCCTTCTCGTGCAGCTTGTCCGTGCGCAGCACCAGATCCAGCGACATATAGGTGTTGGCCGTGCGCAGGCTCTGGTCGGTCTTGAGCATGACCACGATCTTGTCCAGCGTCACATAGCTGGCCTGGCGCACATCCAGTTGCGGCGAGGTCTGCGCAGCCACCGCCACCGGCGCACGCTGCCCCCACCACCATCCCCCGGCAGCGACACCCACTCCCAGGATCGCCACCAACGCCAACAGCATTCCGATTTTCTTCGCCATCATCCCTCCCGCTCTGTGCCTCAGCCCGCCGCCTGCGCCGCGGACTGCCAGGCCTGCAGGGCCTGCCCGATTGCTTCTTCCTCAGCCTGTGCCCAGGGCGCAGGGTTGTCGCGCGACTGCCCGCCTTGTCCCGCCGTCTGGCCGGACGGTCGGCCCTGTGCCACCACCACCGAGACTTCGCCCTGCGTGCGGGCCTGCAGTTCATGGCGCAAACCTTCTGCCAGGCCGGCCAGCTGGCGCCCCACTTCCGCATGCGAGGCCTGGAGCGTCACCTGCACCCCGGACGGATCATGCTGGATGCGGACTTCCAGGGTGCCCAGCTGTGGCGGATCCAGGCGCACCGTCGCCACCTCCACACCCTGCGACTGCTGCAGCTGAATGCGCTGAGCCAGTGCCTGCAGCACTGGTTGCTCCGTACGCGCCGCTGCAGCCGTGGTCGGTACCGCGGCCTTGGCGGGCAGCTCGAGCGACAGTCCGCCCGCGGTCTGTGCCAGCTGCAGTGCCGCCGGCAGCACCGCTGCGGCTTCGGGCGACACCGCAGCACTGCGTGCGCCGGCATCCACCGCGGCATGCACGGCGGCGGTCGTGGCCACCACCGTCTCCGCCGGGGCTTGCACGCGCTGCAGCACAGCCGTCTCTGCCGGCACGGCCGGCATCTGCACCGCCATGGCCGCCGTGGCCAGGGCGGCATCCGCCTCTGCGGGATGGGGCATCGGAGCCCCCTGTGCATGCCGTGGCTTCAGCATCTCCGGCTGCCAGGCCGGTGCCAGACTCGGCAGCAGCGGCAGGGCGTTGGCATCCAGCGCGCTGTCGGTTTCGTCGGCCCAGGCCTGCTCGGTCTTGGCCAGCAAGGCCTGCACGGTGGAGGCCTTGGCATGCCCACCCGGTTCCGCCCACAGGCCCTGTGGCAGCGTTGTCTGTTCCAGCACCCGCGCGTAGTCGGCCGCGCCGGGGGCGAAAGCTTGTTGGGGTGCGGCAGTGCCTGCTGCCGCAGGCTCGGTGGCCTGGGCCACGGCAGGCCCCTGTGTGGCTCCGGCAGGCGCCGAGGCCAGCGCGGTGCTGACCGGCATTGAATTCATGAAAGCTGCTCCTGCCATGCGTAGGCCTTGTGCGCCTCGTTGTGGTTGTGCAGGTCGCGCAAGCGCGCCCCTGCTTCTTGCAATGCCTGCTGGCATGCGCTGCGCGCCTGCCCATGGGCGGACGCCACCCGCAGCCATGCCGCCTGCTGGGCAGGGTCGGCCGACGGCGTGGCCTGCTCCTCGGCCAGCCATTGGCTCAGCAACTGGTCCAGCTGCCCCAGGCGCACCCAATCCTGCGCGGTCGCCGCGGCCTGCAGTTGCTGGGCCAGCGCTTCCAGGCGCTTGGCATCAAAGGCGGGCATCCGCCATCCCCTGCCATCCGGCACGCAGCGTCTGGACGATGTCCTGCACTTCGCCCACCTTGTCGGCATCCATGTCAAAGCCCGCCTGGTTCAGGCGCTGGGCACAGAAGTCATAGAGGCGGGACAGGTTTTCCACCACCTCGTTGCCCGCCTCGACCTCCAGTGCGCTGCCCAGCCCGGTCAGGATGTCGGCGCATTTGGCGATGGAATGGGCTTTCTCCTCGAACCGGCCATGGGCGATGTGCATGCGCAGGCGCGCCATCTCTTCCAGCAGGCCGTCCACCAGCATCAGCACCAACTCCACAGGCGATGCCTGTGCGGTCTGGGCCACCATGTTGGCGGAGCGGTAGCCCCCGTATCCATCATTCCAAAGGTTGTCGTTCATAGCTCGGGCTGCGCGACACCGCCTCAGCTCGAAGACGACGAAGAGAACAGCGAGTCCAGCAGACTCGTGGTGTTGCCCATCGTGGTTTCGAGGTTGGCCAGCGTCGTGAATTGCGTCAGATAGCGTTGGTAGGCCTGTGCATACAGGCGGTCGATGTTGTCCTGGTCCTTGCTGTACTGCGTCAGCTGCTTTTGCAGTCCGTCCTGGCGCGACTTCAGGAACCCCGTCGAGGCATTGCTCCAGGTGTTGATATAGGTCTGCAGGCTGCCCAGCACGCCGGTGCGCTTGTATTCCAGGGAATTGGTCTGGCCCAGCAGGCTGGTCAGGGCGTCGGGGTTGGCGGCCACCTTCTTGGCAAAACGGTCCGCATCGAGGGCGATGGTGCCGTCGCGCTGGGCCGAGATGCCATAGTCCGTCAGGCTCACACCGCCCACGCTGGTGCGCAGCAGGCTGTTGAGCTGGTTGCGCAGCGTGCGCACGCCCGAATCCCCGTTGAGCGCACCTGCGGCCACGCCGCCTTCGGCATTGCCTGCGGCCGTCAGCTTGTCCATGGCCTTCACCAGCGTGTTGTAGGCGTCCACAAAGCTCTGCATATTGCTTTTGGTCGCGGCATCGTCCTTGGCCACCGTGACCGTCACCGGGCTGGTAGTGACTTCCTGGAAGGTCACCGACAGTCCGTCGATGCCCGTATAGGTGTTGGACGCCTGGTGCATCTCCACGCCCGTATCGCCGCCCAGCTTGAACACCGCGTCCTGCGCCAGCGACAGCTGGGTACCTTTGCCGCCGATGCTCGCGCCGCCAGCAGCCGGCATGGCTGTGATCGTGCCGTTCTGCAGCCCCGCCACGGTGGCGGCCCAGTCGGTCGCCAGCTGCTGGGCGGCCGCATCGGCACCGCTCGACGACACCATGTGCAGCTGGAAGGCGTTCTCCAGCCCGGTGCCTCCGGCGTTCAGCAGCAGCTGCTGCTTGCCGTTCTGCGTCACCACCGAGGCCGTGACCTTGCCATCGCTGGCCTGGTTCAGCGCGCGGGCAATTTCCGTGACGGACAGCTTGCCGTCGTTGTTTTCATCGGCCGCCGCCAGGTCCACCTGGATGTAGCCCGCGCCCCCGACGGCGGTCACCACCATGGTGGTGTCCTGCGGGAAGGTGGTGTCCAGTGCCAGCCCCAGGTCTTCCATGCTGTAGAGCGACTGCTGGGCCGTGGCCAGCTGGCTGACCGCGAAGCTGTAGCTGCCGGCCGACGCCGTGCCCGACACCGAGGCCGAGGCGGCCGTGCTGCGCGACACCGTGGCCGTCTGTGCCACCACGCTGCCCTTGGCGCTGAGCGTGTTGAGCGCAGTGGTGAAGGTGGACAGTGCCGTCTGCAGGCTGGTGAGGGCGGTCACCTTGCCCTGCGTCTTGGACGTGTTGGTATCTACCTGCGTCTGGCGGGCGTAGACATAGCTTTCGGCAAGTGCCTTGGCGGTAGAGACTGGATCGTAGGTTGCCACTGTATTCCCCTGGTATGCGTTCGCGATTGGGCCGTACTAGCGGTTTCCGGTATCCGGCTGCCGAAGCTGACGCTGCCATGCCTGGCCCGCCAGCTCGTCCGTGTGCTTTTGTTCCTGGCGCTGCTGCACCACAGCCATGTCAGTGCGCACTCGCTCCAACACCGTCTGCATGCTGCCATGCTGGCGGAAAGCCTTCTGCATCTGCGCCTGGGCCTGGACATATTCGAGCTGCTGCACCCCCAGGGTGTCGCGAAATTGCTCGGCCATGTCCATCAGCCCGGAACGGAAACCCGCTGCGTTCGCATATAGGGCGACACTTCCGTGCAAATTCTTTACCCCGGCGCTGCGGGCCATGTTCCGCAGCCGCTCCAGCTGCGTCTGGGTATGGTCCAGGCGGGTGCGGGCCTGGCTGGTTTGCGCCAGCGATTGCTGGGCACGCTGGTCCAGCACGTGCACGTACTGCGCCAGGGCGGGGACCGGGACATTCATGCCAACACCTCCTGCAGCTGCGCCATGCACGCAGGCAACATCGCCGCCTCATGGGTGCCCTGGCGCAGATAGGCCTCCAGCAGCGGCCAACGCTGCACGGCCTGGTCCGTTCGTGCATCGGCGCCAGGCACATAGGCCCCCATGGGAATCAGGTCCCGCACCTGGCTGTAGCGCGCCAGCAGCTCCTTGGCCTGGCGGGCGGCCTGCAAATGGCCCTCCGCCACGACCTGGGGCATGCAGCGGCTGATGGATGCCGCTACATCGATGGCGGGGTACTGCCCACGTTCTGCCAGTTCGCGCCGCAGCACGATGTGGCCATCCAGAATGGCGCGCGCCGTATCGGCCACCGGGTCCTGCTGGTCGTCGCCTTCGGCCAGCACGGTGTAGATGGCCGTCATGCTGCCCTGCCCCTGCTCGCCGTTGCCGGCGCTTTCCACCAACTGCGGCAGCATGCTGAAGACCGAAGGCGGATAGCCCCGCGTCGCCGGCGGCTCGCCCAGGGCCAGCGCAATCTCGCGCCGCGCCATGGCGTAGCGGGTCAGCGAATCCAGCAGCAGCAGCACATTGCGCCCCTGGTCGCGGAAATGCGCCGCAATGGTGTGGCACAGCTCGGCCGCCATCATGCGCATCAGCGCCGGCTCGTCGGCGGGGGCCACCACCACGATGGCACGGCGCAGGCCCTCAGCCCCCAGCGCATGTTCAATGAACTCGCGCACCTCACGCCCGCGCTCGCCGATCAGCCCCACCACAATCACATCGGCCTCGGTCTGGCGCGTGATCATGCCCAGCAGCACGCTCTTGCCCACACCGCTGCCCGCAAACAGCCCGACCCGCTGACCGCGCCCCAGGGTCAGCAGCCCGTTGATGCTGCGCACACCCACATCCAGCGGCTGGGTAATCGGTCGCTTCTTCAGCGGATGCACCTTGGGCGGATGGGCCGGCAAAGGCACATCGCCTGTCAGGCGCCCCAGACCATCCAGCGGCTCCGCCAGGCCATTGATCACGCGTCCCAGCCAGCTGGCGCCAATGTGCGGTGTCTGCGTTTCCGAATCCGGCGTGACGCGGGCACCCGTCGCCAGACCGGTGACCGCCTTCAGCGGCATCAGGTACGAGACCGCACCGCGGAACCCCACCACCTGGGCCGGCAGCGGCACACCGCCCGCCCCCTCGATCTGGCAGCGCGCGCCCAGCGGCAGTGCCGCGCCCGTCGCCTCCAGCAGCAGCCCGGTGGCGGCATGCAGGCGGGCCGTGGGCTGGGCCACCGGCACATCGGACAATTGCACGCTGCGCAGCGAATGCGCCAGCCCGCCTTCCGGCGCAGACCGTGGCGGCGCCAGGCTGCTCACACCGGCTCCACCGGGTGCAGCTGTCCGCGCACCTGGTCCATGCAGGCCGCCATGCGCTGCTTGCAGCCGGCATCCACTTCTTCATCGCCCACCAGCAGGCGGCATTCGCCCGCCTCCAGTGCGCTGTCAGCCTGCAGCTGCCACGCAGGTACACGGCTGTGGTCCAGCTCCTGGATGCGCTGCAGATCCGACGGGTTCAGGAACACCTGCACGGCCCCGGTACGCTGCGGCATGCCGGCCAGCGTTTCTTCCACCAGGGCCAGAATCTGCGCCGGTTGCAGCGTCAGCTCGCAGCGCACCACCTGGCGCGCCACTTTTTCCACCAGATCGATCAGATCCTTGCGCAAGCTGGCCTCCCAGTCGGCGTGCAGCAACTGCAGCTGCGCGGCGGCGGCCGTCACCGGGGCGCCGAGGCGCTGCAGCTCCTCGCGCGCGGCCTGCAGGGCCTGGGCCCGCCCGGCGGCCATGCCGGCCTGCTGCCCCACTTCATAGCCGGCGCGCTCGCCATCGGCCTGCCCTTGCGCAACGCCCTGGGCATGCCCGCGCTGCACCGCCTGCTCGTAGGCCTGGGCCAGCTCCTGGGCATTGCGTTCGCGTTCGCCGGCGGGCGCGGAGGTCTGCTGCAGGCTGTCGGCCTGCACCAGGTCCAGAGGGGGGAAGTGGTAGGGGCGGTACAGCACGTTCACTCCACCACGGCTTCGGCAAACAGCTGGATCTCCAGCTCGCCGGCATCCACCATGGCCTTGACCAGGTCCATGATTTCACGCCGCGCCTGCTCCACCCGGCTGAGCGGCACCGGTCCGCTGCGGCGCATCTGGTCTTCGAAGCTCTGCGCCTGGCGCCGGGGCATGGCACCCAGCACGGCCTTGCGCACGGCGAGCTCCGCCCCCTTGAGCGCCAGTGCCCACAGCTCGGCCGGCACCGCCTCGATGATCTGCGTCAGCGTGGCTTCGGACTGCGTGGACAGCACGAAGAAGTCGTACATCTCGGTCTCGATCGCCGAGGCGATCTCCGGGTCCCGCGCCCGCAGCTGCTCCACCAGCTCCTGCTTGTTGCCGGGAATGCGGTTCAGGATTTCTGCCGCCTGCTTCACGCCTTCCATGGCCACGCTTTGCGTGCCGAATTCGCTCAGGTACTGGTCGGTCAGCACCTCCAGCTGGACCAGCAGATCGCGGTCCACATCCTTGAGCCTGGCCACGTTCAGCACCAGCGCTTCGCGCCCCGACGCCGGCAGGTACTCGATCACATCGCCTGCCAGTTTCGGGGGCAGAAAGGCCAGGAATACGGCCTGCATGCGCGGGTGCTCCTGGGCCAGCCGCTCGGCCAGCCACGCCGGCGAAGCCCATTGCAGTCGCGCCATCTTGGGCCGCACTTCATCGCCGTAGATGCTGTCCAGCACGCTGCCGGCAATGTCGCCGCCCAGCGCCAGCCCCAGCGAGCGCTGCAGAAAGCTGCGCGATGCGCCATGCACACCGCTTTGCTCCCGGTAGTCATCGAAGAAATGCTGCAGCGACTGGCGCACGGAATCCACGCGGATGCCGCTCAGGCGCGACATCACCTGGGTCACCGCCAGCAGATCCTCACGCTCCAGACAGCGCAGCACCCCGGCGGCCGGCTCCTCGCCCATGCTCAGCAGCACGATGGCCGCCTGTTCAATGAGGTTCAGCTCTTCCGCGCTCTTGCCCGGCAATGCCAGGCGCGCTGCGCCCTCAGCGCTCGCTACCGACTGGTTGGCCATGTTTTTGCACCCATTGTTTGACCACTTCCGCCACGCGCTCCGGCTCCTTGGCCGCCAACGTGCGCAAATGCTCCACCATCACATCCACTTCCGAGCCCGGGGGCGGCAGGTCCACGTTCTCCAGCAAGGGCACCATCGACATATCGGTCGTGGACACCCGGGCGCTGTCCGGCGCCTGCAACAGGGCAAGGTCGGTCTCGCCGCCACCCGCCAGGGCCGGAGCGGCCTGCGCCACCGCGGCGGCCGTCTTGGCGCCTTCGCGCAGATGGCGCAGCACCGCATTCACCAGGCGCACCAGCAGCACCAGCACCACCCCGCCGGCGATGGTCCACAGCACCATCACCACCGCGCCATACCAGTTGGCCGGCTCCTCCCACCACTGGGGCACCGGGGGCGGCACGGTAAACGGCATGCTGGAGACTGCAATCTGGTCGCCCCGCACACTGTCCACGCCCATGCCCACGCGCAGCAGCTTCTCCACGCGCTGCAACGCTTCCGGGCTCCACACGGTGCTGCCCTTGGGCGCCACGGTGTCGTCCAGGATCACCGCCACATGCAGCTTGTTGATGCGGCCCTTGCCGCGCTTGACCTGGACCACGCTGCGGTCGTAGGCGTAGTTGCGCGACACGGCGGCGCGGAAGTTGCTGTTGTTGGCATCCTTGCCGTCCTTGGACTCCGGTTCGGAGGGCACATTCACCGGACGGTTGCTCAGCGAGCCGGGCACGCCCAGGGCCACCCCGCCGCTGCGGTCGTTTTCTTCCCGCGTGGCTTCGCTGAGCACGCGCGGATCGCCGTTGTACTGTTCGTAAGACTCTTCGGTGCGGTCCTGGCTCAGATCGGCCGTCACCGTCACACGGAAATGCCCCGCCCCCACGGCGGCGGTCAGCAGCTCCTGGGCGTTCTGGCGCAGCTCGGCACTCAGCTTGCCGGCCTGGCCTTCCTGCGCCAGCGGATCGAAGCCTTCCGACAGGTCCACGCGGGCCGACAGGAAATTGCCCGCCTGGTCGGTCAGCGCTACGCGCTGGGGATCCAGTCCGGCCACGCTGCTGGACACCATGTGGATGATGGCGGCAATCTGTTCCTGCTTGAGCTGCTGCCCCGGCTGCATCTGCAGCACCACCGATGCCGAGCTCTTGTCCCCGGTGTTCACCACGAACGATGACGAGCGTGCAATCGACAGGTGCACCCGTGCCGCAGCCACCGCATCCAGGGTGGTGATGCTGCGCGCCAGCTCGCCTTCCAGGCCGCGGCGGAAGCGCACGTCCTGCACAAACTGGCTCACCCCCAACGGATCGTTGCGGTCCATCAGCTCCAGGCCTTCGGGCAATTTGGCCGCCACGCCCTTGGCGGCCAGCAGCATGCGGGCGCGCCCCAGATCGGACTCGGCCACCAGCACCTGGCCGGAATCCGGGTGCAGGCGGTACTTCAGGCCATCGGCCTCCAGAGCCGCCACCACATCCGAGGTCACCACGTTCTCGCGGGCGCCAAACAGGGGGCGGTAGTTGCCGCTGCTCTGCCACAGCACCAGCACCACCAGCGCCGTGACGAGGGCCGCCGCCAGCACCAGCGGCACGGCGACACGCGCCATACCGGGAGAGGACGAGAAAGAAAGCACGCTCTGTGCGGCAGGCATGCCTGCGAAGCGTTTTTTAAGGGAATCCAACACCGGTATGTCCTCTGCCTCAAACCTGGAGCTTCACGACCTCGTCCATCGCTCCCATCACCTTGTTGCGCACCTGCATCAACATGGAGAACGACAGACTGGCTTCCTGGCTGGACAGCATGGCCCCGACCAGGTCATCACTTTTGCCCGCATCGACCGCGGCCATCCGGTCCGAAGCGGCACGCCCCTGGGCATCCACGGCCAGCACGGCGTTTTCCATCAGGTGCAGAAAGCCGCTGCCTGCGGCCTGCTGGCCGGCTGCGGGCATGACGGGCGCCTGGTCCAGCTGGGGCGGCACGAACTGCGCAAAAGCGCCCCGGGTCTGCAGCAAAAGGCTTGAGGGTTCGATGTTCATCGGCATGCCCCTGCGCCACCGACAGCACCCATCTGCACAGGTGCGTCGCTGATTTCGAGGGAATAAGTTGTTGCACGAACAGTATACTATTCACAACTGATACAAATACTAGCGATTTCGCAATACATTCCATATCCCCTGTGTTGCCCTCTGTATTAGCCTCATTTTGCGTGACGCCACACCTTAAATAAAAGGTGAAAAAGATATCTACTGTGCAGAACATCAAAACCCTGAACCCCGTCTTGCTGGGGCGCCCGGTGCAAGCCTTCGATCAGTTGGCGGCCGATCTGGCACAGCATGTACAGGCACAGCTGCATGGCACCGGCCACCGTCCGATTGCCATCCAGATCGCGCACGCCCACTTCACGCCGCTGCCAGGTGTCGCACCCCAGGCGTTACAAATTGAGTTGCAGCGCGCCACCGTGCTCGCCCATATGGCGGCCCGCTATGGCTTCACTGCCGACGGTCAGGCGGATGCCCCCGACACCCCTCCCAGCAGCACCGAGCGGCGCATTGGCCAGGCCCTGCAGGACGCGGTGCTGCGCGCCGTTGCCGCGCTGTGCGCCCAGGCCGGTGCGGCGCTGGACAGCCCCCCTTCCACGTCGGCGGGCGCCTGGCAATGGCAGGCACGCATCCAGGTGGGGGACAGCGACTGGCAGCCGCTGCACATCACGCTGGATGCCGATGCCAGCCGCACGCTGGAGCACTACGCGCTGCAGCTGCGCCGCACCCAGCGCACCGCCCCGCCGGGCGCGGCCAAACCGGCGGCCCCGCTGCAGGTGGAGCTGACCGCACGCCTGCTGGAAAAAACCGTTTCCACCGCCGACATCCAGGCGCTGCGACGGGGCAGCGTGCTACCGATTGCCCTGGGGCGCACCACGGTGCTGCTCAACGGCGAAGCCCTGCTCACCGCATCGGTGGCCGAACACCACGGCAAGCTGCACCTGACTGCCTTTGAGACCTTGGAATAAAGACTATGGAACTCGACAACAATATGGACCTGCAAGACCTGCTGGCCGGCAACGCGGAAGCGGCCCCCGAAGCGCCCGCCCTGGCCCCGGCCCTCCCGGAACCCGAGCGCCTGTCGCCCTTTCTGCACCGCATTCCCGTGACCCTGACGCTGGAAGCCGGCTCCGCCCGTATCACCTTGCAGGAACTGGCCGATCTGGGGCCGGACAGCGTGGTGCCGCTGGACACCATCGTGGGCGAGCCACTGACCATCAAGGTCAACGGTGCCGCCATCGGCAAGGGCGAGGTGGTGGTCTGCGGTGAATCCTACGGCCTCAAGGTGCTGGAGCTGCATGCCGAGCTGCCCGCCCTGGGCCTCTGAGCCAGCGCCGCACACCCGCATGGAACCGCAACCTCACAGGGCGCATCGCGCCCTTGTTTGGTGGGCGCTGGCAGCCTGCCTCTGCGCCTGGCTGCCCGTGGCGCAGGCCGCGAACATTCCCTTGATGGAAAGCCAGCAAGCCCATGGCGTGACCCAGCTCTCGGTCAAGACCGAGGTGCTGGTCCTGATGACGCTGCTGGGCCTGCTGCCCATGATGGCACTGATGATGACGACGTTCACGCGCTTCATCATCGTGCTGGCACTGCTGCGCTCCGCACTGGGTCTGCAGCAGGGCCTGCCGACCCGGGTGCTGACCGGCGTGGCGCTGATCCTGACCCTGCTGGTCATGCGCCCGGTGGGGGAGCGGCTGTGGACCGAGGCTTTCGAGCCGTACGAAAAAGACCAGATCAGCCTGATCGATGCACTGCGGCGCGCCGAAAAACCGATGTCGGACTTCCTGCTGGCACAGACCCATGAGGCAGCACTGAAACAGGTCAGCGCACTGGCCAAGGAAGGCCCGGTCGCCACGCCCCAGGACCATGCCTTCACCGTCAAGGTCGCGGCCTTCGTGCTGAGCGAGCTGAAAACCGCCTTCATGATCGGCTGCGTGCTCTTCATTCCGTTTCTGGTGATCGACCTGGTCGTCTCCTCGGTGCTGATGGCCATGGGCATGATGATGCTGTCTCCGCTGGTGATTTCGCTGCCCTTCAAGATCCTGCTGTTCGTGCTGGTGGACGGCTGGTCCCTGACGGTCAACACGCTGGTCACCAGCGTCCAGGGGCTGTAGCGCCATGACGCCCGATATCGCGGTCGACCTGCTGCTGCAGGCCATCCAGCTGGTGCTCGTGATCGTGGCCGTGCTGGTGGTGCCGGGCCTGATCGTGGGCCTGCTGGTCAGCCTGTTCCAGGCCGCCACGCAAATCAACGAGCAGACGCTGAGCTTTCTGCCCCGCCTGATGGTCACGCTGCTGGCCCTGGCAGTGAGCGCGCGCTGGCTGGTCACCCAGCTGATGGATTTCTGCGTGCGCTTCTTCCAGTACGCCAGCACGCTGCTGGGCTGACCACCGCCATGGAGCAAGGCCTCTACCCCTTTTTGCTGCACTGGCTGCAGATCCTGTGGTGGCCGTTTGCCCGCATCATGGCCCTGCTGGCGTTTGCCCCCATCTTCGGCGACCCCACCGTCCCGGTGCGGGTGCGGGTCACGATCGCGCTGACCCTGGCCGTGGTGGCCCTGCCCTCGGTCAGCAGTGCCGTCATTTCCGTGAATGCGTTTTCGCTGACGGCCGTGGCCCTGACGCTGGAGCAGATCGCCATTGGCGCCGTGCTGGGCCTGGGCCTGCAGTTCGCCACGACCGCACTGAGCATCTTCGGGTTTCTGAGCGCCTCCCAGACCAGCCTGGCCATGGCCATGCTCAACGACCCGGTGAACGGCAGCTCCTCCGATGCGCTGTCGGTGCTGGCCCTGCTGCTGGGCATGCTGCTGTTCTTTGTGCTGGACATCCACCTGCTGGTGGCCGGCATCGTCTCGGCCAGCTTCGATGCCTGGCCGGTGGGCCAGAGCCTGAACCGGCTGCAGTTGCAGACCGTGGCCTATAACATGGGCTGGGTGTTTGCCGCCGCCTTTCTGCTGGCCACGCCCATCATCTTTGCCGCCATGCTGGTGCAGCTGGGCTTTGGCTTCATGGCCCGCATCTCCCCCAGCCTGAACATCTTTGCGCTGGGCTTTTCCGTCGTCACGCTGTTCGGCCTGGCCATGCTGGCCTTCATGCTGCGCCACATCCCGGCCCACTACCTGCAGATGACCCGGCGCGCGCTGGACATGCTGACCCTGATGATGAAAGCCTGAGCACATGGCAGACAGTGCAGGCGACAAGTCCGAACGGGCCTCCGACCACAAGCTGCGCAAAATGCGCGAAGAAGGCCAGGTGGCGCGCTCGCGCGACCTGGCCACGGCGGTGGGGCTGGTGGTCACGCTGCAGGTGACGGCGCTGTTCATGCCCGACTACCTGCGCAAATTCCACGGCCTGTTCCAGCGCGGCCTGGACGATGCCTCCGGTACCGGCACCATCGACGCCATGGTGGGGGCCGTCTGGGCCGATGCCGGGATGCTGTTCGCCCAGATGCTGCTGCCGCTGTTCATCACCCCGCTGCTGGTGGCCGTCGCGTCCCTGTTTCCTGGCGGCTGGCTGCTGTCGCCAAAGAACCTGCAGCCCAAGTTCAGCCGCTTGAGCCCCAAACAGAACCTGTCGAAGTTCTTCAAGGCCAAGCACTACGGCGACCTGCTGATGTCCGTGCTCAAGGCTGCGACCGTGGCCGGCGTGGTCTACGCCTACTGCAAGGCCAATGTGCGCCATTTCACCGCACTGCCTTCGATGACCCTGGACCTGGCGGTGCGGGAAGGCATTGCCCTGTTCCTGTCCGGCGTGATGTCCATCGTGGTCATCTTCGTCATCCTGGCGCTGATCGACGTTCCGCTGCAGCGCTTTTTCTTTCTGCGCAGCCAGCGCATGAGCAAGCAGGAAGTCAAGGAAGAGCACAAGAGCAACGAAGGCCGCCCGGAAGTGAAAAACCGCATCCGCCAGATCCAGCGGCAGCTGGCCCGGCGCAGCGTGCGTGCCACCGTCCCCAAGGCCGATGCCGTGATCGTCAACCCCGAACACTTTGCCGTGGCCGTGCGCTACGACACCCAGCGGGCCGAAGCGCCGTATGTGATCGCCAAGGGCGTGGACGAGATGGCCTTCTACATCCGCGAGATCGCGCTGCAGCACCAGGTCGAGGTCGTCAGCATCCCGGCACTGGCGCGCGCCGTCTACCACACCAGCCAAGTCAACCAGCAGATCCCGGCCGTGCTCTACCGCAGCGTGGCCCAGGTGCTGCATTACGTGCTGCAGATCAAGGCCTTCCGCCAGGGCCAGCGCCCTGCACGCCCGGAGATGCCGCACGCGCTGGACGTCCCTACCGAACTGTCTGATCCGTCTCCTGCACCATGAAGCACTACGTCACCGAACTGCGCCAGGCCCTGTCCCGCCACCAATGGGCTGTGCCTGTGTTTTTGCTGGCGCTGCTGGCCATGGTCATGCTGCCGCTGCCTCCGCTGGCGCTGGACATCTTCTTCACCTTCAACATCGTGCTGTCGCTGGTGGTGGTGCTGGTGGCCGTGGGCGTCAAGCGGCCGCTGGACTTTGCCGTCTTCCCCACCATCATCCTGGTCACCACCCTGATGCGCCTGGGCCTGAACGTGGCATCGACCCGCGTGGTGCTGCTGCACGGCCAGAACGGACCCGATGCCGCCGGCCATGTGATCGAGTCCTTCGGCAACGTGGTGATCGGCGGCAATTTCGTCGTCGGCCTGGTGGTGTTCATCATCCTGATGATCATCAACTTCGTGGTGGTGACCAAGGGCGCGGAGCGGATCTCGGAAGTCTCGGCCCGCTTCACGCTGGATGCGCTGCCCGGCAAGCAGATGGCCATCGACGCCGACCTGAACGCCGGTCTGATCAACCAGCAGCAGGCCCAGACGCGGCGCAAGGAAGTCGCCACCGAAGCCGACTTCTACGGCGCCATGGACGGTGCCTCCAAGTTTGTGCGGGGCGATGCGATCGCCTCCATCCTGATCCTGATCATCAACCTGATCGGCGGCGTGGCCATCGGCTCGCTGATGCACGATCTGCCGCTGGGCGAGTCATTCCGCCTGTATGCGCTGCTGACCATCGGTGACGGCCTGGTCGCCCAGATCCCGGCGCTGCTGCTGTCGGCCGCATCGGCGGTGATCGTCACCCGCATCAGCGATGCGGATGCCGGCGAGTTCTCGGACCAGGTGCGCCAGCAGCTGCTGGCCAAGCCGGCCGTGCTGTACAGCGCCGCCGGCGTGATGCTGGTGCTGGGCCTGATCCCCGGCATGCCCTGGATGCCTTTCCTGGCGTTTGCCGCGGTGCTGGTGCTGGGCGGCTGGGCCATGGCCAAGCAGCCCGGCGGCGTGCAGCCGGCGCCCGACAACCTGGGTCTGCTGCAGAGCGTGACCGCGGCGGCCGTGCAGGATTTTGGCTGGCAGAGCCTGCCCATCACCGAGCAGCTGTCGGTGCGCGTGGGCTACCGCTTGGTCAGCCAGCTCGACCCCGGGCAGGGCGCACCGCTGGCCACACGGCTCAAGGGCGTGCGCCAGAGCGTCAGCGAGGCGATGGGCTTTGTCCTGCCCCCGGTCCATGTGCGCGACGACCTGACCCTGCCTCCCAACCAGTACACCATCCTGATCAACGACAGCATCGTCGCCAAGGCCGAGGTGCACGCCGACAAGCTGATGGCCATTCCCTCGCCCCATGTGTACGGCCAGCTCGACGGCATTCCCGGCATCGAACCGGCCTACCAGCTGCCGGTGACCTGGATCGACCCCAAGGACAAGGCCCATGCCCTGGGCATGGGCTACCAGGTGGCGGACTGCGTCAGCATTGTCTCCACCCATGTGACGCGCGTGGTGCGCCAGCACCTGGACGAGCTGATCCGCCACGACGATGTGCATGCCTTGCACGAACGGCTCAATGCCCTGTCGCCCAAGCTAGCCGCCGCGCTGGAAAAGGCCTGTCCGGCCCAATTGCAGCACGCCGTGTTCAAGCAGCTGCTGCGTGAAGGGGTGGCCCTGAAGGACATTGTGCAGATCGCCACCGCGCTGCTGGACAGCATCGACACCACCAAGGACCCCATCCTGCTGACCGCCGAAGTGCGCTGCGCACTGCGCCGCCAGCTCGTCAGCACGGCCCCCGAGATCAAGGCCTTCACCCTGGGCACGGAGCTGGAGCAGCTGCTGCTGGGCGCCCTCAGCAGCGCCCGCCACACCAACAAGAAAGTGCCGCTGGACAATTACCCGGTGGATCCCAGCCTGCTCGGCCAGCTGCAGGAGCACATGGCCCATGCGCGCGACCTGATGAAGCAGCAGGCCACCGCGCCCATCCTGCTGGTCACGCCCCAGCTGCGCCCGCTGCTGGCCCGCTATGCGCGCCTGTTTGCCCAGGGCCTGCAGGTGCTGTCCTTCAACGAAGTGCCCGAAGGCAAGGAACTGAAAGTCCTGGGCACCGTGGGATAAGTGCTGCAACGGCCTGCGCGCCGGGTGCAGGCATCGCGGCGGCGGGGGTAGGGCCGCACACCCTTCGCCGCAAGTGGTGCCGCGGCGCTATGCCGCCCTGTCCTCGCAACAAGGCAGGTAGGCCATGTCCTGGTCCGGCCCGTGGCGCTGTGCCATCCAGCCGGGCAGGTGCACCTGCATCCGGTCACTGCCCTGCACCTGGGCCATCAGCGGCGTGCCGGCACGCACATAGGCCACCTGGCGCACGCGCGCCGGATCGGGCCAGTCGGCCAGGGGCAGCACCATCACATCGATGTGCTGCAGGTCCGCATCTTCGTACAGCAGGCGCTCGAACAGGTCCGGGCGCAAGGCCATCTGCCGCACATGCGCCATGTCGCGCCCCGGGTCTCCGCCTTCCTCGGCCACCCAGCCGGCAAACCGGGCCAGCGCTTCCTTCTGGAACTCGGCCGCACTGCGGCGCACATTCAGGAAGCGCAGCTGGGCGCCGCATTCCCGCAGCATCTGGCGCGTGACAGCGCCCGGCGCCGGCGTGCCCACTTCCACCTGCAGCTGCAGGTAGGCGAACTGGGCCTGTGAGTTGCGCGCCACGGTGCGCCAGTGCTGCAGCTCGTCCAGCGCATCCCGGATGCCGAACAAGGCCAGCAGACCCTTGCCCGGTGTGGGGGCCTTGGCGTCCATGGCCCGGTCGTGGAACGGAATGGAGCCCGCCACCAGGTGCACATCGTCCCCCTGCTCGCACACCCGGCTGGTGCCCACCATGGGCTGTACCTGCTGACCATGCACACGGATGAGGCTGAGCAGCGTGAGCTGGACACGGGAGGTGGCGTTATGGGGCATTCGGAAAACGTTTTGTTACATGCATGGCGAATATACGTACTGACGCACGGTATATTTGCAATGCTAAATTTGTCTCGATTTTGGAATAATTCGGCTAGCTTGCTCGCAATTGGCGGCACAGCATGTCAGCTCAGATGCCGTCCCTGCCAAAAGTGCAGTGAGACTGGTAATAATTTGTAAATTCTTAACATTCTCTCACAATGATTCCATCAAACCGCCCCGTCCTGGGCCGCGATCTGGATGCCGTCCGTCAGGAATTCGGCCTGCTGACCAACGACATCATCTGGGTGCTGAGCATGTCCATCACGCGCTGGATGCAGGTGGTGCGCCAGGCGCCGGACGAGCCGGTGAAGGACCCCACCCTGGCCCTGCTGGTGCGCTTTCTGGCCCAGCACCCCGAACTGGCCGTGGTGCCGCGCCAGCCCACGGCGGGCGAAATGTTCGCGCTGATGAACGAGGTGGCCGATGTGGAGCCCAAGCGTTTCGCCACCTACTTCGGCGCGGAAAGCTCTGCCGCCTACCGCTGGATGCGCCCGGATGCCCGCCCTTCCTCGACCGTCACGCGGCTCATGCATTTCCTGAAAACCGCCCTGCTGATGCAGGACACTGCGGGCCGCACCCAGCTGCTGGAAGACTGGCGCAAGACCGTGGAGCAGGAGGCCCGCAACCGCGGCGTGTCCGATGTCTTCAAGACCGGACGCTGGACCACCCCCATCCTGGACAATGGCGCGCCCTCCTCTTCCCTGAAGCGACCACCGGCCGCGGAGACTGAAGCCTGAGCAAACGCAACGGCCCATAAAAAAACGCCACGGCTGTGGCGTTCTTTGGGAGGGAACCGCGAGGTCCCGCAGCGTCAGGCGGCCTTGGCCTGGCCCAGCAGGGTCGCTGCGTCGCTGACTTCGAACTTGCCAGGGCCTTCCACGTTCAGGCTCACCACCTTGCCGTCCTTGACCAGCATGGAGTAACGGTTGCTGCGCAGACCCAGGCCCTTGCCGTTCAGGTCCAGCGTCAGGCCGATGGCCTTGGCGAACGCAGCATCGCCGTCGGCGATCATGCGCACCTTGCCGCCGGCCTTCTGGTCGCGGCCCCAGGCACCCATCACAAAGGCGTCGTTGACAGCCACGCACCAGATTTCATCCACGCCGGCGGCCTTGAAGGCCTCCACTTGCTCGATGTAGCCGGGCAGGTGCTTGGCCGAGCAGGTGGGCGTGAACGCGCCGGGCACGGCGAACAGGGCAATCGTCTTGCCAGCCAGAGCCTGGGGCAGTTCCACCGGATTGGGGCCGATGCTGCAGCCATTGCCCTCCACTTCCACATATTCCATCAGCTTGCATGCGGGCAGTGTGTCTCCAACCTTGATCATGGTGCGTCCTTTGTCATGAAGTGAATCCAGCCTGCGGCGACATGCACGCAGGTCCCGGAAACAAAAAAGCGACCCACATTGTGGGTCGCTTTTTAAGACTTTGCTGTCAAAGCGGGTGAATGCTTAGACCAGAGCAGCCTTTTGCACCAAGCGGGTAGCCACCCAGTTCTTGGTCTTCGACAGAGGGCGGCTTTCAGTGATCTCGATGGTGTCACCCATCTTGTACTGGCCTTGCTCGTCGTGAGCGTGGTACTTGCTCGACTTCACCACGATCTTGTCATAGATCGGGTGCTTCACGCTGCGTTCCACCAGGACCGTCACGGTCTTGGCGCGCTTGTCGCTGACCACCTTGCCAATCAAGGTGCGCTTGAGGGATGTTTTAGCTTCCGTCATGTCGGCTCCTTACTTGGCGGCTTGCTTTTCAGCAAGGATGGTCTTGGCACGAGCGATGTCGCGGCGGGTAGCCTTGAGGGTCGCAGTGTTGCCCAGTTGTTGCGTGGCCTTTTGCATGCGCAGACCGAAATGAGCCTTTTGCAGGGACTTCACTTCAGTTTCCAGACCAGCCACGTCTTTTTGGCGGAGTTCAGCAGATTTCGTCATGTTGATCTCCTTAAGCACCAATTTGACGGGACACGAAGGTCGTGCGCAGCGGCAGCTTGGCAGCAGCCAGGCGGAACGCTTCACGGGCCAGCTCTTCGGGCACACCTACGATTTCGTAGATCACCTTGCCGGGCTGGATTTCGGCCACGTAGTACTCGGGGTTGCCCTTACCGTTACCCATACGCACTTCTGCGGGCTTGGTAGAGATTGGCTTGTCCGGGAACACGCGGATCCAGATACGGCCGCCACGCTTCACGTGACGGGAAATCGCACGACGTGCGGCTTCGATCTGGCGGGCCGTCAGACGGCCACGGTCCGTGGACTTCAGACCGAAATCGCCGAAGGCAACGGAGTTGCCACGGGTAGCGATACCGGTGTTGCGGCCCTTTTGTTCCTTACGGAACTTGCGGCGTGCAGGTTGCAGCATGTTTATTCTCCTTTACCGTCCGCTGCTGTAGCGGGCGCGTCAGCCTTACGAACGCGCTTAACGGAGTCAGCGCCAGCGGCGGCAGCCTTGTCGCTACCGTCAGCAGGAGCCGCGTTACCGCCGGCAGGGCGGCGAGCACCGCGGCCTGCACCGTCACGACCGCCGTCACGGCGACCATCGCGGCGAGGACCGCGAGGACGACGCTCGTCGTCAGGACGGGGCGTTTCCACGGCGGGCAGATCGTTGCGGCCCAAGGTGTCACCCTTGTAGACCCAGACCTTCACGCCGATGATGCCGTAGGTGGTCTTGGCTTCAGAGAAGCCATAGTCGATGTCCGCACGCAGGGTGTGAAGAGGCACGCGACCTTCGCGGTACCACTCGGTACGTGCGATTTCGATGCCGTTCAGACGACCCGACGACATGATCTTGATGCCTTGGGCACCCAGACGCATGGCGCTTTGCATGGCGCGCTTCATGGCGCGACGGAACATGATGCGCTTTTCCAGCTGCTGGGTGATCGAGTCAGCGATCAGCTTGGCATCGATTTCGGGCTTGCGCACTTCTTCGATGTTCACAGCAACAGGCACGCCCAGGCGAGTAGCGAGTTCCTTCTTCAGGTTCTCGATGTCTTCACCCTTCTTGCCGATCACCACGCCCGGACGAGCCGAGAAAATGGTGATGCGGGCGTTCTTGGCAGGACGCTCGATCAGGACGCGCGACACAGCGGCGTTCTTCAGCTTGGCCTTCAGGTACTCACGAACCTTGATGTCTTCGGCCAGCATGCCGGCGAAATCACGGTTGCTTGCGTACCAACGGCTTGCCCAGTTGCGGCTCACCGCCAGACGGAAGCCGGTAGGATGGATTTTCTGTCCCATATTCTTCCTTTAGGCCTCAGTTACCCACGGTCACGTAGATGTGGCAGGTAGGCTTGCTGATGCGGTTGCCACGGCCCTTGGCGCGAGCGGTGAAACGCTTGAGCGTGGTGCCTTGTTCGACGAAGATGGTCTTGACCTTCAGTTCGTCGATATCGGCGCCGTCGTTGTGCTCAGCGTTGGCGATGGCGGACTCCAGAACCTTCTTCACGATCACGGCAGCTTTTTTCTGCGTGAAAGCCAGGATGTTCAGAGCTTGATCCACCTTCTTGCCGCGGATCAGATCCGCGACCAGGCGACCCTTGTCAACCGACAAGCGGACGCCACGGAGGACTGCACGTGTTTCAGACATGGTCGTTCCTTACTTCTTGGCCTTCTTGTCGGCGGGGTGACCCTTGAAGGTACGAGTCAGAGCGAATTCGCCCAGCTTGTGACCTACCATTTGGTCGGTGATGTAGACAGGCACGTGCTGCTTGCCGTTGTGCACGGCGATGGTCAGACCGATGAACTCGGGCAGAACCATGGAGCGACGCGACCAGGTCTTAACAGGGCGCTTGTCCTTGGTGGTGACGGCCTTTTCGACCTTAGCCAACAAGTGATGGTCAACAAACGGACCCTTTTTGAGAGAACGAGTCATTTGCTACCCCTTACTTTTTACGACGCGACACAATCATGACTTGTGTGCGCTTGTTGTTACGGGTACGGTAGCCCTTCGTCAGATTGCCCCATGGGTCAACTGCATGACGGCCTTCACCGGTACGACCTTCACCACCGCCGTGGGGGTGATCCACAGGGTTCATGGCAACGCCGCGAACGGTCGGACGGATACCCATCCAACGCTTCACACCGGCCTTGCCCAGTTGGCGCAGGCTGTGTTCTTCGTTGGCAACTTCACCGATGGTGGCACGGCACTCGATGTGCACCTTGCGCACTTCGCCCGAACGCATACGCACTTGGGCGTAGATGCCTTCGCGGGCCAGCAGCGTAGCCGAGGTACCAGCGGAACGGGCGATTTGCGCGCCGCCACCGATGTTCAGCTCGATGCAGTGGATGGTCGAACCCACAGGGATGTTGCGGATCGGCAGGGTGTTACCCACGCGGATCGGCGCTTCAGAGCCGCTGACGATGGTTGCGCCCACTTCCAGGTTGCGAGGAGCAATGATGTAGCGACGTTCGCCGTCGGCATAGCACACCAGAGCGATGTGGGCCGTACGGTTCGGGTCGTATTCAATGCGCTCGACCTTGGCGGGGATACCGTCCTTGGTGCGCTTGAAGTCCACCACGCGGTAGTGGTGCTTGTGACCACCGCCCTTGTGACGGGTTGTGATGTGACCGTTGTTGTTACGACCGGCCTTCTGGAATTGTGCTTCCAGCAGGGGGGCGTGAGGAGCACCCTTGTACAGGTGATCGCGGGTCACCTTCACCGTGCCGCGTTGGCCAGGCGAAGTGGGCTTGAGTTTGATAACAGCCATGATTAAGCAGCCTCCCCAGACAGGTTCAGCTCTTGACCGGGCTTGAGCATCACGTAAGCCTTGCGCACATTGTCGCGGCGGCCAACGGTCTTGCCGAAGCGCTTGGTCTTGCCCTTGGTGTTCACCACGGAAACGCCAGCCACTTCCACCTTGAACAGCAGTTCAACAGCGGCTTTGATTTCAGGCTTGGTAGCGTTCTGCAGCACCTTGAATGTCACAGCGTTGGACTTCTCGGCAACCATGGTGGCCTTTTCGGACACGATGGGAGCGACCAACACTTGCATCAGACGACCTTCGTCAAACTTGAGCGTGCTCATGCGAACATCTCCTTGAGTTTGTCGATTGCGCCCTTGGTGACGAGCACTTTCTTGTAATGGATCAGCGAAACGGGATCGGCGTAGCGAGGCTCCACCACGAACACGTTCTTCAGATTGCGCGAAGCCAGGTACAGGTTCTCGTCGACTTCCTCGGCGATCACCATCACCGACTCCAGGTTCATGGACTTGAACTTGTCAGCCAGGACCTTGGTCTTGGGGCTTTCCAGCTTCAGGGAGTCCACCACGGCCAGACGGCCTTCGCGGGCCAGCTGCGACAGGATGGAAGCCATGCCAGCGCGGTACATCTTCTTGTTGATCTTCTGCGTGAAGTTTTCTTCAGGCAGATTCGGGAAGATGCGACCGCCGCCACGCCACAGAGGCGAGGAGGACATACCAGCACGTGCACGACCAGTACCCTTTTGCTTGAAAGGCTTGGCAGTGGTGTGACGCACTTGCTCACGGTCCTTTTGAGCGCGGGTACCTTGACGTGCGTTGGCACGGAAGGCGGTCACGATCTGGTGGACCAGGTCTTCGTTGAAATCACGGCCGAACACGGTTTCAGGCACATCGCACTTGGATGCGGCCTGGCCTTGCTCATTCAGGAGTTCGAGCTGCATTAGTTCGCTCCTTTAGAAGCTTGGGCCTTCACGGCGGGACGCACGGACACGAAGCCACCCTTGGAGCCAGGAACAGCGCCCTTGATCAAGAGCAGTTGGCGTGCTTCGTCGATACGAACCACGTCGAGGTTTTGGGTGGTCACAGTCACGTCGCCCATATGGCCGGACATGCGCTTACCGGGGAACACGCGACCGGGGTCTTGTGCCATACCGATAGAACCGGGCACGCGGTGCGAACGGCTGTTACCGTGCGAAGCGCGTTGTGCACCGAAGTTGTGACGCTTGATCGTGCCTTGGAAGCCCTTACCGATGGAGGTGCCTTGCACGTCCACCTTTTGACCGACGGCGAACAGTTCTGCCACGGGCAGCACTGCACCTGCTGCGTACTTGGCAGCAGTTTCTTCGGTCACTCGGAATTCTTGGGTCACTTCACCGGCTTCCACACCTGCCTTGGCAAGGTGGCCGGCTTGAGGCTTGGTCACACGCGAAGCTTTGCGCGCGCCGAATGTGACCTGCAGGGCCACATAGCCATCGTTCTCTTGGGTTTTGATCTGGGTCACGCGGTTGTTAGAAACATCCACCACTGTGACAGGCACTGCGTCCCCGTCATCAGTGAACAGACGCATCATGCCCACCTTGCGGCCCAGCAACCCCAGGGAGTTGCTCAGACTCATTTGTTTCTCCAAAACTTTCGCCGCTGTAACTGCAATTGGCCCAGCGTTGCGCCCAACCAGGAAAGCCCTGAAGCGCACGAAAGAAGGTTGATAAAACTCCGCTAGAAATTAGCGAAGCTCCAAATTTTAACGCGAACTGCTTTTTCAAGCAAGTTCGCGTTAAAAGGAAGAACCGATGTGAGGTGAAATCACCTCACCCAGGTCTTATTGCAGTTTGATTTCGACGTCCACGCCAGCAGGCAGGTCCAACTTCATCAGGGCGTCCACAGTCTTGTCGGTGGGGTCCACGATGTCCATCAGACGCTGGTGCGTACGGATTTCGAACTGGTCACGGCTGGTCTTGTTGACGTGCGGCGAACGCAGGATGTCAAAGCGCTTCATGCGGGTCGGCAGGGGCACGGGGCCCTTGACGATCGCGCCGGTGCGCTTGGCAGTGTCAACGATCTCGGCTGCAGACTGATCGATCAGCTTGTAGTCGAATGCCTTCAGGCGGATGCGGATCTTTTGCTTGGACATTGTTAATTCCTAGTTGTGCTAAGAATTAGGCAATGATGGTAGCAACCACGCCAGCGCCCACGGTACGGCCGCCTTCGCGGATAGCGAAACGCAGACCTTCTTCCATGGCGATGGGGGCGATCAGCTTCACAGTGATCGACACGTTGTCACCAGGCATCACCATTTCCTTGTCGGCGGGCAGCTCGATGGAGCCGGTCACGTCGGTGGTACGGAAGTAGAACTGGGGACGGTAGTTGTTGAAGAAAGGAGTGTGGCGGCCGCCTTCGTCCTTCGACAGCACATACACCTCAGCGGTGAAGTGGGTGTGGGGCTTGATCGAAGCGGGCTTGCACAGCACTTGGCCACGTTCCACGTCTTCACGCTTGGTGCCGCGCAGCAGCAGACCCACGTTGTCGCCAGCTTGACCTTGGTCCAGCAGCTTGCGGAACATTTCCACGCCCGTGACGGTGGTCTTCTGGGTGTCCTTGATACCGACGATTTCGATTTCTTCGCCGACCTTGATGATGCCGCGTTCGATACGGCCGGTCACCACGGTACCACGACCGGAGATCGAGAACACGTCTTCCACGGGCATCAGGAAGGCACCGTCCACAGCACGCTCAGGCGTGGGGATGTAGGTGTCCAGAGCTTCGGCCAGACGCAGGATAGCGGGTTCACCCTTGTCGGATTGGTCGCCTTCCAGGGCCAGCTTGGCAGAGCCGCGGATGATGGGGGTGTCGTCGCCGGGGAAGTCGTACTTGGACAGCAGCTCGCGCACTTCCATTTCGACCAGTTCCAGCAGTTCTTCGTCGTCCACCATGTCAGCCTTGTTCAGGAAGACGATGATGTAAGGCACGCCCACCTGACGCGACAGCAGGATGTGTTCGCGGGTCTGGGGCATGGGGCCGTCAGCGGCCGAGCACACCAGGATAGCGCCGTCCATCTGGGCAGCGCCGGTGATCATGTTCTTCACATAGTCGGCGTGACCGGGGCAGTCCACGTGAGCGTAGTGGCGGTTAGCCGTTTCGTACTCGACGTGAGCGGTGTTGATGGTAATACCGCGGGCCTTTTCTTCGGGTGCAGCGTCGATCTGGTCGTAGGCCTTGGCTTCGCCGCCAAACTTCTTCGACAGAACGGTAGCGATAGCAGCCGTCAGGGTGGTCTTACCGTGGTCCACGTGACCGATGGTGCCCACGTTCACGTGGGGCTTGGTACGTTCAAATTTTTCTTTTGCCATTGCAAATTCTCCAGAGAAAAGAGCAAACCTGTGTGATGTTTAAGGTCTGCACCGCATTGCTGTTTCGCCCCGCACAGGTGACAGGACGGCATGCAGTCGCAGACCGGCAACTTGTTTCAATCCGAGTTCGCCCGAAAGCAGCCTCAGCTGCCTTCGGGCGAACTTCGGATTATGACCGAAATGCTTACTTAGCGCGAGCGGCCACGATGGCTTCAGCCACGTTACGAGGAGCTTCAGCGTAGTGCTTGAACTCCATCGTGTAGCTGGCGCGACCTTGGGTCATCGAACGCAGCGACGTGGCGTAGCCGAACATTTCCGACAGAGGCACTTCGGCCTTGATGGCCTTGCCGCCACCAACCATGTCGTCCATGCCCTGCACCATACCGCGACGGGAAGACAGGTCACCCATCACCGTACCGGCGTAGTCTTCCGGCGTTTCCACTTCCACAGCCATCATGGGTTCCAGGATGACGGGATTGGCCTTGCGGGCAGCTTCCTTGAAACCGAAGATGGCGGCCATCTTGAACGCCATTTCGTTCGAGTCCACATCGTGGTACGAACCGAAGGTCAGACGCACCTTGACGTCCACCACGGGGTAGCCAGCCAGCACGCCGGAAGTCAGGGCTTCGATCACGCCCTTTTCCACCGCAGGGATGTATTCGCGAGGAACCACACCGCCCTTGATTTCGTCGACGAACTCGAAGCCCTTGCCGGCCTCTTGAGGCTCCAGCGTCAGAACCACGTGACCGTACTGACCCTTACCACCGGATTGGCGAACGAACTTGCCGTCCACGTCCTTGACCGTGTTGCGGATCGTTTCGCGGTAGGCCACTTGGGGCTTGCCCACGTTGGCTTCCACGTTGAATTCACGCTTCATGCGGTCAACGATGATTTCCAGGTGCAGCTCGCCCATACCGGCGATGATGGTCTGACCGGATTCTTCGTCGGTGCGCACGCGGAAGGAAGGATCTTCTGCAGCCAGACGCGACAGAGCGATACCCATCTTTTCCTGGTCGGCCTTGGACTTGGGTTCCACAGCCTGTGCAATCACGGGCTCGGGGAAGACCATGCGTTCCAGCACGATGGGAGCGGCGATGTCGCACAGGGTTTCACCGGTGGTCACGTCCTTCAGACCCACGCAGGCAGCGATGTCGCCAGCACGGATTTCTTCGACTTCCACGCGGTCGTTGGCCATCATCTGCACGATACGGCCGATACGTTCCTTCTTGCCCTTCACGGCATTCAGAACGGTCTCGCCCTTGGTCAGAACGCCGGAGTACACGCGCACGAAGGTCAGCTGGCCCACGAACGGGTCAGTCATCAGCTTGAAGGCCAGAGCCGAGAACTTCTCAGCATCGTCAGCCTTGCGCGACAGCTTCTTCTCTTCGTCATCGGGGTCGGTACCGGTAACGTCGGGGATGTCCACAGGCGCGGGCAGGTAGTCGATCACGGCGTCCAGCATGCGCTGCACACCCTTGTTCTTGAAGGCGGTACCGCACAGCATGGGCTGAATTTCGGTGGCCAGGGTACGGGTACGCACGCCGAGCTTCACTTCTTCTTCAGTCAGAGTACCTTCTTCCAGGTACTTGTTCATCAGCTCTTCCGACGCTTCGGCAGCAGCTTCCACCAGGTTTTCACGCCACTTGTTGGCGGATTCCACCAGCTCAGCGGGGATGTCCTGGTATTCGAACTTCATGCCCTGGGAGGCTTCGTCCCAGATGATGGCCTTCATCTTGACCAGATCGACCACGCCCTTGAAGTTGTCTTCGGCGCCGATGGGGATCACCACGGGCACAGGGTTGGCCTTCAGGCGCAGCTTCATCTGGTCGTAGACCTTGAAGAAGTTGGCACCGGTACGGTCCATCTTGTTCACAAAGGCCAGACGAGGCACCTTGTACTTGTTGGCCTGACGCCACACGGTTTCGGACTGGGGCTGCACGCCGCCCACAGCGCAGTACACCATGCAAGCACCGTCCAGCACGCGCATGGAACGCTCCACCTCAATGGTGAAGTCCACGTGGCCGGGGGTGTCGATGATGTTGAAGCGGTGTTCGGGGTAGGACAGATCCATACCCTTCCAGAAGCAGGTCACGGCAGCCGAAGTGATCGTGATGCCGCGCTCTTGTTCCTGCTCCATCCAGTCGGTCGTAGCAGCACCATCGTGCACTTCGCCCAGCTTGTGGGTCACGCCTGTGTAGAACAGGATACGTTCGGTCGTGGTGGTTTTGCCTGCGTCGATGTGCGCCGAAATACCGATATTGCGGTAGCGCTCGATGGGGGTCTTGCGAGCCATGATGGATCCTTGATTGATCGTATGGGAGATCTGCTGGACCCCGCCTTGTGTGCAAGGCCAGCAGTTCAATATGGGGACGCTCTAAATCGAGACAAGGCCGCAGCAAGTTTTTGCGTGCGGCCCCGTTCGCGAGAGCGAAATTCCGATTAGAAGCGGAAGTGGCTGAAAGCCTTGTTGGCTTCGGCCATGCGGTGCACTTCGTCACGGCGCTTCATAGCGCCGCCACGACCTTCGGTGGCTTCCATCAGTTCGTTGGCCAGGCGCTGGGCCATGGACTTTTCACCACGCTTGCGGGCGGCTTCCTTGATCCAGCGCATGGACAGCGCCAGACGACGGACAGGGCGCACTTCCACGGGCACCTGGTAGTTGGCGCCACCCACGCGGCGGGACTTCACTTCCACCATGGGCTTCACGTTGTTGATGGCGGTGGTGAACACTTCCAGAGCGTCCTTCTCGGGCGACTTCTTGGAGATCAGTTCCAGAGCACCGTAGATGATGCGTTCTGCAACAGCCTTCTTGCCGCCTTCCATGATCACGTTCATGAACTTGGACAGCTCGACATTGCCGAACTTGGGATCCGGCAGAATTTCACGTTTGGGGACTTCGCGACGACGTGGCATTTTTTACCTCTATCTTTGCTTCAGTTGGCGTCTTTTCAGACACCGCGAGAGCCAAAACTGGACTCCCACTTACTCGACCCACACAAAACATTTGCGCTTCGGGTCACTACGCTGAATCTCGCGCCACGCGGGATACAGCACCTACTTGTCTTTTCAAAAAACCAGGGCTTACTTGGCCTTAGGCTTCTTGGCACCGTACTTGGAACGGGCTTGCTTACGGTCCTTGACGCCTTGCAGGTCAAGCGAACCGCGCACGATGTGGTAACGCACACCAGGCAAGTCCTTCACACGGCCGCCGCGAACCAGCACCACGCTGTGTTCTTGCAGGTTGTGGCCTTCACCGCCGATGTACGAAATGACTTCGAAACCGTTGGTCAGACGCACCTTGGCCACCTTACGCAGAGCCGAGTTAGGCTTCTTAGGCGTGGTGGTGTACACACGGGTGCACACGCCACGGCGTTGGGGGCAGTTTTCCATAGCAGGGCTCTTGGATTTGACAACTTCGACCGTGCGGCCCTGACGCACGAGTTGGTTAATGGTTGGCATTAAAAACGTCCCTAAACGTGAATTTGCTTTTCAAAGCGAAAACGTGAAACCCTTCGGAAATTCCGAAAAGCCCTCAAATGTACCAGCTTGATCAAGTGCAAGCAAGGGACCTTGCATAACCCCTTGCTAACCACCGGCTGCACAAGCCCCGTGGAATCAAGCACTTGCGCGCCGGCAGCGGCACGGGCCGCCGGCGCTCCGCCCGGACTGCTTACATGATCCAGAGGCGGATGGCATCCCACAGGCGACCGAAGAAGCCGGCTTCCGGCACATCTTCCAGCGCCACCACAGGCACTTCGGCCACGGTGTCCGCACCCAGCAGCACCTTCAGGGAGCCTACGTTCTGCCCCTTGGCGATGGGCGCCACCAGCGGATCCTTGCGCACCACCTGGGTGGTCAGCTTGCCTGCGCTGCCGGCCGGCACGGTCACCACAATGGCGCTTTCCTGGCCGATCTTCAGCGCGTCCTTCTGGCCCTTCCACAGACGGGCCTCTTCCACGGGCTGACCGGCATCGAACAGCTTGACGCCGTCGAACGCGGTGTAACCCCAGTTCAGCAGCTTCTGGCTTTCGCCCGAACGGGCGTTCTCGCTGGCCGTACCCAGCACGATGGACAGCAGGCGGCGGCTGCCCACATTGGGCATGTCGCGCTTGGCCGTGGCCACCAGGCAGTAGCCCGCGGCAGCGGTGTGACCGGTCTTCAGTCCGTCCACCGTGGGATCACGGAACAACAAAGCGTTGCGATTGTTGCTATTGGACGCAGGCGTGCCCGGGTAGCGGTACTGCTTGGTCGCGTAGTAGTGCATGTACTGGGGGAAGTCATGCATCAGGCGCGTGGCCAGGATGGAGAGGTCACGCGCCGTCGTCAGGTGGCCCGGCTCGGTCAGGCCTTCGGGGTTCTTGTACGAGGTGTTCTTCATGCCGAGGGCCTTGGCCTGCTCGTTCATGAGGCGCACGAAATTTTCCTTGCTGCCGCCCACGCCCTCGGCCAGCGCCATGGTCGCATCGTTGCCCGACTGCACGATCATGCCGTGCAGCAGGTCGTCCACCTTCACCTGCATCTTGGGGTCGATGAACATGCGCGAACCCGGCATCTTCCAGGCCTGCTCGCTCACCGGCAGCGTCTGCTCCAGCGTGATCTTCTTGGTGCGCAGCGCGTCGAACACCAGATAGCCCGTCATCAGCTTGGTCAGCGAGGCTTGCTCGATGGCCACATCCGGCTCCTTGGAGGCCAGGATCTGGTTGGCCGTCACATCGATCAGCAGGTAGTTGCGGGCCGCGATCTCGGGGGGTTGGGGTTGGGCGATCTGCGCCAGACCCCAGACCGGCACCAGGGCCGCACTCAGAACCAGGGCTTGCAGGTGCGTTTTCACAGTTTTCATGGGAACAGAATGCTCAGACAAATAGACAAAACAAAAGAAAAAGGGTGAGCGACGGCCTTCCAGCCATCATGTTGCCGACTGCAGGTGGCGCACCACCAACCCTTTGAGCAACGGCAATTGTCCGTGGAAGAAATGCCCGCCTCCGGGCACGACGGTTACAGGCAGTATCTGTGGCCGTGCCCAGTCCATCACAGCGGACAGGGGTACGGTGTCGTCCTGCTCGCCGTGGACCACCAGCGTGCGCTCATGGGCCTCGGGTGGCACAGGCGCCACCTCGAAGCGGCTGGCCGCCGTCCCCACCAGCACCGCCTTGGCGATGCGGCCTTCGTGCCACAGCGTGGCCAGGGCATGGCTGGCCACAAAGGCTCCAAAGGAAAAGCCGGCCAGTGCCAGCGGCCCCTCGGGCGCCACCTGGCGCACCACGGCCAGCAGGTCGTCCAGCTCGCCGCGGCCTGCATCGTGCGTGCCGGCGCTGGCGCCCACACCACGGAAATTGAAACGCACCGTGGTCCAGCCGCACTGCACAAAAGCACGTGCCAGGGTCTGCACCACCTTGTTGTCCATGGTGCCGCCGAACAGCGGGTGGGGATGGGTGATCACCGCCACGCCGCGCGGGGCCTGCAGCCCCCCGTCCAGGCTGGGCTGGTCACGCAAGGCCTCGATGGCGCCTGCCGCGCCAGTCAGGGTGAATTTTTCAGTCTGCACATTCACGTACTGCTATTCCATCAGGAGCTGCTCGCGCAAACACAGCGCGTCCAGCAGGGTAATTTGGCCAATGAAGCGTGTGAGCGCGTTTCAGCGCCCAAGTTCCGGCGGCACCAGCAGACGCTCCACCACCTGGCCGTGCTTCAGGTGGGAATCGACGATTTCATCGATGTCCGCCTCGTCCACAAAGGTGTACCAGGTGCCTTCGGGATAGACCACGGCCACGGGGCCGGCCGCACAGCGGTCCAGGCACCCGGCCTTGTTCACGCGCACCTGGCCTTTGCCGGCCAGACCGGCTTCCTTGACCCGCTTCTTGCAATGGTCGAAGCCCTCCTTCGCGCCATGCAAGGCACAGCAGTCTTCGCCATTGGGGCGTTCATTCAGGCAGAAGAAGATGTGGCGGGCGTAGTAGCCGGCTTGCGCCTCGGGCGCACGGGAGTGATCGCTCATGCCGCCATTCTAGGAGCGGCAGCGCGCTGCGCCATATACCAGCCCACATAGATGAGGGTGGCGTACGGCCACAGCCAGCCCAGCCACTGGGCCAGACCGTAGAAGCGGATGAAGCGCCCCTGCTCCCACACCTGCAGCGTCTGTGCAAAGTAGACATCGGTGGACGCCTGGTTGAGCCAGCTCAGGTGCATGGACAAGGCCACCAGCAGCAGCACGCCGCAGATGCGCCGCGGCACCGGCACCAGGGCCAGCGCCACCAGCACCCCACCCCATATGGCCGCACGCCCCGGCGCCTGCAGCCATTCCCAGGCATGGACCGGCCCATAGGTCAGCGCCGCCGACAGGGCCGTCACCCCCACCCCCGCCAGCACGATGCAAACCGCAAACACCGCCCGCCGCAGCTTGTGCGTGATGACGCAGTAGCCCAGCAGACAGGGGATCAGCAGGCCCAGCATCACGCACAGCAACTCGGCTCCTGGCGTCAGCGGCGTCATGGGCGCATCCCACAGCGGCAGCCAGCTCATGAACGGCGTGTCTTCCAGCTGCTCGTCCAGCCACAGATCCAGCCGCTCCAGTACCTGGCCCAGCCCGAATGGCAGGGCCGTGGGGAACAGCAGCGACGCCGGCCACAGCGCCAGCAAAGCCACCGCACCGCCGGACCCCGGCGCCAGCCAGCGCTCACGGAACTGCGCCCAGCGCTGCAGCGCTCCCAGGCGCTCCAGCAGCGCCGCCAGCAAGGCCCCCAGCAGCGCGCCCGCGGCGTTCAGCGACAGGTCCAGATTCGACGGCACCCGCCGCGGCAGGTAGATCTGCAGGAACTCCATGCCCAGCGACAGCGCCGCACCCAGCAGCGCCGCCAGCGGCACGGCCCAGCGGGCACGCCGGCCATCGCGCAGCATGCCCAGCGCCAGCAGAAAGCCCAGGGGCACATAGCCGGCGATGTTGGTATTGACGTCGAACCAGGTCCAGTAGGGAGGCGGCAGCTTCGCCGTCAGAAACACCCACGGATCCACCCCCTGCACGCGCCAGCCTTCGAACGGAAACAGGCTGGCGAACACAATCAGCGCGGCATAGATGGCCGCCAGGGTCCATGCGGAGCTGCGTGGCTGCATAGGGCGAAAGTTCTCCTTCTCGCGGCGCACCAGCGCAGGCGCGGCCGCAGTGCTTTCCACGTGGAAAGCGGGGCTTAGAAAGGCTTGACCACCACCAGCACCACCGCCGCGATCAGCAGCAGCACCGGAATTTCATTGAACCAGCGAAACCACCGGTGGCTGTGGCGGCAGTCATCGGCCGCCAGCTGTTGCAGCAACCGGGCGCACACCCCGTGGTAGACCACCACCAGCGCCACCACCGCCAGCTTGGCGTGCAGCCAGCCGCCGGCAAAACCGTAACCCAGCCACAGCCACAGACCCAGGCCCACGGCGGGCACCGCCAGCATGGTGGTGAAGCGCAGCAGTTTGCGTGCCATCAACAGCAGGCGCTCGCGCTCGGCCACGGAACCGGGCGTCACCATGGCCAGATTGACGTAAATGCGTGGCAGATAGAAGAGGCCAGCGAACCAGCTGGCCACGAACACAATGTGAAAAGCTTTGACCCACAACATGGGTCCAGTGTACGAGCCGTACGCACCGTAAAAAAGCCCGGCCGAAGCCGGGCTGGGAAATTCCTCGAAACGAGGACCTGCTCAGGGAGGTGAAGCAGGGGATCCAGCGAACCGGCTCCGGCATGCAATCTAGCGCTCCACCCTCAGCCAGCGCACACTGTTCGTCAGAAGCTGGCTGTTACACGCCCAATGGTCGTCACCAACGGAAAAACCCGCCGTCAGCGGCGGGACCAGCGGCATCCGATGGCTTGCAGTGCCTGCGGGTGCACCACGGTGGCACTGCATGACAGCACCCGCAGCCAGGGGCACAATGGCAGCATGCATTTGTCCAACCCCACCCCCTTTCCCCAGAACCGCCCCCGTCGCCTGCGCCGCGACGCTTTCACCCGCAATCTGGTGCGCGAGAACCGCCTGTCGGCCCACGACTTCATCTACCCGGTGTTTGTGCACGAAGGCACGAACCGCCGCGAAGCCGTGCCGTCCATGCCCGGTGTGGACCGCCTCAGCCTGGACCTGCTGTTGCCGGTGGCCGAAGAATGCGTGAAGCTGGAAATCCCGGTGCTGGCCCTGTTCCCCAACATCGACGCCGCGCTCAAGACGCCCGATGGCAAGGAGGCCCTGAACCCCGACGGCCTGATCCCCCGCGTGGTGCGTGCCCTGAAAAAGGAATTCCCCGGCCTGGGCGTGATGACCGATGTGGCGCTGGACCCCTACACCAGCCACGGCCAGGACGGCATCCTGGACGAGACCGGCTACATCCTGAACGATGAAACCGTGGAAGTCTTGGTCGGCCAGGCACTGAACCACGCCGCTGCCGGCGTGGACATGGTGGCACCCAGCGACATGATGGACGGCCGCATCGGCGCCATCCGCGAAGCGCTGGAGCTGCAAGGCCATATCCACACCCGGATCATGGCCTACAGCGCCAAGTACGCCAGCGCCTTCTACGGCCCCTTCCGCGACGCCGTGGGCACCCGTGGCGCACTGGGCAAGGCCGACAAGAACGTCTACCAGATGGACCCCGCCAACACCGACGAAGCGCTGCGCGAAGTGGCGCTGGATCTGGCCGAAGGCGCGGACATGGTGATGGTCAAGCCCGGCATGCCGTATCTGGACGTGGTGCGCCGCGTCAAGGACGAGTTCAAGGTGCCCACCTTTGCCTACCAGGTGTCGGGCGAGTACGCCATGCTCAAGGCCGCGGCCGCCAACGGCTGGCTGGACCACGATGCGGTGATGATGGAAGCCCTGCTGGCCTTCAAGCGTGCCGGTGCCGATGGCATCCTGACCTACTTCGCCATCGACGCGGCCAAGAAGCTGCGCCAGCAGGCGTAAGCCGGGGCCACAGCGCTCCACCCGGCCCCTGCGGCCACCGCCGCTGACCGGCTCCGCCAGCGCAGGCAGCCCCGGCAGCGGCCTTTTTTAGGCACGACATGCACCTGCTGCGCATCCACCCCGCTGCCCACCTGGTGGAAGACCGGGGCACCGCCCTGCCCTCCGCTGCGCCGGAGCCGGGCAGCTTCTGGTGGCTGGCCTGCGAGCGCACCGAGCTCGAGGCCCGGTTGCCGGAAATCCAGGCCATGCTGCAGGCCGTCTGCGGTGCGCCGCTGCTGGACCTGCATGTGTCCGACCTGCTCAACGCCCACATCCCGTCCACCTCGGACTACACCTCCCAGTACGACGTGATGCTGTTCCACCGCCTGGTGGACTCCGGCGCCAGCGACTCCCCCGCCGCCATCCGCGCCGCCGGCAAGGGCGGCACCGCGCCGCCGCCCACCCCGGTGCTGCAGCGCGTGCGCACCCAGCCCATCGGCTTTGCGGTGTACGACCAGCTGCTGCTGACCGTGCACCCACCCGCCTGTCTGCTGCAGCAGCAGTTCCAGCAGCGGCTGGAAACGGCCCGCCAGGTGCCCGAAGGCCGGCCCGGCGCCGCCAAGCTGCCGCACAGCCCGGCCGACCTGATGCTGCGCATGCTCAACCAGATGGTGGACGGCTACCTGGACCTGCGCCGCGTGATGACGCGCCAGCTGGACCACTGGCAGCTGTCGCTGCTGCGCCCACGCGCCAAGTTCCACGACTGGAGCGCGGTGCTGGATGCCCGGCTGGCGCTGCACCAGCTGGACGAAATCTGCGAAGACCAGCGCGGTGCCGTGCAGGACTGGATCGAGGCCATGGACAGCTGGCCCGACGACTCCGGCCACGACCGGCGCGAGCACGAGCTGCTGCGCGTACGCTCACGCGACGTGCTTGAGCACATCGAGCGCGTGATCCACCATGTGCGCCGCATCGAGCAGAGCGCCGAAGCGGCCGTGCAGATGCATTTCTCGTCGCAGAGCAACCGCGCCAACGACATCATGCGCACGCTGACCACCCTCACCGCCGTGTTCCTGCCGCTGAACCTGATTGCGGCCATCTTCGGCATGAACTTCGAATTCATTCCCTGGATCCACCAAAGCCACGGCTTCTGGTGGGCCATGGCCAGCATGGGGCTGATCGCCCTCGCGCTGCTGGTGTTCTTCTGGCGCAGGCGCTACCTGGACCGCAACAGCCTGCGCTGAGACCGCGCAGCGCAGACGCCCTGTGCAGGCAACGGCGCGGCGCGCCCGCCTCAGGTGCGCAGCTGCGTATCCAGAAATGCCAGCGTCCTGTCCCGCGCCACCAGGGCCGAGGCATCGTCGTAGCTGGCGCGCTGGTCACAGTTGAAGCCGTGGTCGGCGTCATAGACAAACACCTGGGCCTGGGGCTGGACCTGGTCAAAAGCCAGCACCGTATCGACGGGGATGAAATGGTCCTGGCGGCCGAAATGCGCCATCACCGGGCACAGCGGCTGGCGGCTGCGTTCCTCGGGCCCGGTCATGCCGCCGCCGTAGTAGCAGACGGCCGCCGACAGCTGCGGCAGGCTGCAGGCCGCGCGCCAGGCCAGCAATCCGCCCCAGCAAAAGCCCACGGCCCCCACTTTCTGGCCGGTGGTGGTGGCCAGCCAGTCCACGGCGGTGCCGACGTCCTGCGCCATGCCAGGAGGCGGCAGGGCTTCGGCCTGGGCCTTGAGCTGGCGGCCCTGCTGCATGTCGGCATCGCTGTAGCCCAGCTCCACGCCCAAGGTGTCGCAGGGTGCCAGGCGGTAGAACAGCGCCGGCGCCACGGCCGCAAAGCCCCGTGCGGCAAAACGCTCGGTCACGGCGCGGATGTGGCTGTTGACGCCGAAGATCTCCTGCAGCACCACCACGGCCCCGCACAACGGGCCTTCAGGAATGGCCGCCCAGGCAGGCAGCAGGCGACCGTCGGGGGTCTGCAGATTCAGGAGTTGGCCGGTGTGGGGCATGGAGCTTCCTCGGAGGATCGGGCGCCGTGGTCAAAGCGGGGACGGGGCCACGGCACCCTGCGGGCAGAGGCCGTGCTGTAATGCCTGACGGTATGCCAGACACAGCACGATTTTTACAGGAGACCGCATGTCGCCACCACCCATCGTCCTGATCACCGGTGCCAGCCGTGGTATTGGCGCCGCAACCGCCCGCCTGGCTGCCGCCCGAGGCTGGGCCGTGGCCGTGAACTACCAGCAGCGCCGCGATGCCGCCGATGCGCTGGTGCACGAGATCCAGTGCGCGGGTGGCGAGGCCATGGCCGTGCAAGGCGATGTGGGCGATGAGGCCCAGGTAGTGGCGATGTATGAAGCCATGGACCGCCACTGGAGCCGGCCGCTGTCGGCCCTGGTGAACAACGCCGGCGTGGTGGACCGCCCCAGCCAGGTGGCCGACATGTCCGCTGCCCGGCTGGAGCGCATGTTCCGCGTCAATGTGCTGGGCAGCTTCTACTGCGCGCGCGAGGCCGTGCGCCGCATGAGCACGGCCCGCGGCGGCCAGGGCGGCAGCATCGTCAATGTCTCCAGTGCCGCTGCCTTGCTGGGCGCAGCCCACCAGTATGTGGACTACGCCGCCGCCAAGGGTGCGGTGGATGTGATGACGCGCGGTCTGGCCAAGGAGGTGGCGGCCGAGGGGATCCGCGTCAACGCGGTGCGCCCGGGGCTGATCGAGACCGAGATCCACGCCAGCGGCGGCCTGCCCGACCGTGTGCGCGAACTGCAACACCAGGTCCCCATGCAGCGCGGCGGCTCCGCCGACGAGGTGGCAGAAGCTATCCTGTGGCTGATGTCTCCCGCTTCCAGCTACACCACGGCCAGTTTCACCGAAGTCTCCGGTGGCCGGCACTGAAATACACCCATGGACCTCAAACCCCTGATCACGCTGGTGGCCATCGTCAACCCGCTGGCGATCGTCCCCTTTTTCATCCACTACACCCAGGGGTTTGACGATACCCAGCGCCGCCAGACCATCCGCACCGCCGCCATCAGCACCTGCGTGGTGATCTGTGCCTGTGCCCTGATCGGCCTGCAGGTGCTGGACTTCTTCAACATCTCGCTGCAGAGCTTTCAGGTCGGCGGCGGACTGCTGCTGCTGATCAGTGCAATGAACATGCTCAACGCCCGGCCGGCCGAAGACCGGCCCAACACCGGCACGATGGAAGCCGGAGCCGAAAAAGCGGCCATGGGCAACAGCATTGCGGTGGTCCCATTGACGATTCCGCTGCTGACCGGGCCGGCCGCCATGTCCACCGTGGTGATCTATGCCGATCAGGCGCGCAGCATCTGGCAGCATGTGGCGCTGCTGGGCTATGGCGTGGTGGTGGCTGTCGCCGTGTGGGCTGCCTTCTCGCTGGCCGACCCCATCAGCCGTGTGCTGGGCAAGACCGGCATCAATGTGATGACCCGCCTGATGGGCCTGATCCTCGCGGCCCTGGCCATCGAGGTGATGGCCGGCGGCCTGGTGAAAATCTTCCCGGCACTGGCCGGCGTCCACTGACGCCCGCGGCCCGTTCCTGGGCCGCTCGGTGATGGCATGGCTGCGGGAAGGAGCATTACCCTTCCCGCGCCCGCTTCTTCTTGCTGCTTGCCTCCCCGCTCCCCCTTGTCCGTCCGGAAGCCTAGAGACTGCTGGCCACCTGTTCCGTGCGGGTCTGCTGCTCCACATGGTCATCGCCCGTGGAACAGGCCCCACCGCAGCCGTGGATGGGGGCCTGCGGCAGCGATTGCGGGAGGTAGACTACCCCCGAGGCGGGATCGAAATTCACATCCTGGAGGTGCTTGGCCAGCGCCGCATCCATGGTCTGGGCATGGTGGGTGAACCAGGTCACCAGCTCGGCCGCCATGCCGCGGATCACATGCAGCTCCCCCTGTGCACCGCGTTCCGCCCCCTCGCGCATGATCTGCAGCACGACGCGGTGCTGCAGGCTGTGGCAGTTGTCCGGCGCAAAGCCGGTGCTGACCATCCAGCTGTCTTCCTGGCCGAAGTGGCCATCGGTATGCTCCACCAGCGCCCGCCAGGCAGCGGGAAGCTCCGCATCGGGGGCTTCTTCCACCACGGCCAGCAGGTCAACGAACTCCTGGTGCGTGTCGTCCATCGCCGCCATATCCAGCGCCAATTCGTCGCTCCATTCCAGTGTGGCCATGTGCCTGCTCCGCAAATTGCAATGCAGGGCAGCTTACGGCGACACAGTGGCCCTGCAGGTTGAGCCACATCAAGGATTCACTGTCCGGGGGCCGCCGCCGGGCGGAGCGGGTGCGCGCCCCTGGCACACCGCCGCAGGCGGTGTGAAAACGGGTTCAGGGGGCTTTGGCGGGCAGCTGCGTCAGCCATTGCTGCAGCTGCAGCCCGGCCTGGTCCACCGCCTGGGCCAGGGCCTGCGCGCCCGCGGCCGCATTGGCGGCACTGGCCGGCTGCTGCAGGGCGAACAGCCGCTGCCCCAGCAGCACATCCCCGCCGCGCCGGGAGTCGATCAAGGTGGCACGCAAGCGCAGCGCCCCTACGCTGGCCGTGCTGCCGGTGAACACCTGTTCAAACTCTTCCAGCGCCAGCTGCAGCACCGGCGGCGTCTGGCCCTGCACGCGCGGCGCCTGGGCCCCGCGCTCGGCGGACAGCACGATCCGGTCCTGGCTCAGGATGTCGCGCAGCCGCTGCTGCACCAGCACCGCTGGCGGCTGGCTCCAGCGCGCATAGGCATAGGCATGCTGGGCGTTGGCATCGGCATAGGCCAGGCGGTAGAGCACGGAGGTGCTGTTCTCGTTCTGGGCCCGCGCCTGGATATCGGCCAGCGCCAGCACCGGGTGGACGCTGGCGGGTGCCGCCGCGGCCACCGCGGGCAGTGGCCCGAGGTCGAAACGCGCCGGCTGGTTGGGCGACGACGGCAGGTTGCTGCAGGCGCTCAGCCCCGTCGCCAGCAAGGCGGCTCCCCACAAAGTGCTTGCACGCATGGTGTTCTCCTTGGCCTTAGCGGCCGGCCGCGGCAGGTGCGGCAAAGCCCGGCTCACCCGGTCCTGGCTGGACGCGGCCTTCGCCAAATATCAGGGACTGGGGGTTGTTGGTGATGCCCGAGGCCGCCGCCCCCATGCCGCGCGCAGCGCGCGAGACATCGCTGGCCGCCTGGGTCACGGCCGGCAAGGTGGTGCGGGACAGCTGCTCTGCCGCCGCCCCCATGGACTCGGCGCCGCGCTCCAGCTGGTCCATCGGCCCACCCTGGTTCTGCAAGCGCTGCGCCAGCTGGCGCACCTCGGTGGCCAGCTGACCAGCCTCCTGCCCGGCCTTTTCCAGCGCCAGCATGCTGCGCCGGGCGTTCTCCGACAGCTCTGGCAGCTGGGCCGCCGCCGGGTCGATGCGCTCGGTGATGGTGCGGTTCAGGCTGTGGGTCAGCTCGTTCACCCCCTTGGCCGCGCCGGCAATGTCACCCAATGCGGCCGAGAAACGCTGCTGGTTCTCTGTGCCCAGCAGTTCGTTGATGCGGCGCGTGGCTTCGTCCACCCGCCCCATGATGAGCATGCCCTGGTCGGCCAGCACGGTCAGCGGCGAGGAGCGCATGGGCAGACGCGGCAGCCCGCTGGGACCGGTAGTCAGCACGCTTTGCGGTGTGTCGCTGTCGTCCAGCTGGATGTGGGCGATGCCGGTCACCCCCTGGTAACCCAGCTGGGCATAGGTGGTCTGGGGGCTGACCGGGGCATCCGCGTCGACCGCAATGCGGATCAGCACATTGCCGCTGCTTTGCGGATCAAAGCCGATGCGCGTGACCTTGCCCACCGACACGCCCTTGTAGCGCACCGTGGCCTGGGGCTGCAGGCCGCTGATGGCATCCTTGGTGGACATTTCGTATTCCACATACTGGTGGCGATCGCGTGTCAGCCACATGGCCAGCCCTGCCAGCAGGCAGACCACCGCCACCACGAACAGGCCTGCGGCCATGGCATGGGACTTGTTTTCCATCATTGACCTCCCTCTGGGCCCGGCCCGGATGGTGCGGGTGCCATGGCCCTGCGGCCACGCTCACCCTGAAAGAATTGCGCAACAAAGGGGTGGGGAAAGACCGCCACCTCCTGCGGGGTGCCGGTGACCAGCACTTTTTTCTCGGCCAGCACGGCCACGCGGCTGGACAGCGCGAACAGCGTATCCAGATCGTGGGTGACCATGACCACGGTCAGGTCCAGCTCGGCATGCAGCTCGCGCAGCAGCGCACAGAAATCGTCCGAGCCATTCGGGTCCAGTCCTGCCGTGGGCTCGTCCAGCAGCAGCAACGGCGGATCCATGATCAGCGCCCGCGCCAGCGCCACCCGCTTGATCATGCCACCCGACAGGTCGGCCGGCATGCGCATGGCGTGCTCGGGCTTGAGGCCCACCATCTGCAGCTTGACCAGGGCGGCGGCATCCACCAGCGCGCGCGGCAGCGTCCCCAGCTCGCGCAGCGGAAATGCCACGTTGTCCAGCACGTTGAAGGCCGAATACAGCGCCCCCTGCTGGAACAGCATGCCCACGCGGCTGGCCGCGCCTTCGCCCCCCATGGCCGCCGCCGGCTGGCCCAGCACCTCCACCGTGCCCTTGCCCGGCTGCAGCAGCCCCAGGATCTGGCGCAGCAGCACCGTCTTGCCGGTCCCCGAGCCGCCGACGATGGACAGCATCTCGCCGCGGTAGATGTCCAGGTCCAGGTCCTGGTGCACGGCGAACTGGCTCTCGCCTTCACCAAAGATGCTCCACAGCTTGTCGATGTGCACCACGCGCTCGCCCTGCGCCCAGGGGGCTGCGGCCGCGGAAGGGGGAGAGACTGCGGTATCGACCATCAGAAACCCACGTTGCGAAACAGAATGGCGAAGACCGCATCCACCACGATCACCATGGTGATGGCCGTGACCACCGAGGCCGTGGTGCCCTGGCCCAGGCTCTGGGTGTTGGGTTCCACCCGCAGGCCCCAGTGGCAGCCGATCAGCGCGATGAACACGCCAAACACCACCGACTTGCCCATGGCCAGCCACAGATTGCCGACATTGACCGCGTCCGGCAGCGACTGCAGAAAGTACGCGGCCGAGATGCCCATGGTCATGTCCGCCGCCAGCATGCCGCCGGCCAGCGCGGCCAGCGTGGTCCACAGGCTGATCAGGGGCATGGCCAGCGCCAGCGCCAGCGCACGCGGCATCACCAGGCGGTAGCCCTGGGGAATGCCCATGACCTGCATGGCGTCAAGCTCCTCGGTCACCCGCATCACGCCGATCTGGGCCGTGATGGCCGAGCCGGTGCGGCCCGCCACCAGAATGGCGCCCAACAGCGGCCCCAGCTCCCGGATCAGCGAAATGCCCAGGATGTTGACGATGAAGGCCTCTGCCCCGAACTGGCGCAGTTGCAGCGACATCAGATAGGCCAGCACCACGCCGATCAGAAAACCCACCAGGGCCGTGATGGGCAGCGCCATGGCCCCCATGTTGTAGAGGTGGCCCGACACATCGCGCCAGGGTCCGCGCAGCGGTGCGCGCAACAGGCGCAGCACATCCAGCAGCAATTGGCCGACCAGCTGCACCATGGCCAGCAGATGTTCGCGCCCGTGGATGACCATGCACCCCAGAGACTCCACGGCCTCGCGCACCGGATGGGGCTTGGGCGTGGGCGCCGGGGGCGCGGTGAAGCGTTCCACCCGCTGCAGCATGGCTTTTTGCCCCGGCGTGGCCTGCAGGCGCGCAGGCCATTGGCCCTGCCAGTGCTGCCACAGCAGCTGGGCACCCACATGGTCCAGCCAGTCCACACCGTGCAGATCCCAGCCCAGATCGGGCTGCGCCGGCACCGCCTTGAGCTGTGCCTGCACGCGCGCCCAGTGGGCGCGGTCACCGAAATCGGCGGCGCCCCATCGGCCCTGCAGCACGGCCCAGACCCCTTCCGGGGTGTTCTGGCGTTGCAGCTGCGGCGGCAAGGAAGTCATGGGCAAGGTGATACGGCTACTCCGGCAACAGACAAGACCACAGGATAACGGCAGCGCCGCGCCCTGGCACGGCCGCCCTGCATCGCAATCCGCTGCATCCGCAGGATGTGGCGCTGCAATATTTATCAAAAACCCGCGGCAAATCAAGTTCTGCGTGCCTATGCAGCTACATCTTTACAAGCAAGCTGCCGTTTTCCCTCTCGACAGTGACAGGCCGTTTCCCACAATCGTTGCCATCCCATTGACCCCGGCTTCCAGCGAGCCGGACCTCTTTTTTGCGGCCTGTGCACCCCATGAGCGACAACCAGTTTGACTACATCATCATCGGCGGTGGCACCGCTGGCGCCCTGCTTGCCAACCGCCTGAGCGCAGACCGCAGCCTGCGCGTGCTGCTGATCGAAGCGGGCCGCAAGGACGACTACCACTGGATCCACATCCCCGTCGGCTACCTGTACTGCATCGGCAATCCGCGCACCGACTGGCTCTACCAGACCGAACCCGACGCCGGCCTGAACGGCCGCCGCCTGCGCTACCCGCGCGGCAAGACGCTGGGAGGGTGCTCCAGCATCAACGGCATGATCTATATGCGCGGCCAGGCCCGCGACTACGACGCCTGGGCGCAGATCACCGGCGACGATGCCTGGACCTGGGACAGCGTGCTGCCCGCCTTCCGCCGCCACGAAGACCACTGGCGCCTGGACCAGCCCGAAGGCGTGAACGAAAACTTCAAGCGCCTGCACGGCAACAAGGCCACCGGCAGCACCGGCGAATGGCGGGTGGAAAAGCAGCGCCTGCGCTGGGACATCCTGGACGCCTTTGCCCAGGCGGCGCAACAGGCCGGCATTCCGGCCACCGACGATTTCAACCGCGGCACCAACGAAGGCGTGGGCTACTTCGAAGTCAACCAGAAAGCCGGGCTGCGCTGGAATACGGCCAAGGCTTTTTTGCGCCCCACCTGCTACGGGCGGCCCAATTTCGAACTGTGGACCTGCGCCCAGGCCACGCGCCTGGTCACCCAGCGCCAGGCGGACGGCAGCCTGCGCTGCACCGGCGTGGAAGTGTGGACGGGCGATGAACGCCTGGTGGCCCATGCCAGCGAGGAAGTGGTGCTCAGCGCGGGCGCCGTCAATTCGCCCCAGCTGTTGCAGCTGTCGGGCATCGGCCCCGGCAGCCTGCTGCAGCAGCATGGCATTCCCACGCTGTGCGATCTGCCCGGGGTGGGCGCCAATTTGCAGGACCATCTGCAGATCCGCGCCGTCTACAAGGTGCGGGGGGCACCCACGCTGAACGTGATGGCCAGCTCCCTGTGGGGCAAGGCCAAGATCGGCATGGAATACGCCTTCAGGCGCAGCGGCCCGATGAGCATGGCGCCTTCACAGCTGGGGGCGTTCACGCGCAGCGACCCCCACCAGCCCCATCCCAATCTGGAATACCACGTGCAGCCCTTGTCACTGGATGCATTCGGCGAGCCGCTGCACCCGTTTCCGGCCTTCACCGCCAGCGTCTGCAACCTCAACCCCACCAGCCGGGGCACGGTGCAGATCACCAGCGCCCATTTCAAGGACGCGCCGGCGATTGCCCCCAACTACCTGTCCACGCCCGAAGACCGCCAGGTGGCGGCCGACAGCCTGCGCGTGACGCGCCGCATCGCCGCCCAGCCAGCGCTGGCGCCTTACCAGCCCGAAGAATGGAAGCCCGGCCCCCAGTACCAGAGCGATGAAGACCTGGCCCGCCTGGCGGGCGACATTGCCACCACCATCTTCCACCCCGTGGGCACCACCGCCATGGGCCGGGACGGCGACCCGAACGCCGTGCTGGACAGCCGCCTGCGCGTGCGCGACGGGCGCGGCGGCCTGGTGGCCGGGCTGCGCGTGGTGGACGCTGGCGCCATGCCCACCATCACCAGCGGCAACACCAACAGCCCCACGCTGATGATGGCCGAGAAGGCGGCCGAATGGATCCGTGCCGACCAGCAGGCACGCCGCCAGCATGCAGCGGTGGCGCCCGTGCCGGAAACGGCAACCGCCTGAGCCGCCCCGGCCCGCCCCCTGGGCCCGAGGGTGAAGGCGTCACCGTCAGCGCGCCCCTCCTGGTCGCTGGCGGTCCATGCAGGGCTGCCGTCTGCCCGGGTTCACACAGCGCGGGACGCGCACCAGGACGGTGCGTGCGGCGGGCATCCAAAAATCAGAGCAGCGAGGGCTTATTCCATGCCCAACCTGATCTCCATCAAGCCGCCAAAGCCTGGTGCATGTACGCTGTAAGCTCCTATTTTGTAAGTGCGCACAAGCCGTTGCCTCCTGCACCATGCAGGTCGTAGCTGTCCAAACGGTTGCACCTGCTTGCAGTCGTGACAACCAGCGGTCTTCCCGCTGCGGGAAATCCCCGATGCACCGCGTCAGTGCAAGTCTTACAGTAGTCCCACTTCTGAGCGCACCACGGTGCGACACGGAGGAGCCGAGGAGACGACTCGACACAACCAGACCAATATTCATAAAAAGCATCCGACATCGAGATTGCTTTCCCAGCGCCGGCATTGACCGGCGCTTTTTTATGGCCCGCCGAATTCAGCCCCTGCAGCACGGCGGCGGCCCCTGGCGGTGCGACAATCCGCGCCACTATGGAATGGATACTCGTCTCCCTCGCCTCGGCACTGGCCGGTTTTGTGGATGCCATCGTGGGGGGCGGCGGTCTGATCCTGGTGCCGGCCATGTTTGCGGCCTTTCCCACCACCACCCCCGCCACGCTGTTCGGCACCAACAAAAGCGCAGCCGTCTGGGGCACGGCGATTTCGGCCTGGCAGTACAGCCACCGGGTGCGCATCACCTGGGTCACGCTGGTGCCGGCCATTGGCGCCACCCTGGTCGGAGCCTTTCTGGGGGCCTGGGCGGTCACCCTGATCAAGCCCGACTTTCTGCGCATCCTGCTGCCCTTCATCCTGCTGGGCGTGCTGCTGTATACCCTGGCCAAGAAGGAGCTGGGCCGCGACCATGCGCCGCGCCTGACCGGCCGCACCGAGATGTGGGCGGCCAGCGCCATCGGCCTGCTGATCGGCTTTTATGACGGGTTCTTTGGCCCCGGCACCGGCAGCTTCTTTGTCTTTCTGTTCGTGCGTCTGCTGGGCTATGACTTCCTGAACGCCTCGGCCAGCGCCAAGCTGCTGAACCTGGCGTCCAACGCGGCAGCGCTGCTGCTGTTCTCGCTCAAGGGCCATGTGTGGTGGCATTTCGCCATCCCGCTGGCCGTGGCCAATGTGCTGGGCAGCATGCTGGGCACCTGGATGGCCCTGCGCCACGGCACGGGCTTTGTGCGCACCATTTTCATCGGCGTGGTGAGCCTGCTGATCCTGAAGACCGGCTGGGACGCTTTCAAGCTGCTCTGAGCCCGCAGCCACCTGCAAGCCCTGCCGTGCACGCGGGCTGCGAAGCCCGCCATCTGCGGCCACGGGGCCTCGCTTCTATAATTGCTGCTGCTTTCGCCTTAAAGCCGCGCACAACGCCGGTGCCACCGCACCGCCGCGCGACACAGCCCAGCCCACCGCCTTGCACGACGCCCTTTGCGGCATCCCGCGGTCCGGCGGCTGTGGGCCCTCACTGTGAACCTGCTGATCATGCAGGCGCGCTCCGTCCATCCGGGGCCGGGGCACTTGTCCTGCGCGACGGCTGCTGGAACCCATTCCCATGAAACGCATTTCCCTGATTGCTGCGGCCACCCTGGCCCTGCTGGGCGCAACCGCTGCCCAAGCCCGTTCGTTCGACGCCATCCAGAAGGACGGCACGCTGCGCCTGGCCACCGAGGGCTATTACGCCCCGTTTGCCTACTTTGAAGGCAAGAAGCTGGTGGGCTTTGAAGTGGACCTGGCCGAACTGATGGCCCAGAAGATGGGTGTGAAGTTCGAATGGAAAACCATTCCCTTCGATTCCCTGCTGACCGGTCTGTCCCAGGACCGCTGGGATCTGGTCATCTCATCGCACGGCATCACGCCCGAACGCGAAAAGGCCGTGACCTTCACCCTGCCCCATTACTGCTCGGGTGCCCAGGTGATTTCGCTGTCCGACAGCATCAAGGGCGGCAAGGACCTGGCCGGCAAGACTGTCTCGGCCCAGACCGGCACCACCTACCTGGACTATGTGCAAAAGCATGTGCCCGGTGTGAAGCGCGTGGTGAACTTCCCCACCAACGAAGCCGCCATGCATGCGCTGATGTCCAAGCGCGCCGATGCCTGGGTCACCGAGCGCTTCCTGGCCAAGGAAATGCTGGCCAAAAACCCCAGCATCCAGTTCAAGCAGGGCGAAATGCTGTTCGTCGAGCGCATTGCCGCGGCCGTGGCCAAGGGCAACCAGAGCCTGGTCGGCGCCTGGAACAAGGCGTTTGCCGAATCGCTGAAGGACGGCAGCTACGCCAAGATTTCGCAGAAGTGGTTCAAGGAAGATATCCGCTGCCCTGAATAAGCCTTGGCAAAGCGCTGCCGGTACGCAACGTGCCAGCACGCTTGCCCGGTCGCCGGGCTATCCTCTGTGGGGTCTTGCGCACACCCGGTGCCCGGGTGTTGCCAAACTGTCAGGAATTTTGCGGCACGCAAAAAGTGTGCAGCCACACTCCATGTAGATCGCATACAGCCATATTCCGCACGCTATAGAGGCCATAGGGCATAAGCATATATCTCCCTATAATTTTGCTAATGTGGGTTTAGGTACTTTGCGCCCTGGCGCCCCTGCTCCCCATAATCAATGACCGGCTGTCCTGCCTGCCGGTTTTTTGTTCAGAACAACATTCCACAAGGAAACGAGGAGTGCGTATGCAAGTGTTGAAGGCCGTTGCCGTGGCTGCCGCTTTGTGCGGTGCCGTTATTGCCCAAGCCCGCCCGCTGGAAGAGATCCAGAAGAGCGGCACCATCGTTCTGGCAACCGAAGGCCAGTACGCACCCTTCAACTTCTACAAGGGCAAGCAGCTGACCGGCTACGAAGTCGAGGTGGGCGAAGCCGTGGCCAAGAAGATGGGCCTGAAGTTCGAGTGGAAGACCGTGGGCTTTGACGCCCTGCTGACTGGGCTGGCCCAGGACCGCTGGGATCTGGTGGTCGCCTCGCACGGCGTCACCGAAGAGCGCGCCAAGGCAGTCACCTTCACCCATCCCCATTACTGCTCGGGCGGTCAGATCGTGTCGCTGACACCCTCCATCTCCAAGGTCGGCGATCTGACCGGCAAGGTCGTGGCCGTGCAGACCGGCACCAGCTACATGGACAACGTGAAGAAGGTGGCTGGCGTCAAGGAAGTGAAGAATTTCCCCACCGACGAAGCCGCACGCAGCGCACTGAGCTCCAAGCGCGTCGACGCCTGGGTGACCGACCGCTTCGTCGCCAAGGAAATGCTGGCCAAGGCCCCCAAGGCTGGGCTCAAGGCCGGAGACATGCTGTTCATCGAACACATTGCCGCCGCCGTCTCCAAGGGCAACCAGGGCCTGGCCGATGCCTGGAACAAGGCCCTGAAGGAAGCGATTGCCGATGGCACCGTGGGTACCATCTCCAAGAAGTACTTCCAAGAAGACGTCACCTGCAAGTAACCCCCTGGCGGCCAGGCCCTCCCCGGCCTGGCCGTTTGCTTTTTTCTCCATTCGCCCATGTTTCTCGCCCTCTGGCCCGCGCACTGGAGCCGCACCCAGCGCAGCAATGCCACGCTGATCGCCGCCCTGCTGCTGATGGTGCTGGTGCTGTCCCTGCTGGGTCAGTTCCTCTCGTATTTCCCTGAACCCATTGGATCCAATGCCGAACTGTTCGCAGAAGGCGCACTCACCACGCTGTACCTGACGCTGGTATCCGGCGCCGCCGGCCTGGTGCTGGGCACCGGCGCCGCACTGGCCCGCACCTCCCGCCTGGCCTGGTTGCGCTGGATTGCCAGTTTCTATATCTGGGCCATCCGCGGTACGCCGCTGCTGGTGCAGATCCTGTTTGTCTACTTCGCCCTGCCCGTGCTGGTGCCCGGACTGAACCTGCCGGACTTCGCCGCGGCCGTGGTCGCCCTGGGCCTGAATGCCGGCGCCTACAACGCAGAAGCCATCCGTGCCGGTCTGCTGGCCGTGCCCCGTGGTCAGACCGAAGCCGCCCGCGCCCTGGGCCTGCCCAAGACCCGCGTGTTCCTGGATGTGGTGTTCCCCCAGGCGTTCAAGATTTCGCTGCCGCCGCTGGTGAGCAACTTTGTGGCCCTGCTCAAGGATTCCTCGCTGGCCTATGCGATTGGCGTGGTGGAGCTGACCAATGTGGGCAACCGCATCCAGTCGGCCACCTTCCAGCCCGTGCAGACGCTGGTGACGGTGGCCATCACCTACCTGATTCTGACCACGCTGGTGACCCAGGTGACGCATGCCATCGAGTACCGCTTTGACGTGGAAGGACGCGCCAAATGAGCACCACGCAAACCGGCTCCCCCTATATCGTTGCGCAGAATGTGCGCAAATCCTTTGGCAACCACGAGGTGCTCAAAGGCGTGTCCACGGTGTTCCGCACCGGCGAGGTGACCGTGATCATCGGCGCCTCCGGCTCCGGCAAGAGCACGCTGCTGCGCGCCATCAACCGGCTGGAGCCACATGACAGCGGCTCCATCACCATCGGCGGCACAGAAGTGACCGACGACGAGGCCACGCTGCTCAAGCAGCGCAGCGAAGTCGGCATGGTGTTCCAGCAGTTCAATCTGTTCGGCCACATGAGCGTGCTGGACAACGTGACGCTGGCGCCCCGCCGCATCCACAAGCTGCCACGCGCCCAGGCCAACGAGAAGGCCATGACCCTGCTCAAGCGCGTGGGCATGGAAGCCCATGCGCACAAATACCCCTGGCAGCTGTCCGGTGGCCAGCAGCAGCGCGTGGCCATTGCCCGTGCGCTGGCCATGGAGCCCAAGGTGATGCTGTTCGACGAGCCCACCAGTGCACTCGACCCCGAGATGGTGCAGGAAGTGCTGGACGTGATGCGCCAGCTGGCCAAGGCCGGCATGACCATGATCGTCGTGACCCACGAAATGGGCTTTGCCCGTGAAGTGGCCGACCGCGTGATGTTCTTCGACCAGGGTTGCATTGCCCACGATGCGCCGCCCGCCGAGTTCTTCAACAACCCGGCCAATGACCGTATCCGCGCCTTCATCGGCCGCATGAGCGCCTGAACGCCTGAGCACATCGAAAAAAGGAGCACGCGGTGTTCGTGTAGTGGCCATCTTGCGCAGCAATGCGTTCCAGACAGTCACTGCAAGGCCACAGGCTGCTGCTGTGTGGTTTTGACCGCCTGCTGCCTGCGCACAGGCACTGAAAGTGGGTTGCGTATGCGCACCGAACGCTGGGGCCTGGCGGCCCTGCTGACCGTCACCGTAGTCTGGGGCACGACCTTCCCGGCCATGAAGCTGCTGTCCGGCCACCTGTCGGCGCTGGAAATCATCTGGCTGCGCTTCATCATTGCCAGCGCCGTGCTGCTGCCGCTGTGGCGCGGCATGCGCCGCAGCGAGCGCCGTTGGGGCCTGCTGCTGGGGGGCATGATGTTCATCGCCTTCTGGCTGCAGGTGGAAGGCCTGGCCCACACCAGCAGCAACCGCAACGCCTTTGTCACCGGCCTGAATGTGCTGGTGGTCCCCATCCTGGCCATGGCCGTGCTGGGCCGGCGCTATGGCTGGCAGCTGTGGGTCGCCTGCGCCATGGCACTGGCCGGCATGTTTTTCATGTTCTTTGAAGACGCGCCCTGGAACTGGGGGGACACCCTGACCCTGGCCAGCACGCTGTTCTACGCCATCTACATCCTGACACTGGAAGAAGCCGCGCGCCGCACGGCCGCCGCACCGCTGCGCGCCACACGCATGGCCGCGGCACAGGCCACGGTGATGCTGGGCTGCGCCACGGCGGCGCTGGCCCTGCAAGGCGGTTTTGGGGCCCTGCGGGAAGGCGCTGCCGCGCTGGACTCCACCGCCTGGATGGCCGTGGCCTACCTGGGCCTGATTGCCAGCGTGATCGTGGTGACGCTGCAGGCCTGGGGCCAGCAGCGCGTGGATGCCATGCGCAGCGCCATCGTCTTTGGGCTGGAGCCGGTGTTTGCGGCGCTGACGGCCTGGGTGCTGATTGGCGAGCAGATGGGCCCCGTGGCCATGGCCGGCGCAGCTTTGATCGTGGTGGCGCTGATCTTCAGCCAGTGGACCCCGGCCTCGCCAGGCCGGCCGGAGGACGATGGCGGCGCACTTCCCGAAGCAGCCAAGCCCTGAACCCCATCCGGTTCTTGGCACACCCCCATCAAAAAGGCGCCCTGAGGCGCCTTTTTTCATCTCCACTCCCGCCTGGCCATCCACGGATCCAGGCCCGCAGCGCTCAATCCTCTTCGACTTCCACCGGGCCGCTCGGTACGGCTACCGCGGCAGCCCCATCGGTGCGGTAGTCGGGCAGCGGATGCACCGGCAGGCCCGCCAGCGGCAGGGTCTCACCGGGCAGCGGGATGTCGTTGGCATTGCGCGAGGGGCCGATGGGCGTGGAGGCCTGGCCCTTGCGCATGGCGGCCATGTCGTCCTCGCTGGGGTAGCGACCCAGCAGCCAGTAGTCCATCACGCGGCGGGCGATAGGCGCTGCGGCCGCCGCACCAAAGCCGGCGTTCTCCACGATCACGGCCAGGGCGATGGTGGGGTTATCCACCGGCGCATAGGCAATATAGAGCGAATGGTCGCGCTGGTATTCGCTCAGCCTGGAAGCGTTGTACTTCTCATTCTGGCGCACGCCCACGGCCTGGGCGGTACCGGTCTTGCCGGCCGACTGGTAGGAAGCGCCCATGAACACGCCACGTGCCGTGCCTTCCACCGTCACCGCGGCCACCGCGCTGCGCACCGCCTCCACATTGCTGGCCTTGTAACCCATGGGCTGGGCGGCATCGCGCGGCAGAGGCTGGTATTCACGGGTCACCGCGTCCACCCGCCCCAGCCCCAGCTGCGGCTTGTTCTTGACGCCATGGTTGGCCAGCATGGCCATGGCGTTGGCGAGCTGCAGAATGGTGAAGTTGTTATAGCCCTGGCCAATGCCCAGGGAGATGGTTTCACCGGCAAACCACTTCTTCTGCTCGGGGCGCTTGTAGGTGTTGCGCTTCCATTCTTGGTTGGGCAGCACGCCACGCACCTCGCCCTTCAGGTCCACCCCCGTCAGCTGGCCAAAGCCCATGGGCGCCAGCCAGTCGTGGATGGCCTCCACGCCCATGTCGTTGGCCAGCATGTAGTAGTACACATTGGATGACTTGATGATGGAACGGCGCAGATTGGTCGGGCCGTTCGGGTGGCCGGAGCGAAAAGTGTGACCGCCAAACGTCCAGCTGCCGTTGTCCATGATGGTGGTGTCCGGCGTGCGCTTGCCGCTTTCCAGACCGGCAATCGCCATGAAAGGCTTGAAGGTGGAGCCCGGTGGATAGGTGCCGCGCAGCGCACGGTTGAGCATCGGCCGGTCGATGGACTCATTGAGCATGGCCCAGTTTTCCGTGTCGATGCCGCCCACGAACAGGTTCAGGTCATAGGTGGGCTTACTGACCATGGCCAGCACCTCGCCATTGCGCGGATCGATGGCCACCAGCGCACCGCGGCGGTTGCCGTACAGCTCTTCCACCATCTTCTGCAGACGGATGTCCAGCGACAGCACGATGGAATCCCCCGGTGTGGCGGGGCGGCTGTTGAGGCGGCGCACGGCATAGCCACCGGCCGAAGTTTCCAGCTGCTCCCAGCCCGTCTGGCCGTGCAGCTCCTTTTCGTAGCTTTGCTCTATGCCCAGCTTGCCGATGACTTCGGTGCCACGGTAGTTGGCGGCATCTTCCCACTCCTCGATGGCTTCCTTGTCCTTCTGGCTGACCCGGCCGATATAGCCGACGATATGGCTGCCCACGTTTTCCAGCGGATAGGAGCGAAACAGACGGGCCTGGATGTCCACCCCCGGAAAGCGCCAGCGCTGGGCGGCGAACTTGGCCACTTCCACATCGCTCAGGCGGGTGCGGATGGGAATGGACTCGAAGCTCTTGGAGTCCTCCATCAGCCGTTTGAACTTGCGGCGATCGCGCTGGCTGATCTCCACCACCTCGGCCAGCTGGTCGATGGTCTCTTCCAGGTTCTCGACCTTGGAGCGGGTGATTTCCAGCGTGTAGGCGGAATAGTTGGAGGCCAGCACCACGCCGTTGCGGTCCAGGATCTGGCCCCGGTTGGGCACGATGGGCACCACCGCCGTGCGGTTGCTTTCCGCACGCTCGGCATAGGCGTCATGGCGCACCACCTGCAGGACCACCAGGCGTGCCCAGACCACCCCCAGCAACAGCATGACCACCACGCCGATCACCCAGACACGGACGCGGAAGTCCATCAGCTCGGATTCGGTGTTGCGTACGTCCAGGTTCACCATGGTCGTTTCGTCCTCGCATGCGCCCGCACCGGGCTGCGGCTGTGCATGGCGCAGCTCCTCACAGCGGGCGGTTGCTGTCCCGGTCCGGGGGACGGCGTTGCGGTGCCAGCAGAATCCAGCTGGCCACCGGCCACAGCAGGGCTTCGATCAGCGGAGCAATCAGCACCCAGGGGCCGGGGAAGATGCCGCCGGCCACCATGCGGACCACCACTTCCACGGCATGGGCCATCACAAAGAGCGGCGCCATGTACATGGCCTGGATCAGCACGTTGAACCACAGCACGCGGCGGCTGGCCTGGCGGCAGGCGAACATCAGCAGCACATAGGACAGCGCATGCTGGCCCAGCAGCGCGGACTGGTGCACGTCCATGCTCAGGCCCAGGAAAAAGCCGATGCCCATGCCCACTTTGCCGGACTGGTGCACGCCCCAGAAGGCCAGCACCAGCAGCAGCCAGTCCGGCATCCAGACCCAGCCGCCCCAGGGCAGCATGTTCAGGGCCAGCGCCACGACGATGGTCAGCGCGATGAACAGCGGGTTCACCGGCATCATCAGCTCTTGGCCGCGGGGCATGATCATGGCTTGGCCTCCTTCTGTCCCGGCAGGCGCACGTCCGTGGAACGGCGGCTGGCGGACTTGTCATCGCGCTTGGCGGTGGGTGGCTCGGGCGCATGCGGGGTGTCCGGCAGCACCTTGTCCATGGGTTCCAGAATCATCACGTGGCGCGCGCCTTGCAGGCGGGCCACGGGTTCGCAATAGATGCGGGCAAAGGCCGATTCGGCGCGGCGCTCCACCTTGGAGACCTTGGCCACCGGCAGGCCCGAAGGGTAGACCCCGTCCACACCGCTGGTGGTCAGCAGGTCGCCTTCCTTCACATCGGCATTGCTGGGCATGAAGCGCAGTTCCATGGCGTCACTGCGCAGCGACGACGGATCGCCATAGGCCACGCTGCGTTCGCCGGTGCGCTGGTTCAGCACGGGAATGGCCTGGTCGCGGTCCACCAGTAGGCGCACCTCGCTCAGGAAGGGCTGCACACGCGTCACCTGGCCCAGCACGCCGCGCTCGTCGATGACCGGCGAGCCGGCCAGCACGCCCGCCACCTGGCCTTTGTCGATGACCACGCGGCGCGTGTACGGATCGGGGGTGTCGTAGATCACCTGTGCCGCCTTGGCCGGCACGGTCACGCGGTCCCGCAATGCCAGCAGCTGGCGCAGCTGCTCGTTTTCCTGCAGCAGCTGATCGGACTGGGTCGCGCGCTGTGCCATGGCCAGCATGGCCTGGCGGGCCTCCTGGGCTTCTTGCTGCGCGGTTTCCAGGTCGTCGAAGTACGTCACGCCCCCGCTGAAGAAGCGGATCGGCTGGACCATGGCCCACTGCACCGGATACAGCACGGTGGACACCACCTGGCGCACCGGCTCCACCACTTTGAAGCGGGCATCGGCCACCATCAAAAACAGCGCCAAAGCGCTGTAGGCCACCAGCTGCGACAGGGCGGAAGGGCCCTGCTTGAACATGGAAGGAGCGCTGCGCTCCAGCGTGCCCATGCTCATGCGCGGCCTCCCGGCAGACGAGCAGCCACCTGCGCGGCGTCGGCAACGCCGCACACAGCGGAATCCAGAGCGCGTGTGCTGTTCATGACAGGGTGAGGGCAACGCCGGGACCGGAGGCCCCGGCCATGGCGAAAAGATTACTCGCTGGTAAAGATGCTGCCCTGGCGGTCCATGGACTCCAGAGCCATGCCGCAACCGCGTACCACACAGGTCAGCGGCTCTTCGGCCACCAGCACGGGCAGACCGGTTTCTTCGGCCAGCAGGCGGTCCAGGTCACGCAGCAGCGCGCCGCCACCGGTCAGCATCATGCCGCGCTCGGCAATGTCGGCACCCAGCTCGGGAGGGGTCTGCTCCAGCGCGTTCTTCACGGCAGAGACGATCTGGTTGAGCGGATCGGTCAGCGCTTCCAGCACCTCGTTCGAGGAGATGGTGAAACTGCGCGGCACGCCTTCGGACAGATTGCGGCCCTTGACTTCGATTTCCTTGACTTCGGAGCCAGGGAAAGCGGAGCCGATCTGCTTCTTGATCAGTTCGGCCGTGGGCTCGCCAATCAGCATGCCGTAATTGCGGCGGATGTAGTTGATGATGGCTTCGTCGAACTTGTCGCCGCCCACGCGGACCGAGCCCTTGTAGACCATGCCGCCCAGCGAGATCACGCCCACTTCGGTCGTGCCGCCGCCGATGTCCACCACCATGGAACCCGACGCTTCGGACACCGGCAGACCGGCGCCAATACCGGCAGCCATCGGCTCTTCGATCAGATAGACCTGGGCAGCACCGGCCGCTTCGGCCGCATCCTTGATGGCGCGGCGTTCGACCTGGGTGGAGCCGCAGGGCACGCAGATGATGATGCGCGGGTTGGGCGCCAGCACCGAGCGGGGGTGCACCATCTTGATGAACTGCTTGATCATCTGCTCGGTGATCACGAAGTCGGCAATCACGCCGTCCTTCATGGGGCGGATGGCTTCGATATTGCCGGGCACCTTGCCCAGCATGGCCTTGGCCTCGGCGCCGACGGCCTGGATCACTTTCTTGCCGTGCGGACCGCCTTCATGGCGGATGGCGACGACGGAAGGCTCGTCCAGAACAATGCCCTTGTCGCGGGCGAAAATCAACGTATTGGCAGTGCCAAGATCGATGGCGAGGTCGGTGGAGAAGTACCGACGGAAGGCTCCGAACATTCAAATTCCTCTCAGGCACAGCATGCGCTTCGGCCTGCCATCGCCGGGATATGTGACTTGCAATCAGGGAAGAACGGGGGTGGATCTTTGCACAATGACGTCTTTGCAGGTGTCATTACGGCAAAGCCGAGATAATACCGTATCCCCTGTGAATAACTTATGTCCGGACGCAGTGCACCACTGCATTGCATCGGGTTTCTGATCGGCATTTTTTCTATGGCACTCACCTCGCACGACATCGACCGCATCGCCAATCTGGCGCGGCTCGAGCTCTCGACCCCTGAAAGTGAGCGCATGCTCACTCAATTGAACGGATTTTTCGGCATCGTCGAGAAAATGCAGGCTGTGGATACCTCCGGCGTCCAGCCCCTGGCCCACCCCGTGGCGACCATCCAGGACGTGGTGCTGCGCCTGCGCGACGATGTGGTGAGCGAGTGCAACAACCGCGAAGCCAATATGCAAAACGCCCCGGCAGCAGACAAGGGTATGTTCCTGGTGCCCAAGGTCATCGAATGAACGCGCAAAGCCAAAGAACCATGAGCAACACCGAACTGCACCACCTCGGCGTGGCCGAGCTGGCCGCCCAGCTGCGCGCCAAGCACGTCTCCGCCACCGAAGCCGCCCAGCACTATCTGGCCCGTGCCAAGGCCCACCAGAACCTGGGCGCCTTTATGTCCCTGAATGAAGACGCCACCCTGGCCCAGGCCAAGGCGGCCGACGCACTGATTGCCGAAGGCAAGGGCGGCAAGCTGGTCGGCGTGCCCATTGCGCACAAGGACATCTTCGTCACCAAAGACTTCCCCACCACCGCCGCCAGCAAGATGCTGGAAGGCTACCGGTCGCCGTTTGACGCCACCGTAGTGCGCAAGCTGGCCGACGCCGGTGTGGTGACCCTGGGCAAGCTGAACTGCGACGAATTCGCCATGGGCGGCGCCAATGAGAACTCGGCCATTGCCCCGGTCGGCTTCGACAGCGCGCAGCCCGTGCGCAACCCCTGGGACACGAACCGCGTGCCCGGCGGCTCGTCCGGCGGCTCGGCTGCGGCCGTGGCCGCCCGCCTGGCGCCCGCCGTGACCGGCACCGACACCGGCGGCTCCATCCGCCAGCCCGCATCGTTCTGCGGCATCACCGGTATCAAGCCCACCTATGGCCGCGCCAGCCGCTACGGCATGATCGCGTTTGCCTCCAGCCTCGACCAGGCGGGCCCCATGGGCCGCAGCGCCGAAGACTGCGCCCTGCTGCTGAGCGAGATGTGCGGCCCCGATCTGGACCGTGACTCGACCAGCCTGGATGTGCCGCCCGAAGACTTCAGCGCCAAGCTGGGCGACAGCATCGAAGGCCTGCGCATCGGCATTCCCGCCGAGTTCTTTGGCGAAGGCCTGAGCGCCGACGTGCGCACCGCCGTCGATGCGGCCTTGAAGGAATACGAAAAGCTGGGCGCCAAGCTGGTGCCCGTGAGCCTGCCGCGCACCGAGCTGTCCGTGCCCGTGTACTACATCCTGGCACCGGCCGAAGCCTCGTCCAATCTGTCGCGTTTTGACGGTGTGAAGTTCGGCCACCGCGCCAAGGACTACGCCGACCTGAGCGATATGTACAAGAAGACCCGCGCCGAAGGCTTTGGCGATGAGGTCAAGCGCCGCATCATGATCGGCGCCTATGTGCTGTCCGAAGGCTATTACGACGCCTACTACCTGCAAGCCCAGAAGATCCGCCGCATGATTGCCGACGACTTCCAGACCGCCTTCAAGGACTGCGACGTGATCGCCGGCGCCGCTGCGCCCACCACGGCCTGGGCCATTGGCGGCAAGGCCGACCCGGTCAGCAACTACCTGGCCGACATCTTCACCCTGCCCGCCTCGCTGGCCGGCCTGCCCGGCATGAGCCTGCCCGCCGGCTTTGGCGCGGGTGGCATGCCCGTGGGCCTGCAGCTGATCGGCAACTACTTCAGCGAAGCCAGGCTGCTCAACGCGGCCCACCGCTTCCAGCAAGCCACCGATTTCCACCTGCGCACGCCCGCCGGTATTTGAGAAGCGCAGGAAGGACGAGATACATATGACAGTGAAACTGATCAATGGCTACGAGGTCGTCATCGGCTTCGAAACCCACACCCAGCTGGCCACCCACAGCAAAATCTTCAGCCGCGCCAGCACCGCCTTTGGTGCCGAGCCCAACACACAGGCCTGCCCGGTCGATCTGGCCCTGCCCGGCACCCTGCCGGTCATGAACCGCACCGCCGTGGAATGCGCCATCAAGCTCGGTCTGTCGCTGGGTTCGCACATTGCGCCGCGCAGCATCTTTGCCCGCAAGAACTACTTCTACCCCGATCTGCCCAAGGGCTACCAGATCTCGCAGTTCGAGATTCCCGTGGTGCAAGGCGGTGAAGTCAGCTTCTATCTGGAAGAAGGCAAGGAAAACGTCCTCAAGACCGTGCGCCTGGTGCGCGCCCACCTGGAGGAAGACGCCGGCAAGTCTGTGCACGACGAGTTCATCGGCCAGTCCGGCATCGACCTGAACCGCGCCGGCACGCCGCTGCTGGAAATCGTGACCGAGCCTGACATCCGCAGCACCGCCGAGGCCGTGGCCTACGCCAAGGAGCTGCACAAGATCGTCACCTGGATCGGCATCTGCGACGGCAACATGCAGGAAGGCTCGTTCCGCTGCGACGCCAACGTGTCGGTGCGCAAGCCCGGCCAGCCGCTGGGCACCCGCCGCGAGATCAAGAACCTGAACTCGTTTCGCAACATGCAGATCGCCATCGATTACGAAATCCTCTGGCAGATCGAGCAGATTGAAGACGGTCACAAGATCCAGCAGGCCACCGTGCTGTTCAACCCCGACACGGGCGAGACCCGCGCCATGCGCACCAAGGAAGACGCAGCCGACTACCGCTACTTCCCCGACCCCGACCTGCCCCCGTTGGTGGTCGCGCCCGAGTGGGTGGAACAGGTCAAGGCCGGCATGCCCGAGCTGCCCCGCGCCATGGCCGCCCGCTTCGTCGAGCAGTACAGCCTGCCCGCGTACGACGCCACCACGCTGACCCAAAGCCAGGCCATGGCGGCCTACTTTGAAGATGCTGCCCAGGCCTGCGGCCAGCCCAAGCTGGTGAGCAACTGGGTGATGGGCGAAATCTCCCGCCGCCTGAACACCGAGGAAATCGGCATGGACGCGGTCAAGGTCAGCAGCCAGCAACTGGGCGCCCTGATCGGCCGTATTTCGGACAGCACCATCAGCAACAACTCTGCCAAGCAGGTGTTTGAAGCGCTGTGGAGCGGTGAAGGCAGCGACGTGGACGCCATCATCGAAGCCAAGGACCTCAAGCAGTCCAACGACACCGGCGCGCTGGAAGCCATCATCGACGAGGTGATTGCTGCCAACCCCGCCAACGTGGAGCAATACCGCGCCGGCAAGGACAAGGCATTCAACGCCCTGGTCGGCCAGGTGATGAAGGCGTCCAAGGGCAAGGCCAATCCGGGACAGGTGAATGAGCTGTTGAAGGCGAAGCTGGCGTAAGCCATCCCTCGCCGAACCCCTCTCTGCAATCAAAAAGCCTCCCCAGGGAGGCTTTTTGCATGGCTGAATCAGTCGCGCATCCACTGCCATACCGACTGTTGGGATGGCATCTTCCTGTTCTTCTGATGCACACCAACACCCCACACCATACGCAGACCACGCCTTTGCGCAAAAGAGCCTGATCCAGCTCCACCACACCCAGGCCACAGCGCTAACATTTCCACCATCCAGCGCTGCGCTCACCCCCTTTCCATCCACCATGAACATCCTCTCCATCCAATCCCATGTCTCCTACGGCCATGTCGGCAACTCGGCAGCGGTGTTTCCGTTGCAGCGCCTGGGGCACGAGGTGTGGCCGGTCTACACCGTCAACTTCTCCAACCACACGGGCTACGGCCAGTGGGGCGGATCAGCCATTCCCGCCAGCGAGGTGACGGCCATCGTGGACGCCATGGAGGCGCGCGGTGCTCTGGCGCAGGTGGATGTGGTGCTCAGCGGCTACCAGGGCGGTGCCGACATTGCCGACGCCATCCTGTCCACCGTGGCCCGGGTGAAGGCACTCAACCCCCAGGCTACCTACACCTGCGACCCGGTGATGGGCAATGCAAAGTCGGGCTGTTTTGTGAACCCGGCCATTCCGGTGCTGCTGCGCGAACGCGTGGTGCCGGCCGCCGACCTGGTGACGCCCAACCAATTCGAGCTGGGCTATCTGGCGGACACCGAGGCCAGCACGCTGGACAGCACCCTGGCGGCCGTGGATACCGTGATGGCCATGGGCCCGCGCGCAGTGCTGGTGACGAGCGTGCACCGGCCCGATGCGGCGCCCGGCAGCATCGAGATGCTGGCGGCCGATGCCACCGGTGCCTGGCTGGTGACCACGCCGCACCTGCCGTTCAAGGCCAATGGCTCGGGCGATGTAACGGCGGCGCTGTTTGCCGCCCACTACAGCCAGCAGTTCGGCGAGACGGGCTCGGCCCTGCAGGCACTGGAGCGGACCACCGCCAGCATGTTCGAGCTGCTGCAGCGCACCCACGACAGCGGCCAGCGCGAGCTGCAGCTGGTTCAGGCACAGGACAGCTATGTGCAGCCCCGCGCCGCATTTGCGGCGCAGCAGGTGCGCTAAAGCCTTGTGTCTACAGCGGATACAGGCTGCAAGGATTTTCCGGCATGGACGCCTGAGCTGTGCAAGTCTGTCTGACGACGCGCAGGACCACGGAACCTGCCCATTGTGTTTCGCACCTGCACTGGCCAGACCGCCCCGCGCAACGCAGTGCACAGACCCAGCAAGGCACATGTCTGTGACTGGCCTGGCCCCGCTGCAGCGCCCAGGCATACTCGCAGCGTATCTATTCCCTCTCCTTGCGCGCGCCAGCGGTGGCGCGGCTTTCCGTACCCCATGCCTGCTTCTTCTGCCACGACGGCCGCCGTGCCGCCCTCCCGCTCGTCCCTGCAACGCCTGAACCGTCTGGACGCATGGCTGATGCACCGTCCGGTGCCCGATGGCCTTGCAGGGCTGAAACGTTTTGTGTGGGAGTTCTGGTTCTTCGGCCTGAAGAATGCGCGCAGCTGCCTGTTTGTGGGCCTGTTCTTTGCCGCCGTGTTCGTCACCCCGCGGGCCGGGCTGTGGGGTGTGCCGCGCTACGATCTGCTCCTGATCGCCGCACTGGCCATCCAGATCGCCATGGTGGCGACGCGGCTGGAGAGCTGGGATGAACTCAAGGCCATCAGCCTGTTCCACGTGGTGGGTTTTGCCCTGGAGGTGTTCAAGACCTCCAGCGGCATCAAATCCTGGGCCTACCCGGACTTTGCCTATACCAAGCTCTGGGGCGTACCGCTGTTTTCCGGCTTTATGTACGCGGCCGTGGGCAGCTACATCATCCAGGCCTGGCGCCTGTTTGACCTGCGCATCCTGCACCATCCGCTCTACCCCATGGCAGCGCTGGTGGCGGTGCTGATCTACGCCAACTTCTTCACCCACCACTACATCGGCGACTACCGCTGGTATCTGGCCGCCTGCGCCCTGGGCCTGTATGCACGCACCACGGTGGTCTACCGCCCGCTGGACCGGGACCGCCGCATGCCGCTGTTGCTGGCGTTTGTGCTGATCGGCTTTTTCATCTGGCTGGCCGAGAACATCAGCACCTTCGCCGGCGTATGGGCCTACCCGAACCAGCTGGGCGCCTGGTCCACCGTGCATGTGGGCAAGTGGAGCTCCTGGTCGATGCTGGTGGTGATGACTTTCACCATCGTTGCCAACCTCAAGCACATCAAGCGGCACATCCACGTGCCGGCGTGAACGCACAGACCGTGTTGCAGCGGTTCACCCGCAGCCGATGTGCTGCGCCGCAGCGCATCGCTGACTGCCTTTGTCAGCGTTTTGTAACACCCCTACAATTGAGCAACGTTTTGTAAGACGCCCGTCCACCGGGCGTCTTTGCTTTTTGCGCCATGCCTGCTCGCCCCGCCTCTCTCCTTGCTGCATTCGCAGTCTGGACCATCCTGTTTCTGCCCTCCATGTTGGCAGGAGCATCTCCCCGTGCGGTGTTTCTGCTGTTGCTGTCTGCCCTGCTGTTTTGGCCCTTGGCCGTGTGGCGTCCGCTGCGGATCGTGAGTGTCCTGTTTCTGGTCATTCTGGGTGCCGCCAACATCGTGCACGACGGGTTCTTCGGCTATCTGATCGATGAATTCTTCATTGCCTCTTCCTTGCGCACCACCAGCAGCGAAACCCGGGAATTTCTGACCTCTCTGCCCATGGGGACCATGGTCTGGTGTGCCGTGTGGCTGCTGCTCTGCGCGGGCATCGTGCGTTTCATGCTGCGCAAGGGCAATGAACCCAACCTGCAAGGGCGTGCCAGCCAGCGCCTGGCGATAGCGGCGCTGCTGGTCTGGGCCGGGTTCTTGGGCTACAGCCACTGGACAGGCCCCCTGAATACCACCACCGCCCTGCGCAAGCTGCACATCGTTTACCCCCTGCACATCGCCAATGCCGGCTGGCGCCAATACCAGATCACCGACGCACTGCTGTACACCCCGCTACTGCCAGAGCCAACACCGCCGTCCCCGCAATCCCAGGTAGATACCGTGGTCGTGGTGCTGGGCGAAAGCGCATCGGCCCATCGCTGGTCGCTGCTGGGTTACCAGCAGGCTCCGACCAACGCTTCGCTGCAGGACATCCCCGGGCTGCAGGTGGCACGCGTGCTGGCCAACGGACTCAATACCGCCGCCGCCTTGCCTTATGTCTTGACGGGGCTGTCCGCGCTCGACAGCGTGACGCACCAGGCTCCCAGCTTTATCGACCTGGCACAGCACGCAGGGTACAAAACCATCGTGCTCAACAACTCGCGCTATCTGCGCACCGGGGAAGATTTCCTGACCCACGCACTGCGCCGCAGCGCCAATGTCTACCTCAAGGTGGGTGATGGCGATTACGACGAGGTACTGACACCGGCTTTGCAGACCGCATTGCAAGATCCCGCTCCCCGCAAACTGATCGTGCTGCACACCTACGGCAGCCATGTCACCGCAGCCAGCCGCTATCCCAAGACCGCCCACCAGTTGGCCGACAGCTACGACACCTCCATCCGCTACACCAGTGATTTGCTGGCGCAATGGATCCGGATGCTGGACGCCAGCAGCCCGCAGCAATCCGCCCTGCTGCTCTATGCCAGCGACCACGGTGTGGTGGTGCCCCCCTGCAGCGGCTCCTCGCGCAGCGGAGGCAGTCTCAGCAGCTACGAGATTCCCGCGCTGGCCTGGGCCAATCCGGTGTCCCTGGCACAGAATGCCCAGCTGCTCACACCGCTGCGCCAGCAGGATCCGGCGCAGGTGCACATCAGCAATACGGTGATACCGGAAATGGCCATCCAGGCACTGGGCTACTCCCTGCAGGCCTTGAGCCCGACACACCGCCCCCGCCAGGTGTTGCTGGATGCCGAAGGCCACCCCTGGGAGCACAGCAAGGCACAGCTGTGCCAGGGCCAAGGCACTTAACGCCCCTGCCCCCTGCACCGCTGTCCCGCAAACAACAGCTTGCGGCGCGGTCACTGGCAACAATGGCTGCACCGTTCACCGTTGTTTGCGCAGGAGCCGCCATGTCCGCTACCCCCCGCTTCCATATTCCCGGCCTGCCCTGGGCGGATTCCCCCGAATCGCTGGGACTGGGCAGCGACCGGCTGCAACGCCTGTCTGCCCGCCTGCAGCAAGGCGTGGACCGTGGCGAGATCCCCGGCGCGGTGGCCCTGGTGGCACGGCACGGACAACTGGCTTATCTGGAAAGCTTCGGGCAGTTGAATCCCGCCAAGGGCACGGCCATGCGACCGGATGCGATTTTTCGCATTGCCTCCATGACCAAGCCACTCACCTCTCTGGCCATCATGATGCTGCTGGAGCAAGGCCAGCTGGCCCTGCTGGACCCGGTGGCCAAATACCTGCCCGAGCTGGCCCAGCTGAGAGTGGGCCGCGTGCAGCCCGCCACCGATGGCAGTGCGCCCCAGGTGGTGCTGGAGCCCTTGGCCCGTCCCATCACCCTGCACGATCTGCTGCGCCACACCGCCGGCATCACCTATGGCGTACCGGGCAGCCCCAACCCACTCAAGCAGGCCTACATCAGCGCCAAGCTGGGCCACAAGAACGACAACAACGCGCAGTTCATCACCAAACTATCGCAACTGGCCTTGCTGGACCAGCCCGGCACGGTGTGGGAATACGGCATGAGCACGGATGTGCTGGGACGCGTGGTGGAAGTGGTGAGCGGCCAGACCCTGGCCGAATTCATGCGGCAGCACATCACCACCCCGCTGCAGCTGCACGACACGGCATTTCACGCGCCCGACAGCGCAGCCGAGCGTGCGGCCTGGCCACAGCCGGAAGGCCCGCAGCTGCAGCTGCCGCCCGTGCCGCCGGTCACGCAGGCCATGGCCTTCCAGTCGGGCGGCGGCGGCATGGTCTCCACCATCAGCGACTACGCCCGCCTGTGCCTGTTCTGGCGCAACGGCGGCCAGCTGGACGGCATGCGCCTGCTGTCACGCAAGACCGTGGCGCTGATGACGGCCAACCACTTGCCCGCCGGCGTGCGCATGGGCCCGGACATGGCCTACTTCGGCGCCCAGCTGCCCTCGCCCGATGTGGGCCAGGGCTTCGGCCTGGGCTTTGCGGTACGCACGGCATCCGGCCTGAACCCGCTGCCCGGCAGCGTGGGCGATTTCTCGTGGAGTGGCATCTACGGCACGTTCTTCTGGATCGACCCGCAGGAAGACCTGTTCGCCATCCTGATGATGCAGTCCATGGCCCAGCGCATTCCCTACCGTACGGTGATGCGTCAGGGCGTGTACCAGGCGCTGGTGGATACACCCACGTAGTGGCCGCCGCGCACTGGATACGTCCGGCAGCGCATGGGAAGCCCAAAGAAAGTCTGCAATCGCTAGCTGCTTTGATTTGCCACAGCGATTGGCAACCCACACACGAAATATATATTTCGTGTGCTAATTGATATCATTGGACACATTTGTATCCATGAGTATCAAAGTTGCTGGCAAAAAGAATAAATACGCCCCAGGTCTCGGCTTTCCTTGCCTGGTCTTTTCTCTTCACCCCTGCATTGCTGCATGACAGCAGCTGGATCGCCTGGATTCTGGTGCCCGCTTCCGCGCTGCTCATCTGGCCATTGACAGCGACAAGAATCGTTCTGATTCCTGCATTGATCACGCTCAGTCTGCTGGGCGCCATCAACATCTTTCATATTGGTTTTTTTGGCTATCTCGCCGATGAATTCTTCATCGCCACCGCACTGCGCTCCAATCAGAACGAGATGAAGGAGTTTGTCCAGACACTCCCCGCTCTCCAAATCGCACAGGTATTGGCTTGGTGTATGGCGGCATTTTTCGCCAGCAAAACCATCATTCGGTCCCGTTCCCATGGGTCCTATACAGCCCCTCGCACCAGCTATCTCTGTGCCATGCTCATATGGGCCGCCTTGGCAGCGTGGGGGGTCAGCAAAAAGATGGATTCCACCACCTTCTTCCAGAAAATGCACCGCGTGTACCCGATGCACCTGGTACAGGCATCATTCCGCCACCATGAAATGGAACAGGGCTTGTTCTATCACCCGCTGATCCCCGTCCAGCCACCTGAGCATGTGCTTGCCAAAACCATCGTCGTGGTCCTGGGCGAGAGTGCAACCGCGCAGCGCTGGTCGCTGCTCGGCTACCAGGATGCAGACACCAATGCCCCGCTCAGAAACAAGGCCGGCGTTGCGGCCACTCAGGTGCGTGCGGAAGGGCCCAATACGGCCAGCGCTTTGCCATTCATGTTGACCGGATTTTCTGCCAGCGAGAGTGTTGCACGGCAAGCAGCATCGTTCATTGATCTCGCCCATCATGCGGGGTACAAGACTTTTGTCTTCACCAACTCCCGCTTCAATAATCAGCAAGAGGATTTCTATTCCCTGGCCCTGAGGCGTTCGACGGACGTCTATAAAAAAGTGGGCGATGGCGATTTTGACGAGGTGCTCACGCCGTTTCTGCAAACGGCGCTCAGCGATACCGCAGAACACAAGCTGATTGTCTTGCACACCTATGGCAGTCACCCTGGCGTCAATCAGCGCTATCCAGCGACACGCTATCAACTGCCTGACCCCTACGACAATTCGATTCTCTATACCAGTGATCTGTTGGAACAATGGATATCCATTGCCCAGCAATCCAACCCCTCCTCGTCTTTGCTGCTGTATGCGAGCGACCACGGGTTGGTCATGCCGCCTCTGAGCCAGACCTACCGCACGGGAGATGCGCCAAGTACCTATGAAGTACCGCTGCTGCTGTGGAGCGGAGCGCCTGACGCCTCCCCCCTCGGGGCCTTGCGCACTTCCCTACCCACCATGGGGTCTGGCAGCAACGCCGTGCTGCAACAGCTGGCCGTACGGGCAATGGGCTATGCACCTCCCGATGGGAAGCAGTGAATTCGCCATCGATGACGCTCCTCCAGCCAATGCCCACCACCAGGACGGCGGGGTCTCCGGCGTATGAGCAACTTCGCCGATTCACCTCAGGCTAGAAAAACGTATTAGAATCTCAGGCTTCGCCCATGTGGCTCAGTGGTAGAGCACTCCCTTGGTAAGGGAGAGGTCGGCAGTTCGATCCTGCCCATGGGCACCACACACCAAAGGCCCGCTGCCATGTAGCGGGCCTTTTTCATTCCCTGCGGCCAGTCTGACTGCGGCTGCCAGCCTTGGCCCAGAACCCAGGCTTCAGAAACCCATACGCCGCAGCGGTGCACGCCGCCATCAAAAAAGGAGACCCGGGGTCTCCTTTTTTGCATTCCAGCAGATGCCGTTCAGAACAGCACGCGGCAGCGGATGGTGCCCGGAATCTGCGACAGCTTGGCCAGCGCCAGCGCCGACGATTCGGCGTCGATGTCGATCACCACATAGCCCACCTTCTCGTCGGTGCGCAGGTACTGGCCGGCGATGTTGATCCCATTGTCGGCAAACACCTGGTTGATGGCCGACAGAATGCCGGGGCGGTTTTCGTGCACATGCAGGATGCGGTTCTTGCCTGGGTGCTCGGGCAGCGCCACTTCGGGGAAGTTCACCGCCGAGGTGGTGGTGCCGTTGTCGCTGTACTTGACCAGCTTTTCCGCCACTTCCAGGCCGATGTTGGCCTGGGCCTCCATGGTGGAGCCGCCGATGTGCGGGGTCAGGATCACGTTGTCCATGCCACGCAGCGGCGACTGGAACTCATCCTTGTTGCTCTTGGGCTCGACCGGGAACACGTCAATCGCCGCACCCAGCAGCTTGCGGGCCTGCAGCGCCGCTGCCAGCGCATCGATGTCCACCACCGTCCCGCGGGAGGCATTGATCAGGATGCTGCCCGGCTTCATGGCGGCGATCTGCTCGGCGCCGAGCATGCTGTGGGTGGAGGCCAGCTCGGGCACATGCAACGTCACGATATCGGCCTGGCCCAGCAGTTCCTGCAGATTGGCGGCCTGGCGCGCATTGCCCAGCGGCAGCTTGGTGACCACGTCGTGGAAGATGACCTGCATGCCCAGGCCTTCGGCCAGCACCGACAGCTGGGTGCCGATGGAACCATAGCCCACAATGCCCAGGGTCTTGCCACGGATCTCGTAGGAGTTGTCAGCACTCTTCTTCCAGCCGCCGCGGTGGGACACGGCGTTCTTTTCGGGGATGCCGCGCAGCAGCAGAATCGCCTCGGCCAGCACCAGCTCGGCCACCGAACGGGTGTTGGAGAACGGCGCGTTGAACACAGCAATACCGCGCTCGCGCGCTGCGTTCAGATTGACCTGGTTGGTACCGATGCAAAAGCAGCCCACGGCCACCAGCTTTTGCGCTGCCGCAAACACGTCTTCGGTCAGCTGGGTGCGCGAGCGGATGCCCACAAAATGCGCGTCGGCTATCTTGGCCTTCAGCTCCTCGCCTTCCAGCGCGCCGGCCAACGATTCGACGTTGGTGTAACCCGCGTCCTGCAGCACCTTCAGCGCGGATGGGTGAATGCCCTCCAGCAGCAGAAACTTGATCTTCGACTTGTCCAGCGATGTTTTGGCCATAGGGCATCCTTCGATCCGTGAATACCCCATTACAGCGGATTGCCCATAGTGCCACACCGGGTGTGTGCTCTCCGCCCAACGCCAGGGGCGCCGATTGCAGCCCCATGCCTTACAGGCTCTTCAGCAAAACGGAAGTGAGCACCCTCACCCATTTCCCATGCTTGTAAAAGTGTATGACGCCAAGCCGCACTGCCTAAAATCCGGCGCGATCCTGCGGCGCTTTCATATTCGTAGCAACCTGCGCCGCAATAACAATGAATGGGAAGGGTTTGGATGATGCTGACGGTATTGCGACGCCTGGAGGATGTGCTGGTGCAGGTGGTGCGGGTGGTGTTGCTGGCGTTTGCGCTGGTCGTGCTGCTGGCCCTGGCGCTGTGGGTATGGGACAGCTGGCGCGGCAGCAAGCCGTCCAGCCCCGATGGGGCACAGCCCGCCGCGTTGAACTGGAAGGACGCCAGACTGGACCTGGACTATGTGGTGAGCGAAACCGGGCGCGACCTGGGTCAGGCCGGCAATCAGGTTCCGCTGACCCAGCGCCTGGCCGACGCGCAACTGCGCCCCAGCTTTCAGAAGGCGGACCAGTTGATCCGCGCCTTTGTCAACCAGGACCCGGCTGCACGTGCCCGCGTGGAAAAGGACAACAGCAGCCGCGGCCTGGCCCCTGTACACCCACTGCTGGCAGGCAGCGGTGCGCCCGACGCAGCCCTGGTGCAGCGCCTGCTGAAGGCGGAGCAGGAAAGCGGCTGCGCCGGCGCCAGTGCTGCGGCGGAATCTGCCGAAACGGAGGCTGCGGCCGCCGCCCGCAGCACCGAGGACGAAGACAGCAGCTGGTTCAGCGAGCCCTTTGACATCCCCTGCGCCATCCACGAACGCGCGCAGATGGCCGAGTCCGAACATGGCGCAGGCTCCTACGCAGCCTATGTCCAAGGCCTGCCCACTGCGCTGGAGCAGGTGCTGGGCCACGCCGAGCTGGGCCCTCGGCTGCAGCAACAGGCCGTCAGCCACATGGTGGGCACGGTGCTGACCAACTACACCATCAGCTTTGACCAGGCCGCCCGCGCGCTGCGCGGCGATGCCGAGGCCGACAGCGACGACAGCCTGCTGAACCTGTACAGCAAGGCCGCCGAAACCGCGTTCTGGAGCATGCTGATGTCCCTGCTGGTGCTGGTGGTCATGGTGGTGGTCTTCATCCGCATGGAACGGCACCTGCGCGTGATCAGCGAAGGCGCCGTGCGCTGAGTACCGCAAGGCCCTGCGGGGGACGCTATCGCCAAGCCGGTGCGTGCTGCGATCTGTTCCCGGCAGACCGGATGGCATGAGCAGCCCTGTGCCCTCTGCCTGCCTCGGCAGTGGTGGCGGGCGCCGCATTCCGCCACAATGCACACAGACCGTGCATGCCCACGCCGGCATGCACGGTTTTTTCATCTGGCCTTTGCAATTTTGTTTGTGCCCCCTCCATGAACCACACCCGCACCGCCACCGTCCCCATCGAACCGCAGTTTCTGTCCCGTACCTCGCCGCGCGCCTTCACTGGGAAGGCGGTGACCCGCACCCAGCTGGAGCAGATCGTGGAAGCCGCCCGCTGGGCGCCCTCGGCCAGCAATCTGCAGCCGTGGCACTTTGCCTATGCGCTGCATGGCGATGCGCACTGGAAGGCATTCAGCACCATCCCCAATGAATTCAACCGCCGCTGGTGCCTGAACGCTGGCGCGCTGATCGTGCTGCTGTCCAATCCAGAAGCTTCGGCCGGCAAGCATGCCTTCGACACCGGCTGCGCCTGGGGCTTCATGGCCCTGCAGGCCCAGGCCCTGGGCCTGGCCACCCATGCCATGGCCGGCATCGACACCGAAGCCGCCCGCCGCGTGCTGCAGCTGCCCGACCACTGGACAGTCCAGGCCCTGGTGGCCGTTGGCCAGCGTGGCGATGCCACCACCTTGCCCCCCGATCTGGCCGAGCGCGAAGTGCCTTCCCCGCGCAAGCCTCTGGCCGAGATCCTGACGGCGGGCCCCTGGACCGCCTGACATCCACCTGGACTGCAGCATGCGCGCGTCTTTTCACGCTCTTTCCTCCACCTGGCGCTGTCTGGCCATCGCCGGCCTGTGCAGCGCCGGCAGTGCCCAGGCGCTGGAGTTGTGGCACTACGGCACGCTGCGCCTGAGCCCCCAGCGCTGCGAGGCCACCTTCATGTTCGACGCCGGACGCGCCACCTACCGCGAAGTGCGCGTACAGGCCATCGCCAAGGACCGCCAGGGCCAGCACCTGGCCCGCTTTGCGCTGGCCCCCGACGACATGGGTGTGGACGGCCGCAACCGCTTTGCCAGCGCCACCTGGATCAGCCCGCACGCCTGCAATCCGGAGGTGGTGGTGCTGTTCAAGACCGCCACCGCCCAGGTGGATGGCATGGCCACCGACCTGCTGGCCACCCAGCAGCTGCGCCTGCGCCGCCACGAGCCCCTGGAGCTGCGCCTGCCCCAGTCGCGCGAGCGGCCGTAATCTGCCAGCTCCTGGCACGCAGCAGCGTTCAGGGTGTGTACGGACACCGGTGCTGGAGGCCGCTTCGCTGGAGAGAAAAAAGCCCGCTTCCAGGAAGCGGGCTATCGGTCACAGACATGCCCTGCGGGCGTCTGCCGCGTGTGGCAGTTCAGATTTCCTCGTGCAGCTGGGGGGCCGAACGCCTGAACCCCTTGGTCAGCCAGGCCAGGTAGATCAGGCCCACGGCCGCCCAGGCCACACCGGCCTTGAGCGAGGTGTCCTCCACCTCCAGCCACAGCGCACCGATGGAGATGAAACCGCACAGCGGCAGCACAAAGAAGCGCGCGATGTCGCGCGGCGTCTTCAGGCGCCCGTCACGGAAACCGTAGCTGCAGATCACCGACAGATTCACAAAGCTGAAGGCGGTGAGCGCGCCGAAGCTGATCAGCGCCACGACGAACTCCAGACTCAGGAAGCCCGCGGTCAGGCAGATCACGCCCGCCAGCCAGATGTTGTAGGACGGGGTGTGGCTGCGCGGATGGATGTGGCCGAAGAACTTCTTGGGCAGCACACCGTCGCGGCCCATCACATACATCAGGCGCGAGACACCGGCGTGGGCCGAGATGCCCGAGGCCATCACGGTGACGATGGCAAAGCTCAGCACCACCGACTGGAAAAAGGCGCCGCCGACCAGCAGCAGGATTTCGGGCTGGGTCTCGTCCACCAGCTGGAAGTACCGCGTGGGGTCGCCCGGGAAGTACAGCTGCATGAAATAGGTGGCGAACACAAAGATCAGGCCGGAGATCAGCGCGGTCAGGAAGATGGCGCGGGGCAACGTCTTCTTGGTGTCCTTGGTTTCCTCGGCCAGCGAGCTCAGCGAATCAAAGCCGGTGAACGAGAAACACAGGATGGTGGCGCCCGTGATCAGCTTGCCCAGATCGGCATCCGGGCTCCAGAAAGGGGAGAAGCTCCACAGGCCGTCATGGCCGTCCTGGACAGAAATGGCACCCAGGGCGTTCTGGCCAGCCGACAGCTTGCTGAAGATCAGGTAGGTGAAGAAGCCGATCACCAGAATCTGCAGCAGCACGATCAGGCTGTTGAAATTGGCCACAAAGCGCACGCCGCGCAGATTGACCGCCACCATGATCAGCGACAGACCGATGATCCACACCCAGTGGTTCACCTCGGGGAACATGTCGGTCAGGTAGATATTGGCCAGCAGGATGTTGACCATCGGCGACAGCAGATAGTCCAGCAGCGAAGACCAGCCCACCATGAAGCCCGCGTTCGGGTGCACGGACTTCTGCACATAGGTGTAGGCCGATCCCGAAGACGGGTACTTGCGGATCATGTGACCGTAGCTGATGGAAGTCAGCAGCACCGCGACCAGCGCGATCAGGTAGGAGGTGGGCACATGCTGGACGCTGTCGCGCGACACCATGCCAAAGGTGTCCAGCAGCGTCATGGGCTGGATGTATGCCAGCCCGATGATGATGACCTGCCACAGCACCAGTGTCTTTTGCAACTGGGCCGTCTTCTGTGCGTCAGCAGCCTGCATCTGAATTTCCGTCCTTTTTACAGAGAGCCATATCCAAGGCTTGCCGCAGCAGCATCCACCACGCCGTGTCACACCACCGCGCGCGACCATCCCACCGCCACGCGCAGGCGCGCAGCGGGCCGCCGTGCTGCAGCACAGGGTGGAATGGCGACAGCAGCCAGCAATTGGCCGCAGATGGGTGAAATAGGTGGCATGAAAAACGCCCCAGCCTGGGGCAAGCCGAAAAAAGCGCCCGATGATACGTGCAGATGGTCCTGCCGCATGCACCACAGGCACTTGCACGACCCACAATCGTGGAAATAGTGCCACGCTGCTGCACTTTGGCCACAGCCATGCGTGGGCATGGCATTTGCTGCACACCCGGCCGGGCCCGCCGGCGCGGGCCTTCTGCCACGGCCTGCGCTGGCACCAAGCCGCCATTGCCGGTTGGGCCTATTGCGCCCGCTGCTGTGCTCATGCACATTGGCTGCATGGCCTGCCGCATGCGCGGGCTCCCTTTGCCAACTTGCCGGAGAAGCGACCATGAACACTGCCCACATCAACCTCGACAAGCTGCGCAATATCGTCCAGAAGTTCGGCAGCCACAGCTTCACCACGTCCCAGGTGGCCACCGACTACCTGCAGGGCGACAACGCCAGTGCGCTGGAAGCCCACCAGTTCGAGGACCTGCTCAAGCGCCACGCAGCGCTGCTGGCCATCCGGCCACTACCCTCCAGCGCCGGCGGTGACACCGTCTGGGTGAGCGCCATGTAACCCTGGGCTCACACGCAGTGGGCTGTGTGAGCACGCCGCCTTGTGCGGCGTTTTTCATGGTTGGAAAAGCACGATCGTGCTGAACCGTACGCCGCAGTACGCTATATTTTCAATAGCTAACATACGGGAATCCCTGGGGCCCGCCTCGGCCAATCGGCGGTTGTATCCGACAGAGCTAGGTATCATGTGTCGGAATGTTTCCCGCCGGCCTGTGCGCGCCGGCCCTGCAAAGCAGTGTTCCACTGACTTTTTTACCGCCGACCGCCATGAGCCAGAAATACCGCCTCGTCACCCGCAGCGATTTCGATGGTCTTGTCTGCGCCATGCTCTTCAAAGAGCTGGACATGATCGACGAGATCACCTTCGTCCACCCCAAGGACATGCAGGATGGCAAGGTGCGCATCACGCGCAACGACATCACCACCAACCTGCCGTTCGTGCCCGGAGCGCACCTGGTGTTCGACCACCATGCCTCGGAAGTGGTGCGCAACCGCGCCTTCCTGGGCAACTACATCATCGACCCGCACGCTCCTTCAGCGGCCCGCGTGGTCTACAACCACTACGGCGGCAAGGCCCGCTTCCCAGCCATCACCGACGAGCTGATGGAGGCCGTGGACAAGGCCGATTCCGCCCAGTACAGCCTGGACGAGGTCCTGCACCCCACGGGCTGGACGCTGATGAACTACCTGATGGACGCGCGCACCGGCCTGGGGCGCTTCCGTGAATTCCGCATCAGCAATTACGCGCTGATGATGGAGCTGATCCAGCACTGCCGCGATCTGTCCGTGGAGCAGGTGCTGCAGCTGCCCGATGTGCAGGAGCGCGTGGAACTGTATTTCGAGCAGACCGCGCGCGCCTGCGAACAGATCCAGCGCTGCGCCACGGTGCACGACAACCTGGTGGTGCTGGATCTGCGCGGTGAAGAGACCATCTGGGCCACCAACCGCTTCATGGTCTATGCGCTGTTCCCACAGTGCAACATCTCCATTCACGCCATGTGGGGCAAGGCCAAGGCAAACTCGGTCTTTGCCACCGGCAAGTCCATTCTGGACCGCAGCTGCACCACCAATGTGGGCGAACTGATGCTGCAATACGGCGGCGGCGGCCACCGGGCTGCCGGCACCTGCCAGATCGACAACGACCGCGCCGAACAGGTGCTCCAGGAGCTGGTGGCGCGCATCACGGCCGACCACCGCCAAGCCGTTCCGGCCTGAATGCAAGCGCCCGCCCCGCAGAGAGGATGCCCTGGCATCCTCTTTTTTTCCCCGAACCCCTGCACGGACAGGGGATGGGTCACCACCACACCGTGGCGGCTCGCCTGGACCTTGTATGACGTCCAGCGCCGCGGCCCCCTCTGCGCGATCCGGGCGGTGCGGACCAGCGCTCCTGCTGACGCCAGTCACCGGCCGCCAGGGCATTGCAAACCCGCTATCGTCACGGCCTATGCTGAACGACTGGACTTCATGGGGCCCCCTGGCCCTTTCCATGGCGGGGGCCGTGGCGGGTGTGGGCTGGGCCGTGGGCCGTGTCTGGTCCATGCAGCGCCGTATTGCACCACCGCACCCCAATGCCCGCGCCGCACGTTATCTGGCCCAGGGCTTTGCCCTGGCGGCGGTGCTGTGGCTGGCCTATGGCCTGTACACGGGCTACGCCCGCTTTCTGCCGGCTGCCGACCGCGCCTGGCAGCTGGCCGTGCATGCCAGCGCCCTGTGGTCGGTGCCGCTGTTCATCAGTGCCATCGTCTGGGCGGCCAGCATTGCCATGGGCTGGGTGATGCGCCTGCTGCAGCGCGAAGGAGAGGACGGCGCCCGTTCGCGCTGATGTCCACAGCACGGTGACGCCGCCAAGACTGGCTGCGTCACCGAACGGAAACGGCACGGCGGCCAATTCCGGGCCTGGAAGCACGCGCCACGCACCGCGCCTCCAGATACCGGCCCGTACGGGCCGCAGGCAAAGGAATTACGCCTGGGTGTCCACCCCATAGCGCTGGCGGTAGGCCAGCACACGTGCATGGTGGGCCTGCATCTCGCCTTCGCCCCCATGGGTCTGCAGGTACTGCAGCAAGTCCGCCAGGGTGGCGATGGTGGCCACCTGCAGCCCCAGCTGGTGGCGCACGTACTGCACCGCACTGTGGTCGACATCGTGTCCGTTTTCGGTGGCCTTTTCCTGGCGGTCCAAGGCAATGGCGACCGCATGGGGGGTGGCACCCGCCGCACGGATCAGGGCAATGGATTCACGAGCGGCAGTGCCGGCCGACATCACGTCGTCGATGACCAGCACCCGGCCCTGCAGCGGAGCCCCCACCAGGGTACCGCCTTCGCCATGGTCCTTGGCCTCCTTGCGGTTGTAGGCAAACGGCACGTTGCGGCCCAGGCGGGCCAGCTCCACGGCCACGGTGGCAGCCAGCGGGATCCCCTTGTAGGCAGGGCCAAAGACCATATCGAACTCCATGCCACTGGCCAGGATGGCTTTTGCATAGAATTCCGCCAGGCGTCCCATTTTGGCGCCGTCGTCGAACAGACCTGCATTGAAGAAGTACGGGCTCATGCGCCCGGCCTTGGTCTTGAACTCCCCAAAGCGCAGCACACCCGCATCCACGGCAAACTGCACAAACTCCTGCGCCAGACGGTCCTGATCCTGTTGCTGCGCACCTTTGACTACCATGGATTCTTCCTTATTCAAATTAACCAGCCTCAACCTCAACGGCATCCGCTCCGCCACGTCCAAAGGGGTGGAGGCCTGGGTTGCTGCGACCGGTCCGGATTGTATTTGCGTACAGGAAATCAAGGCACAGGCGCCTGATATTCAAGACCGTTTCGAACAGCTGGCCGGACTGGATGGCTATTTCCACTTTGCCGAAAAGAAGGGCTATTCCGGTGTGGGCGTCTACACCCGCCATGCGCCATCGGATGTGATCGTCGGCTTGGGCTCGCCCGAGTTCGACGCCGAAGGCCGCTACGTGGAGGCGCGTTTCGACACCGCAGGCCGCAAGCTGTCCATCATCAGCGCCTACTTTCCCAGCGGCAGCTCCGGCGAAGACCGCCAGCAGGCCAAATTCCGTTTCCTGGCCGAAATGCACATCCACCTGATGCGCATGAAGGGCGAGCGCGAATTCATCCTGTGCGGCGACATCAACATCGCCCACCGCAAGGAAGATCTGAAGAACTGGCGCGGCAACCAGAAGAACAGCGGCTTCACGCCCGAAGAACGCGCCTGGATGGACATGCTGCTGGACCCGGTGGCGCCTACCGGAGGCATCGTTGACGTCTACCGCGTGCTCCAACCCGACACCACCGACGCCTGCTACACATGGTGGAGCAACCGGGGACAGGCCTACGCGAACAACGTGGGGTGGCGGCTGGACTATCACCTGGCCACCCCCGCACTGGCGGCACTGGCGCGCCAGGAGTCGATCTACAAGGGCGAGAAGTTCAGCGACCACGCGCCCATCACCATCGGATACGACCTGAAGCTGGGCTGAAACCGCCGGGCACGGGCATGGTCGCCCGTGCCCGGCCTTGTCCGCACACGCAAAGTGCGCGGAGCTTGATGCAAGACAAGTTTTTGCACTGCCGCAACAGCGCTGCACTGCCCTGACCCGGGACTATGTGCGGCGCACGCCGGCATGCCGCTGCACTCCAGTCTGCACACAAGCCATTGAAAACAAAGGACTTCATCTGCTCTGCGCGCGCGCCTGCAGGCCCCGGCAAAGCGGCCACAGATGCAGCGTTTTGACAAGCAGCAGCCTGGATTGCCCGCGTCAATGACATCTGTACCTATTCTGATTCTGCTGATTTTTCAGAAAATCGTGAAAAGAGCAGCCGCCGACCCCGGTTCCGGATGCTCCCCGATTTGTTTTTGACCCTGTGAAGGAGTTTCCGCGCATGAAGAAGATTCTGATGACCGTGGCCCTGTGCGCTGCCGGTGCCATTTCCGCTCCCGCCATGGCCGCTGACTGCGCCCTGACCGTCGAATCCAACGACGCCATGCAGTTCAACGTCAAGAACATTGACGTGCCCAAGGCCTGCAAGAAGTTCAGCGTCACCCTGAAGCATGTGGGCAAGATGCCCAAGACCTCGATGGGCCACAACATGGTGGTCACCACCACCGCCGACGTGGCCGCTGCCGCTGCCGACGGCATGAAGGCCGGCGCCGCTGCCGACTACGTGAAGGCCGGTGACACCCGCGTGCTGGCCCACTCCAAGGTGATTGGCGGCGGTGAATCCACCACCCTGGACATCGATGTGGCCAAGCTGAAGGCTGGTACCGACTACACCTTCTTCTGCTCCTTCCCCGGTCACTACAGCATCATGAAGGGTAGCCTGAAGCTGATCTAAGCCTCGGACTCGCACCTCTGTGGCCCCGCTTCCGCCAGGAACCGGGGCTTTTTGCTGTGCGCTCCGCCGTACGCCACGGCGGGCCGCACCTTGCCACCACCACTGCCTAGCCTGCGGCGGTGGCTGGAATGCCGCCTGCCACACGGTGATGCGCAAGGGATCCGCCAGCGTGGAAATGCACTTCGGCGACATCAACCGGGCAGGCATCGCAGGCTGCGCGGAGCGGAACGGGCCGCTGCCCCCATAATTTGGCCGCCACGCCGCACGGCACGGCCCCTGCCTTCTGCCACTTTCCTCTCGCCTTGCCATGCTGCACTACCAGACCATTCCCGTGACCGCTTTCCAGCAGAACTGCTCGCTGGTGTGGTGCGACCAGACCCAGGATGCCGCCGTCATCGACCCCGGCGGCGATCTGGAAGCGATCCAGTGGGAAGTGGAGCGGCTGGGCCTACAGCTCAAGGCCATCTGGCTGACCCACGCCCACATCGACCATGCGGGCGGCACGGCGGACCTGGCCGAGCAGCTGGACCTACCCATCATCGGCCCCCATCCCGGGGACCAGTTCTGGATCGATGGCCTGCCCCAGCAGGGTGCCATGTTCGGCTTTCCGCCGTCGCGCCCGTTCACGCCCACGCGCTGGCTGGCGGATGGCGACAGCGTGCAGATCGGCCACGAAACCGTGCAGGTGCGCCACTGCCCGGGTCACACGCCCGGCCATGTGGTGTTCCACGCCCCGCAAATCGACCGCTGCTTTGTGGGCGATGTGCTGTTTGCCGGCAGCATCGGCCGCACCGATTTCCCCCAGGGCAACCACCAGCAACTGATTGACTCCATCACCCAGCGCCTGTGGCCCATGGGCGACCAGACGGTGTTCATTCCCGGCCATGGACCGGAGAGCACGTTTGGGCGTGAACGCAAGACCAACCCCTACGTGGGCAACACCTGATGGGTGCCGCAACGCGGCACTGCCTGGTGCTGCTGGCGGCCGCGGCACTCGTCTTCTTGGTGGCGTGGCCCGCACTGGCCGCCAGCGCCGCAGCGTGGCAAGGCCAGCCGTGGACGGCCGATTGGGCGCGGTATCTGCGCTGGTGGGGCATGGCCAGTGCCGTGCTGTGCGGCCTGCGCCTGCTGCTGGCCGGGGGCGACTGGCTGTTGCGCGCCCTGCTGCGCAGCTACTAGGCCGGCGCCAACGCCTGGGCCGTAAGGGCTGTCGGTATCGGTCGCATCAATTGCTCACATTTTGATAGCAAAAACTTCTTGCACCATCTGGCACTGCTACGCACCAGACGACACAAAACCAGGATGACAGGCCGGTATGTGACGAATGCGCCACCCTTGATGCGAATCAAATCACAAGGGAAAACACTTACGTGTTTTCACGCAAACCGCTTCGCAGCCCGTAGCATGGTTTCATTGCGTAACGAAGTACTCATCCCAACCAGGGCCACCGGACTATCGGTGCGCGACTGTAGGAACTAGTATCGGTCCGTTACGTAACGATTCATTTTTGCGAGGAGCACTTATGGCGTCTACGCCCGCAACCGAAACCGGCCCCATCACCTCCAAACCGGAGCCCGATTCCAACAAAAAGCTGGCCTTTTTGCTGCTGGCCCTGGTGCTCTACGGCATCGTGCTGGCCCTGCCGCAGCCTGCCGGCCTCACCGACTCGGGGCAGGTGGCCCTGGGCCTGCTGGTGCTGGTCGTGGTGCTGTGGATCAGCGAATGCGTCTCGCCCGCCAACAGCGCCGTGGTGCTGACCGGTGCCGCGGTGCTGGGGCTGATGGGCACCTCGATGACAGCAGGCGGCAAGCCCATGGATTCCGCCGCTGCGCTGACCACCATGCTCAGCGGTTTCTCGTCCACCGCCGTGCTGCTGGTGGCGGCCGCACTGTTTCTGGCCGTGGCACTCAAGCACACAGGGCTGGACAAGCGCATCGCGCTGCTGGTCATGAGCAAGATCGGCGTCTCGCCTGCCCGCCTGGTGCTGGGGGCGATGATCGTCGGCTTTGTGCTGGCCTTGTTCATCCCCTCTGCCACCGCCCGCGTGGGCGCGGTGATCCCCATCATGATCGGCATCACTGCCGCCCTGGGTCTGGCGGTGAACAGCTCGCTGGGTGCCACGCTGATGATCGTCACTGCCAGTGCCTGCTCCATCTTCAACATGGCGGTCAAGACCGGCGCGGCACAGAACATCATCAGCCTGAATTTCATGCAGCAGGCTTTCGGCCACAACATCACCTGGAGCCAATGGTTCATCACCGCCCTGCCTTTCACCATCGGCATGTGCGTGGTGCTGTTCTTCGCGGCCCTGTGGATTCTGCGTCCCCAGGTGCCGGAAGGTGAGGACATGCCGGCCAAGCTGCGCCAGCAACTGGCCGACCTGGGGCCGGTCAGCAGTTCTGAAAAGCGTCTGATCGCCGTGGCCGCACTGCTGCTGGTGATGTGGTCCACCGAAGGCGTGCTGCACCCGTTCGACACCACCACCACCACCCAGATCGGCATTGCACTGCTGCTGATGCCCAAGATCGGCGTGATGCACTGGTCGCAGGCCGAAAAGCTGGTGCCCTGGGGCACGATCGTGCTGTTTGCCGCCTCCATCTCGCTCGGCAATCTGCTGTCCAAGACCGGCGCTGCCGGCTGGTTGGCGCAACAGACGCTGGGCCAGATGGGCCTGTCGGCCCTGCCCGTGGTGGCCGTGATCGGTGCGCTGTCAGTGTTCAGCATCGTGCTGCACCTGGGCTTTGCCTCGGCCACCGGCCTGGCCAGCACGCTGATCCCCATCATGATCGCCTTCACACAGACGCTGCCCGTCAGCCCCGAGACGGCTTTCGGCATCGTGATGATCCAGAGCTTCGTGGTGTCCTTCGGTTTCATCCTGCCGACCAATGCGCCGCAGAACATGCTGTGCTACGGCACCAATGCCTTCAGCACGCCCCAGTTCGCCAAGGTGGGCATCGTGGTCACGCTGGCTGGCCTGGGCCTGATCCTGCTGCTGTCCGCCACGCTGTGGCCCGCCATGGGGGTGCTGTAAATGGGGGCACGCATTGGCATCATCGGCGCCGGCCAGGTCGGCGCGGCCGCCGGCTACCTGTTGTCGGCCACCCCTGGCATCAGCCAGATCGTGCTGGTGGACCAGAATGAGGCCCGCGCAGCGGGTGAAGCCGCCGACATCGGCCACGCCGCCGCCTTTGGCACCGCTGCCCGCGTCAGCGAAGGCGACTATGCCGATCTGGCCGGCGCCTCGGTGGTGGTCATCACCGCTGGCGCCAGCCTCAAGCCCGGTCAGACCCGGCTGGAGCTGCTGCACCAGAACCTGAAGATGACGGACACCATCATCGGCCAGGTGCTCAAGGTCGCACCGGATGCGGTGCTGCTGTTCGCTACCAACCCAGTGGACGTGATGCCCTCCATTGCTGTGCACCGCTACGGCCTGCCACCGGGCAGAGCGATCGGCACCGGCTGCTCGCTGGATTCGATCCGCTTTCGCGACCGGCTGGCCGATTACCTGGGCGTGGCCGCACCGGCCATCCACGCCTATGTGCTGGGCGAGCACGGCGACTCGTCCGTGCCCCACTGGAGCAGCGCCCAGATCGCCGGCATGCCGGTGACGGATTTTGCCGCCCAGCTGGGCCGGCCCATCGACGCGGCCATGCAGGCGCAGATTGCCGAAGAGGTGCGTACTTCGGCGTACCGCATCAAGGCGGGCAAAGGCGTGTCCAACTTTGGCATCGGTGGCTGCATTGCACGGCTGGTGAAGGCCATCGTGGCCGATGAGCAGTCGGTGTTTGCCGTGTCCACCTGCATGCCCGAACTGCTGGGCGTGCGTGACACCTGTGTGTCGCTGCCCCATCTGATCGGTGCACGCGGCGCCTCGGCCCCCTTCATGCCCCGGCTGAATGCCGAGGAAACCGAGGCCCTGCGTGCCAGTGCCGCACTGCTGTCCAGCACCATTGCCGACGGGCTGCAGTCCTTGCAGAAAGCCTGAGCGGCTGGTACACGGCTTCCTGCACAAGGCCCGCTCCATGGAGCGGGCCTTTTTTTATTCTTTCCGAAAGGCGATCGCCAGGCATTCTCTATGGAACGCAGGCCTGCCCAGGCACACAGGCAGCGTTACCGCCGGCGGGCGGACTCGTAGAGGCCCTGCACCCGCGGAATATTGCGCTCCAGTTCGCGGATGCGATCCGGCCCTGTGGGGTGGGTCGACAGAAAGCCGATGCCGCCATCGCCCGTGGCCTCCCCTATTTTGCGCCACAGGCTCACCGCAGCCTGGGGGCTGTAGCCGGCACGTGCGGCCATTTCCAGCCCCACCAGATCGGCCTCGCTTTCGTCACTGCGGCTGAAGCGCAGGCTCAGCAGCTGGGTCCCCATCCTGGCCACCAGATTGCCCAGGTCGCCCAGTCCCAGCAGTTGCGCCCCCAGCGACAGACCGATGCTGGTGGCCGAGTTCTTGGCCATCTGCTCGCGCGAATGCTCGCGCAATGCATGGGCCATTTCATGGCCCATGACCATGGCCACTTCGTCATCGCTGAGCTGCAGCTTTTCCAGGATGCCGGTGTAGAAGGCGATCTTGCCCCCCGGCATGCAGAATGCGTTGATCTCCTTGCTGCCGATCAGGTTGACCTCCCAGCGCCACTGGCTGGCGCGGGCGTTCCACTGGCTGGCATAGGGAATCAGGCGCTGCGCAATGCCGCGCAGGCGCTGCAGCTGGGGGTGAGAGCTGCCGGCCAGTGCGCCTTGCGCCTTGGCTTTCTGCAGCAGCTCCTGGTACTGCTCGGTGGCGGCGCTTTCCAGGGTTTCGGCCGGCACCAGCTTGCGCAGACCGGAGGAGCCCCCGACATTGACCTGCGCCAGCGCAGCCCCGGCACCGGTGGCCGCCGTCCCCGCCACCAGGGCGCGCAGAAAGCCACGCCGCCCGGCGTGGCAGCGGCAGGCCTGCGGCAGATGGTCGCCATCGGACAGATGGTTCAGTGGCATGGGCGATAGGGGCATGGGGGCGTCTCTCCTGGGCAATCCAATCAGCCTGCACAGCGGTGCTGTGCCTGAGCGTCAGATTGTGCCGCCAATGCGCGCCGGCGAGGTGGCTCAGACCAGCGCCAGCTTGCGCCGCGCGCCACGCACCTCGGCACCGATCACCACCATCAGTCCGGCCAGCACCGCCAGCAGCCCCAGCCAGGAGGCCAGCGGCTGGTGTTCGCCCACGATCCACACCGCCAGCAGAAAGGCGGCCACCGGCTCGATCAGCGTCAATGTCACACCGGTCGGTCCGGAGATATGGCGCAGCCCATTGGAAAACAGCACATAGGCCAGGCCGGAGACCACCAGCCCGAGGTAGACCACCACCATCAACGACGACGCGGTAAACCGCGGCACCCCGGCCAGCAGCAGCGCCACGGGCGCCGCCAGCACCGCGGCGCCGCTGAACACATACAGGTTCACCAGCCGGGTAGGCACTTTGCTGACAAGGCGCTTATTGACCAGGGCATAGGACGCGTACGACAGCCCGGCCAGCAGGCACAGCAGCAGGCCGGGCAGCGACAGCGCACCCGTGCCGCCCCCTTTGCTCAGCACCATGGCCACACCGCCGGCCACGCTCACGCCCGTGCCCAACCACCACAGCAGCGACAGGGGCTGGCGAAGTAGCACGGCCTGGATCAGGCCGGCCCAGATGGGTGCACTGCCAATGGCCACAGCCGTGCCTACGCCGACCCCGGCCAGCTTTACGCCCGCATAGAAGCTGATGCTGTAGCCGGCGGTACCGGCCGATGCCAGCCAGAACCAGCGCGCCGGCATACCCAGCAAAGAGGGCCTTGGCAGCAGCGGTTGTCCGGTCGGCGCACTGCGCCGTGTCACCCACAGCACCAGCGCAAAGAAGGTGCTGGCCACGGCCAGCTGTGCCGCTCCCACCCAGAACGGCGACAGCCCCTGGGCACCCAGGCTTTGCGCCGTACCGGTGGTGCCCCACAGCATGGACGCCACCGACACCAGGGCCACACCCCAGACCGAAGAAGAAGCAGAAGAAGAGCTCATGCTTCAAATGATGCCGCCGCAGCATCCCGGCAACTGTCGAGCAACACTGGTTCTGCCGTGCAGGGCGTATACATGTCCATGCTGCACTGTGTCCCGTCACCAAGAGGACCCACGCTGCCGCCACCAGCCAACGCCACTCCCGCACCGCTGCGCTCAGCGCTGAGCGGCCCGGAGACTGCGCGCGCTCACCTGGCGTTCGCGCCGCAAGGCATAGGCCAGGGCACTGGCCGTGCGGTAGCCGCAGCGCAGGGCCGTGGTCTCCAGGGGCTGGCCCCGGGCCAGCTGGGCCTCGGCCGCATCCAGCCGCAGGCCGCGCAGCCAGGACTGCGGCGGCTGGCCGACCAGTTCCACAAAGCGGCTGTGGAACTGGGGCACGCTCAGATGGCACAGCGCCGCCAGCCGGGCCGTGGGCCAGTCGGCATGCAGGGCGGCCTGCACCTGCTGGGTCAACCAGGCCAAGTCGACCGTACGGCGGTGCAACAGGCTGGGCGCGTCCAGCACCAGCGCCAGCTGGGCGGCAGCAGACAGCGGGTGGCGTGCCAGCGCCGGAGCGCGCAGCCGAGCCGGCACCGCAAACCGGCGGATGCGATCCAGGCCAGGGCCGGCGGGCAGATCGATCACCTGCACCTGGGTGTGGGCCTGGGCCAGATAGCCGTGGCTGGCGCCAGCGGGAATGAGCATGCCGCTGGCAGCGTCCACATAGCCGGCGTGGCCGTTCAGCTCCAGCTCCATGCGGCCTTGCAGCGCATAGAGGATTTGCACATGGTCGTGGGCATGGGACTGGTGTTCCCCGCTGTAGCGCCGCACCGACCAGGCGGGCGCATCCAGCCGGCCGCCGTCTTGCAACGGGGCGGCGCTGGAGTCCACAAGGGCGGAGACGGTGCTGGGATCGGCCATGGCAGTGCGCAGGTGTGAACTGCCATGGTAGCGCGCACGGCAGACGGCCACCATCGCGGGATAATGGTTCTCAGCCCTTCCTGGCTCTGCGCCCTTTTCGCCTGCCCATGACCGAACCGTCCACCTCCCCTGCGTCCACCGCCGCCACGCCTTCGCCCCCCTCGACCGCTGTCCCGCGCCGTAGCTGGGGACAGACGCTGCGCGTCTATGCCGAACCGGCCAGCCTGCGCATGCTGGCCTTGGGGTTTTCGGCTGGCCTGCCGCTGCTGCTGGTGCTGGGCACGCTCTCTTTCTGGTTGCGCAAGGCCGGCATCGACCGCTCCACCATCGGCTACATGAGCTGGGTGGGCCTGGCCTATGCCTTCAAATGGGTGTGGTCACCGCTGGTCGACCGACTGCCGCTGCCGGTGCTGAACGGCTGGCTGGGGCGCCGGCGCAGCTGGCTGCTGCTGGCCCAGATGCTGGTGGTGGGCGGGCTGCTGGGCATGGCCTTCACCGATCCGCAGCAGGATCTGAACCGCATGGTCTGGTGCGCACTGGCTGTGGCGTTTGGTTCGGCCACCCAGGATATTGCGCTGGATGCCTACCGCATTGAATCGGCCGACGCCGAGCGCCAGGCGGCGTTGGCCGCCACCTACCAGACGGGTTACCGGCTGGCGATGATCTGGGCCGGCGCGGGCGCGCTGTGGCTGGTGGCCGCAGCCCTGCATGGGGAACAGGCTGCCTATGTGCATGCCGCCTGGCAGCTGGCCTATGGCGTGATGGCGGCCAGCATGCTGGTGGGCGTGTTCACCGTGCTGCTGTCGCCCGAACCCGCTGCGCGCGCGCTGACACCAGCGCGCAACCTGGGCGAATGGCTGCGTGAAGCCCTGGTGGCCCCGTTTGCCGACTTTGTGCGCCGCTACGGCGGGCAGGCGATTCTGATCCTGGCGCTGATCGGCATCTACCGCATCAGCGATGTGGTAATGGGCATCATGGCCAACCCCTTTTACGTGGACATGGGCTACAGCGAGGCCGAGGTGGCCACGGTGAGCAAAGTCTTCGGCGTCATCATGACGCTGCTGGGCGCCTTCATCGGCGGGGTGATCTCGATGCGCATCGGCGTGATGCGGGTGCTGATGCTGGGTGCCGTGCTGTCGGCCGCCAGCAACCTGCTGTTTGCCTGGCTGAGCACACGGGGCCACGATGTGGCCGGTCTGACCCTGGTGGTCAGCGCCGACAACCTGGCCGGCGGCATTGCCTCGGCGGCCTTCATTGCCTACCTGTCGAGCCTGACGAATGTGCAGTATTCGGCCACGCAGTACGCGCTGTTCAGCTCCATGATGATGCTGGCGCCCAAGTGGCTGGCCGGCTTTTCCGGCGCGTTTGTCGACGCCCATGGCTACAGCAGCTTCTTCATCAGCACGGCAGCCCTGGGCCTGCCGGTGCTGCTGCTGGTGGCGCTGGCATCCCGCGTCACCCTGCGCACCAAGGCGTGACGCAGACGGGCTTTCAGCCACCGGCTGCGGCGTACGGAAGCCGTTGACAGGACACGGTGCGCGTCTGCGCGGGCCGGGTGGACGGCCAGCGACGCTGTCAGGCCCCACCGATCGGCAGATCACAGCCACAGGTTTACCTGCGCTTTACATACAGGACAAGCGCGTGTGACGCGCAGCCGCCATGCTGGGGCCATCGCGCTCCCCATGAGCACCCGACTGCCTACACTCTCCCACCATGAGCACCCACACCCTGCTGATGATCGAAGACGATGCCCGCCTGGCCCAGATGGTCAGCGAGTATCTGGGCCAGAACAGCCTGGCCGTCATCCACTGCGCCGACGCCACCAGCGGACTGGAACGCCTGCAGCCCAGCGATCCGTCCGAGCTGCCCGATCTGGTGATCCTGGATCTGATGCTGCCCGACATGGACGGCCTGGAGGTCTGCCGCCGCCTGCGTGCCCTGCCCGGCGTGGCCGCCAAGGTACCGGTGCTGATGCTGACCGCCAAGGGTGACCCCATGGACCGGGTGATCGGCCTGGAAATGGGCGCCGACGACTACCTGCCCAAGCCTTTCGAGCCACGCGAGCTGCTGGCCCGCATCCGCGCCATCCTGCGCCGCCGCGCCAGCGAAGGCGCCCCGGCCAGCCAGCCCATTCCAGCGCTGCGCTTTGGTTCGCTGGAGATCGACCGCGATGCCCGCACCGTCACCGTGGCCAGCCAGCCCTGCGAACTGACCAGCTACCAGTTCGACCTGCTGGTGGCCCTGGCCGAGCGCGCCGGCCGGGTGCTGACCCGCGACCAGATCATGGAGGCCGTGCGTGGCCGCGAACTGGAAGCCTTTGACCGCTCCATCGACGTGCACATGGGCCGCATCCGTGCGGCCATTGAAGCGGATTCCAAGAACCCCAAACGCATCCTGACCGTGCGCGGCGTGGGCTACGTCTTCGCCAAGCAGCAGGACTGAAGGGGCTGCCACCATGTTCAAGGCTTTCTCCCAGCGCCTGTACCTGCGCATCTGGCTGGCCGTGGTGCTGGGCGTGGCGATTCTGACCCTGCTGGTCGGCTGGGCCTGGAAAGAGGCCGCGGAACAGAATGCCCGCAACCAGACCCAGGTGAACCAGATCGCCCGCGAGCTGGTGCTGACCGATCCGGACGGCAAAGTCATTGCCCAGGGCAGTGCCACGCGCGCGCCGACACCCCCACAGGAAGGGGTGCTGTTCGACATCGTCACGCCCGACGGGGATTTGCTGCAGCTGCACATGGCCCCCCGCCCCGACCGGGGTGACCGCAACGAGCGCGGCGGCGGCCCCCATGGCGGCCGCCCGCCCCCTGGCGGCTACGCGGCTTTCTGGCTCAGCCCGCCTTTCGGCTTTCTGTGGATGCTGGCCCTGGTGGGTGTCGCGGTGGCCGTGGGGGTGTTCCCCATCATCCGCCGCCTGCTGCAACGCCTGGAGAACCTGCAGCGCGGCGTGCAGCGCTTCGGCGAGGGCGATCTGTCCGTGCGCGTGGCCACCAAGGGCGATGACGAAGTGGCCGACCTGGCCCGCCAGTTCAATGCCGCCGCCGAGCGCATCGAAACCCTGGTGACCTCGCACAAGACCTTGCTGGCCAATGCCTCGCACGAGCTGCGCTCGCCGTTGACGCGCATCCGCATGGGCCTGGAGCTGATGGGCGATGGCCAGCCGTCAGCCAGTGCCAAGGCCGAGATCCTGCGCAACATCGGAGAGCTGGACCAGCTGGTGGACGAAATCCTGCTGGCCAGCCGCCTGGAATCCAAGGAAACCGATGTGGGCACACCCGAATCGGTGGACCTGATCGGTCTGGCCGCCGAGGAATGCGCCCGCGTGGAAGCCGAGCTGGACCTGCAAGGCACCAGCCCGCTGGAGGTGCAGGGCATTGCCAAGCTGCTGCGCCGTGCCGTGCGCAATCTGCTGGAAAATGCCCGCCGCTACAGCCACGGCGATATCACGCTGACCCTGGCGCAGGAAGGCGACATGGCTCTGATCCGGGTGCAGGACCACGGCCCCGGTGTGCCGGCCGCGCAGCGCGAACGCATTTTCGAGAAGTTCTACCGCCTGCCCGGGGCCAGCGAACGCTCGGGTGGCGTGGGCCTGGGCCTGTCGCTGGTGCGATCGATTGCCGAACGCCATGGCGGCACGGTGCGCGCCACCGACCGCACCGACGGTGCAGCAGGCGCGTGCTTTGAATTGCGGCTTCCGCTGTAAGCCGCCTGCACATGCACAGTCTTGCTCGGCAGGGCTGTGTCTTTTCTTCAGGCCTGCGCAGCCGCCTGTACCAGGGCCTGCACCTGCCCCATCAGACGGCGCTGCACCTTGCGCACATAGCTGGTGTTGACGCTTTTGAACCAGCTGCGCACCGGAATCAGCAGCTTCTCGCCAATCCCGTCCACCAGCACGAACTCCGGCCCGCCCGAGCGCGATTCGGTGTACATCAAGCCCGCCACATTCACTTCCCCAAACACCAGGTGCAGGTCTGCACAGGCATCGAAGAACTGCTCCAGCGCGGTGTAGTGCTTGGCCTCCAGCGCGCCGGCGGCAGCGAGCGCTTCGAGCGTCTGGGGCAGGCCGTCCGGGCCGAGGATTTTTTCGGTCACCAGGCCCAGGCCCTGGGTCGTGGGCACCAGCCCATACGGCGTTTCCATCGGAAAGAAGGTGGTCTGCTGGTGGTACGCCGCCTTGGACAGCTGCAGGTACTGGATGATCTCGCGCCGGAACTGCCGGTACACACCCTGGGCAAACGCACGCTTGAGCCGGCCATGTTTGGCGAAGCCCCCGTCCGGCGCCACCAGCTCGGGGCGGATCAGCTTGAGCACCTTGCCGTCATCATCGGGCAGGGCATAGACACGCTTCACGGTTCCTTCGCCCAGCAGGGACAGGCGGCTCACATCCACAATCACATTCGGTCCTTCTCTAAGGCGACAGACGTTTGCCGCGTTCCAAAATAGGCCTGCGCTGCCAGCAAGCTCAGCATCATGGTGAAGAAATGGCTCTCGCGCGAGCTCCACAGCGACACATTGATCAGGCTGTTGGTTGCCAGGATCACGAGGAAGCTCAGCACCACCGGACGCCAGCGGTCATCACGCCAGACGGAATGGGCCGTGGCCGCCAGGATGCCGATGAAGAGCAACACGCCAATCAGGCCGTTTTCCATCCAGAACAACAGATACTGGTTGTGGGGGTGGCGGTCGCCGAAATCACACCACCCGGGTTCCGTCACATGACGGCACCATTCATCGTGGTAGCTGCCGGTGCCCCAACCGGTCAGCGGCTTTTGCTGCACCAGCTCCCAGGTGTGCTTCCAGAAATTGATGCGGCCACCAATGCTGGTGATCTCCATCTTCTCACTGTCGCGGGCTTCGGCAATCGCCAGATGCACGCGATCCTGGGCCGTCTGAGACACGGCGTAGGCACCGCCCGCTGCCACCACAATGGTGAGCAGTGCCAGCCAGCGCTGATAGCCTTTCAGTGCAAAGAACACAAAGCTGCTCACGCCCAGCATCAACAGCACATAGCCGGTGCGCCCCAGCGATAACTGGGTGATGGCCACGGCCGCCAGCAAGGCCACTGCCGCGGCCAGCAGCCGCAGGGACAACCGGGGAGCATTCTTGCCGTACCACAGCGCCAGCACCACAAAGAACGACATCATGATGTTCTGCGTGATGTAGTCGCCAATCACCGTGTGGTCCACGCCCCAGCCCAGATTCTGGGTCTTCGACCATGGCAGCTGCAGCCAGATGTTGGCGTAGACCGACACCAGAATGAACAGCATGCAGGCACTGAACGCCTGCAGGCACCGTGTGCGCCACTGCGGCTGAGCCAGCAGGACAAAGAACACCGCCCCCAGCAGCAGCTTGATGTACTTGGTGTAGTTCAGTTGAATGTCGCCCCAAAGAGCACTGCTCCACAGGCCGCCCAGCAACACCACGCCATACAGGCCCAGCATCAGCCAGGGGTACGGCGCACGGCGCCATGTACTGCGTTCACGCCACAACACCCCGCTGAGCAGCGCCAACAGGCCCGTCAGCAGCATGGCGATATTGCCCAATGCCATGGCCGCAGGAAAAAACAGAAACGCGGCGACCAGCATCCACTGGGCACCTGTCTCCAGGCGCGAGGAAATCAACTTTGGCTGCATAAACCCTTAGGCACGCGCTCCAGCGGCGCATGCTTTGCACACCGAACACATATCAACGCCGCACCGGCTTCTTCAGTTGGTCGCGGTCCACTTCCAGCGCCACGTAGCGGAAGAAACATTCCAGCCCGACAAAAAAACTATAGAGAAACCCTGCGCGACCGCACAGAAAACCACGCTGAAAGACGTACAGGCGGGTGAAATTGGCAATACCGGAGCCCAGACCGCGCAGAACGCCACCGCGCTTTCCCGCCTGGTGCCGTTTCAGCGCGCCCAATTGGACATACTGCGCCAGCTTCACCAGGCTGCCATAAATGGTTTCACGCGAGAAATGCGGCAGGCGCTGGCGCAGATGCCGGGTGGGTACTGGGGTGCGCAGCACCGCCCCTTCATGCACCGCACCGCTGAAGCCTTCGAGCACCCGCATCGGAAACAGCCGTGCCACGCCTCCGGTGCCACGCATGCGCCCCAGCGACTGCCCGTAGGCCATCTGCTCCCACTCCACTTCCCAGACGGCTTCTGCGTTGCCTGCCACCACCTGGCGGATTTCGTCGGCCAGTGCCGGGGTCAGGCGCTCATCGGCATCCAGAAAGAACACCCAGTCTGCCCGCACATGCTGCAGTGCGCGGCTGCGCTGCTCACCAAACCCTTGCCAGTCCGGGTACGCCACCACCTCGGCGCCCAGTCCCTGGGCCATGGACACGGTCGCATCCTGGCTGCCGCTGTCCAGCACCAGAATCTGGTCGGCCACGCCCTGGGCGCTGCGCAGGCAGGCTTCGATGTTGTGCGCCTCGTTCAAGGTCAGCACCACAATGCTCAATCGGCTCATCCGCGCGTCCATTCTTCAGTATTGCACCGGCGCAGACCACAGGCCCACGACACGTCCCCACACCCGTGCCACATGCTTGGGCGACGGTGCAAAGACACGCAGGGCCAGCAAGCCCACGGAGCCCCACAAGGCACGGCGGCGGTGCTCGATGGCCGCCGCATGCCCCTGGTGCTTGGCCGTGAACAGCACCTTGGAGCGGGCATGGTGGTAGCCACGCCCGTATTCCACGCTCAGCGGACGTGGACCGCGCACCGACCCGCGGTTGGCATGGGCCACGTGCACGGACGGCTCGATCAGCACAGGCTTGCCGGCCTGCAACAGGCGCAGACACAGGTCTTCGTCTTCGTAGTACAGGAAAAAGCGCGTGTCGAACCAGTCGCGCGTGGGCATGGCGTTCAAACGCAGCAGCATGGCCGCACCGCAGGCGTTGCCGACACAGGTCACGCCCTCGGCAGCCGGGCCCTTGGACGCCCACAGGTGGCGTACCCAGCCGTAGTTGACCTGTTTGCCACCATCACCACCCACCAGCTGCGGTGCCATGATGGCCGCGTGCGGCCAATCGGCCATGGATGCCAGCAGCGCCTGTGCATCGGCGGCCATCACCGCGCAGTCCGGATTCATCAGCAGCGCAAAAGGGGTCCGGACCTGGTGCAAGGCGGCATTGTTGGCCGCACCAAATCCCCGGTTCTCCCCCAGCTCCAGCACCTGGGCCTGCGGCAGGGCCGCACGGATACGGGCCGGCGTGTCGTCGGCGCTGCCGTTGTCCACCACGATGACATGCGGCCAATCCGCCAGCTGCGCGCCCAGTGCCTCGGCACAGTGCGCGCTGTTGAAGGTCACGATGACGGCGGTGACGGCATCCAAAGCGAAACAGCGCTCCGCGGGAGCGCTGTCGTCGGACGCCAGGATGTGATCAGTGGCCACCCGCAAACACCTCGCCCTCTTTCAGGCGGTAGGTCGTGCCGCAGTAGGGGCACTTGGCCTGGCCGGTATGGGCCACATCCAGGTAGACCTTGGGGTGGCTGTTCCACAGCTTCATGTCAGCCTTGGGGCTGGGGCAGTAGACGCCGCCTTGGGCATTCAAATCCTTGGCAGCCAGTTCTACAACGGCAGTCGTGCTCATATTCGGTGTCTCTCTCTCGGTGGGGCGGAATTTACACCCGGGTCAACCAGTGGGTGTATTTGGGATTGCGTCCGTTGACGATGTCAAAGAACGCGTTTTGAATCTTTTCAGTGAGGGGGCCACGGCGGCCTTCGCCGATGGGCAGGCGGTCCACTTCGCGGATGGGCGTCACTTCGGCGGCCGTGCCGGTGAAGAAGACTTCGTCGGCGATGTACAACTCGTCACGGGTGATGCGCTTTTGCACCACTTCCAGGCCCAGATCCTTGCAGATGTGGAACACGGTGTTGCGGGTGATGCCGTTCAGGGCGCCGGCGGACAGGTCAGGCGTATAGACCACGCCGTCCTTGATCACAAAGATGTTCTCGCCCGAACCTTCGGACACAAAGCCGGCCGCATCCAGCAAGATGGCTTCGTCGTAGCCATCGTCCAGCGCTTCGGTGTTGGCCAGGATGGAGTTGGTGTAGTTGCTCACCGCCTTGGCCTGGCTCATGGTGATGTTCACATGGTGGCGGGTGAAGCTCGACACCTTCACGCGGATGCCGCGCTGCATGCCTTCTTCGCCCAGGTAGGCACCCCAGGCCCAGGCCGCCACCATCAGGTGGATGCTGTTGCCCTTGGGGCTCACGCCCAGCTTGCGGTCGCCAATCCAGGTCAGCGGGCGCAGGTAGCAGGACTGGAGCTGGTTGGCCTTGACCACGTCCACCTGGGCCTGGTTCACCTGTTCCTGGGTGAACGGGATCTGCATGCGCAGGATCTTGGCGCTGTTGAACAGGCGCTTGGTATGGTCTTCCAGGCGGAAGATGGCCGTGCCCTGGGCGGTGTCATAGGCACGCACGCCTTCGAAGGCGCCGCAGCCGTAGTGCAGCGTGTGGGTCAGTACGTGGACCTTGGCGTCACGCCACTCCACCATCTGGCCATCCATCCAGATCTTGCCATCACGGTCGGACATCGAGGGAACTACGGGGCTCATACCACTCCTTGGCGTGCTTCAGGGAAAGGGGTTTGCGGGCGAAACCGCCATTTTAGGCCCGCAAGCGCCATTTGCCCCGGTACGCGGTGCAGTACGCCAAGCAAGGCCCCAGATGCCGCCCACGCAGCGCCCTCCCGGCGCAGGCCCTCAGGCCGGCACAGGGGTAAAGCCCAGGGCTCAGTGAGCCACAGGAGGCAGGGCAGCAGGAGCCTGCGCAGCATCGGTGGCCGTGGCTTCGGGCTGCGGCGGGCGCTGCAGCGTCCACTTCATCAGGCGGCCGCCGACGAATTCACAGGTGACATGGGAGTTGGTGCCGTCGGTCCAGCGGAAGATTTCCGGATCCTGACCTTCCTCCGACATGCGCTGGCCCAGCGAACGTGTCATGGCGATCACATGCATCAGGCTGACCTTGGGCTTGAGCTTGACGTTCAGCATGATGGCGCTGCCCACATAGCCGATGGGCTGGTTGGAGGCACGGCGCACAATGGTCATCAGCCGGGTGAAGTGCAGCAGCAGCCACATCACCGTGCCGCCACCCACGGCCGCCACGCCCATCCAGCCATAGGAGCGGTGGGCCGCGTAAAACAGAATGGCCAGACCCACTGGCACCACAAACTTGCGAAAATTCATGCGCCGTATTGTCCAACAGGGGGCATTTCCCCTGGCTGCGGGCAGTGCGTAGCCGTGGGGTTATGCCGCCTTGCAGGGTTGACGGCCACAACACAGCCGCCTATCGCACCCCGAAATTTCGGGGCTTTTTGCCTGCAACAGCTTGCCCTCTCAGCGCAAGCCGCTCCTGTTTTTTCAATGCGCCGCGCTTATTCCAGTCCGCGCACGATCTGCATGGCCTCGTCCACGCGCTCCACGGTGTGGATCTTCAGGCCGGCAATCGCCTTCTTGGGCGCGTTCGCCTTGGGCACCACGGCCACCGTGAAGCCCAGCTTGGCGGCCTCCTTCAACCGATCCTGACCGCGCGGCGCCGGCCGCACCTCACCGGCCAGGCCGACTTCGCCAAAGGCAATAAAGCCCTTGGGCAGGGCCTTGCCGCGCAGGCTGCTGGTGATGGACAGCATCACCGCCAGATCGGCCGCCGGCTCGCCGATGCGCACCCCGCCCACGGCGTTGACAAACACATCCTGGTCGGCGCAGGCCACCCCGGCATGGCGGTTGAGCACGGCCAGCAGCATGGCCAGGCGGTCCTTGTCCAGGCCCACCGACAGGCGCCGTGGCGAGGGGCCGCCGCCGTCGACCAGCGCCTGGATCTCCACCAGCAGCGGGCGCGTGCCTTCCAGCGTGACCAGCACGCAGCTGCCGGGCACGGGCTCGGTGTGCTGGCTCAGGAAGATGGCGCTGGGGTTGCTCACCCCCTTCAGGCCTTTTTCCGTCATGGCGAACACGCCGATCTCGTTCACCGCACCAAAGCGGTTCTTGATGGCGCGGACCAGGCGGTGCGGACTGTGGGTGTCGCCCTCGAAGTACAGCACCGTGTCCACCATGTGCTCCAGCACACGCGGGCCGGCCAGCGCGCCCTCCTTGGTCACATGGCCCACCAGGATCACGGTCACCCCGGTGCTCTTGGCCATGCGCGTCAGGTGCGCCGCGCATTCGCGCACCTGCGCCACCGAGCCGGGGGCGCTGGTAAGCTGGTCGGAATACACGGTCTGGATGGAGTCGATCACCACCACGGCCGGCTGCGTGGCCTCCACCGTGGCCAGGATCTTCTCCAGCTGGATCTCGGCCAGCAGGTTGACCTGGCTTCCGTCGATGCCCAGCCGGCGCGAACGCATCGCCACCTGGGCCCCGCTCTCCTCGCCGGTCACATACAGGGTGGGCAGACCGGCGCGCTGCAGCGCGTCCATGGCCTGCAGCAGCAGCGTGGATTTGCCGATGCCCGGATCGCCGCCGATCAGCACCACCCCGCCTTCGACCACCCCGCCGCCCAGCACGCGGTCCAGTTCCTCGATGCCGCTGGGCGTGCGCGCCACATCCTGCGCCTCGATGGCCGCCAGCGGCGTCACTGGCTGGGCATTGGCCAGACCGGCATAGCCCTGGGGGGCGCTCAGGCGGTTCTTGCCGCCGGAGGCGCTGTCGGGCACGGTCTCGATCAGGCTGTTCCACGCCCCGCAGTTCGGGCATTTGCCCAGCCAGCGCGGCGTGGTACCGCCGCATGCGTTGCAGGTGTAGATGGTTTTGTCCTTGGCCATGGGCAGCGACTATAGCGGCGGGCGCCCGGCCTGGCGGCGCCACTGCCGCATGCCCGCACACCACGGGCGCTGCCGCGCCTGTTTTCTGCCGGCCGCCTGCTGCCGCTATGCTGCAGGCCATTCCCCTCCCACCGGACCCTCTGGAGACCGCATGCCCCACCTGACCCTGTTCTACGCCCCGCACACCTGCGCCCTGGCCACCCGCATTGCCCTGAACGAGGCCGGTGCCGACTACCAGCTGCAGTACGTCGACTTCAGCCAGAACGCCCAGCGCAGCGGCGAATACCTGGCGCTGAACCCGCTGGGCCGTGTGCCCGCGCTGCGGCTGGAAGACGGCAGCACCGTGCTGACCGAGACCGTGGCCCTGCTGGCCTATGTGGCCCAGCGCTTTCCCGACGCCCATCTGGCCCCCACCGACCCGGTGCAGTTCGCCCGCATGCAGGGCTTTCACAGCTACCTGGCCAGCACCGTGCATGTGGCCCACGCCCACGGCCGGCGCGGCGCACGCTGGAGCGACGATCCCGCGGCCATCACCTCCATGCAGGACAAGGTCGCCGCCAACATGGCGGAGTGCTGTGCGCTGATCGAAGCCCATTGGCTGGACCGCGGCCCCTGGGTGCTGGGCGAGACCTTCTCCGTGGCCGACGCCTATCTGTTCACCATCGCCGGCTGGCTGCACGGCGACGGCGTGGACATCGCCCACTTCCCGCGCCTGGCCGACCACTACCAGCGCATGCAACTGCGGCCTGCCGTGCGGGCCGCCCTGCACGACTGAAACGGCCGTCCGGCAGGGCGCCTGCTCACTCCTGCACCAGTTCCTCGTGGTGGTCCGCCTGACCGCGCTTCCAGTAGGCGGAAATGCGCATGCGCTTGAGCGAAGCGCCCTTGTCCTTGAAGACGGTACGCAGCGCGGCCATGTCGTTGTGCTCGCCTGCGGCCCAGATGTAGCCGTCCTCGGACGGCAGCGGCAGGGCGGCAGCGGCCTTGGCCAGATCGTCCACCCACTGCAGATCCACCTGGGCAGCGCTGGGTAGCGGGCGGCGGTCGGCCTCAGCCACCTTCAGGCGCACGGTCACACGGGCCGTGGCCGGCAGCTCCGCCAGGCGGCGTTCCACGGCAGGCAGCGCGCTGTCATCGCCCAGCAGCCAGTGCCAGGCAAAGCCGGCGGGAATCACCATGCTGCCACGCGGCCCGGCCACCCCGGCCCATTGGCCGATCTGCGCGGTGCGCGCCCATTCGGCGGCAGGGCCATGGTCATGCAGGGCAAACTCCAGCACCAGCTGGCCTTTGGCGGCATCCCAGCGCACCGGGGTGTAGTCCCGCGCGACAGGGCGCTCGCCGTCAAAGTGGGGGCGACCGTCCACCATCTGCGGCAGGTTGGGCTTGTCCTGGCCGGGCTGGGGCAGCAGGAACTTGATGTGGTCATCAAAGCCGTCGCTGCGAAAACCCGTCAGATCGGCCCCCGCCAGCGTGATGCGCACAAAGCCGGGGCTGACCACTTCGCGCGATTGCAGCTGCAGGTGGTGCGCGGCAAACACGTGGCGCACACGCTCCACGCGCAGGGCGGTGTCGGGGATGGTTGAGCCGGTGGCTGCGATATCGGTGGTGGGCATGCACGCTCCTGCGTAGAATATTGACTTTATCAACAATATAACCATTGTTAATTGACTTTGTCAACCAATGCGTGCACCATTTGCTTCTGCTGACGAGATCCCTGGATGAACACCTCTGCCCTGCCCTCTGCCGTGCTGGATGCCATGCACAACCTGACGCTGGCCTACCGCCGCCAGATGCGCGCGGCCCTGCACGCCCAGGCGCTGCCGCTGACGGCCAATGAGCTGAAAGTGCTGCTGTACGTGGGCCACCATCCCCTGTGCACCCACAAGGACCTGGTGGCGCATACCGGCACCGACAAGGCCCAGCTGGCACGCCTGCTGCAGCAGATGGAAACCCATGGCTGGCTGGAGAGGGTGCCCCATCCACAGGACAAGCGCAGCCGCTGCCTGCGCCTGAGCGCCCAGGGCGCTGAAGCCTTCACCGGTCTGCGCAACCACCGCAGCAGCCTGGGCGCGCAGATGCTGGCGGGCTGGTCGATGTCGGAACAGCAGCAGTTGCTGGACCTGCTGCGCCAGATGCACAGCCAGCTGGCCGCCCTGCCGCTGCCGCAAGGCGAAGGCGATTCGCTGGCACACGACCCCAGCTACAACCCACCCCATCTGCACGACTGAGCCCGGTCCCGAAGCGCCCGCAGCGCACGGCGGGAGCCTCGGCCCCCTGCCCCTGCTCCCTGCCTCTTAGGCCGCCCCTTCCACCACCACCGGCACACGCGGCGCCACGGCGCACATCAGCTCGTAGCCCACGGTGCCGGCCGCAGCGGCCACCTCGTCGATGGACAGCTGGGTGCCATTGCGCGCCGTGCCCCACAGCGTGACGTCGCTGCCGATGCCGGCGTCGGGCACCGGCGTCAGGTCGACATTGAGCATGTCCATGCTGACACGGCCCAGTACACGGGTGCGCACGCCGTTCACCAGCACCGGCGTGCCCGTGCCGCAGTGGCGCGGGTAACCGTCGGCATAACCGCAGGCAATGATGCCGGTGCGCATGGGACCGTCGGCCACAAAGGTCGAGCCGTAGCCCACGCTGTCCCCCGCCTGCAGCTGCTGCACGCCGATGACCTGGGTCGACAGCGTCATGGCGGGCCGCAGCCCCCAGTCGGCAGCCGTGTGCAGCGGGTAATCGGGTGCGCTGCCGTACAGCACGATGCCGGGACGCACCCAGTCGTTGCGCACGCGCGCCTCCATGCCATGCAGCAAGGTGGCGGCACTGTTGCACACGCTGCGCTCGCCGGGCAGGTCCTGCGTGGCGCCGAGAAAGGCCTGGAGCTGGTGCTCGATGCCGCGCGGCCCGTCGGCATCGCTGAAATGGGTGATGAAGGAAATCTCTTCTACCTGGGTGAGCGCATTCAGGCGCGCATAGGCACTGCGAAAGCGCTCCGGCGTGAAGCCCAGGCGGTTCATGCCGCTGTTCATCTTCAGGAACACGCGGTGCGGCTGCTGGGTCTTGTGGGCGGCCAGCCAGTCGATCTGCTGGTCGCAGTGGACGGAATGCCACACCCCCAGGCGGGAGCACAGCTCCAGGTCGCGGGCATCGAACACCCCTTCCAGCAGCAGGATCGGGCCGCGCCATCCCAGCTGGCGGATGCGTTCTGCTTCCGACAATTCCAGCAGTGCAAAGCCGTCGGTGGCCCGCATGGCATCGAACACGCGCTCGATGCCATGGCCGTAGGCATTGGCCTTGACCACCGCCCACAGCCGCGCATCCGGGGCCGCCTGGCGTGCACGTTCCAGGTTGTGGCGCAATGCTTCGGGATGGATGGTGGCCTGGATGGGACGTGGCATGTCAGATGGGAGCTAGGGAAAAGAAGTACGGAATTCTGGCACTCCCGGCACAAACCTGCGTGATATAACCGCCAGTCACTTTGCCAACAGGTCCAGATCAGCGTGGGCATTAGCTCTGCTAATAGTACGCATCCCCATCCATGAAACGCGGTTTCTACACCATCATGTCGGCGCAGTTCTTCAGCTCGCTGGCCGACAATGCCCTGTTTGTCACCGCGGTGGAACTGTTGCGCACCTCCGGTGCCCCGGAATGGCAGCGTGCGGCCCTGGTGCCCATGTTTGCGCTGTTCTACGTGATCCTGGCCCCTTTTGTGGGCGCCTTTGCCGACGCCTTGCCCAAGGGGCGGGTGATGTTCATCAGCAATGCCATCAAGGTGGCGGGCTGTCTGATGATGCTGATCGGCCACCACCCGCTGCTGGCCTATGCAGTGGTGGGTCTGGGCGCCGCCGCCTACTCGCCGGCCAAATACGGCATCCTGACCGAGCTGCTGCCGCCCTCCCAGCTGGTCAAGGCCAATGGCTGGATCGAGGGGCTGACCATCACCTCCATCATCCTGGGCGTGCTGCTGGGCGGCCAGCTGGTGGGCCCGGCTGTTGCGGCACATCTGATGGCACTGGACGTGCCGTTTGTCGACAACGCGGCCGAAGCCGCCATCGGCGTGCTGGTGTTTGTCTACGCGCTGGCGGCAGCCTTCAACCTGCGCATTCCCCGCACCAGCACCCCGCTGGTGCCCATGCGCCAGCACCCGGAGCAAGGCCTGCTGGCCGCCACGCTGGCCCTGCTGCCCGACTTCCGGGACTGCAACCGCCGCCTGTGGCGCGACAAGCTGGGCCAGATCTCGCTGTCCACCACCACCCTGTTCTGGGGCGTGTCCGGCAATCTGCGCTACATCGTGCTGGCCTGGGCCGCCGTGGCCCTGGGCTACGGCACCACCCAGGCCTCGGCCCTGGTGGGCGTGGTGGCCATCGGTACCGCCGCCGGTGCGGTGCTGGCCTCGATGCGCATGCGCCTGCAGCACGCCACGCGGGTGATTCCCTTGGGCATTGCCATGGGCCTGCTGGTGGTGTGCATGAATTTCATCAGCCACCTGTGGATTGCCATCCCCTTCCTGATCCTGCTGGGCGGCCTGGGCGGCTTCCTGGTGGTGCCCATGAACGCGCTGCTGCAGCACCGCGGCCATGACCTGATGGGCGCGGGCCGCTCCATCGCGGTGCAGAACTTCAATGAACAGGCCTGCATCCTGGGCCTGGGCGCCTTGTATGCGCTGGCCACCAAGCTGGGGGTGTCGGCCTATGGCGCCATCACCGGCTTTGGCCTGATCGTGGCCATCACCATGTGGCTGATCGGCCGCTGGTACCGCTACAACTGCCGCCACCACGGTGGGGAAGTGCGCCGCCTGCTCAATATCGCGCGCCACGACCACCACCACTGAAGCCTGCCACTTTCCCCCGTTTTCATCGTTTCCGGCGCAGGCACCCCCTGCGCCGGAGTCGTTTTCAGCCATGCACTCTCCTGCACCGTATTTCGCCCTGCTGTTCAACGCCGTGGTCTGGGGGCTGTCCTGGTGGCCCTTCAAGACCATGCATGCCGCCGGCCTGGCTGCGCCCTGGGCCACCTCGCTGATCTACGCCGCCCTGGTGCTGGGCACCACGCTGCTGGCGCCGCGCAGCTGGGCCGGGCTGCTGGCCCACCCGGCGCTGTGGCTGCTGGCCCTGTCCTCCGGGCTGACGAATGTGGCCTTCAACACCGCCAGCTCCACCGGGGATGTGGTGCGGGTGATCCTGCTGTTCTATCTGATGCCTGCCTGGGCCGTGCTGCTGGCCTGGAAGTTCCTGGGCGAGCGCCCCACCCCCCAGGGCCTGCTGCGCCTGGCACTGGCGTTCGCCGGCATGGGCCTGGTGATCGTGCCGGCAGGGGCCAGCTGGAGCAGCCTGACGGCCGGCATCGCGCTGCCCGACTACCTGGCCGTGTTCGGCGGCCTGTGCTTTGCCATCACCAATGTGGTCCTGCGCCGCACCCACAGTGCGCCCGGCACCTCGCGCATGCTGGCCATGTTCGTGGGCTGCATGGCCACGGGCCTGACCACCGCCAGCCTGGGCTACGGGCTGGGTGCACTGCCCGGCCTGCCGGCGCCGCAGACCGAATGGGTGCTGTGCGCCCTGGTCATGGCGGTGCTGGTGGCGGTGGGCAACTGGGCCCTGCAGTACGGCGCGGCGCGCCTGCCGACGGCCACCACCTCGCTGATCATGCTGTCCGAAGTGCTGTTTGCCACCGTCTCGGCCTGGCTGCTGGGCGCCACCGAGCTGACGCCGCGCATGCTGCTGGGCGGAGCGCTGATCATCGGCGGCGCGCTGCTGGCCGCCTTGCAGGGGCGCCGCCGCAAGGCATAAAGTGTGCCCATGGGCGTGGCAAGATGGCGCCCATGCAAGGAGACTCCATGACCACACTCCATGATTTCCAGGTGCGCAGCATCGAGGGCGACGAACACGACCTGGGCCAGTACGCCGGCAAGGTGGTGCTGGTGGTGAACACCGCCAGCGCCTGCGGCTTCACGCCCCAGCTGGCCGGCCTGCAGCAGCTGTATGAGCGCTTCGGTCCCCAGGGGCTGGTGGTGCTGGGCTTCCCCTGCAACCAGTTCGGCCACCAGGACCCGGCCCACAACAGCGACATCGCCGCCTTCTGCCAGAAGAACTACGGCGTGGAGTTTCCGATGATGGCCAAGATCGAAGTCAACGGCGAAGCCGCAGCGCCGCTGTTCGTCTGGCTCAAGGAACAGGCCCCCGGCCTGCTGGGCAGCAAGGCCATCAAGTGGAACTTCACCAAATTCCTGGTCGGTCGCGATGGCCGGGCGATCCGCCGCTATGCGCCCCAGGATGCCCCGGTGACGCTGGGTGGCGATATCGAACAGGCGCTGGCACAGGCCCCCACCGCCGCCTGAGCGAAGGCTGCAGGGGCTGCAGGCCGCATGCCGTCAGGCACCGGCCCACCACCGCCGGCGGGGCTACGGCGCCGCCGGCGGTTCACCACGCAGTGCTCAGGCCTGGGCCTTCAGCTGGCGGGCGCGGTGCAGCTGGCGCTGCACCTGCTGGGTGTTCATGCCGTACATGTCGGCAAAGGCGTCCACGGTCTCCGCACCGCTGCCTTCAAAGGCCCGCAGCACGGCTTCGGCCTTGGCGTCCTGTTCGGCCACCACGGCCAGTGCCGCTTCGACCTTGGCCAGGGCACTGGGTTCGCGCAGCTGCACTTTTTCCAGGTAGGCATCGCGGCCCAGGCCGCTGTCGATGAAGGCCTGGCCAATGCGGCGCTGCAGCTTGGCCTGCAGGTCTTCGCCGTCGCGCGGCTTCTTGCGGCGGAAGACTTCGATCAGCGCGTGCAGCACATGCTCGGGCGCCATGGCTTCCACTTCCACGCCCTGCAGATCGCAGCGTGCCGCGCCCATGGCCACGACATTCAGATAGCGGGTGGAGCGGGTGTGCAGGGCCAGCGCCTGCTTGAGGCCGTCCTTGTCCAGCGCTTCGCCCTGGGCGACCTGCAGGTCCTGGAAGATGCCGCGCTTGAGCGGCTTGGGGCTGTCACCGAACAGCGCCGGGTACAGCTGCGCCAGCTGCAGCAGCACGGGGTGGATTTCACGCACGGGGCGCGCGGAAGCGGCAGCGGACTGCGGTGCGGCTCCCTTGGCGGCAGCGGCACGTCCCCGTCCACCGCGCCGGTTGCGGCGACGGGCACCGTCGGCCTGGGCAGGCTGTGCGGCTGCGGCGTCGGAGGCCGGGGTTTCGGGGAGGGAGGACACGATTTCGGTCATGGGCAGGCCAATGGCGACAAAAAAACAAGGCCGCCATCATGCCAGCATTGGCAGTCCTGCGGGCAAGGGGCGACTTTGCAGGCTGCTGCCGGCACGGGAATGCGGTGGCCGTGCCAAGGCTGCGGCGCCTTTGCGGGGCGCTGCGCAGCGCTCAGACCAGGGCTTCGTCCAGCACTTCCACCCAGTGGCGCACCGGCACGGCCGTGCCGGCTTGCAGGTGGGTGATGCAGCCGATGTTGGCCGACAGGATGGCCGCGGGCGCACCGCCTTCAAAGGCCTCGTCCAGCGCATCCAGCTTGCGGGTGCGCAGCTGCTGGGAGATATCGGACTGCAGGATGGAATAGGTGCCAGCCGAACCGCAGCACAGGTGCGATTCGGTGCGCGCCGTGCGCAGCTGGAAGCCCAGCTTGCCCAGGTTGGCCTCGACCACGCCCTTGAGCTTTTGCGCATGCTGCAAGGTGCAGGGCGGGTGGTAGGCCATGGGCTGCGCAGGCACCTTGGCACGGCCGGCCAGCTTGTCGGCCAGCTCGGGCAGCAGGGCGGGCAGCAGCTCGCTCAGATCGCGTGCCAGCGCGCTCACGCGCTGGGCCTTGGCCGCATAGGCGCTGTCGTCGCGCAGGGCATGGGCATAGTCCTTGACCATGGCGCCGCAGCCCGAGGCATTGCTGATGATGGCTTCCACTTCGCCGGCTTCCACGGCGGGCCACCAGGCGTCGATGTTGGCGCGCATCTGGTCCCGCGCACTGTCCTGGTCATTCAGGTGGAACTTCACCGCGCCGCAGCAACCGGCCTTGTCGGCGATCACGGTCTGGATGCCCACGGCATCCAGCACGCGGGCCGTGGCGTAGTTGATGTTGGGCAGCATCGCAGGCTGCACGCAGCCCGCCAGCAGCAGCACCTTGCGGGCGTGTGCGCGCGTCGGCCAGACACCGTGCTCCGTTTTGGGCGGCACCTTGGCCTTGATGACCTCCGGCAGCAGCGGGCGCACGGCCTGGCCCAGCTTCATGGCCGGGGCAAACAGCGGCGAGGGAATGCCTTCCTTCAGCGCCCAGCGCTTGAGGCGCTCGCCCAGCGGGCGCGGCACCTTCTCGTCCACCACCTTGCGGCCAATGTCCACCAGGTGGCCGTATTGCACGCCGCTGGGGCAGGTGGATTCGCAGTTGCGGCAGGTCAGGCAGCGGTCCAGGTGCTCCTGCGTGGCACGGGTGGGCGTGGCCCCTTCCAGCACCTGCTTGATGAGGTAGATGCGGCCGCGCGGGCCGTCCAGCTCGTCACCCAGCGTCTGGTAGGTGGGGCAGGTGGCGGTGCAAAAGCCACAGTGCACGCATTTGCGCAGAATGGCCTCGGCCTCCTGGCCTTCGGGCGTGCTGCGGTATTCGGGTGCGAGGTTGGTCTGCATCGTGGTGTCTCGTAATTCTTGTCAGGGCACGGCGTCAGAGCGCAGCGCTGGTGCGTCCGGGGTTGAAGATGCCGGCCGGATCGAACGCGGTCTTCAGCTGCTGCTGGATGCGCTGCACCGCGGCATTCTGGGGATCGAACAGCGGTTCACCGCTGAGGGGCTGCGCAGCTTCCGCGCTGAACAGCAGCGCATCGCCGCCCACCGCACGGGCGGCGGCTTTCAGCGCGGCACCCGCGCTGCGCGGGGCCTGTACCCAGCGCAGGCCACCATGCCATTCGACCAGCGGCGCGGCCGTGCCGGTCGGCAGCGCCAGCTCGGGCGCAGTCTGTGGCACGGACAGGCGCCACAGGCAGTGGTCGGCCGCACGCGCGGTGAACCAGGGCAATTTCAACTCGCGGCAGGCCGCCCAGTCTGCGGCCGTGCTGGCGGCGTCCAGGCGGGTGCCGCCCATGCTGCGGCAGGCCGCATCCACCGCCGCCGAGGCGCCGCGCAGGCGGACGTACAGCGTGCCCGTGCCCCCGTCCTGCAGCCAGCAGCTGGCGTTCAACGGCAGGGGCTGGCCGCCCCAGGTGTTCAGCTGCTTCAGGGCATCGGCCTGGCCGATGCCATCAAAGCGCAGCGTGGCCTCGGCAGGCGCCACCGGCAGCACTTTCAGGCTGACTTCGGTGATCACGCCCAGCGTGCCCCAGCTTCCTGCCATCAGGCGGGACACGTCGTAACCTGCCACGTTCTTCATGACCTGGCCGCCAAAGCGCAGCAGCTCGGCCTTGCCATTCAGGATTTCGATGCCCAGCACATAGTCGCGCACCGCGCCCACGCTGGCACGGGCCGGGCCGGACAGCCCTGCCGCCACCATGCCGCCCACCGTGGCCTGGCGGCCCTGGCGGGCAAAGTGCGGCGGCTCGAAGGCCAGGGCCTGGCCGCGTTCTGCCAGCACCTGCTCCAGCGCTGCCAGCGGCGTGCCGGCACGCACTGTCACCACCAGTTCGCTGGGTTCGTATTCGACGATGCCCTGCAGGGGGCGCACGTCCAGCGCCTCGCCACGCAGTTCAAGGCCGAGGAAATCCTTGCTGCCCCCACCCTGGATGCGCAGGGCTTGCGGGGTAGCGGCTTGGCTGGCGGCGCGCACGCGCTCGATGATCTGGCTCAGTGCTGGTTCCATGGGCAGCGATGGTAGCGGCAGCCCCCCTGGCGCGTGCATGCCGGCCTTGTGATTTTTTTGAACAGCCGGCGTGAAGCGTGCTGGCCGATGGCATGCCAACCGCTGGCGCTACATCTTGGATAGCTGGTGGCGTTTACGTGGACTGAACTCTGACCGCCAAGCCATCCCAAAATCATGCTGCTGCATCTGGAGCAGCTCCTGAAATCGAAGCATGCGGATGAAATCCAGCTTGCACGGGCTCCGTGCCTCCGCCCGTGCGAACGCCGCAGCCGTAAAAAAAGCCCGCCAGAGGCGGGCTATGAATCGTCACGTCACTCGCAATGGGAACACCGACCGGGCGGCGGGCACCCCGTGCCCGGGCGGGAACCAGCGGCTCAGCGCTGGTAGGCGGACTCGCCGTGGCTGGTGATGTCCAGACCTTCGCGCTCGGCTTCTTCCGAGACACGCAGACCGACCGTGACCTTGCAGATCGCGAAGGCGATCGCTGCCACAACACCGGACCACACCAGGGTCACGACCACGCTCTTGAACTGCACCCACACTTGGTGGGCCATGTTGAAGCCTTCGGGCTCCACGCCACCCAGGCTGGAAGCGCAGAACACACCGGTCAGGATGGCCCCCAGGATACCGCCCACGCCGTGGACGCCGAACACATCGCAGGTGTCATCGGCCTTGAGCATGCGCTTCAGACCGGACACACCCCACAGGCACAGAGGGCCGGCGATCAGACCCATCACGATGGAACCCATGGGGCCCACGAAACCGGCGGCGGGGGTGATGGTCACCAGACCGGCCACCGCGCCCGAGGCAGCGCCCAGCATGGAAGCCTTGCCCTTGTGCAGCGCTTCGGCCACGATCCAGGACACGGCGGCAGCGCCGGTGGCCAGGATGGTGTTGATGAAGGCCAGACCGGCGATGCCGTTGGCGGCGCCTGCAGAGCCGGCGTTGAAACCGAACCAGCCCACCCACAGCAGGGAGGCACCGACCATGGTCAGCGTCAGGCTGTGTGGAGGCAGGGCTTCACGGCCGAAACCGATGCGCTTGCCCACCATGTAGGAACCCACCAGGCCGGCGATAGCGGCGTTGATGTGCACCACGGTGCCGCCGGCGAAGTCCAGTGCGCCGTCCGCAGCCAGCAGACCACCGCCCCAGACCATGTGGGCCATGGGGATGTAGCTGAAGGTGAACCACAGGATGGAGAACAGCATCACTGCCGCGAACTTGATGCGTTCTGCGAAGGCACCCACGATCAGCGACACGGTGATGGCGGCGAAGGTGGACTGGAAGGCCACGAACACATATTCAGGGATGGTCTTCAGCGCGCTGGACAACGTGTCCGGCGTGATGCCGGCCAGGAACAGCTTGTCGAAGCCGCCAAAGAACGTGCCTTCACCGCCGAATGTCAGCGAGAAGCCGTAGATGGCCCACAGCACGGTGATGGCCGAGAAGATCACGAACACCTGCGCCAGCACGGACAGCATGTTCTTGGAGCGCACCAGGCCGCCGTAGAACAGGGCCAGGCCGGGGATGGTCATCAGGATCACCAGCATGGTGGAGGTCAGCATCCAGGCGGTATCACCGGCGCTGAGGGGGGGAGCGGCTTCGGCAGCAGCGGCTGCTGCCGGAGCGGCGGCCTCGGCCACAGCGGCCACGGCAGGAGCGGCTTCTTGGGCCAGTGCACCGGCGGCTGCGGTCAGCAGACCCAGGCCCAGTGAAAGTGCAGGGAGCGTTTTTTTCATGACTGTCTCTCGCTGAAGGGTGGATATCAAAGGGCTTCTTTACCGGTTTCGCCGGTGCGGATGCGCACCACCTGTTCCAGGTCATAGACGAAGATCTTGCCGTCACCGATCTTGCCGGTGCGGGCTGCGGATTCGATGGCTTCGAGCGCCTGCTCCAGCACCGCGTCGTCCACGGCGGCTTCCAGCTTCACCTTGGGCAGGAAGTCGACCACGTACTCGGCGCCGCGGTACAGCTCGGTGTGGCCCTTCTGGCGGCCAAAGCCCTTCACCTCGGTCACGGTGATGCCCTGCACGCCGATTTGCGAGAGGGCTTCGCGCACCTCGTCCAGCTTGAAGGGTTTGATGATGGCTGAGACCATTTTCATGATTGCGTCCTCCTGAATCGGGTGCTTCGGCGCCCGGAGTTGTAACTCGGTGGCTGGCTGCGGGGCGGCCATGCCGTCTGTCTGTTCGATGCGTACCGACTGTCACAAAGCATGGAGCGTGCCAGCCACAGTTCTCCCAAGCGGGGGCCGAGGCCCACTACAGTGTTACCGAGGGGGACGCGGTCGATCACCCCGTCTATGCACCAAAGCAGTGCAATCGCCACATATCCCGATTTCCGCCACGCACTCGTCTGGGGAGAACACGCCATGGGCCTTGCAAGCGTGCGCAGCCGCGCACTGGTGGGCATGCACGCCCAGCCGATCGAAGTGGAGGTGCATCTGGCCAACGGCCTGCCCTGCCTGACCCTGGTGGGCCTGGCCGATACCGAGGTGAAAGAGGCCCGTGAACGCGTGCGCAGCGCCATCCTGAACGCCGGGCTGGAGTTCCCGCACAGCAAGCGCATCACCGTCAACCTGGCCCCGGCCGATCTGCCCAAGGACTCCGGCCGCTTCGACCTGCCCATCGCCCTGGGCATCCTGGCGGCGAGCGGACAGATCGACTCTGCGCAGTTGGCGCGCTATGAATTTGCGGGTGAACTGTCGCTGTCCGGCGCACTGCGCCCGGTGCGCGGGGCCCTGGCCACCGCCCTGGCCATGCAGCTGCACCGCGAGGGCACGCCTTTGGTGCTGCCCCAGGACAGTGCCCGGGAAGCCGCGCTGGTGCCGGGCACCACGGTCTATGGCGCCGCCCATCTGCTCGAAGTGGTGCGGGCCCTGCAACCCCAGGCCACCGAGGGTCTGCCGCTGGCCGAGGCGCCGCCGCCGGCTGCGGCCCCAGATGGACCCGACCTGGCCGATGTGCAGGGCCAGGCCAGTGCCAAACGCGCGCTGGAGATTGCCGCCGCCGGCGGCCACGGCGTGCTGCTGGTGGGGCCCCCGGGCAGTGGCAAATCCATGCTGGCCCAGCGCTTTGCCGGCCTGCTGCCGCCGCTGACCGCACTGGAGGCCCTGGAAGCGGCAGCCATGGCCAGCCTGGCCGGCCCGTTTGACGCCGGCACCTGGGGCCAGCGCCAGATTGCCGCACCCCACCACACGGCCAGCGCCGTGGCGCTGGTGGGGGGCGGGTCACCGCCTCGGCCCGGCGCCATCTCCCGCGCCCACCACGGGGTGCTGTTTCTGGATGAATTTCCGGAATTCGCCCGCCCGGCGCTGGAGGCACTGCGCGAGCCGCTGGAGACCGGGCGCATCCAGATCGCCCGCGCCGCCCAGCAGGCGGACTTTCCCGCCCGCTTCCAGCTGGTGGCCGCCATGAACCCCTGTCCCTGCGGCCTCCAGGGCAGCCCCCGCTGCCGCTGCACGCCCGATCAGGTGGCGCGCTACCACGCCAAGCTCAGCGGCCCGCTGCTGGACCGCATCGACCTGCAGGTGGAAGTCCCGGCCCTGGCGCCGGCCGAGCTGCTGCAGCGCAGCGAACCTGGCAGCACCGCTGCACCCGCCGAGTCCAGCGCCCAGGTACAAGCCCGCGTGGTCCAGGCCCGCCACCTGGCGCTGCAGCGCCAGGGCCACGCCAACCAGTGGCTGGAAGCCGCCACGCTGCAGCAGCACCTGCAACTGGACGACGCCGCCCAGGCCCTGGCCCGCAAAGCCGCCGAACGCCTGGGCTGGTCGGCCCGCGCCACCCACCGCGCGCTCAAGGTGGCACGCACCATCGCCGACCTGGCCGGCAGCCCGGGCATCCAGGCCGCCCACGTGGCCGAAGCCCTGCAGTACCGGCGCGCCATCGTCCGGCCGCACCCCTGAGCTTATTGCACCAGTTTGGTGCAAAGACACCGCGCAATGCGCCCGCACGGCATGCCGGTGCAGCAGATTGCCGCCCACTGCGGGCCGATGAACGGTCAAAGAGCGCCATTTGGCGGCAGAACCCGCCGCTTCCGGTCTCCCGCTGGCGCCGCGCTATGCCCACTGGGGCTCGGCCACAGGCGCGGCCACCAGCGCCTCCTTCGCCCCCGCCACCGGCTCCACCACCTCCTGCAGCAGCTGCGCCATGGCTCGCAATGCCGGCGACCAGCTCGCCTGCGGCCCGGTGACAAAGCAGGTGTCCACCTGGGCGATCCCGGCCAGTGCCGGCGGCAGCGGACACCAGTGCACGCCGAAGCGCTGCTGCTGGGCGGCGATCACGGCCTGCGGCAGCAGGGCGTAGCCCATGCCGGCGGCCACGCAGCCCAGGATCGCATCCAGCGTGCCCAGTTCCATGATCTGCACGGCCGTGATGCCCTGGCTGGCCAGCAGCAGCTCGATGCGCTGGCGGTAGCTGCAACCCTGGCGGAAGGCCAGGAAAGGGGTGCTGCCCAGCTGCTCCGGCGTGGGAAAGGCCGCCAGCGGTGCCACGCTGACCAGCACCAGGGTCTCGCGGAACACCGGCCAGCCCGTCAGGCGCGCCTGCGGCGGCAGGCCGGCCACGAAGGCACAATCGATCTGGCCGGCCAGCAGCTCGGCCAGCTGGCTGGCCGTGGGGCCGGTGCGGAGTTCCAGGGCCATGCCCGGGTGCCGCTGGTGCAGCTGTGCCAGCAGCGGCGGCAGGCGCAGTGCGGCCGTGGTCTCCATGCTGCCGATGCGCAGCACACCGGGCGCCGCCTGGCGGCCCTGCAGCAGGGCCAGGGCCTCGTCGTGCGCCTGCAGCATCTGCTGGGCATAGCGGCGCAGCAGCCGCCCGGCGGGCGTGGGGTGCACGGGGGCGCTGCGCTCCAGCAGCTGGGCGCCGGCCTCGTCTTCCAGTTTCTTGATGTGCGCCGTCACATTGGACTGCACGGTGTGCAGCAGCTGCGCAGCAGCACCGAAGCTGCCGGATTCGCACACGGCTTCGAACATGCGCAGGGACTTGAGTTGCATGGCGACCCCATCTGAAAAAAAGATGCAAGCCATCATTTTGAATCATTGGACATGATGACTCCAGTGCCCGTACGCTCTGCACCACTGGCTCCCGGCCGGCACGCAGTGCCGGCTTCTCTCCCTGAAAGCGCCCGCGTGATCCACCGCCACGAACTGCCTTTGTTTTTCACCGGCTTTGCCGCCACGCTCAGCGGCGTGGGCCTGGCCCGTTTTGCCTATACGGCGCTGATGCCGCAGATGGTGCACGCCGGCTGGTTCAGCGGCGAACAGGTGGCCTACCTGGGTGCGGCCAATCTGCTGGGCTATCTGGTGGGCGCGCTGGCCGCCGCGCCGCTGGCCGAGCGCTTTGGCACGCTGCGCGTGCTGGTGGCCTGCTGGCTGGCCGTGGCGTTCAGCTTTGCCGCCTGCGGCCAGGCCCAGCCGATGGCGCTGTTCTTTGTCTGGCGGCTGGTGTCCGGGATTGCCGGTGCGGTGCTGATGGTGCTGGGCCCGTCGGTGGCCATGGCGGCCACCCCGGTGCAGCGCCGTGCGGCACTGGGGCCGCTGATGTTCTGCGGCATCGGCTGCGGCGCACTGCTGTCGGCTACCCTTGTGCCGGCCCTGGCCGCAACCAGCCTGTCCCTGGTGTGGTGGGCGCTGGCGGCGGTGAGCGCACTGGCCGGCTGGGCAGGCTGGCGCCAGGCCAGGCGGCTGCCGGCCCCGGCACCGCAGGCGCTGTCGCCCCAGGCAGGCATCCCCCTGCGCAACGCACCGCTGTGGACGGTGCCGGTGCTGCTGGTGATGCTGGCCTACACCTGCGATGCCTTCGGTTTTGTGCCTCACACGGTGTTCTGGGTGGACTACCTGGCGCGCGAGCTGCACCTGGGCGCGGCCTATGCATCCACGCAATGGGCATTCTTTGGTCTCGGCGCCATCGCCGGGCCGCTGGCGGCTGCGTTCTGCGCCAGCCGCTGGGGCTGGTGGGGCACCACCACCAGCGCCTATGCCATCAAGGCGGCGGCGATTGCGCTGCCGCTGGTGTGGGCCAGCTTTGCCGGCCATGCCACTTCGGCGTTCCTGGTGGGCGCGCTGTCGCCGGGCATGGCGGCCATCACCTCCGGTTACCTGATGCAACTCATCGGCCCGCTGCAACACAAGAAGATGTGGGGCTATGCCACGGCCGCATTTGCACTGATGCAGGCCGTGTCCGGCTACTTCATGGCCTGGATGTATGCAGCCACCGGTGTCTACCAGCCGCTGTTTGCCATTGGCAGCGCCGTGCTGCTGGCCGGCACGGCGATGGTGGTGGCCAGCCGGTGGGCCCGCCCGGTCCCGGTGGCGGCCTGAGCGCGCTTTGGTTTTTTTGGATCACAAGGATTGGCTATGACCCCCTCCCTCCCCGACTGGATGGCCCGCCTGGGCCTGCAGCACCCCCTCATCCAGGCGCCCATGGCCGGCACCTCCACCCCGCAGCTGGCCGCCGCCGTCAGCGAGGCCGGCGCGCTGGGCTCGGTGGGCATTGGCGCCTACAGCGTGGAACAGGCCCAGCAGCACATTGCCCAGACCCAGGCGCTGACGCAGCGGCCGGTCAACGTCAACCTGTTCTGCCACCAGCAGGCGGCGGCCGATGCGGAGCGTGAAGCCGCCTGGATCCGCTATCTGGCACCGGAATTTGCCCGCTTTGGCGCGCAGCCGCCCAGCCAGCTGCGCAGCATCTACGCCACCGCCGTGGGCAACGCGCCGCTGCAGTCCATGCTGCTGGCGCACAAGCCCGCCGTTGTGAGCTTTCATTTCGGCCTGCCGGAGCAGGCTTTCATCGCCGCATTGCGCGCCGCCGGCATCACCACCTTGGCCTGTGCCACCACGCTGGACGAAGCCCGCCAGATCGAACAGGCCGGCGTGGACGTGCTGGTGGCCCAGGGCATGGAAGCCGGCGGCCACCGCGGCGCCTTTGTGCCGGAGCAGGACCGGCTGATGGGCACCTTCGCCCTGACCCGCGTGCTGGCCGCCCACTGCAGGCTGCCGGTGGTGGCGGCCGGCGGCATCATGGACGGCAGCGGCATCGCGGCCGCGCTGGAGTTGGGCGCCTGCGCCGTGCAGATGGGCACCGCCTTCATCCTGTGCCCCGAATCGGCCGCCAGCCCCGCCTACCGGGCCGAGCTGCAGAGCGAACGGGCCCACCACACGGCCATCACCGCCGCCATCTCCGGCCGCCCGGCGCGCGGCATGGCCAACCGCCTGCACCTGCTGGGCGCCGACTACGTCGGCGATCTGCCCGGCTACCCCATGGTGTACGACGCCGGCAAGGCACTGCACCAGGCCGCCAGCGCCCAGGGCCACAGCGACTATGCGGCCCACTGGGCCGGCCAGGGCGCCCCGCTGGCCCGGGCCCTGCCTGCGGCCACGCTGGTGCAGACCCTGGCGCAGGAGCTGGCCCAGGCGCGCCCGGCCTGAGTCCTCCCCACCGTCCGGCCCACCCACAGGCCCACACCGGTGCACCAATGCAGCGGTGTGGCGGCCCGCGCTCGGCCCTGCACGGCAGCGCACCATGGCGGCGGGCAGACCGTTGGCCCGCGCCCCTGCGGTGCGCCACTACACTCGGGCGTTCTGTGTCATTTTGTGAAGTATTTGCCTGTGTCCGTGTCTGTTCCGGTTTCCCGCCGCCGCTGCCTGTTGGCCGGTGTGGCTGTTTTTTCTGCACTGAACCTGGCCGCCTGCGCCACCGCGCCCACTGAGGCCGAAAGCCAGGATGCGCTGATCCAGCGCTTTTACCGGCTGGTGGCGGACGGTGATTTCGACCGCTGCATCCCCCTGGTCGGAGCCCGCAACATCTCCAAGGAAGCGCTGGCCGGCTTTGAAGACAAGCTGCGCCGCATGCTGGCCGGTGCCAAGGCCAAGATCGATTCCAAAGGCGGCTTGCAGCAGGTGGAAATCGTGGAACGCGTGCCCTCCGAAGACGGGCAGTTCACCAAGCTGCGGGTATTGGTGCGCTATGGCGATGGCAACACCCGCCGCGAGCGCATGAATGTGTTCCAGGAAGACGGCGTCTGGAAAGTCCTGCTGTGAGGCTGTGCCGGCGCTGCGCCGCCCTGCTGCTGATCGCCGGCGCCGGACTGGCGGCCTGCCGCCTCGGCGGTGCCGCACCGCTGCAGCCGTTCCTGGCGCAGCTTAGCGCGCAGGCGCAGGCCGGTGATCTGCTGTTCCGCCACGGCACCGAAGCCATCAGCCAGCTGGTGCGCAGCGTGGATGCGGGCGATTTCAGCCATGTCGGCCTGCTGGTGGCCCCCGCCTCGCCCTCCGGGCCCTGGCGGGTGGTCCATGCCACGCCATCCGAAAAGCCGGGCCAGCCCGATGCCGTGGTGCTGGACACGCTGGACTTCTACCTGCACCCGCAGCGCGCCCGCAGCTACCAGCTGTACCGCGTGGCCGCCAGCGCCACGGCCCGCCAGCAGGCCGTGGACTGGGCACTGGGCCAGCAGGGTCGGGCCTTCGATCTGCTGGATGCCGAGCGCGGCCTGTACTGCACCACCCTGGTCTGGCAGGCCTGGCGCCACGGCGGTGTGGCGCTGGAGGCCACCTTCACCGAGGTCATGCTGCCCTTGCTCAGCGGCCGCTATTTGCTGCCCGACGGGCTGCGGCGCGCGCCCCAGTTGCAGGCGCTGACCCCCGTGCTGCCGGTGGTGCCGGCTCCATAGCGGCGACGCTGCACCGCACAGCGTCTGCCGCCATGGGCGCCGAGGTTCAGAGGAACATGCCGCCCGAGGCCTCGATGCGCTGGGCATTGATCCAGCCGCAGCCCGGCTGCAGCAGGGCCGCAATGACGCCGCCGATGTCGTCGGGCTGGCCCACACGGCCCAGGGCAGTCTGGCTGGCGACCATGGCGTTGAGCTGGGCGTTGTCCCGCACGGCGCCACCGCCGAAGTCGGTCTCAATCGCGCCCGGGGCCACCACATTGACGGCGATGCCGCGTGCGCCCAGCTCCTTGGCCATGTAGCGGCTCAGCACCTCGATGCCGCCCTTCATGGCCGCATAGGCGGCGTAGCCCGGCAGGGCGAAACGCGCCAGCCCGGTGGACACATTCAGGATGCGCCCCCCGTCGTTCATCAGCGGCAGCAACTTCTGGGACAGGAAGAACGTGCCTTTGAGGTGGATGTTGACCAGTTCGTCGAACTGCGCCTCCGTCGTCTCCATGAAGCTGGCGTGGATGCCGACGCCGGCGTTGTTCACCAGGAAATCGAAACGTTCACGCTGCCAGTGCGCCGCCAGCGCGGCCTGCACCTGCAGCGCAAAGGCGGCAAAGCTGTGACTGTCGGACACATCCAGCGGCAGAGCCACGGCGCGGCGGCCCAGGGCCTCGATGTCCGCGACCACGGCATGGGCTTCGGCGGCCTGGCTGCGGTAGGTCAGGATCACGTCGATGCCCGAACGCGCCACCTGCAGGGCGGCATTGCGGCCCAGTCCGCGGCTGCCGCCGGTGATCAGTGCAATGGGGGTGGTCGTGGTGGTCAATGCTGTCAAGGCGGTCATCTCAGGCTCCTGCAAAAGGGAAGGTCGATGGCTGGACTTTATTGAATCGCCCCGCTTTAATAAATCACGCAAAATTGATCAGATCGTTCAAATCTGGCGAACAATGAACTCCCTGGAACGCATGCACATCTTCACGCGGGTGGCCGAGCTGGCCAGCTTCACGCAGGCCGCCGCCACCCTGGGCCTGCCGAAGGCCAGCACCTCCACGGCGGTGCAGCAGCTCGAGGCCGAGCTGGGTACACGGCTGCTGCACCGCACGACGCGGCGTGTGCAGCTCACCCAGGACGGCCAGGCCTATTACGAGCGCTGCAAGGACCTGCTGGCCGATGTGGACGAGCTGCAGTCCATGTTCCAGCATGCCGACCGCGGCGGTCTGCAGGGCAGGGTGCGCATCGACATGTCCACGGGCATGGCGCGCAACGTGGTCGTGCCACACCTGCCGGCCCTGCTGGACCAGCACCCGGGCCTGAACGTGGAACTGAGCAGCACCGAACGGCGTGTGGACGTGGTGCGAGAAGGTTTCGACTGCGTGCTGCGCAGCGGCGCCGTGGTCGACCAGAGCCTGGTGGCCCGCCCCCTGGGCATGGCCCGCCTGGCCAACTGCGTGAGCCCGGCCTATGTGCAGCGCTACGGCCGGCCCGGGCACCTGCACGAACTGGACCGCCACCGGCTGGTGCACTTCGTCAACACCCTGGGCGCCGCCTCTGCGGGGTTCGAAGCCCTGGTCGACGGCCGTCTGGTGCAGCGCCCCATGGCGGGGGCGGTCACCGTGAACAATGCCGAGGCCTATGTGTCGGCCTGCCGGGCGGGACTGGGCATCATCCAGGTGCCGCGCCTGGGGGTGGAAGACCTGCTGGCACGCGGCGAACTGCTGGAGGTGCTGCCCCACCACCAGGCCCCGCCCATGGCCCTGACCCTGATGTACGCCACGCGCCGCCACCTGCCGCGCCGGGTCCGGGTGGTCATGGACTGGCTGGCCGCCGTGGTGGCTGCACACCTGGCCACCGACACGGGCGAAGCACCGGTCCGGCCTGCGGACTAGACGCCCAGGTACTGCTGGCGCACCGCCGCATCCCCGGCCAGGGCCGCCATGGAGCTGTGGTGCACGATCTGGCCTTTTTCCAGCACATAGGCCCGGTCGGCCACCACTTCGGCAAACGGCAGATTCTGCTCGCTCAGCAAAATGCCGATGCCCTGGGCCTTGAGCTCCAGGATGGTGCGCGCCATCTGCTCGACGATCAGCGGCGCCACGCCTTCGGATGGCTCGTCCAGCAGCACCAGACAGGGCTGGCCCATCAGCGTGCGCGCGACCGACAGCATCTGCTGCTCACCGCCGCTCATGCGGCCACCCAGGCGATCGGGCATTTCGCCCAGGTTCGGGAACAGTGCAAAAAGCTTTTCAGGTGTCCAGTGCGGCACGGCTGTTCCGTCGGGCCAGGAACGCGGCTTCTGCCGGCCGACTTCCAGGTTCTCGCGCACCGTCAGCTCGGTGAAGATGCGCCGGTCTTCCGGCACATAGCCCAAACCGCGCTGGGCGATCTGGTGCGATGCCTGGTGCGCGATGGCCTCGCCCCTGAAAAGAATTTTTCCTTCCCGGCGCGGCACCAGGGCGGCAATGCTTTTGAGCGTGGTGGACTTGCCCGCACCGTTGCGCCCCATCAAGGCCACCACTTCCCCGCGCCCCACGCTCAGGCCCACGCCGTGCAGGATGTGGGCTGCGCCATACCAGGCGTGCAGGCCGTCCACCTGCAGCAACAGCGGGGTGGAGGGGTCTGTCCCCACCGCCCCATGGGTTGCGGCCGAACCGCTGTCCATCGCACTCATTTCTGTTTCTCCAGCACCAATCCGGTCCCCAGATAGGCCTGCTGCACCCGGGCATCGGCCCGGATGGCCTGCGGCGTACCTTCGGCCAGCAGCTGGCCGCGCACCAGCACGGCCACGCGGTCGGCCTGGCCGAACACCACGTCCATGCTGTGCTCGGTGAACAGCACGCCCATGCGCCGCTGCCGGGCGATCTGGCGCGTGAGCTGCATCAGCGCCACGCGCTCGCCAGGCGCCATGCCGGCGGTGGGCTCGTCCATCAGCAGCAGCTGGGGGTTGTGGGCCAGCGCCATGGCCAGCTCCACCCGCTTCACATCGCCGTAGGCCAGCTCGCTGCAGGGGCGGTCGGCCTGGGCATCCATGCCCACCTGTGCCAGCAGCGCCAGTGCATCGCTGCGGCGGTGGGCGGTGGCGCGGCGCCACCAGTGGAAGATGCGGCGGTCGGCCGACAGCAGCGCCATCTGCACGTTCTCGGCCACCGTCAGCGTGGCAAAGGTCTGGGCCACCTGGAAGGTGCGGCCCACGCCCCGGCGCCACACGGCGCGCGGCGGCAGACCGGTGATGTCCTGGCCGTTGAGCAGCACCTGGCCGCTGTCGGGTGCCAGCTGGCCGCCCACCATGTTGAAGGTGGTGCTCTTGCCCGCCCCGTTGGGGCCGATCAGCGCCAGCAGCTCGCCGGCCTGCAGCGCCAGCGACACGTTCTGCACCGCCTGTACGCCGCCGAAGGCCTTGCTGAGATTCGTCACTTGCAGCAGGTTCATGCGGCAGCTCCCTGCGCCTTGCGCGGCACCAGCCGCGCCCACAGCATCTGCACAAAGCCCGACAGGCCCTGGGGAAACAGCAGCACCAGCACCAACATGATGCCGCCCAGCAGCGCACGCCAGTATTCGGTGTTGCGCGCCACGGTGTCATGCAGCCAGGTGAAGGCCGCGGCCCCGACCAGGGGGCCGGCCAGCGTCTGCACACCGCCCAGCAGCACCATCACCAGTGCATCGACGGATTTGGTGACCGACATGGCATCCGGCGCCACGCCGCCCTTGCTGAACGCAAACAGCGCACCGGCCAGGCCGGCCTGCAGCCCGGCAATGACGAACGCGGTCCACTGCACGCGGCGCACGTCGATACCGATGGCGTCCGCGCGCAGCGCGGAATCGCGCGCGGCCCGCAGCGCATAGCCCAGCGGGGCAAACAGCATGCGCCGCAGCAGATACAGACCGGCTGCGCACACCGCCAGCGCCAGCCAGTAGAAGGCCGCACCCTGCGAGGCCCATTCCGGCGGCCACACGCCCGTGAGGCCGTTGCTGCCGCCGGTGAAGCGGTCCCACTGAAAAACGATGGCCCAGCTGATCTGTGCGAACGCCAGCGTCAGCATGGTCAGGTACACGCCCGACAGCCGCACGCAGAACCAGCCGTAGAGCAGCGCCCCGCCGGCCGCCACCAGCGGGCCCAGTAGCAGTGCGGCCGCCATGGGCAGATCCAGCTGGCGCACCAGCAGCGCCGCGCCGTAGGCGCCCAGGCCGAAATAGGCCGCATGGCCGAAGGAATGCATGCCGCCCGGGCCCACGATGAAGTGCAGGCTGGCCGCCAGCAGGGCCGCGATGAAGATGTCGGTCAGCAGCACGGTGGCATAGCTGCCGGCGTCTCCGGCGGCCAGTGGCAACAGCACCAGGGCGGCGACCAGGCCCAGCCACGCGGCCGATGCCCCACGGCCAGGGGCACGCAGCGGCTGTTCGGGTTCCCCGCCGCTGCGGGCCAGGGCCTGGGGCTTGCCCAGCAGGCCCCAGGGGCGCCAGACCAGCACCACGGCCATCACCAGGAATTCGACCACCAGCGTGAGCTTGGAGAACGACACCTCCACGCCGCCAATCTCCTGCACGCCCAGCCAGATGCAAATGGCCTTGAGTTCGGCCACCAGCAGCGCGGCAATGAAGGCGCCGGGAATGCTGCCCATGCCACCCACCACCACCACCACAAAGGCCGCCCCGATGGTCAGCATGTCCATCTCCAGGCTGGCCGGCTCGCGCGGCAGCTGCAGCGCACCGCCCAGGCCCGCCAGCAACGTGCCCAGGGCAAACACCGCCGTGAACAGCCAGGCCTGGTTCACGCCCAGGGCGCCCACCATCTCCCGGTCCTGCGTGGCCGCCCGCACCAGGATGCCGAAGCGGGTTTTGGCCAGCAGCAGGGTCAGGCCCAGCAGCACCAGCGGGCCGACGGCAATCAGCAGCAGGTCATAGGCAGGGAACTGGCGGCCCAGGATTTCCACCGAGCCTTCGAAACCCGCCGCGCGCGGCCCGAACAACTCTTCCGGCCCCCACAGCCACAGCACGGCATCCTTGATGACCAGCACCAGCGCGAACGTGGCCAGCAGCTGGAACAGCTCGGGCGCCTGGTAGATGCGGCGCAGCAGCAGCATCTCGGTGAGCGCGCCCAGCAGGCCGCAGGCCAGCGGTGCCAGCAGCAGCGCGGGCCAGAAGCCGATGTGCGGCGCCAGGTGCTCGACGCTGCTGAAGGCCATGAAGGCCCCCAGCATGAAGAACGATCCGTGGGCGAAATTGATGGTGCGGGTGACGCCGAAGATCAGCGACAGTCCCACCGACACCAGAAACAGCGACGATGCGCTGGCCAGCCCGTTCAGCAACTGGGCCAGCAGGCCGGATGCGCTCATGCCGAGCTCCTCGTTCGCAACATATCTTTCCTGCGGGTGTGAAAAAGCCACCCGGGCGGGCCAGCATGCGCACTGGTCGCCAAGGTGGCTGTCAGCCAAAGACGCAATTATTGCGCGCTGGCGGGGCGGAGCTTCTTGACCGCTTCATCCGACGGCTGGTAGTCCTTGCCGTCGGCGTAGTAGAAGTCGGTCATGATGCCGCGCTGCATCTTCTGGCTGTAGGTGGTCTTGCCCACGAACGCGCCCATGGTGGACTGGTTGTCCTGGGCCCGGTAGGTGATGGTGCCCCAGGGGGTGTTCACCGGCAGGCCCTTGAAGGCGGCGATCAGCTTTTCAGTGTCGGTGCTGTTGGCCTTCTTGATGCCGGCCGCCAGCGACTGGATGGCGTTGTAGCCCACGATGGAGCCCAGGCGCGGGTAGTCCTTGAACTTGGCTTCATAAGCCTTCAGGAAGGCCTGGTGCTCGGGGGTCTGGATGCCGTACCAGGGGTAGCCGGTGACGATCCAGCCTTCGGGGGCCTCCTGGCGCAGCGCGTCCAGGTATTCGGGCTCGCCCGAGAGCAGGCCCACCACGGCGCGGTCCTTGAACAGGCCACGGGTGTTGCCTTCGCGCACGAACTTGCCCAGGTCCACCGAGAACAGCACGTTGAAGATGGCATCGGGCTTGGCGTCGGCCAGGGCCTGGACCACCGAGCCGGCGTCGATCTTGCCCAGGGCGGGCGCCTGTTCCGCCACAAATTCGATGTCCGGCTGGGCTTCCTTCATCAGCTTCTTGAAGGTGGCCACCGCCGACTGGCCGTATTCGTAGTTGGGGTAGACGATGGCCCAGCGCTTTTTCTTCAGCTTGACGGCCTCCTTCACCAGCATGGCGGTCTGCATGTAGGTGGAGCCGCGCAGGCGGTAGGTGTAGCGGTTGCCGTTTTCCCAGACCACCTTGTCGGTCAGCGTCTCGGATGCCAGGAAGAAGCGCTTCTTCTGGCCTGCGTAATCGGTCAGTGCCATGCCCACATGCGACAGAAAGCTGCCGGTGAGCACATCGACCTTCTCGCGGGTGTAGAGCTCTTCGGCCGCACGCACGGCATCGCCGGGGTTGCCATTGTCGTCGCGGATGACCAGCTGCACCTTCTTGCCCAGCAGGCCGCCCGAGGCATTGATCTGCTCCACCGCCAGATCCATCCCCTTTTTATAGGGTTCCAGGAAGGCTGGCATGGCTTTGTAGCTATTGATTTCACCGATCTTGAGCACCGCCTGTGCCCAGGCTGGCGCGGCGGCCAGGGTCAGCAACGGCAGGCTCCAGCGCATACACGACCCATAGGATGTGGACATCGTCATTCTCCTTATTACGCATCCATATCAAGACAAGGCCTCGAACTGTACCCTTTTGCCAGCATTTGCCGGACAATATCGCGTTAACCCGATGGTCTGCCCGGCCGCCACAAAGCCTCCACGCCACGCATTGCGATGCGCCAGCCCCGAAGCTTTCCGCCACCGTCCGCTGGCCCGGCGTCTGTTCGCTGCCCTGCAGCGCCCAGGCATCGCTTTTTCAGACACCACCCATCTTTGCCATCATGAGTGCTTTTCTCGAAGAACGCGTGTTGTCCGTTCACCACTGGACCGACCGCCTTTTCTCCTTCACCACGACGCGGGATACCGCGCTGCGTTTCTCCAACGGCCATTTCACGATGATCGGCCTGAAGGTGAACGGCAAGCCCCTGCTGCGTGCCTATTCCATCGCCAGCCCGAACTACGAGGAACACCTGGAGTTCCTGTCCATCAAGGTGCCGGACGGCCCACTGACCTCGAAGCTGCAGAACATCCAGGTGGGCGACACCATCATCGTCGGCAAGAAGCCCACCGGCACGCTGCTGATCGACTACCTGCTGCCCGGCAAGAACCTGTACCTGATCGGCACCGGCACCGGCCTGGCGCCCTGGCTGGCCGTGGCCCGCGACCCCGAAACCTATGAGCGTTTCGACAACGTGGTCGTGGTGCACGGCGTGCGCCAGGTGGAAGAGCTGGCCTACCAGGAGCTGTTCGAGAAGGAACTGCCCGAGCACGAATTCCTGGGCGACATCGTCCAGGGCAAGTTGCACTACTACCCCACGGTCACGCGCGAGCCCTTCCGCAACCAGGGCCGTATTTCGGACCAGATCAATGCCGGCACCTTCCCGCAGAACCTGGGCCTGCCGGCGCTGAACCCCGAAACCGACCGCATCATGCTGTGCGGCAGCCCCGCCATGCTGGCCGAGCTCAAGGAAATGCTGGAAGAGCGCGGCTTCAAGGAAGGCAACACCACCACCCCGGGCGACTTCGTGATCGAACGCGCCTTCGTGGAAAAGTAAGCTCCGCGCCCTGCGCCGAGCCCGGAGCCGCGTGCGGCTCCCCCAGGCCTGCCGCGTGCAGGCCTTTTTTTATGCGGCTGCGTCCTGGGGCGCGGCCGCATCGTCGCCGCCATGGGCGGCGTCAATGGTCTGCATATTGCCCAGCAGCTTGAGCAGATAGTGCAGCAGGTGGGCCATGTCCCCCACCGAAAAATCCGCCAGCGCCTGCCCGTAGTAGCGGCGGATGTGTTCCTGCGCCTCCTGCTGCCAGACATGCTGGCCCCGATCCGTCATGCGGATCAGACGCGCACGCCGGTCCTGCGGATCGGCCGCCAGCTCCACATGCCCGTCGCGCTCCATGCGCCCCACCAGACCGGACAGGTTCTGGCGGCTGACCATCAGATAGCGCGCCAGCTCCCCCACCCCCATGCCCGCCTTGGCATCCGGCCGCGACAGCGCGCCCAGCACCGCCCATTGCTGGGTGGTCAGGCCCTGCTGCTCCACCGCACGGCTGCCAGTTTTATGCAACATATTTGCACATTGATACAGGCGAAAGAAGATGCGATTCGCCAGTTCCATCTCGGCTTCTTGCGGTGTTTTGTTCGGGTTATCCATGGGAATTCTCCTTCACTCCTGGGTTGCCAAGCGCGCATGCGCCACTCAATAATAAGACAACATATTTACCTAATTGCCATCAAGTGGCCGAAATGCATCGGCCACGGCAAGCAGCTCAGGAGGCTTTATGCAAGGTTTGGCAGGCAACACCGTCATTGTCACCGGGGGCGGTGGCGGCATCGGCAACGCGACATGCGAGCGCCTGGCGCAGGAAGGCGCCCAGGTCGCCGTGCTGGACCGCGACCTGGCGGCAGCCCAGGCCACGGCGCAGCGCATCACCGCCGCAGGGGGCAAGGCGCTGGCCGTGGCGGCAGACATCACCCGCCGCAGCGAGGTGGATGCCGCCGTCCAGGCCGTGCACACCGCTTTCGGGCCGGTGGATGTGCTGGTCAACAACGCGGGCTGGGATGTCTTCAAGCCCTTTGCACAGACCGCCCCGGACGAATGGGAGCGGCTGATTGCCATCAACCTGGTGGGGGCACTGCACATGCACCACAGCGTGCTGCCGGACATGGTGGCGCGGCGCGGCGGCCGCATTGTCAACGTGGCCTCCGATGCGGCCCGCGTCGGCTCCTCGGGGGAAGCCGTCTACGCCGCCTGCAAGGGCGGGCTGGTGGCTTTTTCCAAGACCCTGGCACGCGAGCATGCCCGCCACGGCATCACCGTGAACGTGGTCTGCCCCGGCCCCACCGACACCGCCTTGCTGGCCGGGGTGACCGATGCCGCACCCAACCCGGAGAAGCTGCGCGAGGCCTTCACCAAGGCCATTCCGCTGGGGCGCCTGGGCCAGCCCCAGGACCTGGCTGCGGCCATTGCTTTCTTTGCCAGCGATGACGCGGGCTTCATTACCGGCCAGGTGCTCAGCGTGTCCGGCGGATTGACCATGAACGGCTGAGGCCAGGGAGACTGCTATGCAATTCGAAGACATCCTCTACGAGATCCGGAACGGTGTGGCCTGGATCACCATCAACCGCCCCGACAAGATGAACGCGTTTCGCGGCCAGACCTGCGACGAGATCATCCGGGCGCTGAACAAGGCGGGCTATGACCGCGACGTGGGCTGCATCGTGCTGGCCGGTGCGGGCGACAAGGCCTTCTGCACCGGTGGCGACCAGTCGGCCCACAACGGCAACTATGACGGGCGCGGCACCATCGGCCTGCCGATGGAAGAGCTGCACACCGCCATCCGCGATGTGCCCAAGCCGGTGATTGCCCGCGTGCAGGGCTATGCCATCGGCGGCGGCAATGTGCTGGCCACCATCTGCGATCTGACCATCGTGTCCGACAAGGCCATCCTGGGCCAGGTGGGGCCCAAGATGGGCTCGGTCGACCCCGGCTACGGCACGGCCTTTCTGGCCCGTGTGGTGGGCGAGAAGAAGGCGCGCGAGATCTGGTACCTGAACAAGCGCTATTCCGGCCAGGAGGCCGTGGACATGGGGCTGGCCAATATCTGCGTGCCGCACGACCAGCTGGACGCCACGGTGCAGGAGTGGGCCGAGACCATCTGCCAGCGCAGCCCCACGGCCATTGCCATTGCCAAGCGCAGCTTCAACATGGACACGGCCCACCAGGCGGGCATTGCCGGCATGGGCATGTATGCGCTGAAGCTGTACTACGACACCGAGGAGTCGCGCGAGGGGGTGAACGCCCTGAAGGACAAGCGCCAGCCCGATTTCCGCAAATACGCGAAGTAGCCCGCACTCCAAGGAATGACCATGAACCCCTATCTGGACGATGACCTGCTGACGCTGGCTGAACATGCCCAGCGCTTTGCCCAGGGCCGTGTGGCCCCGGGTTTCCTGGAGCGGGACCAGACCCGCGTGCTGGACCGTGCGCTGATGCGCGAGATGGGGCAGATGGGCTTCATCGCCCCCGAGCTGCCCGAAGCCGTGGGCGGCCAGAGCATGGGCTGCCTGGCGGCCGGCGTGATCCATGAAGCGATTGCGGCGGCGGATCTGTCCCTGAGCTACATCAATCTGCTGGCCTCGCTGAATGGACAGATCCTGTCCCAGCACGGCGAGCGCAGCGTGGTGCAGCCCTGGCTGGACAAGCTGATCGCCGGCGAGGCCCTGTGTGCGATTGCGCTGACCGAGCCGCGCGGCGGATCGGACGCTGCCAGCCTGCGCCTGCGGGTGGAACGCCAGGGCGACCACTATCTGCTGAATGGCGAGAAGACATCGATCTCGGCCGCCGACCAGTGCGACATTGCCGTGGTGTTCGGGCGTACGGGCACGGTGGAATCCGGCGCCCATGGCGTGACCGCGCTGCTGGTCCCTATGGACCTGCCCGGCATCACCCGCAGCCGTTTCGACTGCCATGGCCAGCGCGCCATCGGCCGGGGTTCGCTGTTCTTCGAGAATGTGCGCGTCCCCGTCGACCACCGGCTGGGGGCGGAAAACAAGGGCTTTGTGCAGGTGATGCAGGGCTTTGATTTTTCCCGCGCGCTGATCGGGCTGCAGGTACTGTCCGTGGCCCGCACGGCGCTGGACGAAAGCTGGGCCTATGCCGCACAGCGCGAGGCCTTTGGCGCACCGCTGACGGCGTTCCAGGGTGTCAGCCACCCGCTGGCGGATTTCGACACCCAGGTCACCGCCGCGCGGCTGCTGTGCCTGCAGGCGCTGTGGCTCAAGGACCGCCATCTGCCGCACAGCGCCGAGGCCGCGATGTGCAAATGGTGGGCCCCGAAGCTGGCCTACGACGCCATTCACCAGTGCCTGCTGACCCATGGGCATGGCGGCTATGACCGCGGTCTGATGGAGCAGCGCCTGCGCGATGTGCTGGGCTTCCAGATCGGCGACGGCACCGCCCAGATCATGAAAACCATCATTGCGCGCACGCGTGCCGGACGCCAGGCGGTGCCGATCTGACGGCAGCGCGCACCCAGCTTCCCTCCTGGCGCGCAGCACCACGCCCCGTTCTCGCGCCATCCCCTTTGCCTGTGGAGAGCTTCCATGGAATTTGACGCCGTCCTGATCCCCCCCCGCCGCGCCCGCAACCTGCAAGCTGGGCACTGGCGCGACCAGACCATCAACGACGCACTGGACCAGGCCGTGCGCGAGCGCCCCCAGCAGCTGGCCCTGACCGCCTGGCGCACCGAAGACGACGCGGTGCGCCGCTTCAGCTACGCGGAGCTGGCGCGCATGGCTGACCGCATGGCCGTGGGTCTGCACCGCCTGGGCGTGCGCCGCAACGATATGGTGGCCTGCCAGCTGCCGAACTGGTGGCAGTTCACGCTGCTGTACCTGGCCTCAGCGCGCATCGGGGCGGTACTGAACCCGCTGATGCCCATTTTCCGGGAGCGGGAGCTGCGCTTCATGCTCCAGCATGGCGAGGCCAAGGTCATGGTGGTGCCGCAGCGCTTTCGCAACTTTGACCATGCCGCCATGCTGCGCCAGCTGCGCCCGGAACTGCCGCAGCTGCAGCATCTGCTGGTGGTGGGCGGCACCGGTGCCGAATCGTTCGAAGCGGCGCTGACTGAACCGGCCTGGGAGGAAGCGGAAGACGCCGCCGCCATCCTGCACGCCACACGCCCCACGGCCGACGATGTGACGCAGCTGATGTACACCTCCGGCACCACCGGCGAGCCCAAGGGCGTGATGCACACCGCCAACACCGTCAGCGCCAACATCTGGGCCTATGCCGAACGCTTGCACCTGGGCGCCGATGATGTGGTGCTGATGGCTTCGCCCATGGCCCACCAGACCGGTTTTCTATACGGGCTGATGATGCCCGTCATGCTGGGTGCCCGCGTGGTGCTGCAGGACCTGTGGGAACCCGCCAAGGCGGCGCAGATCATTCGCGACGAAGGGGTGAGCTTCACCATGGCGTCCACCCCCTTCCTCAGCGACCTGGCGCGCGTGGTGGCGGAGTCCGGCCAGCCCGTGCCCACACTGAAGACCTTTCTGTGTGCCGGCGCGCCCATTCCCGGCCCGCTGGTCGAACAGGCGCGCAGCGCCCTGGGCGCCAAGATCGTGTCGGCCTGGGGCATGACCGAGAACGGCGCCGTCACCCTGATCCGCCCCGAGGATGCCGACGAACGCGCCGTACACACCGACGGCCTGCCGCTGCCCGGCGTGGAGATCAAGGTGGTGGACATCGACGGCCGCAGCCTGCCCGCCGGGACCACCGGCCAGCTGTGGTTGCGCGCCTGCTCCAACTTTGGCGGCTACCTGAAGCGCCCGCATCTGAACGGCACCGATGCCGAGGACTGGTTCGACACCGGCGACCAGGCCCGTATTGATGCCCAGGGCTATCTGCGCATCACCGGTCGCAGCAAGGATGTGATCATCCGCGGCGGCGAAAACATTCCCGTGCTGGAAGTGGAGACCCTGCTCTACAAGCACCCTGCGGTGCTGCAGGCCGCCGTGGTGGGCTTTCCCGATGCGCGCCTGGGCGAGCGGGCCTGCGCCTTTGTGGTCACCCGCCCCGGGCAGCAGCTGGGCTTTGACGACATGGTGGCGTATTTCAAGGCCCAGCAGCTGACCACGCAGTACATCCCCGAGCGGCTGGAAGTGCTGCCCGCCATGCCGGCCACGCCCTCCGGAAAGATCCAGAAATTCCGCCTGCGCGAGCAACTGGTCGCCCTGCTCTCTCCTTCCGCCTAGCCACAGCATCCCCCGCGTCCGGTGGCCCCGTATGGAAGGGGCCCACACCTGCGTTGTCCCCGGGCCGTGCACACCCACGGCCGGGGGCCGTCCTCACCCGAGCCAAGGAGACTGCGATGACAACCACCCTGCGCCCTTTCGCCTACAGGCCACGGCCCCCGCGCCGCCATGCGCTCGCCCAGGCGGCCGCTGCCTGTGCAGCGCTGTGGCTGGCCGGAACGGCGCTGGCCGCCGATCCGGTGTGGCCTGCCAAACCCTTGCGCATCGTGGTCGGCTTCGCCCCGGGTGGCACCACCGATGTGATGGCCCGCCTGGTGGGCAAAGCCCTGTCGGACCAGTTGGGGCAGCCGGTGGTCATCGACAACAAGCCCGGTGCCAGCGGCAATATTGCCGTGGCAGAGGTGGCCCGTGCCCCGGCGGACGGGCATACCTTTCTGGTGGCGCCCACCACGGTGGAGACGGCCAACCCCTCGCTGTTCAAATTTCCCGTGCTGCCGGCCAGGGACCTGCTGCCGGTGGCCGGCCTGGGCAAAACCCAGATGTACCTGGTGAGCCGCCCGGGCTTGGCCGCCACCGATGTGCCCTCCCTGGTCCGGCTGGGCAGCACGCCGGGCAAGGAGCTGTCGTTCGCCTCGGCCGGCACCGGCACCGCGCCCCATCTGGCCTGCGAGCTGTTCAAACAGGCCACCAAGGTGGACTTTGTGCATGCCCCCTACCGGGGTGCTGCCCCGGCCTTGCAGGACGTGATGGCCAACCAGGCCGACTTCGTCTGCGACCCGGGAATCGCATTCCAGCATATCCGCAGCGGCAAGGTCCGGCTGCTGGGCATTGTCAGCAGCAAGCGTTCGCCCTTCTTCCCCGATGTGCCCACCGTGGCCGAGCAGGGCTTTCCGGGTGCGGACCTGGACATCTGGTTCGGCATGTGGGCGCCCAAGGGCACGCCCGAGGCCGTTATACGCCGCATGGATGCCGCCGTGGCCCAGGCCCTGGCCCACCCGGATGTGGCGCGCCGGTATGCGGATCTGGGTGCGGAAACTGTGCCCCTGGCCACCCTGGCTTTCAAGGCCAAGCTGCAGCAGGAAGCGCAGTTGCTGGGCACCTTGATTGCCCAGCAGAAGATCCGCGCGGAATGAAGCGCAGGCCGCAGCCGTCCCCATGGCCCGCTGCACCCACGTGACAGCGCCGCCGACCGGCTTGCCCTAAGGTGGCGCCATGCCCGCCCCCCAGCTGTCCACTACCGCACCGGAAGACGATCGCCACTTTGTGACGGCGCTGGCGCGCGGGCTGGAGGTGCTGTCCTGCTTTCGCTCGGGCGAGAAGCTGCTGGGCAACCAGGAGATCGCGCAGCGCTGCGGTCTGCCCAAATCCACGGTGTCGCGCCTCACACGCACGCTCACCATGCTGGGCTATCTGATCCATGTGCCTGATGCCGGCAAATACCGCCTGGGCACGGCCACGCTGGCCCTGGGCAGCGCCATGCTGACCGGGCTGGATGTGCGCCAGATTGCACGGCCGCTGATGCAGCGCCTGGCCGACTTTGCCCAGGCCGAGATCGCGCTGGGTACGCGCGACCGGCACAACATGCTCTACATCGAGCACTGCCCCTGCCCGCAACCCATCGTCTCGGATCTGGATATGGGCTCGCGCATTCCGCTGGCCACCACGGCCATGGGCCGCGCCTGGCTGGCCGCCTGCTCGGCCGCCGACCGGCAGGAAGCGCTGGACTATCTGCAGGCCCACGCCCCCGAACAATGGGCAGCGGCGCAGGCCCAGGCGCCGCTGTGGCCTGCAGCCAAGGAACGTGCCCAGCCCTGGCTGACCTGCTCCTTCGGCGACTGGCTGGAGCATGTCAATGCCATCGCGCTGGCGTTCTCGCCCGGGCGCGGGCTGCCGCTGATGGTCATCAGCTGCGGCGGGCCCACGCGGCTGGTCTCGCCCGAATTCCTGATGCAGCGCGCCAAGCCCGAGCTGGAGCGCATGGTGCGCCGTCTGCAGCAGGCCATCTACAAGGCCTGAGGCGCGCTTCTTTCCCCCTCCTGTCGCCGCCTGTCCCGCGCAGGACGCACAGTTACCTAGAGGACAGCGCCGCACCGGCGCACGCCCTAGCATGTGCCGTGAATTTCAACGCCTTTTCCCCATTCCTAGAAGGAGACAGTCCATGAGCGTGAAAGCATTGTTTGACCTGACGGGCAAGACCGCCCTGATCACCGGCGGCTCGCGCGGCCTGGGCCTGCAAATGGCCGAAGCCCTGGGCGAGATGGGGGCAAGACTGGCCATCACCGCCCGCAAGGCCGATGAACTGGCCGAGGCCAAGGCGCACCTGCAAGGGCTGGGCTACGAGGTGGAAACCTTCACCAACGACCTGCAGAAATTCGACAGCATTCCCGGTCTGGTGGACGACGTGCTGGCACGCTGCAAGGACATCGACATCCTGGTCAACAACGCCGGGGCCACCTGGGGTGCCAAGGCCGAGGACTATCCCGACGAAGCCTGGCACAAGGTGATGAACCTGAACGTCAACGCGCCGTTCTTTCTGACCCGCGAAGTGGGCAAGCGCGTGATGATTCCCAAGGGCCGCGGCAATGTGATCATCACCGCCTCGGTCGCCGCCTTCAAGGGCACGCCACCCGGGATGAACACCGTGGCCTACAACACCTCCAAGGCCGCGGCCGTGCACCTGGCCAAGGTGCTGGCATCGGAATGGGGACCGTATGGCATCCGCGTCAACTCGATCTGCCCGGGCTTCTTCCCCAGCAAGCTGGCCAACGGCCTGATCGACAAGATCGGCGACGCCATCATCGCGCGCGCGCCGCTGCGCCGCATCGGCAACGAAGAGGACCTGAAGGGCGCCGTGGCCTATCTAGCCTCCGATGCCTCGCGCCACATGACGGGCCAGGCCCTGGTGATCGACGGCGGCGCCAGCCTGTTCTGATCCGCGCAGCGCCTGCACCGCGCAGGCGCTTGCACACCCTCTTTGCAGCAGCTCCTTCATCGGGAGCTGTTGTGTTTTCACGGGGTGCAAAGCCCTCCTCGCACCCATTACCCCTCGTGCATTTCCCCGTCCGCGAGGGAAGAAAAAACGCACCCGGAGGTGCGTTTTTTCGATGGCACGGATGCCGCAGGGAACAGTCCCCGCCGGTCCGCAGACCGGCTGGCGGTACCGCTGCGGCGTGCAGCTCACTTGACGGTGGAAACGGCTTCGATCTTGCCGTCCTTCACCGCCGCGCCGCGTTCCGTGGTCAGGGTGCCGCCCTTGTCGTCCACGCCCATCACGCCACCGGGGTTCACATCGGGGGCCAGTGCCTTGTAGGCATCGTTGAGCTTGGCGTGGATGGCCTTGGCATCGCTGTAGGTGCCGGCCAGCTGCATGGCCTTGGCCGTGGCGTGCACGGCGGTGTAGTTCCACTGCGCTTCCGAACCCGGCACGCGGCCCGGGAACATCTGGCCAAAGCGTTTGACAAAGGCCTGGTTGGCCGGCTTGGTGTCTTCGGACACCGGCATCACGCCGATGGCACCTTCCAGCGTGGCATAGCCGCCGACCACGCGGGACATTTCATCCAGCTTGGCCTGGTCCATGATGATGAAGCCGCCCTTGAAGCCCAGCTCGCGCGCCTGCTTGACCACCAGGGCCGTGGGCTCGGATGCACCGCCCACGAACAGCACGTCGGGCTTGGCCGCCAGCGCCTTGCTCACGCCGCTGTAGAAGTCGGTGGCGCGGTTGTAGCTCATGGGGTTTTCGGCCACCACGGTGCCGCCCAGCTTTTCCCAGCCAGGCTTGAACGCCGCCGCCCAGGCCTTGGCGTAATCGTGGTCGGCACCGACCATGGCCACCTTCTTGCCAAAGCGGTTCATCACGTACTTGGAGAAGGGGTCTATGTAGCTGGTGAACTCGGGCGGAATGCGCAGCGTCAGCTTGTTGCCGCGCGCCGTGATCTGCGGCACCGAGCTATAGGCCAGCACGATGAAGTTGCTGCGTTCGTTGGTGGTCTGCAGCGCGTAGATGCCGCCCGAATGCGGCACCAGAATGGCCGCCGTCTTGTGCTGCTGCACCAGGCGCTGGGCGTTGATGGCGGTCTCGGACGGGTTGTACTTGTCGTCCAGCGGAACGATCTCGTACTTGACCTTCTTGCCGGCGATCTCGGGGTTGGCCGCATTGATCTCGGCCACGGCCATCTGCATGCCGTCCAGCGCGTTCTTGCCGTACTGCGCGGCGCCGCCCGACAGCGGGCCGGAGTAGCCGATCTTGACCACTTCCTGGGCCATCGCAGGACCGGCGGCCACGGCCGCGCAGGCCAGGGCCAGGCCCGTCAGCTGGCGGCGGGTGAATTGGGGAAATGCGCGCATGGTTGTCTCCTTGTGTATGGGTTTCGCGTGCCAAAAATCGGTGGCGGCGCGGAAGAGGCAGTACTGCCCCTTCACGCTGCGTTGGATGCTTTGCGGGGTGTCAGGCCCCGATGTACGCCTTGCGGATGGAGTCATCCGCCAGCAGCTCGGCCGGCTTGCCTTCGCGCACGATGCGGCCGTTCTCCAGCACATAGGCGCGGTGGGCAATCTTCAGCGCGGCATAGGCGTTCTGCTCGGCCAGCAGCACCGTGGTGCCCGCCTGGTTGATGCGCTGGATGACTTCGAACATCTGCTTGATGACCAGGGGCGCCAGGCCCAGCGAGGGCTCGTCCAGCAGCAGCACCTTGGGCCGTCCCATCATGGCGCGGCCGATGGCCACCATCTGCTGCTGGCCGCCGGACAGCGAGCCGGCCGGATCGTCCTTCTTCTGGCGCAGGATGGGGAACAGTTCCAGCACTTCCTCCAGCGTCTGGCGGCTGGGCCCCGGATCGCGGCGGTGCACATAGGCGCCCAGCTCCAGGTTCTTCTGCACCGTCATCTGCGGGAACAGCTTGCGCCCTTCGGGGCACTGCACCAGACCGCCCTGCACGATGGCCGAGGGCTTCTGCCCCACCAGTTCCTGGCCTTCCCAGGTGATGGAGCCGCCGGCTGCCTTGTGGATCCCGCTGGCCGTGAGGAACAGCGAACTCTTGCCTGCGCCATTGGCGCCCAGCAGCACCACCAGCTCCCCTTTGTCCGCATGCAGGCTGACCTGGTCCAGCGCCAGAAAGCTGCCGTATTTCAGCGAGACGTTCTCAAATTTCAGCATGCTCGCTCCCCAGGTAGGCATCGATCACCGCAGGGTTGCGGCGGATCTCTTCGGGTGTGCCTTCGGCGATTTTTTCGCCGTAGCTCAGCACCAGGATCTTGTCGGCCAGGCTCATGATCATGCCCATCTTGTGTTCGATCAGCGCCACCGTGATGCCATGGCGCACGATCTTGCGGATCAGCTCGGCCAGGCCTTCGGTTTCCTCCGGGTTCACGCCGCCGGCAGGTTCATCGAGCAGCATCAGCTTGGGGTCGGTGGCCAGCGCCAGCGCGAACGCCACGCGCTTGCGCTCTTCCTGCGAGATGTCGCCCGCCACGCGGTTGGCGATGGGCGACAGGCCCACAAAGTCCAGCGCCTCGCGCGCCTTCTCGCGGCACACGCGCTCCTCCTCGCGCAGGCGGCTGGAGCCGCGCAGCACATCCCAGAGACCGGATTGCGTGCGCAGGCGGTGGCCCACGATCAGGTTGTCCAGCACCGTGGCGCGGTCGAACAGCGCCGTGGTCTGGAAGGTGCGCGCCACGCCCAGCCGGGCCACCTGGTCCGGGCGCAGCGAGGTCACGTCCTGCCCGTCGAAAGTGATGGTGCCGCTGGTGGGCTTGTGCATGGAGCTGATCAGGTTGAAGAACGTGGTCTTGCCTGCGCCGTTGGGCCCGATGATGGCGTTGATCTTGCCTTGCTCGATGGTGGTAGTGACGTCGTTGACCGCGGCCAGCCCACCGAACTTCTTGGTCAGGTGTTCAATCTGCAGCATGGGCCTTCCCTTCCTTGGTGGCACGGCGTGTGCGCCAGGCCATGAAACTGCCCACCACACCGTAGGGCATGAAAATCACCAGCGCCACCAAAATGGGGCCGAACACGATGAAACGGAACTCCTGCAGGAACTGCAGGTACTGTGTGATCCACGGCATGCCGATGGCGCCCAGCAGCGGGCCCAGCACCGTGCCCATGCCGCCCACCATGGCGAAGATCATCATGTCGAAGGTGTGGTGCACGGCTGCCATGTCGGGGCCGATGAAGCGCACGAAGCCGGCATACAGGCCCCCGGCAATGCCGGCATAGAACACGCTCAGCATGAAGGCCAGTACCTTGTTGCGCATCAGGTTGATGCCCAGCGCCTCGGCAAGCTCGTCGCTGTTGCGGATGGCGATGAATGTGCGCCCCAGCAGCGACTTCACGATGCGGCGCTTCACCCACACCAGCAGCACCAGAAAGCACAGCACGAAGTAGTACAGGCTCAGCGGCGTGTCGAACGTCAGCGCGCCAATGGCCTCGGGCTCGGGGATGCCCATGATGCCCACCGTGCCGTGGGTCAGTCCTTCCCACTTCTCGATCACCAGGAACATGATGTAGCCCACGCACAGCGTGAAGATCGAGAAGTAATGGCCTTTGAGACGCAGCGAGATGATGCCGATCACATAGCCCAGCGCCACGCACACCACGCCGGACATCAGCAGCGAGGCCCAGAACGTCCAGCCGTGGTCCACGGTCAGAATGCCCACGGTGTACGCCCCCACCGCCATGAAGCCGGCATGCGCCAGGTTCAGCTGACCGGTGTAGCCGGTGATCAGGTTCAGCCCCAGGGTGGCGATGGCAAAGATGTAGGCCGTGCTCATCACCGTCAGGAAGTAGTCGTTGCCGGCGATCCAGGGAAAGGCGATGGCCAGCAGCAGCAGGGCGCCCCAGGCCAGTTTGCTGTCAAACAATCCGCTCATGCTCAGTGCCCCCTCTTGGCAAACAGGCCCTGCGGGCGCAGCGACAGGATGATCACCAACAGCACGAAGGCGATGATGTCCTTGTAGTCGGTGGAGATGTAGTAGGCCCCGAAACTCTCGGCGAAGCCGATGATCAGCCCGCCCAGCACCGCCCCCGGGATGCTGCCCATGCCGCCCAGGATGATGATCACAAAGGCCTTGGTGATGACCAGCTGCCCCATGGCCGGATAGACCAGGTTGATGGGCGCATACAGCGTGGCCGCCACGGCAGCCAGCGCACCGGAGATGGCAAACGTCATCATCGCCACGCGGTTGGCATCGATGCCCACCAGCGACGCGCCTTCGCGGTTCTGCGCCATGGCAATGATGGTGGAGCCGGTGGTGGTGCGCGTCAGGAACAGGTGCAGCGCCACCATCAGCGCAAACGCTGCGGCAATGATCAGCAGGCGCTGGGCCGGGGCCGTCAGGCCGCCCATTTCGATCACGCTGGTGTAGGGCGTGGGCAGGCGCTGGAAGTCCGCGCCCCACACGGCCTGCGCCCCTGCTTCCAGGAACAGCAGCAGGCCGATGGAAGCGATCTTGGGGTGCAGTGGGGAAGCCTTGCGCAGCGGGTGGAACACCAGCCGTTCGCTGACGATGCCCAGCACCGCCACGGTCACCGCCGCCATCACCATGGCCGACCAGTAGCCCCAGCTCCAGGCCACCATGGCGTGCAGTGCCACAAAGGCACCGATCATGTAGAAACCGCCGTGCGCGAAATTGGGCACATGCAAAATGCCGTACACCAGCGTCAGGCCCAGGGCCACCAGGCCGTAGATGCCGCCCAGCGTCAGGCCGTTGAGTACTTGCTGCAGGAAGACGTCCATCTCAGAACCTCCTCCATCGGCCGCCATCCGGTTGCCCGGCGGCGGCGCGCCATGTGTCACCACGCATGTCTCGCTCCTTGTTGAGTCTGGATCACCAGGCCCTGCTGCCATGCAGCACGGGCCTCGCGCTGTCTCCATGCTCAACAAGCCAGGGGCTGCAAACAAGAGGGGTGTTCTGCAATGCAGAACCACAAGGGCAAACCCCAACCGTTTTGGGTAACGCAGATGACAGCTGCGCCGCCGCGGTTTTCGCGTTCCCAGGGACAACCCTGAGGCCCCGGAAACGGTTTGCTACATGCGTATCGAAAGGCGCTGAGCACAACAGACGAGCGGCGCATCCATCCCTGCAGCGCATCGACAACGGCCTGCCCAGACCAAAGCCTTCGGCCGCTGCCACCGGCACGGCGGCAGCGCTGCGGAGCCCCATGGGTCACACCCTGCGGGGCGTAATGCCGCAGCGTTCTGCGTGGAAGGCGCGGACTAGTGCTGCAGCCCGCCGTACGCCGGTTGCGGCGCGGTGGGTGTGGTTGGCACGGGCGGTTGCGCCGTGGCCGGCGGCGCGACCGCCAGCGGGTCCTGCCAGTTGCGCGGCATGCCGAACACCGGGGGCTGGGTGGCACCGAAAGCCCGCGCACAGGCCGCTGCGTACAGCAGGATGGCCGAGGTGAAGTAAATCCACATCAGCAGCACCACCAACGAACCGGCCGCACCATAGGCCGACACCACGGCAGCAGTGGACAGATACCAGGCAAATGCCTGTTTGCCCACGGAGAACAGCGCCGCGCCCACCATGGCGCCGAACACCAGGTAACGCGTCGGGGGTTTGGGCCCGCTGCCCAGGCGCATCACGCCCCAGAACAGCGCCACGGACACGGCGAACGACACCAACTCGTTGACCACCAGCATCACCTGGCCCAGCGGCGCAATCGGCAGCACCGTGCCGGCCCAGTCCGACGCCAGCTTGAGCCCGGTGGACAGCACCATGGACACCAGCAGCATCAGCCCCAGCACCACCACATAGCCCAGGCCGCGCAGGCGGATGGTGGCCATGCTCCACCAGGGTTTGGCGGGCTCGGGCGGCACATCGCGGCCCACCACCCACAGCTTGCGCAATGAGTTCTGCAGTTCCGCAAACACCCCGGTGGCGCCCGAGGCCAGCAGCACCAGACTCAGCGCCGATGCCAGCAGGCCTTCCTTCTTGGTCTGGGCACTGGCCATGGCGGCTTTGAGCACCGAAGCGCCCTGGTTGCCCATCACCGCACTGGCCTGGTCCAGCAGCTCGCTTTCGATCACCGAGCGATCCAGCCACCAGCCCAGCAGCGCCACGATCAGCAGCAGCAGCGGCGACAGGCTGAGCATGCCGTAGAACGACAGCGCGGCACTCATGCGCAATCCATCGGCCTGCAGCCACAGCTGTACCGAATCGATCACGGGCTGTACGGGGCGCAGCAGGCGTGTGGCCCGGTGCTTCCAAAGGGTGAGGTCGAAAGCCATGCGGCCCATTGTGGCGGCACAGGCGCTGTACCGCCAGCCTCCACCGGGCCGTGGGCGCTACGGCAGCACCGCCATCGGGCGGCCTGGCGCATGGATGCCGGGGGATCTTGAGCCAGGCGCGGCTGGGACAGCGCAGGCCGTCCCAGCCCCCCGGCTGCGGCCACGGTCAGTGGCCTGCTGCAAGCTCCGCCACTGCGCCGGATACGTGAAATGTCGCCCAGATTACATCTACCGTTTGCTGAAAAAATCATCAGGGTTTCCCCTTGTCAACTACGCTGGCGTGCGGTCCGGGCGGTATGGAACACTGCGGGTTAGCACTTAAGGTGCAACCCGAAAAAACCACAGAAGCACTGCCGCAGTGACAGTGCCATGGAAGAGACAAGCCCATGCACACCACCTTCACCCACGCATCCCCTGCGGACCGCGTGCTGTGCCCCGCATTGCGCGAACGCATCATGACGGCCGACCAGGCCGCCAGCCTGATCCAGTCCGGCATGACGCTGGGCATGAGCGGCTTCACCCCGGCGGGCGCCCCCAAGGCCGTGCCCCAGGCGCTGGCCCGCCGCATCGAGGAACAGAATGCCCACGGCGGCCAGTTCCGCATCAGCCTGTGGACCGGCGCCTCGACCTCGGCCGAACTGGATGGCGCACTGGCCAAGGTGCATGGCATCGAACGCCGCCTGCCCTACCAGTCCGATCCCACGGTGCGCAAGGAAATCAATGAAGGGCGCATGCAGTACGTGGACATCCACCTCTCGCATGTGGCGCAGTATGTGTGGTTCGGCTTCCTGGGCCACCTGGATGTGGCGGTGGTCGAGGTGGCCGGCATCCTGCCCGACGGGCGCCTGATTCCGTCGACGTCGGTGGGCAACAACAAGACCTGGCTGGAGCAGGCCGACAAGATCATTCTGGAAGTCAACAGCGCCCAGCCCGCCGCGCTGGAAGGCATGCACGACATCTACTACGGCGCGGCTGTGCCCCCACTGCGCAAGCCCATTCCCATGGTGCACCCGTACGACCGCATTGGCGACCCCTACCTGCATTGCGATCTGGACAAGGTGATCGCCGTCGTGCCCACGCAGCAGCGTGACAGGCTGGCCGGTTTCACGGCGCCCGATGCCGATTCACAGCGCATCGCCCAGCACATCATCGACTTCCTCCAGCACGAGGTGAAAGTGGGCCGCCTGCCGCCCGAGCTGCTGCCCCTGCAGTCCGGCGTGGGCAACATCGCCAACGCGGTGCTGGCCGGTCTCAACCACGGCCCGTTCGAGCAGCTGCACGCCTACACCGAAGTGCTGCAGGACGGCATGCTGGACATGCTGGAATCGGGCAAGCTCGCGACGGCGTCCACCACCTCGCTGGCGCTCAGCCCGGCGGCCATGGAACGCTTTCTGGCCGACATCGACCGCTACCGCTCACGGGTGATCCTGCGCCCGCAGGAGATCTCCAACCACCCGGAGCTGATCCGCCGCATGGGTCTGATCTCCATGAACGCGCTGATCGAGGCCGATATGTACGGCAACGTCAACAGCACGCACGTGATAGGCTCGTCCATCATGAACGGCATCGGCGGCAGCGGCGACTTTGCGCGCAATGCCTACCTGTCCATCTTCATGACACCGTCCATGGCCAAGGGCGGGAACATCAGTTGCATCGTGCCCATGGTGTCCCATGTGGACCACACCGAGCACGATGTGCAGGTCATCGTCACCGAACAGGGCCTGGCCGATCTGCGCGGCCTGGCACCGGTGCAGCGCGCGCGGCTGATCATTGCGCAGTGCGTGCACCCGGACTACCGGGCGGAAATGACCGACTACCTGGAGCGCGCGCTGCGCGATGCCCCGGGCAAGCACACACCCCACCTGCTGGAAGAGGCCTATGCCTGGCACCAGCGCTATCTGAAGACCGGCAGCATGCACGCGGCCGCACCGGTCCCCTGCGTGCGGGCGGCATAGGCTCCCGGCACGGGTCGTGGGCGGGTGGCACGGGAACGACACGCAGGCTGCACCACCGCCGCCCGCACCAGCCCCCAAGGCGCTGCATCGCAGCGCCTTTTTTTGGTTTTTTTAGGGGGTTGTGGGCTTGTTTTGAAGGCCGGGGGCACGCGGCCCTCCCGCACACCCGGCCGCCCGGTCAGAACAGCAGCGTCTTGATGAAGGGCGCCGCCAGCACGTTCACCGCACCGGCAATCAGCATCACCAGCGATGCCATCACCGCCTGCACCTCGCCGGCCTGGCGGGCGCGCGCCACACCGCTGCCGTGTGCCGCACCGCCCCAGCAGGCACCGGTGGCCAGCTTGCTGCGGATGCGGGGCAGCAGGCGCAGCACGGTCTGGCCCAGCAGCATGGCGCTGACGCCGGTCAGCAGCACAAACAGCGCGGCCAGATCGGTGGGGCCGCCCAGCACCTTCTCGGCCTCGATGGCGAATGGCGTGGTGATGGAGCGCACGGCCAGGCCTTTTTCCAGTTCCTCGGGCAGACCGAACCACTGGGCAAAGGTCACCGAGGTGCCAATGGACACCACAGTGGCCGCCAGCACGCCGGTGGCAATCGACATCCAGTGCTTGCGCAGCAGGTCCCGGTGGGCATGCAGCGGCAGCGCAAAGGCCACGGTGGTCGGCCCCAGCAGCCAGACCAGCCAGTGCGTCTGGGCGTAGTACTGGGGAAAGCGCACCTGCGTGAGCAGGGCCAGCGTGACCAGCACCACGGGCGTGGCGATGATGGGCATCAGCAGCACATGCGGGTGGCGGCCGTACAGGCGCTTGTTGACCGCATAGCACGCCACGGTGGCGACAAAGGACAGCAGGCCGATCACCTCGTTCGAGAGCATGTTCACACCTCACCCCGCACCGCACGGCGCGCACGGGCCGTGGATTTACGGCGCGCCAGCCACAGCTCCAGGCGGTAGACCCGGTCCACGGCCAGGGCCGTCACCGCCATCACGCAGGCGGTGCTGATCACGATCACCGCCAGGATGCGCAGGCCCTGGTGGCGGATCAGGTCGGGGTACTCGGTCACCACCAGCATGGCGGGGACAAAGAACAGCAGCATCTCAGCCATCAGCCAGTTGGTGCCGGCCTGCAGCCACTGGGCCTTGACCAGCCCCGTGAACAGGCCCACGGCCAGCAGGCCGAAGCCGATCAGCCCGGCCGGCATGCTCCAGCCAAAGTGCTGGCGCATGCCTTCCATGGCCGCCCAGATGGCACTGAGCATGCCCACCTGCACCACCACCCTGGCCAGCGGCCAGACGGACTGTGCCGCACGGAGGGTGAGGGGCCGCGCAGGCAGGGTCGGAATTCTTGACATGGGACAAAGTCTAGGGTTTACCCCTGTATTCGTAAAATGAATAATTTCCATAAAAGCCATGCTTTAAAGGAATTCCCATGGACCTGCGTGCCCTGCGCTACTTCATCGAGGTGGTGCGCCAGAACGGCTTCACCCGCGCGGCCGAAGCCCTGCATGTGACCCAGCCCACCATCAGCAAGATGGTCAAGGCGCTGGAGGACGAGCTGGGCGGCCCGCTGCTGCTGCGCGAGGGCCGCGGGGTGCAGCTGACTGATGCGGGCCAGGTGGTCTATGACCGGGGGCAGGAGATGCTGGACCAGGCCCGGCTGCTGCGCCAGCAGGTGGCCGAGGTGGACAACATCACACGCGGCGAGCTGAGTGTGGGCATCATGCCCACCACCGGCCACTACATGGCGCCGGTGATTGCGCTGTTCCAGCAGCGCTTTCCGGGCGTGCACCTGCAGGTCAACGAACAGGGGGCACGCGCCCAGTACCAGCTGATCCAGGAGGGCAAGCTGGACATGGCACTGGGCCTGTTCTCGGCCCCCGATCCGGCGCTGGAACGCTACACCGTGGCACGGCAGAAAACCCGCGTGGTGCTGCCCGTGCACCGTGTGGGCGATCCCGACCGGCCGCTGCGCTGGCAGGATCTGCGCGACCTGCCCTTTGTGCTCTACACCTCGGACTTTGCGCTGCATGAGCATGTACTGCAGCAGTGCGAGGCAGCGGGCTTCTCGCCCCAGGTCAAGGTGCAGACGCGCTACTGGGACTTCATCGGCCATCTGGTGGCCGCCGACGTGGGCGTGGCCGTGATGTTCGAGCATGTCATCGCCCGCTATGACCCTCGGCGCGTGGCCAGCCGTCCGCTCACCGAGCCGGCGATCACCTGGGATGTGGCCCTGATGTGGCGGCCCGGCTACCTGTCCCGCGCCGCGCGGGCCTGGCTGGACTGCGTGCGGGCCGTCTATCCCCGCCCGCTCCAGGGGGCGGACCAGCCACCGCTTCCGCAGTCCTAGTCTCCCGAGGATGCCCGGACCAGGGGTCACAGGTGGTGCGGCCCCCAACGCCCCGGCGTCTGCTGCGCCTCGTACCTGCCAAAGCCGATGCCGGCCCCTGCGCAGGTGCAGCCCGCCGCCGGGCCATTGCTGGTGTAATCGGGCAGCCCCACCGCTGCAGGGCACTTCACCACAACGACACCGAGACATATGCAACGCCGACATTTTCTTGCCGCTGCTGCGGCCTCCTGTGCCATTCCCACGCTGCCCGCCCGGGCGGCTGGCAAACCCGTGCGCATCGTCGTGCCCTATGCCGCCGGCGGCGCCATTGACCTGAGCGTGCGCCGCATGGCCACGATGCTGGAGGCCGACCTGGGCACCGTCATCATCGAGAACCGCCCGGGCGGCGGAGGCGGCATCGGCATGGCGGCCCTAGCGCGCGCACCGGCCGACGGCATGACCCTGGGCATTGCCGCTGTGGCCACCAACGCCATCAACCCCTGGCTGTTCGCCAACCTGGCCTACGACCCGATCAAGGACTTTGCGCCCATCACCCAGATGACGCGCATCCCCAACGTGCTGGTGGTGAATGCCGAGGTGGCACAGCGGCGCGGCATCGCCAGCTTGGGCGATTTTGTGGACTTTGCGCGGCGCGAATCCGGCAAGCTGACCTACGCCAGCGGCGGCAACGGCAGCGCCGGCCATCTGGCGGGCGAGATGTTCAAGCGCGAGGCCCAGGTGGACATCGTGCACGTGCCCTACAACGGCGGTGCACCGTCCCAGCTGGCCTTGCTGTCGGGCCAGGTGGATTGCTCCTTCGACAACCTGGCCAGCGCAGCGGCCAACATCCGCGCCGGCAAGCTCAAGGCCCTGGCCGTGACCACCGCCCAGCGCAGCGAACTGCTGCCCGACCTGCCCGCTGTGGCCGAACGTTTCAAAGGCTTCCAGATCGACACCTGGTGGGGGCTGGTGGCTCCGGCCGGCACGCCCGCGGAGGTGGTGCAGCGCCTGAACACCCAGGCGGTGAAAGCCTTGTACAGCGCCGAAGTGATGGCCTTGTACCGCGACATGATGATGGAAACCGTCACCAGCACGCCGGATGCCTTCGGCGCCTTCATGCGCCTGGAACTGGCCCGTTACCAGCAGGTGGTGCGCATCAGCGGCGCCACCGTGGGTTGAACGCGCCGCCGTCCGCGCTGCGCACCCTCCCAGGCAGGGCCGCAGGCCCTGCCGTTTTCTGAAAACGCTTTTCACCTCCGCCCATGCACGATGCCTTTCTGGCCCAGCACACTGTTTTCATCACCGGCGCCGGTCGGGGCATAGGCCAGGCCGTGGCCCTGGGTCTGGCCGCCATGGGTGCCCATCTGGTGGTCAGCGACCTCGATGGTGAGGCGGCGGCGGCCACCGCCGCAGACATCCGCAGCCGCGGCGGTGTGGCTTCCAGTCTGGCGCTGGATGTGGCGGATGCCGCTGCCTGCCAGGCCGCGGCGGCGGCGCTGTCACTGCCTGCCGGTCACCGCCTGGTGCTGGTGAACAACGCCGGCATCCGCCCCAAGCACGCTTTCGACAGCCCGGACCGCGATGCGCAGTGGCGCCGCACCATGGACATCAACCTGGACGGCGCGCGCCACACCATCCTGGCCTTCCAGGCCCTGCTGGCGGCCAGCGGCGGCAATGTGGTGAACGTGGGCTCCATCTCGGCCTCGCGCGCCTCGCCGGGGTCCATCGCCTATTCCACCTCCAAGGCGGCCGTCGAGATGCTGACCAAGGTGATGGCACTGGAGCTGGCCCCCCAGGGCATCCGCGTGAATGCGGTGGCACCTGGCGTGATGCTGACCGGCATGACCGAGCAGACCCGCAAGGACCCCCGGCATGTGGAATACATCCTGCGCCGCGTGCCGCTCAAGCGCTATGGCGAGCCCGCCGAGATCGCTGGGCCCGTGGCCTTTCTGGCATCACCGCTGGCCAGCTACATCACCGCCACGGTGCTGAATGTGGATGGTGGCTATCTGGCGGCCTGATCCGGTGTGCCACTGCGTACACCGCGCCCACGCTGCGCCGGCTATGCTGCGGCCCTGGGCAGCCGCTTCCGCTGCCGTGTTGCATTGCCATGACGCCATCCTTTCACGCCCGCCGCCACACTCTGTACCGTACCGCTGCGCTGCTGTTCGGACTGGGCGGCTTGCCACTGCTGCACGCCATGTCTGCCACTGCCTTGCACGAAGCCGCCACACGCGGTGACACCGCCGTGCTGCGCCAGCAGCTGCAACAGGGCGTACCCGTGGATGGGCGCGACGGCGCGGGCCGCACCGCCTTGCTGGCCGCCACCCATGCCAACCAGGTGGAAGCCGCGCGCCTGCTGGTGGCCGCCGGGGCCGATGTGAATGCCAAGGACGCTATCCAGGACAGCCCCTATCTGTACGCCGGCGCACGTGGGCTGCTCGAGATCCTGCAGCTCACCCTGGCCCACGGCGCCGACCTGCGCAGCACCAACCGCTACGGCGGCACCGCCTTGATTCCCGCCGCCGAGCGCGGCCATGTGGAGGCCGTACGCACACTGATCACCGCCGGCGTGGAGGTGGACCACATCAACCGCCTGGGCTGGACAGCGCTGCTGGAAGCCATCTTGCTGAGCGACGGCGGCCCCCGCCACCAGCAGATCGTGCAACTGCTGCTGGCCGCTGGCGCCAACCCCAACCTGGCCGATGGCGACGGCGTGCGCCCGTTGCAGCATGCCCAGCAGCGCGGCTACACCGCCATCGCCGATCTGCTGCGCGCCGCAGGCGGGCGCTGACCCGCCCCGCGCCCCGGGTTGCCGTGGCGCAGGGCGTGCTGCGTGCACCACCACAAAAACTATCAAGATAAGAGCAACCCACACGCACACAGCATGCGTGAACTGCCATTTCCATCAGAAGAATTTGTACGACGTCGCCGCACATGCAAGGCGCATTCATGCACCGCACTGAGGGAATCTTCGAACTGCCCGGCGGAATGCAAAGATTTTTTCAATCCACCGCCGCGCCAGAGCACGCTACCCTCGCGCCTGCGCCGACCAACGGTCATCCCTGAAAAACGCTTTTCGTTCCGGGGCAGCCCTGCGTCCGCAGCCATAAAAAAGATTGCGCTCAGGGAGGAAAACCACATGCTCACCATCCGCCGCGGCCTGCTGCTGGCGGCCACCCTTGCCTTGGGCGGCTGCCTGTTCGACGAAGCCATGCTTCCCGAAACCCTGCACTTCCCTCCCGGAACCCCCATCACCTACGGCGGCAAGCCCGCCAAGCTCTACGGCACCGAAGCCTGTGCCCAGGGTGAACTGGCCGGCCATTCCTGCCTGATCTTTCCGCCCAACCGGCCCACGTCCAAGGCCGTGATCATCAGCGGACAGCGGGTGAAGGAAATCCAGGTCACCGCCAAGCGCGACCCCCAGAACCCCACGCATTTCATCGTGGTCGACGACCAGGGCCGCCGCCTGCTGAGCACCACCGGCAACCACGACGACATGGCGAATATCCAGATCACCTACTGAGCAGCCACGACCGGTCCGCAGGCGCCCACGCTAGCAGCACCACCTGAACGCCAGATGAGCGAATCCCCAGGCCTGAAATACGTATTTCCCAGTGATTGCCGGCCCTGGTCCACAGGCGCCAGAATGGGCGCGGAACTCTTGTCCGTCTTTTCAATAACCTGGAGATAACAGATGAAAAGCACCTTGCTCGCCCTCGGCCTTGCCGCCGCCTTTCTGGCCCCTGCCGCCTACAGCAGCCCGCTGACGGCCAGCCAGCACACCCAGGTCTCCGCCGCCAAGAAGACGTCGGCGCACGCCACGCCCCACAAGGCCAAGGCCACCAAGCACGCCAAGGCCAAAAAGCGCCCGCAGCACATGGTCAAGAAGGCCTGAACGGCTGCGGCCGGAAGGTCGCAGCCCCAAGCAAAAAGCCAAGGCAGTGCCTTGGCTTTTTGCTTGGGAGATGGCGTGAAAAAAATCAGCCCAGGTTCGGTGCCAGTGCCCGTCGCATCGTCTCAAGATCGATGCCGCGACGCTGGGCCATGTCTTCCAGCTGGTCTTCACCGATCTGGCCTACGTTGAAGTAGGTGGCGTCGGTGTGGCCCAGGTAGAAGCCGCTGACGCTGGAGGCCGGGAACATGGCCAGGCTTTCGGTCAGGGTCATGCCGATCTCCTGGGCGTTCAGCACCTTGAACAGATCGGTCTTGGCCGTGTGGTCGGGGCAGGCGGGGTAGCCCGGCGCGGGACGGATGCCTTTGTACTGTTCCTTGATCAGCTGCTCGTTGCTCAGCTGCTCGTCTTCGGCATAGCCCCACAGGTCCTTGCGCACGCGCTCGTGCAGGCACTCGGCAAAGGCTTCGGCCAGGCGATCGGCCAGGGCCTTGAACATGATGCCGCTGTAGTCGTCCAGCGCGGCTTCGAATTCCTGGTCCTTCTTCTCGGCACCAATGCCCGCGGTGACGGCGAACATGCCGGCGTAGTCGGCAATGCCGCTGTCCCTGGTGGCCACAAAGTCGGCCAGGCAGCGGCTGGGGCGCATCACGCCGTCCACTATCTGCTTTTCGGTCTGCTGGCGCATGCCGTACCAGGTACTCAGCACCTGGGTGCGCGATTCATCGGTGTAGAACACGACGTCGTCGCCCACCCGGTTGGCAGGGAACAGGCCCATCACGCCATTGGCCTGCAGCCAGCGGCCTTCGATGATCTTCTTGAGCATGGCCTGGGCGTCGGCCAGCACCTGGCGGGCCTGCTCGCCCACGACCTCGTCCTCGAGGATGGCGGGATAGGGACCAGCAAGGTCCCAGGTCTGGAAGAACGGGCCCCAGTCGATGTAGCGGGCAATCTCGGCCAGATCGAAGTTCTGGAACACCTTGCGCCCCAGCGCACGGGGCACCACGGGGGCATGGTGGGCAAAGTCCACCGGCGTGGCATTGGCGCGGGCCTGCTCCAGCGTCCACAGCGGGGTCTTCTTCTTGTTGGCGTGCTGGCTGCGGGCCTTGTCGTAGTCGGCCATCACCTCGCTGACATAGGCGTCCTTGCCTTCGCCCAGCAGGCTCTGCGCCACGCTGACCGAGCGCGAGGCATCGGGCACATAGACCACCGGGCCTTCGTAGTTGGGCGCAATCTTCACGGCCGTGTGCACGCGCGAGCAGGTGGCGCCGCCGATCAGCAGCGGAATCTTCTTGATGCGGAAGTAGTCGTCCTTGTGCATTTCGCCCGCGACGTACTGCATCTCTTCCAGGCTGGGGGTGATCAGGCCGGACAGACCGATGATGTCCGCACCTTCGGCCTTGGCACGGGCCAGGATCTCATGGCAGGGCACCATCACGCCCATGTTGATGACTTCGAAGTTGTTGCACTGGAGCACCACGGTGACGATGTTCTTGCCGATGTCGTGCACATCGCCCTTGACGGTGGCGATGACGATCTTGCCCTTGCTCGACACATCCAGGCCTGCGGCTTCCTGCTGGCGCTTTTCCTCTTCGATGTAGGGCACCAGGTGGGCCACGGCCTGCTTCATCACGCGGGCGGACTTGACGACCTGGGGCAGGAACATCTTGCCCGCGCCGAACAGGTCGCCCACCACGTTCATGCCGTCCATCAACGGCCCTTCGATCACGTGCAGCGGGCGGCCGCCGCCCTGCACCACGATCGCCTGGTAGGCCTCTTCCGTGTCTTCGGTGATGAAGTCGGTGATGCCGTGCACCAGGGCGTGCGACAGGCGTTCGCTGACGGTGCGGGGGTGCTCGGCCGTGCCGCGCCATTCCAGCTTCTTGCTGTCGTCCTTGGCGTTGCCCTTGGCCTGGTCTGCGATCTCCAGCAGACGCTCGGCCGCATCGGGGCGGCGGTTCAGCACCACATCTTCCACGCGCTCGCGCAGTTGGGGTTCCAGGTCGTCGTACACGCCGACCATGCCGGCGTTGACGATGCCCATGTCCATGCCGGCCGCAATCGCATGGTACAGGAACACGGTGTGGATGGCTTCGCGCACCGGGTCGTTGCCGCGGAACGAGAACGACACGTTGGACACGCCGCCGGACACCTTGGCACCGGGCAGGTTCTGCTTGATCCAGCGCGTGGCTTCGATGAAATCGACGCCGTAGTTGTTGTGCTCTTCGATGCCGGTGGCCACGGCAAAGATGTTCGGGTCGAAGATGATGTCTTCGGGCGGGAAGCCGACCTCATCGACCAGCAGGCGGTAGGCGCGCTCGCAGATTTCGATCTTGCGTTCGTAGGTGTCGGCCTGGCCTTTCTCGTCAAAGGCCATCACCACGGCGGCCGCGCCATAGCGCTTGACCAGCTTGGCGTGCTTCTTGAATTCCTCCACACCTTCCTTCATGGAAATGGAGTTGACGATGCCCTTGCCCTGCAGGCAGCGCAGGCCGGCCTCGATCACCTCCCACTTGGAGCTGTCCACCATCACCGGTACTTTGGCGATGTCGGGCTCAGAGGCAATCAGGTTCAGGAAGCGCACCATGGCCGCCTTGCTGTCCAGCATGGCCTCGTCCATGTTCACGTCGATCACCTGTGCGCCGTTTTCCACCTGCTGGCGGGCCACGGCCAGGGCTTCTTCGTACTGCTCGTTCAGGATCAGGCGTGCAAACGCCTTGGAGCCGGTGACGTTGGTGCGCTCACCCACGTTGACGAACAGCGTGTCCTCGCCGATGAACACGGGCTCCAGGCCCGACAGGCGCATGGGAGGAATAGAGACGGGGACAGCAGCAGACATCGCACTCACCTGTGTGAAAACAATTGGGGATACAAAACAGGTGAGCGCCGTTGCATGCGGCAGGGCCGCAGCCTGCCGGGGCCCCAAGCCTGACGGGCGGGTTGGCATCAACCGGGCCGCTGCAGCGCTCCTTGGGGCGAAGCCTGTGATTTTACGGCGTGCAGCGCCGCCGTGCCTGCGGGGCTATAGCTGGGCGCCCACCACCCGGCCGATGGCATAGGTCACCCCCATGGCCAGCAGGCCGCCTGCCACATTGCGCAGGGCAGCTGGCAGGCGGGGGGCTCCGCCCAGGTGCGCCGATGCCACGCCGGTCGCTACCAGCGCCAGCAGCACGGCCACGGCCGTCCAGGTCACGGCCCAGGTCGAGGGAGACAGCAGCACCGTCAGCAACGGCACCAGCGCCCCCACGGCAAACGACACGGCCGAGGCCCACGCCGCATGCCAGGGGTTGGTGTACTGGCCGGGCTGTATGCCCAGCTCCAGCTCCGCATGGGCGGCCAGGGCGTCGTGCTGCGTCATCTCCAGCGCAGCCTGGTGGGCGGTGGCGGGCTGCAGGCCCTTGCGCTGCAGCATGGCGGCCAGCTCGCGCAGCTCGGCCTCGGGCAGGGCCGCCAGCTCGGCTTTTTCCTGGTGCACGGCTGCCTTTTCGGTATCACGCTGGGTGCTGACGGAGACGTATTCGCCCGCCGCCATCGACAACGCGCCCGCCACCAGCCCGGCCACACCGGCCGCCAGCAGGGCGGAAAAGCTGGCATCGGCACCGGCCACGCCGAGCACCAGGCCGGCGGTGGACAGTACACCGTCATTGGCGCCCAGCACGGCCGCGCGCAGCCAGTTCAGCCGGCTGGACAAGGCCGCACCATGGCTGCGGTCCTGCACCGTATGTGGCGGACTGGCAGAGGCGTGGGCTGTTGCGGAAGACGATGGCGACGAAGAAGGCGATGGCTGCACGGCAGACTCCTGGCACAGGCGGCATCCCCCGGACGGTGACGCCGCACCTGCCTGACATTGTGCAGCGCCGTGCCGCGGAATGCCGGGATGCAGGGGTGTATGCGCAACGCGCGTCGCAAAAAAAGCCCGCTGCCATGTAGCGGGCTTTTTTGGATTTTGGAGAGGGGCTTGCCGCGCCGGGTACAGCGGCTGCGGCTGTAGCCGCCCTGCAGGCGCGGCGGTCAGCTGGCAGCGACCGGCTGCGCCTGGGCCGAGGCCGGCAGGCCAAAAATGCGGTCAAAGCACCAGTTGAAGACAAAGGTGTAGACCATGAAGAACACCAGCAGACCGGCTTCCATCACCACAGCCTGCCACAGCGTGATCTCGAACCACCAGGCCATCAGCGGGATCAGCATGGCGGCGATACCGCCTTCAAAGCCCACGGCATGCACGATGCGGCGCAGCAGGGAACGGCCCTTGCGGCTCTGGCGCAACTCCCAGCGCTCGAACAGCCAGTTGAACGTGAGGTTCCACAGGATGGCGATGGAGGAAGCCACCACGGCCATCACCCCGGAGGCGCCCGAATCCTGGCCTGTGGCCATGAACAGCAGGCTGGAGACAATGATGGCGATCAGCTCATACAGGCCGACAAACACCACGCGGCGCCTGGCCCCTTGCAGGCCGGTGGCACGGGCAGGGGTGGCGGTTACGGGAGAAACAGACGAAGCAGAGGAAGAGGCAGAGAGAGAACTTGCGGATGCCATCGCAGAGACGGGTTTCGACATGCTGCGCAGTGTATGTTTTGAAAACTGAAGAAGAAAGTCAGCTTCTTTCAAATTTACTGATAGATTGCCCGGCATGGCTTTTCCTCCCGAACAGGTCCCGCTGTTTCTGGCCGTGCTGGACAGCGGCTCGTTTTCCGCCGCCGCGCGCCGGCTGGGGCGCGTGCCGTCGGCCGTCAGCATGGCCGTTGCCCAGCTGGAGGCCGAGCTGGACCTGCAGCTGTTCGACCGCAGCGGGCGCGAACCCCGGCCCACCGCCGCGGCCCGTGCGTTGGAGCCGCAGGCACGTCTGCTGGCCGCCCAGCTGCAGCAGCTCAACCAGCAGGCCCAGGCCCTGCACCAGGGGCTGGAAGAGCGGCTGACCTTTGCCATTGCGCCCGAGCTGCTGTCCACCGGCTGGGCCGATGGCCTGGTGCCGCTGGTGCAGGAATTCCCCGCACTGACGGTGGAGGTGCTGGCCGCGCCACAGGATGATGCGCTGGAGCTGCTGCACGCCGGCCGCGCCCAGCTGGCCCTGGTGTTCGAGCGCCCGGCGATTGACGGGCGCGAGGACTTCCAGGAAATGGGCCAGGAAACCCTGGTGGCCGTGATGGCCCCGCAGTTCGCCCCCTGGCGCGCCGCGCTAGCCGCCCATGCACCCGGGGGGCCCGCCCCCCAGCTGAACGTGGACCAGCTGGCCGCCACGCGCCAGGTGCTGGTGGCCAGCCGAGACCCGCAGCAGACCGATCCGCGCTTTGTGTTTGCCCACCAGCAGTGGCGCACCGACAGCCACCAGGCGGCGCTGTCGCTGATCAGCACCGGCCTGGCCTGGGGCTGGCTGCCCAAGGGCCTGGTGGAAGCCCACATTGCCGCCGGCACGCTGCTGGAGATTCCCGTGCAGAACCTGAGCAACGGCACCACCTTGTTCGTGGACTGGGTCTGGTCCAAGGAGCGGCCCCTGGGCCTGGCCGCGCAGCGCTTTGTGCACATGCTGCGCGAGCGCCCCGCGCACTGAGCACCGGACACTGAGCACTGCAGATGCCTGCTGGCGCAGCCCGCGGATTTATGGCACAACAGTTGCAGCAGTGCTTGTGGATGGCACAAGCAGCTACGGTTTTGCCAGCATTTCCCTCTGCACCAGGAGCCGCCTGCCATGGCCACCAAGAAAGCCGCACCCCCTTCCACACCCGCCTCCCCGTTCACCAGCCGCGATGCGGCGCTGCGCAAGCGCTGGCAAAGCTGCCAGCCGGGCACCCCGCAGGCCGGCAGCACCGGGCGCTTTGTGGACCTGTCGCACTTCGATCCGGCCGGAAAACCGTTTGCCACCGGCAAAGGCAAGTCGCAGGACAAGGCCAGGGTGCTGGAGCTGGCTGGGGAGCTGGACGGGCTGCAGAACATCTTCTACGCCGACCGGCGCTACAAGCTGCTGGTGATCCTGCAGGGCATGGATGCGGCCGGCAAGGACGGCACCTTGCGCGGCGTGTTCGGCCAGATGTCGCCACTGGGCGTGCGCACCGTGGGCTGGAAAGCACCCACCGAAACCGAGAAAGCCCACGACTATCTGTGGCGCATCCACCAGCAGGTGCCGGGCGCGGGCGAGGTGGTGGTCTTCAACCGCAGCCAGTACGAAGACGTGCTGGTACCCGTGGTCAACGGCTGGCTCACGCCCGAACAGCAGCAGCAGCGCTACGCGCAGATCAACGACTTCGAGCGCATGCTCAGCGAGACCGGCACCCTCGTTGTCAAGTTCATGCTGCACATCAGCCAGGACGAGCAGCGCCTGCGCCTGCAGGAGCGCCTGGACGACCCGGCCAAGCACTGGAAGTTCGACCAGAACGACCTGCAGGTGCGCGCCCAGTGGCACGACTACCAGCAGGCCTATGCCCACCTGCTGGCCGCCACGCACACGCCTTGGGCGCCGTGGACCATCGTGCCGGCCGATTCCAAGACCCACCGCAACCTGATGGTGGCCACGCTGCTGCGCGAGCTGCTGCACAACCTGGATCTGCGCTACCCGCCCGGGGACCCGGCACTGGAAAAAATCACCGTGGTCTGAGTGCGTGTCCCCCTGGGCCTAGGGACAGCGTCTATGGACGCCCTGCGCCGCGGCACCGAGCATGGATGCCTTGCCACACCGTTCCCGTACTGGAGCCCTACCGATGATTGACCGCCGCCTGTTTCTGTCCCGCAGCACCGCTCTCTGCACCGCGGCCGCCCTGCCCGCCTGGGCCCAGAGCCCCTGGCCCGCCCGGCCGATCCGGGTGGTGATTCCCTATGCCGCCGGCGGCGTCACCGACAGCGTGGGGCGCCGGCTGATCGACCAGATGGCCCAGGCCCTGGGCCAGCCCATGGTGGTGGAAAACAAGGGCGGTGCCGGCGGCACCGTGGGCATGGCCGAGGTGCTGAAGGCCGCGCCCGATGGCTATACGCTGGCCCTGACCGCCATCAGCCCGCTGACGCTGTCGCCCCACCTGATGAAGCTGCCCTACGACCCCGCCAAGGACGTGGTGGCCGTGGCACCGATGATGTATTCGCCGGTCTATCTGCTGGCCACGCCGGCCTTCCAGGGCAAGAGCTGGGAAGACCTGATCGTCCAGGCCAAGGCCCAGCCGGGCACCATCCGCTTTGCCACCTCCGGTGTGGGCTCGGTGGGCCACATCATGCTGGAGCAGATCCAGCACCAGACAGGTGCGCAGTTTGTGCATGTGCCCTACAAGGGCGTGGGCCAGACGGTGAACGACGCCGTGGGCGGGCATTTCGAGATCATGACCGGCAACCCCTACGGCACCATCAACGGCCTGATCACCCAGGGCAAGCTGCGCGTGCTGGCCACGACCGGCCCGCAGCGCGCACCCAACCAGCCCCAGATACCCACGCTGGCAGAAAAAGGCCTGGCGGCGGCCAACATCACCTCGCTGTTCGGCTTTGTGGCGCCGGCGCGCACCGCCAGCGACGTGGTGCAGCGCCTGAGCAGCGTAGTCCAGGCCCAGTTGGCCACGCCCGCCATCCAGGAAGCACTGCGCAGCACCGACAACGTGGGCCTGCAGATGAGCCCGGCGGAATTTGGCAACCTGCTGCAGCAGGAAAGCCGCGCCAATGCGGACATCATCCGCAAGGCCCGCATCACGCTGTAAGGCCTCCGCAGGCCTTGCCGCCTGCGCGGCGGCAGGCCTGCGTCAGAACTGCCAGGCCAATGCGCCCAGGCCGGCAAATTCGGCATGGAAACGGTCACCGGCCTGCAGTTGCATGCAGCCGCACCAGGTGCCGGTGGTGACCACCGTCCCGGCCGGCACACTGCCGTAGGCCTGCGCCACATGCTGCAGCCAGTCGCGCAGCAGCCAGGCCGGATCGCCCAGGCTGTGCGTGCCGGTAAAGACCTGCGGCGCGCCGCCGTTGAGCGTGACGGCGCAGGTCTGCGCACTCCAGTCCCGCCCCTGCAGCACGTCCATGCCCTGCCAGTCGCCCAGCAGCAGGCCTCCGTGGCACTGGCCGTCGGCCAGCTGGGCCAGCGCGGGGGCCTTCAGGCCATCGCGCCAGCGCACGTCCACCCACTCCAGTGCCACGCACCAGGCATCCACCAGCGCCAGCGCAGCGGCGTGGTCCAGCGCCGCGGCCTGTTCGGCCGAGACCGCGCTGCCGATGCGCAGCGCAATTTCCGCTTCGGCGCCGCGCAGCTGGAACACCGGTCCGGGCGGCGGCGCTTCGGCCAGACCGCTGAGCACCCCCGGCTCCGGCAGAGGGACATGCACCAGGGGCTGGGCACGGCCGGGGCCGCCGCTCTTCCAGTAGCGCGGCGCACGGTCGGCAGGCCACCAGCCATAGGTCTGCGCCAGTGCGCGCTGCACGGCGCGGGCATCATCCGGTCCGCGCAGCAACGGTGCGACATCGGCCCCCAGGGCCTGGGAAGCGCCCAGCTTGCGCGACCACCACAGCGCATCGGCCATGGCATAGGCGTCTTCGTGCAGGTCGGGGGCCTGCTTGCTCCAGTCCGGCAGCACGTCGTGCTGGTCCTGCAGCGCGGGGGCCAGGCCGATGGGGGGGGTGTTGGCAAAGGGGGCAGGACCGCTGGCGCACCAGCCGTCCTGGCAATCGTTCTTTTCAGGCATGGTGCCGATGATGGCAAATTCCGCGTCCGCCTGTGCGGCCCGCAGGCTTTGCGCCACCTCCAGGTGACCCTAGGCGCTGCCAGGGCATGCACCGCGACAAGGGTTTTCCGCGCTGGCGCACGGCTTTCGCGCGGGAAACACTGCAACAGAAGGCTTCTGTTGCAATCACTTTGTCCGAAAGTTAGACACCGATCCAAGATCATGCGCAAAATGCATGAGAGCGCAACCAACTGGCCTTGGACAGCATCCGCCGCTGTGCCTACTCTGGAAAAAAAGCAGGCGGATGCCGCCCACTCGCGCAGCGGGCGGCATCCATTCCATCTCCACCCAGGCCCTACCATGCAAGCCTCCAGTACCTCCGCATCCAAACCGGCACATGCGCTGCCCTCCTACCTCAACGCCCATGACCTCGGCCCCTGGGGCAACTACCTGCAGCAGGTAGACCGGGTCACGCCCTATCTGGGCTCGCTGGCGCGCTGGGTGGAAACGCTCAAGCGTCCCAAGCGCATCCTGATCGTGGATGTACCGATCGAACTGGACAACGGCACCATCGCCCACTTCGAGGGCTACCGCGTGCAGCACAACCTGAGCCGCGGCCCCGGCAAGGGCGGCGTGCGCTTCCACCAGGATGTGACGCTGTCCGAAGTGATGGCACTGTCTGCCTGGATGTCGGTGAAGAACGCGGCCGTGAACGTGCCCTATGGCGGCGCCAAGGGCGGCATCCGTGTCGATCCCAAGACGCTGACCCGCGGTGAGCTGGAGCGCCTGACACGCCGCTACACCAGTGAAATCGGCATGATGATCGGTCCCTCCAAGGACATCCCAGCGCCGGACGTGAACACCAACGGCCAGATCATGGCCTGGATGATGGACACCTACTCCATGAACACCGGCGCCACCTCCACCGGCGTGGTCACCGGCAAGCCGGTGGACCTGGGCGGTTCGCTGGGCCGGGTGGAAGCCACGGGCCGCGGCGTGTTCACCGTGGGCGTGGAAGCGGCCAAGCTCACCGGCCTGGCCATCCAGGGTGCCCGCGTGGCGGTGCAGGGCTTCGGCAATGTGGGTGGTACGGCCGGCAAGTTGTTTGCCGATGCCGGCGCCATCGTGGTGGCGGTGCAGGACCATACCGGCAGCATCTACAACGCCAAGGGCTTTGACGTGCCCGCACTGCTGGAGCATGTGGGCAATACCGGCGGTGTCGGCGGCTTCAAGGGCGGCGACAAGCTCAAGAATGAGGAGTTCTGGGGCGTGGACTGCGACATCCTGATTCCCGCCGCACTGGAAGGCCAGATCACGGCCAAGAATGCCGGCAAGATCAAGGCGAAGATGGTGATCGAAGGCGCCAACGGCCCCACCACCCCGGAAGCCGACGACATCCTGAACGACAAGGGCGTGCTGGTGCTGCCCGACGTGATCGCCAACGCCGGCGGCGTGACGGTGTCCTACTTCGAATGGGTGCAGGATTTCTCCAGCTTCTTCTGGACCGAGGACGAAATCAACGCCCGCCTGGTGCGCATCATGCAGGAGGCCTTTGCCGGCATCTGGCAGGTGGCGCAGGAGAACAAGGTGTCGCTGCGCACCGCCACCTTCATCGTGGCCTGCAAGCGCATTCTGCACGCCCGCGAAATGCGCGGTCTGTACCCATAAAGCCTGGACCGCATCCAGTCTGCAGGGGCCGCGTCAGCGGCCCTTTTTGCGTGGCCGCCGACCGCGGACGTCAGGGTGCGCTGCGTTGCAATGCCCAGGCGTGGCGCTGCAGGGTCTGGCGCGCCAGGTGGAGCACCGGGGCATCGACCATGCGGCCGTCCAGCACGCACACCCCGCCCTGCGCGGCCTCCATGGCCTGCACCACCTGCCGGGCACGCTCTACGGCTTCGGGCGTGGGTGCAAACACCGCATGCACGCAGGCCACCTGTGCCGGATGGATGCACAGCTTGGCGCCAAAGCCCATGCGCTGGGCACGCCGGGTGTCGGCGGTGGTGGTGGCTGCATCACGCGTGTCCACGGTCACCCCGTCGATGGGCTGCGCCAGGGCGCCCCGGCGCGAGGCCAGCACCAGGGCCATGCGCACCGGCAGCAGCTCGGCTTCGTCCGGCGCACACTGCATGCCCGCATCCACCTGAAAATCCAGATGGCCGAAGGCCAGCCGGGCCACCTGCGGCGCGCGGGCCAGGGCATCCGCGGCATCCAGCCCGGCCACCGACTCGATCAGCGGCACCAGCGCACAGGCGCTGCCCGCCGCGGTGGCCACGCCCTGCAGCGTATCGGCCGACTCGGCCTTGGGCACCACGGCACCGGCCACGCCCTGCCCGACCAGCTGCGCCAGCGCACGCAGATCCGGTGCGTGCCAGGCCGTGCCTGCGGCATTGATGCGCACCAGCAGGCGGGCACGCTGCGCCGGAGCAAGGTCGGCGCACGCGGCCAGCAGGGCGGCGCGGGCGCCGTCCTTGTCGGCCGGGGCCACCGCGTCCTCCCAGTCGGCAATCACCATGTCGGCACCGCTGGCCAGGGCCTTGGGCAGGCGCTCGGGGCGGTTGGCAGGGACAAACAGAAACGAGCAGGCGTGCTGCACCAGTGCGGACATGGCAGGGGTCTCCAGCTGACCGGAAGCGGTCAGAGGTATTCGGAAATTTCGATCAGGTTCAGATCGGGGTCGCGCACATACACCGAGCGTATGGGGCCGCGTGCGCCGGTGCGTTGCACCGGGCCGCATTCCACGGCGATGCCGTGTGCGGCCAGCTGCTGCTGGACCTGTTCCAGCGGCACGGCTGCAATGAAGCACAGGTCCAGCGAGCCCGGTGTGGGGTGCTGGGCCTTGGGTTCGAACTCCTTGCCCTGGAGATGCAGGTTGATCTTCTGCCCGTTCCAGACAAAGGCCTTGCGGCCTTCGCCAAACGTCTGCAGCTCCATGCCCAGCACGGTGCAGTAAAAGTGCACGCAGGCGGTCTCATGTGCGGTGGTCAGGACCAGGTGGTCCAGGCGGTCGATCAATGCGGTCATACAGGGCTTTATTCCATTGGCACGGCCGTCAGGATGGCGGCCGTGCCACAGCGGGGATTATTCGGCGGTGACGCCAGCGGCCTTGATCACCTTGTCCCAGCGGGCGACTTCGGCTTCCAGGTGCTTGCGCAGGCCTTCGGGGGTGGCTTTTTCGGGCGAGACCAGGTCGGAGCTGAGTTCGGCAATGCGCTTTTTCACGTTGTCGTCCTTCAGGGCCACGTTCAGCGCCTTGTTGATCTTATCGACCACGTCCTTCGGCGTGCCCTTGGGCGCGTACATGCCGTGCCAGACCTTCACGTCAAAGCCCTTCAGGCCCTGTTCGTTCAAGGTCGGGATTTCGGGCAGCGAGGACAGGCGCTCGGACGTGGTCACGCCGAACACCTTGGCGCGCTTGCCGTCCTTGATCACCGGCACCGTCTGCGTGGTCTGGTCGCACAGCAGGTCCACCTGGCCGCCCATCAGGTCGTTCATGGCGGGACCGGCACCCTTGTAGGGCACGGTGGTCAGCTTCACGCCCATCTGGTGCATGAACAGCATGCCGCACAGCTGCGACACGGCGCCGATGCCGGCATTGGCCAGCGAGACCTTGTCCTGGTTCTTCTTGACGTAGTCCTGCAGTTCCTTGAAGTTGCTGGCCGGGAAGTCCTTGCGCGACAGCAGCGTCATGGGCACATCCAGCACCTGGCCGATGTATTCAAAATCCTTCAGCGGGTCGTACGGCAGCTTTTTGTACAGCGCCGGCGCAGTGGCCATGCCCATGTGGTGGATCAGGATGGTGTAGCCATCGTTCTTGGACTTGGCCACGCGGGCCGGGGCAATGGTGCCGCCCGCGCCCACGGTGTTCTCCACCAGCACGGTCTGGCCCAGGCTCTGGCCCATGGGCACGGCGATCAGGCGTGCCACCACATCGGTGGGGCCGCCGGCGGTGTAGGGCACCACCAGCGTGATGGGCTTGTCGGGCCAGTTGTTGGCCATGGCGCTGCCGGCACCCAGGGCCAGCACAGCGCCTGCAGCGCAGGCACGCAGGGCCCAACGGCGGGAAGTGGAAGAACGGGTCATGGAGTGTCTCCTTAGGGTCACAGGGCAGGCATTTCTGTGGTGCCATTGCCCTCGGGGGAAAGCATGCCCGCAGCCCCCGCCGCAGACATGCCAGATTGGGTACCGATCAGGCCAGCAGCCGCGCCACGCGGGGCCACTGCGCGACCTGCCACAGCTGCTGCACCGCCTGCTGCACCTGCGCAGCAGGTACCTGGCTGCCGTAGGCGGCCAGGCGCAAGGCCTTGTCGGTGATTTCCTGGCGGCTCAGCGTGTTGCCCGGGTCGCCCTTGGGCTCATCCACGCGGCCGTGCAGCGTGCGTCCATCGGTGGTCTGCACCGTCACTTTGCCGATCCAGCGTTGCGGATAGGCGGCGTCGACTTCGGGGTCGAGTGCCATCGTGACTTTGTTGCGCAGGGCCACAGTGTCAGCGGCCAGATACTGTTCGTCGAATTCGGTCAAACCCGCATGACCAAAGCGCGCGGCCAGGGCCAGCACGGTGCCCATGGAGAACTTGCTCTGGTGCACCGTGGCAGGCGAGGTGACCGGCCCCAGCACATGAATGGCCCCCTGGTGCACATGGCAGATGACCTGGGCGATGTCGCCGATCTGCACGCCGTCACGTTGCATGACCTGCAGCAGGGCGTCGGCCGCCGGGTGCGTGTGGCGGCAGGAGGCATGCCATTTGAAGCTGGTCTCCGCCGTGGCCCAGCGCGTGCCCAGGCCATCGGTGAGGCGGGCGGGGTTGGCATCGGTGCTCATGCCCGCGGCCAGCCCTTGCGGGCCGGTGAAGATGTCCTGCGCACCGGTGAAGCCGTCCTGCGCGAGGTAGGCCGCCATCAGCCCGGCCGATGCCGCGTGCGCGGTGTGCAGCTGCTTGCTGTCGGCCGCGGTGCGCAGAAACTCCCACAGGCCGGCCGCCTGGGTACCGGCCGAACCCAGCGCATGCTGCATCTGTGCCGGCGTCAGCCCCAGCAGATTGCCCACCGCGGCAGCGGCCGCCAGCGTGCCGGCGGTGCCCGTGGTGTGGAAGATCTTGTAGTGGCTGCGGCCCAGGAATTCCCCCACGCGGATGCCCACTTCATAGCCGGCCACGCAGGCGGCCATCAGCTGCGCACCGCTGGCGCCCAGGCTCTGCGCCACGGCCAGGGCCGGCGGGAACACCACGGCGGCCGGGTGGAACACCGAGCCGTTGTGGACATCGTCCTGTTCGGCCACGTGCGCGGCCGCGGCATTGGCCAGCGCCGCCATCATGGGCGAGGTGGTGGCGCTCTGGCCGATCACTTCGCACGGCCCTTGCGCCGGGCCTTGCGACAGCGCGAAGCGCGCGATGCTGTGCACCGGGCGGGCGTTCTGCCCGGCCAGCACAGAGCCGAACCAGTCCACCCACAGGTCTTCGGCCTTGCGCTGCACGGCAGCCGGCACCTGGCTCCATTGCAAGGTGGCGGCGAACTGGGCCAGCGGGTGGATGGCGACTTGGTTTTCTGCTTTCATGGCGGTCTCCTGGGCGCTTGGCATGTCATTGCGATGTGCGTGGTGGGGCCGTGCTCAGGCCGTCTGTGCCTGCTGCAGCGCGGCCACCTGCTCCGCGCTCCAGCCCAGCTCGGCCAGGATGGCGGCGTTGTGCTGGCCCACGGCGGGAATCGGGTCCATGCGGTAGTCGAAGGCGCTGTTCACGCCCGGCGGCAGCAGCGCCTGCACCTCGCCCGCCGGCGTGTCCACGGTGCGCCAGCGCTGGCGTGCCGCCAGCTGCGGGTGGGCCCACAGGCCGGCCATGTCGTTGACGCGGGCGTTGGCAATCCCCGCCGTCTCCAGCCGCTCCACCAGCTGGGCCGCGGTGAGCACCTGGAATTCCTGCAGGATCAGCTCCTGCAGCGCCGCGCGGTGGGCGTTGCGGTTGGCATTGCTGTTGAAGCGTGCATCGGTGGCCACTTCGGGGCGCAGCAGCACGGCGTCGCAGAAGGCTTTCCATTCGCGCTCGTTCTGCAGGCCCAGCATCACGGTGCCGCCATCCCCGGCCTGGAACGGGCCATAGGGGTAGATGCTGGCGTGCGATGCGCCGGTGCGCGGCGGCGGCGTGGCGCCGTCGTAGGCGTAGTACAGCGGGTAGCCCATCCATTCGCCCATGGCTTCGAGCATGGACACATCGATGTGGCTGCCCTCACCCGTCTTGCCGCGCAGCAGCAGGGCCGAGAGGATGTTGGTGTAGGCGTACATGCCCGCCGCAATGTCGGCCACCGAAATGCCGGATTTGCTGGGCGTCTCCGGTGTGCCGGTGACGGACAGGAAGCCGGCCTCGCTCTGGATCAGCAGGTCGTAGGCCTTTTTGTCGCGGTAGGGGCCGTCGCTGCCGTAGCCGCTGATGTCGCAGACGATCAGCCGGGGGTTGTGCGCCTTCAGCGCCTCGTACGACAGGCCCATGCGTGCTGCCGCGCCGGGCGCCAGGTTCTGCACCAGCACATCGGCGCTGGCCAGCAAGGCCAGCAAGGCCTGCTTGGCCTGGGGCTGCTTCACGTCCAGCGCCAGGCTTTGCTTGCTGCGGTTGATCCAGGTGAAGTGCGAAGACTGGCCGTTCACGCGCTGGTCGTAGCCGCGTGCAAAGTCCCCGCTGCCGGGGCGTTCCACCTTGATGACGCGCGCGCCCAGATCGGCCAGCTGGCGCGTGCAGAACGGTGCGGCCACCGCATGTTCCAGCGAGACGACGGTGATGCCGTCCAGCGGACGGGGGCGTTCAGAGAGTGCCATGTCGGATGTCCCCCGGTGCTCAGAAGGAACGGGGCAAGCCCAACAGGTGCTCGGCCACGTAGGAATAGATCAGGTTGGTGGAGATGGGCGCCACCTGGTAGAGCCGCGTCTCGCGGAATTTGCGTTCCACGTCGTATTCGCAGGCAAAGCCGAAGCCGCCGTGGAACTGCAGGCAGGCGTTGGCCGCTTCCCAGCTGGCCTTGGCCGCCAGGTACTTGGCCATGTTGGCCTGGGCGCCCATGGCTTCGTGCCGGTCGAACAATTCGCAGGCTTTCCAGCGCATCAGGTTGGCGGCTTCCAGCTCGATGAAGGTTTCGGCAATCGGGAACTGCACGCCCTGGTTCTGGCCGATGGGGCGACCGAACACGGTGCGGTCCTTCACGTACTGGGTCACGCGGTCCATGAACCAGTAGCCGTCGCCGATGCACTCGGCGGCGATCAGCGTGCGCTCGGCGTTCAGGCCATCCAGGATGTACTTGAAGCCCTTGCCTTCTTCACCGATGAGGCTGTCTTCGGGCAGCTCCAGGTTCTCGAAGAACAGCTCGTTGGTCTCGTGGTTGACCATGTTGGGAATGGGGCGCACGGTCATGCCCTTCTTCTCGGCCTCGCGCAGGTCGACCATGAAGATGGACATGCCTTCGGACTTCTTCTTCACCTCGGTCAGCGGCGTGGTGCGCGCCAGCAGAATCATGAAGTCGCTGTGCTGGATGCGGCTGATCCACACCTTCTGGCCGTTGATGACGTATTTGTCGCCGCGCTTGACGGCGCTGGTCTTGATCTTGGTGGTGTCGGTGCCGGTGGTGGGCTCGGTCACGCCCATGGACTGCAGGCGCCAGGCGCCGCTGGCGATCTTGGGCAGGTACTTCTGCTTCTGCGCTTCAGAGCCATGGCGCAGCAGCGTGCCCATGTTGTACATCTGGCCGTGGCAGGCACCGGAGTTGCCGCCGCAGCGGTTGATTTCTTCCATGATGACCGAGGCTTCGGTCAGGCCCAGGCCGGAGCCGCCATATTCCTGCGGGATCAGCGCGGCCAGCCAGCCGGCTTCGGTCAGTGCGTTGACAAAGGCTTCGGGGTAGGCGCGCTCTTCGTCCACCTTGCGGAAATACTCGTCCGGAAAGCCTTTGCACAGGTCGCGGATGGCGTCGCGGATCTCGGGGTAGTTGTTGCTCTGGGTCTGTTCAATCATGGCGTGGTCTCTTCCAGCCGGAACGGCTGCTGGGCTGGCCTGCGGCGGTGCAGGCGGCCGGGGTGTGGTGAATGCGGGGGCCGCTCAGGCCAGCGTGGCGGTGGCCTGCATGGTCAGCCAGCCCTCGTGGTCCTGGGCCCACAGCGCGATGGTCTTGCCGTCGGCCGAAGGTGTGCCGTGCACGCTGAAGGCATGCAGGTCGAACGTGGGGCGCACGGCCTTGAAGGCAAAACTGGCCAGCTGCGCGCCAGGCACGCTGCGGCGCACCAGGTCCACCAGCAAGGTGGCGATCAGCGGACCGTGCACGATCAGGCCGGGATAGCCTTCCACCTGGGTGACGTACTGGCGGTCGTAGTGGATGCGGTGGCCGTTGAAGGTCAGCGCGGAGTAGCGGAACAGCAGCACATCGTCCGGCACGATGGTGCGCGACCACGCGGCCTGGCCGGCCAGCGGCGGGGTCTGCGGGGGCGGTGCAGCTTCGCCAGGCTGTGCCAGCGGGCGGTAGACGATGTCGTGCTCCTCCGTCAGCGCCACGCCCCGGGCGTTGCGGAACTGGTGCTCCACCTGCACAAACAGCAGCTCGCCCGAGCGGCCGGCCTTGTGCTTGACCGACTGGATGGTGGAGGTGCGTTCCACCTCCTGCCCGACCTGGAGCGCGTTGCCGCTGTCCCAGCGCAGGCGGCCGCCCGCCCACATGCGGCGCGGCAGCGGCACCGGCGGCAGAAAGCCGCCGCGCCGGGGGTGGCCGTCCAGGCCGATCTCGCTCTGGCGCGCATGCGGCAGGAAATACAGCCAGTGCCACAGCGGCGGCACCACGCTGCCGGGTACGGGCGGGGCATCGTCACGGTCCAGCGTGGCCGACAGCGCACGCAGCGGCGCCGTGGTGATGCTGTCGGGCGTGGTCTCGGACTTGCCTTGCCAGGTTTGCAGATGGGCCAGGGCGGCGGCGTCGATCAGGGGGGAGAAATCGCTCATGGTGCGTGCAGTCCAAAGCCCAGACACACAAGCCGGGCCGATGGCGCATCTTGGCGCTGCCATCCCCTGTCTACAATCACACAGTTTGCAAGCCATCCTTCCGTTTTTTGGAAGGCTCTCCGTTTTAAGTAGAAACCCTCTGCCGCCATGCAACTGGAACTCAAGGACCTGCGTCTATTTCTTTTGATAGCACAGACAGGAAGCCTGACACGTGCTTCAGAGCAGTCTCATCTGTCGCTGGCGGCGACCAGCGCGCGCATCAAGGCGCTGGAGGAGCAGGCCGGCATGCCTTTGTTGATTCGAGAGGCTCGCGGGGTGCGCCTGTCGCCGCCAGGCGAGGCCTTTCTGCACCATGCCCGCGCCATGCTGGAGCAGACCCGCCAGCTGCAGGCCGATCTGCAGGAATACGGCGCCGGCCTGCGCGGCCATGTGCGCGTCTTTGCCAACACCACGGCGGTGACGGAGTTCATGCCCGACATCCTGGCCGCCTACCTGATGCAGCACCCGCACATCAGCGTGGACCTGCAGGAGCGCCCCAATGCCCACATTGCGCACGACATCCGCGAAGGCCGGGCGGACCTGGGCATCATCGCCGGCGAGGTGGACACCCACGGCCTGACCAGCCTGCACTTCAGCACCGACCGCCTGGTGCTGGTCACCCCGGACACACCCGCCTGGCGCAGCCACCAGCAGATCGCGTTTGCCCAGGTGCTGCACGAGCACTTTGTCGGCATGCACCGCCACAGCACGCTGCAGACCTTTCTGGACCAGATCGGCCAGCAGCTGGGCCACACGCTGCGGCTGCGCATCCAGCTGTCCAACTTCGACGCCATGTGCCGCATGGTGGCCGCCGGCGTGGGGGTGGCCGTGGTGCCGGAAAGTGCGGCGCTGCGCCATCGCAGCCAGAGCCCGCTGCACCGCGTGCAGCTGCAGGATGCCTGGGCCGTGCGCCCGCGCTACATGCTGCTGCGCGAAGGGCAGATGCCCTCCCCCCATGTGCAGGCCTTGATGGATGCCATCCAGGCCTACCACCTGCCCCAGGCCGCGCCGCAAGGGGCCGGTGCACCCGCCGGATAAGCCACCGCCAGGCCACAAAAAAGCGGCCCCGAGGGGGCCGCAACGATGGATCACTCACACAAGCCGTTTCAGTGCGCGTCTGCCAGCTCCTGCGCCTCGATCTGCGGATAGAACTCCCGGTCCTCGCGCAGCATGCGTTCGTGCAGCTTGCGCAGCACCAGGTTGGCGTCGTCGCGGAAGCCTTGGGCATCCTCGCGCACGCGCTGGCTGGTGTTCCAGCGCCGCGCAAACGCGTCGTAGGCCGCAGCGATCGGCACCATGTCGCTCTGGTAGTGGCGCGCCAGCCGGGCCAGATCGCTCTGGTGGTCGACCTGCAGCGCCGGGTACAGCACCTGGTCCTCTACCGCCAGGTGCAGCTTGATCAGCGCGCTCATGGCCACAATGCCCTGGGCAATTTCCTCGGCATGGGTGTCCGCGCCGGCGCGGGCCAGATCCCGCAGCTCGGCGATGCGGCGCTTGATGTCGCCATGCTGGTGCTTGAACTTGTCGATCTGCATCACACGCCTTTCACCAGCACGGCATCGGCCGGGGCCGCAGGCGCCGGGGTGTCAAACAGTCCACGCACCACCTGCCAGCTCACGCACAGGGCGCCGACGATGAAGACCACATCCCCGAAGGTGCGCACCCAGCGCAGGGTCTGCAGGAAGGGCTGCTGCAGGAAGGCTTCGCTGCGGGCGTACCACAGGCCTTCGCTGACGCTGGCGTGGAACTGGAACAGGCCGATGGGCAGCAGGCTGGTGAACATCATCAGCGCCAGACCGGCGTTGAGCCACCAGAAGCCGGTGCGCATCAGGCTGTCGCTGAACACCAGCTGCGGGCGCACATAGCGCAGCACCATCAGCGTGAAGCCCAGGGCCAGGAAACCGTAGACGCCGAACAGCGCGGCATGGGCATGCACCGGCGTGGTGTTCAGGCCTTGCAGGTAGTACAGCGAGATGGGCGGGTTGATCATGAAGCCGAAGACCCCCGCCCCCAGCATGTTCCAGAACGCCACGGCCACAAAGCACATCAGCGGCCACTTGAGGTGGGCCATCCAGGGCGTGCGGTGCTGCAGGCGCCAGTGTTCCCAGGCCTCATGGCCCAGCACCACCAGCGGCACCACTTCCAGTGCGCTGAACGATGCGCCCACGGCCATCACCGGGGTGGTGGTACCCGCGAAGTAGAGGTGGTGGAAGGTGCCGGGTACGCCGCCCAGCATGAACAGCGAGGCCGAAGCCAGGCTGGCCGCCGTGGCCATGCGGTAGGACACCAGACCCAGGGTCGAGAAGATGAAGGCCAGCGCCGTGGTGGCAAAGACCTCGAAGAAACCTTCCACCCACAGGTGCACCACCCACCAGCGCCAGTACTCCATCACCGACAGGTGGGTGCGTTCGCCGTAGAACAGGCCGGAGCCATAGAACAGCCCGATGCAGACCACCGAGCAGGTCAGCAGCGCCAGCAGGTTCTTGTCCTGCCCGCTGGGTGCCAGCAGCGCAGGGAAGATGCCGCGCGCCATCAGCACCAGCCAGAAGACGATGCCGGCGAACTTGCCGATCTGCCACAGGCGACCCAGGTCAACGTACTCATAGCCCTGGTGGCCCAGCCAGAAGTTCCATTCCGGCGGCAGCACCTGGGCAATGGCGAAGTAGTTGCCGATGAAGGAGCCCACGCACACCACGACCAGGGCCCAGAACAGAATGTCCACGCCCAGCTTCTGGTACTTGGGGTCCTTGCCGCCGTGGATCAGCGGTGCCAAGAACAGGCCGGCCGCCAGAAAGCCGGTGGCAATCCAGAACAGGGCGCTCTGGATGTGCCAGGTGCGCACCAGCGCATACGGGAACCACTGCGACACATCCACGCCGTAGAACTGCTGGCCTTCGACCGTGTAGTGGGCGGTGAAGCCGCCCAGGAACACCTGGGTGGTGAACAGCGCCACCACCAGGAACAGGTACTTGCCCAGGGCGCGCTGCGACGGGGTCAGTGGCACGCGGCTGAGGGGATCGTGCACCGGCGGGGTGGGATCGTCTTCCTCCTGCTTGCGCAGGAAGGACCAGCCCCAGACCAGAAAGCCCACGCCGGCCATCATCACCACCACGCTCATGATCGACCAGACCAGGTTCTCCCCCGTGGGCTGGTTGCCGATCAGCGGCTCGTGCGGCCAGTTGTTGGTGTAGGTCGCGCCGCTGCCGCCCACATCGGCCGGGCGTTCGGTCGCGGCGGCCCAGGCCGTCCAGAAGAAGAAACCCGCCATCTGCGCGCGGCGTTCCGCGCTGGGCAGGGTGTTTTCCTTCATGGCGAAATGCTCGCGGCTTTTTTGCAGCGCCGGGGCATCGCTGAACAGCTCGTCGTAGTACCGCGCCGTACGCGCAATGGCCTCGGCCCGCAGGTCCGACACCGTGGCCGTGCCCGTGGCGGCATCGAAGGTGTTGCTGCGGTATTCGGTCTTGAGCCGGTCGCGCAGCACGGCCTGGGCGGCGGCATCCAGCTGGGCAAAGGGCTTACCCTGCTCACGCTCGGCCGCCACCTCCAGCCAGGCCGTCAGTTCGCGGTGCAGCCAGTCGGCCGTCCAGTCCGGCGCCTGGTAGGCGCCATGGCCCCAGATGGAGCCCAGCTGCATGCCACCAACCGACTGCCAGGCCGTCTGGCCGTCGAGGATGCTTTCCTGCGTGTAGAGCACCTCCCCGCCGGCCGTGGCAACGCGGTCCGGAATCGGCGGCGCCTGGCGGTAGACCTCGCGGCCGTAATAGCCCAGCAGGCTGAAGGTGACGATCAGCACCGCGATCAAGGCCAGCCAGTGTTTGCGGTAGCTACCCATGGTGCACCTCCGGGGCCGCCACGGCGGCTGCAGGGTGGTGGTTCAACGAAGTGTTCATAGTGCCTTGCCTGTAACGATGGATGGCAGGCTGTGAGCAAAGCCGGGGCCAGCCCTATCAGGCAATCAAATCAAACACTTGCGACACCACCAGGTTTTTTTCACCCCATCTCAAGAGGTGCAAATCACCCGGCGCAGGGTCATAAACACCCTACCTCACCACGACATCCGGCCACGGCCACACACACGGACTTCGGCAGGGACACCGGGGCGGTCAGAGGCGGCTGGAGCGCGATGCGGCCCACAGGCTGTTCATCTCGGCACAGAATGGCTGGGCGCATTCGGCGCGGCCCTGGTACTGGCAGCCAGCGCGGTTGCATTGGCCGTCGCTGCCATGCTGCTGGCGCTCGCGCGGCAGCTGGCCGCTGGCCTGTTGCTGGGCCATGTGCAGCCAGGGATCTCCGCCCCGCGCCAGCAGGGCCTGGTAGGCCTCCTGCGGCAGCATGCCGGCGGGCAACAGGCCCGCCGTGACCGCCTGCTGTGCGACCTGGCTGGCCGCCATCGGCATGGGCTGAAACTCCAGCTGCAGCACGGCACTGGTGCGCATGGCCTGGGTCTGCGCCGCGGGCAGTCCTTGCGGCGCCAGCACCAGGCCGAACGTGGCATTGGCCAACTGCTGCACACTGCTGCCGTAGGGCAGCAGCAAGGCCCCCAGGGCACTGCCGGACAGTGCCGGACCGCCTCCTGCCAGCTGCGCCCCCAGCGCCTGGCCCAACACGCTTTGCGCCTGGGCCCAGGCCACGGGAACCCGCAGCGTCAAGGTGAAAGCCCGCTCGCCATCCGGGCCCTGCAGCACGCCCTGCTGTACCAGCCAGTTCTGCAACGCCGGCAAGGCGGGCCGCACGGTGGCCGCTGGCGTGCCGGCTCCAGCCGTCTGCCCGGCAGCACCGGAAGCACCTGGCGATGCGGCCGACGCCGCTGCCGCGCCGGCACCTGCGGGCGCCTGTGGTGCAGGAGCAGCGGACGCGGGGGTGGTTGAAGGCGGGACCGGTGCCCCCGCCGTACTGCCGGCCCCGCTTTGCAGCACCGCCTGGGCCAGCGCCGCAGGCCAGGACTGCACGCTGAGCAGTTGCTGCGGCAGCGGCTGGCCGGCCGAAGCCTGCTGCACCAGGGCGGCCAGCAAGGCCTGCCACTGGGGAGTGACCCCACCCGCCGGCCAGTTGGCGGGCAGCTGCACCGTGCCCCCCTGGATCTGCTGCACCAGTTGGGACACCAGCTGGGCAAAGGCCTCGGCCTTGATCGCCTGCTGCGCCTGGGGTGACAGGTTGACGGTCTTGGCCAGGGCCGCCTGCGCCGCCGCCAGGATGGGTGCCACCTGGGCGGCAGAGGCCACGCCCGAGACTGGCAACACGGCACCGGCCGCACTGGTGGCGGCCGTGGGCGCCGCAGCGGCAGGGGCTGCGGTCGGGGTGAGCGAGGAAGGCAGGGAGGTGGTCACGGCCCGACTGTAGAACAGTTGCGCCCGCCAGGCCCTACGGGCATGCCCGGCGGCACCCTGAACGCGCTGCCGTGAGGGTCGCTGGCGCTGCAGGCCACCGTGGCAGGGCGTGCCATGTTTCCACCTGGCTGAGGGTGCGCACCGCGCCTTCAGGCGTGGGCAGGATAGAACAGCTTGCGGGTGGTGGTGGACTGCACGGCCCGGGCGATGGCGCCGATATGGTCGGGCGTGGTGCCGCAGCAGCCGCCGACGATATTCACCAGGCCTTCGGCCGCAAATTCATGCACCAGGCGGCCGGTGATGTCGGGGGTCTCGTCAAAGCCGGTGTCGCTCATGGGGTTGGGCAGGCCGGCATTGGGGTAGCAGCTGATGAAGGTGTCCGGTGCAGCCTTGGCCAGCTCCTGGATGTAGGGGCGCATCAGCGTGGCACCCAGCGCGCAGTTCAGGCCCACCGACAGCGGGTTGCTGTGGCGCACGCTGTGCCAGAAGGCGGTGACCGTCTGCCCGCTCAGAATGCGGCCCGAGGCATCGGTGACGGTGCCGCTGATCATGATGGGCAGTCGCTCGCCGGTGGCATCGAAGGCTTCCTCGACCGCGAACAGCGCGGCCTTGGCGTTGAGCGTGTCGAAAATGGTTTCCACCAGGATCACGTCCGCGCCGCCTTCGATCAGGGCCACGGTCTGCTCGAAATAGGCCTGGCGCAGCTGCTCGAACGTGACGTTGCGGGCCCCCGGGTCGTTCACGTCGGGGCTGATGGATGCGGTCTTGGGCGTGGGGCCCAGGGCGCCGGCCACATAGCAGATGCGGCCGTTGACGCTGTACTTGTCGCAGGCGGCGCGGGCCAGCTGGGCGCTCTTGAGGTTCATCTCGCGCGCCAGCTCGGCCATGCCGTAGTCCTCCTGCGCCACGGTCGTGGCGCCGAAGGTGTTGGTTTCGATCAGGTCCGCTCCGGCCGCCAGGTACTTTTCATGGATGTCACGGATCACGTCCGGGCGGGTGATGGACAGCAGCTCGTTGTTGCCCTTCACGTCGCGGGGAAAGTCGGTGAAGCGATCGCCTGCGCCATCGGCGCCGCTGTAGCCTTCGCCCCGGTACTGGGCCTCACCCAGCTTGAAGCGCTGGATCATGGTGCCCATGGCCCCGTCGAGGATGACAAGGCGTTGGGCCAGGGTGGCGGGCAGTTCTTGGGCGCGGGTGTAGGTGGGCAGGCTCATAACCCCCGATTGTAGGAAGAGCGGCCCGCCCCGCGCAGCAGCGGGTGCATCGCGGCCCGCGCGGGCCGGCAACCCGTCAGCCGTCACTGCGGCCGGTAATGGCTGCGCGCCATGCGGAAGGTCAGGTTCCAGCGCCGGGGCCCCAGCAGCGGGTGGGCGCCGTCCTGCAGCGGCAGCACCCCGTGGTAGGCCATGCGCGTGGCGCCGCCCCAGACCAGCACATCACCGTGCAGCAGCGTGAAACGCCGCACCGGGCTGCTGCGCTCCAGCCCGCCCCACTGGAAGCGGCAGGGCAACCCCAGCGAGACCGAGACGATGGGCGCGGCCCAGTCCTGCTCGTCCGCATCGCGGTGCAGGCCCATGCGGGCCCCCGGCAGGTACTGGTTGACCAGGCACACATCCGGCGCATAGCCGGGGTAGCCCGCCGCCGCTGCTGCGGCCACGGCCTGGTCACGCAGGAAATCCGGCATCGCCGGCCAGGCCACGCCGGTGTCCGGGTTGGTGGCGCTGTAGCGGTAGCCCGCCGCATCGGTGACCCAGCCGTAGGCGCCGCAGTTGCTCATGCGCACCGACATGGGCTTGCCGCTGGGCGTGCAGCTGGCCCGCAGCGGCTGCAAGGCCAGCACCTGCTGCACGGCGGCTATCCACTGCGTCTGCTGCTCCAGCGCCCAGCCGCGCAGCAGCCAGGCCCCATCGTCGATGGCCATGCGCTCCACGGGCTGGGGCGGGTCATCGAACAGCGAGGCCGTCATGGTGCGTGCCCGGCGGCTTAGATGGGCCGTCCCAGCACGGCCGACAGCGCCTGCACAAAGCGCTGGTTGTCTTCCTGCAGGCCCACGGACACGCGCAGGAACTGGGTGAAGCCCGGCTCCTTCCATGGCTTGATGATGACGCCCTTGGCCAGCAGGCCTTCGGCCACCACGGCTGCATCGCGCCCCACTTCCACAAACAGGAAATTGGTGGCCAACGGCGCCACGCGCAGCCCGGCAGTGCGCAGGCGCTGGGCCAGCGCCTCGCGCTCCAGCACCGTGGCCTGCACACTGCGGCGCATATAGGCTTCGTCCTTCAGCGCGGCCATGGCCGCCACCTGGGCGGCCTGGTTCACGTTGAACGGTGTGCGCACCCGGTCCAGCAGGGCAATGGTGGCGGCGTCTCCCGCCACGCCATAGCCCACGCGCAGACCGGCCAGGCCCCAGGCCTTGGAGAAGGTGCGCAGCACGATCCAGGGCTTGCCGCAGTCCTGCAGCTGGGCCAGGGTGTCGGGGTAGCCGGGCGTGAGGCTGGCGTATTCCACATAGGCCTCGTCCACCACCAGCAGGGTCTGCGGCGACGCGGCCTGCAGCAGCTGGGCGAACTGCTCGGCCGTCCACATGCAGCCCACCGGGTTGGACGGGTTGGCAATGAACGCCAGCTTGGGCGCACGCTGCAGCGCGGCGCACCAGGCGGCCAGATCGAATTCCAGATCGGCCGTCAGCTCCACCAGCTCCACGCTGGCGCCCATCATGCGCGGGTAGATCTCGTGCAGGCCGAAGGACGGGCGCTGGGTCAGCACCACATCGCCCACGCCGGTGAAGGCCTGGCACAGCATCTGGAGGATGTCTTCCGAACCGTTGCCCAGCACCAGCTGGCCTGGCTGCACCGCGTGGCGGGCGGCCAGTGCATCGCGCAGCGTGGTGGCACTGGCGTCCGGGTAGTACTGGATCTGGCGTGCCAGATCCACCAGGGCCGCGCCCACGCGGGGGCTGGGACCATGGGGGTTCTCGTTGCTGCCCAGGCGGGCGATGTGCTGCACGCCGTAACGGGTGCGCACGGCATCGGACGACAGACCGGCGTTGTAGGCAGGCAAGGTGGGCACTTCGGGGCGTGCCAGTTGGGCAATGTTCTCGTTCATGGCAAAAAAGGCGGCGCGGTGCGGGGTGCCGTCGCCGCCGTTGTCTCTCAGGGTTGTGCCGGCTGCTGCACCCAGGTCAGGGCCGTCTGCAGCAGCTGCTGCAGCGTGGGCTGGAGGGCGCCGGCACGTTCGGGCAGGTAGGCAAAGGGCAGCGTTTCCTGCATGTAGCTGCACTGCGTCAGCTCCAGCTGCACGGCGTGGATGCCCTGCTCCGGCTGGCCGTAATGGCGCGTAATGTAGCCGCCTTTGAAGCGGCCGTTGAGCACCGCCGTGGCGCCGGGGGCCTGCTCGGCAATGGCCAGCAGCTGCTGCGCCAGTTCCGGCGCGCAGCTGGCGCCATCGGCGGTTCCCAGGTTCAGATCGGGCAGCTTGCCGTCGAAAAAACGCGGCAGCACCGAGCGGATGGAATGCGCATCCCACAGCAGCACACGGCCATGCTCGGCACGCAGGCGGTCCAGCTCGGCACGCAGCTGGGCATGGTAGGGCGCCCAGTAGGTGCTGCGGCGGCGCGCCACTTCGGCGTCGTCCGGCTGGTCCTCGGCACGCTGGTACAGGGGCGTGTCGTCAAAGGTGTCCACCGGGCACAGGCCGGTCACGCTCTGGCCGGGGTAGAGGCTGGCCCCATCGGGGGAGCGGTTCAGGTCTACCACATAGCGCGAATGGGTGGCCGCCAGGATGGAGGCGCCCATGGCCTTGGCAAAGGCGTAGAGCTCGGGCATATGCCAGTCGGTGTCGGGCACCTGGCTGGCTTCGTCGGTGAGCAGGGCCGCGATGTCGGCCGGCACATGCGTGCCCGCGTGCGGCATGGACACCAGCAAGGGCAGGGAGCCCTGGTGGAAATGGAAGGGAGCGATATCGGTCATAGCGTGCATGGGAGAGATGCGGGCCTGGGAGGCCAGGTGGTTTACAGGTCGAACACCTTGCCGGGGTTCATCAGATTCAGCGGGTCCAGCGCGGCCTTGATGGCGCGCATGGCCGCCAACTCCTGCGGCGTGCGGCTGGCATGCAGGAAAGGCTTTTTGTGCAGGCCGATGCCGTGCTCGGCCGAGACGCTGCCGTGGAACCGTTCCACCTGCGCGTACAGCGCGGCTTCCACCGCGTCGCATTCGCCGCGGACGGTGGCGCCGTCGGTGGAGACATGCAGATTGCCATCGCCCACATGGCCGAAGAACAGCGTGTGGTGGCCGGGCCAGCGCGCATCGAAGTCCGCCTGGATGGCTTGCGCAAAACGGCCGATGTCGGCCTGCGGCAGGCTGACATCGAAATTGATCGGGGGGTGCATCTGGGTGTTCAGCTCGGCCGGCGCTTCGCGCAGCTTCCACAGCGTGCGGGCCTGGGTGTGCGACTGGGCGATCACGGCGTCGGCCACTTCACCTGCTTCCATGGCTTCGCCCAGGGCCTCTTCCACGGCATCGCGCAGACTGGCTTCGTCCTTGCCGTCCACGTCGATCAGCGCCAGCAGCGGGTGGCGCTCGGCCAGCGGGGCCTGCAGTTTCTGCCACTGGATGGAGGCCTGCACAAAGCTGTCCCACATCAGCTCGAACGCGGCCACGCTGTTGCCGAAACGGCCTTGCATGCGCTGCAGCACGGCCAGCGCGGCATCGAAATGCGGCACCGCCACCAGGGCCGTGGCCTTGGCCTGGGGCATGGGGCGCAGGCGCAGCAGCACGCGGGTGATGACACCCAGCGTCCCTTCGGCGCCGATGAAGAACTGCTTGAGGTCGTAGCCGGTGTTGTTCTTCAGCATGGGGCGCAGCATGGGCAGCACCGTGCCGTCGGCCAGCACCACTTCCAGACCCAGCACCTGCTCGCGCATCATGCCGTGCTGCAGCACGCCGTTGCCGCCGGCATTGGTGGAGACATTGCCGCCGATCTGGCAGCTGCCGCGTGCGCCCAGGTCCACGCCGAACACCATGCCGGCCGCCACGGCGGCTTCCTGCACCGCCTGCAGCGTGACACCGGCCTGCACCGTCACCAGGCCGGTGCGGGCGTCCACGGCTTCCATGGCATTCATGCGCTCCAGCGACAGCGCCACACAGCCTTGCACCGGCACGGCACCACCGGCCAGGCCGGTCAGACCGCCCTGCGGCACCACGGCGATGCGGTGGGCATGGCACAGGCGCAGCACGGCTGCCACCTCCTCGGTGCTGCGCGGGCGCACCAGGGCCAGCGGGGCCACGGGCGGCTGGCCGCTCCAGTCGGTGTGGAAGCGCGCTTCCACCGCGGCGCCCGTCTGGACGGCCGCGTCGCCCAACTGCTGCTGCAGCGCGGAGAGAAAAGAGTCGATGGAGGGAAGGGACATGGGAGCAGGAAACCTTTTCAAACGGCACACAGCCCCCGGGGTGAGCCGGGGGCTGCGGGAGATGCACCTCGGCATTGTCGTGCCATGCGCCCGGTGCCGTCAGGCCCTGCGGCAATTCCGCTGTGGCCCATCGGGCAAGTGCGCCCCCTCAGAACACGTGGGCGTAGCGCAGCAGCAGAAAGTTCTCGCCCGGATTGGGCTCCTTGATGCCGGCATTGGAGCTGTGCTGGATGCGCAGCGACAGCTCATGCGCCCGCTGGGGGCCGAAGTTGCGCCCCAGCCCCAGATGGCTGGAGAAGTTGACCCGGCTGCCGAAGGCATCGCTGCCATTGCGGTAGTGGCGGCTGAACCAGCTCACACCGGTTCCCAGTTCCACAAACCAGGGGGATTGGCCCGCAGCACCACGCCAGCGCAGGCTGGGCCCCAGGCCCAGCACCAGGGTGTTGCGCCGCGCCGATGCCTGCGGGCGGCTGGACCAGTTGCCCAGATACCCGTCCCACTGCCCGCGCACCACACCGCTGCCCAGTGCCCAGGACCAGCTGGTCCAGGGCCAGGTCAGGCCCACGGTGGTGGCGTAGGCTTCGCGCTCACCCGCCCCGCCCTGCAGGTACAGGGTGGGGGCTTCCTGGGCCCGGGCCGGGCTCCCGGCCGCCAGGGCGGCAAAGACGGTGACGCCGGTGGCGATCCCGCGCAGGGCGTGGACATGCATGGGCTGCTCCTCGGTGGAATGGCCAGACGGTCGGGGCTGGCCTGTGTGTGTGGCCTGTCCAGTCTGCAGAGAAAACCGCGGCCCCGGAGTAGGCCGGCGGGCCGCACGCTGTCAGCCAATGCCGCATTGGCTGGGGCACCCGGGGAGCCACGCCAAGCCCCTGCAATGCCGTTGCGCGGACGGGCCGGCGCACAATAGCGGCCGCCACCTTCGGTGGACCTCCCGATAAAAACTCCCTCTACAGCCCGCCCTGCCTGCACCGCGCGCTCACTTTTCGAGATTCCCCTTGTCTGCCGCCCTGTCCACCCTCCAGAACGTTTTTGGCTATGCCTCCTTCCGGGGCCCCCAGGCAGCCATCGTGGACCAGGTGGTGGCGGGCGGCGATGCGCTGGTGCTGATGCCCACCGGGGGCGGCAAAAGCCTGTGCTACCAGGTGCCCGCCATCGTGCGCCAGCAGGCCGGACAGGGCGTGGCCATTGTGGTGTCGCCGCTGATCGCGCTGATGCACGACCAGGTGGGCGCGCTGCACGAAGCCGGGGTGAGTGCGGCGTTCCTGAATTCGTCGCTCAGCTACGACGAAGCCCAGCAGGTGGAATGGCAGCTGCAAAGCGGCCAGCTGACCCTGCTCTACGCCGCCCCCGAGCGGCTGGTGACGCCGCGCTTTCTGGGCCTGCTGGACGACCTGCACGCCCAGGGCCAGCTGAGCCTGTTTGCCATCGACGAAGCGCACTGCGTGAGCCAATGGGGCCATGACTTCCGCCCCGAATACCGTGCCCTGTCGGTGCTGCACGAGCGCTATGCCGGCGTGCCGCGCATCGCGCTGACCGCCACGGCCGATGCGCTGACGCGGGCCGACATCGTCGAGCGCCTGCACCTGGAACAGGCACAGCAGTTCGTCAGCAGCTTCGACCGGCCCAACATCCGCTACACCATCGTCGAGAAAAAGGATGTGACGCAGCAGCTGCTGCGTTTCATCCAGAACGAGCATGCGGACGAAGCCGGCGTGGTGTACTGCCAGTCGCGCCGCCGGGTGGAGGAAATCGCCCAGACCCTGCAGCAGGCCGGCATCAACGCCCTGCCCTACCACGCGGGCTTCCCGTCCGAAGTGCGCCAGCAGCACCAGGACCGCTTCCTGCGCGAAGAAGGCATCGTGATGGTAGCCACCATCGCCTTCGGCATGGGCATCGACAAACCCGATGTGCGCTTTGTGGCCCACGTGGACATGCCCAAGAACATCGAGGGCTACTACCAGGAAACCGGCCGCGCCGGCCGCGACGGACTGCCCGCCCATGCCTGGATGGCCTATGGCCTGAGTGACGTGGTCAACCAGCGGCGCATGATCGACGAAGGCGGGGCCGAGGAAGAATTCAAGGCCGTGCTGCGCAGCAAGCTCGATGCCCTGCTGTCGCTGGCCGAAGCCACCGACTGCCGCCGCGTGCGCCTGCTGCAGTACTTCGGGGAGACTTCCAGCCCCTGCGGCAATTGCGACAACTGCCTGCATCCCCCCACGGTGTGGGACGGCACGGACGCCGCGCGCAAGCTGCTGTCCACCATCTACCGCGTGCACGAGATGAGCGCCCTCACCTTTGGTGCCGGCCACATCATGGACGTGCTGCGCGGCAAGGACACCGACAAGGTGCGCCAGTTCCTGCACGACAAGGTCTCCACCTTCGGCATCGGCAAGGGCTACAGCGAAACCCAGCTGCGCGGCGTGATGCGCCAGCTGCTGGCCACCGGCGCTCTGGGCCTGCACAAGGTGACCAGCGAAAACAGCGGCCATGTGTTCGACACCCTGTGCCTGACCAGCGGCTCCCGCGACGTGCTGCGCGGCGAGGTGCAGGTGCAGCTGCGCGAAACCGTGGCCGCCGCCCGCAGCCGCAGCACCAAGCGCGGCGTGCAGCCCAATGCCGCCGCCGCCAACCTGGGCCCGGATGCGCAGGCGCGCTTCATCAACCTCAAGGCCTGGCGTTCGGAAGTGGCCAAATCGCACAATCTGCCGGCCTATGTGATCTTCCAGGATGCCACCTTGGCCGCGATCGCCGAGCAATGCCCCGGCTCGCTGCAGGCCCTGGGCAGCATCAGCGGCATCGGCAGCAAAAAGCTGGATGCCTACGGCGCGGAAGTCCTGCGGGTCATCGGCGGCCCCTCGGTCTGAGGCCCCCCTGCGGGCACCGCCCGCCGCCCCCGCAGGCGGCGATCGGGAAACCTGCTAATACCCGCACACCGGCAAACCCGCCATACTGCCCCGCTACTGCTGCTGGGAGGTATGACGATGGCTTCTGACGACACCCACGAGGTTTTCAACCAGGTCGATGAACCGTGCCAGCAGGCACCGCTGCAGCATGATGCGGCCCTGCTCCACGCCGTGCAGCAGGACCACGCCAGCTGGGCCCTGCCCTCGCTGCAGGACTACGCCCAGCGCGTCACCTCGCCGGCCACCTGGCAATGGGCCCAGCTGGCCAATACCCATGCCCCCAGGCTCCAGGCCTTCGATGCCCGCGGGCGGCGCACCAACACCGTGCACTACCACCCCTGCTGGCATGCCCTGCTCACGCTGTACCGCGAACAGGGCCTGGTCGGGCTGCCCTACGAGAACACCCGCGCCGGCCGCTGGACCGCCTGGGCAGCGGGCTTCTATCTGCACGGCCAGGTGGAACAGGGCTCGCTGTGCCCCGCCACCATGACCACCGCCGCCATCGGCGTGCTGCGCCACGAGACCGCGCTGTGGCCCCACATCAAGGCCGGGCTGCTGTCCCGCCACTTCGATGCCCAGGACCGTCCCTGGCCCGACAAGCAGGCGCTGTGGGTGGGCATGGGCATGACGGAAAAACAGGGCGGCTCCGACGTGCGCGCCAACACCACGCAGGCCGTGCCCGACGAGGCATCAGGGCACGGCCAGGCCTACCGGCTCACGGGGCACAAATGGTTTTTCTCGGCGCCGATGAGCGATGCCCACCTGGTGGTGGCGCAAACGCCCGACGCCGGCCCCGCCTGCTTCTGGGTGCCACGCTGGCAGCCCGACGGCACGCGCAACGCCGTGCACCTGCTGCAGCTCAAGGACAAGGTGGGCAACCGCAGCAACGCCAGCAGCGAGGTGGAATTCCATGGCGCCTACGGCCTGCTGCTGGGCGAGCCCGGCCGGGGCATTCCCACCATCATCGAGATGGCCACCACCACCCGCCTGTGCTGCGTGCTGGGCAGCAGTGCCATCCTGCGCCAGGCGCTGGTCCAGGCGCTGCACCATGCCCAGCGCCGCCAGGCCTTTGGCAAGCCGCTGGTGCAGCAGCCGCTGATGCGCAGCGTGCTGGCCGACCTGGCGCTGGAAAGCGAAGCCGCCACCATGCTGGCCATGCGCCTGGCCCGCGCCTTCGAAGCCTGCGAAGGCGCCGACCCGGCCCCGGCAGAGCGGGCCTGGAAACGCCTGATGACACCGGCCGCCAAGTTCTGGGTCTGCAAGCGCGCGGTCGAGGTGGCAGGGGAAGCCATGGAGGTGCTGGGCGGCAACGGCTATGTGGAGCCCGCCGTGGTGGCACGGCTGTTCCGCGAAGCGCCGGTCAACAGCATCTGGGAAGGCTCGGGCAACATCATGTGCCTGGACATGCTGCGTGCGCTGGGCCGGGAGCCCGAAGGCAGCCAGGCCCTGCTCGCCCACCTGATGGATGCCGCCGGGGAAGACAGCCACCTGCTGACCGAGCTCCATGCCCTGCAGGCCCTGCTGCACCGCCCCCCTGCCGAGCAGGAGCTGCTGGCCCGCCTGATCGCCCAGAAGCTGGTGCTGGTAGCCCAGGCCTGCCTGCTGCGCCGCCATGCCCCGTCCTGGGTGGCCGACGCCTTCATCGCCACCCGCATCGTGCACGGCAGCGCCCGCGTGGTGGGCGCCATCGACGCCCGTACGCTGGATGTGGCGGCGCTGCTGGAACGCGCCTTGCCGGCCTGAACCCGCGCCACCCAACCGTTCCGTGCGCCCACCGCCCGGACCGCACTGTGGCGCCCGGCAGACACGGGGCGGGGTCCGCGCAGCCTCTGTGGGGCGATGCGCCCGCATGGAATTGCAGAGTCCATAGAATACGAACAATTCTTATTCATAGACTCCAGACTTTTCCATGTCCGCCTCCCTCAGCGCTGCAGCCCATACCCTGCAGACGTTCTACCTGCAGCACCATGGCTGGCTGGTGGCGCGGCTGCGCCGCAAGATCGGCTGCCCCTGGGACGCGGCGGATCTGGCGCAAAGCACGTTTTTGCGCGCCTGGACGGCGCCCGGTCCGCCACTGGACCAGGTGGCGGAGCCCCGCGCCTATCTGACCACCATTGCCCAGCGCCTGCTGTCCAACCACCTGCGCCGGCGCCAGATCGAACGCGCCTACCTGGAGGCGCTCGGCGCCCTGCCCGACCCCGTCGCACCGCCCCCCGATGTCCAGCTGATGGTGCTGGAAACCCTGGTCGCCATCGACCAGCTGCTGGACGGCCTACCCGCCGTGGCCCGCCAGGCCTTTTTGCTGTGGCGGCTGGAAGAGCTGACCCAGGAAGAAATTGCCCAGCAGCTCGGTCTCTCCCGCACCACGGTACGCCGCCACCTGGCCACAGCCGCCGAGCGCTGCTACTTCGGCATGGGGGAGTGAGATGGACCAACCGGCTCCCCCTCCTCCGGCTACGGCCACCATCCCGCCTGCCGTGGCCCGTGCCGCCGTGCACTGGCTGCTGACCCTGGACGATGACAGCGCCCCACCCTCCGAACGCACCCGGCAGCAATGGCAGCGCTGGCTGCAGGCCGACCCGCTGCATGCCCAGGCCTGGCAGCGCATCGCCACCCTGGATGCACAGTGGCAGCAGCAGCTGCACGGCCTGCCGGCCTCGGTCGCGCGCCAGGCCTTGACCGCGTCCGGCCACGGCCGGCGCCATGCCCTGCGTCTGGCACTGCTGCTGACGGCCGGCACCGGCGGCCTGCTGGCCTGGCAGCAGAGCGGCCTGGGCCAGCCCCACTGGCAGCGCCTGGCGGCCGACCTGGCCACGGCCACGGGGGAGCAACGCAGCCGCGAGCTGGCCGACGGCACGCGGCTGTGGCTCAACACCGCCACGGCGGTGGACCTGCACTACAGCGCCACCGAACGCCTGATCGTGCTGCGCGCCGGTGAAATCCTGGTGCACAGCGCGCCTGACAACACCCCGGATGCCACCACCGGCCAGCCACGTCCGCTGCGGGTGCGCACGGCCGAAGGCCTAGTGCGCGCCATCGGCACCCGCTTCACGGTGCGCCAGCACGCACAGCACACCAGCGTGGCGGTGCTGGAAGGCGCGGTGGAGCTGCACCCAGTCCAGGCTCCGCAGGACGCGCTGCGCCTGGAAGCCGGAGAGCAGGCCACGCTCGGACGCAGCCAGGCCGGTCCTGCCACCCCCTTGGCCGAAGGCGCGGGGGCCTGGCACGACGGCATGCTGGTGGTGAACGACATGCCCCTGCCCGACTTCCTGGCCGAGCTGTCGCGCTACCGCTCCGGCCTGCTGCGCTGTGCCCCCAATGCCGCCGGCCTGCGGGTCTCGGGCGCCTACCCCCTGGCCGACACGGACCGGGTGCTGAACGCCCTCACCCGTGCCCTGCCGGTGCAACTGCAAGCGCGCACCCGCTGGTGGGTCACGGTGGAACGCCGCAGCTGACACCGGAAATTCACTCCGAATTGCATAGCAGACCAGGCTTTCCTGGAAAACATCTGCGGCCTTCTTCTCAAAAATCGGCAAAAAAACCGGCCATTTCCGGCCCCTTGCGTGTCAAGCCCCTCAGACGGACTGCGCCCACGCGCCAGCCCTGCTTTTTGCCTATCCACCGAGGGATTCCACCGCATGAACCGCCGACCGCTTCACCCCCAGCCCACCGCCACGGCGCGGGCCACCCAGTTGCTGTGCGCCAGCCTGATCGCCTGCGCCACGGCCCTGCCCGCCCTGCCGGCGCTGGCCCAAACCAGCACCGCCCAGGCACAGCGCAGCTACACCATCCCCGCAGGCACGCTGGCCTCGGCCCTGAACCGCCTGGGCCGCGAATCCGGAGCACTGATCAGCTTTGCCCCTGATCTGGTGGCCGGTCTGCAGACCAGCGGTGCCCAGGGCACACAGGGCGTGGCCCAGTCCCTGGCCGCCCTGCTGGCCGGCACCGGCCTGGAAGCCGTGCCCGACGCCAGCGGCGCCTACGCGCTGCGCCGCATCCCCGAAGCCGCCCAGCGCAGCAGCGGCGGCGCGGCCACGCTGGCTGAAGTGAAGGTGACGGCCGCCGCCACGGTGGCGGACGGGACCACCGAAGGCACGGGCCGCTACACGGCCGCAGGCCCCAGCGGTGCCGCCACCGGCCTGGCGCTGACGCTGCGCGAGACCCCGCAGTCGGTCACCGTCTTCACCCGCCAGCGCATGGAAGACTTCAAGCTGCAGACGCTGACCGATGTGATGGAGCAGACGCCCGGCCTGACGGTGAGCCGCCAGAACCAGATGGTCACCTACAACGTGCGGGGCAGCACCGCCAACCTGCAGGTGGACGGCTCGCGCCAGCTCTCCAGCGGCTGGGGCTTCAACACCCACACGCTCTACACCATGGACGACCTGGCCGACATCGACCGCGTCGAGGTGCTCAAGGGCTCGTCCGGCCTGATGAATGGTGACGGCAACTACGGCGCCACGATCAACCTGATCCGCAAGCGCCCGACCAAGGAATTCCAGGCCCATGTGGAGGCCAGCGCCGGCAGCTGGGACAGCTACCGCGCCGATGCCGACATTGCCGGCCCGCTGAATGCCGAAGGCAGCCTGCGCGGGCGGCTGGTGCTGTCGGAAAAGCGCGCCCGCGGCTTCCGCGACTACGAGGACTCCAGCGGCCGCATGGTCTACGGCACGCTGGAATACGACCTCTCGCCCGACACCCTGCTGAGCGCCGGCGTCACCTACCGCGAACGCTCGCTGCACGGCTCGGGCGCCACCACGCCCCTCCAGGCCTATTCCGGTACTGGCGCCTTTGTGGGCTGGATGCCGCGCTCCTACAACAACGGTGCGCGCTGGGCCGGCTACGACCAAAAAGGCCTGAACCTGTTCACCCGGCTGGAACACAACTTCGGTCAGGGCTGGAAGGCCAAGCTGCAGCTGGTGCACGAGGAAATCGACGTGCCCGAGCAACTGCTGGGCTATATGAACAACGCCCTGCCGGGCGCCGTGAACTTTGGCCGCTATGGCGAGAACACGACGCGCAACCAGAGCATCCAGGTGGACGTGCAAGGGCCCTTCTCCCTGTTCGGCCGCCAGCACGATCTGCTGCTGGGTGCCGGGGCTTCCAAGAGCCGCATCAATCTGCAGCGCGGCGGCGGCGACAACACCACGCTGGGCGCGCTGGGCCTGGACTATGCCCAGGGGGGCGGCGCGCTGCCGAATGTCAACCTCAGCGGCCTGACCTACTCCGACGACCTGTTCAGCCGCAAGCGCAACTATGTCTATGCGGCCGGCCGCTTCAGCCTGGCCGACCCGGTCAAGCTGATCGTCGGCGCCCGCGCCACCAATTACGACCAGAAGGATGTCTCCGACGTCAGCTGGTACAACTACGACCTGCACGAACGCGGCGTGGTGACGCCCTATGCCGGTCTGGTGGTGGATGTGGCCCGCGATGTGTCGCTGTATGCCAGCTACGCCAGCATCTTCCAGGCCCAGAGCGCCAAGAACGCCAGCGAACAGACGCTGCCGCCGGAAGAAGGCAAGACCTACGAGATCGGCGCCAAGGGCGAGTTCTTTGACAAGCGCCTGAACGCCAGCGCCGCCTACTTCTGGATGAAGACCGACAACACCGCCGAAACCGTGGGCCAGACGCCCGCGGGCGATACCATCTCGCGGGCGGTCAGCGGCGTCACGCGCCGCGGCTGGGAGCTGGAGCTGTCTGGCGAGCTGGCCCGCGGCTGGCAGCTGCAGGGCGGCTTTGTGATGAACAGCAGCACGCTGGACTCGTCCAGCACCACGCCCAAATACCAGTTCAAGCTGGGCACCACCTACCAGTTCCGCGATTCGGCCCTGCAAGGGCTGACCGTGGGCGCGGCCACCCGCTGGCAGAGCGACATCTCCACCAGCCGGGGGGCGACCACGCTGCGCCAGGATGCCTACTGGCTGGTGGATCTGATGGCCCGCTACCAGGTCGACCGCCACTGGAGCGTGGCCGCCAATGTGAACAACGCGCTGGACAAACGCTACTTCGCGGGTGTGACCAACTTCAACGCCCAGGGGCTGTTCTACACCTGGGGCGCACCGCGCAGCCTGAACCTCAGCGCGCGCTACGACTTCTGACGCAGCGCTGCCTGCGCGACCGAAGGCGGCGCAAGCAAGCGGCACAGAAGCCGTTGGAGGGGAACCTGTCCGGCACCGATGCCGCGCAGAGCCCTCCCGGCGACCGGTGCATGGCTCGATGGCAGCGGCAGTGCGGCAGATATGGCAATCTGTCAGACTTTGCCGCCTGCACTTTCCGCACCCGCCCCGACCATGCTGACCTACGCCGATATCCAAGCCGCCGCCACCCGACTGCGTGACCAGGTGCTGCAAACGCCCTGCGTCGAATCCGAGACGCTCTCGCAGATCGTGGGCGCGCAGGTGTTCCTCAAGTTCGAGAACCTGCAGTTCACGGCCTCCTTCAAGGAACGTGGTGCCAGCAACCGGCTGCAGCTGCTGAGCGCCGAGGAAAAGGCGCGCGGCGTGATTGCCATGAGCGCCGGCAACCACGCCCAGGGTGTGGCATACCACGCACAGCGCATGGGCCTGCGTGCCGTGATCGTGATGCCGCGCTTCACCCCCGGCGTGAAGGTGGAGCGCACCCGTGGCTTTGGCGCCGAAGTGGTGCTGCACGGCGACACCCTGGAGGAGGCGCGCCAGCACGCCTTCCTGCTGGCCAAGGAACAGAACCTGACCTTTGTCCACCCCTTCGACGACGAGGCCGTGGCGGCCGGCCAGGGCACGCTGGCCCTGGAAATGCTGGCCGTCCAGCCCGACCTGGACACCCTGGTGGTGGCCATCGGCGGCGGCGGCCTGATTGCCGGGGTGGCCACGGCCGCCAAGGCGCTCAAGCCCGGCATCCGCGTGGTGGGGGTGCAGACGCAGCGCTTTCCGTCCATGCTCAACGCCGTGCAGGGCACGGACCTGCCCATGGGCCAGTCCACCATCGCGGAAGGGATTGCCGTGGCCACGGCCGGCACCATCACCCGCGAGGTGGTCAAACGGCTGGTGGACGAGCTGCTGCTGGTGGATGAAGGCGATATCGAGCAGGCCGTGCTGATGCTGCTGGAGATCGAGAAGACCCTGGTCGAAGGCGCGGGCGCTGCCGGTCTGGCCGCCCTGATCCGCCACCGCGAGAAGTTCGCCGGCCAGAAGGTGGGCCTGATCCTGTCCGGCGGCAACATCGATCCGCTGCTGCTGGCCGCCATCATCGAGCGCGGCATGGTGCGCTCCGGCCGTCTGGCGCGCGTGCGCGTCAGTGCACGCGATGTGCCCGGCGTGCTGGCCCAGATCACCGCCACCGTGGCCGCCGCCGGCGCCAACATCGAGGAAGTCCACCACCAGCGCGCCTTCACGCTGCTGGCCGCGCAGAACGTGGAAATCGACTTTGTGCTGCAGACCCGCAACCAGCAGCATGTGGAACAGGTGCTGGAAGCGCTGCGGGCTGCCGGCATGCAGGCCGCGCGCGCCTGAGATCCTTGGGTACCGTGGCGCCCCGCCCCCTGGTTGCGGGGCGGGGTGACGGCCCCCGGCGGTGGAGCCGGCCTGCCACGCCCCCGGACCTGCGCCGTGGATAACCCTGTAGCCGGGCCGTGGCGTCCCTTCCACAATGGCAGCACGAACGAGGTCTGCGTGGCGCACCCGCCACCTGGTTGTCCGACTGCCCGCAAGGAGTGAACGCATGAGCCATGACCCCGCTGCCCACGATGCGCAGCCCCAGATCAATCCCGACGACGCCGCCGAGGCGGTGGTGCCCCTGATTCCCATCGTGCTGCCGCTGGTGGGGGCCGTGATGATGTTCCTGCTGGCCTTCATCGCCGTGAACATGGCGTGAACGGCACCCGCCCTCGAAAACTGCCCCGCAAGGGGCTTTTTTCATGCCGGCGAATTTCTGCTTTATGCATATATCTATGCATATGAGACATAGTTTTCCGGGTTGTCCCACTGGCTTTTTACAGCCGCCTTCCTAGAATGGCTTTCCCGGCGCCGGTCATCGGCTGCCTGATAGCGCCCGCAGTGCCCCTTATGGACGAGCTGCTTTGCCCAACCGCCCCTTGTTGGTACGCCCCGCGCGTGCCCGGTTCGGCAAAACCGTTTACCCACTATCAGGAGATCCTTCGATGAACGCCCTCGCCCCCCAGGCCCTGCAGCTGCAGGCGCCCGCCTTCGTGAAAAACCCCAAGCTGATCGCCTGGGTGGCCGAAATGGCCGCACTGTGCAAGCCCGCCCGGATCCACTGGTGCGACGGCTCGCAGGAAGAGTACGACGCCCTCTGCCAGCAGCTGGTGGACGCCGGCACGTTCAAGAAGCTCAACCCCGCCAAGCGCCCCGGCAGCTTTCTGGCCTGGTCCGACCCGTCGGACGTGGCCCGTGTCGAAGACCGCACCTACATCTGCTCGGCCCGCAAGGAAGATGCCGGCCCCACCAACAACTGGATGGCCCCCGCCGAGATGCGTGCCACTTTGCAGCCGCTGTTTGACGGCTGTATGACAGGCCGCACCATGTATGTGGTGCCGTTCTCCATGGGCCCGCTGGGTTCGCCCATTGCCCACATCGGCATCGAGCTGTCCGACAGTGCCTATGTGGCCGTCAACATGCAGATCATGACCCGCATGGGCAAGGCCGTGTACGACGTGCTCGGCACCGACGGCGAGTTCGTGCCCTGCGTGCACACCGTGGGCGCGCCGCTGGCGGCTGGCGAAACCGACCAGACCAGCTGGCCTTGCAACCCCACGACCAAGTACATCGTCCACTACCCCGAAACGCGCGAAATCTGGTCCTACGGCTCGGGCTACGGCGGCAATGCCTTGCTGGGCAAGAAGTGCTTTGCACTGCGCATTGCCTCCACCATGGGCCGCGACCAGGGCTGGCTGGCCGAACACATGCTGATCCTGGGCGTGACCAACCCCGAAGGCCAGAAGTACCACGTGGCGGCGGCCTTCCCCAGCGCCTGCGGCAAGACCAACTTCTCCATGCTGGTGCCGCCCACCGGCTTCGAAGGCTGGAAGGTCACCACCATCGGTGACGACATCGCCTGGATCAAGCCCCAGGCCGATGGCTCGCTGCGCGCCATCAACCCCGAAGCGGGGTATTTCGGTGTGGCTCCGGGCACCAACCTGCTGACCAACCCGAACTGCATGCAGAGCCTGGACAAGAACGTCATCTTCACCAACGTGGCGCTGACCGATGACGGCGATGTGTGGTGGGAAGGCCTGGAAAAAGACCAGGGCAAGCTGCCGGACCATCTGATCGACTGGAAGGGCCAGGACTGGACCCCAGCCATCGCCAAGGAAACCGGCGCCAAGGCCGCCCACCCCAACGCCCGCTTTACCGTGGCCGCGACCAACAACCCCGCGCTGGACGAAGCCTGGGACGACCCCAAGGGCGTGAAGATCGATGCCATGATCTTCGGCGGCCGCCGCTCCACCACCGTGCCGCTGGTGACCGAAGCCCGCAACTGGACCGAAGGCGTCTACATGGCCGCCACCATGGGTTCCGAGACCACGGCCGCCGCCTTTGGCGCGCAAGGCGTGGTGCGCCGCGATCCGTTCGCCATGCTGCCGTTCGCCGGCTACAACATGAGCGACTATTTCCAGCACTGGCTGAACCTGGGGGCCAAGATCGAAGCCCAGGGCGCCACGCTGCCCAAGATCTTCACCACCAACTGGTTCCGCAAGGACGCCGACGGCAAGTTCGTCTGGCCCGGCTACGGTGAGAACATGCGCGTGCTGAAGTGGATGATCGACCGCATCGAAGGCCGTGCCCAGGGCCAGCAGACCGCGTTCGGCGTGGCCCCCACCTATGGCGAAATCAACTGGACCGGCCTGGACTTTAGCGCCGACCAGTTCGCCAGCGTGACCAGCATCGACAAGGCCGCCTGGAACGAGGAAATGCAGCTGCACACCGCCCACTTCGACCAGCTGGCCTACAACCTGCCGCAGGAACTGCTGGCCACCAAGAAAGCGCTGGAAGCCCGCCTGGCCGCCTAAGCCGTTGTTCCAAACAGGTGCCTCGTATGCAGATGCTTCCGGTGTCTGCCTGCCACAGGCGCCTGCAAAGCCAAAGGAGCGTGCACAGCACGCTCCTTTTTTCATGGCATGAAAAAAGCCACAGCCTGGTGAGCGGTGGCTTTCGACAGAGGGGCTGCAGCGGGTGCCGCAGCCGGCGCGGAACGGGAATCCGCGTATCAGCGTTCCTGGCGGTCCATGGCGCGGGCCAGGTCTGCCATCAGACGGGCGTCCTGCAGGGCCATGTTCCAGGTGCGTTCATCTTCTGCTGCCATGCGGCGGCTGTGTTGCCAGGCGCGCAGGCCCTGGCGCAGCGACACCAGGCTGCGGCGCACGGAGGACATGCTCAGTGCCCAGCCGGCCAGCGCCAGCACCCACAGCAGCATGCCCACCAGCAGGGCCGAGCCTTCACCGGCCGACGCAAATGCGGCCAGCAGGGCCATCACGGCCACCAGGGGCCAGACAAAGGAAAAATGTGCGGAACGGCGCACGGGGGCAGCCGCTTCCTGGACCGGGCGGTATTCGGCGGTCAGGGAAATTTGCTCGGCACCGGGGTGCACGACACAGTAAGAGTTGTAGATGAAATTGCTCATGGCAGTAAAACCCCTGGGAACATCGCTTGTGGCGAAATGCTGGGCGATGGAAGAACTATAGGGTTTACCCCATGCTTGTTCAAATTTATATTTTGAATCTACAGTATTCACATCAGTGATGACAACGCCATGACACCGCTTAACTTCCGCACCCTGGACCTGAACCTGCTGCGCGTGTTCGACGAGGTCATGTCCGAACGCAGCCTGACCCGCGCCGCCGAAAACCTGGCCATCACCCAACCCGCCGTCAGCAACGCCATGCGCCGCCTGCGCGATGCCATGGGCGACGAGTTGCTGGTACGCCACGGCCAGGGCGTGCAGCCCACGCCCCGCGCCCAGGCGCTGTGGCCCGTGGTGCGCGAAGCGCTGGCCAGCCTGGCCGACAACCTGGCGCCTGAACGCTTTGACCCCGCCACCGCCAAGACCACGCTGGTGCTGGTGATGGCCGACGCCACCGCGGGCACGCTGATTCCGCACCTGCTGGAGATCCTGGAGGTGGAGGCGCCCGGCGTGACGGTGCGCATCCTGCCGCTGACCACGCGCGACCCGCGCAGCCTGCTGGACGAGGAAACCGCCGATCTGGCCATCGGCAACTTTCCGGCCGTACTGGCCGATCTGACGGCCCGCGCCCAGTCCGGAGCCCTGGTGGCCTACGAAAGCCGGCGCCTGTATGACGGCCAGTATGTGGCCGCCATGCGCCGCGACCACCCGCTGTCGCGCCAGCCGCTGACGCTGGAGCGCTACTGCGCCGCGCGCCATGCGCTGGTCAGCTTCTCCGGCCGGGCCTGGGGCTTCATCGACGAAGCCCTGGCCTCGCTGGGCAAGAAGCGCCACATCGCGCTGACGGTGAACCAGTACGGCACCGCGGCCCGCGTGGTGGCGCAGACCGATCTGGTGACGGTGATGCCGCGCCACTTCGTGCCCATCAGCCACATGGCCGAGGAGCTGCACATTGCCAAGCTGCCGCTGGACGTGATGGCCGTGCATGTGGATGCGCTGTGGCACAAGCGCGGCCCCAACCGACCGGCCTACGACTGGATGGTGCAGGCCCTGGGCCGGGCCGCACAGCAGGCGCTGGCATTGCAGCATCCGCTGTGACCCGCCGCAACGGCGCGGTGCGACATTCCGGGACAATAGCGCTCCATGCGCATCCAGCTTTTGTCCGACCTGCACTTGGAAGTGCATCCGCAGTTTGTTCCGGAACCCGCCGCCGACGCCAATGTGCTGGTGCTGGCCGGCGATATCGGCTCCTACCAGGACGGCAGCCTGCTGCAGGACGACTGTTTCGGCCTGGAACGCTTTTCCCCGCTGCCGCAGTACGCCGGCTGGCCATGCCCGGTGGTGTTTGTACCCGGCAACCATGAGTACGACGCCCAGGACTGGGATGCGGCGCACGCCCGGCTGCGCCGCATCTGCGACCGGCTGGGGCTGATCTGGCTGGAGCGCGACACCGCCGTGCTGGACGGCGTACGCTTTGTCGGCACCACGCTGTGGACCGACTATGACGCCATCGCCCTGCTGGACGACCAGGTGCAGGCCGGTGACGTGGGCCGGCTGCTGAAGCTGCGCGACAAGTCCTTTCGCGCGGCCAACTTCTACCTGCAGAAAACCGGTGGCACCCGCCACGGCGAACCATTTCTGGCGGCACCCATGCGCGAGCAGGCGCTGGTGTGCCAGGAATGGCTGCGCACGGCCCTGGCCCAGCCTTTTGACGGGCCCACCGTGGCCGTGACCCATTTCGCACCCAGCCTGCGCAGCAGCGACCCCCGCTATGGCATGGTGCCCGGCACGGCGGGCTTTTGCAATGCGCTGGACGATCTGCTGCCCTGTGCCCAGCTGTGGCTGCACGGGCATCTGCACACCCCGGTGGACTACACCGCCCAGGGCCTGCGGGCCGATGGCAGCGCCTGGCAGTGCCGCGTGCACGCCAACCCGCTGGGCTATGCGCGCAAGGGAGAGCAGGACAAATTCCACCCCGCGCAAAGCTTGGCTCTATGATGCATTGCAGGCGCAGGGCCTCCGCTTTCAAAAAAACATGACATGCGTCAAGACAACAAGCAGCAACCCGCAATAACCTGTGCCTGTTCACTCATGGAGAAACCATCATGAAGATTCTGCTTGCTGTCGATGGCAGCCCCTACACCAAGAAGATGCTGGCCTACATGACCACGCACGAAGAGCTCACTGTCGGCACCCATGCCTACAGTGCGATCACGGTGCAGTCGGCTCTGCCCCCCCGCGCCCGCGCTGCCCTGGGCAAGGAAACCGTGGACGCCTACTACGCCGAAGAGTCGGCCAAGGTGCTGGATCCGGTGTGTGAATTCCTGGCCCGCCACAACGTCCAGCCCACGCGCATCGCCAAGGTGGGCCCCGCCGGTGAGGCCATTGCCAAGGAAGCCGTGGAAGGCAAGTACGACCTGATCATCATGGGCACCCACGGCCACGGCGCGCTGGGCAAGTTGGTGATGGGTTCGGTCAGCACCCAGGTGCTGGCCAACTGCGACGTCCCGGTGATGCTGATTCGCTGAGGCGCCTGCCCCTGCATGGCCGGAGTTGCCTCCGGGCCGTGCACCACAAAAAAACCGGTCCCTCGGAGGCCGGTTTTTTTTGTGGGCGGGAACCCCTGCCGCGGCGAAAGCTGCGGCTGCCGCTGCGCAGTCAGCCCACGGCCAGCATGCTCTTCTTGGCCGGTTTGGCCTTCTGGGACAGCGGCAGGTATTCCGGTGAGGCATGCAGCGTGGCCATGCAGGTCTTGACGCACCACTCCACCACTTCGTCGTGGCTGTAGGCCTGGGTGTGCATCAGCGCGTCCACCATGGGATCGACGGCGCGGGTCATCAGCATCTGACGGGCCACCAGCAGGGGCCAGCCGGGGTGGATATGACCGGCTTCCTGCGCCTGCACAATCCATTCTTCCAGGCGCGTGCTCAGGCCCTGCAGCGCCAGCTGGTAGGGTTCCGAGGCCTTGAGCGCATGGCGGATTTCGGACTTGCGCTCGGCCAGCAGCGGTGCATCGGAGTTCAGCTGGGCCTGCAGCACCCAGCGCACAAAGGCCTGCAGCCGCTGACTGGCTACCATGCGGGCGGGCAGGCCGTCCAGGAACCCCTGGGCACGTTCCAGACCCCGCACCATGACTTCACAGCACAGGTCTTCCTTGCCTTTGAAATGTTTGTACAGCACGGCCTTGGCCATACCGGCGGCTTCGGCCACCTGGTCCAGCGTCATGGCGTCATAGCCCCGCTCGCTGAGCAAGCGGGTGCACTCTTCCAGGATGGCTTCCTTGCGGGCCCTGTGCATCATGTCCCGGAAGGAGACGTGGCTGAAGGACGGTCGATTGGACACGGTCAGATTAATATTTGTTACATATGGATCGAAATTAACACCGGACCTGTTTGCCATCAGTCAGACAACGGCTCACCTTTCTGAACAATTGTCTTTGAGGTTCACTTTTGCGCCTTGGAGCAGGGTGTCCGTCAATTGGCGCAGCAGGCTGGAGTCCAGGTTCCAGCAATGCCAGTACAGGTCGATGGATAGCATCGTACCCGGCGCGACGTCGACCAGCCGCCCATGTGACAGACGGTCGCGCACCAGCAGTTCCGGCAGCACGCCCACGCCCCAGCCGGCCTCCACCGCCCGCACCTGGGCTTCGGAATTGGGCAGGTAAAGGCTGTTCAGCACCACCTGGGACAGGCCCAGCAGGCGCGCCACGAACTCGCTTTGCATATCGTCCTTGCGGTTGAAGCACAGAAACGGCACACGGTGGAAGTTGTGGGCGTTCAGCCCCTGCGGCAGGTGGGCGGCCGCGTACTCCGGCGCTGCCACGGCCAGATAGCGCATGGCGCCCAGCGGCTGCACACGGCAGCCCTGCAGCGGCTGGCGCAAGGTGGTCACGCAGCCCAGCACCTCGCCGGAACGCAGCCATTCCTGGGTGAAATCCTGGTCGTCCGTGATCACTTCCAGCGCAATCCCTGCGCGCACCAGCGGCGTCAGCGCCTCCAGGGCCCAGGTGGCAATGCTGTCGGCATTGACCGCGACGGCCAGGCCCACCCCGGCGCCGGAGCCGGCCGTGTGGGGCGCCAGGGTCTGCATGTCGCGCGCCAGATCGGCCCGCAGCAGGCGCAACTGCTGGGCATGCTTGAGCAGCAACTGCCCGGCGCGCGTGGGCCGAAGGGGCCGGCTGCGCACCACCAGTACCGATCCGGCCTGCTCCTCCAGCGCCCGCAGGCGCTGCGAGACGGCCGACTGCGTGACATGCAGGCGCTGCGCGGCCTTCTCGAACCCACCCGTTTCCACAATGGCGGCCAGGCACTCCAAGGCCACCGGGTCCCAATGCTGCATCGCGTCTTCTCCTGCGTTGTATTAGCTGCGCTTATGGATTCACAAGGAATGTAATCCGGCTTGGCGTCCTGCGGGTGGCACACCACACTGCGCTCCATGAAAACCATCATCCTCGGCGCCGGCATCATCGGCATCAGCACCGCATGGCACCTGCGTGCCCGTGGCCACGACGTGATCGTCATCGACCGCCAGGCCGAGGCAGCGCAGGAGACCAGCTTCGCCAACGCTGGCCAGATCTCGGTCAGCTACTGCGAACCCTGGGCCAACCGCGAAGCCCCGTTGAAGGCGCTGAAGTGGATGTTCGACGCGCAGGCGCCGCTGCTGTTCCGTCCCCAGCTGGACTGGCAGCAGTGGCGTTGGGCGCTGCAATTCCTGGGCCAGTGCAACGACCGCGCCTTCGCCCGCAATGTGCAGCAGATCGTGGCCCTGGGCGCCTACAGCCACACCGCCCTGCAGCAGATGGTGGCGGAGACCGGCATCAGCTACCACCGGCTGGAGCGCGGCATTGCGCACTTCTACTCCAGCGCCCAGGCCTTCGAGGAGGCCGGCGAGGCGGTGGAAATCATGCGCCAGCACGGCGTGCAGCGCCAGCTGGTCAGCCGCGACGAGCTGCTGCGCATCGAGCCGGCTTTCACGCCATACAAGGACCAGATCTTTGGCGGCACCTTCACACCCACCGATGAAAGCGGCGACGCCCGTGCCTTCACCCAGCAGCTGGCCCAGTTGTGCGCACAGCGCGGCGTGCAGTTTCTCTACGGCCACGATGTGCTGCGCCTGAACCAGGCCGGCGGCGAGGTGCAGTCCATCACCGTGCGCCAGCGCCTGGACGATGGCCCGGGCCGCGAACAGACGCTGACGGCCGACAGCTTTGTCGTGGCCTGCGGCAGCTACAGCGCGCCGCTGCTGCGTACCGTGGGCGTGGACCTGCCCATCTACCCCGGCAAGGGCTACAGCGCCACCTTCCGCATCCTGCAGCCCGATGCCGCGCCGTTTGTGTCGTGCATTGACGACGCGCGCAAGATCGCCATGAGCCGTTTCGGCGACCAGCTGCGCGTGGCCGGCACCATCGAGCTGGGCGGCTTCGACCTGTCGCTGGACAGTCCCGTGGCCCAGGCCCGCTGCCGCATGCTGAGCGAGCGCATCGAAGAAATCCTGCCCGGTGTGTGCGATACCCGCTCCGAAGCCGAAGGCGGCCAGCCCAACTACTGGTGCGGCCTGCGCCCGGCCACGCCCACCAACATCCCGTTCATCGGCCATACCGGCGTGGGCAGGCTGTGGGTCAACGCCGGCCACGGCACCCTGGGCTGGACGCATGGCGCCGGCTCGGGCAAGGCCCTGGCGGCGCTGATCTCCGGCGAGCGCCCGGCCATGGACTTCGGTTTTCTGGGCCAGGGCCGCGACCCTGTCGCCTGGCACCAGCGCCCGGTCGAGGCCTGATCGGGTTGACTCGGCCGGGCCTGGCAGCTTTCCGCGGCGGCAGCAGCCACTGTCGCCGCGGCGGTGGGGAACGGCCATCTGACATCGGCTTTCGCTGCGCGCTCCGCAGTGTCCGCGCGACACACCCGCCCCGCCGGCGCCGCTACCATCGGCGCATGCGCAACGACCACTATCTTTTTCTGACCGCCTCGGCCCGCGAGCCCCATGTCATCGGCAACACCGAATGGCTGGCCCGCGAAGCCGCCCGCCACCTGCCGGACGACGTGCAGCAGACCTGGGTGCACCTGGCCCACGAGCCTATCCCCGCCTTTATCGATGTGCGCCACAGCGCCGGCAGCTACCCGGCGCCCGAAGGCCGCATGGCCGATCTGCTGCAGGCCACGCTGGATGCCAGCCACCTGGTGCTGGTCTGTCCGGTGTACTGGTTCAGCCTGCCCACGGCCGTGAAAGCCTATCTGGACCACTGGAGCGGCTGGCTGCGCGTGCCGGGACTGGACTTCAAGGCCCGCATGGCGGGCAAGCCGCTGTACCTGGTCAGCACCGGGGGCGAACGCCGCAAGGCCCAGCCCTCCATCGACGCGGCCCAGCTGTGCGCCGAATTCATGGCCATGCACTGGGGCGGGGCCTTGTGGGGCAAGGGTGGCGCACCCGATGCGGTGCAGGCCGACACCGAGGCCGTGCAGGCGGCTGCCGGCTTTCTGCAGCGCGCTTGATCCGCATCGGGGGCGGGGCCTTGCACGGACCGGAAAACCGGTCTGCAGCACTGCACGCCATAATGGCGGGCGCTGCTGCCCGCTTGACCGGCATCAATCCTTTTTGACCACCATCCGCCCTGCCCTTGCTCGCTCCTGCCGCTTTTACCACCCGTGATTTCCGTCACGCCCTGGGCCAGTTCGCCACGGGTGTGACCATTGTCACCACGGCCGATGCCCTGGGGCGCCCCATCGGGCTCACGGTCAGCTCGTTCAACTCGGTGTCGCTGGAGCCGCCACTGGTGCTGTGGAGCATGGCCCACCGCGCCGCCTCGCTGCCGGTGTTCCAGCAAGGCGGGCACTACGCCATCCACGTGCTGGCTGCCGGCCAGCAGGAACTGGCCCAGCGCTTTGCCACCCGCGGCGTGGACAAGTTCGCCGGTGTGACCTGGGAAGCCAACGAGCAGGGCGTGCCCCTGATCGAAGGTGCGGCGGCCGTGTTCGAATGCAGCAACCGCAGCCGCTATGACGAGGGCGACCACACCATCTTCGTCGGCTTGGTGGAGCGCTGCCAGCACCTGCAGGGCGTGCAGCCCCTGATCTACCACGGCGGTCATATGTACGCCAAGCACGGCCTGCCGCCGGCGCCCTACACCGACTGAGCGGCCCCGCCACCCGGCAGCACCTACTGCACGCACTGCCCGGTGCAGCCCGGAAAGACAAAAAGCCTGTCCCCATGTGGGGACAGGCTTTTTTTATAGCTCTTGCAGACCACCAGCGGCTCAGCGCTGGGCGTCGGGCAGCTCGATCTTCACTTCCAGCACTTCCAGGTTGTCCTGGCGTTCCAGCTGCACCTTGATGTCGCTGGGGTTGATCGACACGTACTTGGAGATCACCGCCATCAGCTCGCGCTGCAGCGCAGGCAGGTAGTCGGGTTGGGCATTGGAGTTGCCCACGCGCTCGCGCGCCAGAATGATTTGCAGGCGTTCCTTGGCGACCGAAGCGGTTTTCTTCTTCTCGCCCAAAAGCATGGAGATCAGGGACATGCCGACTTACCTCCCACCAAAGATACGCTTGAAGAAACCGGGCCTTTGCGCGTCGATGAAGCGCATGGGCTTTTCTTCGCCCAGGAAGCGGTCCACCACGTCCTTGTAGGCCTCGGACACATCGGTGCCCTGCATGTGCACGGCGGGCACGCCCTGGTTGGAGGCCTGCAGCACGGTTTCCGACTCGGGAATCACGCCGATCAGCTCGATGCGCAGAATGTCCTGGATGTCCTCCAGCGACAGCATCTGGCCGTCTTCCACGCGGTTGGGGTTGTAGCGGGTGATCAGCAGGTGCTCCTTGACCGACTCGCCCTTGGTGGCGCGGTCGGTCTTGGAGCTGAGCATGCCCAGAATGCGGTCCGAGTCGCGCACGGACGAGACTTCGGGGTTGGTCACCACCAGCGCCTCGTCGGCGTAGTGCATGGCCATCAGCGCGCCGCTTTCGATGCCGGCGGGCGAGTCGCAGACGATGTATTCAAAGTCCATGGCCGCCAGATCGTCCAGCACCTTCTTGACGCCGTCCTGCGTCAGCGCTTCCTTGTCGCGCGTCTGCGAAGCCGCCAGCACGAACAGGTTCTCGCACTGCTTGTCCTTGATCAGGGCCTGGTGCAGATTGGCTTCGCCCTGGATCACATTGATCAGGTCATAGACCACGCGGCGTTCGCAGCCCATGATCAGGTCCAGATTGCGCAGGCCGACGTCGAAGTCGATCACTGCAGTCTTGTGGCCACGCAAAGCGAGGCCGGAAGCAAAGCTGGCACTGGTGGTGGTCTTGCCCACACCACCTTTGCCGGAAGTCACAACGACGATTTTGGCCATGTTTGCAGTTTTCCTTAGAGACTGATTGCGTGGTTCTTGTGTACGGTTCAGTCGGGGCTGTTCAGCCCCGAAGCTTACAGGGATTCGATAATGATTTTTTCCCCCTCCAGGCGTACCTTGGCGGGTTTGCCCGCCACATCGGCTGGCAGGGGGGAATCGATCGCACGGTAGATGCCGGCAATGGAGAGCAGCTGCGGCTCCATGCAGGTGCTGAAGATGCGGGCTTCGGTGTTGCCCCGGGCGCCAGCCACGGCACGGCCGCGCAGCGGGGCATAGACATGGACGTTTCCGTCGGCAATCACTTCCGCACCATAGCTGACCATGCCCAGCACCACCACATCGGTGTTGCGGGCGTAGACCTGCTGGCCGGAACGCAGCGGGCGGTCGATGATCAGGGCGTCGGACAGGGGTGCCGGGATTTCGCGCACCACTTCCACCTCACGGATCACTTCCCGGATTTCCACCGGGGCGGAGCGCGCCGGCAGTGCATCCGGTGCAGCCATCAGACCGGCGGCATGGGCGGCGGCCATCTGGTCGGCCGAGCCGCCGCGCACCGCCACGGGCTGGGTGTGGTGGCTGGAGAGCACCCGGCGCAGCTCGGCAAAGTCCACGGGGTCCACCGCCTCGCGGATGTGCGAGAGGTCGATCAGCACCGGATCGTTGTCGAAGAAGTCGGGGTCGGCGGCCAGGCGTTCTGCCAGATCGTGGGCCAGCACATGGATGTCTGTGTCCTTGAGCACCACGGCCACCACCGGCAACTGGGCACTTTTCAGGTCAAAACTGGTGCGGGCTGTGCCCTGCGATTCAACGGCCATGGAATGCGATAGGTGCGTAGGTGAAAGGAAACGCCATCTCGAAGCTGGAAAGTGTACCCGGCTGGGCGGAATGTCGGCCACGCGCCTGCCGCGGGCGCGCAACACCGTGTAACCCTGTGCGGGCGGCCAGTTGGCAGACTTGGCAGGGGCGCCGCCTGTGCGGCGCCCCGCCGTTCAGGCGGCCTGCGCCTGGCGCGCCAGGTACTGGGCGGCAAAGGCTTCGTACCAGGGCAGGCAGCCGGCATTGGCCATGGTGTCGGGGTTGACCACCTTGGCCAGCGGCTGGCCCAGCAGCAGCTTCTTGATCGGCAGCTCCTGCTTCTTGCCGGTCAGCGTGCGGGGGATCTCGGCCACCTGGACGATCTCGTCCGGCACAAAGCGGGGCGACAGCGCGGTGCGGATGGCAGCGTTCAGCCGCTCGCGCAGCGCGGCGTCCAGCGTCAGCCCCTCGCGCAGCACCACGAACATCGGCATCCAGCTTTCCTTGCCCAGGTACTCCAGGTCCACCACCATGCTGTCCAGCACCTCGGGCAGGGCTTCGATGGCGCTGTAGAGCTCGCTGGTGCCCATGCGCAGGCCGTGGCGGTTGATGGTGGCGTCGCTGCGGCCGTAGATGGTGCAGCCGCCCTGCGCGCCGATGCGCAGCCAGTCGCCGTGGCGCCAAACCCCTCCTGCCGCAGCCGGCAGGTCGCCGCCGCCGGGCTGGCGGCCATGGCCGGGGGCATAGCTGTCGAAATAGCTGGACAGGTAGCGGCTGCCGTCCCGGTCGCCCCAGAAGTACAGCGGCATCGAGGGCATGGGCTGGGTGCAGACCAGTTCGCCCACGGCGTCGACCACCGGACGGCCCTGCTCGTCCCAGGCCTCCACGGCCGCGCCCAGCTGGCGGCACTGCATCTCGCCGGCCAGCAGCGGCAGCTCGCGGTTGCCGCCGATGAAGGCACCGCAGAAATCGGTGCCGCCCGAGATGTTGTTCCACCAGATGCCGGGCGTGCCCAGCCGCGCAAACTGGTCCGTGCCCCATTGCTGCACATCGGGGGACAGAGGGGAGCCGGTGCTACCCAGGCTGCGCACGCGCGACAGATCGCCGCAGTCCGCCAGATCCAGCCCGGCCTTCATGCAGCCGGTGTAGAACGCCGCGCCGGCCCCGAAATTGCTCACCCCGTGGCGCGCGGCAAAGCGCCACAGCACGCCCCAGTCGGGCTGGGCCTTGCTGCCGCTGGGGCTGCCGTCATAGATCACGCAGGTGGTCCCGCCCAGCAGGCCGCCCGCCTGGGAGTTCCACATCACCCAGCCGGTGGAGCTGTACCAGTGGAAGCGCTCTCCCCAGCTGTTGGCGTCATAGCTGGGGCCCACATCGTTGTGCAGGGCCTTGAGGCACAGCGCCACCAGCACCATGCCGCCATGGCCGTGGACGATGGGTTTGGGCAGGCCGGTGGTGCCGCTGGAATAGACGATCCACAACGGGTGGTCGAACGGTAGCCATTCGGGCGCGAAAGCAGCGGTGGCCGCATCGTCGCGGGCCAGCACCTGGGCCAGATCGGCGCTGTCGGCCACCACCTGGGCCGCATGCGGGCTGCGCAGCACCACCACATGCGCCAGCGTGGGCAGCTGGGCGCGCAGCTCCTGCAGCACGGCGCTGCGGTCCAGCGGCTTGCCGGCGTAGTACACGCCGTCCACGGCAATCAGCGCCTTGGGCTCGATCTGCTGGAAACGGTCCAGCACGGCGGCGGTGCCCATGTCGGGCGCGCACACGCTCCAGACGGCGCCCAGGCTGGCCACGGCCAGCAGGGCCACGATGGCCTCGGGGACATTGGGCAGGTAGGCCGCCACCCGGTCGCCCTTGCCCACGCCCTGGGCGCGCAGGTGCAGGGCCAGCGCGGCCACCTGGCGCTGCAGATCGGGCCAGCCCAGCTCGCTGACCTGGCCCTGTTCGTTGTCGGCGATCACGGCCGGCATGCCGGCGGCGTGCGCGGGCTGCACATGGCGCAGCACCTGGCGCGCATAGTTCACCTGGGCGCCGGGAAACCACTGCGCACCGGGCATGACATTGCGCGCCAGCACGGCCGTGTGGGGCGTGGGCGACTCGACGTGGAAGTAATCCCAGATGCTCTGCCAGAAGGCATCGAGCTCGGTGGTGGACCAGCGCCACAGCGCGTCGTAGCTGTCAAAGCGCAGACCGTGCTGCTGCGCCAGCCACTCCTGGTAGAGGCGGATCTGGGGAATATGGGGGGGATGGGACGCAGAGGGGGAGGTAGAGAGCGGCATCCCGCCAGCGTAGGCGCAGCCCCCAATTGTCGCCATGCTAGGTGCACCAATTGACAAAGTCGGTCCGCCCGCATTGCGTGTTCTTGTCATACTTGAGGCAGTGCAAGCCTGTGCCCGCTGTCTGCGCGCACAATCCCTGCACCCAGCGCCTTCGTCCGTGCGACGGCCTGCCTGTGTTGATTTCTCAGTTGTTTACGCCAATGTCCATGCATACCGATGCCCTCATCGTCGGCGCGGGGCCCGCCGGGCTCTCGCTTGCCATCTCTCTGGCCCAGGCCGGGCTCCAGGTGACGGTGCTGGAGCAGCAGCCGGCCCTGGCCCTGCAGCAGCCCAAGCCCGACGGGCGCGAAATTGCCCTGACCCACCCCAGCGTGCAGACCCTGCAGCGCCTGGGCAGCTGGGAGCTGCTGCAGCCGCATGAGCAAGGCCAGATCCGCGAAGCCCAGATCCACGACGGCCCGGTCGGTCAGCGCCCCATGCTGGCCATCAGCGCCGATGGCAGCGGGGTGGACCAGCTGGGCCGCATCGTGCCCAACCACGCCCTGCGCCGTACGGCCTGGGAAGTGGCCAGCACCACCCCGGGCGTGGAAATCATCACCGAGGCGCAGGTGACCGCAGTGTCCGTGCACCCCGACCATGCCGAAGTGCGCTACACCCGCACCGACCAGGGCGTGCGCTGCGAGGCCCCGGCCCTGACCGCCCCGCTGGTGGTGGCCGCCGACAGCCGATTCTCCGGCATGCGCCGCCTGCTGGGCGTCGGCGCGCAGATGACGGACTTCGGCCGCAGCGTCATCGTCTGCCGCATGCGCCACACGCTGCCGCACGAGGACATCGCCCACGAATGCTTTGGCTACGAGCGCACGCTGGCCATCCTGCCGCTGCAGCCCGATCCCGACACCGGCGAGCTGCTGTGCTCCGCCGTGATCACCACCGATTCGGCCGATGCCCAGCGCCTGCTGCAGCTCTCGCCCGAAGACTTCGCCGCCCATGTGCAGCACGACTTCCAGGACCGCCTGGGCCCGATGGAGCTGGTGGGCGAACGCCACAGCTACCCGCTGGTGGCCACCTATGCCCACCGCTTCAGCGGCGCACGCTGGGCGCTGCTGGGCGATGCCGCCGTGGGCATGCACCCGGTGACGGCCCATGGCTTCAACCTGGGGCTGGCTGGCGTGGAACGCCTGACCGCCGCCGTGGCGGCTGCACGCCAGGCCGGCCAGGACTGGGGGGATGCCGCCGTGCTGGACGCCTATGCCCAGGGCCAGCACCGCCATGCCTTCCCGATCTTTGCGGGCACCAACAGCATCGTGAAGCTCTATACCGACGCCCGTCCCCTGCCACGCGTGCTGCGCCAGGTGGTGCTGACCGGCGCCCGCCATCTGCCGCCGCTCAAGGCCGCCATCGCGGCCCAGCTCACCGGCCGCAGCCCCTGGCAGCTGATCCGCGCCACCCTGCCGCAGCCGCCCTGGGCAGGCCGCCACTAGAGCCACCACCCGAAATACCGCGTCCGCCGGCCACAGCGCAACCGTGGCCCGCATGCGACAGCCCCCTCCTGAAAATGGCGGGGCAGCTTCCAGCCCTCCCCCCAAGGCTTCACCGATTTCCGGATCGGTGAAGCCTTTTTGCTGGAGCCTGTGCAGCTATCACTATTGCAGCAGTGCGGTCCAGCACGGATGGCACTGCCCTGCTGTGGCGGCCGGCCAAGCCCATGGGGCTCGGTCATGCGCCAGCAATCCGTCATCCGTGGCACGGCGATTGCCTCTAACATCGCGCCAGTTTTTTACGGAGTACACCACCATGGGAATGTTTTCCTGGACTGAAAAGTCCCCCGCCGTCCTGCAGGGCGGCGGCGTCATCGGGCCTGATGAGCGCCTGCCCTGGGCCCAGACCGGACTGATGGGCATCCAGCACGTGATCGCCATGTTCGGCTCCACCGTGCTGGCCCCCATCCTGATGGGCTTTGATCCCAACCTCGCCGTGCTGATGAGCGGTATCGGCACCCTGATCTTCTTCCTGATCACTGGCGGCAAAGTGCCCAGCTACCTGGGCTCGTCCTTTGCGTTCATCGGCGTGGTGATCGCCGCCACGGCCTACGCCGGCAAGGGTGCCAATGCCAATATCGGCGTCGCCCTGGGCGGCATCATTGCCTGCGGCGCGGTCTACACTCTGGTGGGCCTGCTGGTGCAGGCCATCGGCACAAGCTGGATCGAGCGCTTCATGCCCCCGGTGGTGACCGGTGCGGTGGTGGCCATCATCGGCCTGAATCTGGCGGCCATCCCCGTCAAGAACATGGCCGCCAACAACTTCGAGGCCTGGATGCAGGCGCTGACCTTTGTGTCCGTGGCCCTGGTGGCCGTGTTCACCAAGGGCATGCTGCAACGCCTGCTGATCCTGATCGGCCTGATTGTGGCCAGCATCCTGTACGGGGTGTTCACCAATGTGCTGGGCTGGGGCAAGCCCATCGACCTGAGCGGCGTGGTCAATGCCGCCTGGTTCGGCCTGCCTACCTTCCACGCCCCGGTATTCAATGCCAATGCCATGCTGCTGATAGTGCCCGTGGTCATCATCCTGGTGGCCGAGAACCTGGGCCACATCAAGGCCGTCACGGCCATGACCGGCAAGAACCTGGACCAGTACATGGGCCGGGCCTTCATCGGCGACGGCGTGGCCACCATGGTCTCCGGCGCCGCCGGCGGCACGGGCGTGACCACCTATGCCGAAAACATCGGCGTGATGGCGGCCACCCGCATCTACTCCACGGCGGTGTTCTTCGTCGCGGCCCTGCTGGCCGTGCTGCTGGGCTTCAGCCCCAAGTTCGGCGCGCTGATCCAGGCCATTCCGCTGCCGGTGATGGGCGGCGTGTCCATCGTCGTGTTCGGCCTGATTGCCGTGGCCGGCGCCAAGATCTGGGTGGACAACAAGGTGGACTTCTCGGACACCAAGAACCTGATCGTGGCCGCCATCACCCTGATCCTGGGCACCGGTGAATTCACGCTGAAGTTCGGCGAATTCGCCCTGGGCGGCATCGGTACCGCCACCTTCGGCGCCATCATCCTATACGCGCTGCTGAACACCAAACGCAGCAACTGACCGCGCGGCGCAGTCGCGCGGCACCGCGTCTCAAGCGTCCCCAAGCCCCGCAGGCCCCGCCTGCGGGGCTTTTTGCATGCCCACCCCGGGCGGCCCCGAGCCCGCCGATGCGCCACCGATTTATTGCAGTGCAGCATCAAATTGCACTTCGATGCAAGCAATCACTTCCCACAAACACCTTTCCGTTAAAGGACCTACCTTGACCGGCAGGTTATTTAGTGCAAACCCTTAAACAAGGGATAACGCTGATACCATTTCTCACGGAGATCTATAAGAGCCGCCCATGAAGGCGGCTTGTTTTTGCAAAGTTGGAGAAACCCCGATGACCCTGGCAGACCGCGTCCGCTACCCAGAATTCCAAACGCGCTTCATGTCGGCAGAGGCCGCAGCGGCCCTGATCCCCCACGGCGTGAACGTCGGCATGAGCGGCTTCACCGGTGCAGGCTACCCCAAGGCCCTGCCGCAGGCGATTGCCGCCCGTGCCAAGGCCGAACATGCCGCCGGCAATCCTTACAAGATCAATGTGTGGACCGGCGCCTCCACCGCAGCGGAATGCGACGGCGTGATGGCCGAAGCCCAGGCCCTGGGCCAGCGCCTGCCCTTCAATACCGACCCGACGGCCCGCAAGGCCATCAATGCCGGTGACATCGACTTCATCGACATGCACCTGTCCCATGTGGCGCAGCACGCATGGTTCGGCTTTCTGGGCCATATGCACGTCGCCGTGGTGGAAGTGCTGGGCGTCACCCCCGACGGCCTGCTGATCCCATCCACCGCCGTGGGCAACAACAAGACCTGGCTGGAGATCGCCGACAAGGTGATCCTGGAGGTCAACACCAAGCCGCCCGCCAAGATGGAAGGCATGCACGACATCTACTACGGCACGGCCATTCCGCCGCGCCGCGTGCCGATCAACATGACGCATGCGGACGACCGCATCGGCCAGCCTTATCTGCGGGTGGATCCGAGCAAGGTGATTGCCGTGGTGGAGACCCACAAGGGCGACCGCGACAACGTGTTTGCCGTGCCGGACGAGAACTCCAACAAGATCGCCAGCTACATCATCGATTTCCTCTCGCACGAGATGAAGATGGGCCGCCTGCCCAAGGAAATGCTGCCCATCCAGTCCGGCGTGGGCAATGTGGCCAATGCCGTGCTGGCCGGCCTGCTGCACGGCCCGTTCGAGAACCTGCTGGGCTTCACCGAAGTGCTGCAGGACGGCATGCTGGACCTGCTGCGCGCCGGCAAGATGAGCAAGGCCTCGGCCACCTCCATCTCGCTGGGCGCCGCCGCCTGCAAGGACTTCGAGGACAACATCGACTTCTACCGCGAGCGCATCATCCTGCGCCCGCAGGAGATCTCGAACCACCCCGAGCTGGTGCGCCGCCTGGGCATCATTGCCATGAACTCGATGATCGAGGCCGACATCTACGGCAACATCAACTCCACCCACGTGATGGGCACGGGCATGATGAACGGCATCGGCGGTTCCGGCGACTTTGCGCGCAACGGTTATCTGTCGTTCTTTGTCACGCCGTCCGTGGCCAAGGACGGCAAGATCAGCTGCATCGTGCCCATGTGCTCGCACGTCGACCACACCGAACACGACACCCAGATCATCGTCACCGAACAGGGTCTGGCCGACCTGCGCGGCCTGTCGCCCAAGCAGCGCGCCAAGGTCATCATCGACCAGTGCGCCCACCCCGACTACCGCCCCATGCTGCACGACTACTTCGACCGGGCCCGCCAGCAAGGTGCACAGCACACGCCCCATCTGCTGACCGAGGCCCTGAGCTGGCACCAGCGCTTCGTCGACACCGGTGACATGCGCGCCTGAGCCCCGTTGTGCCTCCCGCGCCACCGCCTGCAGCCGCACTGCAGGCGGCAGGACCATCCCGCCCGGCATGCCGGGCTTTTTTGTGCCCGCCCCGCGCGGTGCGGAACCTTACCAAACCGTCATGTGAAGTTCATGCCGCACGCGCCGGCCCGCTCCTAGCATCCACGACCTGTGCCTACCTGGGTGCGGGACGCCCCTCGACCTGCACCGTTTTGCGAAAGACTGTGCATGCGCGATCTGATTCCGTCCCTTCCCCTTTCCACGCTGTCAGCCCGGCTGCAGCGCCACCGCACAGCGGCCTTGCTGGCCGGCGCGCTGTGTGCCTTCCCGGCCTGGAGCGAAACCCCACCCGCCGTGCAGGTGGCCCCGGCCGCGTTGCGCGCCGTCCAGGTCGCCACGGTGCAGGCGCCGCAGGCAGGCCAGCTGTTCTGGGCCCCCGCCCACCTGGAGTACCTGCCGGGCCAGCTCGACAGCGTCGTGGCACCGGTGCAGGCACGGGTGACCGCCATCCATGTGCAGCCCGGCCAGACCGTCAAGGCCGGAGCCCCGCTGGCCACCCTGGTGAGCGCCGATGCCCTGCGGATGCGCCACGAAGTCCGGGCCGCACAGCTGGCCTCCGAGACCGCCAGAACCGAACTCCAGCGCCAGCAGAACCTGGTGGAGCGCGGCGTGGGAACCGACATGGAGCTGCGCTCCGCCCAGGCCCGCAGCAAGGAAGCCGCCCAGGAACTGGAACGTGCCAGAGGCACGGCCGCCCTGCTGGGCCAGGATGGTGGTGACCGCATCGTGTTGCGCGCGCCGCATGCCGGCGTCGTGGCACAGCACCAGGCGACCATGGGCGCACTGGCCGAGGCCGGCGCCGTGCTGTTCGCCATCGGCAATCCCCAGTCGCTGGGCATTGTGGCGGACGTGTTCGAGGCCGAGCTGGCCGGCCTGAAGGCCGGCAGTGCCGCCCAGGTCGAGCTGCAGACCCAGGCCGCCGCCGTGCCCGCCAAGGTGCTGCAGGTCGGCGCCGTGGTGAACGCCGAATCCCGCCGCGCACCGGTCCAGCTGGCCTTTGCGGACAAGACCGTGCCGGCCGGCCTGCGTGCCGGCATGCAGGCCCGCGTCGGCATTGCCATGGAACGCGGGGACCAGATGATGGTGCCGCTGGCCGCCGTGCTGATCAAGGGCGAAAACCGCACCGTGGTGTTTGTGCAGACCGGCGAACACGCGTTCGCGGCGCGGGACATCCAGCTGGGCCAGCCCGTGCGCGGCTGGGTGCCCGTGATCTCCGGGCTCAAGCCCGGCGAGCGCATCGTCGTGCGTGGCGCCCTGCTGCTGGATGGCGCTGCCAGCCAGATGCTGTAAAGGATTCAGGACTACAGCATGCTGCGTGCGTTTATTGACTTCGTCGTCCACCGACGGCTGGTGGCCCTGTGCGCCACCCTCGCGATTGCCATCTACGGCATCTACGCCTACCTGCAGACCGCCATCGAGGCCTACCCCGATGTGACCAATGTGCAGGTGGGCATCATTGCGCAGGCCCCTGGCCTGGCTCCGGAAGAGGTGGAGCGCCAGATCACCCAGCCGCTGGAGCGTGAGCTCAACGGCACCCCCGGGCTGATCTCCCTGCGCTCGGAAAGCTACTTCGGCCTGTCCATGGTGAACCTGGTGTTCAACGATGACGCCAACAGCTTCAAGGCCCGCGCCGAAGTGGCGCAGCGCCTGCCCCAGGCCGACCTGCCCCCGGGCGTCACGCCCGAGATGGCGCCCGACTACACCCCTCTGGGCAAGATCTACTACTACCGCCTGCGCAGCGACCGCCATACGCTGGACCAGCTGCGCTCGGAGCAGGAATGGAACATCGTGCGCGTGCTCAAGCAGGTGCAGGGTGTGGCCGACGTGGTGAGCGTGGGCGGCTTCGTCAAGGAATACCACGTCGAGGTGAACCCCGACAAGCTGTACCGCCTGGGTCTGTCGCTGGGCGATGTGACCGAGGCCCTGGAGAAGTCCAACCGCAACGTGGGCGGCGGCCTGCTGCGCCGGGGCGAACAGTCGTTCATCATCCGCGGCATCGGCCTGCTGAAGTCTCCGCAGGAGATCAAGGACGTGGTGGTGCAGCTGCGCGGCGGTGCGCCTGTCACCATCGGCGATGTGGCCCAGGTCATCCAGTCGCACACCCCTCGCCAGGGCTCGGTGGGCATGGACGACGAGAACGATGTGGTGCAAGGCATCGTGCTGCTCAAGCGCGGCGAGAACCCTTCTGTGGTGCTGGAAGGCATCCATGAAAAGGTGGAGCAGCTCAATGGCGGCCTGCTGCCCGAAGGCATGCACATGGAGGTCACCTACGACCGCTCCGACCTCGTGGGCCACACCCTGGCCACGGTGCAGCACAACCTGCTGTTCGGCGCCTGCCTGATCATCGCCATCCTGTGGCTGGTGCTGCGCAGCATCCGCGGCTCGCTGATCGTGGCGGCCGTGATTCCGCTGTCGCTGCTGGTGGCCTTCATCGGCCTGCACTGGCTGGGCATGCCGGCCAACCTGATCTCCATGGGCGCCATCGACTTCGGCATCATGGTGGACGGTGCCGTGGTGCTGGCGGAGAACATCATCCGCAACGCCCGCCTGCGCAAGCCCACCACCCAGCGCGAGATGCGCGCCATCATCATCGATTCCGCCATCGCCGTGGCCAAGCCCACGCTGTTTGCCATGGCCATCGTGATTGCCGCGCTGATCCCGGTGTTCTCGCTGGAAAGCATCGAAGGCCGCATCTTCCGTCCGCTGGCCATGACCTACAGCTTCGCGCTGCTGGGCGCCCTGCTGTTCGCCATGGGACTGGTGCCCGCCCTGTGCGCGCTGTTCCTCAAGCCCAAGCATGTGATGGCGCCCGAGCCGGCGGTGTTCGAGCGCATGGACCATGGCTTCCACCGCTGGATTGCCGCGACGCTGCACAACCCGCGTCGCCGCACCACGGTCGCGGCGGTGGCCCTGACCATCCTGGCGATTGCAGGTCTGTCCGCCACCAAGCTGGGCACCGAATTCCTGCCGGCCCTGGACGAAGGCGATGCCTATGTGCTGGTGCAGATGCCCGCTTCCATTTCGCTGGAAAAAGGCCAGGAAGTGCTGGCCGATGTGCGCCAGATCATCCGCCAGTTCCCCGAGGTGATTTCGGTCAGCACGGAACAGGGCCGGCCGGAGTCGGGCACCGACAACGAGACCCTGAACATGGCCAAGGTGCTGGTCCGCCTCAAGCCGCTGAAGGAATGGCGTGCCGGGCTGGACAAGTCCGCGTTGATCGAGGAAATGCGCGCACAGCTGGGCACCATCCCCGGGGTGGCATTCAACTTCTCGCAGCCCATCCGTGACAGCGTGGAGGAGTCCACCTCCGGCGCCCGCGGACAGGTCGTGCTGAAGGTCTTCGGCCCCGAGATTCCGCAGCTTCGCGCCATCCTGCAAAAGACCATGGAAGAGGTACGCCACATCGAGGGCGTGGTCGACCTGGACCTGTATCGCGATGCTCCCGCACCGCAGCTGCACGTGGAGTTCAACCGCGAAGCCCTGGCACGCCAGGGCATCCCCATGGACACCGCGCAGAAGACGCTGGAGCTGGCCCTGGCTGGCGACATTGCCACCACGCTGTGGGAAGGCGAACGCGGCATACCGGTGCGCGTGCGCCTGCCCTATGCGAACCGCATGGATGAATCCAGCATCCGCGACATCGCCATCCCCACAGCCTCCGGAGGCTCCGTGCCGCTGCATGCCGTGGGCACGGTGTCGGTGAAGATCGGCAATGCCTCCATCTTCCGCGAGAACAACCTGCGCTACATGGCGCTGAAGTTCAATGTCGAAGGCCGCGACATCGGCTCGGTCGTCAAGGAAACGCTGGCCACCTTCAAGGACAAGGTGCAGGTGCCCGATGGCTACCAGGCTGTCTGGGGCGGCGAGTGGGAGAACCAGCAGCGTGCTGCCAAGCGCCTGCAGGTGGTGGTGCCGCTGTCGCTGCTGATCGTGTTCGCCCTGCTGTTCGGCGCACTGGGACAGGCACGCAGCTCCTTTGTGATCCTGCTGTGCACCCCCTTCACCATGGTGGGCGGCATTGCCGCACTGCATTTCACCGGCATCGAGCTGTCCATCAGCGCGGCCATCGGCTTCATCGCCCTGCTGGGCCAGGTCGCGCTGGCGGGTCTGCTGGTGATTTCCTCGGTCGAGTCGCTGCGCCGCCAGGGCACTCCACTGCTGGAAGCGGTCGTGGAAGGCACGGTCGAGCGCCTGCGCTCGGTGCTGCTGGTCGCCATGCTGGCCTTGCTGGGCCTGTTGCCCATGGCCTTGTCCACCGGCGTGGGCAGCGAAACCCAGCGCCCCTTTGCCTCGGTGATCGTGGGCGGCATGTTGGTGCTGCCGATGGTTGCACTGGTGCTGCTGCCCGTGCTGTACGTATGGCTGGGCCCCAAGACCCTGAAGAAACCGGATGAGTTGGATGAAGACCATTAAAACCATTGCCGTGGCCGCTGCCCTGGTGGCAGCAGGTGCCTGCCTGGCCGCAGAAACGGTGTCCGGCACGGGCCCCCGCGCTGCGGGAGAGCCCACCACCGCCACCACCGCCACCATCGCCTCTGCCGACCCGCTGCCCCAGTCCCTGGGTCTGGTGGAGTTCCTGTCCCTGGTGCGCAGCCGCCATCCGGTGCTGCGCGCCATGCCGCTGCGCCAGGGCATGGACCGTGCCGATGTACGCACCGCCGGGACCTGGGCCAACCCCAGCATCCACTACGCCCGCAAGCCCGATGAAAAGGAATGGGGCATCGAGCAGCCGGTGCCAGTGTTCGGCCAGGTGTCCATGCGCACCGAGGCCGCCAAACTGGCCGCAGCCACGGCCCAGGCCGAGCGCTCCGTCGAAGCGCAGGACATCCTCAACCAGGCGGCCCAGCGCTTTGCGGAGCTGCTGGTAGCCCAGGAAAAGCTGAGCGCCAAGCAACAGGCCATGGAACACCTGAACCAGGCGGTCAAAGTAGTCCAGGGCCAGGTGGAACTGGGGGCCCGCAGCAAGTACGACGGTGCCCGCGTCGAACTGCAGCGCGCCCAGCTCGAGGCCCAGCTGGAACAGCAACAGGCCGAGACACAGGCCGCCCAGGCGGCCCTGGCGGAACTGCTGGTTCAGCCCCATTGGCAACCCCGCGCCATCGGCAGCCTGCTGCCGGCCAAGCCGGTCCCGGCTGCAGCCGATGCGTCGTTCGACCGCCTGTGGGAACAGGCTGCGCCCCAGCTTCCCCAGCTGCAGGCGGTCCATGCCAAGGTGCTGCAGGCCGAACAGCTGATCAGCCAGCAGGCCCGCGAAGCCCTGCCCACGCCCAGCATCGGCGTGGCGCGGGTGCGCAACCGCCCCGACGGCAGCAGCTACAACCAGGTCGGCATCTCGATGGAGCTGCCGCTGTTCGATCGCAAGCAGGGTGCGGTGGACCGTGCCCGCCTGGAGTACGAACAGGCCATGCTGGAAGAGCAGTCCGCACAGCAACTGGCGCGACAGCGCCTGCAACAGGCCCTGGCGCAACGCAACCTGCTACGCAAGACGCTGCAATCGTTTGAGAGCCGCGGCCTGACCCAGCTGGACCCGCTGCGGCGCATGGCCCTGGATGCCTACCGCCTGGGGCAAAGCAGCATCCTGGAATGGCTGGACGCCATGGAGTCGGTGGCGGAGCACCAGCAGCAGTACCTGGATCTGACGCTGCGCGTCTGGCAGGCCGAATGGGAACTGCAGACGGCACAAGGCCGTTTGCCGCTGCCACCGCAGTGAAACGGCCACCGGCGCCAACATGCCCCCATAGACAGGGGTGAACCACCCCTGTCTATAGTAGGCGGTCTGCCGACTCCACCACTGCCATGCCCCGTTTCCTGATCATTGAAGACGACACCCAGAACGCCCGCTTTCTGGCCGAAGGCATGCGCGAGCTGCAGGCCGAGGTGTGTGTGTGCCACGATGGCATGGAAGGGCTGACCCAGGCGGTCACCGGCCACTGGGATGCCATCGTGCTGGACCGCATGCTGCCCGACGGTTTCGACGGCCTGAAAATCCTGCAGGCGCTGCGCGGCATGGGCAACACCACGCCGGTGCTGGTGCTCAGCGCCCTGTCCACCACGGACGAACGCGTGCGCTGCCTCAAGGCCGGCTGTGACGACTATCTGACCAAACCCTTTGCCTTTTCCGAACTGCACGCCCGCCTGGAAGCCCTGCTGCGCCGCGTGCACACGCCAGCCCCCATCCCCATGCTGGAAGTGGCAGACCTGCGGCTCAATCTGCTCAGCCGCTATGCCGAACGCGGCGGCACCACCTTGCAGCTGCAGCCCCGGGAATTCCGGCTGCTGGCCTTTCTGGCCCGCCATGTGGACCAGACCGTCACCCGCACCATGCTGCTGGAGTCGGTGTGGGACTACCGCTTCGACCCGCAGACCAATGTGATCGACGTGCACATCAGCCGCCTGCGCAACAAGGTGGACAAGGGCTTCAACCCGCCCCTGATCCACACCGTGCGCGGCGTCGGCTACTGCCTGTCCACCACCGCACCCACCGCATGACCGCGCCGTCTTCCATCGGCCGCCCGTGGAGCTCCATCGCCTTTCGCCTGGCGCTGTACTACGGCGGTCTGCTGCTGCTGACCATGGTGGTCGTGCTGGCCATCTTCTACGTGCAGATGGTGGGGGTGCTCAGCAACCGCATGGACCAGCAGGCCAAGCAGGATCTCAAGCGCCTGGAAACCTTGTCCCGCCACTACGGCGAGGCCTCGCTGGAGCTGGAGATCCGCAACCTGCTCAACGACGGGGTCGACAGCCAGACCGAGATCGTGATCCTGACCGATGCCCACGGCGCCGTGCTGCTGGGCAATGCCAGCATCCAGCCCGAGCGCAGCCTGACGACGGCAGGCCTGCGCGAGCTGCGGCTGCAGCGCCACGGCCGCACCATCACCGGACGCGTGGCCGTGGCGCTGCTGCCCAGCGGCAACATGCTGGTCGTGGGTTCCGACATGGAAGCGCTGCGCGATATCGAACAGCGTTTCATGCGCGCCAGCCTGTCTGCGGTGGTGATCGTGGTGATCCTGGCCCTGTCCGGCAGCGTGGGCTTCCGGCGCCTGGTGGATGCACGCGCCACCAGCATACGGCGCACCCTGCAGCAGGTGGCCAACGGTGAGCTGGGTGCCCGCATTCCCCTGGCCGAGCGGGACGATGAATTCACCCGCCTGGCACACGACATCAACCGGATGCTAGACCAGGTCGAACAGCTGATGGATGGCGTGCGCCATGTCTCCAACACCATCGCCCACAATCTGCGCACGCCGCTGACCCGGGTGCTGCTGCAGCTGCGCAGCGCCCGCTACCTGGACGGCCCGGAACAGCGGCGCCAGCTCGAACGCGTCGAGCAGGAGCTGCAGGACCTGGGCACGGTGTTCGAGAAACTGCTGCAGATTGCCGAGCTGGAATCCGGCATGCGCCGCCAGGAATTCACCGCCGTGGATCTGTACACGCTGCTGGCCGAAGTGGACGATCTGTACGCCCCCGTGGCCGAGGATGCGCAATGCACCATGACAGTTGAACTGCAGGACCAGCCCCGGGCGCTGGGCGATGGCGATCTGCTGGCCAGCGCCTTGGCCAATCTGGTGGAAAACGCGCTGAAATACGCCTGCCAGCAGCCCGGCGGCCAGATCACCATCACTGCACAGCAGCACGCTGCGGTGGTGGAACTGCGCATCCAGGACAATGGCCCGGGCGTCCCGCCGGAGCGGCTGCACCAGCTCACCCAGCGCTTTTTCCGCGCCCACGAACGCCAGCCCGGTCACGGCCTGGGCCTGTCCAGCGTGCAGGCCATCGTGGCCCTGCACGACGGACAGCTGAGCTTTGCCAACCTCCACCCGGGCTTCGAAGTGCGCCTGACGCTGCCGGCCGCGCCTGCGGCATGAGGCTCTGCGCGGCGGCGCGCCGTTGTCACGCAGTAGGCTGCGCCGCCCCGCCGCGCCACGGCATGATGCCGGTCTAGCTACAAGGAGACAGCGCACCATGGCGATCTGGAAGAAGCAAGCCAGCCTGGAAGAAATGAACGCCCGCAACGACGGTTGTGCGGTGGGCCATCTGGGCATCGAAATCACCGAAAAAGGCGACGACTACCTGGTGGGCCGGGTGCCCGTGGATGCGCGCACCAAGCAGCCCTTCGGCCTGTTGCACGGCGGGGTCAGCGTGGTGCTGGCCGAAACCCTGGGCTCGGTCGGTGCCTTCAACGCCTGCCCGGAAGGCCATATGGCCGTGGGGCTGGACATCAACGCCAACCACCTGCGCCCGGCCACCAGCGGCTGGGTCACGGGGACGGCCAGGCCGGTGCACATCGGCCGCACCACCCAGGTCTGGCAGATCGACATGGTCAACGAGGCCGGCGAGCTGACCTGCGTGTCGCGCATCACCATGGCCATCCTGCCGCCGCGGGACTGAGTCGGCCCGTCGACACCCAACAAAAAAGGCTCCGCGTGCGGAGCCTTTTTTTCGGTTTTTCCAGCACTGCTGCCTGTTTTTCAGGCAGCCTCGTAGGCCTGTCGTACCAGTGCCTGGGCCAGGATCCACGCGGGATCGACCAGACTCGCGCCCTGGGCTTCGGGGGCCTGCGGCAGGGCCAGCGGAATCTCCGTGCAGCCCATGATCACCGGCACATCGCCATGCTGCTGGCGCATGCGTTCCAGCACGTGGCCGAAGCGCTGTGCGGCCAGCGCCAGATCGCCCTGTTTCACCCCATCGTAGATGCCTTGCATGAGCTGCTCGATGCCTGCGGCATCCGGCACCAGCGGCTCGATGCCGCAGGACCGCAAGGCCTCGTCATACAGGCCCGTGCGGTAGGTGCCCGCCGTGGCCAGCACCACGGCCCGGGTCGCCCTCTGGCGCTGCAGATGGGCCGCGGTTTCCTGTGCAATGTGCAGGATGGCCAGCTGCGGAAACAGCCCCTGCAACTGGCTGTGCCAGACATGTGCCGTATTGCAGGCCACGGCCACGCTGCGCACGCCCAGGGCGGCCAGTCGCCCTATGCCTTGCAGCATGTGGGGCGCCGGGTCCTGCGGGCCTGGCGGCGTGCCGCTCAGGGCCTGGGTGCGGTCCGGAATCGGCATCTGCACCAGCCAGTGCTCGGGAAACGCCTGGTCACGCACCGGCTGGCCATGGTCCTGCAGATAGGCCGTGCACGCCTGCACGAACAGGCGCACAAAATCGGCCCCGGCGGCTGGCCCCATGCCGCCCAGAATACCCACCGCGCGCGGCGGAGCCATCACACCGGGCACCATGGTCAGAATGCGGGCTTGTCGCTCTGTTCGACCAGGTTCTTCTTCAACGCGTCGCCCATGGCCAGGCCCAGGGCCGTGCCGGTGGGAGGAATGGGCTGCAGGAACCACTTGTCATACAGCTTGGTGAATTCGCCGGACTTCATCATGCCGCCGATCACGCCATCAACCAGCTTCTTGAAGGCGGGGTCGTCCTTGCGCACCATGCAGGCATAGGGCTCGACCTGCAACGAATCGCCCACCACTTCAAAGTCCTTGGCGTTCTTGGCGTTGGCGATCAGGCCGTACAGCAGGATGTCGTCCATCGCGAACGCGGCAGCACGGCCGCTTTCCACCAGCAGGAAGGCGTCGGCGTGGTCCTTGGGCATCACGATGTTGGCGCCCCAGTTGTTCTCGGCATTGGCCTTGCGCACCACCTGCAGATTGGTCGTGCCCGAGGTAATGGCCACGGTCTTGCCCTTCAGGTCCGCATAGTTCTTGATGCCGGAATCCTTCTTCACCACCAGACGCGTGCCGGTGTAGAAGTGGTTGATGGCGAAGTCCACGTCCTTGCCGCGCGTGGTGTTGTTGGTGGTCGAGCCGCACTCCACATCGATCGTGCCGTTCATCAGCAGCGGGATGCGGTTCTGCGAGGTCACGGCCTGCCAGTTCACCTTCAGGTCAGGCTTGCCCACGGCCTTCTTCACGGCGTCGGCAATCGCGTTGGAGATGTCCACTGTGATGCCCACGGGCTTGCCGCCATTGAGGTAGCTGAAGGGCACCGAAGACTCGCGGTAGGCCAGCGTGATCTGACCGTTTTCCTTGGCCTTGGACAGGGTGTCGGCGTGGGCGGTTGCGAGGCTGGCCAGACCCAGAGCGGCGCAAAGCAAAGTGGTACGAAATTGCATGTGATTCCCTCGTTGGCTGCAAATGTGCAGGTCAGTGTAGGAACTGTCCTGCCGTTTGAGGGATGCCAATTGCACGCCCATCCATGCCTTGTGTTTATGGGATCAAAGGGTTTTCACCAAGACCGTGCAGCCATGCATCGAGTGTGTGCATGAGGCACTTTTTTGGCGCAGCACGGGGGCCTCAAAAGCACCAAACTCCATAACACTAGGGCATACCCTGTGTGCAAAACGCCATGCGACGCAGCCCCCCGGCAGACCTACAGTTCTCCCCACCATGGAGAAGCCCCAAATGCATGTGTGTGTCATCGGTGCCGGCGTCGTCGGTCTCGCAACAGCCTATGCCCTGCAACAGGCAGGGCACCGTGTCACCGTGGTCGATCGCGCAGAGCGCCCGGCCATGGGGGCCAGCGGTGGCAATGGCGCACAGCTGAGCTATGCCTATGTGCAGCCGCTGGCCGATCCCGGCATCTGGAGACAGCTGCCCAAGCTGTTGCTGGAGCCAGACTCTCCGCTCAAATTCCGCCTGCAGGCCGACCCCCGGCAGTGGTCCTGGGGCCTGCAGTTCCTGGGTGCCTGCAACGCCCGGACCTCGGCCGACAGCACCCGGTCCCTGCTGACCTTGGCCGCCGAAAGCCGCCTGGCCTTCGAAGCCATGCTGGCGCGCGAGGCCCTGGACTGCGACCACCACCAACCGGGCAAGCTGGTGCTCTACCCCACGCAGCAGGCGCTGGACGGCGCGGCGCAGCAGGTGGCCCTGCAGGCCACGCTGGCGGGCCCGCTGCAGCAGGTGGTGGATGCTGCCGAAGTGGCGCGCCTGGAACCTGCGCTGGCCAGCTATGCCCCGCGCATGGCCGGCGCCATCTACACCCCCAGCGAAAGCGCGGCCGACTGCCGCAAGCTCTGCGAACAGCTGGCCCACTTGCTGGCACAGCGCGGCGCGGACCTGCATTTCGGCACCCAGGCCCACCGCCATGCGGTGCAGGGCGGTCGCATCACCGCACTGGACACGTCGAACGGCCGCATCACGGCCGACCAGTTTGTGCTGGCCAGCGGCTGGGAAAGTGCCGTGCAGGCACGCCAGCTGGGCGTGCACGTTCCGGTGTACCCGCTCAAGGGCTACAGCATCACCATCGACGCCGCGGCGGCACCGCACACCGGTCCCACGGTCAGCGTGACCGACACCACGCGCAAGGTGGTGTTCGCCCGCATTGGCGATCGCGTGCGCGTGGCAGGCATGGTGGAGATCGTGGGCCGCGACACCACGCTGGATGCCGGCAAGATTGCCAGCCTGCAGCAGTCCACCCGCGAGGTATTTCCGCAGCTGGCGCAGACCGGCGATGTGCAGCCCTGGACCGGCATGCGCCCGGCCACCCCCACGGGCCTGCCGGTCACCGGCCGTGCCCGGGGCGGCCCGGCCAATCTGTGGCTGCAGACCGGCCATGGCGCGCTGGGGCTGACGCTGGCCTTTGGCTCGGCCCAGCGCCTGGTGCAGCAGCTGGCCCGGGCCTGAGGCCCTGGCTGCGCCGCTTTCGCGGAGTCGCCCGGCGCCTAGTCGCCCAGCAGCTCGCGCAGCGCCTTGCGCATTTCCTGGGTCATGGCGCGCGCCAGCACCGAGCCCGGGCGCTGCGCCAGATGCAGCGCGTTGATGCCCACGGTGATGCGCGGCAGCAGCGGCACCACATGCACCTTGTGGCGGTCGGCGGCCGAGGCGGTACAGCCATCCACAATCGCGGCGCCCAGGCCGTATTCGGCCATGGACAGGGCCGCATGGTAGGTCTGCACCGTCACCACCGGGGACAGGCCCACGCCATGTTCGCGGCAGGCTTGGTTGATGCGCATGCCCAGCGGGTCCTTGCCATCCAGCGCCACCACCGGCAGATCCGCCAGGTCGGCCAGCTCCATGCCTTCGGCGCGCACCTTGCGCGGGGGCAGCAGGCCTTTGGGCAGGATGCAGTGCATGTCCACCTCGGCCAGGGTCTCGTGCTCCAGCGCCGGCTGGCCCACCGAACTGATGACAAAGCCCACGTCGGCCTCCTGCAGCAGCAGGGCCGACACCACCTGGGGCGTGTGCAAGGCCTGCACATTCACCTGCACCTGCGGGTACTTCTGGCGGAAGCCGGCCACGGCACGCGGCAGCACTTCGCGGCTGAGTGCAAACACCGTCAGCACCTGCAGCCGGTCGGCCGCCTGGCCGTGGCGCAGATTGGCCGCCAGGCGCTGCACCTCGTCCAGTTGCTCAAACAGTTTCTCGATGTGCGGGAACAGCGCCAGGGCCTCGTTCGTCGGCGTGAGCCGCCCGCGTGCCCGCTGGAACAGTGCAAAGCCCAGCTGCAGCTCGGCATGCTGCAGCGTGCGGCTGACCGCCGGCTGCGTCACATTGATCAGCCGCGCAGCGGCGCTGACGCTGCCGGTCTGCATGACCGCGTTGAATACCTCGATATGCCGCAAACGCATGCTGCTGGATCTCCTGGGTCGGCCTTGTCACCGGTCAAAAGCCATGGTGGCCTGGCTGCGGGGGGCTCCGGCATCCCGCAGCAAGGCCGTCGTTGCTGGGGAGCGTGCCGATAGGGGCCGGCAGCGCTCCGCAGACCTTCATTCGCCGGCGGCCAGACGCGCCAGGCGTTCGCTCTTCCAGTACACATCGTCGCCGCCATCCATCCGGTTGAGCACACGCGCCAACACGAACAGCAGGTCCGACAGCCGGTTGAGGTACTGGCGCGGGGCGGGGCGCATGGTCTCCACTTCCTGCAGCGCCACCACCTGGCGCTCGGCGCGGCGCGCCACGGTGCGGCACACATGGGCCTGGGCGGCGGCGCGCGTGCCGGCAGGCAGGATGAACTCCACCAGGCGCGGCAGCTGGGCGTTGTACTGCGCCAGCGCATTGTCCAGCTGCAGCAGCCCGTCGTCCTTGAGCAGCTCGTAGCCGGGCATGGACAGCTCGCCGCCCAGGTTGAACAGCTGGTGCTGCACATCGCCCAGCAGTTCGCGCACGTCCTGCGGCAGCGGCTCGCACAGCAGCAGACCGATGTGGGAATTGAGCTCGTCCACATCGCCCATGGCGTGCGGACGCAGGCTGTTCTTGGACACGCGGGTGTTGTCGCCCAGGCCGGTGCTGCCGTCGTCCCCGGTACGGGTGGCGATCTGTGTCAAACGGTTGCCCATGGCCTGCTCCTTGGTGAATGGCGGGAAAAACAAAGTCAGCACGCATTGTGCGTTACACATTTGCACCCCCATGTGTACGCGGGAAACAAGGGGAAAAAAAGCTGGCTTCCGGCCTGCCAGTGCTGTGCAATGTGCTCCTTGTTTTGATAACAGGAGTTGGCACGCATGCAACCCACACGTTCCCTGTCCCGTATCCGTGTGCTGCACGGTTTCGATGCCCGCAGCCTGGTGCTGTTTGCCGGTCTGACCATGGGCGGCACCCAGGCCATCATGGCGCAAAGCGTCACCTCTCCGCCCGCGCAGCAGGCGGCCCCGTCCCAAGCGGTGCAACAGGCCCAGGCCGCGCCGGCAACACCGCGTGCCGCACCCACCGCCGACCAGGCTTTCGACCGCGCCGATGCCAATGGCGACGGCAAGCTCACCCTGCGCGAAGCCGAGCGCTTTCCCGCCGTGGCCGAACGCTTTCAGCAATTCGATGTGGACCACAACGGCTCACTGTCCCGCGAAGAATTCTCCAACGGCCTGAAGCAGCACTGAGCGCCGGTGCGCGCAGCCCACGCCAGCGCCCTGTCGCGGGTGCTCCGGCCTTCCGCCAGCGGGCATGGCAGCCCCCGTCCAACACGCGGTCTGGCGATGACGCAGTGGCAGACAGGGCCGCACCCGAGTGGTATTCTTTTGGCCCCTCTTGGAATCCCTTATGAACGCCCCCACTGCCGCCCTCCACCTGCAACCCCGTGCCATCCCGCAAGCCTTTCTAGATGCACTGGCCGCACGTTTCGGCAGCCGCTGCTCCACCGCCCAGGCGGTGCGCGAACAGCATGGCCGTGATGAGGGCTCCATCCAGGCGCCGCCCCCCGCCGCCGTGGTCTATGCCGAGAGCACCCAGGACGTGGCCGATGCCGTGCAGCTGGCCGACCAGTACGAGGTGCCGGTGATCGCCTATGGCGCCGGTTCCTCGCTGGAAGGTCATCTGCTGGCGGTGCAGGGCGGCATCAGCATCGACGTGAGCCGCATGAACCAGGTACTGCGCGTCAATGCCGAAGACATGACCGTCACGGTGCAGCCCGGCATCCTGCGCAAGCAGCTGAACGACGCCATCAAGGACCAGGGCCTGTTCTTCCCCATCGACCCCGGTGCCGATGCCTCCATTGGCGGCATGACGTCGACACGCGCCAGCGGCACCAATGCCGTGCGCTACGGCACCATGCGCGAAAACGTGCTGGCCCTGGAAGTGGTCACCGCGCAGGGACGGATCATCCGCACCGGCAACCGCGCCAAGAAAAGCGCCGCCGGCTACGACCTGACCCGTCTGATGGTAGGCAGCGAAGGCACGCTGGGCATCTTCACCGAGATCACGCTGCGCCTGTTCCCGCTGCCGGAAGCGGTGAGCGCCGCCGTGTGTTCCTTCCCCACGATTGCCGACGCCGTGCACACCGTGATCCAGACCATCCAGATGGGCGTGCCGATTGCCCGCGTGGAGCTGGTGGACGCCGCCACCGTGGCCATGGTCAACAAGCACAGCAACCTCACGCTGCGCGAGGAACCGATGCTGCTGATGGAGTTCCACGGCTCCCCCAACGGTGTGAAGGAGCAGGCCGAGATGGTGCAGGACATTGCGGCCGAATTCGACGCCAAGGGCTTTGAATGGGCCGACACGCCCGAGGAGCGCACGCGCCTGTTCACCGCCCGCCACAACGCCTACTTTGCCGGCATCCAGAGCCGTCCGGGCTGCCGCTCCATCACCACCGACACCTGTGTGCCCATCAGCCGCCTGGCCGACTGCCTGCTGGAGTCCATCGACGAAGTCAACGCCAGCAGCATCCCCTACTTCCTGGTGGGCCACGTGGGTGACGGCAACTTCCACTTCGGCTATCTGATTGACCCCGACAACGCCGACGAGCGCCACCGTGCCGAAGCGCTGAACCATGCCCTGGTGCGCCGTGCCATTGCCATGGAAGGCACCTGCACCGGCGAGCACGGCATCGGCATCCACAAGCAGGACTTTCTGCGCGAGGAATGCGGCGACGGCGCCATTGCCATGATGGCGGCCATCAAGCAGGCGCTGGACCCCAAGAACATCCTGAACCCGGGCAAGATCTTCACGCTGTAAGCCCGGCGCTGCGCCCGCTCCATAAGGGCCACCAGGGCCTGTCCTGCACCGGCGTGCATGGCAGGCCTTTTTTGCGTCCGGTCTTCACCCTGCTGGGGAAGGCCGTGCGGCCACCGGCCTCAGCTGCGGTAGCCGGGCGATTCACGGTCCAGCTTGCGCAGCAGCGACGGCCACACAAACGCCCCGCCCATGCCCCCGGTCTGCACCCGGGAGGCCTGGGACACGCCCTGCACGATGGCCGGGTTCACCTGTGTCAGCTCCGTGCCGCCGGCCAGTGCATCGACCTGGATCTTGCACGCCGCTTCAAAGGTGTACATCGACAGAAAGGCATCGGCAATGCTGCGCCCGCAGGTCAGCAGCCCGTGGTTGCGCAGCATCAGAAAGTTGGCGCGGCCCATGTCGGCCTGCAGGCGCGGCTTCTCGTCGTCGCGGAAGGCCACGCCTTCGTAGTCGTGGTAAGCCAGCGAAGCCAGCACGAACGTGCTTTGCTGGCTGATGGGCAGCACGCCGTGCTTCTGCGCACTCACCGCCACGCCGGCACGCGTGTGGGTGTGCAGCACGCACTGCACGTCGTCGCGCGCGGCATGCACGGCGCTGTGGATCACAAAGCCGGCCGGGTTCACCGGGTAGGGTGAATCCATCAGCTTGTTGCACTGCATGTCCACCTTCACCAGCGAGGAGGCGGTGATCTCGTCGAACATCAGCCCGTAGGGGTTGATCAGAAAGTGGTGCTCCGGCCCCGGCAGGCGTGCGCTGATGTGGGTGAAGACCAGATCGCTCCAGCCATACAGCGCCACCAGCCGGTAGCAGGCGGCCAGATCGACGCGCAGCTGCCACTCTGCGGGGCTGACCAGATGCTGCACGCTGGGGATGTCCGGGGTTGCGGGGAGGGGTTGGCTCATGGGGGGTGTCTCCTGGTGATCGTGCGCACCACTCTAGGCAGCGCGCCCAGCGCTGTCTGTGCCGCAGCGGACACATCCGGGCATGTCCCAATCCACCGACGCCGCTTGCACCGCTCACACCGCTTCGGCCAGCGCGCGTTCGTACAGGTACTCGGTCAAGGTCTGGATGGCACGGGTCTGGAAGCGCGTGGGCATGTACAGCAGGTATTTGTGCGTGGCCAGGAAGTCCAGGCTGCCGGCGGGCAGCGCCAGCGCCTGCAGCGCCCCCTGCGCAATGGATTCGCGCACCATGTAGTCAGGCACCAGGCCCACGCCCAGGCCTTGCAGCAGGGCTTCGCGCAGAAAGTAGAAGTTGGGCGAAACCAGGCGCATGGACAGGGCGGCATCGCCCTGGCCCAGGGTCTGCAGGCCGGCCATGCGCAGCTTCTGCTCCGTCAGGCCCGAGGCGATCAGGGGCAGGCGCAGCAGCGCCTGCAAGGTCTGTGGCTGCCCCCACTGCGCCATGCAGGCCGGCGTGGCACAGGCCACGTACTGCACCGGCCCCAGATGGCGTGCCACCAGGTGCTCGGGCGGGTCGTTCATCACCCGCACGGCGCAGTCCACGCGGCCGTCCATCAGGTCCTCGATGGCGTTGTCGAAGATCACCTCCAGCGCAATGCCGGGGTAGCTGCGCATGAAGTCGGTCAGCCAGCCGGCCATGGTCAGCTGGCCATAGCCGCTGGGCACGCTCAGCCGCACCCGGCCCTGCAGCGCCTGGCCCAGCGCGGCCACCGATTCATCGGCCGACAGCAGCTCATGGCGGATGCTACGGCCGTGTTCGTACAGGCGCCGGCCCAGCTCCGTGGGCTCGATCTGGCGGGTGGTGCGGCGCAGCAGCTGCTGCCCCAGATCGCGTTCGAACTGGCTCAGCCGGTGGCTCACATTGGCACGGCTCATGCCCAGGCGGGCGGCTGCGCGGCTCAGGTTGCCGGCATCGATGATTTCCACCAGCAGGCCCAGGGCGTTCACGTCCATTGTCAACTTTCAATCAACATACATTTCAATTATCAGCACAATTGTCAAAATAATTAAACATATCGAAAATCAGCGGCTTGAACCATCTGCCGCCCGCACCCCGGGCGATGAGACAAGCAGGCATGAACAACTCCTCCCCCCTCCAACCGCTGGCTGGCATCCGCGTGCTGGACCTGTCGCGCGTGCTGGCCGGCCCGATGTGCGCCATGGCCCTGGCCGACTTCGGCGCCGACGTGATCAAGGTCGAACACCCGGCCCGCGGCGACGACACCCGCGACTGGGGCGTGCGCGTGGGCACGCGCAACACCTCGTACTTCAACAGCGCCAACCGCAACAAGCGCTCCATCACGCTGGACCTGCAGTCCGAAGCCGGCCTGCAGGTGGCCCGCGAGCTGGCCGCGCAGTGCGACGTGGTGGTGCAGAACTTCAAGGTCGGTGGCGCCGAGAAACTGGGCCTGGGCTACGAACAGCTGTCGGCCCTGAACCCGCGCCTGGTGTACTGCTCGATTTCCGGCTACAGCCGCAGCGGCGGCGAGGCCCAGCGCCCCGGCTATGACCTGGTGGTGCAGGGCGAGAGCGGCATCATGGCCATGAACGGCGAGGCCGGCCAGGGCCCGCTGAAATTTGGCGTGGCCGCTGTGGACATGTTCACCGGCATGTACTCGGCCCAGGCCATTCTGGCCGCACTGCTGGAGCGCGAACGCACCGGCACCGGCCGCCATGTGCAGATGGCACTGTACGACTGCGGGCTGATGATCACCAGCTACTACGGCATGGAAGCGCTGCTCAAGGCCGGGGATCCCCCCAAGTTCGGCAATGCCCACCCCTCCATCGTGCCCTATGGCGTGTTCGAGGCGGCCGACGGCCCGCTGGTCATCACCGTGGGCAACAACGGCCAGTTCGTGCGCTTCTGCCACGAGGTGATCAACCAGCCCGAATGGGCCACGGACGAGCGCTTTGCCACCAATGTGGCCCGCTCGGCCCACCGCACCACCTTGATGCCCTTGATCGAAGCCGCGCTGCTGCGCTTCAGCCGTGCCGAGCTGCTGGACAGGCTGCGCGCCGCGCAGATCCCCTGCGGCGAAGTGTTCGGCCTGCTGGACGCGCTGCAGTCCGATCGCACCCAGGAAGCCGGCTTGCTGCACCATTTCGACGACAGCGAAGCCGGCCCCCAGGCCGTGCTGGCGCCCCCCTATGCCATGGACGGCCAGCGCCTGCCGGTGCGCCGTCCCCCGCCCCACCTGGGTCAGCACACCGACGAGGTGCTGCACGAGCTGCTGGGCATGGCCCCGGAGGCCGTGGCCGCACTGCGCGCACAGCAGGTGCTCTGACACCGGTTCCGCTTTCTTTTCCCTATAAGACCAACATCCCCCCTGCTTGCCCTCTGGAGACAAACCATGCAACGCAATCCTTCGCGCACCCCTGCTTCCACCTTCACCCGCCGCAGTGCCCTGCTGGCCTGCGGCGCAGCCCTGGTCGGCGGCCTGATGGCCCCGGCACAGGCCGCTGGCGCCTGGCCTGACAAGCTGATCAAGCTGGTCGTGGCCTTCCCGCCCGGCGGCCCTACCGACACGGCCGCCCGCCTGGTGGCCCAGAGCCTGTCCGAACGCCTGGGCCAGAACGTGATCATTGAAAACCGCGCCGGCGCCTCGGGCTCCATCGGCACGGCCAGCTTCATCAAGTCACCCGCCGACGGCTACACCCTGTCCATGTTCGGCATGCCCGCGCTGCTGGCGCCGGTGCTGTTCAAGAACAATCTGTACGACGTGCGCAAGGACTTCCTGCCCGTGGCCACGGTGTACGACCTGCCCATGGCCATCATCGTCAACCCGCGCGTGCTGCCCGATGTGAAGGACCTGCCCAGCCTGATCGCCTACGCCAAGAAGGCCCAGCCTTCGCTGAACTACACCAGCTCGGGCACCGGGAGCTTTGGCCACCTGTCGATGGAGCAGCTCAAGGACCTGGGCGGCTTCGACATGCAGCACGTGGCCTACCGCGGCAGCGCCCCGGCGGTGACCGATCTGATCGGCGGCCAGATCCCGGTGATGTTTGCCGACGTGGTCGCCGCCCTGCCCCATATCCAGGCCGGCAAGCTGCGTGCGATCGCCGTCAGCTCCAACCAGGCCAAGCTGCTGCTGCCCGGCGTGAAGTCGGTGGCCGAACAAGGCTTCCCCGGCTTCGACGCCGACACCTGGGGCGGCCTGGTGGCCCCGCTGGGCACGCCCCAGGCCGTGGTGGACCGCCTGAACAAGGAACTGAAGGTGGTGCTCGCCGACCCGGCGCTGCAGCACAAGATGCAGGCCGCCGGCGCCATCGCCCGCTACCAGGACGGAGCCACCATGAAGGCACGCCTGGCCAACGACTTTGCGCGTTGGAGCAAGATCGCCAACGACAAGGGCATCAGCGCGCAATAAGCCGCTGGACAGGCTGCCTCGGCAGCCACCTACGACAAAAAAAGGGAGCGCTGCAAGCGCTCCCTTTTTCATGGTGCCGGACGTTCCCCGTGCATTCAGGCCGCGCGCGCGGCCACCGCGCCCTGCTTGCGCTTGTGCACGCCATCGCCCACCACCAGGGCCGAGACCACGCTCAGCGCCAGGGCCGTGGCCGATCCGAAGAAGATGCCCAGGTACATGTGGTGGTCCAGCATCCAGCCAAACACCGGTGCGGCCACGCAAAAGCCCAGGTCCAGGCCCGAATACACGGTGCCGTAGACCCGGCCGGTGGCGCCTTCGGGGGCGGCACGCTTGATCAGCATGTCGCGCGAGGGGCCTGCCAGCCCCGTGCCCAGGCCGGCAATCGAGGCCACCACCACCGCGCCCATGCCCGGCAGCCAGCCCGTGCCCACCAGCGCCAGCAGCAGGGCCGAGCCCAGCATGCAGATCGAAATCACCTTCTCCAGGCGCTGCACGCGGCCCACCAGAAAACCGCCAATCAGCATGCCCAGGGCGCCGCACAGCATGTAGCCGGTGACAATCAATGCGGTCACGCTCAGCGGCAGGCCGTAGACGGCGCGCAGCGAGGGGCTGGCGAAGTTCTGGATGGCGCTCATGGCGCAGGTGCTCCAGAAGAAGAACGAGAAGCACAGCCACACCGAGGGCAGCTTCAGGAAGGCCATGGCGTGTTCCGGCTTGGCGGCCGCAGCGGCCTGGGTGGCGGCGGGCTTGGCCTGGTTGCCGATGGCCGCGGGATCGCGGTCGTCCAGCCAGCGGCGGTTGATCAGCATGATGGCCAGCACCACGGCCGCCAGCGCCGCGCCGCACAGGCAGGCCACACGCCACGATCCGGTGGCGGTGGTGATGCCGGCCATGAACACCGGCGCGGTGGCCCAGCCGATGTTGCCCGACAGGCCGTGCATGGAGAACGCGTGGCCGATGCGCTGGGGCGAGACCCGCTTGTTCAGGATGGTGAAGTCCACCGGGTGGAAAGGCGCATTGCCCAGGCCCGCGAACAGCGAGGCCAGCAGCAGCATGGCGTAGTTCTGCGCCGTGCTGGCGACCACCCCCGCGACGACAAAGCTGCCCAGCGCGGCAAACAGCACCGGGCGTGCGCCCACCCGGTCCACCAGGAAGCCGGACAGCATCTGCCCGGTGCCGGAGACGATGAAGAACAGCGACACCATCATCCCCAGCTCCGAATAGCTGTAGCCGAAGTCGGAAATCAGCCAGGGGAACAGCGGCGGCAGCAGCAGGTGGAAAAAGTGCGAGGACCCATGGGCCAGGCCGATCAGGCCGATGGTGCGGGCATCCTGGCGCAGGTCGGCGGCCGGCGGCGTGGCGGAAGAGGTGGCAGTGGCAGTCATGGGGGTGATCTTAGGCAAAGGGGCCGCGTCCGCATTACGATAGCCAGCCAACTTCTGTCGCCAACATGCCAAGCATTGCCCCCACGGCGCCGCTGCGCGCCGGCAAAGCGTCCGCCTATGTGGAAACGCTCACGCCCCATCTCTATGTGCCCACGGTGCAGCGGCCGGTGCGCGCCAAGTGCCGCTGGCTGGCGGGGGACACCCAGGTCAAGCCCCACCGCCACCCCTGGGCGCAGCTGGCCATCTCCACCACCGGCACCATCCGCCTGACGGTGGCGCAAGGCACGTACATCGTGCCGCCCTCCCGCGCGCTGTGGGTGCCGCCCGATATGGAGCATGCCGTCACCATGGTGGGTGATGCAGATCTGCGCACGCTGTACTTCTACCAGCCCGACGGCCGCTGCGGCCCCGGCGTCAGCCGCCAGGAGGAAGCCGCCTGGCGCCAGTGCCGCGTGCTCAATGCCTCGGACCTGCTGCGCGCCGTGGTGCGCGAGCTGCCCACCCTGCCCGACGACCGCCTGCAGCTCAGCCCGCAGGACCGTGCGCGCGAGCACCATCTGAGCGCCCTGCTGCTGGACGAGCTGCGCCGCGCCAGCGCCGTGCAGCTGGGGGTGAACCTGCCGCAGGACAAGCGCCTGCGCGGTCTGTGCGAGGCCGTGCTGGCCGACCCCACGCGCTACGCCACGCTGGAAGACTGGGCGCGCGACACCGGCGCCAGCCCGCGCACCGTGGCGCGGCTGTTCCGGCAGGAACTGGAATGCACCTTCACCCAGTGGCGCCAGCAGGTGGTGCTGACCAAGGCCGTGGCCATGGCGGCACGCCAGCATTCCATCCAGCACATTGCCACCTCGCTGGGCTATGGCCCCAGTGCCTTCAGCGCCATGGTCAAGCGCACCATGGGCATGGCCCCGGCACGCTTTTTCGGCCTGCACAGCGGCCAAGAAGACGGCGGACTGTGACCCTGGGGCCGCCGGGCGGCCAGAGGCCGGCCAGCCCGCTTATTTGCGCAGGCCCCAGCGGTTGCGCTGCGGGGGTGGTGGGGGCGGACGGTGCTTGATACGCGGGGGCTGGCGGTGCGGGTAGATGGCGCTCCAGGCCTGCTCCTCCGGTGAGGGCGGGTGTGCATCCAGCGCCTGCTGCACGGTCTCTGCCGCATCCGGCCACAGCGGCAGCTGGTAGATGTGCAGCGTATGGCCTGCGGCGGGCAGCGAGGCACGCGCCTCCACATCCGGCACGGCGAAATCCAGGCTCACCAGCCAGCTGCCCGAGTACATCTCGCCCTCGGCCTTGAGCGCGGCGCGGGACATGCTTTCGGGCCGCTGAAACAGGTAGACCATGTCGTAGGCGCCCCAGTCCTCGGCCCAGATGTCGCCACGGCGCACCTTGGCCCAGGGGCAGCGCAGCGCGCTCACGCAGCGCAGCGGCCAGCTCCACTCCAGCCCCTCCAGCTGCGCCCGGGGATAGGCGGCACGCAGTGCCTGCAGGCCGTCGCCCATGCCGCAGCCAGCGTCCAGCACCAGGGCGCCATCGGGCAGCGGCACATGCTGCGGCAAGGCATCGAGCGCGCCCGCCGGCGTGGGGAACACCGGCGCATCCCGCCAAGCATTGAGCGGATAGACCAGCAGCAGCAACACCAGCGGCACCAGCCAGGCCCAGGCGGGCAGGCCCACCACGCCGACCACCGCCAGCGACAGCGGAAAGCCCAGCGCAATCATGCAGCGGCGCCACCAGCTGTGACCCCACAGGCTGGCCGCCGTGCCCACTGCACAGCCCACGCACAGCGCCAGCCAGACCGGCAGCACCCGCCCCAGTGCCACAAAGGCCGCCCAGCTTGCGGCCCAGGCCAGCAGGGCCGGCAAGGGCCAGCTCCGCGCGAGAAATGGAAGAAAAGCAGGCATGGATGCAACAGCAAAAGGTAGAAATTGGTAACAGCACAGGATAGCAACAGACAGCCGCCTTGCATCGGCTGCCGCCTCCCGTGCAAGGCGCTCCAGCGCCCTCCGGGCGCGGCGACCGTTGCATTCTCTCCGCTCCGGCTGCCGCACCGCCCCTTGCGGAGCCTTGGCAAGCGGCGGCGTTCTCCGGCATATTCACGTTTTACAACGTGAATAGCAATTGATTGCGTTTGTTACTATCAGCGGTTTCGATCTTTCCACCCGACAGATTTTTCCTTCAGGAGACACCATGCACCCAATGTTGTGGACCGGCTCGTTGCTAGCGCTTTCACTGGTGGGCTGCGCCGCACAATCTCCTGCGGAGCAGACGGCAAGGCCGGAAACCGTGCGCATCTGCCAGGGCAATGTCTGCGCGGACCAGCACCGCAGCACCACCACCTTCCAGGGCACCCCGGTGGATGCCGAAGCGGAACGCCGCATGCAGGCCCTGACCCAGCTGGCCGAGCGCGACCCCCGGGCTGCCTACGACCTGGGCATGCGCCTGCTGCGCGGAGATGGTGTGGAGCGCAACAGCTACCAGGCCATCGAATGGCTGCGCAAGGCCGGCGATGGCGGCCACCTGCCGGCCCAGGTGGCACTGGGGCGCATGTACCTGACCGGTGTGGAAGAGATGGGCGCAGATCCGGCGGAAGCCGAGTCCTGGCTCAGCCGCGCCGCCGCCCGAGGCGACCGGGAATCCCAGAAGCTGCTCAAGGAAGCCCAGGCGGCCAAGCAGGACGAGCAGCGCCTCTACCAGATCCGTGACGCTTACCGCAAATCCTGGGGCAGCTGGTACTACAGCGCGCCGTATTACTGGGTCTGGAGCTCTTCCGGCTGGAATCTGCGCTGACGCGCAGCGGCCTGCCGGACCTCCGTTTTTCATCCACTCTTTTTCTTAGCGAGTCCTCTGTTTATGTCCAAGACCACTTCCGCCCTCCGCTGGGTTGCCATCGCCACATCGCTGACCCTTGCAGGTTGCGTCACCCCTGGCGGCGGCACCATCTCCACGGGCACGGCCCCCACGGCCGCCACGGGTGCGGCAGGTGGCGCCAGCAGCGTGAACGCCAACCCGACGCTGGAGCGTTGCGATGCCCCTCTGGGCACCCTGGCCGTGGATGATGGCCGCAACAAGGAGTGGTATGCCAGCTTTGGCGCCGCCACCAAGATCACCACCATCGAGCCGCTGATCCGCCTGGCCGTGCAGCAGTCCAACTGCTTCGTGATCACCTCGGTGGGCAACAACCGCACCGAAAGCAAGATCTCGTCCATCACCGACAAGCAACGCAATTCCGGTGAATTCCGCGCCGGCTCCAAGCAGCAAAAGGGCCAGCGCGTAGCGGCCGACTACTACATGGAGCCGTCGATCATCATTGACAACGACGCCACCGGTCAACTCGCCGCGGGCGTGGGTGGCCTGTTCGGCAGCGTGGGCGCCCTGGTGGGTGGCGCCATGCAGAGCAAGGCTTCCGTGGTCACGCTGAGCATGTTCGACATCCGTTCGGGCGTGCAGATCTCCATTTCCGAAGGCAATGCCACCGCCACCAATTTCGGTGCCGCGCTGGGCGGCCTGGGCGGCGGCGCTGCGGCCGGTCTGGGCGGCTTCTCGCGCTCGCCGGAAGGCAAGGCCACCGTGGCCGCCTTCATGGATGCCTACAACAACATGGTGGTGTCGCTGCGCAACTACAAGGCGCAGGAAGTCAAGGGCGGCCTGGGCCGCGGCGGCCAGCTGAAGGTCGGCAAGTAAGCGCCCGGCGCTGCACGAAAAAAAGCCTCCGTATGGAGGCTTTTTTCATGGGCGGCTGCCCCGTATCCGGCGGGACCGGGCTCAGCCGCGCAGGCGTTCGATCAGCCCGTTGAGCTCGTCCAGCGATCCGAACTGGATGGCCACCTCGCCCATGTCCTGCACCTTGCCGTGGCGCTTCACGCGCTTTTTGACGCGCACTTCCACCTGGGCCATCAGCAGGTCGGAAAGTTCTTCTTCCACGCGCTGCACATCGCGCGATTTGGACACTTTCCTGGCCTTGGCTGCGGCCGTACCGTCGTTCTCTTCGGTGATTTTCTTGACCAGGCCTTCGGCCTCGCGCACCGACAGCTTGCGTGCCGCAATCTGGTTGCCGGCCGTGATCTGGCCGGCCTTGTCCAGCGCCAGCAGTGCACGGGCATGGCCCATGTCGATATCGCCGGCCATCAGCATGGTCTGCACCGGATCTGCCAGGTTCAGCAGCCGCAGCAGATTGGAGGCGGCCGAGCGGCTGCGGCCCACGGCCTGGGCGGCCTGTTCGTGCGTCAGGCCGAACTCCTGCACCAGGCGCGCCAGGCCCTGGGCTTCTTCCAGCGGGTTCAGGTCTTCGCGCTGGATGTTCTCTATCAGCGCCATCGCGGCGGCGGCTTCGTCCGGCACATCCCGCACCAGCACCGGCACGCTGTCCAGGCCTGCCAGCCGGGAGGCGCGGAAACGGCGTTCGCCCGCGATGATTTCGTACTTGCCGGCGTTCGCACCCTGGCCCAGCAGGCGCACCAGGATGGGCTGCATGATGCCCTGGGCCTTGATGCTTTCTGCCAGCTCGTACAGAGCGCCTTCGTCCATGCGCGTGCGCGGCTGGTACTGGCCGGCCACCATCTGGTCGAGGTTCAGCGTGCTGGGCTGGCCGGTCTGCACGGCTTCGGCCTGGGCCGCCTTGTCATCCACCTTGGGGCCGAGCAGTGCTTCCAGGCCACGTCCCAGTCCCTTGGGTTTCTTGGTTGCCATGGTTCAGTTGTCTTTCATCAGTTGTTCCAGCAGCGCGTGGCCGGCATCCCAGTCGCCCAGCCCGCTGGCCGTGTTGATATGGCCCGCAGGGCCTGCATCCACCCACTGGCTGCCCCAGGCCTGGGCGAACTGCCGCGCACGCGCCTGGGCGCAATACGGGTCGTTGCTGCCGCTCACCAGCACCGAGGGGAAAGGCAGGGCCTGCAGGACCACCGGCGACCAGCCCGGCAGCTGCGCGCGCAGGTCCGGCTGTTCCACGTCGCCCGGAGCCACCAGCAGGGCCGCCCGCACCTGGGTGCGCGCCAGCGGCGAATGGGCCGCCCACCAGGCCGCCAGAATGCAGCCCAGGCTGTGTGCCACCAGCACCACCGGCGCCGGGGCATCGACCAAATGCTCCTGCAGCCGCGCCGACCAGTCCCCGCGCAGCGGGCGCTGCCAGTCGTGCTGCTCCAGGCGCTGGTAACCGTAGCGCTGCTCCCAGCGGCTTTGCCAGTGGTCGGCGTCGGAGTTCTGCCAGCCGGGCAGCAGCAGCACATCCGAAGGGGTAAAACAGGCCATTGCTTTGCTTTTCATAGCTTCCAGTGCGCCCGGTAAGGGCCGCGGCAGCTGGTTGTCTTCATGCTCAGACGCGCATCTTCTTGATGCGGCCCACCATCTCTTTGGCAAAGGTGATGAAGGCCTTGCTGCCCTTGGCGGACGGGTCGAACACCACGCCCGGCAGGCCGTAGCTGGGGGCTTCGGCTAGGCGCACATTGCGGGGGATGACGGTGTCGAACACCTTGTCGCCAAAGTGGTCCTTGAGCTGGTCGCTGACCTGCTGCTGCAGGGTGGTGCGGGGGTCGAACATCACGCGCAGCAGGCCGATGATCTGCAGGTCCGGGTTCATGTTGGCGTGCACCTGCTTGATGGTGTTCACCAGATCGGTCAGGCCTTCCAGCGCGAAGTACTCGCACTGCATGGGCACGATCACGCCGTGGGCCGAGCACAGGCCGTTCAGCGTCAGCATGGACAGCGAAGGCGGGCAGTCGATCAGCACGAAGTCGTAGTCGCCATCGACGGTGCTCAGCGCGCCCTTGAGGCGTTCGTTGCGGCGTTCCAGCGACACCAGCTCGATCTCTGCGCCCGACAGCTCACGGTTGGCACCCAGCACGTGGTAGCCCACCTGCTCGGAATGCACGGCGGCTTCCTTGACGGAGGCGTTTTCCAGCAGCACGTCATACACCGTCAGCTCCAGCGCGCGCTTGTCCACGCCCGAGCCCATGGTGGCATTGCCCTGGGGATCCAGATCGACCAGCAGCACGCGCTGGCCGATGCTGGCCAGACCGGCTGCCAGGTTCACTGCCGAAGTGGTTTTGCCGACGCCACCTTTTTGGTTGGCGACACAGAAGATTTTGGCCATAGTTTTTTAGCTTACTTGGAGATGGCCAACTTGAGGCCAAAACCGATCAGAAACACACCTGCTGTCTTATTCAGCACACGCACCACCACGGGATTGGCCCGCAGGCGCTGGGCCATGCGGGCCGTCAGCAGCACCACCACCACGCTGTACAGCGCCGTCAGCAGCGCCACCGTGGCGGCCATGACCGCAAAGGTCAGCACGCCCCGGTGCTGGGCAGGATCGACAAACAGCGGGAAGAACGCCATGTAGAACACGATGGCCTTGGGGTTGAGCAAGGTGATCAGGGCACCCTGGCGGAAGTACTGGCGTGGTGCCATCTTCAGCACCGGCGCATCGCCGGGCTGGGCCCGCAGCATGCGCCAGCCCAGCCAGCCCAGATAGGCCACCCCCAGGTACTGCACCGCCTGGAACAGCGCCGGGTGCGCAGCCAGCAAGGCCGACACACCTGCCACCGCCAGCCACATCAGCACCTGGTCTGCGGCGATCACGCCCAACCCGGTGACCATGCCGGCGCGCATGCCGCCCTGGCCGGTGGAGGTGATCAAGGCCAGATTGCCTGGCCCGGGAATGAGGAGAAAAAGAAGAATGGCGACAACGAAAGCGCCGTAATCAGCCACGCCCAGCATGCATGTACCCTGCTCTATCAAAGCGCCGAGTTTATGCGACCGCAGCTTGCAGTGCAGCTTCCAACTGCAACCACTGAACCAGCGCGCTCAGCCAATGGGCCGCAACCAGACGATGCAGCGCTCCGCATCCAGGCCGGGAACCTGCAAGTGTTCCACGTGAAACACTTGCACATCGGCGCCCAGCGCGGCCATCTCGTCGTCGGGCTTCTTGCCCTTCATGGCGAACCAGATGCCTTGCGGCGCGATGGCGGCACGCGACCAGGTGGTGAAGTCGATCAGCGAGGCGAAGGCCCGGCAGCTGACGATGTCGTACGGTCCCTTCAGGCTTTCCACCCGGGCGTGGATGCCCTTGAGGTTGGGCAGCTTCAGCGATACCGCCGCCTGCTGCAGGAAAGCCGCCTTCTTGGCCACGGTGTCCACGCAGTGCACATCCACCTCCGGGCAGCACACGGCAAACACCACGCCCGGCAGACCACCGCCCGAGCCCACATCCAGCTGCGCCACCCGCTCGCCGGGCTGGCGCCCCAGGCTGGCCACATGGCGGCGCAGCGCAGGCACGGCGGCCAGACTGTCCAGCAGGTGGTGGGTCATCATCTCCTGCGGGTCGCGCACGGCCGTCAGGTTGTAGACCTTGTTCCACTTCTGCAGCAGGTCGAGGAAGGCCATCAGGGTGTCGATCTGCGCCACCCCCAGGCCCAGCTTCAGTTGCTGGGCACCCTGCTCCAGCTGGGACCGCAGTGCCGCGCTCATGCCTGTTGCTCCGTGCCGGTGGCGGCTGCAGGCGCAAAGCCCTTGAAGCCGCCCTTCTTCAGGTGAATCATCAGCAACGAGATCGCCGCCGGCGTGACGCCGGAAATGCGCGAGGCCTGGCCCAATGTCTCGGGCCGGTGCTTTTGCAGCTTCTGGCGCACCTCGATCGACAAGGCCGCCACCTGCATGTAGTCCAGCTCGGCCGGCAGCTTCAGCGATTCGTAGTGGGCAGCGCGCTGCACCTCTTCCTTCTGACGGTCGATGTAGCCGGAATACTTGGCGGCAATCTCCACCTGTTCCAGCACATCGTCGTGCAGATCGCCCAGCGTTTCGCGCGACACCTCGGCCGCTTCATACTTGCCGCCGTCCATGCCCACCAGGGCGGCATAGCCCACCCCGGGGCGACGCAGCAGGTCGAACAGGTTGTATTCGTGCTCGATGCTCTTGCCCAGCACGCGCTCGGACTCGGCTGCAGGCAGATTGCGCGGATTCACCCAGGTGGCCTTCAGGCGTTCTGTTTCACGTGAAACAGCATCGCGCTTGCGGTTGAAGAGCTCCCACTGCGCATCGCCCACCACACCGAGCTGACGGCCGACCTCGGTCAGGCGCATATCGGCATTGTCTTCACGCAGCTGCAGACGGAACTCGGCGCGGCTGGTGAACATGCGGTAGGGCTCGGTCACACCCTTGGTGATCAGGTCGTCGACCAGCACCCCCAGATAGGCTTCGTCACGGCGCGGCATCCACGGACCTTGGCCGCGCGCCTGCAGACCGGCGTTGATGCCGGCGAACAGGCCCTGGGCCGCGGCTTCCTCGTAGCCCGTGGTGCCGTTGATCTGGCCCGCAAAGAACAGGCCCTGGATCTGGCGGGTCTCGAAACTGCTCTTCAGGCCACGGGGGTCGAAGTAGTCGTATTCGATGGCATAGCCGGGGCGCAGGATGTGCGCGTTCTCCAACCCCTTCATGCTGCGCACCAGTGCGTACTGGATGTCGAAGGGCAGCGAGGTGGAGATGCCGTTGGGGTAGTACTCGTGTGTGGTCAGGCCTTCAGGCTCCAGAAAGATCTGGTGGCTGTCCTTGTCCGCAAAGCGGTTGATCTTGTCTTCCACGCTGGGGCAGTAACGCGGGCCCACCCCTTCGATCTTGCCGGTGAACATCGGGCTGCGGTCAAACCCGCTGCGGATGATTTCGTGCGTGCGTTCGTTGGTGTGCGTGATCCAGCACGGCATCTGCTGCGGGTGCATGGCGGCATTGCCGCGGAAGCTGAACACCGGCACATGGCCTTCGTTCATGCCGCCGGGCATGCCGTCGCCGGGCTGCTCGGTGCACTGGCTGAAGTCGATGCTGCGGCCATCGATGCGCGGCGGCGTGCCGGTCTTCAGGCGGCCCTGGGGCAGCTTCAGCTCCTTCAGGCGCGCCGACAGCGTGACCGCGGGCGGATCGCCGGCGCGGCCGGCTGCATAGTTGTCCAGGCCCACGTGGATCTTGCCGTCCAGGAAGGTGCCGGCCGTCAGCACCACGGTCTTGGACTTGAACTGGATGCCCACCTGGGTGACCGCCCCCACCACGCGGTCGCCCTCCACCATCAGGTCGTCCACCGCCTGCTGGAACAGCCACAGATTGGGCTGGTTCTCCAGCATCTCCCGGATCGCCGCCTTGTACAGGATGCGGTCCGCCTGGGCCCGCGTGGCGCGCACGGCCGGGCCCTTGGAACTGTTCAGGATGCGGAACTGGATGCCGCCCTGGTCGGTGGCCAGCGCCATGGCACCGCCCATGGCGTCCACTTCCTTGACCAGGTGGCCCTTGCCGATGCCGCCGATGGACGGATTGCAGCTCATCTGGCCGAGGGTCTCGATATTGTGGGACAGCAGCAGCGTCTTGCAGCCCATGCGGGCGGCAGCCAGTGCGGCCTCGGTGCCGGCGTGACCGCCGCCGACGACGATCACATCAAATTCTTGGGGGTACAGCATGTTCTTCAACTCCGTCGCGGGCGGCATCGCCATGCCACCCGAGGTCTTGGCAGTGCAGGCAACAGGCTGCCACTGCCGCCGGCGTCTGTGCAGGCCTTACGCGCTGTCACCCCGGCATCCCGCGCTGCGTTCAAATGTGCAGGCGCGTGCAAACCTTTGATTTTCCCACCCTTTGCCCGCCTTGTCTTTCGCCCAGGCTGGAACCGCGGTTTTCTCCACGCCTGGACACCGCAGGCCCTGCCACCTCCCGGTGTGTTCCACGTGAAACACGCAGGACTGCAGCCCGTCCGGCCTTGTGTCCAGCAGGGATTTGGCAGCCGGGCGTGCGGCGATTTAGCATGTGCAACTGTGTTCAACCCCCTGCCCTGCGCGGGCATGCCACACACCATGAAGCTTTACTACAGCCCCGGCGCCTGCTCCCTGTCCCCCCACATCGTGCTGGAAGAAGCCGGCCTGCCCTACGAAGCCATTCTGGCCAGCACCAAGACCCACACGCTGCAGGACGGCACGGACTTCTACACCATCAACCCGCTGGGCTACGTGCCCTTCCTGGTGCTGGACAACGGACAGACCCTGCGCGAAGGCCCGGTGATCGTGCAGTACATCGCCGACCAGGTGCCAGCCAAGCAGCTGATTCCGGCCAGCGGCACCCTGGAGCGCTACCGCGTGCAGGAATGGCTGAATTTCATCGGCACCGAACTGCACAAGGGCTTTGGCCCACTGTTCAACCCCAGCACCCCCGCCGATTACAAGCCCACCATCCTGGCCCAGTTGCGCAAGCGCTTCGCGTGGGTGGAAAAGGAGCTGACCGGCAAGGACTACCTGACCGGCGCCCAGTTCTGTGTGGCCGACGCCTATCTGTTCACCGTCTCCAACTGGGCCCAGCATGTGGGCTTGGAACTGGGCGACCTGCCGCAGCTGCAGGCCTACCGCCAGCGTGTGGGCAGCCGCCCGGCCGTGCAGGCCGCCCTGCGCGCCGAAGGCCTGGCCAAATAAGCCGCCGCTGAAGGGCCGATGCACAGACCGTGCAACGCAGCCACCAACGAAAAAGGCCTCCAACTGGAGGCCTTTTCATATCTGGAGCAGATCTGGAGCGGATCAGCTCAGCAGCGCACGCTCTTCCTTGCGCGGGGCTGCCCCCACCTTGGGCTGAGCGCGCGGCGCCGCCACTGGCCGGCCGGCGCCCGGCAGACTGCCGACCGCAGCGGCCGGAGCACGGCTGCCATGCTGCACCTGCAGGCTCTGGTCCAGGTGGAACTGGTTGACCACCTGGGCCAGGCGACCCGCCTGGTCGCGCAGCGAATCGGCGGCGGCCGAGGCTTCTTCCACCAGCGCGGCGTTCTGCTGCGTCATGCGGTCGATATCGCCCACGGCCTGGTTCACCTGGCCAATGCCCGACGACTGCTCGTTCGAGGCCGCAGTGATCTCGCCAATGATGTCGCCCACCCGGCGGACGCTGTCGACGATTTCCTGCATGTTCAGGCCCGCTTCTTCCACATGGCGTACACCGCCATCCACGGCGCTGACGCTGGTCTGGATCAGGCGCTTGATCTCGTTGGCGGCTTCGGCACTGCGGCCTGCCAGCAGGCGCACTTCCCCAGCCACCACGGCAAAGCCACGGCCCTGCTCGCCGGCACGGGCCGCTTCCACGGCCGCATTCAGCGCCAGGATGTTGGTCTGGAAGGCAATCGAGTCGATCAGGCCGATGATGTCGCTGATCTTGCGGCTGGAGGTGGAGATGTCCTGCATGCTCTGCACCGCCTGCTGGACGATGGCGCCGCCGCGCAGTGCGGTGTCGCTGGCCGAGCTTGCCAGCTGGTTGGCCAGCTGGGCCGAACTCGCGGTCTGCTGCACGGTGGAGGTCAGCTGCATCAGCGACGCCACGGTCTGCTGCAGGTTGCTGGCAGTCTGCTCGGTGCGGCTGGACAGATCGGTGTTGCCCATGGCGATCTCCTGGCTGGCCGTGGCAATGTTGCCGCTGGCGTCATGCACCTGGCCCACCATCTGGTTCAGACTGCGGCGCATTTCCTGCAGCGCGGTTTGCAGGTCGGCCACTTCATCCTTGCCTTCCACCTGCATTTGCTGGGACAGATCGCCCTTGGAAATGGCCAGCGCCATGCGGCGGGCAATTTCCAGCGGGCGGCAGATGGACACCATGTTCAGCAACGTCAGCGGAGCCACCACCAGCACCGTGATCACCACGGACAGCAGGAACAGCCACTGGGTCTGCGTGGCGGCTTCGCTTTCGTTGCGCTGGGCGGCATCCGCCTCGTCCTGCAGCACCTGGGCCAGCTTCTGCACCAGGGTGTCCACTTCCACCAGCTCGGCCATGGCCTTGTTGCCCATGCGGTAGGCGATGGTGGCAGTGTCATAGCCATTGGCTTCCAGCTGGCGCACTACCGGCTCGAACTGCTTCTGGTAATTGTCCATGCGCTGCATCAGCTCCTGCACGAGCGCATCGTCGGCATCGCTGACCTCCCCCACGAACTTCTGGGACACGGCCTTGACCTGCTCCAGCCCCTTGAGCCACGACTCCTTGGCCTTGGTCACGCGCTCCGGGTTTTCGTACTGGATGATCATGTCCTTCTCGTGCTGGCGCACCAGGCCCAGGCTGGCGCGCAGCTGGGACAGGTGCTGGGCCTTGGTGTACGAGGTTTGACGGAAATCCTGGCTCATGTCCTGGATGCGGAACATGCCCCACATCCCGGCCCCTCCCAGCAGGCCCAGCAGCACCAATACCACCGCGATGGCGCCCAACATGCGCAACCTGATCGTGAAACCCCGCATGAGTGCAAACACATTCATGACCGCAAACCTCCAAAGCACTGAGCAACAGACAGATCCAGCTGAACACACAGGATTTCCACGTCCGTCGGCGTCATATTGCAAATAAATGCAAATTCTGGATAGAAGTGTCAAAGTTTGCCAGACATCGCCCCTTCGTGGCCTGGGGAAACTGACGGGAATTCCCCGGGAATACGGGGTTTCAGTCACTCAGGCAACTTCCTCCGGCTCTTTGTGCAGTGCAGCATCTCCATCGCCTGCCTTCTTGGTTTCACGTGAAACCATCTGCGCCATGGCGGGGGACTGCAAAACCGGCTTGACTTTGCCATCATGTGAAGGTTCATCATGGACCCATCCCAGGCAGCACACCCATCCGGGTCCGCCTCTTTTTTCTCAGGAGAACCACCATGGAACATGAATTTCACGTTGAAGGCATGACCTGCGGCCATTGCGAGCGCGCCGTCACCAATGCGGTGCACGAAGTCGATGCATCGGCCCAGGTGCAGATCGACCGGGCCCAGAAGAAAGTGGTGGTGCAGAGCGCCGCCGAACGCGAGGCCCTGCGCCATGCCATCGCCGAAGAAGGCTACCAGGTCGCCGCCTGAGGCGGTGGCACCGGCCCACTGGCCGGTGCCCATTGGCGACGCCGCACGCCTGGCCGGCGTGTCGGCACGCATGGTGCGGCATTACGAATCGCTGGGCCTGCTGCCCGAAGTGGCCCGCACCGACAGCGGCTACCGCCAGTATGGTCCGGCCGACGTGCACACGCTGCGCTTCATCCGCCGCTCCCGCGATCTGGGCTTTTCCATGGAAGAGATCAGCCTGCTGCTGGGCCTGTGGCGCGACCAGGCGCGCAGCAGCGCCCAGGTCAAGCAGATTGCCCAGCAGCACATTGCCGAACTGGGCGAGCGCATTGCCGCCATGCAGGCCATGCAGCGCAGCCTGCAATCGCTGGTGTCCTGCTGCCGGGGCGACGACCGCCCGGACTGCCCCATCCTGGACGATCTGGCCGCGCCGGAACTCGCCCCCCCGCACTGAAGCGAGCGCCACACCCAGGGCCCCGCCGCATCCGGTCACGCAGATGACCCGGGCGGCGGGGCTTTGCATTTCCAATGTGCAAACGCACAATTTGCGGCTGGACCCGGCACAGCGAGGCCGCGCCAGCACCCCGACCACTTTCTCAGGAGACAAGCATGAGCCAGACCCGCGAGGTTTTCCTCGTCAGCGCAGCCCGCACCGCCATCGGCACTTTCGGCGGCAGCCTCAAGGATGTGCCCAACACCCAGCTGGCCACCACCGCCGTGAAGGCGGCCATCACGCGCGCCGGCATCGCCCCTGATGCCGTGGGCCATGTGGTCATGGGCAACGTCATCCCCACCGACACCAAGGATGCCTACCTGTCGCGCGTGGCGGCCATCGATGCCGGCTGCCCCATCGAAACCCCGGCCTTCAATGTGAACCGCCTGTGCGGCTCCGGCCTGCAGGCCATCGTGTCCGCCGCCCAGGCCATTGCCCTGGGCGACTGCGATGTGGCGATTGGCGGCGGCGCCGAATCCATGAGCCGCGGCCCCTATTTCGACCAGGCCTCCCGCTGGGGCCAGCGCATGGGCGACGCCAAGAGCATCGACTACATGCTGGGCATCCTGCACGACCCCTGGCAGAAGATGCACATGGGCATCACGGCCGAGAACGTGGCCGAGCGCTACCGGATCTCCCGCAGCATGCAGGACGAACTGGCCGTGCTGAGCCAGCAGCGCGCCGCGGCCGCCATCGAGGCCGGCCGTTTCAAGGAGCAGATCGTTCCGGTGGAAATCGCCAGCCGCAAGGGCACGGTGTTGTTCGACACCGACGAACATGTGCGTGCGGCCACCACACTGGAGACCCTGGCGGGCATGAAGCCCGCATTCAAGAAGGAAGGCGGCTCGGTCACGGCCGGCAATGCCTCGGGCATCAACGACGGTGCTGCCGCCGTCACCCTGGTGGCCGGCGACCGCGTGCAGGCCCTGGGCGTCAAGCCGCTGGCCCGCCTGGTGGGCTATGCCCACGCCGGTGTGGAGCCGGCCTATATGGGCATCGGCCCGGTCCCCGCCACCCAGAAGGTGCTGGCCCGCACAGGCCTGAAGATCCAGGACATGGACGTGATCGAGGCCAACGAAGCCTTTGCCGCCCAGGCCTGCGCCGTGATCCAGGAACTGGGGCTGGACCCCGCCAAGGTCAACCCCAATGGCTCGGGCATCTCGCTGGGCCACCCCGTGGGCGCCACCGGCGCCATCATCACCACCAAGGCGGTCTACGAGCTGCACCGCACCGGTGGCCGCTATGCGCTGGTGACCATGTGCATCGGCGGCGGCCAGGGCATTGCCGCCATCTTCGAGCGCGTCTGACGCCCGCCCGGCGCGGGGGCTGGCCCTCCCGTGTTGATGCCGGGTTCCAGCCTCCTTCCGAGCAACTGAAACCCGGCATCCGCAACGACCGCTGCGCTAAGACAAGCTCTGTCACACATCCCGGGCCGCGCCATCGTCTGTTGCGCTGCGCGCGCCCTATCATCCGAGCCTTGACCACCCTGCTCCCGTGCCTCCCATGGAATCCCTGCTGCCCCGTCTGAGCCACACCCTCGTTCATGCCAAGTCCCTGGAGGAGCTGACCCGCCCCCTGCTGGACATGCTGCAGCAGGTGACCAAACTGGATTCCACCTACCTCACCCGCATCGACCTGCCCCACAGCCAGCAGCATGTGCTGTACACCTGCAACCGCGGTCGGCTGGAGATGCCCGAAGGCCTGGTCGTCCCCTGGCAGGACACCTTGTGCCGCCGCGCGCTGGAGGACCGCCAGCCCTATACGGCGGATGTGGTCTCCAGCTGGGGCGATTCCGAGGCCGCCCGCGCCCTGGGCCTGCATACCTATGTCAGCGCCCCGGTGCGCCTGCCCCAGGGCCAGCTCTACGGCACGCTGTGCGCTGCCAGCGGCGTCGAGCAGGCCATGCCCGACGGTGCCATGGCCACGCTGGAGCTGTTCGCCGGCCTGATCGGCCAGCAGGTGGAGCGGGAGCTGCTGCTGCAAGAGCTGCAGCAACGCAATCTGGAGCTGGCCAACTATGCGTTGACCGACGCCCTCACCGGCCTGCCCAACCGCCATGCCCTGATGGAGGAGCTGCCCCGCATGTGGGCCCGGGCCGAGCGCGACGGACGCAGCGTGCTGCTGGCCTTCATCGACCTGGACGGCTTCAAGCAGATCAACGACCAGCACGGCCACGAAGCGGGCGACCAGCTGCTGCAGACCGTGGCGCGCCAGCTGCTGAATGCGCTGCGCGACAGCGACTTTGCCGCACGCATCGGCGGCGACGAGTTCGTCATGGTGGGCACCGGCCCGGAGATTTCGCAATCGGCGACCCAGGTGCTGTACGAGCTGGAGGAGCGCCTGGCGCTGGCCACCCAGTGCGATGTGGCCGTGGCGGAGGATCTGCTGCACTACCCCGGCGCCAGCGTCGGCGTGGTGGCCGTGCACCCGGCGCAGACCAGCACCGAGCAGGCCCTGGCCCTGGCCGACGCCGCCATGTACGAGAACAAAACGCGCCGTCGCACGCGTTCCGGCATCCACTGAGGTCCTGCCCTACCACCACCCTCTAAAAGGGCTTACAGGGCCGTTTTGCTCCAAACCGGGGCATGGCGAACCACAGGCAAAAGCTTGGGCTAGGATGGCTTCATAGCCTATCCCTAGCCAAGCCATGTCTTCGTTAGCGCCAGACTTCCTCACAGCCCTGGGCATGATCGGCCTGGCTGCCTGGGTGCTGGCCTGGGTGATCTGGGTGCTGGGGCGGCCGTTCTGGTACCAGGGCCTGTCCCAGGGGCTGTGGTGCAACACCCTGATCGGCATGGCCTATCTGCTGCTGGCCCTGGTCAGCCGCAACGCCAGCCTGGCGCTGCTGATGGCCTCCCTGCTGCTGGTCTGTCTGGCCACCTCCTGTTTCACCATTGCGCTGCAGCGCTTTCGCCAGAGCGACCGCCTGGTGCGCGACTGCCTGATCCTGTTTCTGCCCCAGGCCATCACCATGGCGTTGGCAGCGCTGCTGCTGCCGCAGGACTGGGGGCTGTTTCACCGCCTGCATGCCGCCCTGCTGCTGGGCCAGCTGCTCTACCTGCTGTGGCTGCTGCAACGCATGCGCCGCAGCACGCCTGGCAGCGGCTGGGTGCTGGTGGTGGTGGCGGTGCTGGCGCAGAGTCTGGCCCTGCTGCCGCTGATCGTGCAGGAAACCTCTCCCCTGCCGTTTTCGCGCCAGCGCCTGTCGGTGTATGAGCAGTTGGCGCTGTGGAGCGTCTGCCTGACGCTGTTCGTGAACCTGGTGCTCTCCAGCATCGGTCTGCTGCTGATGCTGCACGACCGCCAGGCCGCGCTGGACCAGGACAAGGCCCGGCTCGATCCGCTGACCCAGCTGCCCAACCGCACGGCCCTGGTGCAAGGCCTGCTCGACGCCATGGCCCAGGCCGTGCACACCGGCATGCCCTTGTCGGTGGTGGTGCTGGACATCGATTTCTTCAAGCGCATCAACGACAGCCACGGCCACCTGGTGGGCGACCGGGTGATCCAGAGCGTGGCCCACACGCTGCAGAGCCAGCTGCGCAAAGGCGATCTGGCGGCGCGCTATGGCGGGGAGGAGTTCGTGCTGCTGCTGCCCCACACCCATTCCGCCGAGGCCCTGCCCCTGGCCCAGCGCCTGTGCGATGCCGTGCGCCTGAGCCCGTTGCAGCTGAGCACCGGCCCCCGCCTGGAGTTCACCATCAGTGTGGGGGTCTACACCGCCCAGCTCCAGCAGCCCAGCCCATGGGAGGCCCTGGTGGCGGCCGCCGATGCCGCCATGTACGAAGCCAAGCGCAACGGCCGCAACCGGGTGGTGCTGGCACAGCCCACGGCAGAGTCGCTGCGTTTCTTTGAGCGCAGCCACCGCGACGCGCCGTTCTGAAGGCGCCGCTGCGGCCCCTCCACCGCCTTCAGAACGGCATGCTCTGCGGATCGGTGTCCACCGGGGCTTCGGCCGGCCCGGTCACCTTGCCGCCCTGCCCAGCCGGCCTGCCACCGGCCACGCGCACCGCCAGGGTTTCGGTCCCCGAGCCCGACGGCTGCAATGCTGCAGGCAGGTCCTGGCCCAGCTCGGTACGGCCTTCACCACCCAGGGCGTCGATCAGGTCCGGAATCAGGCGGCTCAATTCACCGGTGGCAATCGCCACATCGGTGTCAAAACCGCCTTCATCGCCGGCCTCATCCAGCACGCTGTCCAGGAAGGCAATCTTCTTGACCTGCAGGGTGTCGCTCAGCACAAAGCTCACGCGGTCGTCCCAGGTCATGGCCAGCTTGGTCGGCAGCTTGCCCTGCTCCACATGCTGCTTGACCTCGTCGATATCGAGCGGGTGGCGTGCGTAGCGCACCACCGCCTTGGATTCGTCCGCGGCCTTGAGCTCGCATTCGCGGTCCACAGAAAAACCCACCGGCGGCTCCTGGCTGATCAGCCAGTGCGCCATGGCTGCCTGGGGACTGGTCTGCGTATCGAGCAGCGCCACGCCAAAGCCCTGCAGGCTTTCAACCAGCAGCGTCACCACCTCGTCGGCACGGCCCTGGGCGCCGGTGTCCAGCACCAGCAGCTTGGCCTGCGGATCCAGCCAGACCCACATGGCCCCCTGCTTGGTGAAGGCCATGGGCAGCAGGTCCAGCTTGGCTTCGTCCTTGAGCTCCTGCTTTTCCTTTTTGCCCGGTTTGCGGCCGAACTCTTTTTCAATCGCTTCGGCCTTCTCCGCCACCTTGCGGTTGAGCACGCTGGCGGGCAGCATCTTGCTCTCGCTCATATAGCGCATCACCCATTGGCCACCCACGCTTTCGGCCAGCAGCCCATGCTCCTCGCCACGCGGTGGCACCCAGCCGGAAGACTTTTCCTGCGTCGCTCCACAGGGGGTGAAAGGCGTCTTTTGCAGCGCTTCTTCCATCTGTTCCAGTGCACCCTGCCATTGCGCGGCAATGCGGTACACGATCATGTTCTTGAACACGCAGCAACCTCTTTTCTGTGTCATGCAGCGCAGCGCCTCCGTCGGCGCTGCGCCTTATCCAAACCATGGCTATCCACGCCGACCTGGTGGCGTGGTAATCCCTCATTTGCCCATTGTGGACCACCCTGCCCTGCCAGCTACGGGGTGCAGAGGGTCTCCAGGCTTCGCACTACTTTACACAGCATCACGGTTTCCACATGGAACGCTTACAGACAGTCCCCACACTTGCATTCAAGCGCTGCAACCAAGCTGCAGCGTTCCCCTCAACCTGAAGGAAAGGACATCACCATGGCCCTCTTGCAACGCTCCCTGATCGCCACCGCCACCGCTGCTGCACTGGCCGGCGCCTTCACCCTGCCCGTGTGGGCACAGAACACCGCCGCACCGGCAGCCCCCACGGCCCAGACCGCCCCTGCCCACCCCCACCAGGCGGGCCGCCCTGCCCTGGACCCTGCCGCCATGCATGCCCAGCACATGGAACGCGTCAAGCCCTTGCTGCAGCTGACCGCCGCCCAGGAAGGTGCCTGGAAAAAGTACGTGGAAGCCACCCGCCCTGCAGAGCGCAAAGCGCCTCGCATGGACCGTGAGGCCTTCAACAAGCTGACCACGCCCCAGCGCATTGACCAGGCCCAGAGCCTGCGCAAGGAACGCAACGCCGCCATCGAGCAGCGTGAAAACGCCACCAAGGCCTTCTACGCCAGCCTGAATCCGGCGCAGCAAAAAGCATTCGATGTGGCCATGCCCATGCACGGCCACGGCCATGGCAAAGGTCCTGGCATGCACCGCGGCAGTCCCCGTGGCGAAGGCCATCCCGGCATGCGTGGCGGCCACCCCGGCATGGGTCAGCCTGGTCAGGCAGCCCCCGCTGCGGCGCCCGGCGCCTGAATCGGTTTCGGTCGTGCGCCATCCCGGTTGCCCAGCCGGGACACCACCCTCTTCAGCAGGTCTTGTGCCTGCTTTTTTTATGCCTGCAGTTTTGACCCGGAAGCCGCAGGCCCGCCATACATGTGCCACATGGCCGCATGTGCCGCCCATGCAGCACATTCCGGTTTTTTCCCGCGCAGCCCCCCCACACAGCGCGAAAAATTCTTTTCACCTTCCAGCCCCTGGCACGGACCCTCTACGGACCCGCTTGCCGCCACCACGGGTCCACCCCCTTGGTGGCAGCGATGCACCGCCAGGACGCTCGGGCCAGCTCTGCCACGGCCAATGCAGCTGCAGGCTCCGTGTCCGGCATCCTCCCGGGGCAGAGATTCTATATAAAACAACAACTTAGACAAAAAAGTAACTCAGTTACCTAGTTTGGCGACATTTCAAACCTTCGTAACCGAGTTACATCCAGTCGGAAGCCCTCCTCCACCGCACCAGGAGGCCTGTTCCGGCTGGTTGAAGCCTGTTCGAGTGCTTTCCAGGCCTGTGGACAAGCATGGGCAGAAAAAAAGAGCAACTCGGCACTTATCCACTGTCTGGAAAGTTTTTTTCAGCTTGTACCCAATCGGGTGACAGCGGCAGCCCGGTGCCAACCACATGCTTTAACAATCTCCAAACCATTGAAATACAACGAAAAAGAAGACTTGTCCACAGAATCTGGCGGTGCTTACTATGACTACTAATTTAAAAAATTAAATATAAGAACAACATCTGCGCGCAAAGTTTGCGCGGTTTTTCATGCCTTCCACTCCGGTTGCGTTTTTTTCAATCCACTTTTCCGTCGTTTCTGGAGCCCAGCAGATTGCCAACACCGAGGTGGCAGATTGTTGGTAAACCTCGGCTTTTCAGTTATTCACATCAAAATTGATAGCTGTATACCTTTTGTTTTCAATAAAAATCTCTTAAAACTACGTTACATCAGAGGGAAGATCCCTCTGTGGACAAGTTGCCTTGAAAAAATAGGTTTTCCACAAAAATCCAGGGATGTGCGCAGTTGTCCCCGTTGCGAGGACAGCAGAACTTGTGCATGACCCACATGTTTTTCCACCATGCAAGCCCTTGAAAAAGCATGGACTCAGTGGGTTATCCACAAAAAAACCGGTGCATTACTACTACGACTAATTTATTTCATTGAAATAAAGAAGAAGTCATAGAGAGAACTCCCAGATCGTGGCTCCACAAAGGGCATGACCGCACGGAAAGCCCCGGTTTTCGAGGAACGGCAGACGGCCTTGCGCTGAAAAGCGGCATACTTCGCTGCAAGCACTGCTTGGGGTTGAAAAGCGTTTTTCAGCCGAATCGGCGTGACCATGCCGCCGTTTCTTTGGACATTCAGCGGTTTTTATCCACAGAAAGTTATGCAAGGCATGGGATAACTGGACAACTTGCCTCTGAAAACCGGAATGTTCAAAAAAATTCAATGACGCTGGCGCAGCACTGTCGGCCGATCCGTGGCTGCAGGGACACGGCTGGGATGCGGAGGCAGGGCGCGTTGAAAAAGCAGTTGTGCACAGCCCATGGCGGGCATGTGCATGGTGAGGATGGCGGGAGGCGCGTGCGTTTTCCTGCTGAAAAAACAGGCAGGGGTTGATCCAGGTGCACGCACCGGGCACAGCCGCTCTCCGAGGCGCTGAACCGGTCTGCACATGGTGTGGCCATGCCACCCATGCGGTGCCGCACAGCGGCTGCCCCTTCTGTGAGGGGCGCAGGAGGCCGCCAGACGGCGCTAGGCTGTGCGCTTGGCCAGGGTGAACGGTGGCAGGCCCTTGAGCAGTTGGGCGCCATAGCTGGTGGCAACCAGGCGCTTGTCGTAGCAGTAGACATGGGCCTGGTCTTCTTCGGTGCGGATGGCACGGCCCACCCATTGCGCCAGGCGGATGGCGGTGGCTGGCACCACCAGCTCGTTGAAGGGGTTGCGGCCGCTGGTACGCAGCCACTCGGCACGGGATTCGCCCACCGGGTCATCGGGGGGTGCAAACGGCAGCTTGGTGATGAACAGCGACTCGCACAGTGCGCCGGGCAGATCCAGTCCCTCGCCAAACGACTGCATGCCGAAGATGATGGAGGGCAGGCCCGACTCCACCCGGTTGCGGTGGTCGGCCAGCAGCATGGTGCGTGGCATGGCGTTCTGCACCAGCACGTAGCTGCGCATGTGGGAGGGCAGGGCGTCCACGGCCTGGCGCATCTGCTCGCGGGAAGTGAACAGCACCAGGGCGCCGGCCTGCACCAGCGCCAGGTCGTTCAGCAGGGCGTCCACCATCTCGGCGGTGAAGGCCTGGGCCTCCCGCGGGTCGGCCTGGGTCTGGTGGGCCACCAGCGTGCCCTGGGCGGCATAGTCGAAAGGGCTGGCCACCTCCAGCGTCTGCACGCTGGCGTCGCCGTGCAGGCCGGCTTCCCGCAGAAAGAAGTCGAAGCCGCCGCAGCTGGTCAGGGTGGCCGAGGTCAGCACAGCGCCCCGCACCTGGCTCCACAGGTGGTGGCGCAGCGTGGCGCCCGGCAGGATGGGGCTGGCATGGGCCTTGACGACGATGTAGTCGCCATCGATCTCCAGGGTGAACCACTTGGCATTGGGTACGGCATTGGGCACCTGGGCGCTGCCGTCGGCCTGCATCTCGGGTTGCTGGCTCAACAGCTGGGCCGTGTCGTGCACCGATTCCAGGCGCGGTGCCAGGGTGCCCACCTGGGCATACAGGGCGGACAGGCGCTGGGCTTCCTCGGGCTTGTCCTTGATCTCGGCGCGCAAGGCCTTGGAAATGGCCCGCAAGGCGTCCAGAAAGCCGCTGGCGTGGTGCATGACCTGTGCCAGGGGGTTGATCAGGGGTTCCGGCAAAACGCCGCGTGGAGCCCGTACACGGGCCGGTCCCCAGCTGTCTTTCTGGCCCTTCAGTGCGTCGCCGTAGATGTCCATCACCAGGCGGGCCAGATCCGTCAGGTGCTGGCGCAGGCCGGCACTGTGGCCGGGCAGCTCGGCGATGTCCTCCACTTCCATCAGCTGGCCCACGCGCAGGGCCCGGCTGGTGAGCTTGTCGATCCACTGCAGGCGGCTCAAATCCATCTCGCAGGCGAACTGGGAGAGGGCGGTCTGCGGCAGGTGGTGGGCCTCGTCCAGCACCAGCAGGCAGTTGTCCAGCTCGGGCAGCAGGCGGGCGCCCAGTGAGGACAGCAGCAGATCGTGGTTGGCAACGATGACCTGGGCGGCCACCATGTCCTTGCGCCGTTCGTAGTAGGTGCAGCTGCTGAATACCGGGCAGTGCTTGCCGGTGCAACTGCTGCCTTCGGCGGCCACGGGGCTCCAGGCCTCGGGCTCGGGCGGGGTTTTCAGGCTGTCGCGGTCGCCATTCCATTCGCCGGTGGCCAGGGCGTCGGCCATGCTGGCATAGAACTGCATGCGCGCCTCTTTTTCGGCCGGCGGCCGGGCCTTGCGCTGGGCAGCTTCTTCTTCGGCAAAGAGGTCATCGGCCTCCTCGCTGTGCTCACCGGTGCTGGACAGCCGCTCGAGCTTGAGTTTGCAGACAAAACGACCACGCCCCTTGGCCAGCGCAAATTTGAAAGGGACCGGCATTTTCTGCGCCAGGGCCGGCAAATCCTTGTTCACCAGCTGTTCCTGCAGTGCCACCGTGGCGGTGGAAATCAGCACCCGCGTGCCACGTGCCAGGGCGGTGCTGATGGCGGGCACCGAATACGCCAGCGACTTGCCCACCCCGGTTCCGGCCTGGACCACGGCGATCGATTTTTTCGGCTCCGGAGCGCCTTCCTCGATTTTGCCCAGCTGGGTCTGGGCGAATGTGCGCGCCACCTGATCGGCCATGCGCCGTTGGCCGTCACGGCTGCGGAACCCGGGGATGGATGCGACAACGGAATCGAACGATTCAAGGGCCAGCGCGGCCCATTTTTCCTGGCTCATGGAGGGTGTGGAGAGCGGTCTTGCGTGGGAAAACCGGTGTTTTATATGAATAAATACATTGATATGTAGTGGATAAGATGTGAAATCTTATGAATAAACACTACAAATCTCGTATTGCAGGCTGTATGCAAGGGAGCCCCGCATGCCATACAACGCAGCCGGTATCCGGCTGCGTTCACCGATTGTCGCAGCCTCGCGGCACATGTGGACAAGCGCTCTCTAAATCCCTGCCGCACCGCTGCCTGCCAGCCTGTGGGGAGGGGTATTGCAGAGCCTAGCGGCTTGGGACAAGTTTGTGAATAGCCGCTTGATACCTGGGAACAACATTCGCAGGGTGTTGAAAATATCTTTTCATATCAAACAGATGTTGTGCACAGGTCGGGGGAACATGGTTATCCACATGCGGGGCGTATGCCCAGCCCATTCAGGCCAAAAAATTATCCACAAAATGGTGCGAGCGGGTGTTCACATCTTGTGTGGAAAAGCTGCCGTGCTGGTGCGGCCCAGTGGGGTGAAAATCCGCAGGGACGGGGCGCTGAAAAGCGGTTTTCAATGCGTTTTCAGTTTCCGGCAACGGCAGGTCATGCCCACCGTGCAATTTGCCTGCCAAAAAGGCAGTCGGGAGGGCATGTAACAGCGCTCTTATCAAAAAAGATAGCGTCTGAGATAGATTTAATAAGGATTTGATGCGGAAGTGGCTGAAAAAAATGTTTCAGCTGCGGCAGGACCAGAGTTTTCAGTTTGTATGATTTCATATGAAACCATACAAAACGGTCTGCATTGGTGGCGGGATATGGCTGGACCAGCGCGGTCCTGCCCGCGCGAAGTGGCCTGCGGTCGCACCGGCCATGCGGTCTGCCGGTCTGCGCGCGTGGAGGATCCGTGACCCAGGGAGGGGTCAGCCGCCTTTTCCCAAGGGCGGCAAGGGGCTGGCGCTGGAGGCCGGCACCGTGGTGCGGGCGCTGTTCATCACCATCGACAGCAAGGTGTAGTAGCCGTTGACGCCGATCAGGTCGACCACCCCTTGCTCGCCCCACAGGGCAACGGCCTGGGCCCAGGTGGCGTCGCTGATGCCCTGGTGGCGGTGCAACTCGGTACAGAAGGCGTAGAGCACGGCTTCATCCGGCTGCAAGGCGCCGGGAGTGCGGCCCAGGGCGATATCGGCCAGGGCCGCAGGTGCAATCCCTTCACGTTCTGCAATGGGCGCGTGAATGGCCCACTCCACCTGCTGCGACCAGTGGCGGGCCGTGATGCAGATGGCCAGCTCCGACAGCCGCAGGCCGATGCTGCTACGAAAGCGCAGGTACTCGCCCATGCGCTGGGCATGGTCCATCAGCTCCGGGCTGCGCAGCAGCGGCACAAAGGGCGAAATCAGTGCGCCGCGCGGTCCATCGATGATGGGTTGGGCCAGGCGCCGCTGTTCGGGCGTCCAGTCACTTTCGGGAATCGGGGGCAGGCGGTCGGCAGAGGGGGTAGACATGGCGGCTTTCGATCGCGCAGACCCGTGACTGCCGCGGGGCCGCGGTGCGGATCTGCTCGGACAGGAAAAAGCCAACGATAGGCGCAGTGGCCTTGCACTGCGGTCACCCAGCGGACGCCGGCAGGTCCTTGCCTGCCAACCTGGAATGTCCGGCATGTGGCAGCCCCGGCTGCCGGGGCCGCAAGATCGACAAATAGATGTTGTCCTACAGTTACCAAATGTATTGGCGGAGCCCGCGTGTAACAGCCCCTGTCCACAATACCGCTAGCTCTCCCCCACGTCCTGGGCGTCATGTTGCACGCCAGGGCAGTCCGAGGCATTTGAAAGTCCTGCATCCATGGCCATCCCCGTCAGCCCAGAAAACGAAGCAGTGACACTGCGCCAGGAAATGGGGCAGTCGCTGGAGATGCTGCGTTTTGCCTCGCCGGTGCTGGAACAGGAATTCACGCAGGAGCTGCGCGTGCAGCAGCGCCGCAGCACGCTGTTCACGCTGGGCTTTCTGGGCCTAGTGTGGATCTTCTTTGCGGCCTTTGACTGGTGGCGCATGCAGGCGGTGCTGGGCACCGGCCGGGAACTGCAGTTTGTGCTGGGCGTGATGCTGCAGCGCTGGGTGGTGCTGGCCTGCTTTCTGTGCACCCTGTATGTCTTGCTGCACCCCGGAACCCGGTCCGCCACCCATGAGTTCTGGATCGTGGTGTCGGTGGTGGCCTGTGGCTGCGGGGTGGTGATTTCTTCCTACACGGCCAAATCGCTGGGCCTGCCCGAGGCCAGCATCGTCATGCTGCTGACCGTGGTGGTGGCGCTCTATCCGCTGGGCATCCGGCTGCGCCAGGCCCTGCTGGCCGCGGTATCGGTGTGTGTGGTCACTACCTTTGCAGGACCTTGGCTGCTGCCGCAACCCCAGCAACTGGCGGAGCACTGGCTGGTGGTGATCATGATGTGGGTCACGCTGGTGCTGTCCGGCGTGACGGCGTATTTCCGCGAACGTGCACTGCGCCAGCAGTTCGTGCTGCGCAAGCTGCTGGACTGGGAGGCCTGCCACGATCCGTTGACGGGACTGGCCAACCGCCGGATCTTTCGCGAGCAGTTCCAGCGCAACATGCTGCACGCCAAGCGGGAGAAGGAATCCCTGTTCCTGGCCGTGATCGATATCGACCACTTCAAGCTCTACAACGACCTCTACGGTCACCAGGCCGGCGATGAGGTGCTGCGGCTGGTGGGCAATCTGCTGGCGGACTATGCACGCCGTCCGCTGGATCTGGCCGTGCGGTTGGGCGGGGAGGAATTTGCCCTGGTGGCCTATGACGAAGATGTGCAGTCGCTGCGCAAGCGCATGGAAAAGCTGCTGATCGACCTACATGGCCTGAACCTGGCCCACGACGCCTCGCCCACCGCGCCCTATGTCACCGTGAGCGTGGGCTTGGCCCAGGTGCGCGACGAGGACACGGTGGACACGGTGTTCAAGCTGGCCGACAGCCTGCTGTTCCAGGCCAAGGAACAGGGGCGCAACCAGGTCTGCGGTGTGGCCTCGATTGCCATGCCGGTGATCAACCCGCGCCGTCCCAGCTGGGCACAGCAGGCAGCGGCCGTAGGGCCAGCCAGTTAAACAGCGGCGCGCTACACTGGGCGACTTTTGCTGCGTGTTCGCTTTGGGAACTTTGTGCGAGCGCCGGCCATCCCACTTCGCTGAACTGCTTTTTTCGCTATGCACGCCAACTTTGGCTGGCTGGATGCCCTGATCCTGGGCCTGGTCCAGGGCCTGACCGAATTCCTCCCCATCTCCTCCAGCGCCCACCTGCGCATCCTGGGCCCTTTGCTGCCCGGCCATGCCGACCCAGGCGCTGCCTTCACGGCCATCACCCAGCTGGGAACCGAGCTGGCGGTGCTGATCTATTTCCGCAAGGACGTGTGGCGCATGCTGACGGCCTGGCTGGCTTCGCTGCCCGTGATCGGCAGCCGCCGCGCGGGCGAACCGCTGCATGCGGACGCCAAGCTGGCCTGGCTGGTGATTCTGGGCACCATCCCCATCTGTGTGCTGGGCCTGCTGCTGCGCGATTTCATTGAAACCACCTTCCGCACGCTGGCGCTGACAGCGGTGATGCTGATCGTCTTCGGCCTGCTGCTGGGCTGGGCCGAGCGCCGCGGCAGCCAGACCCGCACGATTGCGCAGCTGGGTGTCAAGGACGGGGTGTTGCTGGGCCTGGCCCAGGCCATGGCGCTGATTCCGGGCGTTTCGCGCTCGGGCGGCACCATCACCGTGGCCCTGCTGCTGGGCCTGACGCGTGAGGCGGCCGCCCGCTTTTCCTTCCTGCTGGCGATTCCGGCCGTGCTGCTGTCGGGCTTTTACATGCTGCTGTTCAAGCGCGAACCCATGACACCCGACCAGTGGGGCATGACGCTGGCCGCCACGTTTGTCGCTTTTGTCGTTGGTTATGCGGTGATCGTGTGGTTTATGCGCCTGATTTCACACAAGGGCTTTACATTCTTCGTTGTGTACCGTGTTGTGCTGGGTCTGCTGATTCTGGCGGGCCTGTACTTTGGCCTGATTCAATAACCTTTCACCCTAGGAAAGCTTAAAGCTGCGGAAGGCCACCGCTGCGACCCACCATCATGGAAATTCCGATACTTATCGCCCTCATCCTGCTCAACGGCGTGTTTGCCATGTCCGAGATCGCGCTGGTCACGGCACGCAAGGCAAGACTGCAAAAGCTGATTGATGAGGGCGACAGCGCTGCGGCTGCTGCACTCAAGCTGGGGGAAGACCCCACCCGCTTTCTCTCCACCATCCAGATCGGCATCACCTCCATCGGTGTGCTCAACGGTATCTTCGGTGAAGCCGCACTGGCCCAGCCGCTGTCCGTGTGGCTGGAGCAATGGGGCATGCCGGTCAAGTACGCCGGCACGGTCTCCACGGCCGTGGTGGTGGTCCTGATCACCTATGTGTCCATCGTCCTGGGCGAACTGGTACCCAAGCGCCTGGGCCAGACCAACCCCGAGTCCATTGCCCGTCTGGTGGCCCGCCCCATCAACCTGCTGGCCAAGCTGACCAAGCCTTTCGTGTGGATGCTCACCAGCTCCACCCTGGGTCTGCTCAAGTTGCTGGGCGTGCGCCAGAGCAATGAATCCTCGGTGACCGAGGATGAAATCCATGCCATGTTGGCCGAAGGCACCTCGTCGGGTGCCATCGAACAGAACGAACACGCCATGGTGCGCAACCTGTTCCGCCTGGACGATCGCCAGATCTCCTCGCTGATGGTGCCGCGCTCCGATGTGGTGTGCCTGGACATCTCTGCCAGCTTTGAAGAGAACCTGGCACTGATCGAAGAGCACGACCACGCGCGCTTTCCCGTCACCAGCGGCAGCTTTGAAGACCTGCTGGGCGTGCTCAATGCCCGCCAGTGGATGGCCCATGCGCTCAAGGGCGACCGCGAACTGACGCCCACCAGCGTCTTCCTGGAAAAACCGCTCTACATTCCGGAAACCATCACCGGCATGGAACTGCTGGAGAACTTCAAGAATTCCGGCGCGCCCATGGCCTTTGTGGTCGACGAGTACGGCGTGGTGCAGGGAATCGTGACCGTGCACGACCTGATGGAAGCCATCACCGGCGAGTTCGTCACCGAAGACCCCAGCGACGCCTGGGCGGTGCAGCGCGACGACGGCAGCTGGTTGCTGGACGGCCACATCCCCATCGTGGAGCTCAAGGACCGACTGAACCTGAAGAGCGTGCCGGAAGAGGAAAAGGGCCGCTACCAGACGCTCAGCGGCATGGTCATGCTGCTGACCGGCAAGCTGCCCACCGAGGCGGACAAGGTGGTCTGGGAATCCTGGCAGTTCGAAGTGGTCGACATGGACGGCAAGATCATCGACAAGATCCTGGCCACCCGGCTGCAGGACAATGTGATCGAGACCTTGCAGGACGAATAACCGTCCCGCATCCCCCGCAAAAAGGCTGCCCTCGGGCAGCCTTTTTTCATGGGGCGTGGTCCTGGCAGCGGCTGGCGCAGCGCGCCACAGGCGGCGTTCAGGCCGTCGCGTTGCGCGCCCGCAGCGCCGGAATCACCTGGCTGCGCAGCAGCGGCGCCAGGGTGTCCGGCAGCGGCTGGTCCAGTGCCAGCCACTGCACACCCGCAATCTCGGCCGCGGCCTGCACGGTCTGCTGCAGGGGGGCGTGTGCCACCAGCACATGGGCGTGCACCTGGGTGCCTGCCTCGTTGGCGGCGATGGCGCTGAACTGGCCCAGGGGCGCAAAGTCTGCGGCCGCCATGGTGATCTGCAACTCCTCCTGCAGCTCGCGCACCAGGGCCTGCAGCGGCGTTTCCTCTCCATCGCGCTTGCCGCCGGGCAGCATCCAGGCCTGGGTGCCGCGCTTGCGCACGGTCAGCAACTGGCCCTGGGCGTTGAACAGGCAGGCGGCGGCGATGTGCAGGTGGTGCATGGGGGGCGGGTTGGTGGGTGCGGAACGGGACGAAAGGTCGGAAAGGCTGGAAAGGTCCCACAGGCCTCAGAGGCGGGCGTTCTTGTTGCCGTAGGCGCAAAAACCCGGTTTGGGGCCTTTCTTGGGGTGCAGGCGGCAGGTCTCCGGGCGCTGCTCGTACACCGTGCAGCGGCGTGTGGTGGCATCCAGAAAGTTGCAGTCTCCGCTGGCGCGCCGCGCCATGGTGAAGATCTCGTGTTTGGGATTGAAGTGGTCGATCAGTCGCATCTTGGTCAGGCGCTTGGCGATCTGCTTGGGTTCGATGTGCTCGACCTCGAACGGGTCGACCAGGCCCAGGCGCACCAGGTCGGGCAGGCGCACCTCCAGCGGCATGGTGCAGCAGTTGGCGGCACAGGTATCGCACATGCCGGGCTTGTACTTGCTCCAGGTTTCCAGACGGTCCACGTCCACGATGCGGATGGAGGATTTCATAGGGCTTGGCAGCCAGCGCCCGGGTGCTCACGAAAAAGTGAGCATGCGGTGCGCGCATGGCTTGCAACTCCGTATCAATTGATGGGGATATTTTTCTGGGGCCGATGCAAGCAGCCCACAGGGAACGAACGGTGTTTTCCGTCGTCACCGGGCCGTGCATGCCGGAGGCGGCATGGTACCGGGATTGGCCGAAGGGGCCGGGCGCAGGGTTACCGCTGCGCTGGTGCCACCACGGAACCGTACTTTGCGACTGCTGGCAAGCGTTCACTGCGCTGGTTGACCGCACTGCCGTTGATGTTTGTCAAGTGCGCCGGGCCACTCCGACGGCGTTGAGCGCAACCCTTGCTTACAAGGGCGCGGGGTGGGTTGTGGCGCTTTTGAATGCGACGGGCTATTTCATGCGCCCACTGAATCTTGGCTGCTATGCCTTTTACATGCATTCCACACAATGATTGACATTTGCTGCTGCATAAAAGGTGCGGCATTGGCGTCGGCGCCAATAGTGACTGCAAGGGGATTTCCCTAGGATTGCGCATATTAAGTCGCCAGCGGACCAGGTATTCGCGGCAGTTCCTCGAGCTTATTGAAAGTGATAGATGGCAAGTACTCCCGTGCTGGTGACACAGCTGACAGGCCAGGCCTGGGTTCGTGATGCGGATGGCAATCTCACGCCGTTGCGCCAAGGTATGCGCATTCCCGCCGATGCGGAGGTCGTGACCGCTTCAGGCAGCACCGTGGTGCTGCAGGCCGACGGGCAGCCACCGCTGGTCCTGGGCGAGAACCAGGATGTGGCCTTGAGCCCGGATGTGTTCGAAGACATTCCGGCCGCGGAGGCCGCCGTGCCCACTGCGGTCGATCCGCTGGTGGAGAACCTGATTGCCGCCATCAACAACGGCCAGGATCCCTTGGCCGAGCTGGATCCCACTGCCGCAACCAATGCCGGTGGTGGTGGTGGTGACCACACCTTTGTGCGTCTGGCCAGCGTGCTGGAAGCCACAACGCCGCTGGCGCTGGCCTACCCCCGTCCCGCAAGCGACGTGGTGGAAGACCGCCTGGGCGGTGCGGCCGGCACCACGCTGCCGCCGCTGTACGAAGGCACACTGACCCTGAGCGCACAGCAGCAGGTGACGGAAGGCGGCATGATCATCGTGACCGCCACCGTGGACCGTGCACCCCGCGGGAGCGATCTGGTCATCACGCTCAGGACCGGCGAAGTCATCGTCATCCGGGTCGGCGAAACCTCGGGCTCGGTGGAGATTCCCACCCGTACGGACGATGCCTATGTGCAGGGTACGGACCAGCATCTCTTTGAAGTCGGCTCCACCACGGGTGGCGGCTACGACCGCCTGGATACCACCAGCACCACCAGCACCAATGTGGTGGACGACCAGGACCCCACCGAGATCGTGCTCAGCGCCGATACCCAGGTGACCGAAGGCGGTAAGATCACGGTCACCGCCACGGTGGACAAGGCGCCCCAGGGCTCGGATCTGGTCATCACGCTCAAGACCGGCGAAACCATCACCATCAAGGTGGGCGAGCTCACAGGCTCGGTGCTCGCCGACTCCCGCCCTGACGATGGCTACCTGCAAGGCACACAGGGCCAGCAGTTTGAAATTGCCCAGGCCGAAGGCGGCAATTACGAGGCGCTGGACACCAGCAGCACCACCTCGACCCAGGTGCAGGACGACGCCGACACGGTGACCGTGCAACTGACAGCCACCACGTCGACCACTGAAGACGGCGGCTCCATCACCTACACGGCCAGCCTGGTGGATGCCGCCGGCAAGCCGGTGACCACGAACAACGCCATCACGGTGACCCTGGCCAATGGCGAGGTGATCACCATCGCCGCCGGCAGCGCCTCGGGCGTCTCGGCCCCGGTGGCGGTGGACCGCGATGACGTGTTCCTGGAAGCGGACAGCATCAGCAACCACATCGAATCCATCAGCGAAGCCAACGAAGGCAAGGATGGTGCGTTCGAGAAGCTGGTGGCCGACACCACGCCGGTGAGCACAGTCATCACCGACGACGTCGACACGGTCACCGTGAAGCTGGAAGCGACTCAGTCGACCACCGAAGACGGTGGCTCCATCACCTACACAGCCAGCCTGGTGGATGCCGCCGGCAAGCCGGTGACCACGAACAACGCCATCACCGTGACCCTGGCCAATGGCGAGGTGATCACCATCGCCGCTGGCAGCGCCTCGGGCGTATCGGACCCCGTGGCGGTGAACCGGGATGACGTGTTCCTGGAAGCGGACAGCATCAGCAACCACATCGAATCCATCAGCGAAGCCAATGCCGGCACCACCGGTGCGCTGGAGCACCTGGTGGCAGACAAGACCCCGGTGCAGACCACCATCACCGACGACGCCGACACGGTGACCGTGCAACTGACAGCCACCACGTCGACCACCGAAGACGGTGGCTCCATCACCTACACGGCCAGCCTGGTCGATGCCGCCGGCAACCCGGTGACCACCCGCAACGACATCACCGTGACCCTGGCCAATGGCGAGGTGATCACCATCGCCGCCGGCAGTGCCTCGGGCGTCTCCGACCCGGTGGCGGTGGACCGCGACGATGTGTTCCTGGAAGCGGACAGCATCAGCAACCACATCGAATCCATCAGCGAAGCCAATGCCGGCACCACCGGTGCGCTGGAACATCTGGAATTCGATGCCACGCCGGTGCAGACCACCATCACCGACGATGCCGACACGGTGACCGTGCAACTGACAGCCACCACGTCGACCACCGAAGACGGTGGCTCCATCACCTACACGGCCAGCCTGGTGGATGCCGCCGGCAACCCGGTGACCACCCGCAACGACATCACCGTGACACTGGCCAATGGCGAGGTGATCACCATCGCCGCTGGCAGCGCCTCGGGCGTCTCCGACCCGGTGGCGGTGAACCGCGATGACGTGTTCCTGGAAGCGGACAGCATCAGCAACCACATCACCTCCATCAGCGAAGCCAATGCCGGCACCACCGGTGCGCTGGAGCATCTGGAATTCGATGCCACGCCGGTGCAGACCACCATCACCGACGACGTCGACACGGTGACCGTGAAGCTGGAAGCGACTCAGTCGACCAGCGAAGACGGCGGCTCCATCACCTACACGGCCAGCCTGGTGGATGCCGCCGGCAAGCCGGTGACCACGAACAACGCCATCACCGTGACCCTGGCCAATGGCGAGGTGATCACCATTGCCGCTGGCAGCGCCTCGGGCGTATCGGACCCCGTGGCGGTGAACCGCGATGACGTGTTCCTGGAAGCGGACAGCATCAGCAACCACATCACCTCCATCAGCGAAGCCAATGCCGGCACCACCGGTGCGCTGGAGCATCTGGAATTCGATGCCACGCCGGTGCAGACCACCATCACCGACGACGCCGACACGGTGACCGTGAAGCTGGAAGCGACTCAGTCGACCGGCGAAGACGGTGGCTCCATCACCTACACGGCCAGCCTGGTGGACGCCGCCGGCAAGCCGGTGACCACGAACAACGACATCACCGTGACCCTGGCCAATGGCGAGGTGATCACCATCGCCGCAGGCAGCGCCTCGGCAGCCTCGGACCCGGTGGCAGTGAACCGCGATGACGTGTACGCGGAGAACGACAGCATCAGCAACCACATCGCATCGGTCAGCGAAGCCAATGCTGGTGCCATCGGTGCGCTGGAGCACCTGGTGGCAGACGACACCCCGGTGAAGACCACTATCCTGGACGACAGCGATCCTGTCTATGTGCAGATCAGCGTGGACCAATCGGCCGTGTTCGAGGGCGGCGCCCTGGTCTACACCGTGCGCCTGGTCGACGGCAACGGCGATCCGGTCAGCGTGGCCGCAGGCAAGAACGTGACCGTGACATTGGACTGGAGCGGTGCGGCCGCCAACGGCGCCGATGTCAACAACCTGCCCCCCACCGTGACCATTGCCGGCGGGCAAACTGCCGCACCGTCTTTCACGGTGACGACGCTGGTGGACACCCAGGTGGAATACCGCGAGCCGCTGACTGCGACCATCGCGGCCGTGCAAGACAATGGCGGCAGCAACAAGGGCTTCGAAGACCTGCAGATCAGCGCGACCCAGTCCAGCGTCAGCAGCACGGTGGTGGACAAGCCCACCCTCACGGTCGTGGATAGCAACGGTGCCGCCATCAAGGGCCAGGTCACGGTCAATGAAAAGGGCCTGACCAGCACCACCGACGACAGCGAAAGCGCGCACGGCACGCTCAAGGTGACGGCTGGCTCGGGACTGGACAGCATCAAGATCAACGGCACCACCATTTCGCTGGCCGATCTGCAAGACCTGGGCACGGATGGCATTGCCATCACGGTGGCCGGCCATGGCGTGCTGACGATCACCGGCTTCACGCCAACGGCCACGGCCGATGGCATGGAGGTGGCCTGGGATGTGCAGTACACCTACACGCTGACGCAGGCCCAGACCCATGCATCAGTCCAGGGCACCAACGATGCGCTCAAGAACATTGCGCTCGAAGTGATTGCCAAGGGCGCCGATGGCACGGGCACGGTGTCCACCGCGGGCACGCTGGGCGTGCAGGTGATTGACGATGTGCCGACCATCGTGACGGAAGTGGGCGCGGCCGAACCCACACTGACCACCGATGACGCCGATCTGCAAGCGGGAACACCGGACAAGGCCAGCATGGATTTCGCTGCGGTCTTTGTCGTCAAGAGCGCGGACTACGGCGCCGATGGCGCCAAGGGTGCGGTGGCCTGGAACTACCAGCTCGCCGTGGACAACGGCGCGGACTCGGGCCTGAAGAGCGGCGGCCAGAGCATTCTGCTGTACCAAAAGGGCAATGGCGAGATCGTCGGCGTCACGGGCGGGAATGCAACCACCGGCAAGGTGGTGTTCAGTGTGACGGTGGATGCCACGGGCAAGGTCACCTTGGTGCAGACTGGTGCCATCGACCATGACAGCAAGGACAGCAGCGATTACAGCAGCGACACGCAAAGCCTGCTGGACGGCCTGGTGAAGTTGTCGGGCACAGCCACCATCACCGACAAGGATGGTGACAAGGCCAGCCACACCACCACCGTCAATATCGGGGCCAACCTGGTCTTCACCGATGACGGCCCCACCATCGGCAGCCCGACCAATGCCGAAGTGGCAGAAAAGAACCTGGCCACCGGTACTGAGGCCAACAGCGCCCTGACCGTGTTCACGGGCAGCCTGGCGGTGGATTTTGGTGCCGACAACGCCAGCGGCGCCAAGGCCTACTTCACCCAGGCCACGGCCGACCAGTTGCAGGCCCTGGGACTGAGCTCCAACGGCACCGCCCTGGTCATCACCCTAGGTGCGGACGGCAAGATCATCGCCACGGCCGGTGTGGGCGGCGCGGAGGTCTTCCGCCTGGAAATCACCAACGCCGGCACCAACCAGGCCGGCTACAAGTTCACCCTGACGGGTGCGCTGGACCATGTGGATGGCAACGGCCAGCAGGTCAATGTGCTGGATCTGCCCATCAGCTTCGAGGCCCGTGACAGCGATGGCGACACCGCCAGCGGCAACTTCCAGGTCAGCGTGGTGGACGATGTGGAGCGCGCCTCCCAGACCATTACCGTGACCGAAGACAGCGGCGCCGGTACGGCAGACAACAAGTTCAGCCTGGGGGCTGACGTGGCGGCCAGCGAAATCCGCATTCTGGCGGCCGATGGCGTCACGGAGCTGCAGGGCACACCGGGTGCCAATGGCAGCACGGTGTACGCCACAGGCCATGGCCTGCAAGGTACGGTCACCGTCAACAAGGACGGCAGCATCACCTATGTGCCCAGCGCGAACTACAGCAACCAGCTGCAAGGCAACGGCCAGTATGCCGCCGATGAACTGAAGTACTCGATCGTCAGGGACGATGGTTCGCCGGTCCCTGGGACGGTGACGGTACAGGTCAAGGCCGTGGCCGATGCGCCGGTACTGGACAAACTGGCCGCTGCGACCACCAATGAAGACACCGCTGTGCACCTGGGCCTGAAGGCCCCGACGACCAGCGATGCGAGCGACCAGAATGGTACGGGCGCGGGGGACAACCCCGAGCGCCTGGGTCCCATCACGCTCAGCGGCTTCCCGGCAGGCGCACAGTTGCTGGATGCCAATGGCAACGTGGTCTACACCTTCACCAGCGGCAACGCGGTCAGCATTGTGCTCACGGATGGCAACCACACCGCCAGCGCCAGTGGCGTCTTGCAGATGACCACCGCCGAATTCGAGGCTCTGCAGGTGCTGCCGCCGGCGGAAAATGCCGCCAACTTCAAGGTCACGGTCAAAGTGACCAGCTATGAGGTGGACGAAAGCGGCAACAAGCTCAGCAGCGTAGACGGAAAGACGGGTTCCACCACGGTGGATGTGAAGGTGCATGCGGTGACCGACCCGATCGAGCTGAAGATCGACGGCAAGGACAGTCACGACCTGACGGTCAAGGAAGACAGCAGCTACAACCTGACACCGCTGTTGAAGGTCAGCCTGGATACCGGCGCCGATGGCAACACCCAGGCCGATGTGGATGGCAGCGAACACCGCTGGCTGGAAGTCACGGGCCTGCCCGTGGGCAGCACGGTCAACGGCACGCTGATCACCAGCACCACCCAGGTGGTGAAGGTGGAGATCACCAGCAAGGATGCCAGCAGCCTGCCGGACATCATCGTGACACCGCCCAAGGACTTCAGCGGCGACATCACCGGCATCACGGTGACGCTCAAGGCCCAGGACCTGGACCCGAATGGGGCGCAGGAAAATGGCGTGGTGCTGAGCGATTCCGTCACCCTGAATCTGCACGTCGAGCCGGTCGCCGGGGATGTGGTCGTGACCCATCCGCAAGCGATTGCAGAAGACACCGAAGTCGCGTTCCTCGCCGGCGTGCGGGTGACCGACAGCGGCACGGCCGGTGGCACCGAAGTCATCACCAAGGTGCAGTTCGAGCTGCCGCAGGACTGGACGCTCAGCGGCCAACCGGCTGCGGGTTCGGTCGGCGATGCGGTCTGGACGGTCACGGGCTCCGGCACCACGGCCGACCCCTATGTGATCGAGTTCACGGCAGGTTCCGAAGCCAATCGCGAGTTGGCGCTGGGCCAGTTCACGCTCACCCCGCCGGCACACAGCAGCAAGGACGCCACGGTGCAGCTGTCCATCACCACGGTGGACAGCAATGCCGACGTCACGGGTGGTGCAGACACCAGCGATGAGGTGACGGTGCAGAAGCCGGTGCAGATCACCGTGACCCCGGTGGCCGAAAGCACCGCCGCTGGCGATACGGACCATAACGGCCAGGCCGACCTGACCGTGCCCACCACGGACCACACCTATGCGGCCCTGGGCAAGGAAGACACGGTGTTCAACCTGAACATCGAAGCCACGGACCTGCTGAACCAGGCTGGCTGGAAGAATGAGGACCAGGACGAAACCACCACCGTGCTGCTGACGCCGGTGAAGCTGTCGGAAGACGGTCTGGGCAGCAGCCCGGCCATCGGCACCGTCTTCACCTGGAATGGCGGCAGCGCCACCTACCAGGGCACCCCGATCGAGGTGCCGCTGTCGGCCTTGTCCAGCCTCACGTTCCAGGCCCCGCTGAACGATGCGGGCATCTTCCAGGTCCAGTTCCAGGCCAAGACCTACGACTACGACGACGACACCGAGACCGGTGTGGCCGATACCGCCATCTCCGATGCGGGCAGCCTGACCATCCATGTCGCGCCGGACGCCGACCTGGCTGCCCTGTCGGTGCAACCGGCACAAGGCCTGGAAGACACGGCGATTGCATTGACGATCCGTCCGTCCAGCACGGACGGCTCGGAAACCTTCAACGTCAGCATTGCCCAGATTCCTGCCGGCGCCAGCCTGCACTACGGCGGGCTGGAAATCACCAGCAGCACCACGGGCGTGCCGGGCATCACCGTCACGTCGCAGGGTGGATCCTGGTCGGTGGTGATCACCGACTACCAGACCAGCGCCAGCCTGAGCGTGACCCCCCCGGTCAACAGCAATGTCGACTTTGCGCTGGAGGTGAAGACCCAGGCGGTCGACGCCCTGCAGGGCTTCGACACCAGCACCGGTGCCTGGAGCCAGACGCAGAACCTGCCGGTCAAGGTCGTGGGTGTGGCCGACGAAGCCAGCGTGGCGGCCAAGCCGCACACCTACACGGAAGCGGACCTGGACGGCGGCGCTGCCAAGATCCAGCTGGGCGATCTGATCCAGAGCGTGCAGCAGGCGGACACCGATGGTTCGGAAAAGCTGAGCTTCCGCATCACCGGCCTGCCCGAAGGCTTCACCCTGGAAGGCGCGCGCTATCTGGGTGGCACGGGTGCGGACCGCGTCTGGGCCGTGGATTCCGAAGCCGCCCTCAAGGCCATCACCATCACCGGTCCTGAGAATTTCAGCGGCACGGTGTCGGTGCAGGTGACCCCGGTCACCACCGAGAACGACGGCGACTGGAAGAGCCACGCCACGGAAACCCTGGTGGCTACCATCACGCCTTCGCCCGAGTCGGTGGGCAACCAGCACGCCACCTTGTACGAGGACCGTGAATCTGCGCTCGATTTCTCGATCCAGACACCGCAGGGCGAGAACGAAAGCCTGACCCATGTGCACATCAAGGTCGAGGACTTCGAATCCCAGGGCTTCCAGCTGTTCCTGAACGGTGAACCCATCGACAGCGCATCCGTGAAGATCGTCACCGATGCCCAGGGCAACGACTGGTACGTGCTGGATGCCACCCAGGCGAGTCAGGTGACGGCGCTGCCGATCACCGAGAACAAGGCCGACAACCAGGCCGATGCACCGGAGCTCAAGCTCACCGTCAAGTACGAGGTGACCGATGCCTCCAGCGACGGTTCCGTGGCCCCGGTCACCACGCTGGGCGAGCCCCAGGACTACCACCTGCACGTGACCCCGGTCACCGACCAGGTGAGCCTGGAGCTGGGAGGCATCACCACCGGTGGCGCCGACCTGAACACCGACACCTCCGGCACCGTTCCCCTGGTGACCTTGGAAAGCACAGGCAACTTCCAGGTGGGCATTGTGCTGAGCTCGGCCGACCAGGATGGCAGCGAATCCCTGATCCAGGTGCTGGTGACCGGCGTGCCCAACGGCCTGACGGTCGATGGGCTGAGCATCGGTGGCACGCAGCTGGGTGTGGCCCACCAGCTGGACAGCGGCAAGTGGGTGATCGAGGTGACGCAGTCGCAGCTGGCCCAGTTCCAGGCGAGCGTCCATGGCGGTGACGTCCAGGCGCAGCTGTCCTTCACGGCCGGTTCCGCAATGTCCGGCCAGGCCCATGCCACGATCGGCATCGAAGTCTTCAGCCAGGATGCAGGAGCCAGCAATGTCTCGCATGCTTCCGTGCAGTACGAACTGCAGGCCGACTTCACCGGTGGCGGGCAGCCGGGCCAACCGGTCCAGCTGGACTTTGAACGCAATCCGGACTTCACCGGCAAGGAAGACACGGCCTTCACCCTGGACCAGCTGTTCCAGGCGACGATCAGCGACAACCCCAGCGGCCAGGATGTGGCGTTCACGCTCAGCCTCAAGCTGCCGGCGGGCGCGACCATCGTCCAGGACGGCCACACGCTGACTGCCACCAAGGTGGGCGGCGATGGCGCCGAGGAACTGTGGCTGATCTCCGGTACCGCCAAGACCACCGAAGAACTGCAGGCCCTGCTGAGCGAGGTGGTGGTCACACCGCCGGCCGATCTGAACGACCACTTCGGTGGCATGCAGATCGACGCCACCATGGCCGGGCATGTGGTGTCCACCGGTGAGCAGACCGTGGTCAAGGTCCACGACACGCTGCCCCTGGCGCCTGAGACCGACGGGGTCAGCACCGCGGTGGTGCTGTCGGCAGCCGATGCCGATGGCAGCCCGACCGGTGACCGCCCGAAGGAAGGCAGCGACATTGCGATCCAGATCGACATCGCACGCGGCGTGGACGGTCCGTCCCTGCTGAACGGCACGCTGACCATCAAGCTGACCGAGGGCGATGGCTTCAGCGGCGGCAAGCTGTTCTACGGCTCGACCGAGCTGGTCCAGCAGGCGGACGGCAGCTACCAGCTGCCGCTGGATGCCGCGACCCAGCAAGCGCTGCTGACGGGCACCAGCACCAGCATCGTGGGCCTGCACTACCAGCCCGATACGGCGCAGAAGTACGTCAACGGCAGCCTGGAAGTGGAAGTGATCGTCCAGAGCAAGGAGCAAAATGCGCCGGACTGGACCAGCTCGCAAGGCTGGGCCGACAGCAATGGTGACAGCGGCACCGTGGTGGTGGAGCAGATCAACAACGGCTTCGAGTTCACCAACGTGGGCTCCAACACCCCCTACAAGGACGGTGACATCGGCACCATCCAGGGCAGCGAAAACCAGACCGGTACCAGCCTCATCACGCTGGATATCGCGGGCAAGCTGCTGGACGCCGACGGCTCCGAGCAGATCCACACCGCCATCCTGGAAAACCTGCCCAATGGCTTCCTGGTGTACTACACGGACGCCAACGGTGCGCTGGTGCAGGCCGTCAACACCGGCTCCAGCTGGAGCATCCCGGTCGATGGTGGCAAGCTGCCGGTCATCAGCATCCAGGCGCCCCAGAACTGGAGCGGCACGGTGGAAAACCTGGCACTGCGTGTGCTGAGCGGTGAGGGCAGTGATGCCGCGCACCAACAGGTCAGCTCCGCGACCTTCCAGCTGGAAGTGGCTGCCCGGGCCGATGGTTTTGAGACCGACACGCCGGTGGTGGAACAGTCCTTCGGCCGCGAGGGCGACATCATCGCGCTGAACCTGAACCTGGCCATGAAGGACCGCCAGTCCGCCGGCACGGGCGACAGCTCGCTCGAGACGGTGACCCTGACCCTGACCGGTCTGGGTGAGCACGCCAGCTTCTATGTGGGCAGCACCCTGCACACCGCCAGCTACGACCAGGCCACGGACACCTACACGCTGACCGGTCTGTCCCAGACGGATATGGACCAGCTGGGCTTTGTCCAGGCCAAGGATGCGCTGACGGACCAGAACGCATCGGCCAACGGCCTGCAGATCGGTTTCACGGCCCATACCGTGGATGGCAGCGATGTGTCGTCGAGCATCTCCGGCAGCTTTGACCTGACCCTGAGCAGCCAGAGCGGCTCGGGCGTGGTGCTGGACGGTTCGGGCAGCAGCCATGGCAACCTGATCGGCGGGGCCGGCAGCGACACCCTGCTGGGTGGTGCGGGCGACGATGTGCTGCGCGGTGGGGCTGGCAACGACAGCCTCCACGGCGGTGCAGGCAACGACCACCTGGAAGGCGGCAGCGGCAATGACGTGCTGATCGGTGGGGCCGGCAACGACACCCTGATCGGCGGCGACGGCGATGACATCTTTGTCTGGAAGCAGGGCGACGCCGGTGGCGAGGGCCTGGCACTGGCGGCCAAGGACGTCGTGGCCGACTTCGGCAACGGCCACGATGTACTGGATCTGGCCGATCTGCTGCAGAACGAGAACGCCGACAACCTGGGCAAGTACCTGAGCTTCAGCAAGGAGGGCGAGGACACCGTGCTGCGCATCTCGAGCACCGGTGCATTCAGCGACGATGCCGGTTCGCTGATCTCCAAGGTGGACCAGCAGATCACGCTGCAAGGTGTGGACCTGCTGCAGGGCAGCTCGTCCGAAGAGCTGGTCAAGCAGATGCTCAGCGATGGCCGCCTGAAGGTGGATCAGACCTGATCGACGGAGAACCTTGCCGTTGCCATGGGCACGCGGCAAGGGGGTGGCGCTTGCTGCTGCCTGGGGCATCGGCGGCGCTGTCCCGCTGACGGCCAATCCTGTGGGCCACAGCGGACCCTGCCGGAGCTGGAGGCCTTCCATGGCCACTAATCCATTTCCATCAAAAAAGCCCGGCAGTGCCGGGCTTTTTCATGGGTGCAATCCGGGGGGCCGGATTGCCGTGCGGCAGAGAGCTTACGCGTCGATATTACCGGCGCGCAAAGCGTTGTCTTCGATGAAGTTGCGGCGGGGTTCCACCTCGTCGCCCATCAGCATGGTGAACACGCGGTCGGCTTCGATGGCATCACCCACCTTGACCTGCAGCAGGCTGCGCACCGCGGGGTCCATGGTGGTCTCCCACAGCTGTTCGGGATTCATTTCACCCAGACCCTTGTAGCGCTGGCGGCCGGTGGTACGTTCGGCTTCGGAGATCAGCCAGCGCATGGCCTGGCGGAAGTCGCTCACCTTTTCGGTCTTGGCTTTTTCGCCTTCACCGCGGGTGACCTTGGCACCTTCGTTCAACAGGCCGACGAAGTTCTGCGCCTCATCGGCCAGCGCGGCGTAGTCGTGGCTGGCCACGAACTCTTGCGTCAGGATGGAGCTCTTGATGTTGCCGTGGTGGTGGCGGCTGATGCGCAGGATGGGGTTCTGCGAGTGCGGATCGATCTCGGCCGTCACGGCAGCGGGCACGCCGGTGGTGGTCAGTTCGCGCAGCTTGGCTTCTAGCACCGGGGCGCAGGCCTGGGCATCGGCCAGGGTGTCGAGCTTGATCTGCACGCCGTCGGCGATGGCGCGCAGGGCTTCGGCATCCATGAAGGCCGACAGGCGCTCGATCACGCTTTCGGCGGCCAGATGCATGTGGGCCAGCTTCTCCAGCTCCTCGCCTTCGATGCCGCGCGCCGCAGCGCCGCCGGTGGTGACGCTGGCGTTCTGCAGGGCGATGCGCATCAGGTACTGGTCCAGGGCCGGGCCGTCCTTCAGGTACAGCTCTTCCTTGCCGTTCTTGACCTTGTACAGCGGTGGCTGGGCAATGTAGATGTGGCCAGCTTCCACCAGATCGGGCATCTGGCGGTAGAAGAAGGTCAGCAGCAGGGTGCGGATGTGGGCGCCGTCCACGTCCGCGTCGGTCATGATGATGATGCGGTGGTAGCGCAGCTTGGCCAGGTCGTAGTCGTCGGCGTTGCTCTTGCCGCTGTCCGCGCTGGCCTTGCCGATGCCGGTGCCCAGGGCGGTGATCAGGGTGACGATTTCCTGGCTGGACAGCAGTTTCTCGGCACGGGCTTTTTCCACGTTCAGGATCTTGCCGCGCAGCGGCAGGATGGCCTGGAACTTGCGGTCGCGGCCTTGCTTGGCGGAGCCGCCGGCGGAGTCACCCTCGACGATGTAGATTTCGCACAGCGCCGGGTCTTTTTCCTGGCAGTCGGCCAGCTTGCCGGGCAGGCCCATGCCGTCGAGCACGCCCTTGCGGCGCGTCATTTCGCGGGCACGGCGCGCGGCTTCACGGGCGCGGGCGGCATCGATGATCTTGCCGCACAGCTTCTTGGCGTCGTTGGGCTTTTCTTCCAGGTATTCGGTCAGTGTCTTGGCGACGATGTCTTCCACCGGCGCACGCACTTCGCTGGACACCAGCTTGTCCTTGGTCTGACTGCTGAACTTGGGTTCGGGCACCTTCACGCTCAGCACCGCGCACAGGCCTTCGCGCATGTCGTCACCCGAGATTTCGACCTTGGCCTTCTTGGCCAGGTCGTTGTCGGTGATGTACTTGCCGATCACGCGCGTCATGGCGGCGCGCAGACCCGTCAGGTGGGTGCCGCCGTCACGCTGGGGAATGTTGTTGGTGAAGCACAGGACCTGCTCGGTGTAGCCATCGTTCCACTGCATGGCCACCTCGACACCGATCTCGGTGCCGGGAATGCCGCCATAGCTTTCGGCGGGGCGGCTGCCCGTGGCGTAGAAGGGCGTGATGTCCAGGTCCTTCTTGTTGCCGTTGATGAACTTCACAAAGCCCTGCACGCCGCCGGCGCCCGAGAAGTCGTCTTCCTTGCCGTCGCGTTCGTCCTTCAGACGGATGCGCACCCCGTTGTTCAGGAAGGACAGTTCGCGCAGGCGCTTGGCCAGGATCTCGTAATGGAACTCGTTGTTTTCCTTGAAGATCTCGGTGTCCGGCAGAAAGTGCACCTTGGTGCCGCGCTTGTCGGTATCGCCGATGATGCGCATGGGCGAGATTTCCACGCCATCCACCACTTCGATCAGGCGGTTTTGCACAAAGCCGCGCGAGAAGTCGATCTCGTGGGTCTTGCCGTCGCGGCGCACCGTCAGCTTGAGCTTGACGGACAGCGCGTTCACGCAGGACACGCCCACGCCGTGCAGACCGCCGGAGACCTTGTAGCTGTTCTGGTTGAACTTGCCGCCGGCGTGCAGCTCGGTCAGGGCAATTTCCGCGGCCGAGCGCTTGGGCTCGTGCTTGTCGTCCATCTTCACGCCGGTGGGGATGCCGCGGCCGTTGTCGATGACGGACAGCGAGCCGTCGGCGTGGATGGTGACCAGAATGTCGTCGCAGTGGCCAGCCAGGGCTTCGTCGATGGAGTTGTCCACCACTTCAAAGACCAGGTGGTGCAGACCGGTGCCGTCGGAGGTGTCGCCGATGTACATGCCGGGGCGCTTGCGCACGGCCTCCAGGCCTTCCAGGATCTGGATCGCGCCTTCGCCATAGCCGCTTGCGTCGGCCCCTGCAGGGGCTTGGTTCTGGGGATCTGGCTGGTTCTCTGCGGTCATGGATGAAATGCCTTGTGCTGCAAGAGCAGGCGCTGTCTGCACCTGCCCTGCCTTGAATTCAATGAACTAACGGTGGAAAAGAGCGGGATCCACGCAGGATCGGCCGCTCTTTTGAGGGGGCGTCCAGCCGGGCCGGGCACCCCGGTGGCATCAAATGCGCATGGGCATCACCACGTACTTGAAGCGCTCGTTCTCGGGGATGGTGACCAAGGCGGAGCTGTTGCCGTCGGCCAGCTGGACCTGCACCATGTCCTGGCCCATATTGGCCAGCACATCGATCAGATAGGTCACGTTGAAACCGATTTCGATGGTGTCGCCGCCGTAGTCGATGTCCAGCTCGTCCACTGCCTCTTCCTGCTCGGCATTGGTGGAGGCCACGCGCAGCGTGCCCGGTTCCAGGTTCAGGCGCACGCCCTTGAACTTGTCGCTGGTCATGATGGCGGTGCGCTGCAGCGAGGCCAGCAGCGGCGCACGACCCAGGGTGATGCTGTTGCTGTGGTTGCGCGGGATGACGCGGTTGTAGTCGGGGAACTTGCCTTCCACCAGCTTGGTGACGAACTCCATGCCGCCAAAGGTGAACTTGGCCTGGTTGTTGGCGAACTGCATCTCGATGCGGGGCTGGTTTTCGCCACCCACATCGCTCAGCAGGCGCTGCAGTTCCAGCACGGTCTTGCGCGGCAGGATGACTTCCTGCTTGATGCCCACGTCCACATCCAGCTCGGCGCTGGCAAAAGCCAGGCGGTGGCCGTCGGTGGCGACCAGGCTCAGCGTGTTGCCTTCGGCCACGAACAGGATGCCGTTGAGGTAGTAGCGGATGTCCTGCACGGCCATGGCGAACGAGACCTGGCCCAGCAGCTCCTTGAGCACCTTCTGCGGCACGCTGAAGGCCGGGCCGAAGGCGGCGGCTTCCTGCACCAGCGGGAAGTCCTCGGCCGGCAGGGTCTGCAGCGTGAAGCGGCTCTTGCCACCCTTGAGGATCATCTTGGACTGCTGCGTCTCCAGGCTCACGGTCTGGTCGCCGGGCATGGTCTTCAGAATGTCGATCAGCTTGCGGGCGCCCACCGTGGTGGTGAAGTCGCCGGTGTCACCGCCGAGCTCGGCCGTGGTGCGGATCTGGATTTCCAGGTCGCTGGTGGTCAGCTGCAAGGCGTTGCCCGTCTTGCGAATCAGCACATTGGCCAGGATGGGCAGGGTGTGACGGCGTTCAACAATGCCGGACACCGATTGCAGGACCGCGAGAACTTTGTCTTGTGTGGCTTTCAGGACGATCATGTCAACCTCTGATGGTGATGCGGGGACTGCGTTTGGGCCAGCGGCACATGGTGGCGTACCCCCTCTTGCTGCCCAAACCCCCATTGTGCCCCTGCCGGCCCGGACACAGGTCCGCAGTCCGGCCCGCAGGCGGGAAATTAGCCTTTGAGTGTCTGTTCCAGCACATGGAGCTGCTGGTTCAGTTCGGTCAGTTGCTGGCGCTCACCCGCAATCTTGCGGACGGCGTGCAACACGGTGGTGTGGTCGCGGCCGCCAAATAGCTCGCCGATTTCCGGCAGGCTCTTTTGCGTCAGCTCCTTGGCCAGGTACATGGCAATCTGGCGCGGCCGCGCAATGCTGGCCGGGCGCTTCTTGCTGTACATGTCCGCCACCTTGATCTTGTAGTAGTCGGCCACCGTCTTCTGGATGTTTTCCACCGAGATCTGGCGGTTCTGGATCGACAGCAGATCGCGCAGCGCCTCACGCGCCAGCTGGATCGACACTTCCTTCTGGTTGAAGCGCGAGTAAGCCAGGATCTTGCGCAGCGCGCCTTCCAGTTCACGCACGTTGGAGCGCACGTTCTTGGCCACGAAGAAGGCGACTTCCTCGGGCATCTCGGCGTTCTCAGCGCGGGCCTTGTTGATCAGGATCGCGACACGCATTTCCAGCTCGGGCGGTTCGATGGCCACGGTCAGGCCGGAGTCGAAGCGCGAGACCAGACGTTCATGGATGTTGGCCAGCCCCTTGGGGTAGGTGTCCGACGTCATCACGATGTGGCTCTTCTTGGCCAGCAGCGCTTCGAAGGCGTTGAAGAACTCCTCCTGCGTGCGGTCCTTGTTGGCGAAGAACTGCACATCGTCGATCAGCAGCAGATCGAGCGAGTGGTAGCGTTCCTTGAATTCGTCGAAGGTGCGGCGCTGGTAGGCCTTGACCACGTCGGACACAAACTGTTCGGCGTGGATGTAGAGCACCTTGGCGTCCGGCTTGTCCTTGAGCAGCTGGTTGCCCACGGCATGCACCAGGTGGGTCTTACCCAGGCCGACGCCGCCGTAGATGAACAAGGGGTTGTACAGGTGGCCGGGCGAGCCCGCCACATGCATCGCGGCCGAGCGGGCCATGCGGTTGGCCGTACCTTCGACCAGGGTGTCAAAGGTCAGGGCCGGGTTCAGGCGGGTGCGGAACACCGGGGCGGCCGCTTCTTCGCTGGCCGATAGGGTGGTGGTCGGGGCGCCGGCTTCCGGAGCAGCGGCGCTGGCAGCGACCTGCACCGGACGCACATAGGTCCGGGTCACGCTTTCGCGGTGAGCAAGTGCCAACTCCAGGGTGACGGCCTGGCCGTACAGGGCTTCCAGCAGCGCGGCAATGCGGCCCGCGTACTGGGCACGGATCCAGTCGAGCTTGAAACGGTTGGCCACGTAGACCGTGACCTTGGAGAAGTCTTCCGCCACCGAGGCGGTCAGGGGCTTGATCCAGGTGTTGAACTGCTGCTCCGGCAGGTCTTGGCTGAGCTGCTCGACGCAGGCCTGCCACAGGCCCTGGCCAGCGTCGTTGGTGGGTTCCTCGGTCATTTCTTGCTGGTTTTCTTGTGGATAGGAGGAACGGTTACGGGGTGGTGATTGTAGCTTTTCAAACGGTTATCCACAATGAAAGGCCCACCCGACCCTGTCTTCCTATAGGCGAGGTATTTTGACGGAAGTTTTGCAGGGGCATTGCAACAAGGGGACAACGCTGAGATAATTTCGGGTTTCCCTGAATGTGTTCAGGGTGATATGTCCCGCGCGGCGCACAATACTGGAAATTTTTCGGTAGTGGTGCACGCCTGTTTCCGGGGTGCGGCAGCGATTGCCGCGCAATGGAAGAGGGTGTGCGACAGCCGGGCGGTGCAGGCGGGCGCGGCTTATTCGAAGCAGCGCAGCCACTGCAAAACTGAACCTTCCAAGGAATCAACATGAAACGTACTTACCAACCTTCCAAGACCCGCCGCGCCCGTACCCATGGTTTCCTGGTGCGCATGAAGACCAAGGGTGGCCGTGCCGTGATCAACGCACGCCGCGCCAAGGGTCGCAAGCGCCTGGCCGTCTAAGGCCAGTCCGTTTGGCAGCCTGTCCCATCTCACGCCCTGCAGGTCGGGGCTGATGGATATGCAGCGGCTGAAGACGCGCGCGCAGTTCCAGGCGGCAATGTCCGGGGGCGTCATCGCCCGGTCGGCGCATTTCGCCTTGCACCGCCTGGTGCTCGAATCCGCCCAGGTTGCCGCCGACACCATTCCTTCGGGGCCCGGCTCCTTGCCTCCAGTGCAAGGGCCGCAGGCCCTGTTTGCCGTTCCCGGACAGGCTTATCCACAGGTGTGGATGGGCCCGCTGGTGCCCAAGCGTTGGGCCAAGCGTTCCGTGACCCGCCATGCCATCAAGCGCCAGGTCTATGCCGTGGCCGAGGCCTGCGCCCCGCAGCTGCAGGCCCTGCCTGCCCAGGCGGCGTATGTGGTGCGCCTGCGGGCGGGCTTTGATCGCAAGCACTTCATCAGTGCCTGCTCCGATACACTCAAGGCGGCCGTGCGGGCCGAGCTGCAGCAGCTGTTCGCCTCGGCCATACGCCGGGCCCAACAGCCCGCCAAGGCGCAACCCGCGTCTGCGCCGCCGGTTTCCGAAGGGGTGGTCTGACATGGTGCGGGCCTTGCTCATGGCATTGGTACGGGGCTATCGCCTCACGCTCAGTCCATGGCTGGGCTCGGCCTGCCGGTTCGAGCCCACCTGCTCGGCCTATTCCCTGCAAGCGCTGGAGCGGCATGGTGCCGCCGCCGGGTCCTACCTGACCCTGCGCCGTCTGGCCCGCTGCCACCCCTGGTGCGCTGGCGGCCATGACCCCGTGCCCGAGCGCGCGCCAGGGCTGTTTTCCGGTTTGACCTCCTCTTCCTCTGCAAAGAAGTCTTCATGAACGACATTCGCCGCACCATCCTGTGGGTGATATTTGCCTTTTCCCTGGTTCTGCTGTGGGACAAGTGGCAAATCCACAACGGCAAGCCAGCCATGCTCTTCCCCTCGGCTGCCACCGCGCCCGCACCGGCCGCGGCCAAGCCTTCGGACGTGCCTGCGGTTGCCGCTCCGACCGCCACGGCCAGCGATGTGCCCGGCGGTGCCGCTGCACCGGCGGCCGACGCCATTGCCCGCGAAAAGATCACCGTCAGCACCGATGTGCTGCGTCTGACGTTTGACGGCCAGGGCGGCGGCATCGAGCACGCCGAACTGCTCAAGTACATGGACTCCGTGGACAAGAGCAAGCCCTTTGTGCTGTTCGACGACAGCGCCAACCGCGTCTACCTGGCCCAGACTGGCCTGATCGGCGGCAACTTCCCCACGCACAAGACCACCATGCAGCTGATGCCCGGTGCGCGCGAGCTGGCCGATGGTGCCAACGAGCTGCAAGTGCGTTTCGAGTCGCCCGCCATGGACGGCGTGAAGCTGGTCAAGACCTACACCCTGAAGCGCGGCGCCTACGACATCGCCGTCAAGCACGAGGTGGTGAACACCGGTACGGCCGCCGTGAGCCCCCAGCTGTACCTGCAGCTGCTGCGTGACGGCAATGCGCCCGAAGGCGAAAAGTCGGCCATGTACTCGACCTTCACCGGTCCGGCCGTGTACTCGCACGAGAAGAAGTTCCAGAAGGTCGAGTTCAAGGACATCGAAAAGGGCAAGACCGAATTCGTGAAGTCCACGCCCGATGGCTATGTGGCCATGGTGCAGCATTACTTCGCCAGCGCCTGGCTGCTGGGTGATGGCGTGCAGCGCGACAACTTCGCCCGCAAGGTGGGCGACAACCTGTATGCCGCCGGCACCATCACCACCCTGGGCACGCTGCAACCCGGCGAAACCAAGGCCGTCGATGCGCGCCTGTTCGCCGGCCCGCAGCTGGAAAAGATGCTGGAGTCCATCTACCCCGGCCTGGAGCTGGTGAAGGACTACGGCATGTTCACCATCCTGGCCAAGCCCATGTACTGGCTGCTGGACCAGATCCACAGCGTGCTGGGCAACTGGGGCTGGGCCATCATCGGTCTGGTGCTGATCCTGAAGATCATCTTCTACTGGTTCAACGCCAAGGCCTACTCCAGCATGGCCAAGATGAAGGCCATCAACCCCAAGATTCAGGAAATGCGCGAGCGCCTGAAGGACAAGCCCCAGCAGATGCAGCAAGAGATGATGCGCATCTACCGGGAGGAAAAGGTCAATCCCATGGGCGGCTGCCTGCCCATCATGATCCAGATCCCCGTGTTCATGACCCTGTACTGGGTGCTGCTGTCGTCGGTGGAAATGCGCCAGGCGCCCTGGATCGGCTGGATCACCGACCTGTCGGCCAAGGACCCCTGGTTCATCCTGCCGCTGCTGATGATGCTGTCGTCGCTGCTGCAGACCGCACTGAACCCCGTGCCACCCGATCCGATGCAGGCCAAGATGATGTGGTTCATGCCGCTGATCTTCAGCGTGATGTTCTTCATGTTCCCCGCCGGCCTGGTGCTGTACTGGCTGACCAACAACATCCTGTCCATCGCACAGCAGTGGGTCATCAACACCCGCATGGGTGTGCCGCCCCAGTTCAATCTGCCCAACTTCAAGTCGGCCCCTGTGGCTGATGCGGGCAAGAAGAAGTAAGCAGCGCCTGCGCTGACCCCCCAACGGCCGCCGCAAGCGGCCGTTGTCTTTGGTGCCGGGACTTCCGGCACGGCAAAGACGGCGGCCCTGGCTATGATCGGCCGCTGACCCGGTACCCCCACCGATTTCCTTCTCGAAAGCCTTGCCCATGCTTGCCCGCCATACCGATCCCATTGCCGCCATCGCCACCGCACCCGGCCGGGGGGCGGTGGGCATCGTGCGCATCTCGGGCAAGCAGATCGCGCCCCTGGTGCGTGTGCTGTGCGGCAAGAATCTCAAGCCCCGCGAGGCCAGCTACCTACCGTTCAAAGATGCCAAGGGGGCTCCCATAGACCACGGCCTGGCGCTGTACTTCCCCGGGCCGCACAGCTACACCGGGGAAGACGTGCTGGAGCTGCAGGCCCACGGCGGGCCGGTGGTGCTGCAGCTGCTGCTGGCGCGCTGCCTGGAGGCGGCGGCCAGCCTGGGCGAAGCAGGGGCGCCGGTGCTGCCCGGCCTGCGCCTGGCCCAGCCCGGCGAGTTCACCGAACGTGCGTTCCTGAACGACAAGATCGACCTGGCCCAGGCCGAGGCGATTGCGGACCTGATCGACGCCAGCACCGAAGCGGCGGCCCGCAGCGCCAGCCGGTCGCTGTCGGGCGACTTCTCGCGCGAAATCCGCGAGCTGCGCGATGCCCTGGTGCATCTGCGCATGCTGGTGGAAGCCACGCTGGATTTCCCCGAGGAAGAAATCGATTTCCTGCAGAAAGCCGACGCCTACGGCCAGCTCGACCGCCTGCAGGCGCAGCTGGGCCTGGTGCTGGCCCGGACCCAGCAGGGGGCGCTGCTGCGCGAAGGCATCAAGGTGGTGATTGCCGGCCAGCCCAATGCAGGCAAGAGCTCGCTGCTCAATGCACTGGCGGGGGCCGAGCTGGCCATCGTCACCCCGATTGCCGGCACCACGCGCGACAAGGTGCAGCAGACCATCCAGATCGATGGCGTGCCGCTACATGTGATCGACACCGCCGGCCTGCGCGACAGCGACGACGAGGTGGAACGCATCGGCATTGCCCGTGCCTGGGACGAGATCGCCGCCGCCGATGCCGTGCTGTTCCTGCACGACCTCTCGCGCACCACGGAGGCCGACTATGCGGCCGCCGACCTGGAGATCGCCCAGACGCTGGCGGAACGCATCCTGCCCAGCGTGCCGGTGATCGATCTGTGGAACAAGACCGATCTGGCCGCGCCCGGTGCGCAGATGGAACCGCTGGCACCCCTGGCCGGCCGCGCGGGCAGCGACCAGCGCCTGAGCCTGTCCGCCCGCACCGGCGCCGGGCTGGATGTCGTGCGCCAGCGCCTGCTGCAGGTGGCCGGCTGGCAGTCCGCCGCCGAAGGCCTGTACATCGCCCGTGCGCGGCATGTGGAGGCGCTGCAGGCCGTGGGGGCGCATTTGCAGGAGGCCCATGACCAGCTGAACGTGCCCGGGCCGGCACTGGACATCCTGGCCGAGGAACTGCGTCTGGCGCAGCAGGCACTGAACAGCATCACCGGGGAGTTCACCTCGGACGATTTGCTGGGCGTGATCTTCTCCAGCTTCTGCATCGGCAAGTAAGCCTGCCGAACCCTGCGTGCCGCCGTATGGCAGCACCCCGCTGAGCCCCGCCTGCCGGGGCTTTTTGCTGTGCGCAGCCCGGTGAATCCTGCTGCCTGCTGGTGCGGCCGCCGTGCACCAGGGTGGGGTGAGCGTGGCGTGGGAGTGGGTATGGCAGAGGGAATGCTGCAAGAAGCAGGGTGGATGCCGTGCGTTGGGCCCGTTGGCACTGTTCTTGCGCGGCAGCGGGGGTCTCCCTCCCTCGGATCCGCCGCCGTGTCGTGTGGCGGCCGGGTTGTCCGACCCCTGAAAGGCTCCCATGCATTCCCTCGGTTTCTTGGTTTCCCCTTCTGCGTCTGCTTCCTCCAATTCCACCACGCGCCGCGGCGCCTTGCGCAGCCTGCTGGCCCCGGTGGCGGCCGGAGCCCTGGCGGCTGCGGGCCTGCCGGCCTGGGCCAACGCCTACCCGGCCCGCCCGCTGAAGACGGTGATCTCCTTTCCGCCCGCAGGTGCGACCGACATCCTGGCGCGCCTGGTCGCACACAAGGTGGGAGAGAAGATCGGGCAGTCCATCATGGTGGAGAACCGTCCTGGCGCCGGCGGGACGCTGGGGCTGGATGCCGTGGCGCGTGCGCCGGCCGATGGCTACAGCCTGTACCTGGCGGCCGTCACCAACCAGATGATTGCCGGCCACCTCTATCCCACCAAGGCCGATCTGCAGCGCGACTTTGTGCCCGTGGCCCTGATCGCCAATGCCCCCCACCTGCTGATCGTCAACAACGAGGTGCCGGCCAAGACCATGGCGGAATTCGTGGCCTGGCTGCGCAGCAAGAGCGGCACGGTGAACTTTGCCTCCCAGGGCACGGGCACGCTGTCGCACCTGGAGTCCGAGCTGCTGCTGCAGCGCACCGGCACCCAGGCCGTGCATGTGCCCTACAAGGGCAGCGCCATGGCGGTGACCGATATGCTGTCGGGCGCCGTGTCCTTCATGTTCGACAGCGTGGCGGCTTCGCTGCCGCTGATCCAGGCCGGCAAGGTGCGTGCGCTGGCCGTGGCATCGTCGACGGCGGTGCCTGCCGTGCCCAATCTGCCGACGGTGACACAGGCCGGTGTGTCAGGCTATGACGTGGACAACTGGTTCGGCATCTACGCCCCCAAGGGCACGCCGCAGGCGGCGGTCGATCTGCTGGCCAAGGCCACGGCCGAGGTGCTGAAGGAGAAGTCCACCATCGACGAACTGATTGCCAAGGGCTATGTGGTGACGCCGGGCGACGGTGCCAAGCTGGCGGCGCTGACCCAGGCCGACCACCGGCGCTGGGGTGAGGTGATCAAGACGGCCAAGGTGTCGCTGTGACGGCTGGCCTGCATGGAAATGACGAATTGCGAGAACAAGTGCGTATGAATTGGAGCCTTCCCTTTCCCTCTGGCCGCCAGCCTGTGTTGGCGCGCAATGTGGTGTCCACCAGCCAGCCGCTGGCCGCCCAGGCCGGTTTGGCGGCGATGGCGCGCGGTGGCAATGCCATCGACGCGGCGCTGGCCGCCGCCATCACCTTGACGGTGGTGGAGCCCACGATGAACGGCATTGGCGGCGATGCCTTTGCCCTGGTGTGGGATGGCAGCCAGTTGCATGGCCTGAATGCCTGCGGGCGCGCGCCCCAGGCCTGGTCGCCCGAGCGCTTTGCGGGCCTGGAGCACATGCCCAAGGTGGGCTGGGACTCCGTCACCACCCCGGGCGGGGTGGCGGCCTGGAAAGCCCTGTCCGAACGCTTTGGCGCCTTGCCGTTCGAAGACCTGTTCACCGACGCCATCCGCCATGCGCGCGATGGCTTTCCGGTCAGTCCGGTGATTGCCCGCCAGTGGGCGCAGGCCGCCATCGATCTGGGCGCGCAGCCCGGCTTTACCGAGTTTCTGAAGCCCGATGGCAGCGCTCCGCAGACCGGCGAGATCTGGCGCTTCCCGGCCCAGGCCGACACGCTGCAGGAGATTGCCCGCACCCGGACCGAATCCTTCTACCGCGGCGCGCTGGCGCAGCGCATGGCCGCGTTTTCCCAGACCTGCGGTGCGGCGCTGACGGCCGATGACCTGGCCGCCCACCAGGTGGAGTGGGTGGAGCCCATTTCCACCCCGTTCGGCGACCGCACGGTGCACGAGATTCCCCCCAACGGCCAGGGCATTGCCGCGCTGATCGCGCTGGGCATCCTGGAGCAGCTGCCATACCGGGACACGGCACCGGGTTCGGCCGCGCGCATGCACCTGGAGATCGAGGCCATGCGCCTGGCCTTCGCCGACCTGTACGCCCACATCGCCGACCCGGCGCACATGGAGGTCACCGCTGCCCAGTTGCTGGCGCCGGCCTACCTCCAGCGCCGCGCGGCGCTGATCGACCCGCAGCGCGCCGGCAGCTACCCGCCGGGCCAGCCCAGCAGCGGCGGCACGGTCTACCTGTGCGCGGCCGATGCGCAGGGGCGCATGGTCTCGTTCATCCAGTCCAACTTCAAGGGCTTCGGTTCGGGCGTGGTGGTACCGGGCACCGGCATTGCGCTGCACAACCGCGGCATGGGCTTTGTCACCACGCCGGGCCATCCCAACCAGGTGGCGGGCGGCAAGCGGCCCATGCACAGCATCATCCCGGCCTTCATGCTGCGCAACGGCCAGCCCCATGTGGCGTTTGGCGTGATGGGCGGCAATATGCAGGCCCAGGGCCATCTGCAGATGACTTTGCGCGAGGCGGTGGAGGGGCTCAACCCCCAGGCCTGCAGCGATGCGCCGCGCTGGCGCATCAACGATGTGGGAGCGCTGACCCTGGAACACACCGTGCCCGCCGCCGTGGTGGAAGGGCTGCGCGCCCTGGGCCATGCGCCCGAGATTGCGCCGCCTAACAGCCTGGACTTCGGTTCCGCCCAGCTGATCCGCAAGCTGGACACGGCGCCGGGCGAGCCCAGCGCCTATGTGGCTGGGTCCGACCACCGCCGCGACGGTCTGGCGGTCGGCTTCTGAACGGTGCTGCGGTGGTGGCGCTGCGCGGCATTACCGGGTGACAAGATGACAAAGTAGCAGGGAGGGCGGTGACGCCCTCCCTTTTGCATGGGCGGTCACCCGGACACCATGGTGGAATCGGTTCAGGGCCCCGTCAGCTGGCTGCGCAGAATGCGCCGGATTTCGACAATTGCCTGGGGCTGCTCCTGCACGCTGTGGCCCGATGGGATGACGCGCTCCGACTCCGCTCCGGCCAGGTGGGCGCTGGCATAGGGCACGATGCCGTCGCTGCTCTCTTCCAGCGGTAACTTGGGTGTATCGTTTCCGATGATGGAGTGATAACGCACGAAGCTGGAAATCGGCAGGTCGGCCGTGGCGCGGATGAACGGGTCCTGGTCGCTGAGGTTGTCGATGCTGTTGGGAATGCGGAACAGCCCCTGCTTGCCGGTGCGTGGTGCGGCGTTGGCAATGGCCAGGGTCACATCGGCAAACTGTTCGACCATGGAAAACGGCAGCGTGATCAGGTTGGCGGCCCAGCGTGCCAGCCGGTGGTTGGCAAAGCTGGTGCCGCGGTGCGGCGCGGCCACAAAAATGGCGTTGCGCACCTGGGGCAGGGGCTCGAATTCCAGGTATTCGGCCAGCTGGCCGCGCAGCTGGCGCTGGGTGCGGGCGGGCATCTCCAGCGCCATGGTCATGGCATCCAGGATATTGCCCTGGGTGCTGCTGACCATCAGCCGCGACAGCACGCCCCCCATGCTGTGGCCCACCAGGGTCAGGTTCTGCGAGGCCGGCGCCTGGCCGCTGGGGTCGAAGTGCTCCAGCGTTTCCTGCAGCGCGGCGCGGATGGCGTGGTGGTTCAGCGCCAGCGGGGCATTGGTGGGGTAGTAGACCTGCCAGATCTGGTAGTTGCTGCGCAGCAGCTCGTCGCCCAGCACCTCGTTGGCCACATTGATCCAGGCCTCGGGGCTGCTGGCCAGGCCGTGCAGCATGACCACCACGCGGCGGCTGGGGTCGTAGGGCTGCATCAGATAGATCTGCGGTCGCACGATGCCGTTGCCCACGCCCAGCAGGCTGCGCAGCGCCTGGGTGGAAAAGCCCGAGCGGGCCAGCCACAGGCCATAGCCCGAGGTGAAGTTGCCCGCCAGCGGCACGCGGCTGTCGGCCAGCTGCACCTCGCGCTGGCGGTAGGGGTCCAGCAGGCGCACGGTCAGGCTCTGGGTGGACAGCACCTCGGCCAGCGTGCCGCCGTCAAACTGCAGCAAGGCGGTGATGGCGGGGAACAGCGCCTCCTGGTAGGGCGGGCCTTGCATGCTGCCCCAGCGCGGATCCGGGCCGACGGCCTCGGGCGGCGGCGGAAACACCGCCACCAGTTCGGCGCCAAAGCCGTCGCGCCGGTAGATGTTGCGCAGGCCGGAGAAGGTCAGCGAGGTGGCCGCCAGCAGCTCCTGCGGCATCACCCGGTGGGCGGGCTGGCGCAGGCCGGACAGGTCCATGGTCAGCAGCCATTGCTGCCACTGCGTGCGGTCGCCCTGCAGCGCGTCCAGGTCGGCGGGCAGGGGCTCGGACAGCGTGCTGCGGTAGCGGAACATGCCGGTGATGGCCTGCTGCACGGCGTAGTTGTAGTAGTCGCGCACCTGGGTCTGGCGGTCTTCGAAGGCCCGCGCCGTGGGGTCGCGTTCGGTGAAGAACAGGTAGGCCCAGGCGTAGCGGGCCGATTCCAGCCAGGCATCCACGGCCTGTCCGGGCTGCGTGGCCGGGGCGCGTTCCTGGTCCATGGCCTCCCGGGCCCAGAGCTCGGACAGAGCGGACAGGCGTTGCTCGTCCGTCAGGCCGGCGCTGCTGCGCAGCGCGGTGCGGCAGGCCGCGGCATCGGCCAGGCAGGGTTTGGCTTCACTGCCCATGACCCGCAGCGATTCGCGCGTGGCGGGACTGAGCTGGCCGCTGGTCAGCACATCGGCGCGGCGCTGGGCCAGGTAGTCCGAAGGCTGGATGGAGCTGACTTTGACGCCCGCGCAACCAGTGAGCAGGGCCAGGCAGGCGGGCAGCAGCCACAGCAGGGGGCGGCAGGGACGGCGGAAACGGATCACGGCAGACAGGGGTAAGCGGGATGGTGTGCCAGTGTAGGCAGGCCTGCGCGCCCCTGCATGACAGGGGGCTGAGGACCGGGCCCGGTGTGCTGCAATGGCGGTGAAGGGCGCTACCAGGCCAGGCGACGTCAGGGCTGTAGCGGCGGGATGCCGGCGCGGATGGCGCGGGAGAAGTCGATGCTGGCCGTGCGGTCGTCGCTTCCCGCAGGGGCCTGCCATTGCTGCGCACGCTGGGTGATGTCGCCGGCAGCGCGCAGCTGCTCCAACGGCAGCCCGGGCGTGAGACCGCCCACCGATGCCAGGTATTCGGGCAGATAGCCCGAGGCCAGCAGCCGCCAGTCCAACGGCAGGCCGCCCACCAGGCGCTGGGCCATGTCCCAGACGATGGTGGTGCAGTTGGCGGTCAGCGTGTGGTACCAGCGCGGCTGGTGGTGCAGCGCGGCGGCCTGTTCGGCATAGGAACGCAGCAGCGCGCGCATGGCCGGCTGGGGCATGTCCACGCGGTACAAGAACACCTGTTCTCCGCGCACATTGGTGCGAACCGCCAGGATGTCGCGCTCATCTGCCGCGATCAGTGCCAATTCATAGCGTTTGAAGAAACCGGCCAGGGCGCCAAAGGCTTCGCCTTTTTCCTTGCGAATCTCGAAAGAAAACACCAGTTGTTCGCCGTTCTCGAAGCCGAAGGACACCAGGGTGTGGGCGATGGCCGGGCCCATCCAGTAGGAAACGGCCATGTCCACGCTGCGCAGCTGGTTCAGGTCGTAGCGGCGGTCTTCCCAGCGGGCGGTGTAGTCGGTTTCGCTGCGCCAGGCAAAGTTGCGCACATCCTGCAGCGCGACGATGTCGGCGCCGGAGCCGGCCGCTTGCATGCGGGTGATGCGCGCCACGTCGTCGGCCCAGTCGCGGTCCGCACGCGGCGTGATGGTGGCCCACCAGGCCAGCAGCAGCGCCATCAGCAGGGCGCCGCCGCCCCACAGCAGCCCCAGGTGCTGGTGGTGCCAGGCCAGCAGGGCCAGCGCCAGCCAGGCCAGGCCCCACAGCACCAGCAACGGCCAGAGCAGGGCCGGGCGTGCTTCCCACTGGTACCAGAGCGCGCCGGCACCCCACAGCAGCGCCAGCAGGGCGCACAGGCCGCCGCCGGCCCAGGCCAGGGCGCGCAGAGCCTGCAGCCACGCGGGCATGGCGGCAGCCAGGGACGAGGCGGAATCAGAGGCCATGGTCGGTGAGGTGTGGGGGAAGTGCTGCAGCGGCTCGGCACATGCCGGGTGCCGGGGCGTGGTGTCGCTTCAGTGACCGGCGAAGTCCACCAGCGTGAACAGCGGCAACTGGCCTTCGCCACGCAGGCGGTCGGAGCCGCCCAGCTCGGGCAGATCGACAATCGCGGCGCCTTCCACCACGGTGGCGCCCAGCTTTTCCAGCAGCTTCTTGCCGGCCATCATGGTGCCGCCGGTGGCGATCAGGTCGTCGATCAGCAGCACCCGGTCACCGGCTTTCACGGCATCGGTGTGCAGCTCCACGGTGGCGCTGCCGTATTCCAGTTCGTAGGTTTCTTCCACGGTGGTAAAGGGCAGCTTGCCCTTTTTGCGGATGGGTACAAACCCCACGCCCAGTTCGTAGGCGATCACGGCGCCCAGGATGAAGCCGCGCGCGTCCAGGCCGGCCACCACATCGGGGCGCATGTCCTTGTCCATGTAGCGGTGCACAAAGGCGTCGATCAGCACGCGGAACACCTTGGGGTCCTGCAGCAGCGGGGTGATGTCGCGGAACTGCACGCCGGGGGCCGGCCAGTCGGGCACGGTGCGGATGTGGGCGCGAAGGTAGTCGGTGACGCTGAGGCTGGGCATGGTGTCAGGAAAAAATAGCGCGAAGGCGCTCAAGATTCGGCAGAGTGTGCCGTAGGGGTGGGAGAGGGACAAGCGGTCCGGCGCAGCGCAGCCGCGCTGGGAAAACTGCAGTGCGCGAGTGTAGGCAGGTCGCTGGCGCCGCGCATAATGCCCTCGAATGTGCATACCGCGTGTCGGTATTGTGGCCTTTGATGCAGCCTGAGCCTCACAACTGTATGGAATTGACCGTTCTGCTGATCGATGGAGATGCTGCCCATGCGGACCAGGTGAGGCAGTTTTTGCAGCGCACCCGGCCCGGCTGGCAGGTATTGCAGGCCGCCGACCTGGCCCAGGGCCAGGCCCTGCATGCCCGGCATGCTCCCAGTGTGGCCGTGGTGGCGCTGGAGCAGGCCGATGGCGACGCCCTGCAGTCCCTGCGCTGGCTGGGGCGGACCATGGCCATGGTGGTGGTGTGCGCAGGCCAGGAGGCCATGGCGGCGCTGGCCATGCGCGCCGGCTTTGCCGATTTCGTGGTGCGCTCCGAGCTGCCGGGCAGCACCAGCCACCTGCACACCTTGCCGGAACAGATCGAAGGGCTGGCCCGGCAGCGGGCCACCCAGGATGCGCTGGAAGCCCAGAGCCGGGAGTTGTCGGCCACGCTGGCCAGCATCTCGCAGGGCATCATCAGCCTGGATGGCGAGGGCCGCATCCATGTCTTCAACGAGCGGGCCCAGGAGCTGGTGGGTCTGCCCCACAGCCTGATGCAGGGCGAGCCGTTCCTGAGCGACCTCGTCGAGTTCCAGCGTGCGCGGGGCGAATTCGGGGAGGATGGCAGCGTGTACTGGCCGACCGGCGCCAAGCTGGGCTCCTACGGCAACGGCACCTGCCCTGCGGTCTACATCCGCCGTACCCTGGAAGGGCGCTATCTGGAAGTGCGCACGCATCCGGAGCGCAACGGGCGCCGGGTGCGCACCTATACGGATGTGACGGACTATGTGCACATCCAGGAACAGCTGCGCCACAGCGAACAGCGCTGGCGCAGCATGACGGCGCTGTCGTCCGATTGGTTCTGGGAGCTGGATGCGCAACTGCGCTTTGTGCTGCTGGATGGCTGCCCCGAGGGCCTGAAGGCGGTGCTGCAAGGGCAGCCGGTGGATGCGCCGGCGCTGTGGTGCCACCAGCCGAACATGGCCGTGGCCCTGTCTGGCAGCCGCGTGGTGCTGGAGGCGCGCCAGCCTTTCCAGGACTGGGAGATGTGCCACCGTGCCGAAGACGGCAGCACCGTCTGGTTGTCCCTCAGCGGCACGCCGAGGATCGACGCCCAGGGCCAGTTCCGGGGCTATTGCGGGGTGGCGCGTGACATCACGGAACGCAAGCAGAACGAGGTCCAGATCCGCCGTCTGGCCTATACCGACGATTTGACCGAGCTGCCCAACCGGGCCGCCATGCTGCAGCAGCTCACGGCGGCGCTGCACCGCAGCCAGCACCAAGGTGCCGGCGCCCTGCTGATGCTGGACGTGGACCGTTTCAAGGACATCAACGACGCCATGGGCCACAGCTGGGGCGATGTGCTGCTCAAGGAAGTGGCGCGCCGCCTGGAGCTGTGGTGCCGGCCCGGCGATGTGGTGGGGCGCGTGGGGGGCGATGAGTTCCTGATCATGATCGAAAGCCTGGCGCCGGACCTGGAACAGGCCCACGCGCGTGCTGGCGCCATGGCCCTGAGCCTGATCGGTATCCTGGGGCAGGCTTTCGAGCTGCAGGGGCGGGCAGTCCAGCCCTCGTTCTGCATCGGGGTGGCGGGTTTCCAGGGGCTGGAGCGCTCGGTGGACGAAATGCGCCAGTGCGTGGAACTGGCACTGGGCGAAGCCAAGACCCGGGGACGCAATGCCTGGAGCGTGTTCGACCCGCAGCTGCAGCGCACCGTGCGCGAACGTGCGGCATTGGAGGTGGATATCCGCATGGCCCTGGAACAGGGCCATTTCTTATTGCATTACCAGCCGGTGGTAGATGCCGAGGGCCGGGTGCAGGGGGCGGAAGCCCTGGTGCGCTGGAAGCACCCGGAGCGCGGACTGATTCCGCCCGGGGCCTTCATTCCCGCCGCCGAGCAGATGGGGCTGATTTTCGCGCTGGACCGCTGGGTGCTGCGCCTGGCCTGCCAGCAGCTGGCGCTGTGGGCCCAGGATGCGGCCACCGCCGACTGGACCCTGGCGGTGAACCTGAGCGCCCAGGAGTTCCGCCATGCCGACTTTGTGTCCCGCATGCAGGACATTCTGCGCGACACCGGGGCGCGTGCCGACCGGCTGAAGCTGGAGCTGACCGAAAGCCTGATGCTGGACGAGGTGGAGGACAGCATCGCCAAGATGCAGACCTTGCGCGGCTGGGGCATCCAGTTCTCGCTGGACGACTTCGGCACCGGCTACTCCTCGCTGGGCTATCTGAAGCGCCTGCCGCTGTCGCAGCTGAAGATCGATCAGAGCTTTGTGCGCGATGTGCTGCTGGACGCGAACGATGCCGCCATCGTGCGCACCGTGATCGCACTGGGCCAGAGCCTGGGGCTGGAGGTGGTGGCCGAAGGGGTGGAGACCCGCGGTCAGCTGGATTTCCTGGTGGCCCATGGCTGCCGGCGGTTCCAGGGCTATCTGTTCGGGCGGCCGGCCGAGGCGCAGATGCTGCTGGCGCATGCCGGGCTGGTGGTGCCGGCGGGATAACCATGGGCGGTGCTCGCTGCTGCCCTGCAGGGGATGGGGCGGGCCGATAGAATTTCGCCATGAATGCTTCGCAAGTTGCTGTGCGCCCTGTTGCGCCAGAAGATCAGCGCGCCCTGGACCTGGCGCGCAGCACATTGGCCATTGAAGTGCAGGCCCTGCAGTCCATGGCGGACCGCCTGAACCAGGTGTTTGCCCAGGTGGTGCAGCAGATCCTGCGCCTGCCCGGCCGCGTGGTGGTGATGGGCATGGGCAAGAGCGGCCATGTGGGCCGCAAGCTGGCCGCCACGCTGGCGTCCACCGGCACCCCGGCGTTCTTTGTGCACCCGGCCGAAGCCAGCCACGGCGACCTGGGCATGGTCACCGACAAGGATCTGGTGCTGGCCCTGTCCAACAGTGGTGAATCTGACGAGATCACCTCGCTGCTGAGCGCCCTCAAGCGCCAGGGCGTGGGCATTGTGGCCATGACCGGCGGGCTGCAGTCCACGCTGGCACGCCATGCCGACTGGGTGCTGGACACCAGTGTCGAGCGCGAAGCCTGTCCGCTGAACCTGGCCCCCACCGCCAGCACCACGGCCCAGCTGGCTCTGGGAGATGCGCTGGCCATGGCGCTGCTGGATGCGCGCGGTTTCCGGGCCGAGGACTTTGCCCGTTCGCACCCCGGCGGATCGCTGGGCCGCAAGCTGCTGACCCATGTGGCGGATGTGATGCGTTCCGGCAGCGATGTGCCTGCGGTGCAGCCGGATGCCGACTTCAGCACGCTGATGCGCGAAATGGGTGCCAAGGGCCTGGGGTGTGCGGTGGTGGTCGATGCACAGCAGCAGGTGCAGGGCATCTTCACCGACGGCGATCTGCGCCGCTGCATCGAAGCGGGCACCGAGCTGCGCACGGCCACGGCCGGCCAGCTGATGCATGCCCGCCCCAAGACCGTCAGCACGGAAGCGCTGGCGGTGGACGCGGCCCAGTTGATGGAGCAGCATGGCATCACCTCGGTGATGGCGGTGGATGCCGCAGGCCGGCTGGCCGGGATCGTGCACATCCGTGATCTGATGCGTGCCAAGGTGATCTGATGGCCCACGCTGCTTTGCAATTTCCCCCCGACCTGCTGCTGAAGGCGCAGAACGTGCGCGTGCTCTTCCTGGATGTGGACGGGGTGTTGACTGACGGCGGCCTGCTGTTTTCGGAGCAGGGTGAAACGCTCAAGCGCTTTAATACCCTGGATGGCCACGGCATCAAGCTGCTGCAAAAGGCCGGCATCACGCCGGCGGTGGTGACCGGGCGGGATTCGGCGCCGCTGCGTCTGCGCCTGCAGCAACTGGGGGTCACCCATGTGCGCTACGGCACGGAAGACAAGCTGCCCGCCGCCCAGGCCATCCTCGATGCGCTGGGGCTGGACTGGCACCAGGCCGCGGCCATGGGCGACGACTGGCCTGATCTGCCCATGCTCAGCCGCAGTGCGCTGGCCTGCGCGCCGGCCAATGCGCATGCCGAATGCCTGGCGCTTGCGGATTTTGTGACGCCTTTGGCCGGTGGACACGGGGCGGTGCGCGCGGTCTGTGACCTGCTGTTGACCGCCACGGGGGCCTACCGCCGGTTGCTGGAAGCCTATCTGCCATGATCCAAGCTGTCCGCCGCTCCTGGGAAAGCCTGTCCCTGTACCTGCCGGTGCTGCTGATGGCCTTGCTGGCGCTGGGTTCGTGGTGGCTGGTGCGCAATGCGCCGTCTGCGCCCAAAGCGGCGCAGGAGCGGTCCGTGGGCCACGACCCGGACTACACCATGGTCCACTTCATGGTGAAGGATTTCGATGTGCAGGGGCGTATGCAAAGCGAAATCCGGGGGGACCAGGCAGACCATTACCCAGATACCGATACCCTGGAAATCCAGAATGTGGATATGCGCGGCTATGCCCCGGACGGTGCCAAGACCACGGCCACGGCCAAGAAAGGCATCAGCAATTCGGATGCCTCGGAAGTCCAGCTGTGGGGCAATGCGGTGGTGGTTCGGCAGCCTCTGCCGCCCAAGTCCGCCATGCAGTTTGAAGGCGAGTTTCTGCATGCCTGGACCCAGGAAGAACGGGTGAAATCGCATTTGCCGGTGGTGCTGACCCAGGGCAAGGACCGGTTTACGGCCGACCAGCTGGATTACGACAATGTGTCGCGGGTGGTGCAAATGCAGGGGCGCGTGCGGGGGGTGCTAGAGCCCGGGCGTTAATACCGCGGACCGAATATGTGGCCGGCATGGCTGCGCAAAGATCCACGGGAAAGTTTCCATAAAAAAGGCCTCTGTCAGAGGCCTTTTTTTTGCAGCAGAGGTAATGCGGCGGGCTTATTCGCCGTTGTAGCCGCCACCACCGCCGCCGCCATAGCCGCCCCGGCCACGCGGGCCCGAGCCATAGGGGCTGCGGAAGCCGCCGTCCTGGCGGCCGCCACCGTAGCCACCACCGCCTTCGCGGTCGCGGTTGTAGCCGCCGCCACCGCCACCGCCGTAGCTGTCGCGGCGGCCACCGCCGTCGCCATAGCCGCCACCACCACCGCCGAAGCTGCGGGGCGGACGGGGTTCCATGGGGCGGGCCTCATTGACCACCAGGCTGCGCCCGCCCAGTGGCTGGCCATTCATGCCCTGGACGGCGGCACTGGCTTCGGCATCGCTACCCATTTCCACAAATCCAAAACCTTTGGAGCGACCCGTGTCACGCTCCATCATGACCTTGGCGCTTGTCACGGTGCCAAACTGGGAGAAGGCCTGTTCCAGATCATTGTCACGCACGCCGTAGGGCAGGTTTCCTACGTACAACTTATTTCCCATCAATCGCTCCTCAATATCCTTCTTTGTTCGACCTATACAAGCCTGCATCGCACTGTGCGCTGGAAACCGGACCTGCAGATCACCGCGGGAGTATTCCCGTAAAACATTATTAATGGGGGCGCAAAAGAAGCATTACCGTTGGGCGGGCAAATTTGTGACATTTCTAAACAAAAAAGGAACCCGAAGGTTCCTTTTTTTTCGCTTTGACGTTGAAGCGTAAAAGCGCGGGCTATTTAGTAGCTGTTGCGACGGCCACCGCCGAAATCGCCACCACCACCGTAGTTGCCGCCGCCGAAGCCGCCGCTGCGGGGAGGGCGGGGAGCCATCGGACGGGCTTCGTTGACCACCAGGTCACGGCCGCCGTGGTTTTGACCGTGCAGGCCTTGGATGGCGGCTTGGGCTTCAGCATCGCTGCCCATTTCCACAAAGCCGAAGCCCTTGGAACGGCCGGTGTCACGCTCCATCATGACCTTGGCGCTGCTGACATTGCCAAATTCGCTGAAAGCTTGTTGCAGATCGTTGTCGCGGAAAGAGTACGGCAGGTTGCCGACGTAAAGTTTGTTACCCATGGAAGACTCCAGGAAAAAAGTGAAAACGCGATGGAGCCCTAGGTGTCCGCAAACGTGACGACGGTAGAGACGCTAACGCACTGGCCTCTGCGATAAGCACAAAAGCTCAAGGCATTATCAATCATAAGAATGCGAGTTTCACAGGGTATAGACAACTTTGTGCTGCTTACAACATGTCATCCGAGAAAACCCGGAAACCCCATTTAAACGCAGTGCACCACGGCGGGGCGGTAGAATGCCGTTTGTCTTTGGGGAGTAGCCCGTTTGGTACGCAAGGTGCCAAAAGCGTGCGTCAACAGACTTGGGGCTTTGCCCTATGGCGTACGCGGTTCTCTTGTTGGAGCTGGGCGAGACCATTGACTACACACCGATCCACGTGCCGGAGTCGGGGTGTGGTCAATGCGCGCTCGCAATCATCCGGCCGTGATTTACACAAGATAACCCCACCATGGACGCTTTCCTTGTTTCTACCGCCATCGTCGCCCTGGCCGAGATGGGCGACAAAACCCAACTGCTCTCCCTCGTACTGGCGGCGCGCTTTCGCAAGCCCTGGCCCATCGTGCTGGGCATTCTGGTGGCCACGCTGGTCAACCATGCCCTGGCCGGCGCAGTGGGCGCCTGGGTGACCCAGATGGTCGGCCCGGACGCCATGCGCTGGATCCTGGGCCTGTCCTTCATCGCCATGGCGGTGTGGATGCTGATTCCCGACAAGCTGGACGATGACGGCACGTCCCAGCATTCCCGCTGGGGCGTGTTCGGCACCACGCTGATTGCCTTCTTCCTGGCCGAGATGGGCGACAAGACCCAGATCGCCACGGTAATGCTGGCGGCCCAGTACAGCGGAGCCTATGTCTGGGTGGTGGCGGGCACCACTTTCGGCATGATGCTGGCCAATGCCCCGGTGGTGTGGCTGGGCGACAAGCTGGTCAAGAAGGTGCCCATCCGCATGGTGCACCTGGTGTCGGCGGTTATTTTCCTGGTGCTGGGCTTGCTGGCGCTTTTTGCGCCCATGCTCAAGGATTTGGCATAATTGCCGCTCACGCGCCGATTTGCTACAGCTTGCGGGCGCTTTATAAATCCTGCTAAAGACCCGTCCGACGACATCTATCGACCCGGCCTCGTTTTTAGCGATGCCGGGTTTTTTCATGTCCTTCATCGCCACACCGCAATCCATGCATTTTCCGGATGCGCTGCCGCTGCAAAGCGGCCACAGCATCCGCGACTACACCCTTGCGTTCGAAACCTACGGAACGCTGAACGCCGACAAGTCCAACGCCATCCTGGTGTGCCACGCGCTCAACGCCTCGCACCATGTGGCGGGTGTCTACGAAGGCCAGCCCAAGAGCGAAGGCTGGTGGGACAACATGATCGGCCCGGGCAAGTCGGTCGATACCGACAAGTTCTTCGTCATCGGGGTCAACAACCTGGGCTCCTGTTTCGGCTCCACCGGCCCCATGCACACCAACCCGGACACGGGTGTGGTGTACGGCTCCAGCTTTCCGGTGCTGACGGTGGAGGACTGGGTCAACGCCCAGGCGCTGCTGCTGGACCGGCTGGGCATCCGGCAGATGGCGGCCGTGCTGGGCGGCAGCCTGGGCGGCATGCAGGCACTGAGCTGGACGCTGCAGTATCCGGAGCGCATGCGCCACGCCGTGGTGGTGGCCAGTGCGCCCAATCTGAACGCCGAGAACATTGCCTTCAACGAGGTGGCACGCCGTGCCATCGTCACCGATCCGGATTTCCACGGCGGCGACTTCTACGCCCATGGCGTGGTGCCGCAGCGCGGCCTGCGCATCGCCCGCATGATCGGCCACATCACCTACCTGAGCGACGATGTGATGAACCAGAAGTTCGGCCGTGCGCTGCGCAACGGCCCGGACATCCAGTTCACCACCCAGGACATCGAGTTCGAGATCGAGAGCTATCTGCGCTACCAGGGCGACAAGTTCAGCGGCTACTTTGACGCCAACACCTACCTGCTGATCACCCGGGCGCTGGACTACTTCGACCCTGCCAAGCAGCACGGCGGCAATCTGAAGGCCGCGCTGTCCAAGACGCTGGCCAAGTTCTTCCTGGTGAGCTTCACCACCGACTGGCGCTTTGCACCGGGGCGCAGCCGCGAGATCGTGCATGCCCTGCTGCAGAACCAGCGCGATGTGGGCTATGCCGAGATCGACGCTCCGCACGGCCATGACGCCTTTCTGCTGGACGACCCCCGCTACCTGGCCGCGATGCGCGCCTATTTCGAAGGCATTGCCAAGGAGTTCCGCGCATGACCGCCACCCCCACCATGCAAGCACTGGCCCAGCTGGTGCCCCAGGGCGCCCGCGTGCTCGACCTGGGCTGCGGCGATGGCGCCTTTCTGCAGTATCTGCAGCGTGAACGCGGCTGTACCGGCTACGGCGTGGAGATCAGCGACGACAACGTGCTGGCCTGCCTGCAGCGCGGCGTCAATGTGCTGCAGCTGAACCTGGATGAAGGTCTGGCCATCTTCGATGACAACAGCTTCGACATGGTGCTGCAGATAAACACTTTGCAACACTTGCGCAATACCGAAACGATGTTGCGCGAAACCGCGCGCGTGGGCCGGATGAGCGTGGTCACCTTCCCCAATTTCGCCCACTGGCCCAACCGCTTTTCGGTGCTGCGCGGGCGCATGCCGGTCACGCGCCACCTGCCGTACCAGTGGTATGACACGCCCAATATCCGCGTGGGCACGTACAAGGACTTCGAGGTGCTGGCGCATAAGAACCGCTTGAACGTGGTCGACTCCTTCGGCCTGCGGGAGGGCCAGGTGATTCGCACCCTGCCCAATCTGCGCGCCAGCACGGCGGTGTTCTGCCTCGAAAGAGGTTGATCTGGCGCACAGGCGGGCGCAATGTCGTCGCCTGCGACAGACCGGTGACAGACAGCAGGGCAGGGCGCTTCCGATAATGGGCCCATGCCCCAGTTCGCTGCCAACCTGTCGTTGATGTACACCGAGCTGCCGTTTCTGGAACGCTTTGCCGCTGCGGCGCGCGATGGTTTCCGGGCGGTGGAATACCTGTTTCCCTATGCCCATGCGCCGGCACAGCTGGCGCAGCAGCTGCGTGCCCATGGCCTGCAGCAGGTGCTGTTCAACGCGCCGCCGGGCGGCACGACGCGGGACGCCATGGCCACCGCCTGGGACGCCGGTGCCCGCGGCACGCTGTGCCTGGCCGGGCAGGACGCGGCCTTCCGTGCGGGCCTGCAGCAGGCACTGGAGTACGCCAGCGTCCTGCAATGCCCGCGCGTGCATGTGATGGGCGGCCTGCTGCCTGCGGGTCAAAGCCATGCCGGCGTGCAGACCCTGGTGACGGAGCGCCTGCACTGGGCCGCCCAGCAGGCGCAGGATGCGGGGGTGGCGCTGCTGATCGAGCCCATCAACGGCCGCGACATGCCCGGCTACTACCTGCAGCGCCAGGACCAGGCGCATGCGCTGGTGCAGGCCGTGGATTCACCCCGGCTGCAGGTGCAGATGGACCTGTACCACTGCCAGATCGTCGAAGGCGATGTGGCCATGAAGCTGCGCCACTACCTGCCCACCGGGCGCGTGGGCCATATCCAGATTGCGGGCGTGCCCGACCGGCATGAGCCGGACAGCGGCGAGCTGCACTACCCCTATCTGTTCGATCTGCTGGACCAGCTGGGCTACACCGGGTGGGTCGGCTGCGAATACCGCCCGCGTGCCGGTACCTCGCAGGGACTGGGCTGGCTGCAGGCCTATGCCCGCACGGACGCGGCAGAAATCTGAAAAACCCTTTGCAAGCGGTGCGCGGCGCCGCAAGGACCACTGCCTGTTTGGTGGTGAAATCAGGGGCAGAAAGCGCCGCGCCGCTGCGCGGATGGAAAAAACCTTTGCAACCGGAGACTGCCATGCCCGCCATCACCCGCCGCCACTGCCTGACCGCCACCGCTGCTGCACTGGTGGGCCCGTGGGGGCTGACCGGCTGCAGCAGCCCAGCGGCACAGGGGGCCGCCCCCACCGCGCCCCGTGCCGGCGCCTGGCCGCCCAAGCCGGCCTTGATTGCCCACCGGGGGGCCTCGGCCCTGCGTCCCGAGCACACGCTGGAAGCCTACCGGGTGGCCATTGCCGCCGGAGCGGACTTCATCGAGCCCGATCTGGTCATCACCCGGGATGGCGTGCTGGTGGCGCGGCACGAAAACGCCATCGCCATGCTCCACGCCGACGGCAGCCTGAAGGAGGCGTCCACCGATGTGGCCGACCGCCGCGAATTTGCGGCGCGCAAGACCACCAAGACCATCGACGGCGAGCGCATCACCGGCTGGTTTGTGGAGGATTTCACGCTGGCCGAGCTGAAGACGCTGCGCGCGCGCGAACGCATTCCCGCCGTGCGCCCGGCGAATGTGCGCTTTGACGGCCAGTTCGAGGTGCCTACGCTGCAGGAGATCATCGACCTGGCCAAGGCCGAGACCGCGCGCACCGGCCGCACCGTGGGCATCTACCCGGAAACCAAGCACCCCAGCTATTTCCAGTCGATCGGCAAGCCGCTGGAGCCGGTGCTGCTGCAGGTGCTGGCCGCCAACGGCTGGAACGACGCCCAGGCGCCGGTGCTGGTGCAGTCGTTCGAGGTGGAGAACCTGCGCTGGATCCGCGCGCGCAGCACCGTGCGCCTGGTGCAGCTGCTCAGCCCCAAGGGTCAGCCCTACGACAGCGTGGCCCGGGGTAGGGGCCCCAGTTATGCCGACCTGACCACGCCCGAAGGCCTGGCCCAGGTGGCCACCTACGCCAACGGCATTGGTCCGAGCAAATCCATGGTCGTGCCGGTCAAGGAGGGCAAGAACGCTGCGCCCACCGGCCTGGTGGGGGCGGCCCACCGCGCCGGGCTGCTGGTGCATGTGTGGACGCTGCGCCCCGAGAACGCTTTTCTGCCCGCCGCCCTGAAAGCCCACCCGGTGGAGAACGGTGCCACGCGCGGCAATGTGGCGGCGGACTTCGAAGCCTTTTTGCGCACCGGTATCGATGGCATCTTTACCGATGACCCGGCCGAGGGGCGCAAGGCCATTGCCGCCTACCACGCACGCTGAGCGGCGCCGCACGGCAGAGGGTGCCTGCTGTGGACGGCCGGCGGCCGATGGCGGGCCGGAGCCGTCAGCCAGTGGCGATAGAGGCAAAATTCCCTGTATTGGTGCAAAAAGCCCTGCGGTTGCCGTAAAAAGCGGACGGATTGCAGGGCTTTGCCGTTCGTCAGGACTTACTCAGTAACGCAATGTGAGAATCCGCCCGTTTTGTGTCCAGGTGCGGATATTCCATGTTGTCCTCTTCTTCTGCGGCTGCAGGCCGCCGTTCCGTGGCCCGCCGGGTCACCGCCATCGCCATCGCGATGGTGGCGCTGGTGTTGCTGGCGCTGAGCCTGGTGACCGCGTCCATCACCAACCAGGCTTCGCGCACGCAGCTGATAGCCAGCGTGGGCCATGCCACCCAGGCGCTGGTGGCTTCGGTCGACGCGGTGGAGCACGCCAACCGCGACATGGTGGTCAAGGCCTCTGAAGGATTTGCCCGCCACTTTGCGGGCCATGTGGCGCTGGACAGCGCCAGCGGTCAGCTGTCGGTGGACGGCGAGGTGTTGAACGGCAACTTTGCGTTGCCGGACAAGTTCAGCGCCGACACCGGTGGCGTGGCCACGGTGTTTGCCCGCCAGGGCGATGACTTTGTGCGCATCACCACCTCGCTGCGCAACCCGCAGGGCGAGCGCGTGATCGGCACCATGCTGGACCGTCAGCATGCGGCCTATACCCGGGTGCGCGAAGGCCAGAGCTTCATCGGCCGCGCCACGCTGTTCGGCAAGCCGTATATGACGCACTACGCGCCGCTGCGCGATGCGCAGAACCAGGTGGTGGGGATTCTGTTTGTGGGCACCGACCTCAGCGCCTTCCAGGAAGGCCTGCTGCGTCAGGTGTCCGGGTTGCGCCTGTACGAGCATGGCGGTGCCATGGTGATCGACCCGGGTACCAGCCTGGCGCAGGCCCGGTTTGTGGCCCATCCCAGCCATGCCGGCCAGAAGGTGCTGGAGGCCCTTCCCCAGGCCCAGGCCGCATTGCAGGCGCTGGCCGACAGCCCGGACGGCTGGGTGCGCGACGCGGTCGCGCTGCTGCCGGAGCAAGGGGCCGACCCCTGGGCCGTAGTGCGCAAGACCCAGTCCGGCTGGTGGGTGGTGACCGAAGTCTCGGACCGCGAAGCCATGGCCGGCCAGCGCCGTGCGCTGTTTGCCGTATGGGGTGCCATGGCGGTGGCGCTGGCCCTGCTGGCCGCCGGCCTGTTCTGGGTGCTGCGCCGGGGCGTGAGCCAGCCGCTGCGCGGGCTGACGCAGGCGCTGACCCTGGTGGCCCAGGGCGATCTGACCCAGCCCTTCCACAGCCCGCGTCGCGACGAGATTGGCGATCTGGTGCGCGAAGTGGAAGACATGCGCCAGCGCTACGTGGCCATGCTGCAGCAGGTCAGTCTGGCGGCGCACAACATTGCCAGCGCCAGCAGCCAGATTGCCCTGGGCAATGCCGATCTGGCCGAGCGCACCGACAACACCGCAGACCGGCTGGCGCGCACCGCCCAGCGCATGGTGGACACGGCCCAGGGCGTGCACCAGGCCGCCGATGCGGCGCGCCAGGCACACCAGCTGTCGGCCTCGGCCGTGGAAGTGGCTTCGCGCGGCGGTGAGGTGGTGGGCCAGGTGGTGCGCACCATGGGGGCGATCAACGACAGCAGCCGCCAGATTGCCGACATCATCGGTGTGATCGATGGCATCGCGTTCCAGACCAACATCCTGGCCTTGAACGCCGCCGTGGAAGCCGCCCGTGCCGGGGAGCAGGGCCGGGGCTTCGCCGTGGTGGCCAGCGAGGTGCGTTCGCTGGCCGGACGCAGCGCCGAAGCGGCCAAGCAGATCAAGGCGCTGATCGGCAGCTCGGTCCACCAGGTGGAGTCCGGTGCCCAGCTGGTCCAGGCCGCCGGCCAGACCATGGACGAGATCGTCAGCTCCGTGCAGCGCATGGGCGACATCGTGGGCGAGATCTCGGCCAGCGCCTCGGAGCAGGCCGAGCGCATGGCCCAGGTCAACCACGATGTGGCCGAGCTGGACCAGCTGACCCAGCAGAACGCTTCGCTGGTCGAGGAGTCGGCCGCGGCTTCGTCCAGCATGCGCGACCAGGCCAGCGGCCTGGAGGCGGCGGTCAGCGTGTTCAAGCTGCAGCCCGCCGGTGCCCTGACCTTGGATCTGGCGGCGCCGGCAGCGGCCGCAGCACTGCCGGCATTGCCCCGCTGACGCCGGCTGCGGCGGGCCGGCCGGGGCGGGTTGGCCCCCCTGCGCTGTGGGGGCTCCGGCATGGCGCACAATGGTTGCTTCGCGTCCGCCCTGTGCGGGCCGCAGTGACCAGGAGCTTCGCCATGAACGCACGCATTCCGTCCACCGCGCTGGACACCACACAGGCGCTGGAGCATGTCAGCCAGCAATGGGACCGCGACATCGTGGCCCAGCTCAAGGACTACATCGCCATTCCCGCCAAATCACCCATGTTCGCCCCCGACTGGGCGGCCCAGGGCCTGCTGGACACGGTGCTGCGCAACGCCGCCACCTGGGTGGAAGCGCAGAAAGTGCCCGGCCTGAGGCTGGAAATCGTGCGCCTGGAAGGCCGCACACCGGTGCTGTTCTTCGAGGTGGAAGGCACCCAGCCCGGAGCCAATGCCAGCGGCGCCCCCACGGTGCTGATGTACGGCCACCTGGACAAGCAACCCGAATTCGAAGGCTGGCGCAGCGACCTGGGCCCCTGGACCCCGGTGTACCAGGACGGCAAGCTCTACGGCCGTGGCGGCGCAGACGATGGCTATGCCGTCTACGCCAGCGTGGCGGCGGTGCAGGAACTCAAGCGCCAGAACGTGGCCCACCCGCGCATCGTGGGCATCATCGAGACGGCCGAAGAAAGCGGCTCCCGCGATCTGCTGCCCTATGTGGATGCACTGCGTCCTCGCCTGGGTGCGGTGGAACTGGTGATCTGCCTGGACAGCGGTGCCGGCAATTACGACCAGCTGTGGCTGACCACCAGCCTGCGCGGCATGGCCAGCGGCACGCTGAAGGTGGAAATCCTGACCGAAGGGGTGCACTCAGGCGATGCCTCGGGCGTGGTGCCCTCGTCGTTCCGCATCATGCGCCAGGTGCTGGACCGGCTGGAGGACAGCGCAACCGGTCGCATGCTGCCCGCCAGCTTCCACTGCCAGGTGCCGCCCGAGCGTCTGGCCCAGGCCAAGGCCACGGCGGCCATCCTGGGCGAGGAAACCTACAAGCGCTTTCCCTGGGCCCACCATGACTGCGGCGGCAGCACGCTGGTGGCCCTGCCCACCACCACCGACCCGGTGGAAGCCCTGCTCAAGCGCACCTGGGAGCCCACGCTGTCCGTCACCGGCGCCGAAGGCTTTCCCACGTTGCAGAACGCGGGCAATGTGCTGCGGCCTTACACGGCCTTCAAGCTCAGCCTGCGCCTGCCGCCGCTGGTGGACGCCGCCACCTGCGTGCAGGAGATGAAGCGGCTGCTGGAAGACAATGCGCCGTACCAGGCCAAGGTGACCTGGGAAGGCCTGTCCAGCTCCAGCGGCTGGAACGCCCCGGGCATGAGCCCCTGGTTTGAAACCGCCCTGAATGCGGCCAGCCAGGCCCACTTTGGCGCGGACTGCGGCTACATCGGCCAGGGCGGGACCATCCCGCTGATGAACCTGCTGAGCCAGGGCTTCCCCACCGCACAGATGATGGTCTGCGGCGTGCTGGGCCCCAAGAGCAACGCCCACGGCCCCAATGAGTTCCTGCATGTGCCCTATGCCAAGAAGCTCACCGCCGCCGTGGCACAGGTGATTGCCGCCATGCCGGTGGCGCAATCCGAGGAAGCGACAGCTTGAGTCGCTGAGGGAATTCCCCAAAATAGCTGCCAAAGCCCACGCAAAGGGCGCAGGCAGCTATTTTTTGGTATTCCCGGCCGACCGCGCCGGGTACTGCAAGGAGAGCCCCGCGGTATGCATCCGACAGAGTCCACTTTCCTGCCCGCCGCTGACGGCACGCCCCTGGCGGTCTACGACTGGCCGCTGGCGCCTGCGGCGGCGGTGCGCGCCACGGTGCTGATCGTGCACGGCATGGGCGAGCACGCCGGCCGCTATGCCGCGCTGGCGCAGCGATTGAACGGCTGGGGCATGGCCGTGCGGGCCTATGACCAGTATGGCCACGGCCGGTCGGGCGGCCCCCGGGGCGGCCTGAGCAGCGACGGCCGGCTGCTGGACGATCTGGCGCAGGTGCTGGATGCCACCCGTGCCGGCATGCCGGCCTCCCGGCCCCTGGTGCTGCTGGGACACAGCATGGGCGGGCTGGTGGCGGCGGACGCGGTGGCATCTGGTGCATGCCAGGTGGAGGGCCTGGTGCTGTCCTCTCCCGCGCTGGCGCTGCATTTGTCGGGGTTGCAGAAAGCCTTGCTGGCCAGTCTGCCCCGGCTGCTGCCGAATCTGCGCGTCCACAATGGCGTGGATTCGCGCCATCTGTCGCACGACCCGGCGGTGGTGCAGGCCTATGACCGCGATCCCTTACAGCGCCCGCGCATCAGCGGCCGGATGGCGCGCTACATGGCCGAAGGCGGCGCGCGGGTCGTGGCCCGGGCGCCGGCCTGGCGCACTCCCACCTTGCTGCTGTGGGCCGGGCAGGACCGGGTGGTGGACCCGGCGGGCAGTGCCGCCCTGGCCCGCCTGGCGCCGCCAGCGGTGCTGCAGGCCCAGTGTTTTGGGCCGGCGTTCCACGAGATCTTCAACGAAAGCGAGGCCCTGGCGGCGCCGGTGTTCACCCGGCTGCAGCAGTGGCTGGACCAGCAGTTTCCGCCGCGTTAGGCCGTATCAGGCCGCGATCTGTGCGCCGATGACCACCACCTCGATCAGGTACTGGGGGTTGATGGCTGGGGCGATCACGGTGCAGCGGGGCGGGGTGTGGCCGGGCACGATCCAGGCATCCCAGACCTCGTTCATCACCGTGATGTCGGCCGCGTTGCGGATGAAGATGTTGCACGACAGGATGTGGGCCTTGCTGCTGCCCGCTTCATTCAGCAGGCGTTCCACATGGCCCAGCACCTCCTGGGTCTGCACGCGCATGTCGCCATCCGGGTGGTTTTCAGGGATCTGGCCGGCCAGGTAGACGGTGCCGTGGTGGACCGCGGTCTCGGACAGGCGGGCGCCCACATGGTGGCGGGTGATGGGGCCGGAGGTGGAAACAGTCATGCAGAAACTCCAAGGTGGCGGACGGCCCGGGATACGGGGCCGTCCAAACCGCACAGCGTAGCGCAGGATGGCCACCGCGCGCGGGATGTGCCGGCGTTCCGTGGCCTGGAGCAGACCTGCGCGCTCTTCACGGGGGTAGGGGTCAGTGGAGGGAGGCCGCTGTCTGCGGTGGCACCGCGGGGCCGGCCGTCAATCCGGCCGGGGCCAGCGGCGGTGGCGGATGAGGGGGCGGCGGCGGTGCCTGCAGGTCGGCCAGCACCACGCAGTTGCGCCCCTGGTGCTTGGCACGGTAGAGGGCCTGGTCGGCGCGCTCCAGCGTGGCTTCGACCGATTCGCCGGGCAGGTGCACGGTCAGGCCGGTCGAGACGGTCATGCGCAGGCCTTCGGGCGCATCGGCCACCACGGCCTGGGAAACGGCCTGGCCAATGCGCTGCAGCAGGCTGAGGGCGGCGTTGTCGTTCACATCCCCCAGCAGCAGCACGAATTCTTCGCCGCCCCAGCGGGCCAGCACATCGCCGCCGCGCACGGTGTGGCGCACGGTGTGGGCAAAGGCCTGCAGCGCACGGTCGCCGACGGCGTGGCCGTAGTTGTCGTTGATGCGTTTGAAGTGGTCAATGTCCAGCACGGCCAAGGCCATGCTGCGCTGGCCCCGCACGCAGCGGCGCTGTTCCAGCTCCAGCAGCTCCAGCATGGAGCGGCGGTTGAGCAGGCCCGTCAGCGCATCGCGCGAGGCCAGGGCCCGGTGTTCCTCCAGGGCCCGCGACAAGGCAAGCCGCTGCTGCTGGAGCCGGCTGCGCAGGGAATGCAGACGCAGGCTGACCCCCATGCAGGCCAGCAGCACCACAGCCAGCATGACGGCGTGGGCGGCGTCGACCACCGACACCGGCTGGTTCAGCAGCCGGGGGGCCAGCACCATGGCGGTGCTGGTGGCCACAAAGGCGTACACGGTGATGCCCACGATCTGGCGCATGCGCAGGCCCAGCGAACCGAACAGCAGCACCATGGCCACCATGCAGGGCAGCATGTCGCGGGCATCGGCCACCACCAGATAGGCCACAGCAGCGCTGGTGATGGCCCAGAGCATCTGCGGCAGGGTCAGGGAGGGGTCGTTCAGGCGGCGTGTCCAGCCCAGGCGGATGGCCAGGGTGGCTGCCAGCAGGCCCCCCAGCGACACCAGGCTCCAGCTGACGACCCAGGACAGGGGGGTGTGGCTGTTCAGGGCCAGCCAGAGCAGCAAGCCAACGCAGCACGCCATCAGCACCAGGGCCAGGCCGGACATGGCCGTGTGGGTGCGGATGTGCGGATCGTCCGACAGCAGCCAGCGCCGTATGCGGGCCGTCTGCGAAGGCGGCTCGGTGGCGGATGTCACGGCAGCTTTCCTTCTGGGCTGCGCCGGAGGGTAACCTGCGCAGGGGTCCGGTTGTAAATAAATGTTTCCGGATTCTAGGAAAATGTCGTCTCTTGGACAGAGCCGCAGGCAAAAATTACCACGTTGACACGACGAACGGTCGTTTGCGGGTTCAACCCAATACCAGTGCGGACAGCGCCATGATGGGGGCGGTTTCGGCGCGCAGCACACGCGGGCCCAGCGTGACCGGGGCAAAGCCCTGGGCGCGGGCCAGGGCCTCTTCGGCCGGAGACAGGCCGCCTTCGGGGCCGGACAGGAACAGGACCGGTGTCTGGCCGGCCGCCACGGCCTGCAGCAGCGGGCGTGTGCCGTCGGCCAGCGAGAGCAGCACGCGCTGCGTGTCTGCGGAGTCTGCCTGCGGGTGGGCGGCGGTCCATTCGGCCAGGGTCATCGCCGGGTGAATGGCGGGCACGCGGTTGCCACCGCATTGCTCGCAGGCGGCCACGGCCACGGCCTGCCAGTGACTGCGTTTTTTATCACCGCGCTCGCCCTTGAGCTTGAGCACGCTGCGTTCGGCCAGCAGCGGGGTGATGCTGACCACGCCGATTTCGGTGGCTTTTTCCACCAGCCAGTCCATGCGCTCGTTGGCGGTGATCCCGGCCAGCAGGTGCACCGGGCGGGATGCTTCGCGCGCCGTGGCGTGGAAGGCCTCCACACGCACCTGCACCGTGCTGCGGCCCATCTGCAGGATGGTGGCGCTCCATTCGCCGTCGCCGCTGCCGTCGAACAGGGTGATGGTGTGGCCGGGCTGCATGCGCAGCACCTGCACATGGCGGGCGGCGCCGGCGGGCAGGTCCAGTTCGGCGCCGGCGGTCAGCGGCAGGGGGCAGTGAAAGCGCGGCATGCGGTGGGTGCTGGCAAGAAGGAAACGGGTGAAGAGGAGGTGCGGCCAGTGTCAGATGGGGGGCCACGGAAACTGGCGCTGCAGGTGCAGAGGGCGCGGTGCAAGCCGGGGATCACATCCGGCCGTAGGCATAGCCGACCTGGGCCTGGATGCCTTCGATCTGGTCGACCAGACGCAGCAGCGGCGCCAGCTCGCGGTAGCGGCTGCAGGTGGTGCGGATGTAGTGGATGAAGCGCGGCGTATCCGCCAGGTACTTGGGCTTGCCGTCGCGCAATGTGAGCCGGGCAAAGATGCCAGCCACCTTCAGGTGGCGCTGCAGGCCCATCCATTCGACGGCGCGGTAGAACTCGCCGAAGTCATCGCCCCAGCCGGAGGCGCTCCTGGCGCCGATCAATCCCGAGCGGCGCGCTTTTTCCCAGTAACGCACGGTAATGTCGATGACAAAGTCCTCTTCCCAGGTCAGGAAGGCATCGCGCAGCAGGCTGGCAATGTCATAGGTGACGGGGCCGTAGACCGCGTCCTGGAAGTCGAGCACGGCCAGCGCCTGGGTGGGGTCGCTGGGCAGCATCAGATTGCGTGCCATGAAGTCCCGGTGCACATAGACACTGGGTGCCTGCAGATTGTGCGCCACGATCTGGTCGAACGCCTTGGCCAGCACGGCCTGCTGCTTGTCGTCCAGCGTGACCTGGCGGTGCTGGGCGATATACCAGTCGGGGAAGAGCTGCAGCTCGCGGCGCAGAAGGGCCTCGTCGTACGCCGGCAGCACGCCGGGCCGGGAGGCCTGCTGCCACTGCAGCAGCAGGTCCACGGCGTGGCGGTACCAGAGTTCGGCATCCTGGGGCCGGGCGGGGTCCAGCACCTCGATCAGCGTGCGGCTGCCCATGTCGGAGAGCAGCATGAAGCCGTCGGGCTGGTTCCAGTCCAGGATGGTCGGCACGTTCAGGCCGGATTGCTGCATCAGGCCTTGCACCTGGACGAAAGGGGTACAGTTCTCCTTGTCCGGCGGTGCGTCCATGACGATCAGGCTGCCGCCTGCGCTGCGGTCAAGGCGCAGATAGCGGCGAAAGCTTGCATCGGCCGAAGCCGGGCGCAGGGTGGACAGCTCCAGCCCATGCTGGACAGCCAATGGCGTCAGCCAGGTCTGGAAGGCGTGTTCGCGGGCCGGATCGGCCCATACCACGCTGGAAATGGGGGAGATGGAATCGCTCATGGATAATCGGATTCTACAAACCGTCCGGCACCAGCCGGGTGCCTCCGGATTTTTCTTCGCCCACCATTGAACGTGTCTGCCCGTTTGCTGCCCCCAGCCCTCTCCGTGACATCCCGGTGCGCCCCACCGCGTGGTGCCGTTGTGCGTCCGCTGGCGGCCGCTGCCCTGCTGGCCTGTTCCGGCGCCTGGGCGCAGACCGCGCCCCCGGACGGCGGCGGTGATCTGCCGCCGCTGCAGCTCAAGCCCAGTAGCCAGCTACTGGAAAAGCTGCCCTCGACCGTCGAGGACCAGCTGCCCTCCTATGTGCGCGGTGACCATGTGACCGGCCAGGCCGACGTGCGGGCCCAGGTCAGTGGCAATGCCGAGCTGCGCAAGGGCGATATGGTGGTGCGCGCCGACCGCGTGGACTACTCCGTGGCCGAGGATCTGGTCGACGCCGAAGGCAGTGTGCACATCAACAAGGGCGGGGATGTGTACCAGGGCACGGCGCTCAAGCTGCATGTGGACGCCTTCCAGGGCCAGTTCAACGACGCCAGCTACCAGTTTCTGCAGACCCAGGCGCATGGCGATGCCTCGCGGGTGGACTTCATCGACCGTGACCGCTCTGTCGTGCACGATGCCACCTACACCACCTGCCTGCGCGACGATTCCGCCAGCTGGGAGCCCGACTGGGTGCTGCGTGCCAAGACCATCCAGCTAGACCGCGCGGAAGAAGTGGGCTATGCCAAGGACGCAGTGCTGGAGTTCAAGGGGGTGCCGGTGCTGCCGGTGCCTGCGGTGAGCTTTCCGTTGTCGGACAAGCGCAAATCCGGTCTGCTGCCGCCCAGCATCGGCATCGACAGCGTCAACGGCATGGAATATGCCCAGCCGTATTACTGGAATCTGGCGCCCAACCGCGATGCCATCCTCACCCCTACAGTGATGAGCAAGCGCGGCCTGGGGCTGGCCGGGGAATTCCGCTATCTGGAGCCGAAATACAGTGGCGAGCTGACGCTGGAAGCCATGCCCGAGGACAAGCTGCGCGACCGGGACCGCTGGGGCTATTCCTGGAAGCACCGCCAGTCCTTCGATTCCCCGATCGGCGGCCTGGGTCTGAGCTTTGACGTGAACCGCGTCAGCGATGGCAATTACTGGCGCGATTTCACCCGGGCCAGCAAGCTGCTGCGCGAGCGGCTGGTGCCCAGCACCGGCGTCCTGAGCTGGGGGCGCAACGACCACAGCGTGACGCTGGTGATGCAGCAGTGGCAGGTGCAGCAGCAGGTGGATTCGCCCATCGTGCCGCCCTTTGACCGCATGCCGCAGCTGGTGTGGCGCTACACCCCCTACGATCTGCCCGGCGGGCTGGATTTCAGCTGGGAAGCCGACACCACGCGTTTTCGCGCCCACAACCTCGATGGCAGCAACCACATCTGGAATGGCCAGCGCAGCTATGCCCTGGCCCAGCTGAGCCGCTCCTTCCTGGCGCCGGGCTGGTTCATCAAGCCCAAGGTGCAGATCCACACCGCCAGCTACCAGCTGGACAACACGGTCATCAATGGCCAGACCAGCTTCCAGCGCACCCTGCCCACTTTCAGCCTGGACAGCGGGCTGGTGTTCGAGCGCGACACCACGTTCTTCGGCAAGGATTACGTGCAGACGCTGGAGCCGCGGGCCTTCTATGCCTACACGCCGTACCGCGACCAGTCCATGCTGCCGGTCTATGACACGGCGCGTTCGGACTTCAACTTCGCCTCCATCTTCATGGAGAACAGCTATGTGGGCCAGGACCGCATTGCCGACAACAATGTGCTGACTATGGGTCTCACTACCCGCTGGCTGGACCGCCAGACCGGTGCGGAAGCGGTGCGCCTGGGGATTGCCCAGCGCATGCGCTTCAAGGACCAGCGCGTGACCCTGCCAGGCGAGGTGCAGGGCACCGAAAGCCTGTCGGACCTGCTGCTGGGAGCCGGTTTCAACTGGAACCAGCGCTGGGCGTTCGACAGCACGGTGCAGTACAACCAGGACACCAACCGCAGCACCCGCTCCACGGTCAGCGCCCGCTACAGCCCGGGACCCTACCGGACCATCAGCATGGCATACCGCATGCAGCGGGGCTCCAGCGAACAGGTGGATGTGGGCTGGCAGTGGCCGGTGGCCGCGCTGCTGGGGGGGGACTTCACCCCGCCAGCACGCCGCAACCTGCCGGGCGAGGGCCGCTGGTACACCGTGGGCCGGATGAACTACAGCATGCAGGACAACAAGATGATCGACACCGTGGTCGGCTTCGAGTACGACAGCTGCTGCTGGATTGGCCGTGTGCTGGTGGAACGCCACCAGAACAGCATCCGCTCCTCGGCGACCAAGCTGATGTTCCAGGTCGAGTTCGTGGGCTTCTCGCGCCTGAGCCTGGGCAACGATCCCCTGCAAAGCCTCAAAGACCAGATTCCGCGTTACCGCGGCCTGCGTGACGGAACCGACTCTGTTGCCAGCCGCTTCAGCAATTACGATTGATTTCCATGATCCGTTCCATGCGATTTTCTGCATTGCCGCGCCATGCGGTGTCCGCCAGTGTTCTGTGTCTGTCGGCCTTGGCCGGCATGGGTGCTTCGGCCCAGGGACTGCGTGCCAGCGGTGCGCCGGGCATGTCCCGCGCACTGGAGCAAACCCAGACGCCCGAATTGCGCCGTGAAGCGGCTGCGCAGGGGCTGCGCTCGGCGGATTACATCGTGGCGGTGGTCAATTCCGAGCCGGTGACCAACAACGAGGTGCGTGCCCGCATGGCACGGGTCGAGGACAGCCTGGCCAAGGAAGGCGGTCAGCGTCCGCCCCAGGCACAGCTGGCCCGCGAGGTGCTGGAGCGTCTGATTCTGGAAAAAGCCCAGATCCAGTACGCCAAGGAAATCGGCATCAAGGTCGATGACTACGCGGTGGACCAGGGCATGGAGGCCGTGGCCCGCAACAACAGCATCAGCAAGGCCCAGCTGCTGCGCGAGCTGAAGAAGGAAGGCATCGCCGAAGCCAAGTTCCGCGACGAGCTGCGCAACCAGATGACGCTGCAGCGCCTGCGGGAGCGGGAAGTGGACAACCGGGTCAAGGTCAGCGAGCAGGACATCGACCGCTACCTGCGCGAGCAGCGCAGCAAGACCGGGCAGACGGATGCCACCGTGGCGGCACTGAACCTGGGCCACATCCTGGTGGCCGTGCCCGAAGGCGCCTCCGAAGCGCAGGTGGCGCAGCTCAAGGCACGTGCCGAGGAAGCCGCACAGGCGGCCCGCAGCGGCGATTTCGAGGCAGCCGCCCAGCGCTTCTCCGATGTCAAGACAACGCCCATCCTGGGCCTGCGTCCGGCCGACCGCTATCCCGAACTGTTTGTGCAGTCCGTGCGCAGCGCGGCGGTGGGCAGCGTGGTGGGGCCGGTGCGCTCTCCAGCCGGTTTCCACGTGCTGAAGGTGATCGACAAGAGCTCCGATGGCGTCCCCATGGTGGTGGCGCAGAACCATGCCCGCCACATTCTGCTGCGCACCTCCGCACAGATGGACGAGCGGGAAGCGGCCGAGCGCCTGGCCGAGCTGCGCAACCGCATCCTCCAGGGCAACGCCAGTTTCGAGGCGTTGGCGCGCCAGTATTCGCAGGACGGCAGTGCCGCCCAGGGCGGCGATCTGGGCTGGGCCGGCCCGGGCCGCTATGTGCCCGAGTTCGAGCAGGTGCTGGAGCGTCTGCAGCCCGGCGAAATCAGCCCCCCCGTGGTCTCGCGCTTTGGCGTGCACCTGATCCAGCTGGTGGAACGCCGCCAGGCCGCGCTGAGCCAGCGTGAGCAGCGCGAGATGCTGCGCGATGTGGTCAAGGCCCAGAAGACCGAAAAAGACTACGACACCTGGCTGCAGGAGCTGCGTGGCCGCACCTATGTGGAATACCGCGAGCCGCCGCAGTAAGCGCGGCGGACAGGGGTGCACGGGTGGCGGTATGCCCCTGTGCCCCCGTCGGCACAGCGGGAGTGCCATCATTCCGGCTGTGCCCCTTTCTTTTTCTTACCGAGCGGTGCTGAGGCACCGCTTTTGCTTGGCATGAAACATATTCCCCGCAAGCGCTTTGGCCAGAACTTTCTGACCGACCACGGCATCATCGACGCCATCGTGGATGCCATCCACCCCCAGGCCGGCGAGCCGGTGGTGGAGATCGGCCCCGGCCTGATGGCGCTGACCCAGCCCCTGGTGGAGCGCCTGGGCAAGATCACCGTCATCGAGCTGGACCGTGACCTGGCCGTGCGCCTGCGTCTGCGGCCCGAGCTGGACGTGGTCGAGAGCGATGTGCTGAAGGTGGATTTCCGGGCGCTGGCCCAGCGCCTGGGCGTGCCCAGGCTGCGCGTGGTGGGCAATCTGCCCTACAACATCTCGTCGCCCATCCTGTTCCACCTGATGGACTGCGTGGACGTGGTGCAGGACCAGCATTTCATGCTGCAGAAAGAGGTGATCGACCGCATGGTGGCCGATGCCGGTTCGTCCGACTACGGGCGCCTGTCCGTGATGCTGCAGTGGCGTTACGCCATGGAAAACGTGCTGTTCGTGCCGCCGGAGAGCTTTGACCCGCCGCCCAAGGTCAACAGCGCCGTGGTGCGCATGGTGCCCAAGGCCGAGCCTGCGGCGCTGAACCCGCAGCTGCTGGAGGAACTGGTGCGTGTGGCCTTCAGCCAGCGCCGCAAGATCCTGCGCAACACCCTGGGCAAGTGGCTGGAGGAAAAAGGCTTTGCGGGCGACTTCGACCTGCAGCGCCGCGCCGAGGAAGTGCCGGTGCGGGAGTACGAAGCCCTGTCGGCCGCCCTGTCCTGACAGCACGGCGGCCCCTGTGGGCCGGCGGCATGCCCCGCGCATAGAGCCCGGCAGAGGCACGACATGAAAACGCCCGGTGTGACCGGGCGTTTTGCATGGGGGCTGGTGCTGCGGCGCTTACAGGAAGGAGTAGAAGCAGCGGAAGGCGATCTTGCGCTCGGCCCAGTACTCGGCCGCATCGCGGAAGCAGTCCAGAAACTGCTCGCGCGCTTCCTTGTCGAACTTGGTGGTGGTGGGGATCTGGTCCAGCACCAGGATGAAGCCCGGCTGCGGGCCGGCCTTGTGGATGGGGTCGGTCAGGCAGTCGTACAGCGCATCGAAGTTCTTGCCGAAATGCGCAGGGAAGTGGAACTGGGTGGAAATCAGCTCCAGGATGTCGGGCTTGTTCTGGGCGTGGGCCAGATTGGCGTACAGGAAATGCTGGCCCAGCGTGGCCGCAGCTTTCTGCAGATCGGGGATGTGGAAGGCCCGGATCGACTGCACGATGTTGCTGCGCACCCCGCGCAGCGGGGTATCGTTCTCGGGACGAAGTGGGCGCTTTTCCATCTCCGTGGTACTTTCTGTTGTTCGTGCAAACCCCAGGAAAGCGGGGTTTTGCAATGCAGGGGTGGACGGCGGGCTGGCCAGGAAGTTCCCCATGGCGTTGCTCTGGCGGTCCCAATCCAAGTCCTGGTAGCTCATGGCGTGATCTTCCGGAAACTGCTGTAGTGGTCGCTGGTGTAGTAGCACGCATCGGGTCGCTGCGGCTGCTGGCCGCCGCAGACGATGCGGCGTGCACCTCGGTCGCGGGAACGGGGCGTTTTGACGGTGTATTCGCGGTAATAGCCGCGCCGGTTCGCAGGCAGGGCGCGCTCCCGGTTGCCGAACACCGCGCCATCCTTGTCATACGGGAACGGCCCGCCTTCCAGGATCAGTGCGTAGGTGGTGCGGCCCTGCGGGGGCAATTCCTGCAGCGCGATGCCAGGCGCATCCACAGCCGCATCCCATGTGCCGCGCGCGAATGCAGACGTGCCCGGCAGGGCGCAAGCTGCACCCAGCAGCACGGCCATACCTGTGCGCAACGCGTGATTGGCAACCGCCTGGAACATCGATAAACACCTTCCAAAACCCGGGTTTGCCCGAAATTTCGACCCGTAAGTGTGACGCAGCGCCCCCCAAAAAGCAAGCGCCGGCCGGGTCGTCCCCGGCCGGCGCTTGCGCCGTATCAATGTAAAGTTTGTGTAGCACAGCCCCCATGGGGCCGTGCCGTTCAGCCGCGTGCGGCGTTGGCGTCGGCCACCGTCAGGGCGGTCATGTTGACGATGCGGCGCACCGTGGTGCTGGGGGTCAGCACATGCACCGGCTGGGCTGCGCCCAGCAGCACCGGGCCGATGGCAATGCCGCCGCCTGCCACCTGCTTGAGCAGGTTGTAGGAGATGTTGGCCGCATCGATATTCGGCAGCACCAGCAGGTTGGCATCGCCGGTCAGCGTGCTGTGGGGCATCAGCTTCTTGCGGGCTTCGCTGTCGATGGCCACGTCGCCGTGCATCTCACCGTCCACTTCCAGCCAGGGCGCCTGGATGCGCAGCAGCTCCAGCGTCTCGCGCATCTTGAGCGCGCTGGGCTGGTTGCTGGAGCCGAAGTTGGAATGGCTCAGCAGCGCCACCTTGGGGTGGATGCCGAAGCGCTTCATTTCTTCGGCCGCCATGATGGTGATCTCGGCCAGTTGCTCGGCCGAGGGGTCGTAGTTGACGTGGGTGTCCACCAGGAACACCTGGCGGTCCGGCAGCAGCAGGCCGTTCATGCAGGCGTAGGTGGTGGCGCCGGCACGCTTGCCGATCACCTGGTCGATGTAGTGCAGGTGGATGGCGGTGTTGTTCCAGGTGCCGCAGATCAGGCCGTCGACCTGGCCTTTTTCCAGCATCATGGAGCCGATCAGCGTCAGGCGGCGGCGCATCTCGATCTTGGCAATGGCTTCGGTCACGCCTTTGCGCTCGGTCATGCGGTGGTAGGTCTGCCAGAAGTCCCGGTAGCGGTCGTCGTGCTCCACGTTGACCACGTCGTAGTCAAGGCCTTCCTTCAGGCGCAGGCCGAACTTCTCGACGCGCTGGGCAATGATGGCCGGGCGGCCGATCAGCGTGGGGCGGGCGATGCGCTCGTCCACCACGATCTGGCATGCGCGCAGGATGCGTTCGTCCTCGCCCTCGGCGTAGGCCACGCGCTTCTTGGCAGCCTTCTTGGCGACGGTGAAGATGGGCTTCATCACCGAGCCCGAGGCATAGACAAAGGTCTTCAGGTGCTCACGGTAGGCATCCATGTCCTGGATGGGGCGCTGGGCCACGCCGCAGTCGGCGGCAGCCTGGGCCACGGCGGGCGCCACGATCAGCATCAGGCGCGGATCGAAAGGCTTGGGAATCAGGTATTCCGGACCGAAGGTGAGCTCCTGGCCCACATAGGCGGCGGCCACTTCTTCGGACTGCTCGGCCTCGGCCAGTGCGGCGATGGCGTGCACGGCCGCAATTTCCATCTCGGTGGTGATGGTGGTGGCGCCGCAGTCTAGCGCGCCGCGGAAGATGTACGGGAAGCACAGGACGTTGTTCACCTGGTTGGGGTAGTCCGTGCGGCCGGTGGCGATGATGGCGTCGTCGCGCACCGCCTTCACATCTTCGGGAATGATTTCGGGGTTGGGGTTGGCCAGCGCGAAGATGATGGGCTTGGCCGCCATCTTCTGCACCATGTCCTGCTTGAGCACGCCGCCGGCGGACAGGCCCAGGAAGGCGTCCGCGCCTTCGATCACCTGGCCCAGGGTGCGCAGATCGGTCTTCTGGGCGAACAGGGCCTTGTCCTCGTCCATCAGCTCGGTGCGGCCTTCGTAGACCACGCCGGCGATGTCGGTGACGAACACGTTCTCGCGCTTGAGGCCCACTTCCAGCAGCAGGTTCAGGCAGGCCAGGGCAGCAGCACCGGCGCCCGATGCCACCAGCTTGATCTCTTCGATCTTCTTGCCCGCCACCTTCAGCGCATTGACCATGGCGGCGGCCACCGTGATGGCCGTGCCGTGCTGGTCGTCGTGGAAGACGGGAATGTTCATGCGCTTGCGCAGCTCGCGCTCCACGTAGAAGCATTCGGGCGCCTTGATGTCTTCCAGGTTCAGCGCGCCGAACGTGGGCTCCAGGGCCGCGATCACTTCGACCAGCTTTTGCGGGTCTTTTTCGTTGATTTCGATGTCGAACACATCGACGCCGGCGAACTTCTTGAACAGGACGGCCTTGCCTTCCATCACCGGCTTGGACGCCAGCGCGCCAATGTCACCCAGGCCCAGCACGGCCGTGCCGTTGGAGATCACACCCACCAGGTTGCCGCGGCCGGTGTACTTGAAGGCCGTGGAAGGGTCCTTGACGATTTCCTCGCAGGGCGCCGCCACGCCGGGCGAATAGGCCAGCGCCAGGTCGCGCTGGTTGGCCATGGGCTTGGTGGCTGCAATCTGCAGCTTGCCGGGCTTGGGAAACTCGTGGTATTCGAGGGCGGCCTGGCGCAGCAGGGCGCGTTTATCGGTCAGGGTCGGGGCCTTGGCGTCAGACATCGAGCGTCTCCAAACTTCAGAGGTATCTCTCGCCCTCGGCAGGCCGCCGCCATGGCGGCACTGTGCAATCGGGGCGAATAGTGGAATTGAAGAGGCATTGTAGGCTGGGCGCTATCAAAAATATCAGGGCCATCTCCCTCTGAAAAGAGAAACTACTTCACCTACCATGCAGTAAATCAATGCAAAAAACAGGTGGTTTGAATAAATAAAACGCATAACCTGACTGCGCCTTGTCCAGGCCGGCACTTTTTGCGGCTATGCTGCGCGCAATTCAATTTCACTAAACCAGCATTAGAGGTTCTGATGACGACATCGCTCTCCCGTCTTGCCGCCATTTCCCCGGTCCGCGCCCTGTGCGGGCTGGCCGCCGCTGTGGCCGCCCTGGCATCGCCTGCCGTGCACGCTGCGGACTACCCCAGCAAGCCCATCACGCTGGTGATCCCGTTCTCGGCCGGCGGCTCCACCGACATCGTGGGCCGTCTGCTGGCCCAGAAGATGAGCGAGAGCATGAACGTCTCGGTGGTGGTGGAAAACAAGCCGGGTGCCAACGGCACCATCGGCGTGGACCGCGTCGCCAAGTCGCCGGCCGACGGCTACACCCTGGTGCTGGGTGATGTGGGCGGCATGTCCATGGCCCCCGGCCTGTACCCCAAGCTGCCCTACAACCCGCTCAAGGACCTTGCCCCGGTCAGCCTGGTGGGCCGCAGCCCGCTGGTGCTGACGGTGGGGGCCAACAGCCCGCTGAAATCCCTGGCCGACCTGACGGCCGCCGCCAAGGCCAACCCCGGCAAGCTGAACTACCCCTCGTCGGGCACCGGCGGCCCCAACCACATGGGCGGCGAGCTCTACGCCATCCAGTCCAAGGTCAAGGTCACGCATGTGCCGTACAAGGGCAGCGCCCCGTCCGTGGTGTCGCTGGTGGCGGGCGAGACAGACTTTGGCTTCCTGACCGCCGTCACCATCAATTCGCAGCTCAAGGCCGGCAATGTGCGCGCCCTGGCTGTGGCCCACGATACGCGCCTGCCTTCCATGCCCGATGTGCCCACCACCACCGAGGCCGGCCTGAAGGGCTTCACGGCCGACGCCTGGTTCATGGCCGCTGTGCCTGCCGGCACGCCCCAGCCCATCATCGACCGCCTGTACAAGGAAATCGCCAAGGCCCTGAGCGATGCCGACGTGAAGGCCAAGCTGGACGCCGGTGGCGTGCTGCCCTCGGGCCTGGATCCCAAGGCTTCCACCGCGTTCCTGAACAGCGAAGTGGGCAAGTGGCGCGAAGTGATCAAGACCGCCAAGATCACGCTGGAGTAAGCCCCTCCCAGGCCGGGTACCGCATGGGTGCCGGCGGCCTCGTGGGCGCACTGTTCTCGCTTCCGATATCGGTGCGGCCCGTACGGGCCGCTCCTTTTTTACATCTGCGCCGGTGGCGTATGCGCCGCAGGGCCTCCATCCGCAGAGGCCCCCGGCAGACAGCACGGGATGGCCAGGAGGCCGCACCTGAGGGCCTGGACCTACAGACCGCAGCGGCCTAGGCGCGCATGCTGGCGGATCAGGCTCCTGCCGGGGCCGGAAAGGAAAGCCCTCTATGTCCACCCGCTTCGTGATGACTACCGTCTGCGCCGCCGCCCTGCTGGCCGCCTGCAGCCCCCAGCCGGACGCGCATGCCGGCAACGCCTTTCCCATGGCCGCCCCCACGCACTTTGACCAGCCCATCCCCAGCAAACCGCTGTTTGGTGACCCCATCGTCACCGACCACAGCGTGTTGCCGCCCTCCAAACCCGATGCCTTGCGTGCCCCGCTGCCGCCGTTGGCAGCCTTGCCCCAGGCCACGGCCACCGAAGCGGCGCCCAAGAGCGAAGGCCCCAGGGATGAAGGGGGTGCCGTGAACCCTGCTGCGGGCCAGGCGGCGGCCATCTCGGATGGACAGGGCGAAGGTGACAAGCAGCGCCTGGGTGCGCCCAAGTAAGCCTTGCCGCAGCAAGGCCACGCCGATGGTCGAGGTGGCCACGGCTGAAAAGCGTTTTGCAACGGCGGCGCGCTGGAACCCACCATTCGCTGCGGCGTACCTGGGCCTTGTGGTGGCGACGGTGCAGGGTGAAAAAGTCTTTTCACGCGCGACCACGCGCCATGGCGCCCCGCGCTTGTGGACAAGTGGTACCCGGCATTGCAATTGCTTGGGGAACAGCATGTACAGCCCTTCCTTTTCTTCCACGGCCTCTGCCGCTGTTTCCATCAACTCCGATCTGGTGCTGGCGGCGCAGCCGCTGACCCCTGCCGCCTTTGCCCCTTTTGGCCAGGTCGTGGCGGTGGACGGCCAAGCCGCAACGCTGCCGCAGCGCAGCATCAACAGCGGCAATGCCCGGCGCTATGACCTGCTGGCCGATCTGCAGCTCACCGCCGATGGCGGCGTGCCCACACTGGCCCTGTTCCGTGCCCAGGCGCGGCAGTTTCCGCTGCAGGTGGTGGAGATGGAGCGCCATGCCCTGGGCAGCCAGACCTTTGTTCCGCTGGGCACGCAGCGCTTTGTGGTGGTCGTGGCCCGTCCGGGCCCGGCACCGCAGGCAGCCGATCTACATGCTTTCATCACCGATGGCCGCCAGGGGGTGGTGCTGGCACCGGGTACATGGCACCACGCGCTGCTGGCCGTGGAAGGCGGGGATTTTGCGGTGGTGGAGCGGCGCGCTGCGCAGGTGGATTGCGATGTCTGCGGGGTGGACCCCGCGCTGACGGTGGCTCTGCTGCAATAAGGCCGCCGCCGGCCCGCAGCGCGCCGGGCTGGCGCGCATGCGGATGCCGCAGAGATGGGCGCCCAGCGGCCCACAACAGCGGTGAGTGAGCCCGAAAGGGCCTTGCGGGCAGGTCCCGCAGCAGACCAGCCAGAGCCGGTCTGCTTCACATCCCGCGATGGTGTCGGGAGCTGCTCCGTTGCGCCGGATTCAGGCCTGCGCCAGCTTTTCCGCCATCGCGATCAGGCTGCGGTCGCTACCCTTCGGTCCCAGCAGCGAGATGCCCAGCGGCGCCCCCTCGCGCCCGGCCAGCGGCAGCGAGATCTGGGGGAAGCCGGACAGGCCGGCAATGCACAGCATCTGCACGGCGTTGTTGCGGTAGGCCTCCAGCGACGCCTCATCGGCGGAGCGCAGCGGAGCAATGTCGGGCATGGTGGGCAGCACCAGCACGCCGTCATCGCCCAGCAGAGCGGCCAGGTGCTGACGGAAGCGTTCGCGGAACTGGCTGGCCTGGACGAACTGGGCATCGGTCACGTCTTTGGACCATGCAAAGCGCTCCTTCACGCCGGGACCCAGCACGGGGGCGTAGCGCTCAATGAAAGCACCATCGGTCATCCAGGCTTCGCGGCCCTGCACGTAGCGGAAGGCCCAGTACATGGCATCGAACGATTCCAGCACCACGCCGGTGTCGGCGCTGGGGCCGAAGGTGCGTGCGATCTGCTGCAGCGCGCCGTCCCAGGCCGGGCGCACGGCGGGGGCGATCAGGCCCCAGACATCGGTGGGCGACAGCAGGCGGGGCGCGGCCGGCAGCGGGGCGGTGTCCGCCTCCAGCAGCACATCGGCCACGCGGGCAAAGCTGTGGGCGTCGCGGGCGAACCAGCCGCAGGTGTCCAGGCTGTGGCACAGGGCCAGGGCCGACGCCAGGCTGACGCGGCCGTGCGTGGGGCGGATGCCGTACAGGCCGCAGTGGCTGGCCGGTGCGCGCACGGAGCCGCCGGTGTCGGTGCCCAGCGCAAAGTCGCACAGCCTGCTGGACACGGCCGAGGCCGAACCGGACGACGAGCCGCCGGTGATGCGATCGGGTGCTGCGCCGTTCAGCGGGGCGCCAAAATGGGCGTTGTTGCCGTTCATGGAGAACGCCAGCTCGTCCGTCACCGTCTTGCCGGCCAGTGCGGCGCCGGCATCCAGCAGCTTCTGCACCGTGGGGGCGTTGGCGGTCTTGGTGCCCGACATGGCCAGCACCAGCGGGTTGCCGCCACCGGTGGGGTAGCCGGCCACATCAAACAGGTCTTTGACACCGAAATACAGACCGCTCAGGGGGCCGGTGCCGGCGTGGGGCACGGGCACATCGGGGTAGGGAACAAAAGCGTGTGCAGGGTCGTTCAAGGGCATGGCAAGTCTCGTGGAAGGACAGGGGGGAGTGGTGCGTGCGAGCAGGCGCTGCGGGCCAGGGTCTCCAGGGATTCACCTGCATGGCGCATGCAGAGCCCATAGGGACACGCACGGGGCAGCACCTGCGGCGTCAACGCGCGTCAGGCCGCCAGCAGTTGGGGCGCCAGCGCGGCCGAGGCATCGGTGCGGATGCAGCGGGCGATGTGACCGGGCGCCAGCGTGACCGGGCTGGGTACGGCCTGCAGGCAGGCATCCTGTGCCAGGCGGCAGCGTGGTGCAAAAGCGCATCCGGGTGGAATGGCGGTCAGGTCGGGCGGTGCGCCGCCAATGGTCTGCAGGGGCTGGCCACGTTCCATGGCCCCGTGCGAGCGGCTTTGCAGCAGTGCCATGGTGTAGGGGTGGCGCGGGCTGCGGATCAGCTGTTCGGCCGTGCCTTCTTCCACGATGCGGCCGGCATACATCACGGCAATGCGGTCGGCCACTTCCACGGCGGCGCCGATGTCGTGCGTCACAAAGATCACACCCAGGCCCAGCTCGCGTTGCAGCTCGCGCAGCAGCAGCAGTACCTGGATCTGCACCGTGGCGTCCAGTGCGGTGGTGGGTTCGTCCGCGAGCAGCACCTGCGGATTGCAGGCCAGGGCCAGGGCAATCATGGCGCGCTGGCGCATGCCGCCCGACATCTCGTGCGGGTAGGCCTTCAGGCGTTGTTCCGGGCTGGGAATGCTCACGCGCTGGAACAACTGCAGCGCGCGTTGCTCCGCTTCGGCCTTGCGCACGCCGGGTTCGTGGCGGCGGATGGCTTCCACAATCTGTGCGCCCACCGGATAGACCGGGTCCAGGGCCAGCAGCGGGTCCTGAAAAATCATGGCGCAGGTCTTGCCGCGAAAGTCGTTCAGCGCCTTGCCCTGCAGGGCCAGCACATCGTGGCCGGCCACCTGCACCTTGCCCTTCATGGTGGTCTTGCGCTCGGGATGCAGGCGCAGCAGGGTGCGCAAGGTCACGCTCTTGCCGGAGCCCGATTCGCCGATCAGCGCCACGGCTTCGCCCGGGCGAACGGACAGGCTCACGCCGCTGACGGCCTGCACCGGTTTCTTGCCGCCGGTGAACTGGATGTTCAGGTCTTCAATCGCCACCACAGGGGCGGTGGAGGGGGTGGGGGTGCTCATTGCGTGCCTTTCCATCAAGCAGCCAAAGGAATGCAGCCGGCCGCCGGGGCCAGCGGATGGCCGCTGCCGGGCTCGTGCACCAGGCAGCGCGCGCTGTGGTGCAGCTGCACCTGGGTGATGCCGGGCACCAGCTGCGCGCACACCGCATCGGCCTTGGGGCAGCGGGGGTGAAAGCGGCAGCCGCTGGGTGGGTTGATGGGATTGGGCGGATCGCCTGCCAGCGGCGCCTGCTGGGTGCGGTGGGCGGGGTCCATGCTGGGCACGGACGACAGTAGCGCCTTGGTGTAGGGGTGGGCAGGTTCGGCAAACAGCGCATCGGACGGGCCGATCTCCGCCACCTGGCCCAGGTACATCACCATCACGCGGTCGCTGATGTAGTGCACCACGCCCAGGTCGTGGCTGATGAAGACATAGGTCAGGCCGAATTCGCGCTTCAGCTCGGCCAGCAGGTTCAGCACCTGTGCTTCCACCGATTTGTCCAGGGCGGAGACGGCCTCGTCCAGGATCACCATGCGCGGCTGCAGTGCCAGCGCACGGGCGATGTTGATGCGCTGGCGCTGTCCGCCGGACAGCTCGTGCGGGTAGCGCTCGGCAAAGCGGGCCGGCGCCAGGCCCACGCGGTCCATCAGGTGGTGGGCGCGGGCCACGGCCTCCTTGCGCGACACCCCGTGCACCTGGGGGCCGAAGGCGATGGAGTCTTCGATGGTCAGCCGCGGGTTCAGCGAGGCATAGCTGTCCTGGAACACCATCTGCACCTGGCGGCGGAACTCCTTCAGCGGCAGGTCGCGGGAGCCCACGGTGCGGCCGTCAAAAATCAGTTCGCCCTTGGTGGGATCCATCAGGTGCATCAGCAGGCGTGCCGTGGTGGATTTGCCGCAGCCGGATTCACCGACCACGCCCAGGGTCTCGCCCTTGAGCACCTCAAAATCCACCCCGTCCACGGCGCGCACGGTGGCACCATTCTTCAGTGGGAAATGCTTGGTCAGGCCACGCACGGTGAGCAGGGGCTGGGCGGGGCCGCCCACATCGGGCATTGCTTGGGTCAAAGGCATGGCTTACCCCTTGTTGTCCATGGCGGAACGCAGGCCGTCGGACAGAAGATTGAACGAGATCGAGGTGATGAAGATCATCAGACCGGGCAGGGCCGCCACCCAGGGCTGGGTGTAGATGGCGGTGCGCAGCGTATTGAGCATCAGCCCCCATTCCGGCTCCGGCGGCTTCACGCCCAGGCCCAGGAACGACAGGCCGGAGGCCAGGATCATCGACACCGCAATCAGGCTGGTGGAATAGACAAAGATCGGCCCCAGCACATTGCCCAGCACATGCACGCGCACGATGGTGAACGGGTGGGCGCCGGTGGCGCGGGCGGCTTCCACGTAGTCGCGGTTGCGCGCCTGGGCGGTGACGCTTTCGGCCACCCGGGCAATCTGCGGAATGAACACGATGGTCAGCGACACCAGCGAGTTGAAGATGCCGGCGCCCAGCGCCCCGGACAGTGCAATCGCCAGCAGCACCGAGGGGAAGGCGTAGAACACATCGATGGTGCGCATGATCACGGTGTTGGTGCGGCCCCCGGCGTAGCCCGCCAGGATGCCGATGCCGGCGCCGATCACAAAGGCCATCAGCACTGGGGTGATGCCCATGAACAGCGACAGGCGTGCACCCACCATCAGGCGCGACAGCAGGTCGCGGCCCAGCTCATCGCTGCCCAGCGGCAGGCCTTCGGTGCCGATGGGCTTGAGGCGCTTGAGCATGGAGGCGGCATAGGGATCGGAAGGGACGATCCACGGCGACAGAATGGCCACGATCACCAGCAGCAGGATGACGGCGGCCGCACCCATGGCGACCGGGTCGTGCAACAGGCGCTGCAGCACCGAAGACCAATAGCCGCGCGAGCGCTGCGCGGGCAGCGGCTGGACCTGGGCCGCTGCGTCGTTGGGGAGGGAAAGGCTGGTCATGGAACGGACTCCTCGAGGTGGCGGTCAGCGGGCGATGCGGGGGTCGAGCAGGGTCTGCACCACGTCGACGATGAGGTTCAGCAGCACGAAGAACACGGCCAGCACCAGGATGGAGCCCTGCAGCAGTGGCAGGTCCCGCTGGAAGATGGCCTGGTTCAGCAGAAAGCCGGTACCTGGCCAGGAGAACACGGTCTCGATCAGGATGGAGCCGCCCAGCAGATAGCCCAGCTGCAGGCCCATCACGGCCAGGGCGGTGGGGGCGGCGTTCTTCAGCACATGGCGGAAGATGCCGACGTGCGTCAGACCCTTGGCCTTGAGGCCGAGGATGAATTCCTGGTCCAGCAATTCCGCCACCAGCGCACGCACGGTGCGGGCGATGATGCCCAGCGGAATCACCGACATGGTGATGGCCGGCAGGATCATGAACTGCACATGCTCCCAGTCCCAGGCCCAGTCACCCGAACCGCCCGGTCCGGCGCCGGTGGCCGGCAGCCACATCAGCTGGGACGAGAAGATGATGACCATCACCATGCCCAGCCAGTAGTGGGGCACGCTCACGCCCAGCACCGACAGCATGGAGCAGGCGCGGTCCACCCAGGAATTGCGGAAGTAGCCGGCCACAAAGCCGAACAGGCTGCCCAGCACAAAGCCGATCAGCGTGGCCACCACGGCCAGGCGCAGGGTGTTGACCACGGCCGTCATCACCTCGCTGGCCACGGGGCGGCTGGTGGCGATGGACTGGCCCAGATCGCCCTGCAGCGCACGCCACACCCAGCGGGCAAACTGCTCGGGCAGCGGGCGGTTGAAGCCGTACAGCTCGCGCATCTGCGCCTGCAGTTCGGCCGAGGCATCGGCCGGCAGCACCGAGACCAGCGGATCGCCGGGCGCCAGGTGCACCAGCGCAAAGCACAGCAGGGCCACGCCCAGCATGATGGGGAGGGTGTAGAGAATGCGTCGCAGCAGGTAGGCAAGCATGGTGGGAGAGAGGTTCGTGGGAGGAAGCGGACCATGCGGGTTCGCACTGGCGGGTGGGTGGGTTTGGCACCCGCCCGCCACCGGCGTGGCCAGGGCCTGCGGCCCTGCCACCAACAGCGTGCGGCGGCGTCTGCGCGCCCGCTCGCACGCGCAGAACGGGCTTACTTCATCGTCATGGTGGCGATGTCGATGAACCAGCTTTGGGGCTGGACCACATTGCCCACCTTGGCCGACATGGCGCGCGGGCCGACGTCGTGGGCCACGAACAGGAACGGTGCCTCATCGACCACCAGGGTGTGCAGCTCGGCCAGGGCCTTGTCACGTTCCTTGGCATCGAAGGTGGTGCGCGCCTTGTCCACCACGGCATCCACCTGCTTGTTGCTGTAGAAGCCCCAGTTGTTGGACAGCGGCGGGAAGGCCTTGGTGCTGACGAAACGCACCATGGCGAAGAACGGGTCCATGGTGGCGGCGGTGATGTTGGTGGCGTTGCTCTTGTTGGCGCTGGCGTCCTTGGCGCCGATGCGCCAGCTGGAGAACAGCGTGTTCCACTCGACCACGTCGAATTCCACGTCAAAGAAGCACTGCTTGAGGTTCTGCTGGATGAATTCGTTCATCGGCAGCGGCTGCATCTGGCCCGAACCGGAGGCGGAGGTCTGGATCTTCACCTTGATGGGCTTGCTGGCGCTGTAGCCCGCCTGCTGCATCAAGGCCTGTGCCGCCTTCACGTCGTACTTGATCTGGAAGCCGGGCTTGCCGCGCCAGGGGTGGCCGGGCTCGAACATGCCGGTGGCCGGTTCCATCTGGCCATTGAGCAGCTGCTTCATGCTGGTGCGGTCCACGCACAGATTGGCGGCATGGCGCACGCGCTTGTCCAGCCAGGGCGAGCCTTCCACGAACGAGAACTGCCAGGGCCAGATGTGCGGCTGCAGGTTGGAATAGACCTTGAAGCCGCGGCCCTTGATGGCATCCAGCGCATCGGGAGCGGGGGCTTCGATCCAGTCCACCTGGCCGCTCATCAGGGCGGCGGTGCGGGAGTTGGCCTCGGGCAGGGGCAGCAGCACCACCTTGTCGATGGTGGGCGTGCGCTTGGGGTCCCAGTAGGCGGTGTTCTTCACCATTTCAAAGCGTTCGCGCGGCACAAAGCGCGCGCCCTTGAATGGGCCGGAACCGGAAGGATCGGCCGCAAACGCGGTCCATGCGGCCTTGCTGCGCTCGGCCTTGCCGGTGACCGAGGCGGGCACTGCTGCCAGCTTCTTGGCCCAGTGTGCGGGCGAGGCCATGAACAGATTGGTCAGGTTGATGGGCAGGAAGGCATCGGGTTCGGACGTGGTCAGTTCCACGGTCAGGTCGTCGATCTTGCGGGCGCTGCGCAGCGTGGGCATGCGCGATGCCGTCACACCCACCTGGGCGGGGTCGAACTGCTCGGCCTCCTTGTCCAGCACTTTCTTGACGTTCCACACCACCGCATCGGCGTTGAAGGAGCTGCCGTCGTGGAATTTGACGCCGGGGCGCAGCTTGAAGACCCACTTGGTCTTGTCCTTGGCATCCACTTCCCAGGACAGGGCCAGGCCGGGGATCATTTCGCTGGGCTTGTCGGTCTTGGTCAGATCCCACTGGGTCAGCGCGTCGTACAGCGGAATGCCGGTGAAGCGGTTGCCTTCGAAACCCTGGTCGGGCTGGCCGGAGGTGCGGGGTATGTCCCCCGCCGTCATGGCAATGCGCAAGACTTTTTCTTGCGCCATGGCGGTGGTGGCAGCGGCACCGCCCAGGGTCATGGCGACAGCGAGGGCCATGGTTTTGAGCGCGGGGCGGGAAACGGAGAAACCGGAAGACGAGCGCATCGGAGACCTTTCCAAATTGGTGGGAGACAAGGCCTGCAATGCAAGTGCCGTGCCATCACGCAGCTATCGAATATCGATACGTGATGTGGTGTGTTCGATGCGTGTTGGCACGGTTTATGCGAATTTCAGGCTTTCTATCGAGGAGTCCTGCGAATGAGCACGCCTGCAAATCCCCTGCGTATTGATGCCGACCGCCTGTGGCAGTCACTGATGGATCTGGCCCGGATCGGAGCCACCCCCAAAGGAGGGGTGTGCCGCATCGCCCTGACCGACGAAGACAAGGCCGGCCGTGACCAGGTGGTGCAGTGGTTTCAGGAGGCCGGCCTGGCGGTGCGCATCGATGAAGTGGGCAATGTCTTCGGCCGCCGTGCCGGCACCGATCCGCAGGCCCGTGCCGTGGCCACGGGCAGCCACATCGACACCCAGCCGACCGGTGGCAAGTTCGACGGCAACTACGGGGTGATGGCCGGCCTGGAAGTGGTGCGCACCTTGAATGCCCAGGGCATCCAGACCGTGGCACCGCTGGAAGTAGCGTTCTGGACCAATGAGGAAGGCACGCGCTTCACCCCGGTGATGATGGGTTCCGGTGCATTTGCCGGTGTTTTTGGTGCGGAAGACATCCGCTCGCAACAAGATGGTGCAGGCATCACCGTGGGGGCCGAGCTGGAACGCATCGGCTACCGCGGCACAGTGGCCTGCGGCGATGTGCCCGGAGGCCCGTTTGCCGCCTACTTTGAAGCGCACATCGAACAAGGTCCGGTGCTGGAGGCCTACGACAAACCGATTGGCGTGGTCAGCGGCGCCCTGGGCCAGCAGTGGTACGACGTGACGGTGACCGGCATGGACGCACACGCCGGCCCCACGCCCATGGATCTGCGCCATGACGCCATGCTGGCCGCCGCCCGCATGATGGACGCCGTGAACCGCATTGCACTGGACGAAGCCCCGCATGGCCGGGGCACCGTGGGCCATGTGCAGGTGCTGCCCAACTCCCGCAATGTGATTCCCGGCCAGGTGAAGTTCACGGTGGACTTTCGCAACCTGTCGCAGGACGGTCTGGATCGCATGGACCTGGGCATGCGCACGCAGTTTGCACAGCTGGCGGCGCAATGCCAGTGCTCGGTGGCGCTGGAGCAGGTGGTGAAGTTCGAACCCTGCGTGTTCCACGCCGACTGCGTGGCCAGCGTGCGCCATGCCGCCGAGCAGTTGGGCTATGCACACATGGATGTGGTCAGCGGAGCCGGCCACGACGCCGTGTATGTGCACGGCGTATCGCCCACCGGCATGATCTTCGTGCCCTGCAAGGACGGCATCAGCCACAACGAGATCGAAGACGCCAAGGCCGAGCATCTGGCAGCTGGCTGCAATGTGCTGCTGCACGCCATGCTGGAGCGTGCCGGCATCGCCTGACGGGTGTGTGCAGGGGTTGGCACCCAATTTGCACACGGCGTGTGCACAGGGCCGCTGGCCCGTGCAAAGGAGTGCGCATGCCGCAGTGGCTGGTGGTCAACCCCAATACCTCGGAAACGGTCACGCAGGCCCTGGTCCATCACCTGTCGGTGGACACGCCGCGACGGCGCTGGCATGGGGTGACGGCGGCGTTTGGTGCGCCCTATATCGCCGATGAGCGCAGCTACTGCATTGCCGGCCATGCCGTGCTGGATGCCTGGGAACGTGCCCAGGCCGCGGCCCCGCCGCAGGGCTATGCGGGGGTGCTGGTGGGGTGCTTTGGCGACCCGGGGCTGGAGGCGCTGCGGTCCACCACTCCGGTGCCGGTGCGCGGGCTGGCGGAAGCTTCGCTGCAGGCGCTCTGGGCGCAAGGGCCGCAGCGCGTTGCCATCGTCACCGGCGGGGCGGCATGGAAGCCCATGCTGCAGCGCTGGAGCCGTGCCCAAGGCCATGCCCTGGCGCCGGACGCCCATGGGGTCGGCATCACCGACATCCATGTGCTGCCGGCCTCCGGTGCGCAGCTGATGCAGTCGCCGGAGCAGGCTGCGCAGGCCCTGGCTGCGGCCTGCACCCAGGCTCTGGATGTGCCCGGGACCGATGCCGTGCTGATCGGTGGCGCGGGCCTGGCCGGCATGGGTGCGCGGGTGCGGGCCTTGGGCGGCGCACCGGTGTGGGACTGTGTGGAATTGGTGCGCGACGCCTGGGCACTGCAAAGCGCCTAGGCGGCCCGCGCTGCGGCGCTATTCCGCGGCCGCAAACTGCTTGAGCACCGGGGTCCAATTCTTGAGCATGTCCTGGATGTAGGCGCTGTAGGTGGGCGCGTCTTTGTAGTCGAGCTTGAGGCCGAACTGGTCGGCACAGTTCTCAAACTCTGGCGACTGGCCGGCGACGTGGAAGGCATCCTGCAGCTTCTTCACGGTGGCCGGCTGCATCCTGGCCGGGCCCAGCACGCCCAGGGTGCTGGGTGCGACCAGGTTGTACCCCAGCTCCTTGAGTGAGGGCGCATCGAAGCCCTTGACGCGGTCTTCGGTGAACACGGCCAGCAGGCGCAGGCGGCCGTCGCGCACATAAGGCACCCATTCGGCCGTCTGGGCCATGAAATCCACATCGCCCCGCATCAGTGCGGTGATGGCTTCTGGCCCGCTCTTGTACGGTGCATGCACCCAGTCCACCGCCACCTGCTTGGCCAGGCGCTCGGCCGTCAGGTGTTGGGGCGTGCCAATGCCGGCGGTGCTGTAGCTCAGCGTCTTGGCGCTGGACTTGGAGGCCTTGATCAGATCGGCCAGGGTTTTGTGCGGCGAGTCGGCACGTACCAGAATGCCGGCCTGGTACTGCGCCACCATGGCCACGGGCGTGAAATCGCGCACCACGTCATACGCCACCTTGGGCATCAGCACCTGGTTCAGCACACCGGCTGAGGACAGGGCGGTGAGCACATAGCCGTCGGGCTTCTGGCGCGCGCCGTGGCTCAGCGACAACGTGGTGCCGGCGCCGGGCTTGTTGTCCACGATCACCGTCTGGCCCAGCTGTTTGCCCACATTCATGGCCAGTACGCGGTTGCAGACATCGGTGCCGCCGCCGGCGCCATAACCCACCACCAGCGTGATCGGGCTGGCAGGGTATTCGGCCGCGCCAGCGCCCAGATTCAGGGTGCAGAGCAGGGGCAGCAGTGCCAGGGAGGAAGTCGTTGTGCGGTGCATCACGGTAGGTCTCCTGTGGATGAATCCGGCAAGAACACGCGGGGTGTTGCAGGTATTCTTCACAGGCGTTGCGTGCGGTGCATGGATGTTTCTACCGTGCTGCTGTTGCCTAGGCGACGCTGGCACCGCAGTGCCATGGCAGGGCTCAGGTGGGCGGCACCAGGCGGGAAATGGCCCGTGCGCACTCGATCACCAGCGGGGCGAGTTGGCGTTCCGCATCGGCCATGCTCCAGCGGCTGGTGGGAGGCGCCACATGCACGGCACCCACCGCCTCCCCCCGGGTGTTGAAGACCGGCGCGGCAATGCCCATGTCGCCGATGAAGAGCTCTTCGCAGTTGGTGGCGTAGCCGGTCTCGACGCAGCGCTGCAGCTGGGCCATCAAGGGCTCCACCTGCGTCAGGGTGGTGCGCGTGCGCGCGGGCCGTGCAGCCTGCTCCAGCAGGGTGCGGGCCTGGGCCGTCGGCAGCTGGCTCAGGTAGGCACGGCCGCAGCTGCTGGCGTACATGGGGATCTGCGTACCCACCGGCGTCAGCACCGGGATGTGCTGGGTGGTCAGCACCTGGGCCAGGTAGACCATGTGGGTGTCGGTCGGTTCGGTCAGCGTGGCGGTCTCGCCGCTGGCGCGTGCCAGCTGCGCCAGGTAGGTGTGGGCGGCGTTGATCATGGGGTGGGCGTCCAGGTAGTTGAAGCCGAGCTCCACCACGCGGGGCAGCAGCAGAAAGCGCCGGGTACTGGGGTGCTTGCCGATGTAGCCCAGAGTCTGCAGCGTATGCACCGAGCGCTGGGCCGAGGCCTTGCTCATGCCGGTGCGCTGTGCCACCTCGGCCAGTGTCAGGCTGCGGTGCGCGCCATTGAAGGCGCACAGCACCTGCAGGCCCTTGGCAAGCGACTGGTTGAACAGGCCGTCGGAGGAAGGGGCAGCATCGCGGGGTGGCATGGTCAGGGCGGTGGTGGCAATGCCGGAGGCCTCGCAAGAACTGCACCAATCCGGGCTGCGGTCGTTCACGGCGCGGGTGCTTGCAAGACGCTGTGCAGTGCGGCGAATGCTGCACACAAAAAAGCCCCGCCGAAGCGGGGCATGTGGAGACAGACGCAAAAGCCTTTTCAGCGGCTGCTGGGGAAGCTGAATACCGCCCCTTCGCGCACGCCGGCGCTGGGCCAGCGCTGGGTAATGGTCTTGCGCTTGGTGTAGAAGCGCACGGCATCGGGACCGTAGGCGTGCAGGTCGCCGAACAGCGAGCGCTTCCAGCCGCCGAACGAGTGGTAGGCCACGGGCACGGGCAGGGGCACGTTCACGCCCACCATGCCGACCTGGATGTGGTCGGTGAAATAGCGGGCTGCTTCCCCATCGCGGGTGAAGATGCAGGTGCCGTTGCCGTATTCGTGGTTGTCGATCAGATGCATGGCTTGCTGCAGCGTCTGCACGCGCACAACCCCCAGCACTGGGCCGAAGATTTCTTCCTGGTAGATCTTCATGCCGGGCTGCACATGGTCGAACAGGCAGGCGCCCAGGAAATAGCCTTCCTCATGGCCGGCCACCTTCACGCTGCGGCCGTCGACCACCAGCGTAGCCCCTTCGGCCACGCCGCTGTCGACATAGGCTTTCACCTTCTCGAAATGGGGCTTGGTCACCAGCGGGCCCATGTCGTTGCTGTTGTCGGTGCCGGGGCCGACCTTCATCTTGGCGATTTCGGTCTTCAGGCCGGCGATCACCGCGTCGCCCACTGTATCACCCACGGCCACCAGCAGCGGGATGGCCATGCAGCGCTCGCCGCAGCTGCCGTAGGCCGCACCCATCAGCGCGCTGACGGCGTTGTCCACGTCGGCGTCGGGCATCAGGATGGCGTGGTTCTTGGCGCCGCCCAGGGCCTGCACGCGCTTGCCGTGCTTGCAGCCTTCGGCGTAGATGTATTCCGCAATGGGGGTGGAGCCCACAAAGCTCACGGCCTTGACGCGCGGGTCCTGCAGCAGCGTGTCCACGGCGGTCTTGTCGCCGTTGACCACGTTCAGCACGCCGGGGGGCAGGCCGGCTTCCAGTGCCAGCTGGGCGATGAACAAGGTGCTGCTGGGATCGCGCTCGGAGGGCTTGAGCACAAAGGTGTTGCCGCAGGCCACGGCCATGGGCCACATCCACAGCGGCACCATGGCGGGGAAGTTGAAGGGGGTGATGCCGGCCGTCACGCCCAGGGCCTGGAATTCGCTCCAGCTGTCGATGCCGGGGCCCACGTTGCGGCTGTGTTCGCCCTTGAGCAGCTCGGGGGCGTAGCTGGCGTATTCCACGTTCTCGATGCCGCGTTGCAGCTCGCCATGCGCGTCGGCCAGCACCTTGCCGTGTTCGGCGGTGATCAGCGCGGCAATCTGGTCGGCGTTCTGCTCCAGCAGCACCTTGAGCTTGGCCATCACGCGGGCGCGCTTGAGTGGCGGGGTGTTGCGCCAGGCCGGGAAGGCTTTTTCGGCCGAGGCAATGGCCGCTTCCACCGTGGTCTTGCTGGCCAGCGCCACGTTCAGCGTGCTTTGGCCGGTGGCGGGGTTGAACACCGGCTGAGTGCGTTCGGTGTCGGGGACGATCTGGCCGTCGATCAGGTGGCCGACGGTGGCGGTGATGGCGGAGTCCTTGTGCATGGGCTTGGTGCTCAATGGGCTGCAGCGCAATCTGGGTGCGCTGCAGCAGCTATGGTTTCAGGAATGTGCGGCAGTATCTGCACGCACGTCAACGGAGGCCAGCGCCTGCGGGACACAGGCGCTGTCACGGCCGGACTTAGGCCGTGGCCTGCAAGGTGTCGCCCAGGGCGCTGACCAGGCGGTCGATCTCGGCCTCGGTGCTGATGAAGGGCGGGGCCAGCTGGATGGTGTCCGCGCCATAGCGCACGTAAAAGCCTTTTTCCCACATGGCCATCGCGATCTCGTAGGGGCGCTTGGCGGGCTCGCCCGGCAGCGGGGCAATGGTGAAGCCGGCCGCCAGACCGAAGTTGCGGATATCGGCCACATGCTTGGTGCCCTTCAGGCTGTGCACGGCCGCTTCGAACGTGGGGGCCAGTGCCTTGACGCGGGCGGGCAGGTCTTCTTTTTGCAGGATGTCCAGCGCGGCCAGGCCGGCGGCACAGGCCACGGGGTGGGCCGAGTAGGTGTAGCCGTGGGCAAACTCCAGCATGTACTCGGGGCCGCCGGCGGCCATGAAGGTGTCGTAGATGTCCTTGCTGGCCACGCAGCCGCCCAGGGGCTGGGCGCCGTTGGTGACCTGCTTGGCGAAGTTGAGGATGTCGGGGGTGACGCCGAACACTTCCGAACCCGTCCAGCCGCCGCAGCGGCCGAAGCCGGTGATGACTTCGTCGAAGATCAGCAGGATGTTGTTCTGCGTGCAGATTTCACGCAGGCGCTGCAGATAGCCTGCGGGCGGAATCACCACGCCGGCCGAGCCGGAGAAGGGCTCGACGATCACGGCGGCAATGGTGCTGGCGTCGTGCAGGGCGATCACGTCCAGCAGGCGGTCGGCCAGCGCGCGGCCGTCGATGTCGGGCATGCCTTTGCAGAACGAGCCGGTGGCCGGCTGGGTGTGGGGCAGGTGGTCGGCTTCGATGCCCTGGCCGAACATCTTGCGGTTGCCCGGCAGGCCGCCCACCGAGATGCCGCCGTAGTTCACGCCGTGGTAGCCCTTTTCGCGCCCGATCAGGCGGGTCTTGCCGGCCTGGCCCTTGGTGCGCCAGTAGGCGCGCGCCATCTTCAGCGAGGTGTCCGCGGCTTCCGAGCCCGAGCCGGTGAAGAACACATAGTCCAGGCCGTCGGGTGTCAGTTCCTTGATCTTGTTGGCCAGCGCGAAGGCGGCGGGGTGGCCGAACTGGAAGGCAGGCGCGTAATCCAGATTCAGCGCGGCCTTGCCCACGGCTTCGGCGATTTCCTTGCGGCCATGGCCCAGGCCCGAACACCACAGGCCCGACAGGCCGTCAAAGATCTTGCGGCCGGCGCTGTCGTGCAGGTAGGTGCCCTGTGCACCCACGACCATGCGCGGATTGGCCTTGAAGTTGCGGTTGCCGGTGAACGGCATCCAGTGCGCGTCCAGCCAGGCGGCATCCATGCGGGTGGCGGTGGCAGCGGGTTGGGTGATGTCGGCAAAGTCCATGGGAGGCTCCAGGCAGGGGGATCGGTATGCAATCCATTGTTGGAGCGGTCCACGTTTTCTTGAATAGCCGTAAACCCATGTTTACTTGTGAAATAGCGCAAGTAATGGGCCTGCGCATTCCGCAGGCAGCGGGGTGGCCAGGTGTCTGTCTGCAGCGCCTAGCGGCGCTGTTCCATGGCCAGGCGCACCGCCAGCCCGGCCAGCACCGTACCCATGACCCATTTCTGGGTGCGCAGCCAGTGCGGGTTGTCCTTGAACCAGATCGCAATGCGTGCGGCAAACAGCGTGATCAACAGGTTGACGCTGAAGCTGGTGGTGATCTGGACCATGCCCAGCGTCACGCTCTGCCAGAACACCGAGCCATGCTCGGCGCTGACGAACTGCGGGAAGATGGACAGATAGAAGATTGCCACCTTGGGGTTGAGGATGCTGGTGAACAGGCCCATGGCAAACAGCCTGCGCGGCGACTCGGGCGGCAGCGTGGTGGTCTGCTCGAAGGGCGAGGCGCCGCCCGGGCGCAGCGCCTGCCAGGCCATCCACAGCAGGTAGGCGGCGCCGGCCCACTTCAGTGCCTCGAACGCCATGGGCACGGCCATGAACAGGGCGGTGACCCCCAGGCTGGCGGCCAGCATGTGCACAAAAAAGCCCAGCACCACACCGGCCAGCGACGTCACGCCGGCCGTGCGCCCCTGGCAGATGGAGCGCGAGATCAGGTACAGCATGTTCGGGCCGGGCGTGAGCACCAGCAGCAGGGAGGCGCCGGCAAACACCAGCAGATCGTGGACAGGAATCATGGCGGGCAGCAGGAGGGCAGGGCGCACGGCGTGCGCTGGAGCCGATTACACCAGCGCTGCGGCGGCCCTGCTGTAACGGATGCGCAAGGCCTGCCCCAGGGCGAGAGCACATGCCCTGGTGGCGGGGGGAGGTCGCCGTCTAGGCCGCTGGTGCAAAACTTGCTCTAATGCTTGCCATGACGTCACGGCCTGCTCGCATTTCTGCACCCGTTTCCGCTGCCGCCCCCACGGGCGCTCCCGTGCCCGCGCCCATGGCCCGTGCCCGCGCGGTGCTGGGCCAGCTCAGCGATATGGACCTGCGCCTGCTGCGCATTTTCAAGAGTGTGGTGGAGTGCGGCGGCATGTCGGCCGCCGAACTGGAGCTGAACATCAGCGCCTCCACCCTCAGCCGCCACATGAAAGACCTGGAAGAACGGCTGGGCCTGGTGTTGTGCCGGCGCGGGCGTGCCGGGTTCGCCACCACCGCTGAAGGGCTGAAGGTGTATGAGGCCACGCTGCAGTTGCTGGGCGGCGTGGACCTGTTCCGCAGCCAGATCGACGACATCCACGACCGCATGGGTGGCAACCTGGAGGTGGCGGTGTTCGACAAGACCGTCACCAACCCGGCGGCCCACCTGGACGCGGCCATCCGTGCCTTCCACCGCCAGGCGCCCGAAGTGAATCTGCAGCTGCATGTCAGCAGCATCAACACCATCGAACGCGGGCTGATGGACGGGCGCTTTCAGGTGGGCATCATTCCGGCGCACCGGGCCTCGGCCAGCCTGGTCTACCGCGACCTGTTTGCCGAACACATGCAGCTGTACTGCGCCGCCGGCCACCCGCTGTATGGCGCCCACCATGGCGATCTGGACTGGGAGGGGCTGCGCCACTACCCGTTTGCGGGGCTGGGCGAGCATTCCCCGAACATGGAGCTGAGCCACCGTGCGCACCTGCCGCGCAAGGCCACAGGCTTTGACCAGGAGGCAATTGCCACGCTGATCCTGTCGGGCTGCTACCTGGGCTTTCTACCCGACCATTACGCCCAGGCGCTGGAAGCGGCAGGCCGCCTGCAGGCGGTGGCGCCGGCGCGCTTTCACTACGACTGCCAGTTTGTGGCGATGTGGCGGCTTTCGCCCCAGCCCAGCCGTGCGGCCCAGGCCTTCATCGACTGTCTGGTGGCCGCCCATGGTGGGGAGGGCGCGGCATAGCGCTGCTGCACCCTGTCTGCGCGGCAGCGGAAGGCTTGTCCACAGAAGGACACAGTTTCTACAGGTCTGCGCACAGGCTTGTGCCCAGCTTTATCCACAGGCTGCAGGGGGCGGCGCCATGCCTTCGTTCACCCTGGGCAGGGGTGTCCGAGATCACCTGGGCGGTGGTGCAGCATCCAGCAGGCTGGCCACCAGCGAAGCAAAAAAAAGCCGCCCCAGGGGGCGGCCATAAAGTAGCCCTGAAAGAGCCACAAGGAAACAAAACTGCCAGCCAACGGAAAAACCGTGCGGACGCCGCCAGTGTGGCGGCCCGCCATGACAGCGGTGTGACGAACGGTAGACCCTGCACGGCGGAAAAAATTCCCTGCGGAGGCGGTTTTTTCGCGCAAACGGCAGAAATGACCGAAATGGCCGGAAACCAACGGAGAAATCCCATGGTACAGGGGGGCATCCACCGCTCTGCCACAGCTTGTGCACACCATCAGGCGGGTTTCATGGTGCTTGTCCACAGTTTGTCCCGAGGTGTAGTCTGCCGCAGGCCGGTGCCGCCGGGCTGGCCGAAATGGCGCCGCCGTGGCATGCTTTCGCCATCTTGATCTTGCTTCATCACTTCGGTAGGAGAGCGGCATGAGCGCCATCGCATCCATTGCCCAGTCCGGCTTGCAGGCAGCACAGCAGCGCTTGAACGCCTCGGCCCACAACGTGGCCAACCAGCAGACGGAAGGTTTCCGCCGCCAGCAGGTGGCGCAGCAGGCCGTGCCCGAAGGCGGTGTGGCGGCGCAGACTGTGCGCGGCCAGCAAGGCGTGGCGCTGGAGCAGGAAGCCGTCGAACAGATCAGCGCCAGTTACGCCTATCTGGCCAATCTGCAGGTGCTGCGCACCAACGACCGCATGCAAGGTTCCCTGCTGGACGAACGCGCCTGAGCGGCGTTTAAGGCACGGCAAGCCCGCCCGGTGTTCCTGCCCGGCGGGCTTTTGCATGCCTGCCCGCAGGCCGCCTGCGTCACAGCGCGCAGGCCCAGTGCGCCAGGCGCTGTGTCAGCCAATGGCGAAACTGGGTGCGGATGGCGTGGGACATGGCGACTCCGATCGTGGACAGCGGGTTCAGGCGGCGGAAACGGTCTGCTGCAGGCGCAGGGCGCGGCGTTCCCACAGCTTTTCGTGCAGGTAGAAGAAGATCATCTGTACGGTGGGCTCCAGCAGGCTCAGCGTCAGGGCCTGGATCCAGCTGCCGGTGACGGTGTAGGCCACCATCGACGCCACGCCGATGTGCAGTAGGTAGTAGCTGCCGGTCTTGACCAGGGTGCGTGCCCGGAACGCCGTGGTCCGTTCCCAGGCCTTGTCATGAAAAAAGAAGGCCACCGCCTGTAGCGTGGGCTCCAGCAGGCTCAGCGCCAGCGCGGTGTGCAGGCTGCCGGTGACGGCATAGGCGACCGCTGCGGCCACCACGATGTGCACCAGATAGTAGCTGGCGGTCTTGCGCAAGCTGGTCTGGTGGTGGTCGATCAAATGGTGGATACAGGTCATGGCGGTGTCGGCAAAGAGGGGAAAAGGCACGCGGTCCGCATCACCAGCGAACCGTGTGGTCATGGTAGGGCACCATCAAATATAAATCCAATCAAAATGCTATAAATGATTGATTGAAACTATCAATTGCCCGCCGGCATGGCCTTGGACCGAATGGGGTGTGCGGAAATTTGTGAAACTTTGTGCAGCAACCGGTCCGGGCATGTCAGCATGGGCCTGCTTGCAGTGCAATGGCCTCTGGCCATCTTCGCCGGCCATCGCCACCGTTTTCTGGACGAACCACAGCCTCTGCTGCCTTCATCGTGATCTTGGACCTGTTTTTCATGCACGGCGAGGGCTTTGCCCCTCCGCTGTGGACCTGGATGGACCCGCTGCTGGTGGCGGTTTCGGTGGCGATTGCGGTGCTGTCGTCCATGATGGCGCTGCAGATGGCCGTCATGGCGCGCCGCAGCCAGCACCGCTGGGCGCGCACCACCGCGCTGAGTACCGGTGCCCTGGCCATGGGGGGCGGCATCTGGAGCATGCATTTCGTCGGCATGCTGGCCTATCTGCCCTGTGCCCAGAATGACTTCGATCCCTGGATCACGCTGCTGTCCACCTTGCCGGCGCTGCTGGCCTCATGGCTGGCGCTGCGCGTGATGATGCGCGAAGCGATCTCCGTACGCCGGCTGTGGCTGTCGGCCGTGCTGATGGGCGTGGCCATCGGCAGCATGCATTTCATCGGCATGGCCGCGTCCAGCCTGCGCGACATCATGCGCTACGCGCCCCTGGGTGTGTTCCTGGCGGTGGCGGTGAGCGTGCTGCTGGCTGCAGCCGCGCTGGCCGTGCGCTTTCGCCTGGCATACAGCGGCCGGCGTCTGTGGCCCACGCTGCTGGGCGGCTCCATCATGGGCTGTGCCATTGCCGGCATGCACTACACGGCCATGGGGGCCATTCGCTACACCGATCCGCTGCCGGCGCAGGCCACGGCCGACTCCGGCACCCATCTGGGCCTGGTGGCCGGACTGAGCGGCTTTGTGCTGCTGCTCAGCCTGCTGGTCATCGCGCTGAATGTGGGCCTGCGCTACCGCCAGTTCTTCCATGACATCAAACGCAGCGAATCCCGCCTGCGCGCCGTGGTGGATACGGCGGTAGACGCCATCATCATGATCGAAGGCAATGGCCTGATCAGCTCCTTCAACGGGGCGGCAGAGCGCCTGCTGGGCTGGACGGCGCAGGAGGTGATCGGCAAGAACGTCAGCATGCTGATGCCCCAGCCCATGCAGCGCGAGCACGACAACTACCTGCGCCGCCACATCGATACCGGCCACTCCAGCATCATTGGCGTGGGCCGCGAGGTGACGGCCCTGCACAAGGACGGCTCTCTGGTCGACGTGCGCCTGGCCCTGGGGCGCGTCCCGCTGCCTGGCATGCCGCTGTTCGTGGGTTTTCTGACCGATATCCGCAGCCGCAAGCAGATGGAGGAAGCCGTGCGCCGCAGCGAAAAGCAGCACCGCACGCTGATCAGCAATCTGCCGGGGGTGACCTTCCGCCGCCAGCTGGGCGAGGCCGGCTCACCGCTGTTTCTGGGCGGTGCAGTGGAGTCCCTGACGGGCTGGCCGGCCGAAGATTTTCTGGACCAGCGCATCCGCTTCACCGACATCGTGCACCCTGACGATGCCCAGGCGTTCTGGCACCAGGTGAACGATGCGCTGGCGCGCAGCGAGCCCTACACGGTGGAGTACCGCATCCTGCACCGCGATGGCGGCGTGCGCTGGGTGACCGAGAGCGCGCGTGGCATCTATGGCGCCGATGGCGTGCTGCAGTATGTCGACGGCGTGCTGATGGACAACACCGCGCTCAAGACCCGCAATGCCGAGTTCGAAGGCACGATGAATGCCATCAACAGCGCGTTGGCCGTGGTGGAGTATGACCTGGCGGGCCGCATCACGGCCGTCAACGACAACTTCTGCCAGCTGTTTGGCTACAGCGCCGAGGAGGTGGTGGGCAAGTTCCACCGCCTGCTGTGCCCGCCTGAGCATGTGGCCGACGCCAGCTACATGCAGCTGTGGGGCCAGCTGCGCAGCGGCAAGCCGGATGCCGGCGAGTACCAGCATGTGGGCCAGGGCGGGCGCCTGCTGTGGGTGCAGAGCAGCTACAACCCCATCCTCGATGCAGGGGGGCAGCCGTCCAAGATCGTGCAGCTGATCACCGACCTGACGGGGCGGCGCAAGATGGAGCAGGAGCTGCTGCTGGCCAAGGAGCATGCCGAAGCCGCGGCCGCGGCGCGCAGCACCTTCCTGGCCAATATGAGCCATGAGATCCGCACGCCCATGAATGCCATCATCGGCTTTACCGAGGCGCTGCTGGACACGCCGCTGCAACCCCAGCAGTCGCGCTATCTGAGCACGGTGCACTACTCGGCGCGCTCCATGCTGCGGCTGCTCAACGACATTCTGGACACAGCCAAGCTGGACAAGGGGGCGGTGCTGCTGGAGCAGGCGTCTTTCAGCCCGCGCGAACTGTGCGAGCAGATCCTGGCGTCGCTGCGCATCAATGCCGACAGGAAGAAGCTGTTCCTGCGGCTCGATTTCGACCGCGAGGTACCGCACTATCTGGTGGGCGACGCGCTGCGTGTGCAGCAGATCCTGGTGAACCTGGTGGGCAATGCCATCAAGTTCACGGAAAGCGGCGGCGTGACCGTGCTGGTGGACTATCTGGACGGCCGGTTGTGCATGGCGGTGCAGGACACCGGCATCGGTATTGCGCCGGAGCAGATCCGCCGCATCTTTGACCCTTTCGCCCAGGCGGATGCCTCGACCACCCGCCAGTACGGCGGCACCGGGCTGGGCACCACCATCTCGCGCCAGCTGGCAGAACTGATGGGCGGCCGCATCGAAGTCGAAAGTACCCTGAGCCAGGGCAGCAGCTTCCGTGTGATCCTTCCGTTGCCGCCGGGCCAGCATGTGGATGTGCAAAGTGCACGCAGCTATGGCGAACTGCCTTCGCTGCGGGTGCTGGCGGCCGATGATGTGCCGGAAAACCTGGAGCTGCTGGACATCCACCTGCGCAAGTCCCACCACCGGGTGACGCTGGCCGGTGATGGCCGCGAAGCCGTGGCGCTGTTCCAGCAGAACGCTTACGACCTGGTGCTGATGGACCTGCAGATGCCGGGCATGGACGGGCTGGAGGCCGCGCGCGCCATCCGTGCCTGGGAGGTGGCGCAGCAGCGCACTCCGGTGCCCATCGTGGCGCTGTCGGCCAGCGTGCTGGAAGAAGACCGCCGCGCCGCTGCGGCGGCCGGCATGGACGGCTTTGCCGCCAAGCCGCTGGAGCTGCCCAAGCTGTATGCCGAAATGACCCGGGTGCTGAAGCTCGATGCCCAGCTGAAGGCGGCCGTCCCTGCCACCAGCAGCCAGCAGCGCGAAGCCATGGCCAACACCCATGTGATCGACTGGCCAGCCGGCTTGCAGCGCTGGGGCAGCATGGACAGCCTGCTGCGTGCCCTGCGCCGTTTTGCCAAGGACCAGCCGGGCCAGGCGCTGCGCCTGCAGTCGCTGCGCGATGCCGAAGACTGGGTCGAGCTGGCCGCCGCCGCCCACCGTATGCGTGGCGCTGCGGGCAATCTGGCGCTGAACACGCTCTACACCATGGCCGCCACGCTGGAAGGCGCGGCCCGCAGCCGCGATGTGGCCCTGGCAGACCGTCAGCTGCGCGATCTGCCACCGGCGCTGGCGCACCTGGACGGCCTGCTGGCGCAGCAGGACACCGCGGCCGCACCCGCGGCCCCGGTGCAAGCCGCTGCCGACGTGCCGGCCGCGCAGCTGCAGTACTGGCTGGATGAAACCATTGCCGCGCTGCAAGGCGGCGAGCTGGCCTCGGATGCGCTGGATGCGCTGCAGCAGCATGCGTCGTCCCTCGACATCCAGCCGCTGCAGGAAGCCGTGGACGCGTTTGATTTTGACCGTGCGCTGGAATGCGCCCATGCCCTGAAAAAACAATGGACACTCGCGTAGCCCCCCGGCCTGCGGCCCCGCAGGCCCCCACCGACCAGCGCAAGCGCCTGCTGGTGGTGGACGATGAACCCACCAATCTGCATGTGCTGCGCCAGGTGCTGCAGGACGAGTACCGGCTGCTGTTTGCCACCGATGGCGCCAAGGCGCTGCAACTGGCGCAGCAAAAGCCCGATCTGATCCTGCTGGACGTGATGATGCCGGGCATGGATGGCTACACCGTCTGCGAGCAGCTCAAGGCCGATGCGCGCACGGCGGCCATCCCGGTGATCTTTGTCAGTGCCCTGTCCGACAGTGCGGACGAGGAGCGTGGCTTTGCGCTGGGCGCGGTGGACTACATTGTCAAGCCGGTGCGTGCGCCCGTGGTGCGCGCCCGGGTGCGCACCCATCTGTCCCTGGTGCGGGCGGAAGAGCTGCACGCCTCGCGGCTGCAGATCGTGCAGCGTCTGGGTCGTGCGGCCGAGTACAAGGACAACGAGACCGGCAAGCATGTGATCCGCATGAGCCTGTATGCCAGGGCCCTGGCCCAGGCGCTGGGCTGCGGGCCGGACTGGGTGGACGATCTGTTCAACGCGGCGCCCATGCACGATGTGGGCAAGATCGGCATTCCCGATGCGGTGCTGCTCAAGCCCGGCGCGCTGGACGAACGGGAATGGGCCATCATGCGCACCCACCCGCAGGTGGGCGCCGAAATCATTGGCGAGCATGCGTTTCCCATGCTGCAGATGGCACGCACCATCGCCCTGACCCACCACGAAAAATGGGACGGTTCCGGCTACCCGCAGGGGCTGGCGGGCCTGGCGATTCCGCTGGAGGCGCGCATTGTGGCGGTGGCCGATGTGTTCGATGCGCTGACCACGGTGCGCCCCTACAAGGCGGCCTGGAGCGTGGACGATGCCCTGGCCTATCTGCAGGAACAGTCAGGCCGCCATTTCGACCCGGCGCTGGTGGCGCAGTTCATGACGCTGCGCCCCGTGATCGAGGAAGTGCGCATCCAGTGGGGCGATTGAGCAGGGGGCCGGCCGCCCGCGCCAGGGCGCGGTGAAGGGCTCTGTGCCACGTACCGGCACGCCGGCAGCGGTCTGCCGATAATGGGGACATGGCTTCCGCGGCTTCTTCTCCGACCGATTCCCTGCATGTGCGCGGCCTGTCTGTGGCCGACGTAGCGGCGGTGCTGCGCATCCAGGCGCTGTGCTATGGCGCGGACTATGTCGAAGGTGCTGCCGTGTTCACCCGGCGCCTGCAGGCGCCGCACCAGTGTTCCTGGGCGGCCGAGCTGGGGGGGCAGGTGGTGGCCTATCTGGCGGCGTACTGGTCGCACCCCGGCAAGATCACGCCGCTGCAGGGCGAATTCGATGCCCAGCCTCAGGCCAGTGTGCTCTACCTGCACGATATGGCCGTGGACCCGGCCCTGGCCGGCCAGGGCATTGCCGCCCGGCTGCTGGCCGCAGCCCGGGCCCAGGCCCGGGCGCGCGGGGTGCAGCGCGCGGCCCTGGTGGCCGTGCAAGGGGCAGCCAGCTACTGGCAGCGGCGCGGTTTTGTCCCCAGCCGGCCCAGGGATACGGTGCAGAAAACCCATTTGGCCAGCTATGGCGATGACGCCCTGTACATGGAACAGCACTGGGCCCCACCCCAGGTCTGAAGGTGCCACGGGGCGGCGGGCGCTCACTTCCTACCACCTGTCACAAGTTGTCAGAAAGCTGCGACAAGCCTGTCACAGCCCGCTGGTGATAATGCCCGCCATGCCCAATCGATGGAAACCCAATGTCACCGTGGCCGCAGTCATCGAACGTGACGGCCGTTTTTTGCTGGTGGAAGAAGATACGGCCGACGGCCTGCGCCTGAACACGCCGGCCGGCCATCTGGACCCGGCGGAAACGCCGGCGCAGGCCTGCGTGCGCGAGGTGCTGGAGGAAACGGCCCACAGCTTCACGCCCACGGCCCTGGTGGGCGTCTACATGAACCGCTTTGTGCGCACCCGCACCGGCTCCGACATCACCTACCTGCGCTTTTCCTTCACCGGAGACCTGGGCGCCTTCCACGCCGGCCGTCCGCTGGACCACGGCGTGCTGCGCACCCTGTGGATGACGCTGGAAGAGCTGGAAGCCAGTGCCGAGCGCCACCGCAGCCCCATGGTGCTGCAAAGCGTGCGCGACTACCTGGCGGGCCAGCGTTTCGGTCTGGACATGTTCCATGCCGACCCCAGCCTGTTCACCAAGCCGCAGCCCACCTCGGTGCTGGCGGCAGCCGCCTGAAGCCAGGCTTCCTGAGGGGCGTCGAGGTGAAGGCCTGTGCCAAGCCGTGCCTGCTGCAGGCCGCTGACACAGGCCGATCCTTGGGCTGACGCCATAAAAAAAGGCCGCACGCGGCGGCCTGTCAAAGAAGGAATCCGGCGGTGGCCGCCGGATGCTCCCCGTGTTGGAAACGGGGCGGCCGGGCAGGTTGCATGCCCGGCAGGATGCGGCATCAGTTGGCGGTCAGCTTGCGCTCCTTGACCACCTTGCCCCACTGGGCGTATTCCTTTTTCATGAAGTCGGCCAGACCCTGGCGCGTGGTGGGCTGGGGCGTCAGGCCGTGGGCCAGCAGGGCCTTCTTCACCTCGTCGTCGTTCAGCACCTTGACGATTTCGGCATTCCAGCGGTCCAGGATGGGGGCGGGGGTCTTGCCCGGGGCCACAAAGGCGTACCAGTTCAAGGCTTCAAAGCCGGGGAAACCGGCTTCGGCCACCGTGGGGATGTTGGGCATATAGGCCGGGCGGGTCAGGCCGGTGGTGGCCAACGGAATCAGCTTGCCGCTTTCCACGTGCGGCAGGGCCGTGGGCGGGGCGGCAAAGTAGCTGGCCACGCGCTCGCCCAGCAGGTCCTGCAGTGCCGGGGCACCGCCCTTGTAGGGCACGTGCACCATGTCCACGCCGGCGCGCTGGTTGAACAGCTCGCCCGCCAGGTGCGAGGCCGAGCCCGCGCCGGTGGAGGCAAAGTCGATGCCGCCGGCCTTGGCTTTGGCCTTGGCCACGAACTCCTGCAGGTTCTTCACGCCCAGGCCCTTGTGCGCCACCAGCACATTGGGGAAGTTCACGCCGCCCGACACTGGCGCCAGGTCCTTGAACGGGTCGTAGTTCAGCTTCATCAGGTGGGGCGCAATGGTCAGCGGGCCCACGGAGCCGAACAGCAGCACCGAGCCATCGGCAGCGCTGTTGGCCACCTGGCCGTGGGCGATATTGCCGCCCGCACCGCCCTTGTTTTCCACCACCACGCTCTGGCCGATGTTCTCGCCCAGCTTCTTGGCGATCAGGCGGGCCGCGGCATCGGCCGCGCCACCGGCGGCAAAGCCCACCACCAGGGTCACGGGCTTCTTGGGGGGAAAGTCCTGGGCCTGGGCGGGCAGACCGCACAGCAGGCTGGCGCTGGCCAGCAGGGCAGAGGATTGGATGAGGGTGCGACGTTTCACGGGGTCTCCTGAGTGGAATGTTTTCGTTTTTGAGGTGGGGGAAAGCTGGGCTCGGCACGGGGCTTGTGGCCCCGTGCGGCTCAATCGGCCCCCAGGCCGATGGGGTTGGGTTGGCGCTTTTCCGTGTTGTGGCGCAGCAGGGCTGCGGTGCGGAACACGCCGTGGGCAAACTTGCCGTAGGGCAGGGTGGCAAACAAGGCCATCACCGCGCCCAGGTGCAGGCACAGCAGCAGCGCCAGGGCCGGCGTGCCGCGGCCCAGCCACAGCGCCAGGCCGCTGCTGCTCACCAGGAACAGCAGTGCGATGAAGCCCAGGTCCATGGGCTTTTGCTGCACATCGCCATGCAGCGGATGGCGTTGGCGGTTCAGCACCCACAGCCCGGCCGTGCCCAGCATCAGCATCACGCCGCCGACTGCGCCCAGCAGCTTGGGCAGGCTGGGAAAATCGTAGGGCGCAGGCAGGTCGAACAGGTAGTGGTAGAGCGTGGCCACGGCCGTGGCGGCAAAGCACAGCAGGAAGCCGTAGAACGTCAGGTGGTGGGCGCGGCGGCGCTTCAGCGTGTAGGCGTCGTCCTCGTTGTGGCAGCCGTCGCCATGGCCGCCGTCCAGGTATTTCAGGCGCAGCACATCGCTGGTGGCCTCCGAGGCGGCGGCGCCGCTCACATCGGCACCGCTGGTGGCGGGCTTGATGTCGCGCCAGAAGCGGCGCACGCCCATGGACAGTGCGAACACCACGAACAGAAACACCGGTGCGAACATGCCCACCAGCAGGTTGTGCGGGAACAGCTGGTAGAAGTTGCGGCCCAGATCGGCACCCCACAGCGCGCCCAGACCGCCGCCCTGCAGCGTCGCGCCCAGCACCAGGAACAGCGTCAGCGCCGCCACCAGGGCCAGCGACAGTGTCAGGCCGTTGCGTTTGTACAGCTGACCCAGCGCGGGCGGCCAGGCGTAGTCCACATAGGTCTGGCCACGCACCTCGGCCATGGCCTTGGGGATGTTGATGCCGAATTCATGCGGCGGCGCGTACTGGCAGGCGTGCAGGCAGGCCCCGCAGTTGTGGCACAGATTGGCCAGGAAGTTCACATCGGCCTTGGCGAATTCCAGGCGGCGCGTCATGGCCGGAAACACGGCGCAGAAGCCTTCGCAGTAGCGGCAGGCATTGCAGATCTGCATCACGCGCGCCACTTCGTCTTCGGCGGCGCTCATGGGCACGATGGGGATGACCTTGCCGGTCGCCAGCTGGCGGGCTTCCTGGCCCAGGTCGTGGAGGGATTGCATGCTCATGGCTCAGGCCTCGTCTTTCACAGCGCCGTGCACGGCAGGTTGGCCGGTGGCAGCCCGTGCGGCATTGCGACCGGCGATGCGGCCGAAGGCGGTGCCGATCGACATGCCCACGCCGGCGGTGTAGCCCTTGCCCAGCACATTGCCGGCCATCATTTCGCCGGCCACAAACAGATTGGGGCTGGGCTGGTCGCCGAAGCGCACGGCGGCGGTATCGTCCACCTTGAGGCCCAGGTAGGTGAAGGTGATGCCGGGGCGCAGCGCATAGCCGTAGAACGGACCGGTGTCGATGGGGCGGGCCCAGTGCGTCTTGGCCGGTGCCAGGTGTTCGGTGTGGCAGTCGTCGAGCGCGGTGTGGTCGAACTGGCCGACCTTGCAGCTGCCGTTGTAGGCATTCAGGGTCTGCATGAAGTGCTCCCCATCCAGTCCCAGTTTTTCCGCCAGCTCGGGCAGGGTATCTGCCTTGATGCCGGGGAAAACCGGCGGCATGAAGCGGCCGATGGCTTTGCTGTCGATGATGGAGTAGGCAATCTGGCCGGGTTGCTGCGCCACAAGGCGGCCCCAGATCGCATAGCGCTTGGGCCAGAAGTCTTCGCCCTCGTCGTAGAAGCGCTGGGCCTCGCGGTTGACCACCACGCCCAGCGACACGCAGTCGATGCGGGTGCATATGCCACCGTCGTACAGCGGAGCGCGTGCGTCGATGGCCACCATGTGTGCCTGGGTCGGGTCGCCCAGGCCGTCGGCCTGATGCTCCTCCAGCATATGCTTGAGCAGCACCCCCTTGTTGAAGGCGGTGCCGCGGATGATGAAGTTGTCCGCAGGCCATTCGCCGCGTTCGTTCTGGCCCCAGGCTTCGCGCAGCCATTCGCGGTTGGACTCGAAGCCGCCCGCGGCCAGCACGCAGCTCTTGGCGGTGATGCGCTGGCCCTTGCTCCAGGCGGCCTGGAACTGGCCGTTTTCGATGTCGAGCCGGTCGACCGGCGATTCGTAGCGGATCTCCACGCCCAGCTTCTCGGCACTGCGGAAATACGCATTCACCAGCGCCTTGCCGCCACCCATGAAGAAGGCGTTGGTGCGGGCCACATGCAGTGCACCCGACAGCGGCGGCTGAAAGTGCACGCCATGCTTGCGCATCCAGCTGCGGCAGGTGCTCGACGCGCGGATCACCATGCGCGCCAGGTGCTCGTTGGTGATGCCGCCAGTGACTTTCAGCAGGTCCTGCCAGTACTCTTCTTCGGGGTAGGCTTCCACCAGCACATCCTGCGGTGCGTCGTGCATGCAGCGCAGATTGCGGGTGTGGCTGGAGTTGCCGCCACGCCAGGCGCGGGGCGCGGACTCCAGCAGCAGCACACGGCTGCCGGCTTCGCGGGCCATGAGGGCGGCGCACAGCGCAGCATTGCCGCCACCGATGATGAGCACATCGGTGTCAAAGGCTTCAGTTTTCATGATGGGCTGCCGCAGGCCTGGGCCTGTGGCGGTTCAACGTGGGGAAAGTCTTGTGCTGGCCGGCGCCCGGATCACCGGGAAAATGCAAGGCCGCCAAGTGTTGAACGCGACTGTAGTAAGTACCACCCTTCCCGTGCAGCAGGGGGAAGGGATGGGGGTATCACGATTCGTGATGTGGCTGTGACCCAGGCCCGGCGCCATGGCCGGCCCGGGCGATGGCCGCGGTGGTGGCTCAGGCCAGTGGGGCCACGGCGTTGAAGACCAGGACCATGACCAGCCCCACCACGGCCACGATGGACTGCACCACCGAGATGGTCTTGGTGGCCTCGCCCATGGTCATGCCAAAGGATTCCTTGACCATCCAGAAGCCTGCGTGGTTGGCATAGTTGAAGAACAGCGAACCGCAGCCGATGGACAGCGCCAGCAGCGGCAGGTTCAGGCTGGGGTCGGCGCCGGCCAGCGGCGCCAGCAGTCCGGCCGCCCCCACAATGCCCACGGTGGCCGAGCCGGTGGACACCGACAGCAGCATGGCGATCAGCCAGCCCAGGATCAGCGGCGGCAGGGCGAACTGCTGGGTCAGGTGGACGATGGCGTCGCCCACCTTGGCGCTGGTGAGCATCTGCTGGAAAGCGCCGCCACCGGCAATGATCATGATGATGGAGGCAATGGGCTTGAGGCTGGCGCCCAGTGCATCGCGCAGCTTTTCCATGTCCCCGCCGCGCACCAGCACCAGCGCCACGATGGCAAACAGCACCCCCAGCAGCATGGCGATCAGCGGATTGCCCAGGAAGCTGGCCGCATGCAGGGCGGCGGAGTCCTTGGGCAGCAGCATCTCCGCGACGGCATGCACCAGCATCAGAATGGCGGGCAGCAGCGCGGCCAGCACCCCCAGGGCCACGCTGGGGCGGCTGTGGCCGGTGGCGGGTGCGGCGATGGTGAACTGGTCCAGCAGGCCCTGATCGGGCTTGGTGGTCATGCGCGGCGCGATGAAGGCGCCGTAGAGCGGGCCCCCCAGCACCATGGCCGGGATAGCAGCCAGAAAGCCGTACAGCATGGTGGGGCCGACCGTGGTCTTGAGGGTGGCAATCGCCGTCAACGGACCGGGATGGGGCGGCACCATGCCGTGCATGGCGGCCAGGGCAGAGATCACCGGAACCCCCACATAGACATAGGCCGAGCCCTTGAAGCGGGCCTGGCCCTCCAGCTTCTGCGCCACGCTGAAGATCAGCGGCAGCATCACGACCAGGCCGACTTCAAAGAACATGGGAATGCCGACGATGAAGGCCACCAGCGTCATGGCCCAGGGGACCATGCGGGTCGAGGCGTGTTTCAGTATGGCTGCGGCAATCTGCTCGGTGATGCCCGCGTCGGCCAGGATCTTGCCCAGCATGGCCCCCAGCGCAATCACCACGCCCACGGAGCCCAGCGTCTTGCCCGCGCCATTGCCGAGCTCCTTGACGATCTGGGCGGGCGCCATGCCGGTGGCGAAGCCCACGCCGATGGAGACCACCAGCAGGGCCAGCAGGGGGTGCATCTTGATGCGCGAGACGATGAGCGCGACCAGCAGCAACACGCTGACCAGGGCGGTCAGCAGCAGTTGGGTATCGAGAGGGGTCATGGATGAGACTTGGCTTGGGCTGACGGTCCGGAGCCGGTCACCATGCACCGCCAGAGAGCCTGCCCCATGGCAGCTTCTCCTCCATGCTGCAGCGTAAGCGCCGCAAGCTGGCGACATGGCAATCGGTCCCGGGGTCGCGGCAGCGGTGGTTGCAGATACGACTCCAGCGGGGGGCGGGTGCTGTGCATCGCCCCATGGCAGCCGCAACCCTCCAGGCTGTCCAGCATAGTGATTTGTGCCCGGCCATGGGCAGAAAATCTGCGTTGCGACCGGGGGTCAGGTGCTCAGGGTGGCGCCGACCCAGTTGCCGCAGTGCACCAGTTGGCGTGCGCAGTCCATCAGCACCACGCGCGCGGCCAGCGCGGCGGGAGAGAGTTCATCGTCCGACAGGCTGCACAGCGCGGCTTTGCGGCGCACGGACTCGTCCGCAATCTGCGACCACTGGAAGCGCTCGGCCGCATCGCGGTACATGCCCACGGCCGACCAGGGCTGGACGGTGGCGCCCAGGCCTTCGGCCACGGCCTCCATCAGCAGCGGCAGCGAATCGATTTCCATGGCCATCTGCGACTGGAAGCCGGCATGGTTGAACGAGGCCATCACCGAACTGCGCAGGCCGTGGCTGCCCGAGGGCAGGATCAGCGGCACCTGCTGCAGCTGTGCCAGCGGGATGGGCGTGTCGTGCGGGATGTAGGGCGCCACCGGCTGCTGGCGGGACTGGATCAGGAACAGCTGCTCTTCCAGCAGCGGCATCACGCTCCAGCGGCGGGCATTGTGGGTATCGAACAGGATGGCCAGATCCAGGTGCCTGGCATTCAGCAGGCTGGTCAGGTGCCCGGACAGCGCCGAGACCATGTGCAGGCGCACATCGGGATAGCGTTCGCGCATGGCCCGCACCAGCGGTAGGCCCAGCACATTGGCAATCGTGGGCGACAGGCCGATGCTCACCGCCCCCGACAGCCGGGCCTGCTGGGCTGCCCGGATGGCCTGGTCGGCATGGCGCAGCGTCAGCTGGGCCTCGTGGAAGAAGGCCACACCCGCTTCCGTGGGCACGGTGCCCTTGCTGGTGCGCTGCAGCAGGCGGGTGCTCAGCTCGCCTTCCAGGCGGCTGATCTGCTGGCTCAGTGCTGACTGCACCATGTCCAGGTCCACGGCGGCGCGGCTCATCGAGCCCAGTTCCACAATGCGCACGAAATAGCGCAACTGCCTCAGTTCCATCGTCGTCTCGTCTTTATCCCCGCAAACTGCGGTCTGCCGCCTGACTGGGATAATCGCACACCTATGACGAAACATCGGGTTGTGGTGGGACTTTCTGGCGGCGTGGATTCCGCGGTGACGGCCTACCTTCTCAAAAAGCAAGGCCATGACGTGGTCGGCATCTTCATGAAGAACTGGGAAGATGACGACGACAGCGAGTTCTGCTCCAGCCGCCAGGACTTTCTGGACGCGGCCGCCGTGGCCGACGTGTTGGGCATCGAGATCGAGCATGTGAACTTCGCGTCCGAATACAAGGACCGCGTGTTCGCCGAGTTCCTGCGCGAGTACCAGGCCGGCCGCACGCCGAACCCGGACGTGCTGTGCAATGCCGAGATCAAGTTCAAGGCCTTCCTGGACCACGCCATGCGCCTGGGGGCCGAGAAGATCGCCACCGGCCACTATGCGCGCGTGCGCCAGAACCCGGACAGCGGCCTGTTCGAGCTGCTCAAGGGTGTGGACGCCAGCAAAGACCAGAGCTACTTTCTGCACCGCCTGAACCAGGCCCAGCTGTCCAAGGCCATGTTCCCGGTGGGCGAGCTGTGCAAGACCGAGGTGCGCCGCATTGCCGCCGAAATTGCGCTGCCCAACGCCAAGAAGAAGGATTCCACCGGTATCTGCTTCATCGGCGAGCGGCCTTTCCGCGATTTCCTGAACCGCTACATCAGCAAGGAACCGGGTCCCATCCTGGACGATCGCGGCCGCAAGCTGGGCAAGCACGTGGGCCTGAGCTTCTACACCCTGGGCCAGCGCTCCGGCCTGGGCATCGGCGGCGTCAAGGAAAAAGGCGCGGCCCGCGGTGCGGGCGACCATGCGCCCTGGTTTGTGGCGGCCAAGGAGCTGGACAAGAACATCCTGCGCGTGGTGCAGGGTCATGACCATCCGCTGCTGCAGTCGCACGCGCTGCTGGCGGATCAGGTCAGCTGGGTGGCTGGTCACGCGCCCGTGCCCGGCCGGGAATATGGCTCCAAGACCCGCTACCGCCAGCCGGATTCGCCGGCGCTGATTTCCCAGGCCACGCCCGAAGGCTTCCGCCTGGACTTCCCCGAGGCGCAATGGGCCGTCACGCCCGGCCAGTCGGCCGTGCTGTACGACGGCGATGTGTGCCTGGGCGGCGGCATCATTGCCGCGGTGGATCCACGCTGACCAGGGCCTGAGGCGCCGGCCCGGAGGCCGTGCCGGCCGCTGCGGCCTCGGCTGGCAACCACAAGGTGGCTTCCAGCAGCGTTGCGCCGGGTTCGCTCTGGATCTGCAGGGCGCCGTGAAAACGCTCCAGGCGGGCGCGCATGCTGCGCATGCCCACCCCCAGCCCGTGCTGCTGCACGCCGGGCACGTCAAAGCCCACCCCGTTGTCGCGCACCCGCAGCTGCAGCAGCTGTGGCTGGGGCTGCAGCAGTTCCACGCGCACCTGGGTGGCGCGGCTGTGCTTGAGCACATTGGTCAGCGCCTCTTCCACCACCCGGGTCAGGCCCAGGCATTGCAGGGCACTGGGGCGCTGCTGCCAGTGGGCTGGGATCAGCCAGTCGGAGCGGATGTCCAGCGCATCGAACAGCCCCGTGAAGCGGTGGCGCAACGGGGCGGCCCAGGCGCCGGGCGTCGCCGGCATTTCGGTGTGACCGCTGTGGTCGATGAGCTGGCGCAGGTCGTCGCGCATCAGCTTGAGCATGGATAGCATCTGGGCGTTGGCCAGCGGCTGGCTGGCCTGCTCCACATAGGCGATGGAGCGGACCAGCGAGCCGCCCAGGCTGTCGTGCAGGTCATGGCTGAGCTGCAGACGCTCCTCCAGCCGCGAATGGCGCAGCGCCAGCGCATGTTCGCGCTCCAGTGTCTGGGCCAGCTCGTCGCAGGCCCGGGCCACGGTGTCCGTCAGCTCGTGGTTGAAGTTCTCGATGCGCTGCATGTTGCGCGTCACTTCCCGTCCCAGGGTCACGGACAGGGCCACCATGGTCAGCAGCGCGGAATAGGGGGTCAGCGGGGAGCCTGACCACCATTGGTACAGCAGTCCCATGTCGTGCAGGCCTGCCAGCATGAACAGCAGCAGGCACCCTGCATAGATGCCGTGCATGAGCTTGCGCGTACGCCAGGCATGGAACGGGAACTGCAGGGTGTTGGCCAGGGCGATCAGCAAGAACAGCAGCGTCACGGGTGACGAGTTGTACAACCAGGCGACCGGGGCCAGCAGGGCGTAGGCGCAGCCCAGGCCGGTCAGCGCCCACAGCGCCCGCTCCAGCCGGGGAAGCTGCTGCTCGCCAAAACGCCAGGTGAAGATGCAGTAGCTGCCGCAGAACAGCACAAACAGCAGCAGATTGGCCCGGGCCATGGTCATGGTGTCGGGGAAGGGCCAGGCCTCGGTCAGCAGCATATTGGCGGTGAACAGCACCCAGCAGGCACAGTTGAAGGCATACCAGCCGTACACCGTGTGGCGGCGGCGCAGCAGCCAGGCGCACAGGAACAAGGTCCCCAGCACTGCGGAGACCACCAGGTTCACGGTGATCAGGGTGCGCTGACTCCACTGCTGTGCCTCATACCAGGCGCGGATGGTGACTGGGGCGCCCAGGCGCACTTCCCCCAGGCCGGGGGTCTGGGCCGCCAGGCCGTGCACACGGATCCAGAGGTGGTTCAGCCCGGGCCGCAGCGCGGACGCTGGCAGCAAGGTGTAGCGCGGCAGGTTCCAGCTGCGCGACAGCGGCTCCTGCAGGTGCTGGTCACGCCACAGCAGGTCCTGGTTGAGGTAGACCTCGCCGGCCAGCACCATGGAGTACAGCGACAGGGCAATGGGCTGGGCGGGGTCGATGCAGTCGAGCTCCCAGTCCAGGCGATACCACACGGCGCCGTCGTGGCCCGGCCAGCGGTGCTGCCACTGGTCGGGCAGTGTGACCGGCGTCCAGTCCAGCGCGGCATCGGCAGGCGGGGCTGCCGCCGCGCTGCTGTCGCGTGTCGCCTGCACCTGCAGCACCTGGGGCAGGCACTGCCGGAGCTCTGGCGCAGCGGGGGGGCTGGCGGCATGGGCTGGGCGGGCGGCGGCACACCAGGCCAGCAGCAGGAAAAAGCCAAAGACCAGCCAGCGTGAAGGTTGGCTTACAACAGCAGTCCGCGCGAGCGTGCTTCCCTCACCGCCTTGACGCGGGAGGAGACTGCCAGCTTTCGATAGATATGCTTGATATGGCATTCGACCGTATATCGGGAGAGAAACAGCTTTTCGGCGATTTCACGGTTGGCAAGGCCTTCGGCGACCAGTTCCAGGATCTGGCCCTCGCGCATGCTGAGCTTGACCTCGTCGGAGGCCGCAGTCTCCGTGGAGGGGGAGGGCGCAGGCTGCAATTCGGCAATGATGCGGCGGGCAATGAACGGGTCGATCGGCGCACCGCCACGCAACACGCTGCGGATCGAGAGAGAGACTTCCAGATCGTCCCGCTCTTTCAGCACATAGCCGGTGGCACCGGCACGCAAGGCTCCCAGCAGCACATCTTCCGTGCTCCATGCCGAAATCACCAGAATGCCCAGAGCCGGGTCACTGTTGCGCAGTTCGGTGATCAGGTCAATCCCGTTGCCGTCCGGCAATCCCAGGTCGACCAGTGCCAGGGCGATGGGGGATTCCTGCACCAGATGGCGTGCCTGGGCCAGGGTCTCGGCAAACAGCAGTGCATCGGCCTGGTATCCCAGGTGTGCCAGGATGCCCAACAGGCGCTGCCGGATCAGCGGGTCGTCTTCGACGACGAGCACCGGTGCGGGGAGGAGCAATTCCGGCGGAAGAGGAGGCAGGGGCAGCATAAAAAGTGATCTGAAATTGCCTTGGGAATATGGGGCAGCTCGTGCGCGCTGCCCATCCCTGGAATCAGGTAATTTGCCACCCTGCGCGCGATTTCTTGCCCTGGTGCGTCACTCGCCGGCCAGCTCCACCCGGTTGCGCCCCTGGTGCTTGGCCTGGTAGAGCGCCGCATCGGCACGGCGCAGCAGCACCTGGTAGTCGGGATGGCCGTTGAAGGTGGCCACGCCAATGCTCACCGTCACCTGCAAGGTCTGGTTGCGCGGCAGGTGCAGCATTTCCCTGGCGATGTGCTGGCGCATGCGCTCGGCCGTGCGCCGGGCCGCATCGACCGTGGTGTCCACCAGCACCAGGATGAACTCTTCGCCGCCCAGGCGGAACAGGTAGTCACCGCCGCGGCTGTGCTGGCTCAGCAGCGATGCCACCTGCTGCAGCACCATGTCGCCGGCTTCATGGCCGTGGGTGTCGTTGACCTGCTTGAAATGGTCTAGGTCGATGGACAGCACCGAAAAGCTGTGTCCGCCCTCGCGTGCATAGTGCACCTCCTTGTCCAGCACCACCGGCAGGAACTTGCGGTTGAGCAGGCGGGTCAGCACATCGCGACCGGCTTCCAGGGCGCTGGATTGTTCGAACAGCGAGTCCAGCAGGAAGGCAATGCGCCGGGTGTGGTCGCGCAGCGTGTGCAGCAGGGCCAGCCGGTCGGCGGGGGTGCTGCCGGCGCGGTGGATGGCGGGCAGGTGCTCGCCATCGATGGCGTCCATGGTGCCCAGGATGGTGGTGCACTCGTGCGTGCCCTGGAATACATGGGCGCCCTTGTGGCGGAACCACAGGCCGAACTCGGACTGTCCGAGCAGCGGCAGCTGCTCCTGCGCCGTGCCGACGGCATGGGCAAACATCAGCTGGTTTTCCCAATCCAGCAGGTTGGCACGGCGGCGCTCGCGCTCAGTGGAGACGTTCTGTGCCAGCTCGAAATGCCGGTAGGCCTCCTTGGCCTGGGACTGGCGGTCGTGCGAGACGGCATAGGCTTGGCCCATGATTTCCATGGTCAGATCGATCACGCTGCAGACCAGGGCGACCGCACCGTCCTGCGGCTGGGCCTGTAGCAGGGCGTACATGCGGTCCTTGAGGGCGCGTGCCCCGCGCAGCACCACATGCATGGGAATGTCGATCCGGGCGTGCACCTCGCCAACGCGCTTTTGCTGTGTCACCAGGGGCAGCAGATCGCCGTCTGCCGCGGCGCTGAACACCGATGCGACCCAGGCCTGCATGGACGCATGCAGGCGCTGCTGCACCTGCTCATGGTCCAACATGGTGGCGGCCACACTGTCCTGCAGCATCTCGCGGTAGAAGTGCTGGGCCAGCGCCTGCTGGTGGGTGGTGGCCAGCTGCTGGATCTGGGCCCGTGCCGCAGGGGGGGCCGCTTGGAGGATACGCTGCCAGTCGGCCGCGTAATGTTCATCCGGGTACGTAGACATGGAAGGCACAGGCCACAAAGGCCGAAAAAACAGGGCCGCACTAGGTCGGCCCTGTCGGGTGCGCTCTGCAAACAGGAGCGCAGGAATGAAAATGCCGCAGACAGCGGCTGCGGCACAGTGGGGGAACGGCTTAGAACGGGATGTCGTCGTCCATGTCGTCAAAGCCCGAGGCAGCGCGCTGCGGGGGCGGGGCCATGGGGGCCGGTGCCGCAGCGGGAGGCGCCATGCGTGGAGCCGGTGCCTGGCGTGGCGCGGCGGGGGCGGCCTGGCGGCGGGGAGCGGCGTCGTAGCCGCCACCGCCGTTGTCGCCGTAGCCGGCGTCGTCACCATAGCCCTGGTTCTGGCCGCCGCCCATGCCCTGGCGGGCACCCAGCATCTGCATGGTGTCGGCACGGATTTCGGTGCTGTAGCGTTCCTGGCCGCTCTGGTCGGTCCACTTGCGGGTGCGGATGGAGCCTTCCACATACACCTGCGAGCCCTTGCGCAGGTACTGGCCGACGATCTCGGCCAGACGGCCGTTGAAGACCACGCGGTGCCACTCGGTGGATTCCTTGTTTTCACCGGTGTTCTTGTCGCGCCAGCGGTCGGTGGTGGCGATGGTCACGTTGGCCACCTGGTCCCCGCTGGGGAAGGTGCGCATTTCGGGATCGCGGCCGAGATTGCCGACGATGATGACTTTGTTGACGGATGCCATGGGTAAAAAATCCTGTGCAGCTAGCCGGAGAAAGTGGGGAGGGTCCCCGGCCAAATCGGTAGGTGCAGTCCCCCTCCGGCGGACTGCAGGGACGCAGCATAACGCAGGTCGGCCCTGTCGTGCAGCGTGATCGGGACAGACCCGCAAGCCTGTTGCGACAGGGTGTCGGCTAAATGAAAAAAGTGAGCGGGCTACGCATATTTATCAATGCTTTCAAATTATTTAAGCCATGAAAGCATGAGTATGTAAGCCAAGTAAGCTATGGTTTTTGATGCGGCGCTGCCGGGCGCCGCTCCCGGCTCAGTGTCCGGCGCGGCCCACCGGGCGCAGTGGCCAGCTGACCAGCAGCCACAGCGCACACAGCGCGGCGGTGGAGGCAAACAGAGCGGGCGTGCCTGCCCATTTGGCCAGGGCACCGCCCAGGGCGCCGCCGGCAAACAGGCCCAGCGACTGCAGCGTGTTGTACGCGCCCAGGGCTGTGCCGCGCAGCGGTGCCGGCGCCATGCGCGAGACCAGGCTGGGCTGGCTGGCTTCCAGTGCGTTGAAGCCGCAGAAGAACACGAACATCAGCAGGGCCATGCACCACACGGTGGGGATGGTGCCGCTGGCGGCCAGCATGCCCAGGCCGATCTGAACCACCAGCACCAGGCCGATGGCGCCCAGCAGGGCGGCGCGCAGCCGGCCTTTGCGTTCCATGGAGAACAGCAGCCCCATGGCCGCGAACGACAGCACCACGGCAGGCAGGTAGACCTGCCAGTGCACGGCCTTGGCCAGCCCGGCCTGCACCAGCATGGCGGGCACGGCCACCCACATGGACATCTGCACGGTGTGCAGCACGAACACGCCCAGGTTCAGGCGCAGCAGATCGGTATGGCGCAGCAGCTCGGAGGGGGCGGCGCGCGGTGCGTCGGCATGGGCACGGGGCTCGGGTGGTACCACCCACAGCACGGCGCAGACGCCGGCCAGCGCCAGGGCGCAGGTCAGGCTGAAGATGCCGGGCAGACCGCCCCAGGCAGCCAGCAGCGGGCTGAGCACCAGGGCCAGGGCAAACGTCAGGCCGATGCTGCCGCCCACCATGGCCATGGCCTTGGTGCGCACGCTGTCGCGCGTCAGGTCGGACAGCAGGGCCGTCACCGCGGCCGAGACCGCGCCCGCACCCTGCAGCGCGCGGCCGGCCAGCAGACCGGTGACCGAATCGGCCAGGGCGGCCAGCAGGCTGCCTGCCGCAAACACCAGCAGGCCGGCGACGATCACGCGCTTGCGTCCCCAGCGGTCCGAGGCCAGGCCCAGCGGCAGCTGGAACACCGCCTGCGTGAGACCGTACATGCCGATGGCCAGGCCCACCAGGGCCGGATCATCGCCTCCGGGGTAGCGCGCCGCTTCCAGCGCAAACACCGGCAGCACCAGGAACAGGCCCAGCATGCGCAGCGCAAAGATCAGGGCCAGGCTGGCGCTGGAGCGGCGCTCCAGGCTGGTCATCCGGGTCGATGGCGCCGGTGTGGATGCGGTGGAAGAAGATGCGGAAGATGCGGACACGCGAAAACAGGCAGGTGTGGAAAAGACGAGACACGGGCAGGGAGATGCCCCCCTTGCAGCGTGCCATTGTCGGTCATCCGGCACGAGGGCGCCAGGCAGGGCTGTGAGTGAATCTCTATCATGGTGGGTTTCCCCGTGGCGGGGGCCGCGTCAAGAAAGCTGTTTGCGTGAACCCGAAATCCTCTTCTTCCCGTCCGGTGCCTGCGGCACCGCAGGACCATGGCCGCTATCTGGGCGCCGTGGCCGGCCATGCCTGCATCAGCGTGCGCGGTGCGCGCACGCACAATCTGAAGAACATCGATCTGGACATCCCGCGCAACCAGCTGGTGGTGCTGACGGGGCTGTCCGGCTCGGGCAAGTCCAGCCTGGCGTTCGACACGCTGTACGCCGAGGGCCAGCGCCGCTATGTGGAGAGCCTGTCGGCCTATGCGCGCCAGTTCCTGGGCCGGCTGGACAAGCCCGATGTCGATTTGATCGAAGGCCTGTCGCCGGCGATTGCCATCGAGCAGAAGGCGGCCAGCCACAATCCGCGCTCCACCGTGGGCACGGTGACCGAGATCAACGACTACCTGCGTCTGCTCTATGCCCGCGCCGGTACGCCCTACTGCCCGGACCACGACCTGCCGCTGCAGTCCCAGACCGTCAGCCAGATGGTGGACAGCGTGCTGGCCCTGCCGGAAGAGACCCGCATCATGGTGCTGACGCCGGTGGCCCGGGGCAAAAAAGGGGAGTTCGCCGAGCTGTTCACACAGATGCAGGCCCAGGGCTATATCCGCTTTCGCATCGACGGTGCGGTGGTGGACGCGGCCAATCTGCCGCAGCTGGACAAGAACGCCCGCCACGATGTGGATGTGGTGGTGGACCGCCTCAAGGTGCGTGCCGATGTGCAGCAGCGCCTGGCGGAAAGCATCGAGGCGGCGCTGCGCATCGGCGGTGCGGCGGCCAACGGCCGCATCGTGGTGCTGGAAATGGATGGGGGGCAGGAACACCTGTTCAGCAGCCGCTTTGCCTGCCCCCGGTGCACCTACTCGCTGCCGGAGCTGGAGCCGCGCCTGTTCTCCTTCAACTCGCCCCAGGGGGCCTGCCCCAGCTGCGACGGTCTGGGCATGAGCGAGACGTTCGATGTGGAGCGGGTGGTGGCCTTTCCCACGCTCAGCCTGGCCAGCGGTGCCATCAAAGGCTGGGACCGGCGCAATGGCTACTACTTCTCGATGCTGGAGAGCGTGGCGCTGCACCACGAGGTGAGCGTGGAGACGCCGTTTGACGAGCTGCCAGAGGCCGTGCAGCAGGTCATCCTGTGGGGCTCAGGCGAGGAAGACATTGCCTTCACCTACCAGTTTGACAGCGGTGCGCGCAAGGGCGAGACGCTGGTCAAAAGCCACCCCTTCGAAGGCATCATTCCCAACATCCAGCGCCGCTGGCGCGAAACCGATTCCCAGGTGGTGCGCGACGACCTGGCCAAGTTGCGCAGCACGGCCGTGTGCCCGGACTGCCACGGCACGCGTCTGCGCCGCGAGGCGCGCTTTGTGCGCGTGGGCGAAGGCGCGCAGCGCAAGGCCATCTACGAGATCGGTGGTGACACCCTGGCCAGCGCCCAGACCTGGTCCGAGACGCTGCAGCTGCAGGGGGCCAAGGCCGATATCGCCGCCAAGGTGGTGGGCGAGATCGCCGCGCGCCTGCGCTTTCTGAACGATGTGGGCCTGGGCTATCTGAGCCTGAACCGCAGCGCCGACACCCTGAGCGGCGGCGAGGCCCAGCGCATCCGCCTGGCCAGCCAGATCGGCAGCGGCCTCACCGGCGTGATGTATGTGCTGGATGAGCCCAGCATCGGCCTGCACCAGCGGGACAACGACCGGCTGATTGCGACCCTGCAGCATCTGCGGGACATCGGCAACACCGTGATCGTGGTCGAGCACGACGAAGACATGATGCGCGCCGCCGACCAGCTGATCGACATGGGGCCGGGCGCCGGCGTGCACGGCGGCCAGGTGATGGCCCAGGGCACGTTCGATGAAGTGGCGGCCACGCCCGCCTCCCCCACCGGCCAGTACCTGCGCGGGGAGCGCCGCATCGAGGTGCCCCGCCGGCGCACGCCCTGGCTGCCGCTGCGGCAGGAAGCAGGCGCGGCCCCTGCGGCGGCACCACCGGCCGGCGGTTTTCCGCAGGTGCCGGGCGCGGACCGGGCGACGGCGCCCCAGCACCACGCGCTGCAGGCCCTGCGCGTGGTGGGGGCCAGCGGCCACAACCTGCAGCAGGTGACGGTGGACTTCCCCGTAGGCCTGTTCACCTGCGTGACCGGTGTTTCGGGTTCGGGCAAATCCACCCTGGTCAACGACACGCTGTACGCCGAAGTGGCGCGCCAGCTGCACCGCGCCAGCACCGAGCCGGCGGCGCACGAGGCGCTGGAAGGGCTGGAGCATTTCGACAAGGTCATCAACGTCGACCAGGCACCCATCGGCCGCACGCCGCGCAGCAACCCGGCCACCTACACCGGCCTGTTCGCCCCCATCCGCGACCTGTTTGCCGAAACCAATACCGCCAGGGAACGAGGCTACGGCCCGGGGCGCTTCAGCTTCAATGTGGCCGGCGGCCGCTGCGAAGCCTGCCAGGGCGACGGCGTGGTCAAGGTGGAAATGCACTTTCTGCCCGATGTCTATGTGCCCTGCGACATCTGCCATGGCCGCCGCTACAACCGCGAAACGCTGGAAGTGCAGTGGAAGGGCCGCGACATCGCCAGCGTGCTGGAGATGACGGTGGAAGACGCGCACGCCTTCTTCCAGGATGTGCCGACCATTGCGCGCAAGCTGCAGACGCTGCTGGATGTGGGCCTGTCCTATATCCGCCTGGGGCAGAGCGCCACCACCCTGTCCGGCGGTGAGGCGCAGCGCGTGAAGCTGGCGCAGGAGCTGTCCAAGCGCGACACCGGCCGCACGCTCTACGTGCTGGACGAGCCGACCACCGGCCTGCACTTTGCCGATGTGGATCTGCTGCTCAAGGTGCTGCACCAGCTGCGTGATGCGGGCAACACCATCGTCGTCATCGAGCACAACCTGGACGTGATCAAGACCGCAGACTGGCTGATCGACATGGGGCCGGAAGGCGGCGCCGGAGGCGGCCAGGTGGTGGCCGTGGGCACGCCCGAACAGGTGTCGCAGAACCCGGCCAGCCACACCGGGCGCTATCTGCAGCCGTATCTGCAACAGTGAGCGGCCGGGGTCGGCGCCTGCGCCGGCGCAGTGGGGCTTCCGGACCCGGGATGGGCTGAGGCCCTTGCCGTAGCCACCGATAGAGCCGCAGCAGACCAGGCCGGAGGCGGCCTGGCTTCAGGCGGAGGTCAGCGTATGCAGCAGGGCCGGGCGCTCGACGGTGCCACCGGCCAGGGCCGGTATCTGCGGAGTGCTGCTGGCTTGCCCGCCATTCCAGCGGAAGGCCGAGACGGCGCGCACCAGCTCCTGACCCTGGGTGTGCAGGCTGGTGGCGGCGGCGGCCATTTGCTCCACCAGGGCGGCGTTCTGCTGGGTGACCTGGTCCATCTGCGTCACGGCTTCCCCCACCTGGGCCACGCCGGAAGCCTGCTCCTGGCTGGCGCTGCTGATGGCGTTGACGATCTCGGTCACCTTCTGGATGGCCAGCACCACATCGCCCATGGTGGCACCGGCCTGCTGGGCCAGCACATTGCCTTCGCCCACGCGGGAGACGCTGGCTTCGATCAGCTGCTTGATCTCCTTGGCCGCTTCGGCACTGCGCTGCGCCAGGGCCCGCACTTCGCTGGCCACCACGGCAAAGCCCCGGCCCTGGTCTCCGGCGCGGGCGGCTTCCACGGCGGCGTTCAGTGCCAGGATGTTGGTCTGGAAGGCGATGCCGTCGATCACGCTGATGATGTCGGCAATCCGGCGGCTGCTGTCGTTGATGCCCTGCATGGTGCCCACCACGCGCGCCACCGCGTCGCCGCCCTGTACCGCCACATCGCGGGCGGATTCGGCCAGGCGGCTGGCTTCGCGGGCGTTGTCGGCGTTGTGGCGCACGGTGGCGCTGAGCTCTTCCATGGACGCGGCGGTCTCTTCCAGCGCGCTGGCCTGGCTTTCGGTGCGTGACGACAGATCCTGGTTGCCCTGGGCGATTTCCGCGCTGGCCAGGGCCACGCTGTCCGCGCCGCGGCGCACCTGCTGCACGATGGGCAGCAGCCTGGCGCGCATCTGCTGCTGGGCACCGATCAGCTCGCCCACTTCGTTGCGGTCCACGGGCGCGTCGTGACCGGCCAGGTTGCCGTCGGCCACGGCCTGGGCCAGCTGCACGGCCTGCGACAGCGGGCGGGTGATGGAGCGCACAAAGGTCAAGGCCAGCAGCACGGCACCCACCAGGCACAGCGCCTGCAGTGCCACCACCACCACCAGTTGCCGGCGCTGGCTACGGGCGGCGTCTTCCAGGCGCTGGCTCAGTGCCTGGGCACCACCGGTGCCCAGTGCGTTCACCGCGTCGATGGCCTGGGTCAGTTTGTCAAAGTAGGCGGCGGGCGGCAGGGCCAGTGCCTGGGCCTCGATCACCTGGTCGTTCACCAGCGTCAGGCTGGCGCTGGTGAGGGCGCGCATGGTGTCGACCACGCCGCCCAGCGTGCTGCGGAACTCGGGATTGAGCTGCATGGCGCGCTCGGTGGCGCGGCTGCCGGTGCCGCGGATTTCCGTGATGCGGCGCACCAGGGCGCGCAGATGGCCCCGGGTTTCGGGCGAGAGCTGCTTTTGCACCAGTGCCGCCGTGCCCTGGGCCCGCACCATGCCCAGGCTTTCGCTCAGCAGGGGGGCCTGCACCAGGGCGGACTGGATCAGGGCCTGGATGTCGGCGTGGGACGTCAGGGTCAGGCCGTAGGCGTTCAGCAGTTCCTCGCTCAGCTGGTGCAGGCTGGTGACCAACTGGGTGTGCTCGGCCATGCTCTGCGGAGGGGGGATGGCTTGGGCGGCCACTTTCTGCTCCAGGCCCTGCCAGGCTTGCGCCAACTGCTGCAGGCTGCTGCGCAACGGTTCCGGGGCCTGGGCCTGTTGCAGGGCATCCTGGGCTTGGCGCAGCGCCTGGTTCACGGCGTCGCGCACGGCGGGGCGGCGGTTGGCCATGCCGGTGTCGCCGCCCAGCATGCCGGCCGTGGTGCCGCGGTGCAGCTGGATCTGCTGCACCGCCTGGTTGATGGCCATCAGCGGTGCCATGCCCGCGGCTTCCTGGTCGGCGTGGCGCAGATTGCCCAGCACGTCCTTGATGTACAGCCCCGTGGGGATGGCCACCATCACCAACGCCAGCACTCCCAGGATCAGAAATTTCTGCGACAGGCGCAACTGTGAAAGCCAACGCGGCATGGGGGGTCCTTTGCGTGGGTGGAGTCCATGGGGCGCCAGGTCAGGTGGGCCGCGCCCCAGGGCCCCAAGGCCCCCGGGGCACGACCGCAAGCGCCCATGTTCCCAGTATGGGCAGCGGACCCGCATCTTTGCTGCGGTGCGGCGACCAGTGGCCGTGCGAGCGTCCACCGATGGACGATTGCGCCACAAAACCAAGGGTTAACCCTTTGATTGCTACCAGACCGGCGGCGCAGCATGCGGCAAGCACATCGCCGGTGTATGGTGGGCGTCTTGAACCAGCGGCGGGGGGGCAGGGCACCACCGCCCAGCGCGGTCGCCGACCGCAGGAAGAACAGGCAATGCAGACAGTGGGTTGGGATGTGGTGGTGGTGGGTGCGGGCATGGCCGGTGCAGCCGCGGGATGGCAACTGGCGCAGGCCGGCCAGCGGGTGCTGGTGCTGGAGCGCGAATCCCAGCCGGGCTACCACACGACCGGCCGCTCTGCGGCGCTGTTTGAAGAGCATTACGGACCGGCCCAGGTGCAGGCGCTGACCCGTGCCAGCCGGGCGTTCTATGACACGCCGCCCGCCGGCTTTGCCGACGCGCCCATCCTGAGCCCGCGCGGCGTGCTCTACATCGCCACGGCCGCGCAGCGTGCGCTGCTCGACGCGGCCTACGCCGAAGCGCTGCGGCATGCGCCTGCGGCCCGCCGCCTGGACGCGGCCGCTCTGCGGGCACTGGTGCCGGTGCTCCAGGACGGCATCGTCGACGGATTTCTGGACGAGGGCGCGCGCGATATCGACGTGCATGGCCTGCACCAGGGCTTTCTGCGCGGCCTGCGCCAGGCCGGCGGCGCACTGTGGTGCAGTGCCGAGGTGACGGCGCTGGCGCGGGCGGCAGGACTGTGGACGGTCACGCTGGCCGACGGCCGCAGCGTGCAGGCCCCCGTGGTGGTGAATGCCGCCGGTGCCTGGGCCGATGTGCTGGGCGGCCTGGCCGGGGCGGCACCGATCGGCCTGACGCCCAGGCGCCGCAGCGCCTTCACCTTCGGCGTGCCGGAAGGGGTGGATGCCACGCATTGGCCGGCGGTGATCAGCGCCGACGAAAGCTTCTACATCAAGCCCGACGCCGGCCAGTTGCTGGGCTCGCCGGCCAATGCCGACGCCACCACCCCGCACGATGTGCAGCCCGAGGAGCTGGATGTGGCCACCGGCATCTGGCGCATCGAAGAGGCCACCACGCTGCAGATACGCCGTCCCAGCCACACCTGGGCCGGGCTGCGCAGCTTTGTGGCCGACGGCGAGCTGGTGGTGGGCTGGGACGCGTCGCCCACGCCGCTGCCCGGCTTCTTCTGGCTGGCGGCGCAAGGCGGTTACGGCATCCAGAGCGCCGCCGGCTACAGCCTGCTGGCACGCAATCTGATCCTGGGCGAGGCGGTGGATGCCACGCTGCGGGCCCAGGGCGTGGATGCGGCCGTGCTGTCGCCCGCCCGGGTACAGCGGGTCTGACATCCAGGCTCCGGCGCCGAAGCCTGTGGCACCGAGGAGGAAAGCGGGCTGCACCACCATGGTGCAGACGTAGAAAAGCCCCTGTGCCAGGGCAGCAGGGGCTTTGCATGTGCGGCAGGCGCCCGGGCTGTGCCAGGCGCTGCCCGCGGGGCGATCACATTTCGATCTTGGCCACGTCCACGATCTTCTTGTACTTGCCGATTTCGGTGTTGATGTACTTGCTGGGGTCCAGCTTGGGGTCCATGACCTGGGCGCCAGCGTCTTCCATCTTCTTGCGGAATTCGGGGGCGGCCATGGTCTTGTCCAGTGCGGCCTTGATCTTGGCGACCACGGGGGCGGGCATGTGGGCCGGGCCCATCAGCGAGAACCAGCTGTTGATGTTCACGTTCTTGAACTCGGGCTGCTCGGCCAGGGCCGGGATGTCCGGCGTGGCAGGGTAGCGCTTGGCTTCGGTGGTGCCCAGGGCCACAACCTTGCCGGACTTGATCAGCGGCAGGCCCGAGGACAGCACGAACACGCCGAACTCGATGTTGTTGCCCAGCACGTCATTGGTCAGAGCCGGCACGCCGCGGTAGGGCACGTGCTGCATCTTGATCTTGCCCTGGTCCTTCATCATTTCGCCAGCCAGGTGCAGGGCCGTGCCCACGCCGGACGAGCCGTAGCTGGTGGCGTCGGGCTTGGCCTTCACCAGGTCGATGAATTCGCGGGCGTTCTTCACACCGGATTTTTGCGAGGCGACCAGCACCATGGGCTGGGACGCCACCATGCCGATCGGGGTGAAGTCGCTGATCTTGTACTTCACGGCCTTGTTCACCAGGTTCGCAATGGCCAGCTCGTTGTTGGCGCCCACCAGCAGGGTGTAGCCATCGGGCTTGGCATTGGCCACCTTCTGGGCACCGATGGCGCCGCCGGCGCCGCCCAGGTTTTCCACCACCACGGTCTGGCCCAGGTGCTTTTCGATCTCGTTGGCCACCAGGCGGCCCACCAGGTCGGTCGAGCCGCCGGCGGGGTAGCCCACGACGATGGTCACGGGCTTGTTGGGGTAGGAAGCATCAGCCAGGGCGGGAGCGGCCACCAGGGCCACGCCGCAGGCCAGCACGGTGCGGCGCAGGATAGTGCGGGTCATGAATTTCTGTCCTTCAGGGAGGAGGGGGGAGTGTTCGAAACGAGGTTGTTGCGAATTGTGCGATCTTCACCAGCAAGTTTGGTGCCAAAACGGCACATGCCCGTGCTGTTATCAGGGTATGCAAAAAACGCATCAAGCAGGTTGCAGAGCTTGCCAGAAATCCTCGGCCGAGGGGCTCAGTCGCCTTTTCGGGCGGTAGATGCGCACATCGAAGCGGATTTCCAGCGCGGCCCCCCCGGCCACGGCCAGTCGCCCGTCACGGCAGTCGGCATGCACCATGGACCAGGGCAGCCAGGCCACCCCCAGGCCTTTGAGCGCGTATTCGTGCACCGCGTCGGCACTGTCGCACTCCACTAGGCGCTGCAGGCGCGGGGCTTGGCGGTGGTTGGCCAGGTGGTCTTCCACCAGCCGGCCCAGCGCCAGGGCGCGTGCATAGGCCAGGTAGGGCACTGGTGTGCCCCTTTCAAAGCGGTAGCGGGCGGTGCCGGTGGCATCGGCACGGGCCACCGGCACCAGCTTGTCCGACGCCACATGCAGATAGTGGAACTGGCGCGTGTCCAGCCCGGGCGCCAGCGTGGGGTGGTGGTAGAGCAGCGAAAAATCGGCCTGGCCCTGCTCCAGCATCAACGCCGCCTGCTGCATGGAGGTGGTGCGCACCACCAGTTCGTGCTGGTTCAGCACCGGTTGCAGCTGCATCAGCCAGTCGGCGACCACGGTGCGCGCCAGCGTGCGGCCCGTGGCCAGGGTGATGGTGTGCGCCTGGCGGCCGGCCGCGGCGCGCAATTCTTCCTGCGACTGCTCCAGCGTACGCACGATCTGCTCGGCGGAATCCAGGAACACCTCGCCCGCCGGTGTCAGCCGCACCGGGCTGCCTTCGCGCTCCACCAGAGGGGTGCCGGCCCAGGCCTCCAGCGCACGGATGCGCCGCCCGAAGGCCGGGTGGGTCACATGCCGCAGCTCCGCCGCACGGGTAAAGCTGCGCTCCTGCGCCAGGGCCACAAAGTCTTCCAGCCACTTGAGCTGCATAACAGGCGCTGCGCGGGGGTGGGGGGTCAGCTGCGGGCGGCGGCCTGCAGCGTGGCGCGGGTGGCGATGGCTGCAGCGCGTGCGGCCTGGGCAAAGTCTTCGCCCTGGGATGCGTAGAGGATGGCGCGCGACGAGTTGATGATGATGGGGCCGCCACCGATGCGTGCCGCCTTCACCGTGGCCACGGCATCACCGCCCTGGGCGCCGACGCCGGGGATCAGCAGCGGCAGCGTGGGGGCCACGGCGCGCACGCGTTCGATCTCCTGCGGGCGGGTGGCGCCCACCACCAGACCCAGCTGGCCGTTGGTGTTCCAGGGGCCCTGGGCCAGCTTGGCCACATGTTCGAACATGTGCGGCTGGCCGGGGAGGTCGGCCAGGGTCTGTGCCTGCAGATCGTCACCGCCGGGGTTGGAGGTGCGGCAGAGCAGGAAGGCACCCTTGCCCTCGTACTTGAGGTAGGGCGTGATGGAGTCGAAGCCCATGAAGGGCGAGAGCGTCACGGCGTCCGCACCGTAGCGTTCGAAGGCTTCCTTGGCGTACTGCTCGGCGGTGGAGCCGATGTCGCCGCGCTTGGCGTCCAGGATCACTGGCACATGGGGGGCGACGCGGCGCATGTGCGCCATCAGCTTTTCCAGCTGGTCTTCGGCGCGGTGGGCCGCGAAGTAGGCGATCTGGGGCTTGAAGCTGTTGACCAGATCGTAGGTGGCATCGACGATGGCTGCACAGAAGTCGTAGATCTTGGACGCATCGCCCTGCATGGCGCCGGGAAAGCGGCTGGGTTCGGGGTCCAGACCCACGCACAGCATGGAGTCATTGCGCGTGGACGCGTCGCGCAGCATGTCGAGAAAAGTCATAAAGCGCGATTTTAGAGGGGGCGGCCCATCGGCGCCCAGGCTGTCACCTGTGTCCCTCGGTGGCCCGGTTCTTGCCTGCACAATCGGCCGCCTATGCCCCGCTTCACGCCTCGCCAACTTGTCCTGCTGGTTTTGCTCACCGTCGTCTGGGGGCTGAACTGGCCCATCATGAAAGTCGGGGTGGCGCATTTCCCCCCGCTCACCTTCCGCATGGTGGCCATGTGGCTGGCCGTGCCGGTGCTGGCCGCGGTGCTGTGGCAGCAGAAAGCGCCCTGGACCGTGCCGCGCTCCGCCTGGGGCCGGCTGGCGGCGCTGACGCTGACCAATATGCTGTTCTGGCACTGCCTGATGATTCTGGCCATCCCGCTGCTGTCCAGCGGGCGTGCCGCCATCCTGGGCTACACCATGCCCATTTTTTCGGCCGTGCTGGGCGCGTTCTGCTTTGGCGACCGGCTGGCCGGCCGGGCCTGGGGCGGTGTGGTCGCTGCGGCCCTGGGCGTGGTGTTGCTGCTGTGGCACGAAACCGCCGCCATGGGCAGCCGCCCCGTGGGCGTGGGCCTGATGCTGGCCGCCGCCGCCGGCTGGGCCCTGGGCACGCAGCTGCTGCGCCGCACCAGCATGCCGGTGCCGCTGATGACGCTGTCGTTCTGGATGGTGCTGATCACGGCCGTCGTGCTGACCGTGCTGTCTGTGCTGCTGGAGCGGGAGCGCTGGGTGTGGCCGGACTCCACGGCCCTGGCCACCATCCTCTACAACGGTCCGCTGGCCATCGGCTTTGCCCAGGTGACCTGGTTCTTTCTGGCGCGCACGCTACCGCCCGTGGCCTCCACGCTGAGCGTGATGCTGATCCCGGTGATCGGCGTGTTCAGCGGAGCCTGGTGGCTGGGCGAGGTGCTGCATTGGCAGGACTGGACGGCCGTGGGCCTGATGGTGGTGGCCATCGCTTCGGTGCTGTGGCCGGCGCGGTCGCGGTGATGGCCTGACGGCGCGGTGGCGGTACGCCCCGTCACGCAACTTTGCCTGCGCTTTACCTTGGCGTTGGCTGGGCGTTGCATGCGCTGCCTACGATGGCTCCATCGATATTTCCTGAGGAGGGGACCGCCATGCAAACGAAATTTTCCGCCGTGCTCGCCGCTGTGATCCTGGGCGCTGCCAGCCTGTCGGCCGTGGCCCAACCCGGCCCGCAGGGCGGACCGGGAGCGGAGCGCCACGACGCACCGCGCAAGGCGCCCGCCGCGCAGCCCCATCCGGGCAAGCCGGCCGCCCCCGCAGCCCACGCTGCACCCCATCAGCCTGCGCACGGCCAGGCCCAGCGCCATGGCGCCGGTCCGGACCACCGCTGGGTGCCGGGTTCGCGCGTGCCGCAGCAGTACCGGGGCCCGCACTATGTGGTGCAGGACTGGCAGCACCATGGCCTGAAGCGGCCTGGGCGCGGACAGCAATGGGTGCAGAACGGGCAGGACTATCTGCTGGTGGCCGTGGCGACCGGCGTGATTGCCCAGATCGTCTTCGGCCACTGAGTACCGGCAGGCCCGACCGCTGCGGCCGCCCTGACCACCACGTTCTGCAAGCCCGCCAGCAGCCTGGCGGGCTTTGTTTTTGATAGCTGCGTGCGCGCACGGGTATTGCGGAAAAAGCAGTGTTCCATGGGAACATCCGGGCCCAGGCCGCTACGCCGCTGCAACTTTGGGCGCTGTGCGCACTCAGACCGCATCCGGCTGCGTCCGCAGCCCTGTACCGCCCGCCACCCAAGGATGCCATGCTGAGCCATCTGCTCACCACCCTGATTGACGATATCGACGGTGACACCGTCACCCTGCGCGCGCTGCTGGAGGCCAGTGGCCGCCAGGGCATGCTGCTGATCTGCGCGCTGTCGTCGCTGCCGTTTCTGATTCCGGTGTCCATCCCCGGCGTGTCCACCGTGTTTGGCGCCGCGATCGTGCTGCTGGCCTGCGCGCTGTTCCTCAACCGCCTGCCCTGGCTGCCGCAGCGCATTCTGGACAAGCCGCTGGATGCCGCCAAGCTCAAGCCCGTGCTGCACAAGGGCGTGGCCGTGGTGCGCAGGATAGACCGCTGGGTGCAGCCGCGCTGGCCGGCGCTGACCGGCTGGACCATGCTGCGCGTGAACAGTGCCGTGTTGGCATTTGGCGGCCTGCTGCTGATGGCACCGCTGGGGCCGATTCCGTTTTCCAACACCGCCCCCGCCGTGGGCATTCTGTTGCTGACCGTGGGCCTGGTGCAGCGCGATGGGCTGTTCGTGCTGCTGGGCTACCTGGGGCTGGTGCTGAGCGTGGCGTATTTCAGCGTGCTGGGCTATCTGGCCTGGACCGGTGGCAGCATGCTGTGGGGGTGAACGTCCAGCCGGTGCAGAGGCCTGATGCCCCCAAAAGGAAAAAGCCCGCAGTGTGCACTGCGGGCTTTTTTTGAGGAGTCCCCTCGGGGTCGGCAGCGCACGGGCTGCCGTGGAGGGGTGATCCTCAGCCGTTGGCGCGCTTTTCCAGGATCTCGAAGGCGGGCAGCTTCTTGCCTTCCAGCACTTCCAGGAAGGCGCCGCCGCCGGTGGAGATGTAGCCCACGTCCTTCTCGATGCCGTACTTGGCAATGGCGGCCAGGGTGTCGCCACCGCCGGCAATGCTGAAGGCGGGGGATTCGGCGATGGCCTGGGCAATCACCTGGGTGCCATGGGCGAACTGGTCGAACTCGAACACGCCCACCGGGCCGTTCCAGACGATGGTGCCCGCCTTCTTCAGCTGTGCCGCCAGCAGGGCTGCGGTCTCGGGGCCGATGTCCAGAATCATGTCGTCGTCCGCCACGTCGGTGGCTTTCTTGACGGTGGCCACGGCGTCGGCCGCAAAGGTCTTGGCGGTGACCACATCGGTGGGCACGGGCACATTGGCGCCGCGGGCGGCCATGGCATCGATCACGGCCTTGGCATCGGCCACCAGATCGGGCTCGGCCAGGGACTTGCCGATCTTCAGACCGGCCGCCAGCATGAAGGTGTTGGCAATGCCGCCGCCCACTATGAGCTGGTCCACCTTGTCGGCCAGGCTCTTGAGGATGGTCAGCTTGGTGGACACCTTGGAGCCGGCCACGATGGCGGCCAGGGGGCGCGCCGGTGCAGCCAGGGCCTTGTTCAGCGCGTCGATCTCGGCCGACAGCAGCGGGCCGGCGCAGGCGATGGGCGCGTACTCGGCGATGCCGTAGGTGGTGCCTTCGGCGCGGTGGGCGGTGCCGAAAGCGTCGTTCACAAAGATGTCGCACAGCTTGGCCAGCTTCTGGGCCAGTTCGGACTTGTTCTTCTTTTCGCCCACATTCACGCGGCAGTTTTCCAGCAGCACGACCTGGCCGGGGGCAACTTGCACGCCGTCCACCCAGTTGGCGACCAGGGGCACCTCGCGGCCCAGCAGCTCGGACAGACGCTGTGCCACGGGGGCCAGCGAGTCTTCGGGCTTGAATTCACCTTCCGTGGGGCGGCCCAGGTGGCTGGTGACCATCACGGCAGCGCCGGCCTTCAGCGCCATCTCGATGGCGGGCACGGAAGCGCGCACGCGCGTGTCTTCGGTGATGCGGCCGGCGTCGTTCAGCGGAACGTTCAGGTCAGCACGGATGAAAACGCGCTGGCCCTGGGCTTTGCCCTGGGCGCACAGGTCGGAAAAGCGAATGATGTTCATGGCGGTGAAACCGGCAGGTCTTATAGAAGTGTGGGAGACGAAATCGGGTCGCATTGTAGAGGTCGGGGCTTGCGCCGTGCTGAGAAGGCGGGCGGAGCTCTTGGGCAATCCCTGGACATTGGGCCGGTGCTGGCCGCGGCATTCCGCCCATATCGCACCCATTTGGTGCGATATGGCGCCGGTGCTGGCCGGCCATGGCCGGGGCGCCTAGGATGGCCGCTTTCCACCGACAGTGTGTATGCCGTGGTCCCCCGGACCCGGCATGTTGCCTCCATGCCCGCCTGCTGCCTGCCCCATGTGTCTGCCTGCCCCCGTGGCCTGGGGCTGCCCGTGCGCGCGCAAAACCTGCTGCTGCCGGTGATGGCGCGCCTGAGCGAGCGTGCCGTGGTGCGCCGTGAAATCGGCCCCCGCCAGGCCGCACGGCCTGTACGCGCTGGCCTGGGTGTCGCAGGCCAGCGTGTGGCGGTGAGCCCAGTGCCCCCGGAGCCGGTCAGCCCGCGCGGGCGCATGCCGACGGACAGGCACAGCTGAATCCTTGCGGGCACGCCGGTGCCCGCAGACCGGATGCGCGCGCCCAGCCGTCACGCCGCGCCTCCCGCTGGCCTGCCAAGGAGCATGCGGTGTACCTGCCTGCCATGGGGATGCTGTCCCTGCCTACTTTTGCTTGCAATTTTGCCGTGCCTGCGGTGTCCGCCTGGTGGCGGCGCCTGCGGCCGTTGCGGCCGCAGCTGCACACCGAGCTGCGCATCGACGTGATGCTGCCCCTGGTCGACGGCGAGCTGGAAGCGCTGTACGAGCGGCTGTATCAGCCGGGCAACAAGCTCTACGGGCTGGAGCGCCGCCCCCTGCACGACCCGCAGTTCGTGCTGCACTGGCGCGAGGCCGACGGTGAATGGTTTGCCTATGTGGAAGATGTGGCCAACGCCTGCCTGGCCGGCTACACCGTGTTCAACCGCCTGGTGGAAGTGGACCGGCGCACCGACCGCCGCGTGCGCTCGCCCCATTCCCGCCTGGCGCCGGCCTACCAGCGCCGCGGCATTGCCAGCGCGGTGTACCAGCAGGTGCTGGACCGGGGCGTCTGCTTGCTCAGCGGCGCGCGCCAGTCGCCAGGGGCCCACGGTCTGTGGAACCGGCTGGCGCGCAGCTACGACAGCCATTACGTGGCGATTGCCGGTGACAAATCGCTGCAGCACCTGGGCCGGCGTGTGCCCGACGGTGCGGTGCTGGACCAGCGTGCCACCCGCCGCCTGCTGCTGGGCACGGGGTGGGAGCTGGAGGCCTTTGCACAGGCCGTGCAGATGGACTGCGCCTAGCCCGCAAGCAGCGTCCCGCCGGGCGGGTCTTACTTCCAGCGGGTGGGTTCGACGACGACCATGCCCTGGTTGCTGGACAGCGTCAGCTGCCCTTCCTGGATGGTGGCCTGCAACTGCATGCTGCGTTCGGCCAGGCTGCCCAGTTGCTGGGCGACCTCGGAGTCGATGTACAGCACCTCCAGCTTGTCCTGGCGGTTGACCTTGCCCTCGATGCCTTTCCACCACACATGCGCCGCGTGGTTGAAGGGGTAGACCAGCACATGGTCGGACTTGTTGCAGGCCTTGGTGATGGGCTTTTCCTCGGGCTGGCCCACTTCGATCCACAGGCGTTTCTGGCCGGTGTAGTCGGTGATGTGGACATCGGGATCGTCCGGGTCGCTCAGGCCAATACCAAAGCCCAGCGTGCCGTCGCCGTTGCACAGGGCCTGCAGCTGCCAGGCGTTCAGCGCCAGGGCGACCAGGCGCACCATCATGCGTTCGTCGGTCTCGCTGGGGTGGCGTGCCAGGGTCAGGTTGTGGTCGGCGTAGTAGCCGTGGTCGATGTCGGCAATCGACAGATTGGCTTTGAAGATGGTGGACTTGATGGCCATGGCGGGACGTGGTGGCGGTGCTGCCCGCAGGCAGTCCTTGGGAAACTGTCAAAAACAAGAGCCGCCCGCGCGCCGGCAGTGGCGCTGAGGCAGCTCTACAGGGGAGCCTTGCGGGTGTGGCCACCCGCAGGAAGGCGCAGGGCCCGGCTCAGACGCGGCGGGCCAGCTCGGCCGCCTTGCCGATGTAGGAGGCCGGTGTCATGGCCAGCAGACGGTCCTTGTCGGCCTGGGGAATTTCCAGGCCATTGATCAGGCGGTGCAGGTCTTCGGCCAGCACGGTCTTGCCGCGGGTGACTTCCTTGAGCTTTTCGTACGCGCCTTGCACGCCATAGCGGCGCATCACGGTCTGGATGGGCTCGGCCAGCACTTCCCAGGCATTGTCCAGGTCCTGCTGCAGCCGCTCTTCGTTCAGTTCCAGCTTGTTCAGACCGGTCATCAGCGAGGTGTACGCCAGGGTGGCATAACCGAAAGCGACACCGATGTTGCGCAGCACGGTGGAGTCGGTCAGGTCACGCTGCCAGCGGGACACCGGCAGCTTTTCGGACAGGTGCTTGAGGATGGCGTTGGCCAGACCCAGATTGCCTTCGGCGTTCTCGAAGTCGATGGGGTTGACCTTGTGCGGCATGGTCGAGGAACCGATTTCGCCGGCCTTCAGGCGCTGCTTGAAGTAGCCCAGGGACACATAGCCCCAGATGTCGCGCGACAGGTCGATCAGGATGGTGTTGGCGCGGGCCACGGCGTCGAAGATCTCGGCCATGTAGTCGTGCGGCTCGATCTGGATCGAGTAGGGCTGGAAGGTCAGGCCCAGGCCCTGGGGTTCGGGGGTCTCGATGACCTTCTGGCTGAAGGCTTCCCAGTCGAAGTCGGGCCAGGCGGACAGGTGGGCGTTGTAGTTGCCCACGGCGCCATTCATCTTGGCCAGCGTCTTGACGTTGGCGATGTTGTCCGAGGCCTTTTGCAGGCGCATCACGACGTTGGCGATTTCCTTGCCCACGGTGGTGGGGCTGGCGGTCTGGCCGTGGGTGCGGCTGAGCATGGGCACCGCGGCGTACAGGCGGGCCATTTCGCGCAGCTTCAGGATGATGCGGTCCAGGGCGGGCAGCACCACCATGTCGCGGCCGACGCGGATCTGCAGCGCGTGGCTGGTGTTGTTGATGTCTTCGCTGGTGCAGGCAAAGTGCACGAATTCGGCGGCCTTGAGCAGTTCGGGACGGGCGTCGAACTTGGCCTTGATCCAGTATTCCACGGCCTTCACGTCGTGGTTGGTGGTCTTCTCGATCTCCTTGATGGCGGCGGCATCGGCTTCCGAGAAGTTGCTCACCAGACCGTGCAGATAGGTGCGGGCACCTTCGGACAGCGGGGGGAACTCGGCAAAACCGGCATCCGACAGCGCGATGAACCAGGTGATTTCCACCTGCACGCGGCGGTGCATATAACCCTGCTCGCTCATGATGGGGCGCAGGTCGGTCAGTTTGGCGGCGTAGCGGCCGTCGAGCGGGGAGAGGGCGGAGATGTGGGACAGGCTCATGGGGGGCGATTGTAGGTGGGACGGCTGCAATGCGCAGAGCCTGCCCCCGACAGCCCCGATAGAATTTGGCCCAGATTCCAGTGCCGGCGCATGCCGGCCCGCTGCCACGCCGTCTCCCCGCTGCCTTCCGCGAAAGCTTCCGCCATGTCTTTGTTGCTGATTGGTTCCCTCGCCAGCCCCTATGTGCGCAAGGTGCGCATCGTGCTGGCCGAAAAAAAGCTGGACTACCGTTTCCAGGAAGACAACCCCTGGGCAGCGGACACGCAGCTGCCCCAGACCAACCCGCTGGGCAAGGTGCCGGCCCTGGTGCTAGACGGCAAGGAGGTGCTGTACGACTCGCGCGTGATCGTCGAGTACCTGGACACGCTGTCGCCGGTGGGCCGGCTGATTCCGGCGGGCGGGCGAGAGCGCGCCCATGTCAAGACCTGGGAAGCCCTGGCCGACGGCGTGCTGGACGCCGGTGTGGCCATGCGCCTGGAACAGACCTGGGCCGGCCGCAGCGACGCCCAGCGCTGCCAGGCCTGGGTGGACCGCTCCCTGGACAAGGTGCAGCGCGGCCTGGATGCCATGCAGGCCCAGGCGCCCGGCGCACAGCCGTTCCTGACCGGCCAGCATCTGAGCCTGGCCGATATCGCCGTCGTCACGGCCGTGGACTGGCTGGCCTTCCGCTTTCCCCAGCAGGACTGGCTGCAGGGACGCCCGGCCCTGGCGGCCCTGCGCGAGCGCCTGGCCCCGCGCGCCAGCTTTGCCGACACGGCGCCGCGGCTCTGAACCGCCCCGCCAGCCCCGACCGCCCGCAAAAAAGCCACCCGCAGGTGGCTTTTTGCTTTGCATAAAAACGTTGTGAAGCGTCCCGAAACGAATTAAGAGAGGGAGGGAGGAGAAGCGCTCCAGGATGGACAGATGCCAAGCATGCAGGCTTCACAACAATAAACCGTTACGGTGGAAGCGATCACTCTCGCCAATCCACTACTTGCTAGATGGGCTCATTGGACAAAAGTTCCAGAGGGCCCGGGGAATTTTTATGTAACGGCTTGCATCCAGGCGGCCCGCAGGCTCAGCAATTGATCTCCAGCAGGCGGTCCAGCGGCAGGCGCACGCGCACGTCGCGCTGCGCCACCGGGGCGGAAATCTTCCAGTTCGGGTGGGCCGTGTCGCGCGGAATGGGCTCGCCCGTGGGCATGCCTTCCTTGTTCACCAGCACCGCCACCTTGGGGGTGGCGGCCGTGGTGCCGCGGCGCACGACCACGGCGGTTTCGCCGCTGGCCAGCTTGACCCAGGCGCCGGGCGGGTAGATGCCCAGCGACTTGATCAGCGCGGCGCCGGCTTCGTCCACCGACTTGGTCTCGTCGTAGTAGCTGGCCTGCATGGCCGAGGTGACCGACATGGGGTGGCGGTTGGCGCGGGGTGCGATCCGGGCGCCAAAGATGTCGGCGCGCTGGATCATCCGGGCCAGCTGGTCACCCGCCGTCTTCTCGGCCAGGCGGCCGGGTGCGCGCAGGTGGTGACCCCGCACGCCCTGCAGCCAGACCTCGTCGGTGACACCCAGGTCGCGCAGCATCTGCTCCGAGCGCAGGGCGTGGTCTTCCACGGCCTGGGCCTGGGTGGCACTCAGCGGGGTGATCTGCTGGGCCAGGTCGTCCTGCAGATGGCCCATGCCCAGGTTCATGCTCAGACCGGCGCGGCCGATCTGGTGGATGCGCTCTTCCGGCCAGCGCAGGGTTTCCCGGGCGGAAATCATGCACACCGCCGCCACCAGCATGGCGTGGGTGGCGCAGTAGTGGCGGGTTTCCTCGGCGGACATCTGCACCAGGGCCAGCAGGGTGGCGTCCGGGGCTTCGGCGCAGTGGCGGGCCAGACCCTGGTGCATGTTCTCGAACCGGGGCAGAAAGCTATCCGGGTCGGGGGTGCGCATCAGCTGGGTCAGGCGGGCCTGCCAGGTGGGCCAGTGTGGGGTCTTGCGTTCCCGGTCGGCGGCATCTTCCTGGGCCAGGGTGGCATGCATGGTCATGCTGGAAATCATGCCCAGCGGCTTGTCCGACATCAGCATGTTCTGCAGGTGGGCCTTGAAGGCGCGGAAGCTGTCGCCCGACTCGTCGGTGTCCACGCACAGGGTCTGTCCACGGGCCAGCAGGATTTCCAGTTCCTTGGGCGTACGGATCACATAGCCCTTCTGGGCCAGCAAGGCACCGGCCACCCCGCGCAAGGCGAAAGGCAGGGGCTGACCCAAAGGAATGGTGTCAATATTCAGTTCAACAAGGTTCATGGCGGCCACATGGAAGATGTGACATATTTTTACATCTTATGGAGGACTGCTCCACGGAAATTTCCGTTGGAACTGGAAGTAATTGCTTACGCATCGCCAAAAACGGTCTGCCACAGCTGCCGGATGGCATCGGACTGGACCTGGACGCTGGCCGGATCTACCTGGCCGTTGCCCTCGTTCAGGCGCGACTGGTGCTGTACCCGGCGCAGTTCGCGGTAGGCCGCCGCCGCTGCCTGGCCCTGGCCTGCGGGCAGCAGCCCGGCGGCTTCGGCCCGTTGCAGCAGCGCGATATTGCCCACATTGTCGATGAGTTCACGGTGCTGTGCGGACTGGGACAGTACCAGGTACTGCACCGCGAACTCCGCGTCCACCATGCCGCCTTCGCTGTGCTTCACATCAAAGGCCGCACCGCGCACCGGATGGGCGGCGCGCACACGGGCACGCATGGAGACAATCTCCTCGCGCAGCGCTGCGGCGTCGCGGGGGGCGGTGATCACGGTTTCGCGCACGGCATCGAAGCGGGCGGCCAGATCGTCGCTGCCCAGCACGAAGCGCGCGCGGGTCATGGCCTGGTGTTCCCAGGTCCAGGCGGTGTTGCTGCCGCGTTGCTGCTGGTAGTCGGCGTAGGCCTTGAAGCTGGTGACCAGCAGGCCGGAATTGCCGTTGGGGCGCAGGGCGGTGTCGATCTCGAACAGATCGCCTTCGCCGGTCTTCACCGTGAGCCAGTTGATCAGCTTGCGCACAAAGGCGGCATAGACCTCCGGGGCGTTGTCGTCGGCGTCGTCGAAGACGAAGACGATGTCCAGGTCGCTGCCATAGCCCAGCTCCTTGCCGCCCAGCTTGCCGTAGCCAATGATGGCGAACTGCGGGACCTCGCGGTGGCGGTTCTTCAGGCGCTGCCAGCACCAGGACGCGGTCACGCGCAGCACGGTGTCGGCCAGGGCGCTCAGGTCGTCGGCGACCTGTTCCACGGTGATGGCGCCTTCCACGTCGCGGGCCAGGGTGCGGAAGGTTTCGGCATGGTGGGCCCGGCGCAGCAGGTTCAGCAGGGTTTCGTCGTCGTCCTCGCCGGTGGATTCCAGCGCCTGCAGGCGCAGCGCCATCTCGTGCTCGAAGTCGGCGGCGGAAAAGCGTTCCTGGAACAGGGCTTCACCCGCCAGCTCGTCGATCACCCCCGGGTGCTGCTGCAGGTAGCGGGCCGGCCATTTGGCGGCTCCCAGCATGTGCAGCAGGCGTTCGTGCACGGACGGGCGCTCCAGCAGCAGGGCCAGATAGCTTTCGCGGCGCAGCAGCGGCTCCAGCCAGTTGATCATGCGCACGGCAGCTTCCTCGCCCACCTTGCCCTGCTGCACCCATTGCGCGGTGCGCAGCACCAGGCGGAACAGGCGGGTGCGGGCCTCGTCGCGCAGGCCCTGCACCCGTGGCAGGTCGCGCCACTCGGCCACGCGGCTGGACAGGGCCGGCGGCAGCTGTTCCAGCAGCGCTTCCAGATCGGGAATGGCCGGCCCCCCGGTGATGGCGCGCGGCCCGGCGCAGTTGCCGCTGGCGCAGTCCTGGGCCTTGTCGCCGCCCAGCAGGGTGTCGAATTCCTGGGCCACCAGTTCGCGGTGGGCATCGAGCTGGTGCAGGAAATCCTGGCAGCGGGCAAAGCCCATGGTCCGGGCAATCCATTCCAGATCGTCGTCGCGCGTGGGCAGCACATGGGTCTGCTGGTCGTCCAGGTACTGGATGCGGTGCTCCACGCCGCGCAGAAAGGTGTAGGCCTCCGCCAGTTGCTGGGCCGTCTCCTGCGGCATCAGATTGGCACGGGCCAGGCGCTGCAGCGCTTCCAGCGTGGGGCGGCAGCGCAGTTCGGGGAACTGGCCGCCGCGCACCACCTGCAGCAGCTGCACGGTGAATTCGATCTCGCGGATGCCGCCGCGGGACAGCTTCACATCGTTGGCGCGTTCGGGGTGGCCGGCGCTGCGGCGGGTGGCATGTTCGCGGATCTGGCGGTGCAGGCTGCGCAGCGCATCGAACACGCTGTAGTCCAGATAACGGCGGAACACAAAAGGCAGCACCACGCCCCGTAGGCCCTGCACATTGGGCGTGCCAATGCAGGCCGTGGGCGCGACGATGCGGCTCTTGAGCCAGGCAAAGCGCTCCCATTCGCGGCCCTGCACCAGCAGATACTCTTCCAGCGACCCCAGGGACACGGCGGCCGGGCCGGAATTGCCATTGGGGCGCAGCGCCAGGTCGACGCGGAAGACAAAGCCGTGCTCGGTGGTGTCGCCGATCAGCGCGTAGATGGCTTTGACCACGCGGCCAAAGTATTCATGGTTGGAGAGCTTGCCGCGCCCGTCGGGCAGGCCGGCGGTGTCGCCATCGTGTTCGTAGACATAGATCAGGTCGATGTCGCTGGAGACGTTCAGCTCCCGCGCGCCGAACTTGCCCATGCCGATGATCCACAGCTGGACCGGCTGGCCGTCGGGGCCCTGCGGGGCTCCATGGCGGCTGTCCAGATCGGCGCGGGCGGCCTGACAGGCCCGGTCCAGGGCCAGCTCGCCCAGCGCGGTCATGCTGCCGGTGACGGCGCCCAGGTCGGCCGTGCCATCGCAGTCCAGGACCATGGTGCGCTCCAGCACCAGCTGGCGCAGGATGCGCAACGCGGCCCCCAATTCATAGGGCTGGGCCAGCAGGGCGTCGAGTGCCTGCTCCATCGTGGCACGGGTGGGCACGCCGGCCGGCAGCAGCGGGAACAGGGCGTCGTAGCGCCGGTGCAGACGCTGCCAGAAGCGTGAATAGGCCGCAGGCGGCAAGGCGGGGGTTGCGTGTTCGGCCGGGGAAATGTCTGCGCTCTGCATGTTCACCAAGGGATAGGGCCTGGGAAGCGTCTGCCAGCACCATGCCCCTACATGCTCCCTGTGCCGGGAGCCGCGGGTCATAATTTGGCCACTCTTCACCTTGCCAATGATCGATCCGAAACCGCACCCCTCCCGCCTGCTCCACAGGGCAGCAGTGGTGGCGCGGTGGGCGCTGGCAGGGCTGCTGGCCTTCTGGTTGCTGCTCGCGGCCACGGCCGGGGTGCTCCATGGATTCATTGTGCCGCGAATCGGGGACTACCGCGGCAAGCTGGAACAGCTGGCCGCTCAGGCCTTGGGGGTACCGGTGCGCATCGGTGCCGTGACCGCCTATTCCGACGGTCTGGTGCCCAGCCTGGAGCTGACGGATGTGGAGCTGCAGGACGCCCAGGGCCGGCCTGCGCTGCAGCTGCCGCAGGTGGTGGTGGCCGTCTCGGCCCGTTCCCTCTGGCGCCGGGGGGTGGAGCAGATCGTCGTGGAGTCTCCGCAGCTGGATGTCCGGCGCCGGGCCGACGGGCGCTGGGAAGTGGCGGGCCTGCTGCAGCAGGACGACGCCACGCCGGACAGCAGCCCCCTGGAATGGGTGCTGGACCAGCCCGAAATCGCCATCCGCAACGGCGTGCTGCGCTGGAACGATGCCCTGCGGGACACCCCCGAACAACAGCTCGAAGGCGTGAACCTGGTGCTGCGCAACGGGCACTGGCAGCATGCGCTGCGCATGGATGCCCGGCTTCCCCAGGCGCAGGGGGGCGGTGCACTGCAGGTGATGGGCAACTTCAAGGAGCCGGTGCTGGCCGTCAGCGGCCGTCCCTGGGAACGCTGGCAGGGACAGTGGTTTGCCCAGGGAGCCTTGCAGCAGGTGCCGCACCTGCCCTGGCCGGCCGAATGGGGAGTGGACCAGGTGCAGGCACGGGGCGACTTTCGTGCCTGGGCCGATGTGCGTAAAGGCGCGCTGGCCGGTGTCACGGCCGACCTGCGCCTGCCCCAGGCGCGGGTGGACTGGCGCAACGGACAGCCCGCGCTGGACCTGCAGCAGGTGGCCGGTCGGCTGGACCTGCAGGCCCTGGACGGGGGCTGGCAAGCCCGGGGAACGGGCTGGACCTTCACCCTGGCCGACGGCGCCCACTGGCCGGCCAGCGATGTGACGCTGCGCTGGCCCCAGGCCGGTAGCGATACACCCCATGCGCTGGAAGCCAGCTACCTGGATCTGGCGCTGGCCCGGGCCGTGGCCCAGCGGCTGCCCCTGCCGGAGGATGCCCAGGCGCAGCTGGCGCGCTGGGAGCTGCAAGGCCGGGCGGAAAAATTGCAGCTGCGCTGGCAGCCGGCCATGGCCGGCCACCCGCTGCGCTACCGGGCCCAAGGCCAGCTGCAGGGGGTGAGCTTGCGCGACCTGCAGGCTGACAGCCACACGCCGGGTCTGCACAACGCCAACCTGCGCTTCACCTTCGACCAGCAAGGGGGCTCGGCCGATGTGGAGATGCGCCAGGGGGCGCTGGAATTTCCCGGTATTTTTGAAGATCCCCACATCCCGGTAGACCGGCTGCAGGCCAGCCTGCGCTGGAGCCAGGATGCCCACGGGCGCTGGTCGGTCCAGGTGCCGCAGGCCCAGTTTGCCAATGCCGATGCGCAAGGCCAGCTGCAGCTGCGCTGGCAGATGGGGGCCGATGCGGCCCGGCGCCTGCCGGGCGATCTGGAGCTGGAAGGCGTGCTCAGCCGCGCCAATGGCGCACGCGTGCACCGTTATCTGCCGCTGGAGGTGCCGCATGACGCGCGCCACTATGTGCGCGACAGCGTGCGCAGCGGCAGCGCCAGCAATGTGCGCTTCAAGGTGGCGGGGCCGCTGGAACAGTTCCCCTTCGACACCCATGGAAGCAAAGGTGTGTTCCACATCGTCGCACCGGTGCGGGACGTGGTCTATGACTATGTGCCGCCGCGCCTGCGTGCGGAGGGCGAAGCCCCCTGGCCGCTGATCACCCAGCTGGCCGGGGAGCTGGTGTTCGACCGGGCCGGCATGCAGGTGCGCAACGCCCAAGGCTGGTTTGGCGAGCACAGCAAGGTGCCGCTTGAAGCCATCCAGGCCGCGATTCCGGACCTGTCCACCCCGGTGCTGGACGTCTCTGGCCATGGCAAGGCGGCGCTGCCGGCCTGGCTGGATGTGGTGGCACGCTCCCCGTTGGCCGGGATCACCGAGCATGCGCTGGACCGTGCTGCGGCGGCCGGTCCCGCCACGCTGAAGCTGGCGCTGCATCTGCCGATCGAGCAGTTGGAGCATGCCCGGGTGACCGGCACGGTGGGCCTGCAGGGCAACCGGCTGCGCCTGCGTCCCGATGTGCCCGAGCTGCAGGAGGCCCGGGGCATGGTGCATTTCAGCGAGAAGGGCTTTACCCTGCAGAGCGTGCAGGCCCAGTCGCTGGGCGGCAATGTGTCGCTGGCCGGCGGGCTGCAGGTGGGCAAGGGCGCGCCGGCGCTGGACATCCGCGCCCGAGGCCGCGCCACGGCCGAGGGGCTGCGCAGCGACGCCTTTCTGGCGCCGGTGGCGGACCTGGCCCGGCATGCCACGGGTGCCACCGAGTACGAGGTGCAGGTGGGCTTGCAGCGGGAGCTGGCGCAGATCGTGGTGCGCAGCAGCCTGCAGGGCATGGCGCTGAATCTGCCGGCCCCGCTGGGCAAGGCGGCCGAGGTGGCGGCCCCGCTGCAGGTGGCCCAGCGGCTGACACCGGCTGCGGCAGCCGACAGCAAGTCCCCGTTGCAGGACATGTTGCAGATCCATGTGCAGGACCGCGCGTCGCTGACCTATGTCTACGACCAGACGGGCCCGCAGGCCAGGGTGACCGGGGGCTGGATCCAGCTGGGCCGCGACATCGGACCCGCCGGGGCCTGGCCCGCAGGCTGGAACGGGGGCCCTGGCGTGCAGGCGCAGGCCCAGCTGGACACCCTGGACATCGACGCCTGGCGGGCGCTGGCCACTCCGGCGGCGGAAGCCGGAGTGGCCCCCGCTGCGGCCCCGGTGCCGGCGGACGTGCTGCCCTATCTGCCCCAGCGCCTGGGGCTGCGCGTGGACCAGTTGCACCTGCATGGCCGCGTGCTGTACGACGTGGTGGCCGGGCTGACCCAGTCCGATGCCGTCTGGCGCGGCAACATCCAGGCGCGGCAGCTGGGCGGCTATGTGGAATACCACCCGCCGGGTAAGACCCACCCACAGGGCCTGGTGTTTGCCCGTCTGTCCCACCTGCTGCTGCCCGAAGGGGCGGCCGACCAGGCCGACAGCCTGCTGCAGTCCCAGCCCCAGCAGATGCCGGCGCTGGACATTTCGGTCAAGGAATTCGCCCTGGCCGGCCGGGCACTGGGCAGCCTGGCGGTGCAGGCCCAGAACCAGCGCCGCGATGGCCAGCCGCAGTGGGTGCTGGACCGCTTCGATGTGAGCCTGCCCGAGGCCACGCTCACCGCACAGGGCACCTGGGGTGGCCCGGATGCCCTGCGCCGCCGCACCCAGTTGCGCTTTACGCTGGCCCTCAAGGATTCCGGCGCGCTGCTGGAACGTTTTGCCATGCCCGGCGTGGTGCGCGGCGGCAAGGGCAGTCTGGAAGGCGAGCTGGGCTGGCGCGGCGCACCGATTGCGCCGGACTGGCACAGCATGGCCGGCAAGCTGCACCTGGATGTGGGCCAGGGCCAGTTCCTGAAGGCAGAACCCGGGCTGGCCAAGCTGCTGAGCGTGCTCAGCCTGCAATCCCTGCCGCGGCGCATCGGGCTGGACTTCCGCGATGTGTTCAGCAGCGGTTTTGCCTTTGACTTTGTCCGCGGCGATGTGACCGTGGCCCAGGGCGTGGCCCGCACCAACAACCTGCAGATGAAGGGCGTGAACGCCGCCGTGCTGATGGAAGGCCAAGCCAATCTGGCCGACGAGACCCAGCAGCTGCGCGTGGTGGTGGTGCCGGAAATCAATGCCATGACGGCTTCGCTGGTGGCCACGGCCATCAACCCGGTGATCGGTCTGGGCAGTTTCCTGGCCCAGGCCGTGCTGCGTGGTCCGCTGGTGGCGGTGGCGACACGGGAGTTCGACATCACCGGCAACTGGTCCGAGCCCGAGGTGCGCGCCGTGCCCCGGCGCACCGCACCGGCCGCCACACCGCCCACTGCCGGAGGCACGGTGCCCCCGGCAGCGGCTGGCGCGCCATCGGCTGCCGCACCATCGACCAAGGAGCCCCAGCCATGAAGATCGCCGCCCTGCAAATGGTGTCCACCCCGGTGGTGGAAGAGAATCTGTGCATCGCCCGAACGCTGCTGCTGCAGGCCGCCGAGCGGGGGGCGGAGCTGGTGGCCCTGCCCGAATACTTCTGTGCCATGGGCCGCAGCGATACCGACAAGCTGGCCTATGCCGAGCGGTGGGGCGATGGTCCCATCCAGTCCGCTCTGGCGGACTGGGCGCGGGAAGCCGGGGTGTGGCTGGCCGCAGGCACGCTGCCGCTGGTGGCCCGGGCCCCGGACCATGTGCGCAACACCAGTCTGCTCTTCAGCCCGCAAGGGCAATGCGTGGCGCGCTACGACAAGGTGCATCTGTTCCGCTTTGCCACGGGACAGGAGCAGTACGACGAATCCCGGGTGGTGGAACCCGGTGACCGGCCGGTGACGGCAACCCTGACCGACCGCAGCGGCCAGACCTGGACCCTGGGCCTGAGCGTGTGCTACGACCTGCGCTTTCCCGAGCTGTACCGCGCGCATGCCGCCGCGGGCGTGGACCTGGTGCTGGTACCCAGTGCCTTCACGCACACCACGGGCCGGGCGCACTGGGAGCTGCTGCTGCGCGCCCGGGCGGTGGAAAACCAGTGCTATGTGCTGGCGCCGGCCCAGGGCGGTATCCACGACAATGGGCGCCACACCTGGGGGCACAGCATGCTGGTCGACCCCTGGGGGCAGGTGCAGGCCCTCCAGGCCGCCGAAGGTGCTGGCGTGGTGCTGGGCCAGATGGACCGCACCTATCTACGGCAGGTGCGGCAGCAACTGCCTGCTTTGGAGCATCGCGTCCTGTGAATTCCCTGCAAACTTGGCCTTGGCGCCGTTGGCACAGTGCCTGGCGGCGCTGGTCGTTGTGGACCCTGCTGGTGGTGCTGGTGGTCAGCATGCTGGTCACCATGGTGTGGCTGGCCGGCCGCTACGAGGCCAGCCAGGTCCAGGACAAGCTGGAACGCGACACCGTGGGCGCGGTGTCCGAAATCCGCTCCGCGCTGGCCCGCAACATGCAGGATCTGCAGGCCCTGAATGCCGGGGATGTGGCGCTGGAAGACTGGCGCGTGCGTGCCGCCGAGCTGCTGCAGGTGCGCCGCGAGATCGTGCGCGTGGAATGGCGCAACGCCGCCATGCGGCTGGTGGCCCACGCCGAGACCCCGTACCGCGGCGAATACTGGAGCGACAACTTCCGCGAGGAAAGCGAAACCCATGCTGTGGCGGCCTGTTCCAACGCCCGGCGCACCAATGCGGCGACCTATTCGCCCAGCTACTTCCAGCTGCTGGGCGAGGGCCTGGGCATGGAGCTGATGGAGGCCTGCCAGCCACTGCAGCACCAGGGCCATTTCGTGGGCTATGTGGTGGCCACCTATTCGCTGCCCAATATCCTGAGCAGCCAGGTCAGCAAGAACCTGACGCGCAACCAGGAGGTCTCGTTCACCGAGCCCGATGGCACGCGCCTGGCCCTGGTGGGGGCGGCCTGGCGTGGCACGCGCGTGTTCTCGGCCCAGCAGCTGCTGGACCTGCCGGGCCACACGCTGGTATTGCGCATGGACAGCTGGCACCGGGCTCCCAGCGTGTTCCCGAACGTGCTGACCGCGCTGGTGACGGCCATGTCGATTGCGCTGGTGAGCGTACTGGTGGTGCTGGTGCGCGACAACCGGCGCCGCCTGCGTGCCGAACGCGACCTGGGCGATGCGCTGGCCTTTCGCAAGGCCATGGAGGATTCGCTGATCACCGGCCTGCGCGCGCGGGACCTGCAGGGCCGCATCAGCTATGTGAACCCGGCGTTCTGCGCCATGGTGGGCTTCAGCTCCGAGGAACTGCTGGGGCTGGACATCGCACCCTACTGGCCGCCGGAGCTGGCGCAGGAATACCGCCAGCGCCAGGGGCGCCGGCTGTCCGGCGCCATTCCCACGGCGCGCGAGGGCCATGAGTCGGTGTTCATGCGCAAAGACGGCATGCGTTTCCCGGTGCTGATCTTCGAAGCGCCGCTGATCAATGCCCAGGGCCAGCACACGGGCTGGATGAGCGCTTTCATCGACATCAGCGAGCAGCGCCGCATCGAGGAAATCTCCCGCGCCTCGCAGGAGCGTCTGCAGGCCACGGCCCGCCTGGCCACGGTGGGCGAGATGGCCTCGCTGCTGAGCCACGAGCTGACCCAGCCGCTGATGGCCATTGCCAGCTACGCCTCGGGCTCGCTGCACCTGCTGGAAGGCTCGGGCAATACGCCGGTGGCGCAGCTGACCGGCGAGCAGGCGCGGGAGCAGCTGCAGGAGCTGGTGGCCGTGATGCGCAAGATCGGCTTCCAGGCCGACCGTGCCGGGCGGGTGATCAAGAGCGTGCGCGACTTCGTGCGCCGCCGCGACCAGTCGCGCGAAGCCGTGTTTCCGCAGGAGCTGCTGGATGCCGTGCTGCCGCTGGTGCGCATGCAGGCGCGCAAGCTGGGCGTGGACGTGGAGACCTATGTGGCCCCCGGCCTGCCGCCGGTGTGGTGCGATGTGACCATGGTGGAGCAGGTGCTGCTGAACCTGACGCGCAACGGCATGCAGGCCATGGAGGCGGCGCAGATCGTGGAGCGTCGGCTGGAAGTGCGGGTCCAGGCACCGGAAGCCGGACAGCCTGCCGACCGGCTGGTGTTCTCTGTCAGCGATTGGGGCACGGGGATTCCGGACGAGGTGGCTGAACAGCTGTTCGGGGCCTTTTTCACCACCCGCCCGGAGGGCATGGGCCTGGGTTTGAGCCTGTGCCGCACGGTGGTGGAGCAGCATGGCGGACAATTGCAGCACCGTCAGCACCAGCCACGTGGTACGGTATTCACTTTCACGCTGCCCGTTGCGGTACCGCAGTGAAGCCACTCTCCCCCTGACAGATACCATGGAACCAGTCCCCAACGCTACCGTCTACATCGTCGACGATGACGCCGATGTGCGCGAGGCTCTTGCCTGGCTGCTGCGCTCGCGGCGGCTGCTGAGCGAATCCTATGACAGTGCCGAGGCCTTTGAAGCCATGCTGGCCTCGCACAGCCCTTCGCGCACCCCTTGCTGCCTGCTGCTGGACGTCCGCATGGGCGGCAAAAGCGGTCTGACGCTGTTTGACGACCTCAAGGCCCAGGACCAGATCGGCCGCATGCCGGTGATCTTCCTGACCGGCCACGCCGATGTGCCCACGGCGGTGGACACCGTCAAGCGCGGTGCCTTTGATTTCTGCGAAAAACCGTTTTCCGACAACGGACTGGTGGACCGCATCGAGCAGGCGCTGGCCGTGTCGGCTCAGTGGCTGGAGGCGGCGGCCCAGCAGGAGACGGTGCGCACCCGCCTGTCCGAGCTGACCGAGCGCGAGCGCGCCGTGATGGGCCTGGTGGTGGAAGGTGTGCCCAACAAGCTGATTGCGGATCAGCTGGACATCAGCGTGCGCACGGTGGAGGTGCACCGCGCCCGTGTGTTTGACAAGATGCAGGTCAAGTCGGCGGTGGAGCTGGCCAATCTGCTGCGTGCCCACGGCCAGTTGCCGGCGGCCTGAGCCCCGCCAGGGTGGTGGGACGCATGGCCGCCACGACCCAGGTGTTTCCCTATGCAAAAAGGCCGCGACTGCGGCCTTTTTGTGGTCTGGCGCCGACGGTTTTACTGGGCCGAACGTTCGCCCACGAAGATTTCCACGCGGCGGTTGCGGCCACGGCCTTCGGCCGTGTCGTTGGTGGCCACGGGCTGCATGGAGCCACGGCCTTCCACACGGATGCGGTTGCCGTTCACACCGCGGGCAGTGAGGTAGTTGCGGGTGGATTCGGCGCGGTGCAGCGACAGCGGATTGTTGATGGCGTCGGTGCCGGTGCTGTCGGTGTGGCCCACGATGCGCACATCGGTGTTGGGGTTGTTGCGCAGGCCTTCGGCAAAGCGGTCCAGGATGGGGGCGAAGTTGCTCTGGATGTCGGACTTGCCGGTGGCAAACGAGATGTCGCTGGGGATGTCCAGCTTCAGCTGGTTGTCTGCCGTCTGGGTCACGGCCACGCCGGTGCCCTGGGTGGCGGCTTCCATCTCGCGCTTTTGCTTTTCCATGTGCTGCGACCAGATGTAGGTGCCCAGGCCGCCCACGGCAGCGCCTGCAACCGCACCCACACCGGCTTTGCCGCCGGTGGCCGCGCTGATGGCGGCGCCGGCCAGGGCGCCCACGCCGGCACCGGTGGCGGTGCGGCGGGTGGTGTCGCTCATGCCAGTGTTGGCGCAGCCGGTGATGGTGAGGACGGCGGCCGTGGCGGCTGCAAGGATGATCTTGTTACGCATAAAAAACACTCCTAGTCAGGTTGCGTGGAGTAGGCGGCGCGGCAATCGCCACGTCGCGGACCTGAAATTGTGGTGACGTGATGCCTCGAGGCTATCAGCGTCTCGGGCCGGTTCACGTAGGACACCAGAGGCAGTGTAGGCCGTTGGTAGGGGGAGTGTGCGCTGGCACTGCGGGCAATGAAGATTTTTCATAGTGTGCGCAGCCACCTCGGACGCCCGCACGGCCAGGCGGGCCGGTCCGGCGGCCAGCGCCATGCTGCGCCGCAGCGATGCACCATGCCCGTGCGCAACACCCGGTGCCACGCCGCGGTCGCCGCGCCGGAGGCTAGTGCTGCGGTGGCTCGTCCGGCGGCGGTCGTTCGCCCTTGGGGCGACCGGAGAACATGGTCCACCAGACAATCAACACCAATACCAACAAAGCCAGTAGCGCTTCAAGCAAAATCAGGGTCATGAATCTCTCTCTCCTGCTGCGAGCATCGTTGGCTGTCATTGTAGGAAGCCTGGTGGCCTGCTCCAGCCCCCCCAAGCCTACGGGTTCCGGCCCATTGCCTTCCGAGCCTTCGATCGCCCTGGGCGATGGCAGCGACGCCGAGCCGCTGCCGCCCACGGCCCTGCAGCCCAAGAGCCGCTGGGTGCCGGTGCGCTGGGCCGAGCTGCCCGGCGTGCAGCAGGACGCCCTGCACGAAGCCTGGAACGCCATGCTCAAGAGCTGCGAGCGCCCCAGTCCGGCGTTTTCGCCGCTGTGCGGCGAGGTGCGGCGCATGAGCCTGTCCAGCGAGGCCGAGCAGCAGCTGTGGCTGCGCTCCCGCCTGCAGCCTTACCGCGTGGAAGGCCATGACGGCCGCGTGGACGGCATGCTGACCAGCTATTACGAGCCGCAGATCATCGCCAGCCGCCAGCCCACGGCCGAATTCAACATTCCGCTGTACGCTCTGCCGGCCGGCCGCACCGCCAAGGGCGGCCCCTGGTACACCCGCCAGCAGATCGAAACCCTGCCCGCCGCCCAGGCCGCGCTGCAGGGCAAGGTCATTGCCTGGATGAACGATCCGGTCGAGGCCATGGTGCTGCACATCCAGGGTTCGGGACGCCTGCAGATCACCGAGCCCGACGGCCGTGTGCGCCAGGTGCGCGTGGCCTACGCCGGCACCAACGACCAGCCGTACAAGAGCATCGGCAGATGGCTGCTGGACCAGGGCCTGGTGCGCGATGCCACCTGGCCGGGCATCAAGGCCTGGATCGCGCAGAACCCCGGCCGTACCCAGGAGCTGATGTGGAGCAATCCGCGCTATGTCTTCTTCCGCGAGGAAGCCCTGGAAGGAGTGGACATCAACTTCGGGCCCAAGGGCGCGCAGGGCGTGGCGTTGACGCCCGGGCGCAGCATTGCCGTGGACCGCGGCAGCATTCCCTATGGCACGCCGGTATGGCTGCATTCCACCGGCCCGCAGGTCAGCCTGAGCCGGCTGGTGCTGGCGCAGGACACGGGCAGCGCCATTGTGGGTGCCGTGCGTGCCGACTATTTCATGGGCTGGGGGCATGAAGCCGGGGAGCTGGCCGGGCGCATCAAGCAGAACCTGCGTCTCTGGGTGCTGTGGCCCAAGGGCGTGCCGGTGCGCGGAGGCTAGTCTCCGCTGCCGCCGGTGCTGCGCAGGCGATGGGCGCTTGCTCTGGCGCAGGTCTTCCCGGGCCGCAGATCCGGCAGGCCCTCGCCAGTGCAGACATTTCGGGCAGCATGCTGCGCTGCAATAAAAAAGGATGCCCCGGGCATCCTTTTTTGTGGGCATCGGCCACCCGGTGCGGCCGGGCCGCCGGGTCAATCCGTCTCGAAGTAGCGGCGCACGGTCGGCGGGGTGTCGTGCACATGGAAGGCCAGCTTGCGTTCGCGCAGCGCCACATCGGCGGCCGTCACGCGTTCAAAGCGGCGCAGGTGCTCGGTCCAGGATTCATCCACGATCTGCTCCACATAGCGCTCGGGCTGCTCCATGCTGTGCAGCAGGCTCCAGCCCACCGCCCCCTGGCGCAGGCGGCTGCGGCGGCTTTCCTGCATCAGCGTGCGAAAGCGCCGGGCCTTGGCGGGGTTGATGCGGTATTCGATCTGTACCACCACGCGGCCGCCTTCGGGGCGGTCGTGCGTAGGCGGTATCCAGGCCTTGGAGGGGCTCAGGTCTTCCAGCGCCTGGCGCTCGGTCACCAGGCGCTGCACCAGCAGCATCACCAGCACGCCGGTGACGGCCGCGGCCATCAGGCTGGTGGGCACGCTGGTCAGCGAGGCCACCTTGCCCCACAGTGCCGCACCGATGGCCGTGCCGCCCATGATGGACATCTGGTAGGCCGCCATGCCGCGGGCACGCACCCAGTTGGGCAGGGCCATCTGGGCCTTCACGCCCAGGCTGTTGGCGGTGGAGATCAGCGCCATGCCTGCCACCATCATGCAGGCAATGGCCAGCAGCAGGTGCGGCACCAGGGCCACGCCCACCGTGGCCAGTGCCATCACGCAGGTGCCGACAATCACCAGCTTTTCGCCCAGCGCCTGGCGCAGGCGCGGCAGAAACATGGCGCTGATGATGGCGCCTGCACCCATGGAGGCCAGCAGGATGGTGAAGGTGCCGGCGCCGCCGACAAAGTGCCCCTCGAAACGCTGGGCCGTCAGCGGCAGCAGCGCCATGATGGCGGTGGACATGAAGAAAAACGCCACGGTGCGCGCAATCACGGCGCGCATGCGCGGCGACTCCTTGACGAACTGCAGGCCCACGCGCATCGCGCTGTGCAGGCGTTCGCGGCCCAGCGGGTTTTCCGGCTGGTGGCGCTTCCAGCGCACCAGCACGATGCCGGAGAGGATGGACAGCACGGCATTCAGCACAAACACCCAGGCGCTGCCCAGGCTGGCGATGATGGCGCCCGCCACCAGCGGGCCGACGATGCGCGAGGCATTCATGGCCACGCCGTTGAGCGCCATGGCCGATGGCAGGTGGGCCTTGCTAACCATCTCCGGCAACAGGGCGGAAAACACCGGCCAGCGCATGGCCGTGCCGATGCCGTTGGCAAAGGTGAGGGCCAGCAGCAGCGGTGCCGTCATCCAGCCCATGGCCACGGTGATGCACAGCAGCACCGCCACCGTGGCCACCAGGAACTGGGTGGCAATCACATAGCGGCGGCGGTCCAGGATGTCGGCCAGCGCTCCGCTGGGCAGGCCCAGCAGAAAGACCGGCAAGGTGGAGGCGGTCTGCACCAGAGCGACCAGCACCGGCGAGGTGGTCAGCGAGGTCATCATCCAGGCTGCGGCTACGTCGTTCATCCACATGCAGATATTGGCCGCCAGCGTGACCCCCCAGAGCATGCGGAAGCTGGGGGAAGCCACCAGCGGTGCCCAGGTGGACACCGGCTTGCTGGCCTGGGGCGAGCGGCTGTGCGGGCTGGCCGGGTCTTCCAGCACCTGGCCGGCGGGCGCCGGCGCCGGTGCAGGCGGAACGGGCGCAGTAGGGCCGTGCGCGCCAGAAGAATCGGAAGAGGGGGGAGGAGAGGCTTCGGACATGGCCGGGCCATTGTGCTTGGAAGCCGCGCGCCGTGCAGGCGGTCGGACGCCTTGGTGACAGTCAGTTGGCGGTCTTGCCGCGCGGCCGGGGCGTGCTGCAGTGCAGCGTTGTCCGCGGGTTGCGGCTAGCCCCTGGCAGGCGCCTTGGGCTGCAGATGGCCCAGCGGCCAGGCGCTGCTGGACTTGACCTCGCCCAGCGAAAAGCTGGTGTGCATGTCTTTCACATTTGGCAGGTTCAGCAGCACGGTGCGGGTGAAGTGCGAAAAGCTTTCCAGGTCCTTGGCCACCACCTGCAGCTCGAACATGCCTTTGCCGCTGATGTAGTGGCAGGACACGACTTCGGGAATGGCGCGGATGGCTTCCTCCATCTCGCGGGTGCGCACGCCGGTGCTGATTTCGGCATCGATGCGCACAAAGGCCAGCACGCCCAGGCCGATCTTGTGGCGGTCGATCTCGGCGTGGTAGCCGCGGATGAAGCCCGCCTCTTCCAGCGCCCGCACGCGCCGCCAGCAGGGCGCAGCCGACAGTCCCACGCGCTGGGCCAGCTCGGCATTGGTCAGGCGGCCGTCGGCCTGCAGGGCGGCAAGTATGCCCAGGTCGAATTTGTCGAGATTGTTCACTTTTTGGTAGATCTGAGAAAAATCCTTGCGCAAGACTGCAGGAAGTCGGCAAAGAAAGCAATCACCTTCCGGGCGGTGGAACCTACACTTGACCCGCATCATCGAAATTACATACAAAAGGTGCGGGGCCATGTCTGCGGGATTCGCTCCAGACGGGACCACTGCGCCGCCCATGGAGACAAGCGATGAAAGCCTATTCCGAAGCCGGGTGCGCCAGCGTGCGCGCCCCCGCCGAGCCCCGCCTTCCGGCCCAGGGCGCAGGAACTGCCGCTGCAGTGCGTGGAGGTGGCCTATGAACGCCCCCTTGCCCGAAAGCGTGCGCCGCGCACTGGAAACCGTCACGCTGGATGACAAGTACGACCTGCAGCATGGACGTGCCTTCATGAGCGGGGTGCAGGCGCTGGTGCGCCTGCCCATGCTGCAGCGCCAGCGCGATGCCCAGGCCGGCCTGAACACGGCCGGTTTCATCAGCGGCTACCGGGGCTCCCCGCTGGGCACCTACGACCAGTCGCTGTGGGCCGCCAAAAAGCATTTGCAGGCCAATAACATCGTCTTTCAGCCGGGCGTGAACGAGGAACTGGCCGCCACGGCCGTCTGGGGTACGCAGCAGCTGGATCTATACCCTGACTCCAAGAAGTTCGACGGCGTGTTCGGCATCTGGTACGGCAAGGGCCCGGGTGTGGACCGCTGCTCCGATGTGTTCAAGCACGCCAACATGGCGGGCACCGCCAAACACGGCGGCGTGATTGCTATTGCGGGCGATGACCATATCAGCAAGTCCTCCACCGCCGCCCACCAGAGCGACCATATTTTCAAGGCCTGCGGCACGCCGGTGTTCTTTCCCAGCAATGTGCAGGACATCCTGGACATGGGGCTGCACGCCTTCGCGATGAGCCGGTTTTCGGGCCTGTGGTCCGGGCTGAAGACCATCCAGGAAGTGGTGGAGTCCTCGGCCAGCATCTCGGTCGATCCGGACCGGGTGAACATCGTGCTGCCCGAAGACTTTGTCATGCCGCCGGGCGGGCTGCATATCCGTTGGCCCGATGCGCCGCTGGAGCAGGAAGCGCGCCTGATGGACTACAAGTGGTACGCCGCGCTGGCCTATGTACGGGCCAACAAGCTGAACTACAACGTGGTGCAGGGGCAGAACGACCGCTTTGGCCTGATTGCCAGCGGCAAGGCCTACAACGACATGCGCCAGGCCCTGGTGGACCTGGGCCTGGACGACGCGGTCTGCCGCCAGTTGGGCATCCGGGTGCACAAGGTGAATGTGGTCTGGCCACTGGAAGCGTCGATCACCCGCGATTTCGCCCAGGGCCTGCAGGAAATCCTGGTGGTCGAGGAAAAGCGCCAGGTCATTGAATACCAGCTCAAGGAAGAGCTGTACAACTGGCGCAACGATGTGCGCCCGAACGTGCTGGGCAAGTTCGACGAGCAGGAAGGCGACAATTCCGGCGGCGAATGGAGCATGCCCAACCCCAGCCAGAACTGGCTGCTGCGCCCCAAGGCCGACCTGACGCCCGCCATCATCGCGCAGGCGATTGCCAAGCGCCTGAAGAAGCTGGGCGTCCCCGCCGACATCGAGGCCCGCATGGAGCAGCGCCTGGCGGTGATTGCGGCCCGCGAACGATCGCTGGCCGAGATTCCGGCCGGCACGGCCGACCGCACGCCCTGGTTCTGCAGCGGCTGCCCGCACAACACCAGCACCCGCGTGCCCGAAGGCTCGCGCGCGGTGGCGGGCATTGGTTGCCACTACATGACCACCTGGATGCCGGACCGCAACACCAGCACCTTCACGCAGATGGGCGGTGAGGGCGTGACCTGGGTGGGGCAGGCCCCGTTCACCACGGACAAGCATGTCTTTGCCAACCTGGGCGACGGCACCTACTTCCACAGCGGTCTGCTGGCCATCCGCCAGAGCATCGCCTCGGGCGCCAATATCACCTACAAGCTGCTCTACAACGATGCGGTCGCCATGACCGGCGGCCAGACCGTCGGCGAGCGGCCCGAGGGCCATTCCGTGGCACAGATTGCCCACAGCCTGCGGGCCGAAGGCGTGGTCAAGCTGGTGGTGGTGACGGACGACCCCAGCAAATACCATGGCCGCACCCACCATGTGGACGCCAACCCGGCGCGCGCCAAGCACCTGGAGCTGCTGAACGACCTGCCACCGGGCATCGAGGTATTCCACCGCGACGAGCTGAACCGCATCCAGCGCGAGTTCCGTGAGATCCCCGGCTGCACGGCCATCATCTACGACCAGACCTGCGCCACCGAAAAGCGCCGCCGCCGCAAACGCGGCACCTTGGCCACGCCGGACAAGACCGTGGTCATCAACGAGCTGGTGTGTGAGGGCTGTGGCGATTGCTCGGTGCAGTCCAACTGCCTGTCGGTGGAGCCGGTGGAGACCGATTTCGGCCGCAAGCGCCGCATCAACCAGAACACCTGCAACAAGGACTACTCCTGCGTCAAAGGCTTCTGCCCCAGCTTTGTCACCGTCGAAGGCGGCACGCTGAAAAAGCCCAAGAAGGAGAAGAAGGGCGATCTGTCGGCATTGCCCCCCATTCCCGAACCGGTGCTGCCCGTGGCCGAGACGGCCTGGGGCATCGTGGTGGGCGGTGTGGGCGGTACCGGCGTGATCACCATCGGCTCGCTGCTGGGCATGGCGGCCCACCTGGAAGGCAAGGGCGTGGTCACGCAGGATGCCGGCGGTCTGGCCCAGAAGGGCGGTGCCACCTGGAGCCACATCCAGATTGCCAACCGCCCCGATGCCATCTACACCACCAAGGTGGACATGGCCAAGGCCGATCTGGTGATCGGGTGCGACCCCATCGTGGCGGCCAACAAGGCCTCGCTGGCGGTGATGCAAAGCGGGCGCACGTTTGTCGCGCTCAACAGCCACGGCACGCCCACGGCAGCCTTCGTGCACAACCCGGACTGGCAGTTCCCTGGCGGCAGCTGCGAAGCCGCGATTGCCGGGGCGGTGGGCGCCGGGCTGGTCGGCAGCTTCGACGCCGAACAGGCGGCCGTGCAGCTGCTGGGTGACAGCATCTACACCAACCCGCTGATGCTGGGCTACGCCTGGCAGAAGGGGCGCGTGCCACTGGCCCACGCTGCGCTGATGCGCGCCATGGAGCTCAATGGCGTGCAGGTGGACAACAACAAGGCCGCCTTCGAATGGGGCCGCCGCTGCGCCCACAACCTGGCCGAGGTGCAGGCGCTTTACCAGGCGGCGCAGGTGATCCGCATCGTCAAGAAGCCCTCGCTGCAGGAACTGGTGGCCAAGCGGGTGGAATTCCTCGGCGGGTACCAGAACGCCGCCTATGCCGCCGAGTACCAGGCGCTGGTGGAGCGCGTGCATGCGGCCGAAAGCGCGCTGGGCAAGAGCACGGCGCTGAGCGAGGCCGTGGCGCGCTATCTGTTCAAGCTGATGGCCTACAAGGACGAGTACGAGGTGGCCCGCCTGCACACCGATCCGGCCTTTACCGCCCGGATCGCGGACATGTTCGAAGGCGACTACAAGCTGGTGCACCACCTGGCGCCGCCGCTGTCGGCCGCCAAGGATGCGCAGGGCCACCTGGTCAAGCAGTCCTACCAGCCCTGGATCCGCAGTGCGTTCGGCGTGCTGGCCAAGCTCAAGGGCCTGCGCGGCACGGCGCTGGATCCGTTCGGCAAGACCGAGGAGCGCAGGACCGAGCGCGCGCTGATTGCCGAGTACCGGGCCAGCGTGGACGAGCTGCTGGCCGGCCTGACGGCCGAGAAGCTGCCGCTGGCCGTGCAGATCGCCCGCATTCCGGAAGACATCCGGGGTTACGGCCATGTGAAGGAGCGCCATCTGCAGGCCGCCCGTCCCAAGTGGGCGCAGCTGATGCAGCAGTGGCGCCAGGCCTGATCGCCTGAGGAAATGCCCTGCCGCTGGCCGGCAGGGCGCTGCGATGGCCTCCGGGCCAGGGCTTGCGAGGGGAAGGTGGGGTGGTGGCTGGCGCAACGGCATGGAGCGGTTGCGCCAGTTTTTTCTGGCTACCCTGCCTGCGGACCGCTGTCGGCGGCGGTGGAGGCAAAAACCCGCCGCCAGCTTGGAATAGCCCCTGCGCCGCCAGAGAGGGCCGCATACAATGTCCCGTTCGCCTGGGACTTTTTGCGGTTGCAGGCAGCCGTTTTATCTAGAACATTCCAAACTGGAGCTCCTCCGTGTTTATTTCTTCCGCTTTCGCCCAGACCGCTCCTGCCGCTGCTGCCGGTGGCGACATGATGTCCTCGCTCACCACCAACGTGCTGCCGATGGTGGCGATCTTCGCGGTGATGTACTTCGTGATGATCCGCCCCCAGATGAAGCGCCAGAAGGAACACCGCAGCATGGTGGAAGCCCTGGCCAAGGGCGACGAAGTGGCCACCGGCGGTGGTCTGCTGGGCAAGGTGAATGACCTGAACGAGCAGTTCCTGTTCATCGAAATCGCCAATGGTGTCGTTGTGCAAGTGCAGCGCAGCGCCGTGGTCCAGGTGCTGCCCAAGGGCACCGTCGGTACCAAGTAAGCCCCTTTTGTGAGCGGGCCGGACGGCCGATGGCGCGCCCTGCCCTCTCACGCCCTGTGTGAGAGAAGAGCGCGAGCATGAACCGATACCCGGTCTGGAAGTACGCGATCATTGTGATCGCGCTACTGGTGGGGGTGGTCTACACCCTGCCGAATTTCTTTGGTGAGGCGCCTGCGGTGCAGGTGTCGTCGGCCAAGTCCACCGTCAAGGTGGACGATGCGGTGCTGCAGAAAGTGCAGACCGCCTTGCAGGCCGCCAGCCTGCCGACCGATCACCTGGCCCTGGAGGGCACTTCGGTCCGTGCCCGGTTTGATACGCCGGACGACCAGCTCAAGGCCAAGGACGTGATCCAGCGTGCGCTGATCACCGATGCGACCGACCCCGCCTACATCGTGGCGCTGAACCTCGTCTCGCGTTCGCCCGACTGGCTCACCGCCCTGGGCGCCAAGCCCATGTACCTGGGTCTGGACCTGCGCGGTGGCGTGCACTTCATGCTGCAGGTGGACATGCAGGCCGCGCTGACCAAGAAGGCCGAGTCCCTGGCCGGCGACCTGCGCACCATGCTGCGCGACAAGAACATCCGCCATGGCGGCATCTCGCGCGACGGTCAGACCGTCGAAGTGCGCGTGCGCGACCAGGCGACGCTGACGGCCGCGCGCAACCTGATTGCCGACCAGTTCCCCGATCTGCAGGCCAGCGATGTGCCCGATGGCAGCGACGGCTTTATGCTGCGCGCCACCATCAAGCCTGAAGCCCTGCGCAAGGTGCAGGAGCAGGCGCTCAAGCAGAACATGACCACGCTGCACAACCGGATCAACGAGCTGGGCGTGGCCGAGCCGGTGATCCAGCAGCAAGGCCTGGACCGCATCGTGGTGCAGCTGCCCGGCGTGCAGGACACCGCCAAGGCCAAGGACATCCTGGGCCGCACCGCCACGCTGGAAGTGCGCATGGTGGACGAATCCTCCGAAGCGCGCTCTGCGGAAATGGGCTCCGGCCCCGTGCCCTTCGGCACCGAGAAGTACAACGACCGCAACGGCCAGTCGCTGATCGTCAAGAAGCAGGTGGTGCTGACCGGCGAGAACCTGACCGATGCCCAGCCCGGCTTTGACAGCCAGACCCAGGAGCCCACCGTCAATCTGACGCTGGATGCCAAGGGTTCGCGCATCTTCAAGGACGTGACCCGCGAGAACGTGGGCAAGCGCATGGCCATCATCCTGTTCGAAAAGGGCAAGGGCGAGGTCGTGACCGCGCCCGTGATCCGTTCCGAAATCGGTGGCGGTCGCGTGCAGATTTCCGGCCGCATGACCACGGTGGAAGCCAACGACACCTCGCTGCTGCTGCGCGCCGGTTCGCTGGCCGCGCCGATGGAAATCATCGAGGAATACACCATCGGCCCCAGCCTGGGTGCCGACAACATCAACCGCGGCATCCATTCCGTGGTCTGGGGCATGGTGGCGATTGCCGTCTTCATGTGCCTGTACTACATGGTGTTCGGTGTGATCTCCACCATCGCCCTGGGCGTGAACGTGCTGCTGCTGCTGGCCATTCTGTCCATGCTGCAGGCCACGCTGACCCTGCCCGGTATTGCCGCCATGGCCCTGGCCATCGGTGTGGCCATCGACTCGAACGTGCTGATCAACGAGCGCATCCGGGAAGAACTGCGTGCCGGCGCTTCGCCGCAGGCGGCCATCCAGGCCGGCTACGAAAACGCCTGGCACACCATCCTGGACTCGAACGTGACCACGCTGATCGCCGGTCTGGCCTTGCTGGCCTTCGGTACCGGTGTGGTGCGCGGCTTTGCCGTGGTGCACTGCATCGGCATCGTCACCAGCATGTTCTCGGCCGTGTTCTTCTCGCGTGGCCTGGTCAACCTCTGGTATGGCCGCCGCAAGAAGCTCAAGAGCGTGTCCATTGGCCAGGTGTGGAAGCCCGAGGGCGATGACCACCGTTCCGTGGCCTCCCGCGGCAACAGCAATTAAGGAGGAAGACCATGGAGTTCTTCCGCATCAGAAAAGACATTCCCTTCATGAAGTACGCGTTGGTCCTCAACGCGGTGTCCTTCATCACCTTTGCCCTGGCAGTGTTCTTCCTGTTCACCCGGGGCCTGCACCTGTCGGTGGAATTCACCGGCGGCACGGTCATGGAAGTGGCCTACCAGCAGACCGCCGACATCGGCAAGGTGCGCGACAAGGTCGCCAGCCTGGGCTACAGCGACGTGGTGGTGCAGAACTTCGGCACCTCGCGCGACGTGATGATCCGCCTGCCGGTGCAAAAGGGCGTCACCTCGGCCCAGCAAAGCGAGCAGGTGCTGGGTGCGCTGCAGGCAGAAGATCCGGAGGTCACCTTGCGCCGCACCGAGTTCGTCGGCCCGCAGGTTGGCGAGGAACTGGTGCACGGCGGCCTGATGGCGCTGGGCATGGTGGTGCTGGGCATCGTGATCTACCTGGCGTTCCGCTTCGAGTGGAAGTTCGGCGTGGCGGCGGTGATCGCCAACCTGCACGACGTGGTGATCATTCTGGGCTTCTTCGCCTTCTTCCAGTGGGAGTTCTCGCTGGCGGTGCTGGCCGGCGTGCTGGCGGTGCTGGGCTACTCGGTCAACGAGTCGGTGGTGATCTTTGACCGGATCCGCGAAGCCTTCCGCAAATTCCGCAAGCTCAGCACCCACGAGGTGATCGACCACGCCATCACCTCGACGATGAGCCGCACCATCATCACCCACGCGTCGACCGAAGCCATGGTGCTGTCCATGTTCTTCTTCGGCGGCCCCAGCCTGCATTACTTTGCGCTGGCGCTGACCATCGGCATTCTGTTCGGCATCTACTCCTCGGTGTTCGTGGCCGCCGCCATTGCTATGTGGCTGGGCGTCAAGCGCGAAGACCTGGTGAAGGCGCCGGTGCGCAAGGAAGGCGACCCCAACGACCCGAATTCGGGCGCGGTGGTCTGACCCCCTCGCTGCGTACGCGATGCCAAGGCACCTTCGGGTGCCTTTTTCTATGGCCTGGCGGCGCCTGGGCAGTGATGCCGATTGCCGCAGTGGTCGCCCTGGCTCTGCACACGCCGGCGCGGCACCAGCGGGCCGCTCAGCTGCGCACCAGGCGCTGGAACAGTCCGCCGGGCAGGCGGGCCACCTGGCCGTCCAGTTCCTGCTCCAGCAGCCAGCCTTGCAGCGCGGCCGTGTTCCAGCCGGTGCGGCCCTGCAGTTGGTCCAGGCCCATGGGGTCAAAGCCCAGCGCGGCCAGCACCGGGTGTTCGGCCGCGGTGCTGGGGCTGGGGGGCACTGTTGCGGCGGCCGACGCAGCGGCGGGGGACGCGGAGGTCGGGGTTGGGGTGGAGGCCGCCTGCGTCAGCCGGTCCAGCGCCTGCCGGGCGGCGGGCAGCTCTTCCAGAATGTCCTGCACCGATTCCACCAGCTTGGCGCCCTCGCGCAGCAGCGTGTGGCAGCCCTTGGCCTGTGGGGCGTGGATGGAGCCGGGAATGGCAAACACCTCGCGGCCTTGCTCGGCCGCCAGCCGTGCCGTGATCAGCGAGCCCGAGGCCACGGCCGCTTCCACCACCAAGGTGCCGGCCGACAGGCCGGCGATCAGCCGGTTGCGCTTGGGAAAGTTGGCGGCCAGCGGCGGCGTGCCCAGCGGGTATTCGCTGAGGATGAAGCCCTGGCGCACGATGGCATGGGCCAGCGCCTGGTGGCTGCGCGGGTAGACCCGGTCGATGCCGGTGCCCACCACGGCCACGGTGCAGGGGCGCACGGCGCTCGGCAGCGCCTGCGGTGCGGATTCCAGTGCGCCCTGGTGGGCCGCGCCATCGACGCCCAGCGCCAGCCCGGACACCACGCACCAGCCTTGCCGGGCCAGCGTCTGGGCAAAGCTGCGGGCGTTTTCGCTCCCCTGGGCCGTGGGGTTGCGCGAGCCGACGATGGCCAGCGCGCAGCGGCTGTCCAGCAGCGGCACGGGCTGCGCCAGCCAGGCCGCGGGGCCCAGGGCGTAGAGCATCAGCGGCGGGTCTTCGATCTGCAGCAGGGCCGGGGGATAGCGGGGGTCGCCCAGTGGGATCAGGGCGCGGCCACAGCCTTCTGCCTCCGCTGCCCCCGCGTTCTGCAGCCAGGTCCATGCGGTGTCCAGGGCGGTGTCCCAGCCGGGCGGGTGCTGGTGCAGCTGCGCGGCCTGGCTGGCATGCACGCAGCTCTGCAGCGCTGCTGTGCTCTGGCTGAAGATGGCTCCGGGCTGGCCAAAGCGTGCCAGCAGGCGCCGGGCGGCGCCGTTGCCGACGCCTGGGGTCAGGGCCAGCCGCAGCCAGGCGGCCAGTTCGTCTTGCGACAGGGTCAGGGCAGAGGGCATGGGTGCTGGGTGAGGGAGGGCGGTGGGCGGGCGGCCGTGCCATGGGGGGCATGGCGGAACGGTAGAACTGTGGAATGGGGCCGCGCACGACCGGGCCATAGCGGAAATTTTCAGCCCATGCCCCGGAGTGGGCAATGCCTATCGGTCGGCTGCATGGCGGCCAGCGGCAAAAGTGGCGAAAATAGCGACATCTGTTCTTGCATCTGCCATGGCACTTCTTCCTATCCTCTGCTATCCCGATCCACGCCTGCACAAGGTGGCGCAGCCTGTGGCCCAGGTGGATGACCGCATCCGCACCCAGGTGGCGCACATGTTTGAGACCATGTACGACGCCAATGGCATCGGACTGGCAGCGACGCAGGTGGATTTTCACGAGCGTCTGATCGTGATCGACGTGTCGCAGGACCGTGACCAGCCCCTGGTGCTGATCAACCCGGAAATCCTGTGGGCCAGCGAGGAAAAGCAGCTGGGCGAAGAAGGCTGCCTGTCGGTGCCCGGCATTTACGACGGCGTGGAGCGCTCCATCGCCGTGAAGATCAAGGCGCTGGACGAACAGGGCCAGAGCCGCGAGATCGAAGCCGACGGTCTGCTGGCGATCTGCATCCAGCACGAGATGGACCACCTGATGGGCAAGGTCTTCGTCGAATACCTGTCCCCCCTGAAGCGCAACCGCATCAAGACCAAGATGGTCAAGCAGCAGCGCGAGGCAGAACGCGGATGATCGCCCACCCAGTGCTCCACCGACTGGCGCGCTGGGTGTGTGCAGCGGCCGGCATGGCCGTGGTGGCGCTGGCACTCACCGCCTGCGCCGTGCCCGAATGGCAAAAGCCCGGCACGCCGGCCAGCCAGATCCTGCAGGACATGGGGCAGCCCCAGGTGCGCAACCCGCTGCCGGATGGCGGCGAGCGCTGGGTCTACAGCCGCCAGCCCATGGGGCAGCAAATCTATCACTTTGATTTTGATAGCGGACAGCGCCTGTTGTCTGTGCGCCAGGTGCTCAACCCTTCCGATTTCCACCAGCTGCGCCCTGGCGTGGACACGCAGGACAGCGTCTACCGCTACTTCGGCAAGCCGGCGCTGGTGGAGGGGGTGGCCAATTTCAAAGGCGACATCTGGACCTACCGTTTCCGCGAAAATGGCGGAGACCGCCTGGCCCATGTGTTCCTGGATCCGCAGCGCGTGGTGCAGCGCATCATGTTTACCGACGAGTGGCGCAACGACGACGACCGTCGCTGACAGCGTCGCCCGCACACGGCTTGGCGGCGGTGCATCGTTTTTTCCGGACCGGGGCTGGTCCGCAGACTGGTTGAACCCATGAAAGTTATTTTTGCCGGCACGCCCGATTTCGCGCGCGTGGCCTTGGAACGCCTGCTGGCTGCAGGCTTTGACGTGCCGCTGGTGCTGACCCAGCCCGACCGCCCCGCCGGCCGCGGCATGAAGCTGCAGGCCTCCCCTGTCAAACAGTGCGCGGCGGAGCACGGCATCCGCGTCGAGCAGCCGCGCAGCCTGCGCCTGGACGGCAAATACCCCGAGGACGCGGCCGCTGCGCGCCAGGCTCTGCTGGACGCGGGCGCCGACGTGATGGTGGTGGCCGCCTACGGCCTGATCCTGCCGCAGTGGGTGCTGGACCTGCCGCCCCGGGGCTGCCTGAACATCCATGCCTCCCTGCTGCCGCGCTGGCGCGGTGCGGCACCGATCCACCGCGCCATCGAGGCGGGGGATGCGGAAACCGGCGTGACCATCATGCAGATGGATATCGGCCTGGACACCGGCGATATGTGCGTGCTGGAGCGCCTGCCGATTGCACCAGATGACACCACCGGCAGCCTGCACGACAAGCTGGCCACGCTGGGCGGCCGCCTGATCGTGGAAGCGCTGGAGATGAGCGCCTGCGGTGGCCTGCACCGCACGCCCCAGCCGGCCGAGGGCGTGACCTACGCCCATAAGATCGAGAAAGCCGAAAGCGCCATGGACTGGCGTTTAAGCGCCACGGTGCTGGACCGCCGCCTGCGCGCCTTCACCCCGTTCCCCGGGGGCAGCACCCAGCTGGGCGAGGAAACCATCAAGCTGTGGGCTGCCGTGCCCGAGCCCTTCGACGGCAGCGCCCAGCCGGGCCAGGTGCTGGCCGCCGACGCCCAGGGCGTGCTGGTGGCCTGCGGCGAAGGAGCGCTGCGCTTGACGCAGCTGCAGCGCGCCGGGGGCAAGAAGCTGGCCGCGGCGAACTTTCTGCGCGGTTTCGAGCTGCCCGTGGGCAGCCAGTTGCAACTGCCACACCTGCCGGAGCAGCCATGAGCGAAGTGAACGTCCTGTGGCAGCGGGCCACAGGCATTGCACGCCAGCCGGCCTTCATGCAAGGGGTGCGCGACATGCTGGGCACCATGCCCGGCATTGCGGCCTGGGGCCTGGTCACCGGCGTGGCCATGGTCAAAAGCGGCATGTCGCTGCCGCTGGCGGTGTTCATGACGCTGACCATCTACGCCGGCAGTGCCCAGCTGGCCGTGCTGCCGCTGATGGCCGTGGGGGCACCGCTGTGGGTGCTGTGGTTCACCGCGTTCTGCGTGAACCTGCGCTTTGTGATCCTGAGCACCATGTGGCGGGGCTTCTTCTCGCACCTGCGGCTGCGCCACCGGCTGGCGATCGGCTACTTCAGCGGCGACGTAATCTTTGTGGCCTTCACCAAGCGCTATCCCGAGGCGGTGAAGCGTCCCGAGCAGGTGCCGTACTTCTGGGGGGCTGCCCTGTCCAACTGGCTGGGCTGGCAGATTCCGTCCATTGCCGGCATCTACCTGGCCAATGTGATTCCGCTGTCCTGGGGCCTGGGCTTTGCCGGCGTGCTGGCGCTGCTGGGCGTGCTGTACTCTATGCTCAACGACCGCGCCACCTGGGTGGCCTGTGCCGTGGCCTCGCTGGCGGCGGTGGCGGCGTTTGCGCTGCCGCTCAAGCTCAATATCCTGACGGCGATTGCCGCCGCCGTGAGCGTGGGCCTGCTGATGGAGCAGGCCGAGCGCCGCGCCGTCCGTCTGCGCCCGCTGCCTGCGGTGCGCCCACCGGACCCGGCCAAGGGCGAACACCATCCGGTGCTGCCGCTGGATGAGGGCAGCGACACCGCATCTGCACGGTCGCATGCCGCTGCAGCCAACCCGGCCGCGAATGCGGCGGCCAGCAAGGAGCGTGCATGAGCGGCGGCGAACACTGGATCTGGGGCTATGTGGCCAGCCTGGGGCTGGCGGTGATCACCCTGGTCACGCGGGCCTTCTTCATGGTGCCCGAGCGCGAGCTGCCCATGCCCGAATGGCTCAAGCGCGGTCTGCGCTACGCGCCGCTGGCGGCGCTGGCCGCGGTGGTGGCGCCGGAGATCGTGATGAGCAACGGTCAACTGATCCACACCCTGGTGGATGCGCGCCTGCCGGCCCTGGTCTGCGCCACCGCCTACTTCTGGTGGAAGCGCGGCATCCTGGGAACCATCGTGGTGGGGATGGCGGTGTACCTGCCGCTGCACATCGGCCTGGGCTGGTAGGGCCCGGGCAGCTGCAGCGCCGGCCTTGCCGGCCCGGTGCGGCGGAACACCCCAGGAGGGCGCGCAGGTCGCGCCCTTTTTCATGTCCTGGTGGATGTGGATGGTGAGGGTGCGCTTACTTTGCGCGTTCGGCGTAGCGGGTGAAGCGCAGCGCCGTGCCTTCGGCCACGATGCGCCGCCACACGGCACGTTTTTGCACCGGGCTCAGCTCCAGCCACTGCTGCACCTCGCCAAAGCTGCGCCCGCAGCCCTTGCATTGCGCATCACCCTGGCTGGTGGAGCAGATCGCGATGCACGGCGTGTCCGGCTGCGTCTCGTACCAGCCCAGCCAGGCCTGCATGGCGGCGGAGGACAGGCTGGCGGGGTTCACTTCCTGGGCGCCGGCATGGATCAGCCGCGCATACACCGGGGCCAGCGCCCGCACCTCGGGCGACAGGCGCACGCCGTCCGGACTGGGATGCCGCTGCCGCCAGTGGTTGATGGCGGCTTCGATGTCGGTGATGTGGATGCCGTGCATGGGCAGAAAGGGACGCAGCAAGGAAGCAAAAGGCAGGCGGCATGATAGTGCGCCCCCGGCATCCGCAGCCGCTGTGGTGTTTTGCGTGCAAATGACGACTTTTTGCTGCAACACCGCATTCTGTGTTCCAATAGCGAAATTCAAAGGGGAGTAGTTCCCCGTTTGCACCGCGCTGTCACCAGGGCGGACTGCAGACGGATGCCAGGTCGTCAATACGGAGTCTTGCACTCCCGGCCTGCCAGGCACGGTCATACCGCTGTCGAACAAGACCTTTGGGCCCGTGGCTTCCATGGTAGGCTCAAAGTGTCACTTCCTGTCAGCAAGCACCGCTTGCCGGCAGCTTGTTGCCCCTTTTCTCCATGGTGCCCGGTATAAAGGCGCAGTCGGTTTGGAACTGGCTGTCTTTCGATAACGAGGACTTCTCACCATGGATTTGGACTTTCTCACCCATACCCCGTTCTGGATCGCGCTCGGCCAGATCATCATCATCGACATCCTGTTGGGTGGCGACAACGCGGTCGTGATCGCGCTGGCCTGCCGCAAGCTGCCGCCCGAGCAGCGCCGCAAGGGCATCATCTACGGCACGGCCGGTGCCATCGTGTTGCGCATCATCCTGATCGCCTTCGCCATGGTGCTGCTGCAGCTGCCTTTCCTGAAGGTGGTGGGCGCCCTGCTGCTGGTGTGGATCGGCATGAAGCTGATTGCGCCGGAAGAAGAAGGCCATGACAACATTGAAGGCAGCGACAAGCTGTTTGCCGCCATCAAGACCATCATCGTGGCCGACCTGGTGATGTCGGTGGACAACGTGATCGCTATTGCCGGCGCCGCCCAAAGCTCGGGCGAGCACCAGTTCCTGCTGATCGTGCTGGGCCTGCTGATCTCCATCCCCATCATCGTCTGGGGCTCGCAGCTGGTCATCAAGCTGATGGAACGCTACCCCTCGATCATCGTGGCCGGCGGCATGCTGCTGGGCTGGATTGCCGGCGGCATGCTGGTCACCGACCCGCTGTTCGTGGTGCCTGACCAGTGGACATGGGCTCCCAAGCTGCTGGAGTACAACGCTGAGACCAAGATGGCGGTGTTCAACTCCTCCATGCCCATCTACTGGATCGCCCACATCGGCGGCGCACTGCTGGTGCTGGCCATCGGCAAGATGGCTGCTTCCAAGAAGGGCAAGGCGGAACACGCCTAAGCGCTGAACAGCCCGGGCCGCCTGCATGCGGGCGGCCCGCGGTCTCCACAGGGGCAATCGCAGGAAAGTGCTGCAAAAATGCGGGAACCAAACCGCAACATGCAGGCTCACACCGCCGATCTGCCCCTTTTTTGCGCCGACAACCAACAGGAACCTACCGCGTGGAAACCATCATCGTGTATCTGGACGATGCGGAATATGCCCAGCCGCTGCTGCAGTCCATGGCCCAGGCCCCCCGTGCTGCCCACACCCACTGGGTGGTGGTTGCCTGTGCGCCGCGCATCACCCACCGCGTGAGCAAATGGGTGAGCAACCGCGCCCGCGAGAACTGGCGCACCAAGTGGGCGGACAAGCTGTTTGCAGCCTCGCTGCCGGTGCTGCAGGGCAGTGCGGGTCAAGTCACTTCGCTGCTGGCCCGTGGCCCGCTGGCCGAAGTGGTGGACCAGCTGCGCCAGGAACTGGGCACTTCGCCCCAGATCATTGACCTGCGTCGTCCCAAGCTGGAATCCCAGGTCGCTCCTGCGCATGCCCCGGCGGTCCTGCCGCTGGGCAAGGGCAAGCTGCAGACCGGACGGGCCCTGCCCGCCGTGCTGGCGGCCATGGCCACCTGCCTGGGCGTGTTTCTGGAAGAAGCACTGATCTGACGGTCTGACGCGTGTCCCGGTGCGGTGCCGCTGAGGCACTGCACACCGGTCGCTGTATCCGAGGCTGCGGTACCCCCCGCAGCCTTTCTTTTGGGCGCTTGCGGGGGGGCGGCACACCGCAGGCCGGCCTGCTGCGCTATGCTGGCTGGCATGAAATTGCTGCTCAACTGGATTCTCAGTGCGTGCGCACTGCTGCTGGTGGCCTCGGTCTACAGCGGACTGCAGGTGCACAGTTTTGGTTCGGCCCTGTGGGCGGTGGTGGTCATCAGCCTGCTGAACCTGCTGGTGCGCCCCATTCTGGTGGTGCTGACGCTGCCGGTCACGCTGCTCACCGTGGGGCTGTTCCTGTTCATCATCAACGGCCTGATGTTCTGGGCCGCCGCCAACCTGCTGTCGGGCCTGAGCGTCAGCGGCTTCTGGGCGGCGGTGTGGGCCGCCTTCCTGTACTCGCTGCTGGGCATGGTCATCGACTCAGCGCTGGGCCGTCTGTTCCCGTAGCAGGGCCTGCACGGCACGCAGCCGCGTGTCGATGATGGAGGCTTCGAAGTGGTCGGCCTGGGCACCGCTGCGCTGGCCCAGTTGCTGGCCGGCCTTGAAGCGGTCCACGGCTGCCGCGTAGTCGTACTGGGCGACGGATGCTTCGGCTTCGGCCCGCAGCGCACGCAGTGGCTGTCCGGATTCGCGCGAGGCGCGGGCCAGGGCCTGCCAGGCAGCCGCATCCTGGGGATGGTCGCTGACCCAGGTCTGCAGTGCGCCGGCCACCTCCCCGCTGCGGTGCAGCATCGACATGGCCTGGGCCCGCTGCAGCAGCGTCGTGCGTTCCGCCTCCGGATTGCGGTGCTGTGCTGGAGGTGCGGGCGGAAGCTGCTCCAGTCTTTGCAAAGCCTGTTGTGGCCGTTCTGCGGCCAGGGCCAGCTCGGCGGCCAGCCACAGGGTCTGGCGCTGGGCGGCGGCGTCCCCCTGGGTCAGGGCCTGCAGACGGGGCAGCAGCGCCTCGGCGCCGGCCAGATCGCGCAGCTGCAGCAGGCCGTGGATGGCGGCATACAGCGTGCCGGCCTGCTGGGCAGGGGTCTGCTGGGTGAAGCTGTGCTGGGCCGGCAGGGCGGCCCACTGGCGCAGCGCATCGGGTCCGGGGCGGGTCAGCACGCGGGCGCGGGCGCTGACCATGGCGTGCTCCAGCGTGGGATGCTGGGCCTGGGCGGCCTGGCCCAGCATCTGGGTGCGGGCCTGCATGTCAGCCATGCGCTCCGTGGTCAGCGGGTGGCTGCGCAGATAGGGCCAGCTGCCGTTGTCGTTGATGCGGTTGGCCTGCTGCAGGCGCTCGAACATGCTGGCAAAGCCGGCCGGGGCAAAGCCGGCCGGTGCCATCAGGCCGTAGCCCACCCGGTCGGCCTCGCGCTCCATGTCGCGGGAGAAGTTCAGCTGGTTCTGCACCGCCAGGGCCTGGCCGCCCATCATCATGGCCATGCCGGCGTCCGGGCTGCGGCTGGCGGCCAGCGCCCCCAGGATCATGCTGGCCACCATCAGCGGTGTGCTGCGCTTGTCCTGGGCGATCAGCCGGGCAATGTGGCGCTGGGTGACGTGGCTGAGTTCGTGCGCCAGCACCGAGGCGAGTTCGTCGCGTGTGGCGACGGCGCCCACCAGTCCCAGGTGCACGCCCAGAAAGCCGCCGGGCAGGGCAAAGGCGTTGATGCTGCGGTCACGGCCCAGCAGCACCTCCCAGGCAAAGCGTTCGTCCAGCTCGGGCGACAGCTCGCCACGCTGGGCGGCGGCCTCCTTCAGCGGGGACCAGATGCCCATCACATAGCTGTGGACCACCGGGTCGTCGATGTAGTCCGGGTCGCGGTAGAGCTGGCGGATGATGCTGTCACCCAGACGCCGCTCGTCGTTGGCGGTCAGCTCCGCACCGTCGCCCATGCGGGGCAAGGCCACGTTCTGGGCCTGGGCCGGAGGCAGGTTGGCCGGAATGAAACTGAACAGAACCGTAGCGCCCAGCGCAGACAGGATGCGCGCCACAGGCATTTTTCGCACAGAAAGTTGCATGGCAGAGAAATCGGCAGAAATCACAGGCAGGGCCCGCCGCAACGCCCGGGGCGCCAGGTGCTGCAGCAGCCAAGGCGCCGCTCCCAGCGGTGGCTTGTGTACCGGGCCGCAGCGGGTATTGCAGGCGCTATACCCTTGGCGGCCGGTGCAGGCGCGGCGGAATCACCCCCGTATGATGCCTGCAATCGCTCAATGTTCCTGGGCAGCTTCCGGTCTGGACCGGCCGACCCCGGTGCGGCCCGGCGCAGTGCCCGGCTTTTTCTCGCATTTCACGGTATTTCTATGGCAGACCAACTCACCCATTTCGACGCACACGGACAGGCCCATATGGTGGATGTCGGCGGCAAGCCCGACACCCACCGCATCGCCGTGGCCGAAGGCCGCATCGTGATGGCGCCGGCCACCCTGGCCATCATCGCCAGCGGCACGGCCAAGAAAGGCGATGTGCTGGGCATTGCCCGCATTGCCGGCATCATGGCCGCTAAGAAAACCAGCGACCTGATTCCCCTGTGCCATCCCCTGGCCCTGACCCGGGTGGCCGTGGATTTCGAGCTGCTCGATGCCGAACACGCAGTGCAGTGCACGGCGACGGTGGAGACCCATGGCCAGACCGGTGTGGAAATGGAAGCCCTGACGGCGGTGCAGGTGGCCCTGCTGACCGTGTACGACATGTGCAAGGCGGTGGACAAGCGCATGTGTATGGAGGGCATCCAGGTGACCGCCAAGCAGGGTGGAAAAAGCGATTTCCGCTAGACCGGTCCGGGTTCAGCGCTGGCCGGGGCCGGCGGAGGCGGCCTTGCGGCGTTGCAGGGCCGTGCCCACCAGCAGCACCAGGGCGGCCCCCGTGGCGGCTGCGGCGTAGTGGACCCAGGGGCGGGTGCCGGTGAAGTCGGCCAGCACATGGTCGTTGGCGATGGTTTCGCCGGCCACCCAGCCGATCAGCGCGGCGCCCAGGGTGACGATGGCGGGCCAGCGCTCCATCAGCCGGATCATCAGCGTGGAGCCGAAGACCACCAGCGGGATGCTGATGGCCAGGCCCAGCATCAGCAGCGTGAAGTTGCCCTGGGCGGTGGCGGCCACGGCGATCACGTTGTCCAGGCACATCACCATATCGGCCAACAGGATGGTGCGGATGGCCGCGAACATCGAGGTGCTGCCCGGGGTACCGCTGTCGCCGCTGTGGGAATCGTCCCCCTGGAGCAGACCCACGCCGATCCACAGCAGCAGCAGGCCGCCGACGATTTCCAGGAGCGGGAACTGCAGCAGCCTGGCCGCCACGACGGTGAGGCACACCCGCATGGCGATGGCAAAGCCCGCGCCCCACAGAATGGCTTTGCGCTGCTGGTGCGCCGGCAGGCTGCGGGCGGCCAGTGCGATGACCACGGCGTTGTCACCCGAGAGGATGACGTCGATCCAGATGATTTTGAAGAGACCGATCCAGAAGGCGGTTTCCAGCAAGGCTTCCATGCAGGCAGTGTAGGCATGGGCTGACACTGCGGCTGTAGACTGGCAGGCAGCAACGGCTGCGGCATGGACTTGGGGCGTGCGGCTTGCCAAGCCCGCAGCACAGGCGTATCGCGCGCGGGCCTGCATGCTGCGAGGCCACAGCCGCGGAAGGCCGCGTTCCCCGGCCCCAGAATGCAACAAGGCGCCCGCAGGCGCCTTGAGCATGGAGGCGTGCGCAGGGCGCGCACGCGGAGGCAGTGGTCAGTCGCTGGCCTTGGCCGTGCGGGACTGCATGTACTTGCCCACGGCCACCACCAGGATGGCGCCCGCCGCAGCGGCGGTGTAGTGCAGCCAGGGGTGGGCTTCGGTGTAAGCGTGCAGCAGGTTGTCGTTGACGATGGTCTCACCGCCGACCCAGCCGATCAGGGCCGCGCCGAAGGTGATGATCACGGGCCAGCGTTCCATCAGTCGGATCATCAGCGTGGAGCCGAAGATCACCAGAGGGATGGAGATGGCCAGGCCCAGGATCAGCAGGACCATATTGCCCTGGGCGGTAGCAGCCACGGCGATCACGTTGTCCAGGCTCATCACCAGGTCGGCGATCAGGATGGTACGGATGGCAGCGACCATGGAGCCCGTGCCCTTGGCTTCGCCTTCTTCGTCTTCACCGCCGCTGAGCAGCTGGTAGCCGATCCACAGCAGCAGCACGCCGCCGATGACCTGCAGGAACGACAGCTCCAGCAGCTTGGCCGCCACGACGGTCAGCACAATGCGCAGCACTACGGCAGCGCCGGAGCCGAACATGATGGCCTTCTTCTGTTGTTCAGGGGGCAGCGAACGGGCTGCGAGGGCGATGACGACTGCGTTGTCGCCAGACAGGATGATGTTGATCCAGACGATCTTCACCAGGCCGATCCAGAAATCGGCATTGCTCAGGAACTCCATTTTTACTCCGCTGTTATGAATGGAAAACGCCAGCCTGCATGAGCAGACTGGCGTTTTCTTTTATGGGAGCGCCCAGTGTAGTAGGGCTGGGCACCCTTGCCGATGCGTAATTCTGCGTAACCCGGGCAAAAAAGTCGCCCGGGAGATGGAGTGATTACAGCAGGCCCTTGAGCAGGCGGCCCATTTCGGAAGGATTGCGGGTGATGGTGAAACCGCACTCTTCCATGATGGCCAGCTTGGCGTCGGCCGTGTCGGCACCGCCGGAGATCAGCGCGCCAGCGTGGCCCATGCGCTTGCCGGGAGGGGCGGTCACGCCAGCGATGAAGCCCACGATAGGCTTCTTCATGTTGGCCTTGCACCATTGTGCGGCTTCGGCTTCGTCGGGACCGCCGATTTCACCGATCATGATCACGGCGTCGGTGTCGGGATCGTCGTTGAAAGCGCGCATCACGTCGATGTGCTTCAGACCGTTGATGGGGTCGCCACCGATGCCGACAGCGGAAGACTGGCCAATGCCCAGTTCGGACAGCTGTGCCACGGCTTCATAGGTCAGCGTGCCGGAACGGCTCACCACGCCGATGCGGCCCTTCTTGTGGATGTGACCGGGCATGATGCCGATCTTGATCTCGTCGGGCGTGATCAGACCGGGGCAGTTGGGGCCCAGCAGCAGGGTCTTCTTGCCGCCGGCCGCTTCCTTGGCCTTCATCTTGTTGCGCACTTCCAGCATGTCACGGACGGGAATGCCTTCGGTGATGCAGATGGCCAGGTCCAGATCGGCTTCCACGGCTTCCCAGATCGCTGCAGCAGCGCCTGCGGGCGGCACATAGATCACCGACACGGTGGCGCCGGTGTTGTGTGCAGCTTCCTTGACGGAGGCGTAGATAGGGATGTTGAAGATCGACTCGCCGGCCTTCTTGGGGTTCACGCCTGCCACGAAGCAGTTCTTGCCGTTCGCGTATTCCTGGCACTTTTCCGTGTGGAACTGGCCGGTCTTGCCGGTGATGCCCTGGGTGATGACTTTGGTGTCTTTGTTGATAAAGATCGACATGTGTTTATCTCCGAGGGCTTCTTACTTGACGGCTTCGACGATCTTGGTGGCCGCTTCGGCCATGGTGTCGGCGCTGATGATGGGCAGGCCGGATTCGGCCAGCATCTTCTTGCCCAGCTCTTCGTTGGTGCCCTTCATGCGGACCACCAGAGGCACTTGCAGGTTCACGGCCTTGCAGGCAGTGATCACGCCGGTGGCGATGGTGTCGCACTTCATGATGCCGCCGAAGATGTTGACCAGGATGCCCTTGACCTTGGGGTTCTTGAGCATGATCTTGAAGGCTTCGGTGACCTTCTCGGGGGTGGCACCGCCGCCCACGTCCAGGAAGTTGGCAGGCTCGCCGCCGAACAGCTTGATGGTGTCCATGGTGGCCATGGCCAGACCGGCGCCGTTCACCAGGCAGCCGATGTTGCCGTCCAGGGAGATGTAGGCCAGGTCGAACTTGGAAGCTTCGACTTCGGCAGGATCTTCTTCGTCCAGATCGCGGAAGGCCACGATTTCGGGGTGGCGGAACAGCGCGTTGGAGTCAAAGTTGAACTTGGCGTCCAGGGCGATCAGATTGCCCTTGGAATCGCAGTTCAGCGGGTTGATTTCCACCAGCGATGCGTCGGTGTCCATGTAGCACTTGTAGATCTTGGCGAAGATGTCTACGGCCTGGTCCACGGAAGCGCCGGTCAGACCGATGGCAGCAGCCACCTTGCGCGATTGCGCTTCGGTGATGCCGGTCAGCGGGTCGATCATTTCGGTGACGATCTTCTCGGGCGTGGAATGGGCCACTTCCTCGATGTCCATGCCGCCTTCGCTGGAGGCGATCAGGGCCACCTTCTGCGTTGCGCGGTCGGTCACCAGGGACACGTACAGCTCATTCTTGATGTCGGCACCGTCCTCGATGTACAGACGACGGACCTTCTGGCCTTCGGGGCCGGTCTGGTGGGTCACCAGCTGCATGCCGAGGATTTGCTCGGACAGCTTCTTCACGTCATCGATGGTCTTAGCCACCTTGACGCCGCCGCCTTTACCGCGGCCACCGGCGTGGATCTGCGCCTTCACCACCCACACGGGGCCACCCAGCTTTTGTGCTGCCTCTACAGCTTCCTGGACGGTGAACGCTGGAATGCCGCGGGGAACGGGCACACCAAATTGGCGCAAGATTTCCTTGCCTTGGTATTCATGAATCTTCATGAGTTTGTCTCTTTGAACGGAGGGGAAATACCCGTTTGCCATGGACGCGTGGTCAGGCGGCCGGGCTCGTATGACATGGCAATCGAAGAATGTACCATGCTGCATCGCAACGAAAAAGAGCTTTGTCAAGTGGCATATACGTATATACATACGTGGTTGTGCGACATTGTCGCCAGCCTGTCATTTGCATCGGGGCGCTGCAGCGGCCATGATTTCAGTGACAATGCGGCCCTTAATTCCTTGGAATGAAACGTGCCGCTTGGCGGAGTGTGTGGGTGTGCGCCAGAGGGCGCGGGAGTGAGTGAATGTCCAAAGTCTTTATCGATGGCGAGGCCGGAACCACGGGTCTGCAGATCCGCGAACGCCTGCAGGGAATGGCTGGCGTCGAGCTGGTCAGCATTGCCCCCGAGCTGCGAAAAGACCCTGCTGCCAAGCGCGATTTGATCGCCGGCGTGGACCTGGTCATCCTGTGCCTGCACGACGATGCGGCGCGCGAAACCACCGCCATGGTGGACGCCATCACCGCCGAGACCGGCCGCGCCATCAAGATCATTGACGCCTCCACCGCCCACCGCGTGGCGCCGGACTGGGTCTATGGCTTCCCCGAGCTGCGCGCCGGTCAGCTGGAGCTGGTGAAGACCGCCACCCGCGTGACCAACCCCGGCTGCTACGCCACGGGCGCCATCGCCCTGCTGCACCCGCTGGTGGCTGCGGGCCTGATCCCGACCGATTTCCCGCTGAGCCTGCCTTCGGTGTCCGGCTACTCCGGCGGCGGCCGTCCCATGATCGAAGCCTACGAGGCGGGCACCGCTGCGCCTTACGAGGCCTATGCCCTGGGCCTGGGCCACAAGCACATCCCGGAAATCCTGCACTACACGGGTCTGACGCGCCGTCCGGTGTTCATCCCCGCCGTGGGCAATTTCCGCCAGGGCATGCTGGTGCAGCTGCCCCTGCATCTGGACACCTTGCCCGGCGCCCCCAAGGCGGCCGATCTGCACGACGCGCTGGCCAGCCACTACGCCCGCACCAACACGCCTGCCAACTGGGTCAGCGTGCTGCCGCCCACGGACGACAACAAGCTGGCGGCCGACACCCTGGCCGACACCAACCAGCTGGAGCTGCGCGTGTTTGCCAACGAGCAATACCGCCAGGCCGTGCTGATTGCCCGACTGGACAACCTGGGCAAGGGCGCCAGCGGCGCGGCCGTGCAGAACCTGCAGCTGATGCTGGGCCTGTAAGCCGGCGCTTCTCCTTCCATAGCATGCCGCGCGCGCCCACAGGGCGTGCGGCGCATCGGGCCAGGGCTCAGGCCCTGGTTCCGCCCCTGGTGCTCCCAGGGGACATGGACCCTGCCGCGCGCCATGGCGTGCTGCGGCGGTTTATCCTAGGGTTTTCCCTTTTCGGATTTCCGGTTTCCTGCCAGCGGCAGTCGGGTGCCGCGGCTGCGGCGTTGCGGGTGTGCGGGTGGCAGCTTTTCAAAGGTTTCCCCAGATGACTCGCAAAGCACCCGGCACGGCCGGCCCCGAAGGTTCGGGCAACCTGCAGCGCAACCTCACCAACCGCCACATCCAGCTGATTGCCATTGGCGGCGCCATCGGTACCGGCCTGTTCATGGGGTCGGGCAAGACCATCAGCCTGGCCGGCCCGTCCATCGTCTTTGTCTACGCCATCATCGGCGTGATGCTGTTCTTTGTGATGCGGGCCATGGGCGAGCTGCTACTGTCCAACCTGCAGTACCGCTCCTTCATCGACTTCTCGGCCGATCTGCTAGGCCCCTGGGCCGGCTTCTTCACCGGCTGGACCTACTGGTTCTGCTGGATCGTCACCGGTATTGCCGACGTGATCGCCATCTCCGCCTATGCGCAGTTCTGGTGGCCCGATCTGCCGCAGTGGGCGCCGGCCATCGCCTGCGTGGCCGTGCTGCTGGGCCTGAATCTGCTGACGGTGAAGCTGTTCGGCGAGATCGAGTTCTGGTTCGCGATGATCAAGATCGTCGCCATCGTGGCGCTGGTGGGCACGGGCCTGTATATGGTGGCCAGCGGCTTCACCTCGCCCGCCGGGCGCGGGGCCAGCCTGGCCAATCTGTGGAACGACGGCGGCATGTTCCCGCACGGGGCCCTGGGCTTTTTCGCGGGCTTCCAGATCGCCGTGTTTGCCTTTGTGGGCATCGAGCTGGTGGGTACCACGGCCGCCGAAGCCAAAGACCCCGAACGCACGCTGCCGCGCGCCATCAACTCCATCCCCGTGCGCATCATCGTGTTCTATGTGCTGGCACTGATCGCCATCATGGCCGTCACCCCCTGGCGCGATGTGGTGCCGGGCAAGAGCCCGTTTGTGGAGCTGTTCGTGCTGGCGGGTCTGCCTGCGGCCGCCGGCATCATCAACTTCGTGGTGCTGACCTCGGCCGCGTCGTCGGCCAACAGCGGCGTGTTTTCCACCAGCCGCATGCTGTACGGTCTGGCGCTCAAGGGCGATGCCCCCCAATCCTTCCACCGCCTGTCGCGCGGCGGCGTGCCGGCCCGCGGCCTGCTGTTCTCCTGCATCTGCCTGCTGGGCGGTGCCTTCCTGATGTGGGTGGTGCCGAATCTGGTGGAGGCCTTCACCCTGGTGACCACGGTGTCGGCGATTCTGTTCATGTTCGTCTGGTCGCTGATCCTGCTGTCGTACATCGTCTACCGCCGCCAGCGGGCGGCCCTGCATGCCGCATCCCGCTACAAGATGCCCGGCGGCGTGGCCATGTGCGTGGCCTGCCTGGCCTTCTTCGCCGGCATCCTGGTGCTGCTGACGCTGGAAGCCGACACCCGCCAGGCGCTGATCGCCACGCCCGCGTGGTTTGTGCTGCTGGGCGTGGCCTACCGGTTCCTGCGCAAGCGCCAGCTGGCCGCTGCCGCGTCCGAGCCGGCCGCCCCGCTGGCCGCCAAGACGCAGTCCTGAGCGGCTCCGTGTGCGCTTCCCATCCAGGCCCTTGCGAGGGCCTTTTTTGCGCCGCAGCCTTCCTGCGGCCATGCACAATGCCCAGCGCACGGCTGGCGCAGACCGGCGGGAACGGCAGGTGCTGTCCGGTTGCACCGGGGCTGTGAGCGCATCCGACACGGCTTTCCGGCGTGCGCTGCCCGCCGCCCCCTTTGTCATCCACCGTTTCTTCGCCGCATGTCCTCTCCTGCTTCCCCTGTTTCGCACGATGCCGCCAGCGTGCGCCGCGCCACCCTGATCGGCCTGGTGGCCGTGCTGTGCTGGAGCAGCACTGTGGGCCTGATCCGTTCGGTGTCCGAAGCGTTGGGCGCGCTGGGCGGCGCGGCCATGCTCTACAGCGTCAGCGCCGCACTGCTGTTGGCGGTGCAGGGCGTGCCGCGCGTGGCGCAGCTGCGCAGCGTCTCCAAGGTGTATCTGCTGGGCTGCGGCCTGCTGTTCGTGCTCTACGAAATCTGCCTGTCCGTGGCCATCGGCCTGGCGCAGGACCGTGCCCAGTCCATGGAGCTGGGCATGATCAACTACCTGTGGCCCAGCCTGACCATCGTGCTTGCCGTGCTGTGCCGCCAGCAGGGGGCGCGCTGGTGGCTGTGGCCGGGCGTGGCGCTGTGCATCTGGGGACTGGTGCGGGTGCTGAGCGGGGATGGTGCGGGCAGCGACCTGCCCTGGTGGCAGGACCTGCTGGCCCATATGCGCAGCAACCCGCTGGCCTATGCGCTGGCGTTCGCGGCTGCCGTCCTGTGGCCGGTGTATTCGGTGCTGTCACGCATCCACGGCGGCGGGTTCAACGGCGTGGGCCTGTTCGTGCTGCTGACGGCTGTGGTGCTGTGGGGGCAGTGGCTGGCGGTGGACACCGTGCCCCTGCGCTGGTCCTGGGGCGTGGCGCTGGAGCTGCTGGCCATCGGCGCGTCCACGGCCATCGGCTACAGCTGCTGGGAGCATGGCATCCAGCGCGGCAATCTGGCAGTGATGGCGGCAGGCTCGTATTTCGCACCGGTGCTGTCGGCGCTGTGGGCCAGTCTGTGGCTGTCGGTGCAGCCGGGCTGGCCGTTCTGGCAGGGCGTGCTGCTGGTGACCGTGGGTTCGCTGGTCTGCTGGGGCGCCACGCGCGTGCGCTGACGTCGCCTTCCGGCGCGCCGCCGCGCTGGTGATAATTCCCCCATCTGCAACCTGGGCCGGAGGCTTATGGAAGGGGAAGCGATTTTTCGCGCGCTGCTGGCCGCTCTGGGCGTGGGCCTGCTGGTGGGGGTGGTCCGCGAGCGCATGCATGTCGGCCCTGCACTGATGGCGGGCACGCGCACCCATGCCCTGGTGGGGCTGCTGGGGTGTGTGGCCTGGATGCTGGGCAGCGGCGTGTTCATTGCGGCCCTGCTGGCCGTTGCCGGGCTGACGGCGCTGGCCTATGGTTTCACCGCCCGTGAGGACCCGGGGCTGACGGGTGAAATCGCCCTGCTGCTCACCGCGCTGCTGGGAGGGCTGGCCGCCCGGGACCCGGCGCTGGCGGCCGCCCTGGGGGTGTTGATGGCCATATTGCTGCAGGCCAAGGTGCCGATGCAAAAGCTCAGCCGCGAGTGGATCAGCGAAAAAGAGCTGCAGGACGCGCTGATGCTGGGGGCCGCGGCCCTGGTGGTCATGCCGCTGCTCTCCCGCAGTCCCATCGATCCCTGGGGGGCGGTGAGTCCCCTGATGGTGTGGCGCATTGTGGTGCTGGTCATGGCGGTGGGCATGCTCGGTCATGTGGCGCAACGCCTGTTCGGCGCGCGCTGGGGCTTGTCGATTGCGGGTTTCTTTGCCGGTTTTGCCTCCTCCACTGCTGCGGTCTCCGGCATGGGGCAGCGTGCGCGGGCCGAGCCGGCCCACACCAGTGCCTGCGCTGCGGCGGCGTTGCTGGCCAATCTGGCGTCCCTGCTGCTGTTCGTGGCCGTGGTGGGCGCCGTGTCGCCGGCCCTGCTGCAGACGGCTGCGGGGAGCCTGGTGGGGGCTGGGCTGGCCTTGCTGGGGGTGGTGGCGCTGCTGTGGCGGCGCGCACAAGGTGTGCAGACCCAGGCGGCTGCGGCGACCGGCCGGGCCTTCCAGCTGTCGCAGGCGCTGTGGATTGCGGCACTGATTGCCGGGGTGTCACTGCTGGCGGCCTGGCTGGGCGCGCGCTATGGCAGTGCCGGGGTGCTGGCCAGCACCATGCTGGTGGCGCTGGCCGAGGTGCACGCCGCCGCCGCTGGCGTGGCCCAGATGGCGGCCAATGGGGTGGTGCCGCTGGAGGTGGCGCACTGGGGGGTGCTGGGTGTGCTGGCCAGCAGCAGTCTGGCCAAAAGCGCGCTGGCCTTTGCCAGCGGGGGCGCCCGTTACGGCGTCCTGGTCACGGGCGGTTTGCTGGCCCTGGTGGCCGGCGGGGTCCTGGGCCAGCTGTGGTGAGGTGGGGCAGCGGCCCTGCACCGGGCTGCTGCGGCATCAGCCGTGCTCGGATTCGGGAGGCTGGCCTTTGACCACCTTGCTCACCACCTCGCCGCCAAAGCCCCGGCTGGCCAGGAAACGCATCTGCTTCATGCGTTCCTGTAAGGTGGCGGGGGGCTGGCCGAACTTCTGCTGCCACACGGCCCAGGCGCGGGCGTGTTCGGTGGCGCGCAGCTGTGCAGTGGCCGCACGCACGGTGTCATCGTCCAGGCCCTTGTTGCGCAGTTCCTGCACCACGCGGGCCGTGCCCAGCTTCTTGCTGCGGGTGTAGACCACGGACTGGGCCACCCGCTCGGGGTTGATGAAGTTCTTGGCCTCCAGCGCATCCAGCACGGCGGCCAGATCCTCGCCTTCTTCCACATGGGCGGCCAGCTTGCGCTCCAGTTCCAGCCGCGAGTGTTCGCGCTGGGCCAGCAGCCGCAGCGCGCGGCCGGTGAGGGAGAGTTTGGCAAAGCCCATGCGGTGCACGCTCCAGAAACAAAAAAGGCGCAGGGAACCCTGCGCAAAGATGGCAAACCTGTGTGGCGACGGGGCGGCGGGCAGTGCCCTGGGGCCTGTGCGCCGCAGGCCGCTGGCGGGCGCTGCCCTGGCCGGGCGGCTGTCCCCCTGGCGCAGCGTGGCCAGGGGGCGACCGCTCGGGGGCTTTAGCCGATCACGCCGTCTTCGTCCACCGTGGCGTTCTTGTCGCCTTTCTTGCCCTTGGCGGGCTTGGCGGCGTCTTCGCCGGCGGCCACGGGCAGCAGGGCAATGCCCAGGCTGTCGCGCACCTTGTTCTCGATTTCCACGGCCAGTGCGGGGTTCTCGCGCAGGAATTCACGCGAGTTGTCGCGGCCCTGGCCGATCTTCTCGCCGTTGTAGGCATACCAGGCGCCGGACTTTTCCAGGATCTTGGCGTTCACGCCCATGTCCAGGATCTCGCCTTCGCGGCTGATGCCTTCGCCGAACAGGATGTCGAACTCGGCGGTCTTGAACGGAGGCGAGACCTTGTTCTTGACGACCTTGACCTTGGTTTCGTTGCCAATGGCTTCGTCACCCTTCTTGATGGTGCCGGTGCGGCGGATGTCCAGGCGCACCGAGGCGTAGAACTTCAGCGCGTTGCCGCCGGTGGTGGTTTCGGGCGAGCCGAACATCACACCGATCTTCATGCGGATCTGGTTGATGAAGATGACCATGCAGTTGGTCTTCTTGATGGTGGCGGTCAACTTGCGCAGTGCCTGGCTCATCAGACGGGCCTGCAGGCCGGGCAGCTGGTCGCCCATTTCGCCTTCGATTTCGGCCTTGGGGGTCAGCGCGGCCACCGAATCGACCACGATCAGGTCCACGGCGCCGGAGCGCACCAGGCTGTCGCAGATTTCCAGGGCCTGTTCGCCGGTGTCGGGCTGGCTGATCAGCACTTCGCTCAGGTTCACACCCAGCTTCTGGGCGTAGCTGGTGTCCAGCGCATGTTCGGCGTCGATGAAGGCGCAGGTGCCGCCTTGCTTCTGCATTTCGGCGATGACCTGCAGCGTCAGCGTGGTCTTGCCCGAGGATTCCGGGCCGTAGATCTCGATCACGCGGCCACGGGGCAGGCCGCCCACGCCCAGGGCGATGTCCAGGCCCAGGGAGCCGGTGGACACCACCTGGATGTCCTGCGCCGCTTCCCCTTCGCCCAGCTTCATGATGGTGCCCTTGCCGAACTGCTTTTCGATCTGGGCGAGGGCGGCAGCGAGTGCCTTGGCTTTTTCGCTGTTGGCGTCGGCGGACTTGGCGGCAATGGCGTTCATGAAAACTCTCCTTGGAAGGGTTTGGCGGGATGGGGTGCAGCCACTGGAATGAATAACAGGCTGGATGCTTGAACAGTAGTTTAGGGGCGCTGTTCAGCCAATTCCACCAATATTTAGTCAGTTTGCCTGACTAAATTACCATGGGGCCATGAGCGAACTTCCCCACGCCATTCCCCCCAGCGATGCCTGGCGCCAGACCCACTTGGGCCGGCTGCTGGGCCATGCCATGCGCCAGTTCGATGCCCGCGTGCTGCAGCTGATGGCGCGCGATGTGGCCGTGCCGCTGGCGCTGTCCAACCTGGCGGCGCGCGACCAGGTGAGTGCGGCGCACATCCACATCACCCGCCACCTGTCGCTGGCGGGCGACCGCATCACCGATCTGGCCGAGCGCGCGGGCATGAGCAAGCAGGCGATGGCCGACCTGGTGGACCAGTGCGTGGCCTGGGGTCTGGTCACGCGGGAGTCCGATCCGCACGACCGGCGCGCGCGGCGTGTGTGCTTCACGCCCACCGGGCTGGACTGGCTGCAGGCCTTCCATGACGCCGTGGCCCAGGCTGAGGCGGAGTTTGTGGAATCGGTGGGCCAGGATGTGGCCACCGTTGTCCAGATCGGCCTGGAGGCCTACGCGGGCGACAGCGGCACGCTGGCCTGAGTGCCTGTGGGCAGGCAGGCGTGCGGGACGGCGCGGCACCGGCTGTCGGCGCCAGCGGCCGGGGACTGTCGGATGTGCGCGGAAATGACTTGCATCAAGACCGGCGTGAATGTCAGCTTCCGTACAGGCGAACCGGGTGTTTTCCCGGGGGAAGTCCGCTGGTGCAGGGGATGGGCGGCTTCTAGAATGGTCCGGCTGGCCGACAGGTTGGCGCGGCGCACTTCACAGTGCCATCCGAAGCATCAAGACATAAACGACCGCGGCCCGACTGCGGCGCCTTCAGGAGACCCCCATGCGCATACTCATCGCCGAAGATGATCAGGTGCTGGCCGATGGATTGCTGCGCAGCCTGCGCGGCGCGGGTGCCGTGGTGGACCATGTGTCCAGTGGCAGCGAGGCCGATGCCGCGCTGATGACCAACGACCAGTTCGACCTGCTGATCCTGGACCTGGGTCTGCCCAAGATGCACGGGCTGGAAGTGCTCAAGAAGATGCGCAGCCGGGGCGATGCGCTGCCGGTGCTGATCCTCACCGCCGCCGACAGCGTGGAGGAGCGCGTGCAGGGGCTGGATTTCGGCGCCGACGACTACATGGCCAAGCCCTTCAGCCTGCAGGAACTCGAAGCCCGCGTGCGTGCGCTGACGCGCCGGGGCATGGGAGGCACCAGCAGCACCGTCAAGCACGGCCCGCTGGTGTACGACCAGGCCGGGCGCGTAGCCACCATCGACGGCAAGATGGTGGAGCTGTCCGCCCGCGAGCTGGGCCTGCTGGAAGTGCTGCTGCAGCGCGCGGGCCGCCTGGTCAGCAAGGACCAGCTGGTGGAGCGCCTGTGCGAGTGGGGCGAAGAGGTCAGCAACAATGCCATCGAGGTCTACATCCACCGCCTGCGCAAGAAGATCGAGCGCGGTCCCATCCGCATCGCCACCGTGCGCGGCCTGGGGTATTGTCTGGAGAAGATCAACCACTGAGCGGCTGCGCGCCCGGTGCGCGCGGCATGTCCTGCGCCACGGTGTTCGCCGTGGCGTTTGTGTTCCGGGCCACTTTTTCTGGCCCCTGGCCTGAACCTGCACCTTGAACATTTTCCAGCGTGAGCAGCGGTCCCTGTTTGGCGAGATCCTCGACTGGATGCTCACGCCGCTGCTGCTGCTGTGGCCGGTGTCGCTGGCCTTGACCTGGCTGGTGGCGCAGGAGCTGGCTAACAAGCCGTTCGACCGCGCGCTGGAGTACAACGCCCAGGCGCTGGCGCAGCTGCTGGTGGTCAGCGACGGGCAGCTGCAGTTCTACATGCCGCGCCTCGCCAGCGAGCTGCTGCGTGCCGACGATTCCGACATGGTGTACTACCAGGTGCTGGGCGTCAAAGGCGTGCTGCTGTCGGGCGAGCGTGAGTTCCCCATGCCGCCGGAAACCGGCGGTGGCTTCGAAGCCAGCATCGGCCAGGTGCAGCTGCGCGATGACGATCTGCGCGGCGTGGACATTCGTGTGGCCTCGATCTGGGTGCGCGTGCCGCTGGACCAGGAGGTGCTGGCCCTGGTGCAGGTGGCGGAAACGCGTGAAAAGCGCAGCGTGCTGGCGGCGGAAATCATCAAGGGGGTGATGCTGCCGCAGTTCGTCATCCTGCCGCTGTCGGTGCTGCTGGTGTGGCTGGCGCTGGCGCGCGGCATCAAGCCGCTGCACCGGCTGGAAGAGCGCATCCGCGCGCGCAAGCCCGACGACCTGTCGCCGCTGAACCACAAGGCCGTGCCCATGGAAGTGGCGCCCCTGGTGGATGCGGTGAACGATCTGCTGCGGCGGCTGAACGATTCCATTGCCACGCAGAAACGCTTTCTGGCGGACGCGGCCCACCAGCTCAAGACCCCGCTGGCCGGCTTGCGCATGCAGGCCGATCTGGCCCAGCGTCCGGGGACCAGCACCGAAGACCTGAAACGCTCGCTGCAGCAGATCGGGCGCAGCTCCATCCGCGCCACGCACACCGTCAACCAGCTGCTGTCGCTGGCCCGGGCCGAAGGCGCCAGCACGGCGCTGCAGCGCACCCCCTGCGACATGGCCGAGCTGGTGATCGAGGTGGTGCAGGACTGCCTGCCCCGGGCCATGGACAAGCACATCGACCTGGGCTATGACGGCGCCGAACCCGGGACCATGGCCCTGCAGGTCTGGGGCAATGCCACGCTGCTGCAGGAGCTGGTGCGCAACCTGGTGGACAACGCCATCAACTACACCCCGTCCAGCAATGCCCAGCCCGGTCTGGTGACGGTGCGCGTGCTGCCCGATCCGTTCGGCCGCGTGGTGGTGCTTCAGGTGGAGGACACCGGTCCCGGCGTGCCCGAGGCGGAGCGCGACCTGGTCTTCCAGCCCTTCTACCGTGCGCTGGGCACGGAGGCCGACGGCTCCGGCCTGGGGCTGCCCATCGTGCTGGAGATTGCCCGCCAGCATGGCGCCCAGGTGGCGCTGGAAGATGTGCACCCGGGCCAGCCCATGCCCGGGGCCCGCTTCACGGTGCGCTTTCCTGCCCAGGTGGCGGAATAGGCGCGGCGTCGAAGCGTGCGGCCGGCGGCACCGTGGCCTGCCAACCGCCCGGTGCGTCTTATTCCAGGTCGTTGGACGTCAGGGCCGGGCGGCGGGGAGATGCGGTCAGGCTGGCCTCGGCTTCGGCCGCCGCTTCGGCCCTGGTCAGCAGCCAGTCGCGGAACTGCTGCAGCGGGGTCAGGTTGGCGCGCGTCTCGGGGTAGCACAGCCAGTAGCCCTGGTCGCTGAGCACGCTGTGCTGCGGCAGGGGTTCGCTCACCAGGCCAGCGTTGATCTCATCCTGCACCAGGCAGCGGGGCACCAGGGCCACGCCCATGCCGGCCTGCACCGCGCGGATGATGGTCTGGAACTGGTCAAACTGCGGCCCGCTGAGCGGGTCCATGTCCTCCACGCCATAGGTCTCGCTCCAGCGCGACCAGGCCTGGGGCACGGTCACATGGCGCAGCCGCGTGCAGTGCGCCACGTCGGCCGGGGTGCGGATGCTCTGCTCCGGGTTGCGCGGGGCGATCAGCACCACTTCGCGCCCGGTCAGGTAGTGGGCACGGGTGTTGGGCCAGTGGCCGTCGCCGAACAGGATGGCGCAGTCCAGCGTGGGGCTGCCAAAGTCATAGCCTTGCACATAGGGCACGAAATGCAAGGTCACCTGCGGGTGGCGGGTCTGGAAATCAGGAAGCTTTGGAATGAGCCACTTGGCGCCAAAGGTCGGCAGGGTGGACAGGTGCAGGGCTCCGCCGCCATCGCTGCTGGTGATCAATTCCAGCGTGGCCGACTCCAGTTGCGACAGCAGAGCGCGCACCGATTTCTCATAGCGTTCGCCCGCAGAGCTGAGGGTCAAACGTTTGCGGTTACGCTCGAACAGTGGCACGCCCACCCATTTTTCCAGCTCCTGCACCTGTTTGCTCACGGCGCTCTGGGTCAGGTGCAAGGCTTCGGCAGCGCGTGACACACCGCCAAACCGGGCTACGGTGGAGAAGGCCCGCAACAGGTGGACAGGGGGCGTCAGGCGCCGCAGAGGTAACAGGCTGGAAGACACTGATTTGATTCCTTTTGGGAATGATAACAGGCACAGCTATTGCTTTTGTCAGCTGGACAAATCCCTTACCCTTCTTTTCTCTCCTCTCACTATCGGAATCCTCAGATGCAACGTCGTCACTTCCTCTCCTCCGTGGCCGCCGCCACTGCCGTGGCAGCTGCGCCCGGTATGGCCCTGGCCCAGGACACCAGCCGTCCCATCCGCATCATCGTGCCCTTCCCGCCCGGAGGCGCCACCGACATGGTGCCGCGCAACCTGCAGGACGTGCTGGGCAAGCTGCTGAGCCAGACCGTGGTGATCGAGAACAAGGCCGGTGCCGGCGGCTCCATCGGCATGGCCGAAGTGGCCCGTGCCAACGACGGCGTGACCTTCGGTATCGCCACGCTGTCCACCCACGGCGTGAACCCCGCCGTGCTGAGCAAGCTGCCCTATGACGCCATCAAGGACTTCGTGGGCGTGACCGAAATCGTCAAGGCCCCGGGCGTGATCATGGTGAACCCCGCCATCCTGCCGGTGAAGAACTTTGCCGAACTGGTGGCCTACCTGAAGGCCAACCCCGGCAAGGTGTCCTACGCCACTCCCGGCAACGGCACCATCGGCCACATGTGGGGCGAACAGTTCAAGCGCAGCACCGGTACCGACATGCTGCACATTCCCTACCGTGGTGCAGGCCCGGCCATCAACGACGTGCTGGGCGGCCAGGTGCCGGTCTACTTTGACCAGGTGGCAGCGTCCCTGCCGCACGTGAAGGCAGGCAAGCTGCGCGCCATCGCCGTGTCCTGGCCCCAGCGCCTGGACGTGCTGCCCGACGTGCCGACCTACGCCGAAGCCGGTCACCCCGACCTGAACAACCCTTCGTGGTTCGGTCTGGTGGCGCCCAAGAGCATGCCTGCCGCCCAGGTGGAACGCGTGCAAAAGGCCGTGGTGGCCGCACTGAAGGACCCCGCTGTGCAAAAGCGCATGTCTTCCCAGGGTCTGTACCCCTCGGGTTCGTCCACTGCGGATTTCACCAAGCAGATCCAGACCGCCGTGGCCACCATGAAGAAGGTGGCTGTGGACGCCAAGATCCAGATCGACTGAGTCTTTCCCCAGAGGCACGCCGGCGCTGCCGGCATGCCCAGGACATGGCAAAAAGAAAGCCCACGGCCGTCAGGCAGTGGGCTTTTTTGTGGGCGCCTGGGTCGCAGCAGGGGCGGTGGTGGCGGGGTTCAGCCTTCGCACAGGCGCAGCGGTTTGCCGGCCAGCGCGGGTTTGAGGCGTTCCATGCGTGCGTGCAGCTCCGGGGGCACATGGGGCAGGCGCAGGGTGTAGAGCGTGGTTTCGGCCCGTTCCTGCACCACACGGGCGCCGCGCACCCCCTTGCGCAGGAAGGTGGTCAGCTCGCGCGTGGCGGCCTCTTCACTGGGGAAGCGGCCCAGCGACAGGCCGGGTTCCAGCGCGCCGGTGGCACGGTCAAAGCCCACGCCCTGCTGGCGCAGCTCGGCCCGGCGCGCATCCAGCGCCTCGGCGCTCGGGAACTTGCCCAGGTAGACCATCCAGCGGCCGTTGACGGCCGAGGTCTGCAGCTCCCATTGTTCGGCCGGGATCTCCAGGTCGCGCAGCGCGGTGCGCACGGCCACGACCTGTTTGTCGTCGAAGGTGCCGGCCTGCCAGCAGCGGCCGGGGCCGCTGGCGGCGGTGAGGGTGGCGGTGTCCGGAGCGGCGGGTGCCGCCGCGTCGGTCGCCGGGGCCGCAGCCGGGGTGGCGCGTGCCGGTGGCGTGACGGGGCCGACCTGGATGGCTTCCGGGCGCATCTGCTGCTTGAGCCGGAAGGCTTCGGACTGGGTTTCGGGCTGCCAGCCCAGGGAGGCCATCCAGCCTTGGCTCCAGGCCAGGTAGCCGGCATTGGCCAACAGCAGGGCAAGCAGGGTGTGTCGCAACATCGTGGAACGCAGTTTAGCGGGCCGGGGCCGCAGGGGCGGCTGGTGCCGGGCGGACGCTGACCTCGGAGCTGGTGATCTGCTCCAGGCCGCCGGCCGTGCGCACCAGCAGGGCGCCCTCGGCGCCCACGCCCTCGGCCATGCCGTGGGTGCCGTCACTCAGGCGGACCGGGCGGCCGCGCAGCAGATCCCGGGCGGCAAATGCGGTGCGGAACGGGGCAAAGCCTTCGGCCTCAAAGCGCTGCAGGCAGTCCACCAGCGCGGGAATCACCGTGGCCAGTGCCGTCGGCGCTTCCCAGCGCGGATCCAGGTCCTGCAGGCAGGCCGGCGGGGTGGACAGATTCTGTTCAGGCCGGGGGCGGATGTTGATGCCCACCCCCACGATCACCTGGCGCGGGCCGGGGCCGAAATGCGCGGTCTCGATCAGGATGCCGGCCAGCTTGCGGTCGCCTTCCAGCCACAGGTCATTGGGCCATTTGATGCCGATGCGCGGCTGGTCGCTGGTGCCGCCGCCGGGCTGCAGCGCCTCGGCCAGGACCTGGCCCACGGCCAGCGACAGGCCGGACCAGTCCTGGGGGGTCAGCGGCAGGCCCAGCGAGAACATCAGCGAATCGCCCAGGCTGCTGGCCCAGGGCTTGCCCATGCGGCCCCGGCCGGCTGTCTGCTGTTCGGCCACCAGCAGTGTGGGTGCGGTGTCGCCGGTGCGGGCGCGGCGCATCAGCTCGGTGTTGCTGGAGTCCACACTGGGCAGGATGTCGATGGTGAAGCCCGGCAGGCGCGGGGCCACGGCTTCCCACAGGGCTTCGGCGTTCCAGTGAATGGGTGAGGTCATCGTGGTTCTTTCTTTTTGTTGCTTGCCGTGCGCCGTACGGTGCCGGGGTCGCCCCGCAGCGCGGCGGGCCTCATTGGTCGCCCGGCATCGGCGGGCGCCAGCCCTTCTTGGGCGCCAGCATGGTGCCCCGGCAGCGCGCCGCGCCGCAGTAGCAGGCGTATTCGGCCTTGAGCTTGGGTGTGTAGCGCTCTTCCACCATCAGGCCGTAGTCGTAGTTCAGCTCTTCACCCGCCGCGATATTGCGCAGCGCCACGATGTAGATGCGGCCCTCGCGTTCGTCGGTGTAGCAGTTGGGGGAGCAGCTGTGGTTGATCCAGCGGGCCGAGTTGCCGCCGTAGTTGGCGTCGATCACCCGGTCTTCGTCCACATGGAAGTAGAAGGTGTGGTTGGGCTGGCTGGGGTCGTGCGGGTGGCGGTCCTGGGCTTCCTGCCAGCCGATCACCTCGCCGGTGTACTCGATCAGGGTTTCGCCTTCCGCAATGTCCTGCACGGCGAACACGCCTTTGCCGTGTACGCCGGACCGTCTGGTTTGAATGCGGCGATGGCTGGAAAGGGATTCGGCGGTGCGGGGCATGGCAATCTCTGATAACTTGAATGTGCACACACGTGCGCGCATGTGCGCACGCGTGCGAGACGCATTGTAGAAGCGGCGGCTTCGCTGGTGAAGCCGCCGTGGTAATGAACGAGAACCACCCATGACAAAGACCCTGGTGATTGCAGAAAAGCCCTCCGTGGCCCAGGACATCGTGCGCGCGCTGACGCCTGCCTACGGCAAGTTCGACAAGCACGAAGACCATTTCGAGAACGAGCGTTATGTGGTGACCAGCGCCGTCGGCCATCTGGTGGAAATCCAGGCGCCCGAGGAGTTCGACGTCAAGCGCGGCAAGTGGAGCTTTGCCAACCTGCCGGTGATCCCCCCGCGCTTCGACCTGAAGCCGGTGGACAAGACCAAGAGCCGTCTGAACGCGGTGGTCAAGCAGGCCAAGCGCAAGGATGTGACCGAACTCATCAACGCATGTGACGCGGGCCGTGAAGGGGAGCTGATCTTCCGCCTGATCGAGCAGTACGCCGGCGGCGCCAAGGGCGGGCTGGGCAAGCCCATCAAGCGCCTGTGGCTGCAGTCCATGACACCCCAGGCCATCCGCGACGGCTTTGACAAGCTGCGCAGCGAGCAGCAGATGCAGGGCCTGGCCGATGCCGCCCGCAGCCGCTCCGAAGCCGACTGGCTGGTGGGCATCAACGGCACGCGCGCCATGACGGCGTTCAATTCGCGCGATGGCGGCTTCTTCCTGACCACGGTGGGCCGGGTGCAGACCCCCACGCTGTCGCTGGTGGTGGAGCGCGAGGAAAAGATCCGCAAGTTCGTCAGCCGCGACTACTGGGAAGTGCATGGCGCGTTCAACGCCCAGGCCGGCCAGTACCTGGGCAAGTGGTTCAACCCCCAGTGGAAGAAGAGCGAAGACGCTGAAGCCAAGGCCGACCGCCTGTGGAACAAGCACGAGGCCGACGCCATTGCCGCGGCGGTGCGGGGCAAGCCCGCCACGGTGACCGAAGAGAGCAAGCCGACCACCCAGGCATCGCCGCTGCTGTTCGACCTGACCAGCCTGCAGCGCGAGGCCAACGGCAAGTTCGGCTTCTCCGCCAAGACCACGCTGGCGCTGGCGCAAAGCCTGTACGAACGCCACAAGGCCCTGACCTACCCGCGTACCGACGCACGTGCCCTGCCCGAAGACTATCTGCCCGTGGCACGCCAGACCTTCGAGATGCTGGCCACCAGCGGCATGCGCCATCTGGCGCCGTTTGCGCAGCAGGCCATCAACGACAACTACATCCGCCCGTCCAAGCGCATCTTCGACAACAGCAAGATCTCGGACCACTTTGCCATCATCCCCACCACCCAGGCGCCCAGCGGCCTGAGCGAGGCGGAGCAGAAGCTGTACGACCTGGTGGTGCGCCGCTTCATGGCCGTGTTCTTCCCCAGCGCCGAGCACCAGGTGACCACCCGCATCAGCAAGGTGGAGCAGCATTCCTTCAAGACCGAAGGCAAGGTGCTGGTCAAGCCGGGCTGGCTGGCCATCTACGGCAAGGAAGCCGCCAACGAGGTGGAAGACGCCAAGGAAGGCGACAAGGGCCAGCCGCTGGTGGCGGTGCAACCGGGCGAGCAGCCCCGCACCGACCATGCCGATGTGAAAGGCCTGAAAACCAAGCCGCCCGCGCGCTATTCGGAAGCCACGCTGCTGGGCGCCATGGAAAGCGCCGGCAAGCAGATTGACGACGAAGAGCTGCGCTCCGCGATGCAGGAGAAGGGACTGGGTACGCCAGCCACCCGAGCGGCCATCATCGAAGGCCTGCTGACCGAGAAGTACATGCTGCGCGAAGGCCGCGAGCTGATCCCCACGGCCAAGGCCTTCCAGCTGATGACGCTGCTGCGCGGCCTGCAGGTGGAAGAACTCTCCCGCGCCGACCTGACCGGCGAGTGGGAATACAAGCTGTCGCAGATGGAAAAGGGCGAGCTGTCGCGCGCCGCCTTCATGCAGCAGATTGCCGCCATGACCGAAAAGCTGGTCAAGAAGGCCAAGGAATACGACCGCGACACCGTGCCCGGCGACTACGCCACCCTGTCCACACCATGCCCCAACTGCCAGGGCGTGGTCAAGGAGAACTACCGCCGCTACGCCTGCACGGGCGCCAACGGGGCGGGCGAAGGCTGCGGCTTCTCGTTCACCAAGTCGCCGGCCGGCCGCACCTTTGAAACGGCCGAGGCCGAAGCCCTGCTGCGCGACCGACGCATCGGCCCGCTGGAAGGCTTCCGCTCCAAGGCCGGCTGGCCCTTCACCGCCGAAGTGGCCATCGTGCGCGACGAAGAGGCACAGAACTACAAGCTGGAATTCGACTTTGGCGACGACAAGGAAGAAGAGTCCGGCGAAATCGTGGATTTCAGCGCCCAGCAGTCTCTGGGCAACTGCCCCAAGTGCGGTGCACCGGTGTTCGAGCATGGCGCCAACTACGTCTGCTCCAAGGCCGTGCCCACACAGCAGCAGCCCACGCCCAGCTGCGATTTCAAGAGCGGCCAGATCATTCTGCAGCAGCCGATCGAGCGCGAGCAGATGACCAAGCTGCTGTCTGCCGGCAAGACCGACCTGCTGGAGAAGTTCGTCTCCAACCGCACGCGCCGCAATTTCAAGGCCTTCCTGGTCTGGGATGCGGAAGCGGGCAAGGTGAACTTCGAGTTCGAGCAGCGCGAATCCAAGTACCCGCCGCGCAAGACGGCGGCGGGTGCTGCCGCCAAGACCCCGGCCAAGACTGCGGCAGCCAAGAAGGCGCCTGCCGCCAAGAAGGCCGCCGCCAAGACCACGGCCCGCAAACCCGCCGCCGCCAACTACCGCCCGGATGCGGCACTGGCCGCCGTCATCGGTGACGGTGCCGTGGCCCGCACCGAGGTGGTGAAAAAGGTCTGGGACTATGTGAAGGCCCACAACCTGCAGGACCCCAAGGACAAGCGCATCATCGTGGCGGACGCCAAGCTGCTGCCGGTGTTCGGCAAGGACCGCATCGGCATGTTCGAGCTGACCGGCATCGTCGGCAAGCACCTGGTCAGCAACGACTGACCCCGTCCGTGCGACCGGCGGCCTGCTGCTGCGGGCCGGGTGTCGCACGGGTACATGCGTTGGTCACGGAGTGCAGGCACCATGGGGTCTGCACGCTGTGCCGCCCCGGGTGCTGTGCCCGGTGATTGACCCTTGAAGGAGCGACCATGGACCTGGCCCTCGATGCCGCCCCCACCACTGCCCCTGTTGCCACGCCGTTCCCCCGCAGCGTGGCGCTGCAGGGCACGACCAATTTCCGCGATCTGGGCGGCTACACCGGGGCCGATGGCCGCACGGTGCGCTGGCGCCACCTGTTCCGCTCCGACCACCTGGCAGGCCTGAGCCAGACCGACCTGCAGGCCCTGCAGGAGCTGAATGTGGGCCGGGCAGTGGACTTTCGCGGCGTGGAAGAGCGCGTGGCCCAGGGCTATGACTGGCCGTTTCTGACCCAGCATGCGCTGACCATCGAACCCACCGTGGTGCAGCGCGCGTTCGCCATGATCCACCAGGGCCACCGGCTCACGCCGGCCGATACCGTGGGCCTGATGCAGGACACCTACCGCGGCTTTGTCATCGACAATGCCGAGCGCTTTGCCACGCTGTTCCGCATGCTGCTGGAAAGCGACCGTCCCCTGGTCTTCCACTGCACCGCCGGCAAGGACCGCACCGGCTGGGCGGCGGCGCTGATCCTGCTGGCGCTGGGCGTGTCCCGCGAGGTGGTGCATGACGACTACCTGCTGACCAACCAGCTCTACCGTCGCCCGCTCGAGCTGGCCGCCAGGGCCGCGCAGACGGTGCCGCAGGAGATTCTGGATGTGCTGTGGCGTGTGCAGATGCCGTTCCTGGACAGCGCCTTTGCCCTGGCCGAAGAACGCTACGGCACCATGGACCGCTATCTGGCCGAAGCCCTGGGCGTGGGGGCTGCCGAACGCGCGCAGCTGGCGCGGATGTACCTGGAAGGCTGATGGCCGCCGCACCGCAGGAGGGTCGGCCGAGCTTAAAAAAGAGAACGGCCGCTGGCACATGCTGTGTGCCAGCGGCCTTTTTCATGCTGGCTGCGGCAGTCTGCGCACCTGGTGCGCAGGGCGGATGGGGCGCTGCACGCAAGCATGTGCCGGGTAGACTGGCCTTTTGCTCATTCCATGCGCCGCCCGAGAGGGCGGCGCACGGCTTCAGGTATGGACCAACGACTTGATTCCAAAGTGGCCATCGTCACCGGGGCGGCCCAAGGCATCGGCGAAGCGATTGCCCGCATGTTCGCCCAGCAGGGCTGCTTCGTCTATGTCACCGACATCCAGCATGAACGGGGCCGCGCCGTGGCCGATGCGCTGGGCGCGCAGGCCTGCTATGCCCCGCTCGATGTGCGGCAGGAAGACGATTGGCGCCGCGTCACCGCGCAGGCCCTGGCCGAGCGCGGGCGCCTGGACGTGGTGGTGAACAACGCGGGCGTGACCGGGTTCGAGGGTGGGGTGGTGGCCCATGACCCGGAGCATGCCGATCTGGCCGACTGGCATGCCGTGCACCGGACCAATCTCGACGGGGTGTTCCTGGGCTGCAAGCACGCCATCCGGGCGATGCGGCCGCAGCAGACCGGCTCCATCATCAACATCTCCTCCCGCTCGGGCCTGGTGGGCATTCCCGGGGCGGCAGCCTATGCCTCGTCCAAGGCGGCGGTGCGCAACCACAGCAAGACCGTGGCGCTGTACTGCGCCGAACAGGGGCTCCGCATCCGGTGCAATTCCATCCACCCGGCTGCCGTCCTCACGCCCATGTGGGAGCCCATGCTGGGCACCGGCGCGGACCGGGAGGCGCGCATGGCGGCACTGGTGCGGGACACGCCGCTGCGCCGATTCGGGCTGCCGTCAGAGGTGGCGTCCGTGGCCGTGCTGCTGGCGTCGGACGAGGCCACGTACATCACCGGCAGCGAGTTCCATGTCGACGGAGGCCTGCTGGCCGGAACGGCGGTGACCCCGGCCGTGGTGGGGGGCGCAGACGCCTAGTGCCTCCGAGGGCCCAGGCCGCGTGTCCATGGGCCCAGGCCATGGGGCAGAGCCCTGTCCGGGGCGTCACCGGCGGCCCGCCTGCGTCCTGAAAACTGTTTTGCAGCGCGGCGCACAACAAGTTGTGCACCTCAAGTTCGATAGCGCTCCGGCACGCGGATGCGTCGGTGCAGCAGCCCGTGCGGCCGCGCTGCCTGCGCCATCCCTGGAAAAGATTTTGCACACTGCATGCTGTGGCGCTTGTCCACAGCCCGGCCACCGGCAAGGTGCCGGTTGTGGCGCGTGCGTACCTCACCCGGCTGGGCGGCGAACGCCATCACCCGGCATCACCCGCCCAATGGCGGCATCGGGTAGGCCTCGCGGTCCTGCGGGCGGGGCAGCTGGCCGGGCAGGGGCGGCAGGTTGTACGGGTTGTAGGCACCGTCCTGGCCGGCAGGGGGCGGTTGCACCGGTGCCGGTGCCGGGGCGGGCAGGCCCTGTTCCTGCAAGGTGGGCGTGCGTTCTTCCACCGGGCCGTCGTGGCTGGTGTCGGGGTCGCGGGTGACCGGGGCCGGGCCGCCGGGGCGCTGCTCCCGCCCGGGCCAGCCGCCGCCGGGCATGGGGGGCGCCGCAGGCGTGGACGGTGTGGCCGGCGGGCTGGCGTCCGGCGCGGGCGCCGGGCGGCGGGGGGCGGACGGGGCATGGTCCTGCACGGCGCCTTCGTCCTCGGGGGTGCTGCCCCACCAGCCTTGAATGCGTTCGCGCAGACCATCCACCAGATTGCCCCACCAGTCGCTGTGCTCGGGTTCGGCGAAGCGGGCCTGGGCGTCGATGCGGCGGGTGCCCAGCACGCGGTTGGTGAAGTCGCCCACCATGGGCAGGGCGCTGCGCGCACCCTGGCCCCAGTAGTCGCTGCGCAGGGTGATGCGGCCGTCGTTGAAGCCGGCCCAGGCGCCGGTCACCAGCTGCGGGTGCATCAGAATGAACCAGCCATCGGCATTGCCCTGGGTGGTGCCGGTCTTGCCGGCCACATCGGCGTGGATGCCGTAGGTGCTGCGGATGGCGCGGCCCGTACCTTTGTCGATCACGCCGCGCAGCATGTCCACCAGGGCGTTGGCGGCGTTGGTGTCCATGGCGGCTTCGGCGCGGGCGGGGGCAAATTCGGCCAGCACATCGCCGTCGCGGTTGGTGATGCGGGTGACCATGACCGGCGGCAGGTACTGGCCGCTGCGCGCCAGGCTGGCGTAGGCGGTGACCATTTCCTGCAAGCTGACCGGGCTGCTGCCCAGGGCCAGGGCCGGCACCGCGTCGAGTGCGCTGTCGCGCACACCCAGGCTGCGGGCCAGGCGCACCACCTTGGCGGGGCCGACCTGCTGCATCACCTGGGCGGTGATGGTGTTCTTGGAATAGGCCAGGCCGTCGGCCAGGGTCATGGCCTGGTTGCTGGGCGGCTGTGCGTCGGTGGGGCGCCAGATCTGGCCGCCGGACAGCGGAATCTCCACGGCCTTGTCCTCCAGCGTGTCGCTGGGGCGGCTGCCGTTGAGCAGGGCCGCGCCATAGACAAAGGGCTTGAAGGTGGAGCCGGGCTGGCGGCGTGCCTGCTGCACGTGGTCGAACGGGTCCTGCTTGTAGTCGCGGCTGCCCACCCAGGCCAGGATATGGCCGTTGCGCGGGTCCATGGCAAGGAAGCCGGCCTGGATGCGGGTTTTCTCTTCGCGCAGCGCGGCCATGAAGGCGCGGTCGATCAGCAGGCGCTTCAGGGCCTCGGCCGGGGCTTCGCCGCTGGCCACGGCGCTGCGGTAGGCGCTGCTTTCCTTGACCAGGGTCTGCACCAGCGGCTGCTGGGCGCCCCAGGCGCTGGCCTGCGACCAGTTGCGCTGGGCCACCGCCTGCAAGGTGCGGCCATGGCGGGCCACGGCCTGGTTGGCCCAGGCCTGCATGCGCGAATCGACGGTGGTGTGGACCACCAGGCCGTCGCTGTGGATGTCATAGCCATGGCTGTCGGCCCAGTCCACCAGCCAGCCGCGCAGTGCCCGCACAAAGTGCGGTGCCGGGCCTTCGGCGATTTCCTGGCGCTCGAAATCCAGGCGCAGCGGGCGGGTCTTGAGCCGGTCGAACTCGGCTTCGGCCAGCACCTCGCGCTTGACCATCTGGCTCAGTACGGTGTTGCGGCGCTGCACGGCGCGCTCGGGGTTGCGCACCGGGTTGTAGTAGCTGGTGCCCTTGAGCATGCCCACCAGGGTGGCGGCTTCCAGCACCGTGAGCTTGTCGGCGCCTTTGTCGAAATAGGTGCGTGCCGCCATCTCGATGCCGAAGGCGTTGTAGAGAAACGGGACCGTATTCAGATAGGTCTCCAGGATCTCGTCCTTGGTGTAGAGCGCCTCGATCTTGTAGGCGGTCACGGCTTCCTTGAGCTTGCGGCTGAGCGTGGCGTCGCGCCCCACTTTTTCCGGGTAGAGGTTGCGCGCCAGCTGCTGGGTGATGGTGGAGCCGCCCTGGCGGTCCCCCGACAGGGTGTAGACGACCGAGGCGGCGGTGCGGCGCCAGTCCAGCCCGTGGTGTTCGTAGAAACGGTGGTCTTCGGTGGCGATCAGTGCCTTGACCACATTGGGCGAAATCTGGGCCAGCGGGATCCAGCGGCGGTTGCTGCGGGTGAACAGGGCCAGTTCCTTGCCGTCGGCGCTCAGGATCTGGGCCGGGTTGTCTTCCTTGGCCTTGCGGATGTCCGACAGGCTGGGCGTGAGCAGCACCAGTACGCCCAGCAGCAGCACCAGGAACACCGGCACGCAGGCGGCGGCCTGCCACCACTGGCGGCGGGTACGGGTGGCGAGAAACTGGCGCAGGGCTTGCCAGCCTTGGCGCAGCAGGGACTGCAGCTGCGCGATGGCAGCGGTGAAAGAAGGTGGCAAGGGCATGGTCTGCGAGAAAGGCCGGGTGGGGCGGCGTGCGGGGCGCTTGCGCATCCAACGCCTGCCAGCACCGGCGAGTTGACCCGGTCAGTGTGCCGCAGCCGGGCAGAAAACACACGGGGTGTGGGGAATTGCTGCCTCTGGCGCTTGGGGCCCTAGCGTACGCCCCGGCAGAAGGCGGCGGATTGCCGCACAATCCCAGGTTTTTCGGCGAGGTACAGGGAACCTGTATCGCCCGCACGGTTCCAACACCGTACCGCTTTTGTGCTTTCCCGGATTCGCAGCCCATGCAACGCCGCCGTTTTCTGCTCAGTGCCGCCTGTGCGGTCCCTCTTCTGACCACCGCCTGCTCGGGCCGCTCCCTGCCACGCCAGCTCAGCATGAGCACGCAGCAGCTGCAAGCCACGGTGGCGCGCAAATTCCCCAAACCCTATCCCGTGGCCGGCCTGCTGCAACTGCAGCTGCAGGCGCCGGTGCTGTCCATGCTGCCGGACAGCAACCAGATCCGGGCCGTGCTGCCGGTGCTGCTGTCGGGCCCGGTGCTCAAGCAGACTTTCCAGGGCCAGCTGGATGTGAGCTTTGGCCTGCGCTACGAGCCCAGCGACCGCACGCTGCGTGCCCAGCGCGTGCTGGTCAACAGCCTGCAGATCGCCGATGCCCCGCCCGCGCTGGCGGACATGCTGACCACCTACGGGCCGCGCCTGGGCGAACAGGTGCTGGACAACCTGGTGCTGCACCAGTTCGAGGACAAGGATCTGGCGCTGGCCGACACCATCGGCCTGCAGCCCGGCGTCATCACGGTCACGGCACAGGGCTTGACCATGAGCCTGGACAAAAAGACGTCCTGAGTACCTAAATGCGCTCAGGCGTATATATGACGGTAGTAGGTTGCTATGGTTTTATTTAGCAGGCTGTCGTTTTTTACCGTTTGTCGCTGGCCTTTTGTCCTACAAGGCCGTTAACATGCAGACACGCTGGCGCATGCGCCAGCGGCTGTTGACTCCTGCACAAGGCCCTGCATGATCGATCTGAGTCCTTACCCTGTCACCCGCAAATGGCCTCCCCAGTTTCCGGACTGGCTGCAGCTGTACTCCCTGCCCACACCCAACGGGGTGAAGGTGTCCGTGATGCTCGAGGAATGCGGCATCCCCTATGAAGCACACCGGGTGGACATCCAGACCGGGGACCAGTTCACCCCTGAGTTCCTGAGCGTCAATCCCAACAACAAGATTCCGGCCATCCTGGACCCGCAGGGCCCCGGCGGCAGCCCGCTGGTGCTGGCCGAAAGTGGTGCCATCCTCGTCTATCTGGCGGAAAAGTCGGGCCAGTTCCTGCCCCCCGACGCCGTGGCGCGCTACCAGACGCTGCAATGGCTGATGTTCCAGATGGGGGGCATCGGCCCCATGTTCGGCCAGATCGGCTTCTTCCACCGCTACGGCGGCAAGGACTATGAGGACAAGCGCCCGCTGCAGCGCTATGTCACCGAAGCCCAGCGCCTGCTCAAGGTGCTGGACCAGCAGCTCAAGGGCAAGTCCTGGATCATGGGCGACACCTACACCATTGCCGACATGGCCATCCTGCCCTGGGTGCGCTGCCTGATCGAGTTTTACGATGCGGGCGAGCTGGTGGGCCTGGGCAAATTCCCCAATGTGCTGCGCGTGCTGGCGGCCTGGGAAAAGCGCCCGGCCGTGCAGCGCGGGCTGCAGATGCCGCCGCGCTGAGACTTCAAGCTACAGAACAATGCCTGCTTTCATGCAGGCATTGTTCTGTGGGTGAGATGCTGCGTTCCGCGAGCATGGCATTGGGAAAAGGTGCGCCGGCCCCATCATCTGCACCATGGCGAGGCAGGATCTGCGGCACGGTTGGTTGCCGCCCCACCCGTCGCCACCGGAGACCCAGATGCCCCACACCCCGCACGCGATTCTCAGCCGCCAGCCCATCGACGGGCTGCGCTGGCCGGTGCTGGATCCGTTTCTGTTCTGCGCCCACCACGACGATGCCTACCCGGCAGGGGACGGGCAGATGGGCCTGCAGGCCGTGGCGCTGGACGAGCGCGAGCTCGGCAGCGATTTCAGCGGCAAGGACGGCTTTTCGATGTACCACGGCGAGCATGTGCCCGGCTTCCCCGGCCACCCGCACCGGGGGTTCGAAACCGTGACCCTGGTGCGCAAAGGCCTGATCGACCATGCCGATTCGCTGGGCGCTGCCGCACGCTTCGGTGAAGGGGATGTGCAGTGGCTCACCGCCGGCCAGGGCATCCAGCATTCGGAGATGTTCCCGCTGCTGCACCGCGACCAGGCCAATCCGCTGGAGCTGTTCCAGATCTGGCTGAACCTGCCCGCGGCCCGCAAGATGGTGGCGCCGCACTTCACCATGCTGTGGAGCGAGCGCATCCCGCGCCTGGTGCACACCAGCGACGGCGGCGCCCGGACCACGGTCACCGTGGTGGCCGGTGCGCTGCCGGGTGCGGGTGCGCCGCTGCCGCCGCCGCCCGAGTCCTGGGCCGGTCAGGCGGATGCGGATGTGGCGATCTGGACGCTGCGGCTGGAACCCGGCGCCCGCTGGTCGCTGCCCGCCGCCCAGGGCGCGCAGACCCGGCGCATGCTGTACTGGTTTGTGGGCCAGCAGCTGCAGGTGGCTGGTGACACGCTGCGCGAACATGCGGCGCTGGAAATGGCCGCCGGCCAGGACTGGGTGCTGGAGAACACCGGCAGCGATGTGGCGGAGCTGCTGATGCTGCAAGGCCGGCCGATTGCCGAACCCGTGGTGCAGTACGGACCGTTCGTGATGAACACGCAGCAGGAAATCATGCAGACCATGATGGACTACCGCCGCACCCAGTTTGGCGGCTGGCCCTGGGACAGCCAGGATCCGGTGCATGGCCCGGAGATCCGCCGCTTCGCCCGCCACCCGGGCCAGCAGGTGGAAGAGCGGCCCACGGCCTGATGCCCGGCGGCTGCGGGTGAGACTGCACAGGCCTGCCTGGCCCACGCCGGGCAGGAGCCTGTGGGTTGCTGGCGGCGCAAAAGCGCCTTGCATAGCGCAGGGAATCGCCGGATTTGTTACTTGATTGTTACGCGTTGATGTGGGTCAAGTGCTTTTCGGCGGTGATCGTTAGCCTTGTGATTTTGGGAGTGGACACCGCCGTGGCCCTGAGGCAGGGTCCGGCACCGCAGGTGCACGCGCCGCTCCCCCACCATCAAGAGGCACTATGCACATTGGGCAACGTTACTGGCGCCGCCAGGGTCTGGGAACCAAGCTGGCCATCACCAACTTCGTCTGGGTGGCAGCCATTCTGGCGGCGCTGCTGCTGGGCATTGCCTGGAGCGTGACCCGCGTGATGGAGCACAAGGTGCAGAACGAGCTGGAGCAGGGCGTCTCGATGCTGGGCCGTTTCATCGAGGCCAATGACCGTGACCTGCGCCAGCGCACCCAGTTCCTGGCCGACAGCTTCGCGGCCAGCCTGAACGGCACGCTGGAACTGGACCGCAGCGCCGAGCCGCTGCTGCGCCTGGACGGGGTGGCGCTGAATGGCGACAACGCCCGCATCGATCGCTTCACCCGTGCCACCGGTGCGGTGGCCACGGTGTTCATGCGCCAGGGGGATGACTACCTGCGTGTGGCCTCGTCGCTGAAGACCGACAAGGGCGAACCCGCCACCGGCACCCAGCTGGACCGCCAGCACCCGGCCTATGCCGAAGTCCAGGCCGGACGCAGCTACATGGGCCTGGCCATGCTGTTCGGCCGCCAGTACATGACGCAGTACCGTCCGCTGAAAGATGCCTCGGGCGCCATCGTGGGCATGGCCTTCGTGGGGCAGGACTTCTCGGAGCTGCTGAACAACCTCAAGGCCTCCATCCGCGCGCTGAAAGTGGGCGAAGGCGGCTATTACTACGTGCTGCGCAACGACGCTGCCGCCCCGGGCACGCTGGTGGTACACCCGTCCCAGGAGGGGCAGAGCATTCTGGAATCCAGGGACAGCGACGGCCGTGCCTTCATCCGCGAGATCCTGGAGCGCAAGCAGGGCGCCATCAGCTATCCCTGGGCGAATGCGGGGGAGTCTGCGCCGCGCGCCAAGCTGGCGGTGTTTGGCGAATATGCGCCCTGGAACTGGACCATCGTCTCCAGCGCCTATGTGGACGAGTTCGTGGCTGAAACCCGCCGCATGATCGCCCTGTTTGCCGCCATGGGCCTGTGTGCCGTGCTGGTGCTGGCCGGGGTGTGGTTCCTGCTGCTGCGCCGCATGATCGTGCGCCCGCTGAACGAAGCCAGCCAGCTGGCCCGCACCATCGCCGCCGGGGACCTGACGGTGAAGATCCCGCATGAGCGCAAGGACGAAATAGGCCAGCTGCTGGACGCCATGAACCACACGGTGGATGGCCTGTCGGATGTGGTGCGCACGGTCCAGGCCCAGGCTGAAAGCGTGGCCGCTGCCAGCGCACAGATCGCCCAGGGCAATCTGGACCTGGCCAGCCGCACCGAAAACGAAGCCAGTGCGCTGGAAGAAACCGCCGCCGCCATGGAAGAGCTGGGAAGCACCGTGGCCCATAACGCCGACCACTCCAAGACCGCCGACCAGCTGGCGCGCAGCGCCCAGCAGGTGGTGACCGAAGGCGGCCACGCCGTGCGCCAGGTGGTGCAGGCCATGCAGGGCATTGATGCCGGCAGCCAGAAGATTGCCGACATCACCGGGGTGATCAACTCCATCGCCTTCCAGACCAACATCCTGGCGCTGAATGCCGCCGTGGAAGCCGCGCGTGCCGGCGAGCATGGCCGCGGCTTTGCCGTGGTGGCCGGCGAGGTGCGGGCCCTGGCCAGCCGCAGTGCCGAAGCCGCCAAGGAAATCCAGCAGCTGATCAGCACCAGCGTGGCCGAAGTGCACCAGGGCAATGCCCGCGCCGCGCGCGCCGGGGAAACCATGGAGCAGGCGGTCAGCGAGATCCAGAAGGTCACCCAGCTGATCTCCAGCATCAGCCTGGCCAGCGCCGAACAAAGCACCGGCGTGGCCCAGGTGGGCGAGGCCGTGACCCACATGGACCAGACCACACAGAAGAACGCTGCGCTGGTGGAGGAAATGGCGGGCGCTGCCGACAGCCTGCGCCACCAGTCCGAAGAACTGCTGCATGCCGTGGCCGTGTTCCGTGTGCAAGGCGGCGGTCAGACCGGTCTGACCCGCCGTGCTGCGGCCCACACGGCGGCACGCAAGCAGGCGGCGGCCGCCACGGCCCAGGTGCTCCACACCGTCGCCCATGGAGCCAAGGCTGGCAGCACTTTCAGCAAGCCTGCCGCCGTGAAGGCAGCATCCCCGGCCACCGCCCCGGCACTGGCCCCTGCGCCGCAGGCTCCAGTGGCATCCACAGGGTCGGCAGCGGCCACCACGGCCGACACCGAGGAATGGACCAGCTTCTGACCCCTGCCCCCGGGGGGCCGCGGCAGATCGGGGACAATGGTTCCCATCCCAACCAACGGGGTGGCTGCGCAGGCAGCCGCCCCGCTTTTGATTGCAGAGCATGAACATCACCAAAGACACCGCCGTCACCATCCACTACAAGATCCACGCGCTGCTGCAAGGCGGTCTGGCCGGTCCGTTGCTGGACAAGGGCGACGTGGCCTATCTGCATGGCGGTTACGACAACATCTTTGCCAAGGTGGAAGCGGCCCTGGAAGGCAAGCAGACCGGCGATGCACTGACCGTGGACCTGGCGATCGAAGACGCCTTTGGCGAACGCGACGAAAGCCTGCTGCGCACCATCCCCAAGGGCGAGTTCCCCCCCGGCGTGAAGGTGGGCGGCCAGCTGCGCGGCACCAACGACCAGGGTCTGCCCCAGATCTACAACGTGGTGAAGATCAAGGGCCCGGTGGTCCAGCTGGACGGCAACCATCCGCTGGCCGGCCAGGCCCTGCGCTTTGCCTGCACCGTGAGCGAAGTGCGTGCGGCTTCCGAAGAGGAAATTGCCCACCGCCATGTGCATGGCGGCCACGGCCACCACCACTGAGAGGCAAGGGTGGCGGTGGGGCCGCCGCGTGCCGTGGCACTGCCAGGGCACGCAGGGTCTGCACCGCTTCCGGCCCGGTGAGAGCAGCCGCCTTCGGGCGGCTTTTTTGTGCCGAATCGCTGCTCTCTGCTTCGCCTTTCACCAGGGTCGTGCAACAAAAGCAAGTGCTTACATTGAATGCGGTGCTGTGTGCAAGGAGCGACAGACGGCGTCCTTGTCAGGAATGTGGATATACGAGTGAGAATGATTGTCAATAAAATTACGTTGACAATCTTCAACATCCCTGTGTCTATGAGCCATCCAGCATTCCCCCTGCGACCGATTGCGGTCGCTTTGTCTTTGTGGGCCTCTGGCGCCAGTGTCTGGGCGCAGGCCGCCGCCACTGAGCTGGAAACCGTCACCGTCGAAGCCAGCGCCGATGCCTCGGCCGAAGGCCTGTCCAAGCCCTATGCCGGAGGCCAGGTGGCACGCGGCGGGCGTGCCGGCATTCTGGGCACGCGCGACAACATGGACACGCCGTTTTCCATCACCAGCTACACCAATGAGCTGATCCAGGACCGCCAGGCCAAGAGCGTGGGCGATGTGCTGCAGAACGATCCGACGGTGCGGGTGGCGCGTGGCTTCGGCAACTTCCAGGAAGCGTATTTCATCCGCGGCTTCACCCTGAGCTCGGACGATGTGGCCTACAACGGCCTGTACAGCCTGCTGCCGCGCCAGTACATCGCCACCGAGCTGTTCGAGCGCGTGGAAGTGCTGCGGGGCGCCTCGGCCTTCCTGACCGGTGCCAGCCCCAACGGCGGGGGCCTGGGTGGCAACATCAACCTGTTGCCCAAACGTGCCGGCAACGAGCCCCTGAACCGCGTGGGCGTGGGCGTTTCCAGCGGTGGCCAGGCCACGGTCTCGGCAGACATCAGCCGCCGTTTCGGCCCGGACCAAAGCACGGGCCTGCGTTTGAACGCCGCGCACCGCGGCGGTGATACGGCCACCGACCAGGAAAGCGCCAAGCTGGATCTGCTGTCCCTGGGCGTCGACTGGCGCAGCCGCAATGTGCGGCTGTCGGGCGACATCGGCTGGCAGAACAACCGCCTGAAAGAGACCCGCACCAATGTCACGCCCGGCACCGGTGTGACAGTGATCCCCAGCGCGCCCGACGCATCGTCCAACTGGGCCCAGCCCTGGTCGTACTCCAACGAGCGTGATCTGTTCGGCACCTTCCGTGGGGAATGGGACATCAACGACGATGTGACCGCCTGGGCCGCCTATGGCCTGCGCCGCAGCAAGGAACGCAACGCGCTGGCCAATGTCACGCTCACGGCGGCCGGCAATGGCGCTGCCACGACCAGCCGCTTCGACAACGCCCGGGAAGACCATGTGAGCACGGGAGAGCTGGGTATTCGCGGCAAGTTCACGACTGGCAGCGTGGGCCATGAGCTGGTGGCCAGCTACTCGCACTTCGACCTCAAGGTGTACAACGCCTACGGCATGAGCACTGGGGCAGGCAATACGCTCAACACCAACATCTACAACCCGACGTCCTACGCCATTACCGGACTGACGTTCCTGGGCAACGATCTCAACAACCCGGCCTACAACCGCGGCGTCACGCTGCAAAGCTACGCGCTGGGCGACACCCTGTCCCTGCTGGATGGCAAGGCGCTGCTGACCCTGGGGGTGCGCCACCAGACGCTCGAATCCGATTCGCTGACCTACCGCGTTGTCAACAACGGCGTGCAGACCAGTGCCGGCGGTGCGCGTGCTTCCGCCTATGACAAGAGCCGCACCAGCCCGGTGGTGGGTGCGGTGTTCAAGCTGACGCCGCAGGTGTCGCTGTACGGCAATTACATCGAAGGTCTGGTGCAGGGTGACACCGCGCCGGCGACTTCCGGCGGGATTGCCGTTGCGAATGTCGGCGAGCAGCACGCGCCCTACGTCGCCAAGCAAAAGGAAGTCGGTGTCAAGTACGACGGTGGCAAGATTGGCGGTGGACTGGCCTTCTTCTCGACCGACAAGCCCCGCTCGGCCTTTGACCCGGTCACCCGCATCTTCGGTTCTTCGGGCGAAGACCGCCACCAGGGGGTGGAGCTGAACGTGTTCGGCGAGCCCGTGCGCGGCCTGCGTCTGTTGGGTGGTGCCACCTGGCTGGATGCCAAGCAGCGCAGCACCGGCAGCAGCACCACCGACGGCAAGCGTGTGATCGGTGTGCCGCAGTTCCAGGCCACGGCAGGCGCTGAATGGGATGTGCCCGCTGTGCAAGGCCTGACGCTGGATGCACGCGTGGTCCATACCGGCGCCACCTACGCCAATGCCACCAACACCCTGCGTGTCAGCGGCTGGAACCGCCTGGATCTGGGCGTACGCTACATGACCGAAGTGCAGGGCAAGCTGCTGACACTGCGTGCCCGCGTGGACAATGTGGCGGATCGCAACTACTGGGCATCGGTGGGCGGCTACCCCGGCTCTGGCTATCTGGTGCTGGGTGCCCCGCGCACCTTCACACTGAGCGCCAGCATGGACTTCTGAAGGTGACACTGCATGCGTGAATTCTGGACCGTGGTCCACCGCTGGATCGGGCTGACCGTGGCCCTGTTCCTGATGGTGGCGGGCGCCACAGGGGCGGTGATCTCCTGGGACCACGAACTCGATGAGTGGCTCAACGCCGACATCATGCACACGCCGGGCCGCGGCGCGCTGCAGGACCCGGTGGCGCTGGCCGCCGCCGTCGAGGCCAGCGATCCGCGTGCCGAAGTGGCCTATATGACCCTGGGACTGGAGGAGGGGCATGCCGCCTCCTTCCTGGTGCGCCCGCGCCAGGACCCGGCCACCGGCCGTCCCTATGTGCTGGGCTACAACAATGTGTTCGTGGACCCGGTGACCGCGCAGGTCACCGGCCACCGTGATTCCAAGAGCATTGCGCTGAGCACCCGCAACCTGATGCCCTGGCTGCGCCACCTGCACGAAAGCCTGCACATGCCGGCCTTCTGGGGCAGCGACCGCTGGGGCTTCTGGCTGATGGGGGGCGTGGCGCTGATGTGGCTGATCGACAGCTTTGTGGCCCTGTACCTGACGCTGCCGCGGCGCCTGGCGGCCCGTGGTTCGACCCAGTGCACGGCGGCACCGGCGCGTTCCTGGTGGGGGCGCTGGCAGCCGTCCTGGGTGGTGCGCTGGCGTGCCGGAGGCTACAAGCTCAACTTCGACCTGCACCGTGCCGGCGGCCTGTGGGTGTGGGGCATCATCATCGTGGTGGCCTTCACCTCGTTCTCGCTGAACCTGTACCGCGAGGTGTTCTACCCGGTGATGCGCCAGATCTCCACGACGACGCCCGGTCCGTACGAGACGATCAAGCCTGCGCCCTACGGCAGCTTCATCCAGCCCAAGATCTCGTTCGCCCAGGCCATCGACATTGCGCGTGCCGAGGGCCAGCGCCTGGGCTTTGCCCACAGTCCCGGCGGCATCTGGTACGGCGGGGACTTCCCGTTCTACAACGTCTCGTTCTTTGATCCCACGGACGAAATGGGGGCCATGGGCATGGAGATGTCCAATATCTACGTCAGTGCGGAAGACGGCACGGTGCTGGGCATGCACCGCCCATGGCACGGCACGGCGGCCGATGTGTTCGTGCAACTGCAGTTGCCGCTGCATTCCGGGCGCATCCTGGGCATGCCGGGGCGCATCCTGATGTCGCTCATGGGGCTGATGGTGGTGATGCTCTCGGTCACCGGCATCGTCATCTGGGAACGCAAGCGCCGCGCACGCCGTGCGGTGCGGGTGGCGGAGCGGGCGGTGCTGGTGCGCTGAGACTCCGGCGGGCAGCCCTTTGCCAACCCCTTGCACACAGCCGCCTGCGGGCGGCTGTGTCGTTTCTGGTGCACCGGCGGCGCCGGTGCTCAGCGCTTGCGCAGCAGGGCGCGCCGCAGCATGCGGGCCGCGCGGTCGCGGATCTGGAACGGGCTGTGGCTCAGTGCCGGACGCACCTGGGCGCGTTCGCAGGCGGCCAGAAAATCTTCCAGAATGACGCGGTCGTCCAGGGTGCGGCCTTCGGGGTCGCGGAACTCGGGATGCCACTGCGTGGCCGCGATATAGCTTTTGCCACCGATGCGGCGGTGGATGGCTTCGGGAATGCGGTCCGGAATGCTCCAGGCCTCGATGTCAAAGCCCGGCGCCACGTTCTTGATGCCCTGGTGGTGGATGCTGTTGACCCGTGCGCGCGGCTGGTTGGGGTAGAGCCGGTCCAGGCGGCTGCCGGGCACGATGGCGATGTCGTGCTGGTGCTTGTCGTAGGTGATGGGGTTGCGGTGCTGCTGTGCGCCGGGCACCTGGGTTTCGATGTCCTGGTAGAGCGTGCCGCCAAAGGCCACATTGATCAGCTGCAGGCCGCGGCAGACCCCGAAGATGGGCTTGCCGGCCTGGCTGAAGGCCTCCACCACCGCCATGTCGTACAGGTCACGCACCCGGTCGCCCAGCCATTCGGGCTGCAGCGGTTCCTCGCCATAGCTGCCGGGCCACACGTCGGCACCGCCGTGCATCACCACGCCATCCAGCCATTCGGCGTAATGCGCCAGCGTCACGTCGCCGCGCGCGGTTTCGCCGGTGGGGCAAGGCACCATGACCACCATGGCACCGCTGGACATGATCCAGTGGGCGATCGACTGCTCGACATACTGCAGTGTCTTGCCGGTGAACAGCGGCCGGTAAGGGTCGGCATGGGAGAAGCAGGCCGAGAGGCCAATCTTCAGGCGGCGGGAGGCGGGCGCGGTCATGAGCATCCATGCTAGTGCGCATGCGCCCCTTTGTGCGCAGTCGATCCGGGTTTTACATGTAGGCGCAGTCGTACGGCAGAACGGCATGTACATCTGGCGACGCCTGCAACTTCGGGCTACTTTGTGTCGTTTGCTATGAATTTGGAAGTGTTTGAGGCAGCCTGCATGCGCACTGGTGTGCTATCAGCTGTGGCTGCCGGGCCACGAAGTAGGACTTGACGGACATCAACAGGCGTCCTTCTCGTGGCGACGAAAGGCTGCGCCGCAGGCCGAACTGGGGCATCATGAAACCGTGCATGGCAGGCCGAAGCCGGGCAAGTACCACCAGGTCGACCCGAGCGGGCCGTGGCGGGTGAAGCCGTTTCACCGCTGCGCAGGCCATGCGCGGCAGCAAGGCAACAAGGAGGAAGCTGATGCAAGTTCAAGTTCATGCCGACGACTCCATCCAGGGCGGCGATTCGCTCGCGCAGTGGGCCCAGGAAGAAATCAACACCCGTCTGGCACGACTCAAGGATTACGTGCAGCGCGTGGAGGTCTACCTCACCGGCGTCGATGCCCTCAAAAGCACCGGTGGCCCCGGCAAGCGCTGCGTGCTGGAAACCCGTGCCAATGGCCGACCCCCGATTGCGGTGAATGCCGAGGCCGAAAAGGTGCATGAAGCCTTTGTCGTGGCCGTGGACAAGCTGCTGCGTGCGGTGGACACCGATCTGGGCAAGCTCAAGGACAAGAACGGTCGCGAGAGCGTGCGCGGTGTGGAAGACCCCGCCGTGGGCTAGGGTTGGAGGGCCACAGGCCCGGAGCCCGTGCAGGGCTCCTCTCCTGTGCGCACAGGCCGCCGGACAGGCGGCCTTTTTTTGTGCCCGCCGCTGCGGTGGGTGACCGGCCGGGCCCTGTGGCAGAGGGTCGAGGCTGGGCCGACGGGCCTGGGCCGGATACAGCGCCTTGGCTGACAGACGGTGGGACCGGCGGCAGCTACAGTAGGTGTCCCGTTGCTGCATGACAGCACGCGGCCGGATTGCACGGCCCATCACAAGGAAAGGAACTTGCGCATGAGCACCCATCCCCCCATTCCCGACCCAGCCGACGACAGCGACACCGATGGCCTGCCAGCACGCTTCTCTGCCCGGATTGCGGGCCTGGTCCAGCACCGTGTGGGAGACGGCCCGCTGGAGCCGATTCCCCGGGGCCAGGACGTCGTGGTGGACTTGGCCATCGCCAGCATGGTGGTGTCCTGGACCAGCGAGGGCCAGCCCGTCACCGTGACCTTGTCGCGCGAAGAGTTTCTGGAATACGTCGATCTGGGCGCCATCCAGATCACGGCCTGAAGTACGGGCCCCATGGGGCCTCAGGTCGTCTCACAGGGACGGCCTTGCCGTCAAAAAAAAGCTCCGACAGGAGCTTTTTTTGTGGCCTGTGCGCTGTGGCGTGCGGACCGCAGGAGGCCGGTCTCAGTCCCACACCGGTGCCAGGCCTTCGGGGCTGACCTGGCGGTCGCCGCGCTCCAGCGCATCGATGCGGGCCATGTCATCCGCGCTCAGGCGCAGCGTGCGGCTGGCCAAGTTGCTCTGCAGGTGGGCGCGCTGGGTGGACGAGGGGATCACGGCGATCCCGTGCTGCATGGCCCAGGCCAGTGCCACCTGGGCGTGGCTGGCGCCGTGGGCGGTAGCGATCTCGGCCAGCACCGGCTCGCCCAGCAGCTTGCCGTAGCCCAGGGTCATGTAGGACGTGGTGTGGATGCCGTGCTGGCGCGCGAAGTCCACGACAGCGCGGTTTTGCAGATAGGGGCTGAGCTCGATCTGGTGGGTGGCAATCTGGTCGGCACCCACGGTGTCGATGGCCTGCTGCAGCAGCGCGGTGTTGAAGTTGGAGACACCGATGTGGCGCGTCAGGCCCAGTTCCCTGGCACGCTGCAGGGCCCGCAGGCTCTCCTGCAGCGGCACGTCGCGCGAGGGCCAGTGGATCAGCGTCAGGTCCACATGGTCGGTGCGCAGGTGCTCCAGGCTTTGCTGCAGGCTGGGGATCAGGGCATCGGCCCCCAGGTGGGCGACCCAGATCTTGGTGGTCAGGAACAGGTCCTGGCGCGGCACGCCGCTGGCGGCGATGGCGCTGCCCACATCGGCCTCGTTCTCGTAAATCTGCGCGGTGTCGATGGCGCGGTAGCCCAGCTCCAGGGCGGTGCGCACGGACTGTTGCACCACATCGCCCTTCAGGCGGAAAGTGCCCAGGCCCAGCGGGGGGACCACGGAAAGGGCAGCGGCAGCGGGGTGTGCCAGGGTATCGGTCATGGGAAGGCTTTCAAAACAGGGGCGGTGCCGGTGGCCGGACACCGCCAGGGGAGAAGGCAATGGCAGGTGCTGCCGCCCGCACCGGGGAACACCGCGGTGGCAAGGCGTTGCGAGGCCATCACGAAGCATGGCGCCAGTGTGGCGCAGCCATACCTGCAGAAAAAGCCCTGAATCCACAGAAAATAATTGACTGAAAATCAACAATTGCGCCAAGCTCGGGCCCATGCAATCCACTTTGGAAGAACTGCTTGCCTTTCGGACGGTGGTCGACACCGGCAGCATCACGGCAGCGGCCCTGCAACTGGACCAGACCACGTCCGGCATCAGCCGCAGCCTGTCACGGCTGGAGAAGAAACTGGCCACCACCTTGCTGCGCCGCACCACGCGCAAGCTGGAGCTGACCGAGGAAGGCGCGCGCTTTCTGGCCCAGGCCCGTGCCGTGCTGGAGGCCCTGGATGCCGCCGAGGAGGACCTGGCCGTGCGGCGCCAGGCCCCGGCGGGGCCGCTGCGTGTCAACGCCGCTTCGCCTTTCATGCTGCATGTGGTGGTGCCGCTGGTGGCGGCGTTTCGTGCGCGCTACCCGCTGATCACGCTGGAGCTGAACACCGATGACCTGCACATCGACCTGCTGGAAAAGCGCACCGACATTGCCATCCGCATTGGTGCGCTGCGTGACTCCACGCTGCACGCGCGCCTGCTGTGCCACAGCCCGCTGCGGGTGCTGGCCAGCCCGGCCTATCTGGAAGGGCATGCGCGCATCCGCAGCGTGGCCGATCTGGCCCAGCACCAGCGCATAGGCAACAGCCAGGTGCCGGGCTTGAACCAGTGGCCGCTGCGCACCAGCGATGGTGGCGAACGCTGGGATGCGGCGCCCCAGCTCACGGCCTCCAGCGGGGAGACCATGCGCCAGCTGGCGCTGGCCGGTCAGGGCGTGGTCTGTCTGGCCGACTTCATGACCGTGCGCGACCGCGCCCAGGGGACGCTGGTGCAGGTGCTGCCGCAGGCCACCGTGCTGCAGCGCCAGGCCATCCACGCCGTGTACTACCGCAACACCGTGCTGGCGGCACGCATCACGGCGTTTCTGGATTTTCTGGCGCCAGCGATGGTGCCGCCCACGGACAGCGCCGGAGTCCGCGAGCACGCCTGAAGCTGGCGCCTCCGGCCCCCGTCAGAGCAGCTTGGTGCCGAGTGGCACCTCCCGGTCCGGTACACACAGCGCCACATGGCCGTCTGCATTGTGAAAGCCGGTCACCAGGCATTCGGACTGGATGGGACCGATCTGCTTTTTGGGAAAGTTCAGCACCGCCACCACCTGCCGGCCCACCAGGTCCTCGGGCTGGTAGAGCTGGGTGATCTGGGCGCTGGACTTGCGCAGACCCAGGGCCGGGCCAAAGTCCACCTGGAGGAGGTAGGCGGGCTTGCGCGCCTGGGGGAATACTTCGGCCGCCACGATGCGGCCTACGCGCAGTTCCACTTGCAGAAAATCGTCAAAGCCAATCGGCGCGTGCAGGGAAGAGGGTGCAGTCATGGCGTCCATCATGCGGCCCCCGGGCGTGGCAACTGTCGTGCAACCCTGGTGGTGGCAGTCCAAGCCTGGACAGCCCCCGGGCCTTCGGTTGATTTGGTAGTTTGCACATGGCAAATGATTGGTTGGGTTTCGGGGGGGGGGCTGGCCAGAATCGGGGGCTCGCACTCCCTGCGATACACAGGCGCCTTGCCGCTGTCGTGCTGCGCAGGTGGGTGCTTTTTTTCTTCCCCCTGCATGACTGTCGCGATGATCTTCTCCCCCCTCGCCCGCCGTTCCCTGCTGGCTGCTGCCGTGGCCGTTTCCTTTGCGTCCGCCGCACAGGCCGAGCGCCTGATCCGCATCGTGGTGCCGTTCGGTGCCGGTGCCACGCAAGACACCGTGGCCCGCACCTTCAGCAACGAACTGGGCCAGGCCCTGGGCGCTACCGTGGTGGTGGAAAACCGCGCGGGCGCGGGCGGCAGCGTGGGCACATCCCAGGTGGCCAAGGCCGCGCCGGATGGCAATACCCTGGTGCTGGCGGCTGCCAGCCACAACCTGGCCAGCCACCTGTACGCCAAGCTGCCGTATGACGCGCAGAAGGACTTTGTCGGCGTCTCCTTCCTGGGCCGCACCGGCTATGTGGTGGGTGTTCCCGCCAGCAGCGGCATCAGCTCGCTGGCTGCATTGCTGCAGCGCGCCAAGGCCCAGCCGGGCCAGTTCAACTACGCCTCGGCGGGCAATGGCAGCGCGTCCCACCTGGCCAGTGCCCTGCTGGCGGCGCAAAGCGGTGTGCAGTTGCAGCATATCCCGATGAAGTCCACCGGTGACGCCACCACCGAGCTGCTGGCGGGCCGCGTACAGCTGGTCACGGGCGCCACCATCGGCATGCTGGCCTTCCAGCATGATCCGCGCATCAAGCTGCTGGCGTATTCGGGCCAGCAGCGCTCGCGCTTCCTGCCCGATGTGCCCACGGTGGCCGAAGCCGGCGTACCCGGCTATGCCTTCGATTCCTGGCTGGGTCTGCTGGCACCGGCCGGCACGCCCGCTGCCGAGGTGGAGCGCATCAATGCCGCGGTGCGCAAGGTGCTGGCCGAGCCGGTGGTGCAGGAACGCCTGGCTCGCGTGGGCGTGGAAGCCGGTACCTTGCCGGTGCCGGCGTTCCAGCAGCTGTTGAAGGACGACTGGGTGGCGGCCGGCCAGATCGTCAAGGCAGCAGGTGGTCGCATCGAATAAGCCGCCCTCGAAAGCCGCATCCGCCATCCACAGGATGCAAAAAAGCCAGCCGCGTTGCCGGGCTGGCTTTTTTTGTGGCGGATCGCTGCAGCACCCAAAGGCCTGAACAGCGATCCGGGCAGTGAAGCCGCAGGGCTTACTTGGCCACCACGCGCACCATTTCCAGGCACTTGTTGGAGTAGCCCCACTCGTTGTCGTACCAGGAAACGACCTTGACGAAGGTCTTGTCCAGGGCGATGCCGGCTTCGGCGTCGAACACGGAGGTGCAGGTCTCACCGCGGAAGTCGGTGGCCACCACCTTGTCTTCGGTGTAGCCCAGCACGCCCTTCAGCGCGCCTTGGGACTGGGCCTTCATTTCGGCGCAGATTTCTTCGTAGGAAGCTTCGGTGTTCAGTTCCACGGTCAGGTCGACCACGGACACGTCGGAAGTGGGCACGCGGAAGGACATGCCGGTCAGCTTCTTGTTCAGCTCGGGAATCACCACGCCCACCGCCTTGGCAGCGCCGGTGCTGGAGGGAATGATGTTTTCCAGAATGCCACGGCCGCCGCGCCAGTCCTTGTTGGAAGGGCCGTCCACGGTCTTTTGCGTGGCGGTGGCAGCGTGCACGGTGGTCATCAGGCCGCGCTTGATGCCCCACTTGTCGTTCAGCACCTTGGCCACGGGGGCCAGGCAGTTGGTGGTGCACGAGGCGTTGGAGATGATGGCTTCGCCCTTGTAGGTGGCGTGGTTCACGCCGAACACGAACATGGGGGTGTCGTCCTTGGAAGGAGCGGACAGGATCACCTTCTTTGCGCCCGCGTCGATGTGCTTCTGGGCGGTTTCCTTGGTCAGGAACAGGCCGGTGGATTCGATCACCACGTCGGCGCCGACTTCGTTCCACTTCAGGTTGGCGGGATCGCGTTCCTGGGTCAGGCGGATCTTCTTGCCGTTGACGACCAGGGTGTTGCCTTCGACGGAGACTTCACCGTCAAAGCGGCCATGCACGCTGTCGTACTTCAGCATGTAAGCCAGGTAGTCGGGCTCGAGCAGGTCGTTGATGCCAACGATTTCGATGTCGCTGAAGTTCTGCACTGCGGAGCGCAGCACGTTGCGGCCAATGCGGCCAAAACCGTTGATACCTACCTTGATGGTCATGGTTGCCTCGTCTCTAGGGATGGTGAAAACAAAAACCGGATCACTCTAGGCAAAACGCCCACCAAAGCCAAGCCAGGGTGGGCGTCTTGATCGTGATTACTTGTTGCGGCGCAAAGCCTCGCGCACGGTGTCGGCCACGTTCTCGGCGGTGAAGCCGAAGTGCTTGAACAGCACCGGTGCGGGAGCCGATTCGCCATAGCTGTCGATACCGACCACGGCAGCGCAGCCGTACTTCCACCAGAAGTCGGTCACGCCCATTTCCACCGCGATGCGGGGCAGGCCGGCGGGCAGCACGGACTGCTTGTAGGCCATGTCCTGGCGGTCGAAGGTGGTGGTGCTGGGCATGGAGACCACGCGCACGGCAATCTTCTTCTCGGCCAGCTGCTTCTGGGCCGCGAGGGCCAGCTGCACTTCGGAGCCGGTGGCGATGATCACGGCCTGGGCCTTCTTGCCCTTCAGGCCCACGTCCTTGGGCTCGGAGAGCACGTAGCCGCCGCATGCGATGTTGTCCAGCGCGTCTTCGCTCTTGGGAGCGTAGGCCAGGTTCTGGCGCGACAGCAGCATGGCTGTGGGCCGGTTCTTCTGGCTGATGGCCACGGCCCAGGCCATGGCGGTTTCGGTGGTGTCCGCGGGGCGCCACACATCCAGACCGGGGATCAGACGCAGGCTGGCCGCATGTTCGATGGACTGGTGGGTGGGGCCGTCTTCGCCCAGACCGATGGAGTCGTGGGTGAACACGTGGATCACGCGCTGCTTCATCAGCGCGGCCATGCGGATGGCGTTGCGGCTGTAGTCGGAGAAGGTCAGGAAGGTGCCTGCGTAGGGGATGTAACCACCATGCAGCGCCACACCGTTCAGGATGGCGGCCATGCCGAACTCGCGCACACCGTAGTTGATGTGGCGGCCGATCTTGCCTTCTTCGGTCTTGACCACGGCACCGTTGTCGTCCACTCGGAAAGCGGGGGTGGACTTGGTGTTGGTCAGGTTGGAGCCGGTCAGGTCGGCGGAGCCGCCCAGCAGTTCGGGCAGCGCAGCGGTCAGGCCTTCCAGGGCCAGCTGGCTGGCCTTGCGGCTGGCCACGGTGGCGCCGGCGTCATGCGCGTCGGAGGCGATCTGCGCGGCCACTTCGACGAAGTTGTCGGGCAGGTTGCCGGCCATGCGGCGGGTGAAGGCAGCTGCCAGCTCGGGGTAGTCCTTGGCGTAGGCGGCGAACTTCTTGTCCCAGGCAGCTTCGGCCTTGGCACCCTGGTCCTTGGCGTCCCAGTCGGTATAGACATCGGCGGGGATTTCGAAGGGGCCGTAGGTCCAGCCCAGTGCGGCGCGGGTCAGCGCGATTTCTTCGGCACCCAGCGGCTCGCCGTGGGCCTTGGCGGTGTCCTGGCGGTTGGGCGAACCCTTGCCGATGCTGGTCTTGCAGCAGATCAGCGTGGGCTTGGTGGCGCTCTTCTTGGCTTCGGCAATGGCGGCGTCCACGGCGTCCACATTGTGGCCGTCCACGGCGCGGATCACGTTCCAGCCGTAGGCCTCGAAACGCTCGGGCGTGTTGTCGATGAACCAGGGCGTGACCTTGCCGTCGATGGAGATGCCGTTGTCGTCGTACAGCGCGATCAGCTTGTTCAGTTTCCAGGCGCCGGCCAGGGAGGCGGCTTCATGCGAGATGCCTTCCATCAGGCAGCCATCGCCCAGGAACACGAAGGTGTGGTGGTCCACGATCGTGTGCTTGTCCTGGTTGAATTCGGCGGCCAGCAGCTTTTCAGCCAGGGCAAAGCCCACGGCATTGGTGATGCCCTGGCCCAGCGGGCCGGTAGTGGTTTCCACGCCCGGTGTCACGCCCACTTCGGGGTGGCCGGCGGTCTTGCTGTGCAGCTGGCGGAAGTTCTTCAGCTCCTGCAGAGGCAGCTCGTAGCCGGTCAGGTGCAGCAGGGCGTAGATCAGCATGGAGCCGTGGCCGTTGGACAGGATGAACCGGTCGCGGTTGGCCCAGTGCGGGTTCACAGGGTTGTGCTGGAGGTGGCGGCTCCACAGCGCCACGGCCATGTCGGCCATGCCCATGGGGGCTCCGGGGTGGCCGGAATTAGCTTGTTGAACAGCGTCCATAGCCAGCGCGCGGATTGCGTTGGCCATCATTTGGGTGTTTGCCATGGAGGGCAGCTCCGAGGGGTGAGTGTGCAAAGAGATGGGCGGGATTTTACCGATGTGGCTGCGGCGAGTTTCATACGGGTTACAGAGCCCCCTGTGCAGCGCGGGGGCTGCGCAGTCGGAAATCACGCTTCGGCATGGAAATGTGAGCGCCACAAGCCCTACAGTAGCGGCTGCGGTGCAGGCCTGACACCGCGCAAGACAGGACAGGACATGAGCTCTTTACCGGCAGAACCCCACTCCCGCGCTGCGATGCTGCTGGCCGCAGGCCGTGGCGAGCGCATGCGCCCGCTGACCGACACCACTCCCAAGCCGCTGCTGGCCGTGCGGGGCCGCGCGCTGCTGGACTGGCATGTGGCGGCGCTGCAGCGCGACGGCGTGGACCACATGGTGGTGAACACCGCCTGGCTGGGAACGCAGATTCCCGTGCACCTGAACGCGGCCTGGCCCGCGCTGGCGGCGGCCGGTGGCCTGCGCTATTCGCACGAAGGCGCGGATTTCGGCCATGCGCTGGAAACGGCCGGCGGCATTGCCCGCGCCCTGCCGCAACTGCCGCCCGTGTTCTGGCTGGCGGCGGGCGATGTGTTTGCGCCGGATTTCGTGTTCGATGCTGCGGCACACGACGCGTTTGCTGTCAGCAACGATCTGGCCCATCTCTGGCTGGTGCCCAATCCGGCGCACAACCCGCAAGGCGACTTCGGTCTGGCGGAAAGTGCGCCGGGCAGCGGCACGGGCCGCGCCGTGAACGTGCCGAAAACGCAGGCCAGCGCTGCGCTGGCGGCCTTGCCGCGCTATACCTACAGCACCATCGCATTGCTCAAGGCCGAACTGTTTGGCGCGCCCTGGTGCGACCTTCCCGCAGGCAACCCACAGGGTGGGGCCGCGCCGCTGGCGCCGCTGCTGCGCCGTGCCATGGATGCCGGGCGCGTGGGGGCCAGCGTCTACCGCGGCCTCTGGGTGGATGTGGGCACGCCCGAGCGGCTGGCCCAGCTGAATGCAGCAGCCTGAAAGGCAGAGCTCCTGTCGCTGACGCCGCAAACGTTGGCGTAATAAAAGTGGTGCAATGTGCCGGCCTGGTATCGCAGGCAGCTGCTGTTTTTGTTGAATTCCCCATGGGTGGCCGGGGCAAGCGCCGCCAACGGACAGGCATATGGATGTGGATTGGAGCACCTACGGGTGGTTGATAGCGGTGGTGGTCGTGGCGTCGGCCTGCCAGAACCTCACCGGTTTCGCCTTCGGGCTGATTTTTGTCGGCATGGCCGGTGCCCTGCACCTGATGCCGATTGCCGATGCGGCCAACGTCGCAGGGCTGCTGTCCCTGGTCAACGGCGTGGTGTACCTGCGCAGCCACCCGTTCCAGCCGCGCTGGGACATGCTCAAACCGATTCTGGCCAGCAGCCTGATCGGCGTGGTGGGCGGGCTGGCGCTGCTGCACTGGCTCAGCGGCGATCTGGTGAATGTGCTGCGCATGCTGCTGGGTGTGACCATCATTGCCTGCGCCATCGTGCTGCTGTTGCAGAAAAGCCAGCGCGCCACGCTGTCAGGGCCGGGCTCCATGTGGGTGGCGGGCGGTCTGTCCGGCCTGCTGGGCGGGCTGTTTTCCACCTCCGGGCCGCCCATGGTCTACCACCTGTACCGCCAGCCGCTGCCGGCGGCCCTGGTGCGCCAGTGCCTGCTGGTAATGTTCCTGGCCAACACCGTGCTGCGTCTGGGCATCGTCATTCCTTCGGGCGGATTGCGCTGGTCGTCGCTGTTCACGGCGGCCGTGGCCGTGCCGGTGGTCGCCGGCGTCACCTGGCTGCTGGCCAAATACCCGCCACCGCTGTCCACCCGGGTGCTGCAATGGATGGTCTGCAGCCTGCTGCTGGTGGCCGGGGTGAGCATGCTGCTGGCGTGAGCCCCGGCGGGCTTTCGAGGGCCGCTTCCGGCACCTGCTGATCCCGGCGGGCATCCGTTGTGCGGGTGGCGGGTGGGGGCGGCGCCACAAATTTCGGCCCCTGGCGGCCTCCGGGCGGCCATCTGGCGTGCAGCGGGTCGCGGCAGCGCTACGATAGCTGCCATGACCTCTGTTTACGCCCAACGCCGCGCGCGCCTGGCTGCCCAACTGGGCGCCGGTGGCATTGCCATCATTCCCACTGCGCCGGAGCGGGGGCGCAACCGCGACAACAGCTACCTCTATCGGCACGACAGCTATTTCTACTACCTGACCGGCTTCACCGAACCCCAGGCCACGCTGGTGCTGGCGGCCGACGGCAGCAGCACGCTGTTCTGCCAGCCCAAGGACCTGGAGCGCGAGATCTGGGACGGCTACCGCCTGGGCCCGGAAGCCGCCGTGGCCAGCCTGGGAGTGGATGCCGCCTATCCCGTCACGGAGCTGGGCAGCCGCCTGCCGCGCCTGCTGGAGAACCAGGAGCGCGTCTGGTACCCGTTTGCCACGCACGAGGGCCTGGCCGCCCAGGTGGAAGGCTGGCTCACCGCCGTGCGCGCCCGCTCCCGCTATGGTGCGCTGTGCCCCACGGCGCAGGGCGATGTCTGTGCGTTGCTGGATGACATGCGCCTGGTCAAGGATGCCTATGAGCTGGACGTGATGCGCCGCGCCGGCGTGATCAGCGCTGGCGCCCATGTGCGTGCCATGCAGCGTTCGGCCCGCATGCTGCGTGCCGGCGAGGACTGCCGCGAATACCACCTGGATGCCGAGCTGCTGCACGAATTCCGCCAGAGCGGCGCCCAGGGCGTGGCGTACGACTCCATCGTCGCGGCAGGTGCCAATGCCTGTGTGCTGCACTACCGCGCCGGCAATACGCCGGTGCGTGCCGGCGAGCTGGTGCTGATCGATGCCGGTTGCGAGCTGGACAGCTATGCCAGCGACATCACCCGCACCTTCCCGGCCGATGGCCGCTTCACCGGTCCCCAGCGCGCGCTGTACGAGCTGGTGCTGGAAAGCCAGAAAGCCGCCATTGCCGTGACCCGTGCCGGCCGGCGCTTCAACGATCCGCACGATGCCACCGTGGCCGTGCTGGCCCAGGGCATGCTGGATCTGGGGCTGCTGGACAAGTCCACCTACGGTACGGCCCAGGATGTGATCGATGCGCGCGCTTATTTCCAGTTCTACATGCACCGCACCGGCCACTGGCTGGGCATGGATGTGCACGACTGCGGCAGCTATGTGGAGGCCAGCGAGCTGGGGCAGTCCAGCCAACGCAAGGATCCGCTGTCGGGCGAGACCATCACCAACCGCCCCAGCCGCATCCTGCACCCCGGCATGGTGACCACCATCGAGCCCGGTATCTATGTGCGCCCGGCGCCCGGCGTGCCAGAGCAGTTCCACCACATCGGCATCCGGATCGAAGACGATGCCGTGGTCACCGACGGTGACTGCGAGCTGCTGACGCGCGGCGTGCCGGTCGAGCCCGATGACATCGAAGCGCTGATGCGCGCCTGAGACCGTTCCGTGTTCCCTCCTCCCACCCGCCTGCCCTGCCAGTCGCCATGATGGACCCCGCCTCCGACGACGACGCCCCTGTGTCCCTGCCCGCCGAGGAACTGCGCCAGCCGCTGCGGCTGAGCCTGCTGCTGTGGCTGCTGGGCCTGCCCGGTGTGGTCGGCATGGCCTGGCAGGTGGGCCAGCGCCTGCCCAGCGGCCACCTGCCGGGCTGGGCCCTGCCGGTGATGGGCAGCGTGCAGAGCCTGCTGCTGCTGGCGGCGGCCGTGTTCTTTGGTGCCTGGCTGTCCCCGCGGGTCGGTCTGGGCGCGCCCATGCTGGGATCCCTGGTGCAGCGGCGCGGCCGGCCGGTGACGGCGCTGCAGCAGATGTGGTTGCCCGGCGTGGCCGGCGGCGTGATGGGGGCGGCCTGGATGGTCACGCTGGCCCAGCTCACCCCGGATGCGCTGGCGCCGGGCGACCCGGTGCAGGCCTTGCCGCTGTGGATCAAGCTGCTGTACAGCGGCGTGGCCGAAGAGCTGCTGGTGCGCTGGGGCATGATGAGCGTGATGCTGTTCGGGCTGTGGCGCATGCTGCAGCCGCGCGGCGGTGCGCCCCGCAGCGGGCTGGTGTGGATGGTGATCGCGCTGGCGGCCCTGCTGGGTGCCGCGTCCAATCTGCCGGCGGCCATGGCGCTGATGGGCGGGCTCTCCCCGGAGCTGCTGGCCTATGTGCTGCTGAACCACACCGTCTTCGGCCTGCTGGCGGGTTACATCTACTGGCGCCACGGGCTGGGAGCGGCCATAGTGGCCCATACCCTGGCACTGGCACTGTCCCATGGTCTGACCTGATCCCCCGGGCCCAGGCCCTTTCTCTTTGATAGCTGGAATCCATGAGCATCCCCGTCTCCTACACCCACCTGCAGGTGCGCCGCGCCACCAAGATTGTTGCCACCCTGGGCCCCGCTTCCAGTGAGCCGGAACTGCTGGCCCAGATGATTGCCACCGGCGTCAATGTGGTGCGCCTGAACTTCAGCCACGGCTCGGCCCAGGACCACATCGACCGCGCCACCATGGTGCGCGCTGCCGCCCAGCGTGTGGGCCGGGAAGTGGCCATCATGGCCGACCTGCAGGGCCCCAAGATCCGCGTGGGCAAGTTTGCGGCCGGCAAGGTGATGCTGGAAGCCGGCCAGCCCTTTGTGCTGGACGCGGCGCGCACCGAGCCCGGCGATCTCGGCGGCGTGGGCCTGGACTACAAGGAGCTGCCGCGCGATGTGAAGTCGGGCGATGTGCTGCTGCTCAACGACGGGCTGATCGTGCTGACCGTGGACCGCGTGCTGGGCGATGCGGTCTACACCACGGTCACCATCGGTGGCGAGCTGTCCAACAACAAGGGCATCAACAAGCAGGGCGGCGGGCTGACGGCCCCTGCGCTGACGGCCAAGGACATGGAGGACATCAAGACCGCCATGGGCCTGGGCGCGGACTATGTGGCGGTGAGCTTTCCCAAGAACGCCACCGACATGGAAATGGCGCGCCAGCTGTGCAGCGTGGCGGCGGCAGGCAGCGGCCACCGCCCCGGGCTGATCGCCAAGATCGAGCGCGCCGAAGCCATTCCCCAGCTGGAGGCCATCCTGCGCGTGTCCGACGGCATCATGGTGGCGCGTGGCGATCTGGCCGTGGAAGTGGGCAATGCCGCCGTGCCGGCGCTGCAGAAGAAAATGATTCGCATGGCGCGCGAGATGGACAAGGTGGTGATCACGGCAACCCAGATGATGGAGAGCATGATCACCAACCCGGTGCCCACGCGCGCCGAGGTCAGCGATGTGGCCAACGCCGTGCTGGACGGCACCGATGCGGTGATGCTCAGCGCCGAGACCGCTGCCGGCAAGTATCCGCTGGAGACCGTGCGGGCCATGGCCGAGATCTGTGCCGCCGCCGAGGCCGCCGAGGAGCCGCGCAAGGATTCGGACTTCATGGACCGCCAGTTCCGCCGCATCGACCAGGCGATCGCCATCGGCGCGTTGTTCACCGCCCACCACCTGGGCGCCAAGGCCATCGTGGCGATGACGGAAAGCGGCTCCACCGCGCTGTGGATGAGCCGCCACCGCATCCACATTCCCATCTACGCCCTCACCCCCAAGGTGGCCACGCAGCGCAAGATGGCGCTGTTCCGCAATGTGCGCCCGCTGCTGATGGATACCAGCGCCGACCGGGACACCGCACTGGAGCAGGCGGAAAACCATTTGCGCATGCGCAACATCGTGCAAAGCGGGGATGTCTACGCCATCACCTGCGGCGAGCCCATGGGCCAGCCCGGCGGCAGCAATATGCTGAAGATCTGCCAGGTGGAGTGAGTCGGGGCGCAGGCGCCGGGCGGTCCGGCTGCGGGCCGCGCTCCGGGTCTGGAGGCGGCACCGTCCGACAGGGAGACCCCGCGCGGCCTTTCCCCTGCCGGTGCCACTGTGCGGGCAAATCGTTAAAATCGGCCGGTTACCACGTGGTTACGGCCACGTTTCCTTGCGGCCACCGTGCCCTTGATCCACTTTTAACGGAACCACGACCATGCCTTTGATCTCGATGCGCGAAATGCTCGACCATGCCGCTGAAAACGGCTATGGCATCCCCGCCTTCAACGTGAACAACCTGGAACAGGTCCAGGCCGTGATGTCGGCGGCTGACGAAGTCGGCGCGCCCGTGATCCTGCAAGCCAGCGCTGGCGCCCGCAAGTACGCCGGTGAGCCCTTCATCAAGCACCTGATCCAGGCCGCTGCCGAGCAGTACCCCCACATTCCCCTGGTGATGCACCAGGACCACGGCACCACCCCCGAAATCTGCCATGGCGCGCTGAACCTGGGCTTCGGCTCGGTGATGATGGACGGCTCGCTGATGAGCGACGGCAAGACACCCTCGTCCTTCGACTACAACGTTGACGTGACCCAGAAGGTGGTGGCCATGGCCCACCAGATCGGCGCCACCGTGGAAGGCGAGCTGGGCTGCCTGGGCAACCTGGAAACCGGCGACGCCGGTGAGGAAGACGGCATCGGCGCCGTCGGCAAGCTGGACCACAGCCAGATGCTGACCGACCCCGAGGAAGCAGCCGTGTTCGTGAAGGCCACCCAGCTGGATGCGCTGGCGATCGCCATCGGCACCAGCCACGGCGCCTACAAGTTCAGCCGCAAGCCCACAGGCGACATCCTGGCCATCAGCCGCGTCAAGGAAATCCACGCCCGCATCCCCAACACCCATCTGGTGATGCACGGCTCGTCGTCGGTGCCCCAGGAACTGCTGGCCATCATCAACCAGTACGGCGGCAAGATGAAGGAAACCTACGGCGTGCCCGTCGAGGAAATCCAGGAAGCCATCAAGTACGGCGTGCGCAAGATCAACATCGACACCGACATCCGTCTGGCCATGACCGGCGCGGTGCGCAAGTTCCTGGCCGAGAACCCCGACAAGTTCGATGCCCGCGAATGGCTCAAGCCGGCCCGCGAAGCCGCCAAGCAGGTCTGCAAGGCCCGTTACATCGAGTTCGGCTGCGAAGGCCAAGGCGCCAAGATCAAGGGCTACAGCCTGGAACAGATGGCCAAGAAGTACGCCGCAGGCGATCTGGCCCAGCTGGTCAAGTAAACCGGCCCTGGTGATGGCTGCCGGCGCTACAGGCTGTAGCGCGGCAAGTCCGGCACCCACCCACCCGCAGTGCGCAAGCCTGCGGGTTTTTTTGTGCCTGCAGCGGGAGCTGCCGGCGACGGCGTGCAGCGCCTAGGGTTGCACCCTAGGGTAACCACAAGTACCGAACGGCCGTGCTTTTTATCAGAATGGGGGATCGCGTTAGAACAATACAGAGTGGAGACCCCGGGCATGACGACAGAGCGTCCATGGCTGGCAGCCTATCCCGAAGGCGTGCCAACAGATATCGACCCTTCGCGCTACACCTCGCTGGTGGCGCTGATGGAACAGGCCTTCAAGGCCTATGCCGATCGCACGGCCTACACCTATATGGGCAAGAACATTCCGTTCGGCCATGTGGACCGGCAAAGCCAGGCGTTTGCCGCCTACCTGCAGTCGCTGGGCCTGGAAAAGGGCGACCGCGTGGCCATCATGATGCCCAATGTGCCGCAGTACCCGGTGGCCGTGGCCGCCATTTTGCGCGCTGGCTATGTGGTGGTGAACGTCAACCCGCTCTACACCGCCCGCGAGCTGGAGCACCAGCTCAAGGACTCCGGCGCCAAGGCCATCGTCATCATCGAAAACTTCGCCCACACGCTGCAGCAGTGCATCGCCCAGACGCCGGTGCAACATGTGGTGCTGTGCAGCATGGGCGATGAGCTGGGCCTCAAGGGCTTGCTGGTCAACTATGTGGTGCGCAAGGTCAAGAAGCTGGTGCCCCCGTTCCAGCTGCCCGGCGCCGTGGGCTACAAGACCGCCGTGGCCCAGGGCCGCAGCCGCCGCTTTGTGCCGGTGGCGGTGGGGTCCGAGGACATTGCCGTGCTGCAGTACACCGGCGGCACCACCGGCGTCAGCAAGGGTGCGGTGCTGCTGCATCGCAACATCATCGCCAATACGCTGCAGTGCGAAGCCTGGTTCAACCCGGTGCTGCAGGACATCCGCAAGACGGGCGAGCAGGTCACCAGCATCTGCGCGCTGCCGCTCTACCATATCTTCGCGTTCACGGTGAACATGATGCTGGCCATGCACACCGGCGGGCGCAACATCCTGATCGCCAATCCGCGCGATCTGAAAGCGGTGTTCAAGGACCTGCAGGGCGAGGTCTTCCACAACTTCCCGGCGGTGAACACCTTGTTCAACGGGCTGGCCCACCACCCGGACTTCAACAGCGTGGACTGGAGCCACCTGAAGGTCTCGGTGGGTGGCGGCATGGCCGTGCAGGGCGCCGTGGCCAAGCTGTGGCTGGAAAAGACCGGCTGCCCCATCGTCGAGGGCTATGGCCTGTCGGAAACCAGCCCCGTGGTCAGCTGCAACCCGGTCACGGCCAAGGAGTTCACCGGCAGCATCGGCGTGCCCAAGCCCAGCACCTATGTGAAGCTGGTGGACGAAGGCGGCCAGACCGTCACCGAGCTGGGCAAGACCGGCGAGATCGCCGTCAAGGGCCCGCAGGTCATGGCCGGCTACTGGCAGCGCCCGGATGAAACCGCCAAGGTCACCACGGCCGATGGCTATTTCCTGACCGGTGACATCGGTGTGATGGACGCACGCGGCTACTTCAAGATCGTGGACCGCAAAAAGGACATGGTGCTGGTCAGCGGCTTCAACGTCTATCCCAACGAGGTGGAAGATGTGGTGGCCACCTGCCCCGGCGTGCTGGAGTGCGCGGTGGTGGGCGTGCCCGATGCCAGCTCCGGCGAAGCCGTGAAGCTGGTGGTGGTGCGCAAGGACGACAGCCTGACCGAGGCCCGGCTGCGCGAGTTCTGCAAGGAGAACCTGACCGGCTACAAGCGCCCCAAGGTGATCGAGTTCCGCACCGAGCTGCCCAAGACCCCGGTGGGCAAGATCCTGCGCCGCGAGCTGCGCGACAGCACGCCGGCGGCTGCCGTCGCGGCCTGACGGCCATCTGCCCGCACCACGCGGGCGGTCACACCACCCGGGGAGCGTTCGCGCTCCCTTTTTTCATGGCGCTGGCGGTCAGGTGCTGTCCCATCGCGTACGCTTGAGCGCCATGCAGACCTCCACACCCCTTGCTGCTGCACCCCGGCAGCCTCCCCCTCCGTCTTTCATGCGCATTGCCCTGGTGGGCTGCGGCGCCATCGGCAGTGAAGTGCTGCAGCGCCTGCCGCAGCTGTCCGGCTTGCAGGGCCTGCGGGTGGACTGGGTGCTGGCCCGCCAGCCACGTCCTGACGTAGCGGCCTGGCTGGCGCAGCATGTGCCCGGCGCACAGCTGCTGCAGGCGCTGCCGGAGGATGCCCGGCCCGATCTGCTGGTGGAGTGTGCCGGCCACAGCGCCATTGCCACCCATGTGCTGCCCGCGCTGCGGCGCGGCATTCCCTGTCTGGTGGTGTCGGTCGGCGCGCTGGCGGCACCCGGTCTGGTGGAGGAACTGGCCGATGCAGCCCGGCAGGGGGGTACACGTGTGCAGCTGCTGCCTGGGTCCATCGGTGCCATCGACGCACTGGCCGCGGCCCGCGAAGGGGGGCTGGCGCAGGTGACCTACACCGGCACCAAACCGGCAGCGGCCTGGAAGGGCACGCCGGCCGAGACGGTGTGCGATCTGGCGGCGCTGACGGCACCGTTCTGTTTTTTCCAGGGCAGCGCGCGCGAGGCCGCGCAGCAGTACCCGCGCAATGCCAATGTGGCCGCCACCGTGGCCCTGGCCGGCTTGGGGCTGGACGCCACCGAGGTCCGGCTGGTGGCCGATCCGCAGTGCAGCGAGAACCGGCACCAGATTGCCGCCCAGGGGGCGTTCGGGCGGCTTTCGCTGGAACTGGCGGGCCAGCCGCTGGCGGCCAATCCCAAGACCTCGGCGCTGACGGTGTTCAGCGTGCTGCGGGCTTTGCGCAACGCCGTGGCACCACTGGCGATCTGAAACCAGCCGCCCGGCAGCCGCGCCCCCGCTGGGCGAGAATGGCGGGCTGTGCCGCGCCGGGGTTCTGCCGGTGCGCCGCGCCCGAAACTCCGGCGGCGCCTGCGCCCCTGCTGCGCAGGCGCCGCCGACTTGACCTGTGAAGAACTGCCATGTCCCTTGCCATCCTCAGCGCCCTGCCCGAAGAACAATATGGTCTGCAGCACCTGCTGACGGATGCCCGGACCGTGCGCCGCGCCGGACGGGATTTCACCCTGGGCCGGTTGCACGGCCGCAGCGTGGTGCTGGGGCTGACCGGCATCGGCAAGGTGGCCGCAGCCACCACGGCCACGGCCGTGATGGAAGGCTTTGGCGCCCAGCAGCTGCTGTTCACCGGCGTGGCCGGTGGGGTGGGGGCGGGCGTGCAGGTGGGCGATGTGGTGGTGGCCCAGCAGTTTCTGCAGCACGACATGGACGTGCGCCCGCTGTTCCCCCGCTGGCAGGTGCCCGGCTATGCGGCCCCCACGCTGGCCTGTGATGCGGTGCTGAGCGCCGGTTTGCTGGCGGCCGCACAGGCCTGTGTGGCGCAGGCAGCGGCATGGAACGAGCCCTTGCTGGCCGGCAACGTGCCGCGCGCCCATGCGGGGCTGGTGGCCAGCGGTGACCAGTTCATCGTCTCGGCTGCGGTCTCCGGCCAGATCACGGCCGATCTGCAGGCCGCCGGCCATGTCCCCCTGGCGGTGGAGATGGAAGGTGCGGCCATTGCCCAGGTCTGCGCCGACTATGGCGTGCCGTTTGCCGCCGTCCGCACGATCTCCGACCGTGCGGACGACAGCGCCCATGTGGACTTCCCCGCCTTTGTGCAGGCCGTGGCCAGCCGCTACGCGCTGCAGATCGTGCAGCACTGGGTGCAGCTGGGGTGATGCGCCGTGCGCCGCGGGAGCGGTGCTGGCACCGCGAATCCCGGTGCGGGTGCGCGGATCACACGCCGTGCCGCGCCGCACGCTGGGCGTGCCCTCCCATGAGGGAGGGGCAGGGCGCCACAGGTGGTGCCAGGGGCGCTTTACTTGAGCCAGCCGCGCTTGCGGAAGTACAGCATGGGCCCGACGGCGCTGAGGATCATCAGCCCCACCACATAGCCATAGCCGAACTCCCACTCCAGCTCGGGCATGAACTTGAAGTTCATGCCGTACACGCTGGCAATCAGCGTGGGAGGCAGCAGGGCCACGCTGGCCACCGAGAAGATCTTGATGATCTTGTTCTGGTTGATGTTCAGGAAACCGACCGTGGCGTCCATCAGGAAGTTGATCTTGTCGAACAGGAAGGCGGTGTGGCTGTCCAGCGATTCAATGTCGCGCAGGATCTGGCGCGCGTCTTCGAACTGCTCGGCATTGAGCATCTTGGAGCGCATCATGAAGCTCACCGCACGGCGCGTGTCCAGCATGTTGCGGCGGATGCGGCCGTTCAGGTCTTCCTGGCGGGCAATGTCGGACAGCACGCCCTGGGCGTGGTCGTCGGTCATATTGCCTTCCAGCACCTGGGCGCTGACCTGCTTGAGGTCGTCGTAAATGCCTTCCAGCGTGTCGGCGGAGTATTCGGCATCGGCATCGAAGAGCTTGAGCAGCACTTCCTTGGCCTCTTCGATCAGCCCCGGCGCGCGGCGCGCGCGCAGGCGCAGCAGGCGGAAGACGGGGATGTCTTCCTCATGGATGGAGAACAGCACGCCGCAGCTGTTGAGCTCGGTGTTGTGCTGGTTCAGGATGAAGGCCACGCGCACGCTGCGTGGGTCATCCTCGTCGTCCACCAGAAAGTCGCTGCGGATGTGCAGTTCGCCGTTGTCTTCTTCGTAGAAGCGGGCGGATTCTTCGATGTCTTCGTCGGTTGCGTCTTCGGGGATTGACAGGCCGTAGTGCTGCTTGACCCAGCGCTTTTCATCGACCGTGGGCGACTCCAGGTCCACCCAGATCGGCTGGAACTGCGTGAGTTCTTCCAGCGATTCGATTTCGACTTGAACCAGCCGTCCATTGGACAGCGTAAAGATGTTGAGCATGATGGCTCACTCCCATGGCTTGTTCTTGCAGTGTGCGGTGCGGGGTGCGCTTCCGGCTCCACGGCACTGGCCAGGGAGGCGGAAGCTACCAACTCGGGTAGGTTTCCACGGAGATATCTCCTCAATGTGACAAGCCGGCGATTATGCCTCTGGCACCGCTTTTGTGCAGTGCGACGGACATCGCCGGATGGGCAGTTTTCAGTGCGCGGGCGGTTGCAGCGCGTGGGCGCGGCACAGGTCGGCCCAGGCCCCGGGTTTGGCGTGCGGGGCGCGCAGCAGGTAGGCGGGGTCGTAGCTGACCACGGCGGGTACGCCGTGCAGCTGGTGCAGTTCGGCACGCAGCGGGCCCAGGGCTTCGCTGCGCTGCAGCACGGCGCGGGCCGCATGCAGGCCCAGCACCAGTACGCGCGCCGGGCGGTGGGTGGCAAGTGCTGCCTGCAGCGCCGGGGCCAGCGGCTCCAGCCCGGGGTGGCCGGCGGCGCTGCCCGGCGCCTGGCGCGTCAGGGGCGCAATGCGCACCTGGGGGTGCTGCTGCAGGCGCAGTGCGCGCAGCATGTTGTTCAGCAGTGCGCCGGCATCGCCGGCCCAGGGGTCGGCTGGATCGGCACATTCGACCAGCACCAGCCAGCCGGCGTCGGGCGCATCGGGGGCGGCCGATTCGGCATAGGCATGCACCAGCCGGGCCATGAACCAGGGTGCACTGGCCGCAGACGGGGCGCGGTAGACCGGCGTGGCATGGGCGGGTGCTGCGTCGGCTGATGCCGCCTGCGGTGCAGTGGGGGCCGCATCCATCGCGGGCGGGATCGGTGCGGCGCGCTCGGGCTGCGGATCGGGCGCAGTGGCCGTTGCCGTTGCGATGACTGCGGTGGGCGGCTGCGGAGCTGCCTCCGCCGCAGGGGCCGCTGGCGTCGCTACGGCAGCCGGGAGGGCAGAGGCTTCGGCTGGGGCTGCTGCTGCGACCGCAGGCACGGCGGCCGGCGGCGCACTGGGGCCCCAGAAGGTGATGCCCATGTCTTGCAACATGGCGCGCTGGCGGGCGTCAAGGTTCAGGGCCATAGAGGGGCATGCTCATGATGATGGCGGTCTCGCGCTCGCCGTGGTGCACGGGATAGTAACGCTTGCGCTCGCCCACCTGGCGGTAGCCATGGCGTTCGTAGATGGCGCGGGCGCGGGCGTTGCTGGCGCGCACCTCCAGCCAGAGCCATTTGGCGCTTTGCAGGCGGGACCAGTGGTCCAGTGTCTCCAGCAGCAGCCGGGCGCAGCCCTGGCCCTGGGCGTCGGGGGCGACGGCGATGTTCAGCAGATGCACCTCGTCGAGCACCTGCATGGCCACGTAATAGCCCAGCAGCCGATCGCCCTGTACCAGCATCTGGGCCTGGTAGCCCGAGGCCAGTGCGTCGCGGAAGTTGCCCGGCGTCCAGGGGTGGGTGTAGGCCGCTGCCTCCACGGCCACGACGCGGTCCAGCCATTCAGGCTGGAGCGGGATCAGCAGCGGTGCGGGAGACAGCGTGGAGCTCATGCAGCAGGCGCGGAGGGCTGGGCGGCGGCCAGCTTTTCGGCTTCGCGTTCGGCCGTGGTTTTGGCCACTTTATCGCGGATATAGCGCGGCAGCGCATCGATGGCATCCACCAGCCCGCCGTCGGCCATGCACTGGGGGGCCAGGCGCAGCAGGGCGGCGGCCGTGGGCAGGGCGTGCAGATGGGGGGCGCCGGGTGCCAGCTGTTCGGGGTAGGCGGCGTGGGCATTGCCCACCACCGGCAGGCCCGCAGGCACGGACAGCGCCTCGGGCGCGCACAGGCCCAGTTCCCGGGTTTCGCTCCAGCGGCCGTCGGCGTAGTGGTAGCCGGCGTGGTAGACCTCGTGCATGCGCGCGTCCAGCACGGCCAGCAGGTCGGTGCAGCCGTGCTGCAGGCGTGCCTCTTCGGCCATGGCCAGCAGGGTGTCGATGGGCAGCAGCCGCAGCCCGGCCCCCAGGGCCAGGCCCTGGGCGATGGCGCAGGAGGTGCGCAGGCCGGTGAACGAGCCAGGACCGCGGCCGAAGGCAATGGCGTCCAGCTCGTCATAGCGCAGGCCCAGGGCCTGCATGCCTTGCTGGACGGCGGGAATCAGCGTGGACGACGACTGTGCGCCACCCGCACCCTGGTGCTGCCAGATGCGCTCGCCATGCTGGATGGCGATGGACAGCTGGTCCGTGCTGGTATCAAAGGCAAGCAGTTTCATGGAGGGGCGACTTTCGAGGGGGCGGTCTGCCACACAACAAACAAGGGCAGTGCCGCCAGGGCAACCATGGATTATCGGGCGCGCGCGCTTTCCCAGGGGCAGGCATGGCCTTGGCACCTGCCGTCCCCGGTGCTGTCCGGGTCGGTGCGCAGGCACTAGACTGCGGGCCATGCGAATTTCTGACCCTGGGCGCGGTGTCCGCGCCATGTGCCGGCTGACCGCCGCCGGTGCGCTGGCCGTCCTGCCGGTGCTGGCCGTGGCACAGGCGGCGCCGGCCTCCCCGGTGGCCGCACCGCCGGCCACTTCTGCCCGCGTCATGGCCCTGCCGGTCGTGGTCGAAGCGGCGCTGCAGCGCGCCAAGATCCCGCGCGAGGCGGTGTCCTTCTATGTGGCCGAGGCCGAAGGCCGCAGCAGCCCGCGCCTGGTCTGGCGCGAGCGCGAAGCCATGAACCCGGCGTCCGTGATGAAGCTGGTCACCACCTATGCGGCACTGGACATGCTGGGGCCGGCCTATGTCTGGCGCACCCCGGTCTATCTGGACGGCAGCATCAGCAACGGCAGCCTGCAGGGCCATCTCTACCTGCAGGGCCGGGGCGACCCCAAGCTGGTGATGGAGCGGCTGTGGCTGCTGCTGCGCCGCCTGCAGGGCATGGGGGTGAAGACGATTGCGGGGGACATCGTTCTGGACCGCAGCGCCTTTGCCCTGCCGGCCCACGATGCGGCCGCCTTCGACGGCGAACCGTTCCGGCCCTACAACGTGGCGCCCGATGCGCTGCTGCTGAACTACAAATCCGCTGTGATGACGCTGGTGCCCGATGCCCGGGCTGGTGTGGCCCGCGTGCAGTGGGAGCCGCCGCTGGCGGGCGTGCAGCAGCAGGCCACGGTGCCGCTGGCGCCGGCGGGCACCGACTGCGGGGATTGGCGCAGCGCGCTGCAAGGCGACTGGGCCGATCCGGTGCGCATGGGCTTTGCGGGCCAGTACCCGGCCAGTTGCGGCGACAAGGTGTGGTCCATTGCCCCGGCCGATCCGCAGCAGTTTGCGGCCCGGGCGGTGGAAGGCATGTGGCGCGAGTTGGGCGGCAAGCTCGGCGGCGTGGTGCGCGAAGGCCGTGTGCCCGCCGGTCTCAGCCCGGCCTTTGTGGCCGAATCGCCCGCGCTGGGCGAGGTGGTGCGCGACATCAACAAATACAGCAACAACGTGATGACTCAGCAGGTGTTCCTGACGCTGGGGCTGGAGCAGGCCGGCGTGGGCAGCATGCAGACCGCCAACGAGGCCGTGGCCCGCTGGTGGAGCAGCCGCTGGGGTGTGGCCGAGCGGCCGGTGGTGGACAACGGTGCCGGCCTGAGCCGGGAGTCGCGCATCAGCGCCCACGCGCTGGGCCGCATGCTGCAGAGTGCCTGGCTGTCGCCGGTGATGCCGGAGTTCGTGGCCTCGCTGCCCATTGCCGGCGTGGACGGGACGCTGCGCCGCAGCAAGGCCCAGGCCTCCGCCCACCTGAAGACCGGTTCGCTGCGCGACAGCAATGCGCTGGCCGGCTATGTGGATGGGGTCAGCGGCAAGCGCTATGTGCTGGTGGCCTTCGTCAACCACGCCAATGCCGGTGCCGCCCGCCCGGCGCTGGACGCGCTGGTGGACTGGGTGGCACGGGACAGTGGCGCCGTCACGGCGGCCGCGCCGCGCTGACACCCGAGGCAGGCAGGACGGCTGACACCGGCACCGGGCCGCCCAGGACCCGGGATGCGGTGGATCAGCCAGCTGCGGCCGCGCGCTGCAGCCGGTCGCGCACGCCTTCCCAGTCGGCGCTGTCGGGTGGGGTTTCGATCCAGATGAACTGGGCCCCCAGTGCGTCAAAGTCACGCAGCGTGCCGAACAGCTCCTGGGCAGCGGCCAGCGCCTGCCGGGGCATGGCGTGCAGCGTGACGCCGGGTGCCGGCGAATGCAGCGCGCTGCGGTGGTAGACGCAGAGCTGGCGTGCCTCCGGCCCCAGGGCATTCAGGGCCTGCTGCAGCGCAGCTGCATCCATCAGTCGCACCTTGGCATTGGGGGCGTAATGGGCCAGCAGCGTGCCTGAGGCGCGCGGGGTGTCCGCCGTCAGCTCCTCTTTCGAGAGTGGGCGCTGCCCGCAGGCGCGCTCGATATCGTCGCGGGTGATGGCGCCGGGGCGCAGCAGCACGGGCACGCCGCGCGTGCAGTCCACGATGGTTGACTCGATGCCGACTTCGCAGGCGCCGCCATCGAGCACCAGCAGCGCATCCCCGAATTCGGCGGCGACATGGTCGGCCGTGGTGGGGCTGACGCGGCCGAACTTGTTGGCGCTGGGGGCGGAAACGCCCCAGACCGGCGGGCTCAGCTGCTGGCAGGCCGCCAGCACGGCATGGGCCACGGGGTGCGACGGGCAGCGCAGGCCCACGCTGTCCTGTCCGCCGGTCGAGGCCTTGGCGGCGCCCGGCAGGCGCGGCAGGATCAGGGTGAGCGGGCCGGGCCAGAACGCGTCGATCAGTTGCTGTGCAAAGACCGGCACTTCCTTTGCATAGCGGGTGATGGCCGCGCTGTCTGCCACATGCACGATCAGCGGATGGTTGGCCGGACGGCCCTTGGCGGTGAAGATCTGGGCCACGGCGGCGTCGTTGTCGCTGTCGGCGGCTAGACCATAGACCGTCTCGGTGGGCAGGCCCAGCAGTTCACCGCGTTGCAGTGCCGCAGCCGCAGCCTGGACCGAGGCGTCCAGCGTTCCATCCAGAATCACGTGTGTTCCTTAAAAAGGCGCAATGCCGAGGATGGCGGCCGCCTGCAGCGCGGTGTCACGCGCCTGGTCGGGCGTGGCCGCGGTGATGTTCAGGTGGCCCATCTTGCGGGCGCGCTTGGCATCGACCTTGCCGTACAGGTGCAGATGGGTGCCGGGCAGTGCCAGCACCTGGCCCCAGGCGGGGGACCGGGCGGTGTCGCCCTGCGTGAACCACAGATCGCCCAGCAGGTTCAGCATCACGGTGGCGCTGTGCTGGCGCGGCTGCACCAGGGGCAGGTTGGTCATGCAGCGCACCTGCAGCTCGAACTGCGACACATCCATGGCGTTCTGGCTGTAGTGGCCGCTGTTGTGCGGGCGCGGTGCGATCTCGTTGACCACGAGCTGGCCGTTGTCCAGCACAAAGAATTCCACGCAGAGCACGCCCACGTAGTCGAGACCGATGGCCACCGACTTGGCCGCTGCGATCGCCTGCTCTGCCTGCGCGGCGGGCAGGTTGCCGGCATACACCTCGGTCACGGCCAGAATGCCGTCGCGGTGCAGATTGCGCTGCACCGGCAGGTTGACGATGTCGCCATTGCGGCCGCGCGCGACGATGACCGAGCATTCGTGCGCCAGCGGCAGCATTTTTTCCAGCACGCAGGCCACCTGGCCCAGCTCGTCCCAGCCGGCGGCCAGTTCGGCCCGGGTCTTGACCCGGATCTGGCCCTTGCCGTCGTAGCCCATGCGGGCCGTCTTCAGGATGCCGGGCAGCAGCGCGTCGTTGACGGCCGCCAGCTGGGCGGCCGTTTCGATCACGGCATAGGGGGCGCAGGGCACGCCGCACTTCACGAAGTGGGCTTTTTCGGCCGCGCGGTCCTGGGCAATCGCGACCGAGGCGCCGGCCGGCGAGACGGGCAGGCTTTCGGCCAGCCGGTTCAGGGCCGCTGCGGGCACGTTCTCGAATTCGGTGGTCACGGCCGCGCACAGCGTGGCCAGCTCGGCCAGGCCCTGTGCGTCCTCGTAACCGGTGCGCACATGGTGGTGGCTGACCCGGCCGGCAGGGCTGGTGGCATCCGGGTCCAGCACGGCGGTGAAATAGCCCATGGCCTGGGCCGCGTGGGCAAACATGCGGCCCAACTGGCCGCCGCCCAGCACGCCCAGCGTGGCGCCGGGCAGGATCACGTGCGTGTCGCTGGCGCTCATGCGTTCACCGGCAGGGTCATGTTGCGGGCCGCTTCGGTCTGCTCGGCGCGGAAGGCGTCGAGCTGCTTGCGCAGTGCCGCATCCTCGTTGGCCAGCAGCGCCACGGCGAACAGGGCCGCGTTGGCAGCGCCGGCGTTGCCGATGGCAAAGGTAGCCACGGGCACGCCCTTGGGCATCTGGACGATGGAGTGCAGCGAATCCACGCCTTGCAGGTGGCGGCTGGCCACGGGCACGCCCAGCACGGGCACCGTGGTCTTGGCGGCAATCATGCCGGGCAGGTGGGCTGCGCCGCCGGCACCGGCGATGATGGCCTTGAGGCCGCGGTCGGCAGCGGCTTCGGCGAAGCGGAACATGTCGTCCGGCATGCGGTGGGCCGAGACGACCTGCGCTTCAAACGCGATACCGAATTGCTGGAGGATGGCAACTGCGTGTTGCATGGTGTCCCAGTCGCTGCTGGAACCCATGACCACGCCAACTTGGATGGGGTTCATGTTCTTCGGGGCACTGCCGCCCGGCCTAGTGGAACCCCTGATTTTACGGTTTCGCCATAGCTGTGGCCCTGCACGGGGCATAGCCGGGCGTAGGGACGGTCCCCGCCGGCCGCGTGTGCACCGCCTGGGTCACCGCGTCCGGCACGGGGCGTGGTGTCTGGCGCGGAGCACGGTGCTCTGAAAAGCGGAGCTATCGGTGCCCGGCGTGGCAAGCGCGAACGGGTGGCGGCGCACACTGCACCCCTTGAAGAAGGCCGCAACCGCTCCCATGTGTGCAGTTGCCGTGCAGCGGTGCACTGCTTGGGCGGCAGGCCTTCGCAGGCGTGTGCCGCGTTTGCGGAGAGAATCGCTGCATGGTGTGCTGCGCGCTGTGCAGGCGGTGCGCACCGCAGCCGGAGACCCCGTGGCCTGCCTTGCAGGCCGCACCCGTAGAGACACACCGTACGCACGCCGTACCCCGCATTCGGACATTGGGAACCACATGATTGACGTCACCATTGAAAATTTTGAAACCGAGGTGGTCGCCGCCTCCATGCAGACGCCGGTGCTGGTGGATTTCTGGGCCACCTGGTGCGGCCCATGCAAGACGCTGGTGCCCACGCTGGAGAAGCTGGAGGTGGAATACGCCGGCCGCTTCACCCTGGCCAAGGTGGATGTGGACGCCAACCAGCAGATCGCCGGCATGTTCGGCATCCGCAGCGTGCCGACCTGCATCCTGATGATCGGCGGTCGCCCGGTGGACGGCTTCATGGGGGCACAGACCGAAGGCCAGGTGCGCGATTTCCTGGACAAGCACCTGCCCAGCGAGGGCGAGCTGCAGGCCGAGGCCGAGGTGGACGAGGCCCAGCAGATGCTGGAAGCCGGAGACACGCAGGCCGCGCTGGGCAAGCTGGCCGATGCCCTGGCCGCCGACCCCACCAACGACGATGCCCGTTTTGACTATGTGCGCCTGCTGATCGCCACCGGTGGCTATGAAGAGGCCGCCAGCCTGATGATGGAGCCGCTCAAGCGCATTCCCCAGGTCCTGCGCTTCGAAGCGCTGAACCAGTGGCTGCAGTGCATGGTGTTTGTGCAGCAGGACGAGCGCGGCAACTGGCCGGTGGAGCAGTTCGACGCCGCCATTGCCCAGAACAAGCGTGACTTTGACACCCGATTTGCCAAGGCCCGCATCCTGGCCGCCGAAGGCCAGTGGACGGCGTCCATGGACGAGCTGCTGGAAATCATCATGCGCGACAAGGACTGGAACGGCCAGGCCGCGCGCAAGCTGTACGTGGGCATTCTGGAGCTGCTGACTCCGCCCAAGCCCAAGAAACAGGACGCCGTGCCCGGCAAGACCGCCGGCGGCATCGAGCTGGTGGGCAAGGGCGGCGCGGAGCAGGACGAGGCCACGGCCCTGGTCAACAGCTACCGCCGCCGTCTGAGCATGGCGCTGAACTGACGTTTGTGGGCCCTGGCCCTGTGCAAAAGGCCACCTTCGGGTGGCCTTTTTGTTGGGTACGCGGCCCGCGCCACGATCACGGGGCGCTGGCGGTCTTGACCGCTGCACCCAGCAGCGCGGTCCAGCGCTGCTGCTCGCGCTGGACCAGCTGGGCAAAGTCCTGCGGGCGCTCGGGTGCCTGGGCCTGCAAGGTGGCGTAACGCTGCAGCACGGCGGGCTGGGCCTGCACTTCGGCAATCGCCGCCTGCAGCTGGGCGACCAGTGCCGCTGGCGTGCCGGCCGGGGCCATGAAGCCGCTCCACGGCACCACGGTGGCGTCCCCCAGGCCCAGTTCGGCCAGCGTGGGCACCTGGGCCAGCGCCGGCAGGCGGGTGGGGGCACTCACGGCCAGGGCGCGCAGCTTGCCGCTCTGGATATGGGGCAGTGCCAGGGTGGCGGTCAGCGGGGCGATGTGGATCTGGCCATTGGCCAGGTCGGTGATGAAGGGGGGCTGGCCCTGGTAGTTGACCTGGGTGATCTGGATGCCGGCGCTGGCGGCCAGACGCTCCAGCCCCAGGTGGTTGGAGCTGCCCTGGCCCGGGTTGGCCACATTGAAGGCCCCGGGCTGCTGGCGGGCCTGGGTGATGAAGTCCTGCAGCGTGCGCCAGGGCGCGCTGGCGGGCACGACCCAGACATTGGGCGTGCTGCCGATGCTGGCCACGGGCACAAAGTCGCTGGTGCGGTAGCGGGTGGTCTTGTCCGTCAGCGGGTTGATGACGGTGAAGGTGGAGCCGATCAGCAGGGTGTAGCCATCGGCGGCTGCCTGGTGCACCGCCTGGGCGCCCAGGTTGCCGTTGGCACCGGGGCGGTTTTCCACGATCACGGGCTGGCCCCAGCGCTGGGCCAGGGCGTCGGTGACGGCGCGGGCCGTGACATCGATCACGCCGCCGGCCGGATAGGGCACTACCACCTTGACGGGGCGGACCGGGTAGGCCGCAGCGGCCTTGGCCTGGGCGGCCTGGGCCGGCAGCGGCAGGCCCAGGCCGGCCGTGGTGAAGGCGGTGGTGGCGGCCAGGGCGCTGTGCAGCCAGCTGCGGCGGGACACGGCAGTGGAAATGGGCATGGCGTGCTCCTTTTTTCAGAAGGCTGCGCCGGGTGTCAGCACGCCGGCATAGCTGGAGCGCGACTGCACGCCCCAGTGGCCATCCTGCAAGGTGACGACGTACAGGGCTTGGAACGATTGCTGGGCACGGTCCTGGGCGTCATAGCGGGTGAATTGCAGCGCAAAGTGCACCTTGGTGGCATCGGCCTGCACGGGACGGATGAAGTCCCAGCGGCTGTAGGCCCAGCCGGTGTCGGCCAGCGGTGTCAGGTCGTTGGCGGCAGCGTAGTCGGCGGCGTTGTGCCAGACGATGACCTGGTCGCCCGCCAGGCGCACATGGGGGTAGTTCATCACCTGGGCCCAGGCCAGGGCATCGCGGGCGTTGAAAGTGCGCATGAAGTCCTGCAGCACCTGCAGACCGGCTTGCACGGCGGCCTGGGCCGCGGGGGCGTCAATGCCTTGGCCGGCCAGCAGCAGGGGCAGGGTGTCGGGGGTGAACAGCGGGGCTTCGCGGGCAGTCATGGGGCGTCTTTCGGCTTGGAATGTCAATGGACGCCACTGTAGAAATCATTTGATATTTCTAAAAATAATGTTTTCTATTTTGTTAATGAGTAAAACATCTGTTTTAGCCTGGGCCATGCGGTGCCCACCGTGCCGGATGGCGGGGGCGGGCGCAGAAGGGCTGGCAGTGTCCGTACGCGTCGCCAACGCCAGACCGCGTGTGCACCAACGGCCCCATGCCGCGCCGCAGCGGAAGGGGGACGCGCTCAGTGGTGCAGCACGGTGGGGCCCGGATGGCGTTCCAGGCCGCTGGGACCCACGGTCAGCGAGCGGATGGGGATGTGCACATCCTGCGGAATCTCGCCGGACAGCTGCAGCGCCAGGTAGCGGGTGCAGCACACGCGCAGAAACGAGGTGAAGTTGTCCACCGTCCCGCGCTCGGCAACCAGTTCGTCGTACAGCCTGGTGCACAGCTGGGGAACGGTGAAGCCGTCGCGCGTGGCAATGTCGTCCAGTACCTGCCAGAACAGGTTCTCCAGCCGGATGCTGGTGGCCACACCATGCAACCGGATGGAGCGGGCGCGGTGGGCATAGAGCTGCGGGTCGGCGCTGACAAAGACTTGGCACATGGCAAGGTTCCCGGAAATGCAGGTGGCCGGGCCATCCTAGGTGGCGACAGGGCAGGCGTCCATCCGGGGTTGCGGGGAGGAGGGCTGGGGGCCGGAGCGACACGGCGGCGCCCCGGCGCCGGCCGCGCTGGAGCGGTGAGGGGCAACCGGCCCGGAAATCGCCTCAGTGGCTGATGCGGGTGCCCAGCAGCGCCAGGAACTGCGCCATCCACGCGGGATGGGCTGGCCAGGCGGGGGCGCTGACCAGATTGCCTTCGGTATGGGCCTGGTCCACCGCGATGTCGGCGTAGCGGCCACCGGCCAGTTCCACCTCGGCCCTGCAGGCCGGGTAAGCCGAACAGGTGCGGCCCTTGAGCACGCCCGCGCCGGCCAGCAGCTGGGCACCATGGCAGACGGCGGCTACGGGCTTGCCGGCATCAAAGAAGTGGCGCACGGCGGCCAGCACGTCAGGGTGGTTGCGCAGGTATTCGGGACCGCGGCCCCCGGGGATGACCAGGGCGTCGTACTGCTCGGCTTTCACCTCGGCGAAGCTGGCGTTCAGGGTGAAGTTGTGACCGGGCTTTTCGCTGTAGGTCTGGGCCCCTTCGAAGTCGTGGATGGCGGTCTTGATGTGGTCGCCGGCCTTTTTGTCGGGGCAGACGGCATGCACGGTGTGGCCCACCGCCTGCAGCGTCTGGAAGGGGACCATGGTTTCGTAGTCCTCGCAGTAGTCGCCGCAAATCATCAGAATCTTCTTGCCTGCCATGTCTGTCTCCTGTGTGTGGTGGTGCGCCCCTGCTGTGGGGGCGGCGTCCATGGTAGGCAGACGGGCCGGGTGGCGGGTGTTAACCGCTTACTACGTGGCAGGGTGGGCTGTGCCTGGAGGCGGGGCTTTCCAGGCCGCTGCCGCAAGCAAAACGCCTGGCGCATCCGGGGCAGGCGTTCAGAGAGGGCGATCTCTGACACTGCACGCAGACGCACTCCAGGCGTTCTGTGAGGAGGGACTGCGCGCACCGGGGGGGCGCCGCAGGCACAGCGATCAGGCCGTCAGGCGTTCCAGCGCTTCATGGTATTTGGCGGCGGTCTTGGCGATCACATCCTGGGGCAAGCGGGGTGCGGGAGCGGTCTTGTCCCAGGGCTTGCCGTTGACCTGGGCCTGTTCCAGCCAGTCGCGCACGAACTGCTTGTCGTAGCTGGGGGGGTTGGCGCCGGCCGCCAGGGCGTCGGCATAGCCTTCCACGGGCCAGTAGCGCGAGCTGTCGGGGGTCAGCACCTCGTCCATCAGCACCAGGGTGCCGTCTTCGGTCAGGCCGAATTCGAACTTGGTGTCGGCAATGATCATGCCCTTGGTCAGGGCGATCTCGGCCGCTTCCTTGTAGATGCGGATGGCGGTATCGCGGATTTGCGCTGCCAGCGGCTCGCCCACCATCTCGACGGTGCGCTCGTAGGTGATGTTTTCGTCGTGGTCACCCATTTCGGCCTTGGCGGCGGGGGTGTAGATGGGTTCGGGCAGCTTGGCCGAGTTGACCAGACCGGCGGGCAGCTTCACGCCGCAGACCGATTGCGACTCTTGATACTCTTTCCAGCCGCTGCCGGCCAGGTAGCCACGCACCACGGCTTCGATCAGCACGGGCTTGAGGCGCTTGACCAGCATGGAGCGGCCCTCGACCTGCTTGACTTCATCGGCGGTGACCACGGATTCGGGACGGTCGCCGGTCAGGTGGTTGGGGCAGATATGGCCCAGCTTGTCGAACCAGTACAGCGCCATCTGCGTCAGCAGCACGCCCTTGCCGGGGATGGGTTCGCCCATGATCACGTCGAAAGCCGACAGACGGTCGGAAGCCACCATCAGGATGCGGTCATCGCCCACGGCATAGTTGTCACGGACCTTGCCGCGTGCCAGCAGGGGCAGCGAGCGGATATTGGAGGTGTGCAGGGCGGAAGGGCTGGACTGGGTGGTCATGGGGGTCACTGGGAATAGGGGCGGGCTCGGGACGCTGCCCTGGGAGCAAGGCGGTGCCAGGGCGGAATTCTACGTGCCGACGCCGGGCTGTGCCGGGTGGAAGACCACATCCACACCGGGCGTGTCGGATGCCTTCCTGGGCAGGGTCGGTGGACAGCAGCGCGTGCTGCCGTCTGTCGGGATTTTCATCAAAACGACTTATTGTGCGCCCATTCCGGCGGTCGGTCAGCACCACCCCCATTCCCCAGCGGGATGTGGCGGTATGCCGTTGATTTCCCGGTGCAGATCGCGCACAGTGGGCTCCAAGCGAGACGAATGCGCATTCACCGCCGAACGCCTCCGGCAGGTTCTTCAGCCTGTCGGAAGGCAATCTGGACTTTGAGACCACAGGAGGCTGGTTTATGAACCTGACCATCAGCGGGCACCATCTGGATGTCACCCCCGCACTGCGCAATTACGTCATGGAAAAACTGCAGCGCGTGCTGCGCCACTTTGACCAAGTGATCGACGTGAAGGTCTTGCTTTCGGTACACAACGAGAGCGAAAAGGACAAGCGCCAGCGCGCCGTATGCAATGTGCGCGTCAAAGGCAATGATCTGTATGCCGGCAGTTCCCACTTCGACCTGTATGCGGCCGTGGATGAGCTGATCGACAAGCTGGACCGCAAGGTCGTCAAACACAAGACCCGCCTGCAGGAGCGGCGAGGGGAAGCGGCGAAACGTGACCTCAGTGCGCTTGCAACAGCCTGACACCGACCTTTTCACCACAGAGGAGCCGCCCCGCGCGGCTCTTTTTGCGCGACTGGGGGGCATGTGCCGTGATCGGGCCACCCGGTGCATAATTCTTCCTACATGAACCGTCTAGCCTCCATCCTGCCGTCCGCACAAGTCCTTGTGAGCGTGGACGCCACCAGCAAGAAGCGCGCTTTCGAAGAAGCAGGGCTTTTGTTTGAAAGCCTGCACGGTCTGTCCCGCGCGCTCATCACCGACAGCCTGTTCGCCCGCGAGCGCCTGGGCTCTACCGGTCTGGGCCATGGCGTGGCCATTCCCCATGGCCGCATCAAGGGTCTGAAGTCGCCGATGGCGGCCGTGTTCCAGATGGCGCGCGCCATCGGTTTCGATGCGCCCGACGAGCAACCTGTCAGCCTGCTGATCTTCCTGCTGGTGCCGGAAGCGGCCACGCAGCAGCATCTGGAAATCCTGTCCGAGATCGCCGAGCTGCTCAGCGATTCGGCCCTGCGCCAGCGCCTGGTGGCCTGCACCGACGCCGCAGAGCTGTACGGCCTGATTGCCGACTGGAAGTCGGCCGCCTCTTCCCCCGCCGCCTGAGCCTGTGAAGCCCACTGCCGTCAACGCCGACCGCCTGTTCGAGGCTTTCCGCGAAAGCCTGCGCTGGGAATGGCTGGCAGGCCTGGGAGCTTCCGAGCGCCGTTTCGATGAAATGGCCGTGCGCTCGGCCCGCTCCGGCGCCGATCTGGTTGGCTACCTGAATTACATCCATCCCTACCGGGTGCAGGTGATCGGTGAGCGCGAAGTCGCCTACCTGACCAATGCCACGCCCGAGGACTGTGCTCGGCGGGTGTCGCGCATCGTCACGCTGGAGCCGCCGGTGCTGGTGCTGGCCGATGGCCAGCAGGCCCCGCAGGCGCTGATCTCGATGTGCGAGCGCGCGCAGATCCCCATGTTCGCCACGCACGAGGCTGCGGCCTTTGTGATCGACGTGCTGCGCGCTTACCTGTCCAAGCACTTTGCCGACCGCACCACCATGCACGGCGTGTTCATGGACATTCTGGGCATGGGCGTGCTGATCACCGGCGAATCCGGCCTGGGCAAGAGCGAGCTGGGACTGGAACTGGTCACCCGTGGCAACGGGCTGGTGGCCGACGATGCGGTGGACCTGTTTCGCATCAACCAGACCACGATCGAAGGCAAGTGCCCCGATCTGCTGCAGAACCTGCTGGAAGTGCGCGGCATCGGCCTGCTGGACATCCGTGCCATCTTTGGCGAGACGGCGGTGCGGCGCAAGATGCGCCTCAAGCTGATCGTGCACCTGGTGCGCAAGGAAACCATGGAGCGCGACTACGAGCGCCTGCCCCAGGAGCCGCTGACACAGGATGTGCTGGGCGTGCCGGTGCTCAAGGTGATCATCCAGGTGGTGGCCGGTCGCAATATCGCCGTGCTGGTGGAAGCCGCCGTGCGCAACACCATCCTGCAGCTGCGGGGCATTGACACCTACCAGGAGTTCGTGGACCGCCACCGCCGTGCCATGGAGCGCGGCATCGAGTAAGCCGGGCCAGATCCGCAGGGTGTCTCAGCTCTGGGACATAAAAAAAGGCGCTCCGTGGAGCGCCTTTTTGCATCAGCAGGTAAAGATCGCGTCAGACCTCAGCGCTGTGCACCTTTCTTGGAGCAGTCGGCGCACTGGCCGTACAGCGACATGGAGTGGTCCTGGATGGACCAGCCCATCTGGTTGGCGATCAGCTGCTGGCGCTTTTCGATTTCGGGGTCATAGAACTCTTCGACCTTGCCGCAGCTGGTGCAGACAAAGTGGTCGTGGTGCTGGCCCTCGTTCAGCTCGTAGACGGCCTTGCCGCTTTCGAAGTTGCTGCGCAGCAGGATGCCGGCCTGTTCGAACTGGGTCAGCACGCGGTAGACCGTGGCCAGACCGATGTCCGAACGTTCGTCCAGCAGCACGCGGAACACGTCTTCGGCCGTCATGTGGCGCTGCTTGCCGGTTTGGAAGATCTCCAGAATCTTCAGGCGGGGCAGGGTGGCTTTCAGGCCCGTGCTTTTGAGCTCGTCGATGTTTTTCATGTCTGGGTCTCTGGTTGGCCTGGCGACCGTGGACGGACGGTGCGCCAGCGGCGGCAGGAATGGCCCTTGCAGCGGGGTGGCGGTGCACCTGGGGCTCCTCCCGGAACCTGCCGCTACAATGGTTCGGATCATATCCCGTAGCCATTACCCATGCATGCCAAAGCCCGCCGTTGTGTTTCTGTGCTCATGACCCTGTCGCTGGGCGGACTGCTTGCCGCTTGCGGCAGCTTCGACAGTGCCTCGCGCAGTGTTGCCAGCGTCATCACCCCCTACAAGGTGGACGTGGTGCAGGGCAACTTCGTTTCCAAGGAGCAGGTCGCTGCCCTGCAGCCCGGCATGAGCCGCCAGCAGGTGCGGGAAATCCTGGGTACGCCGCTGGTGACCAGCGTGTTCCACGCCGACCGCTGGGAATACGTGTTCACGCTCAAGCGCGCCAAGGTCGATCCCCAGACGCGCAAGCTGACCGTGTTCTTCAACGGTGACCAGTTTGACCGCGCCGAAGGCGATGAGATGCCCTCCGAAGACGAATTCGTGGCCTCGCTGGGCAAGAAGATGAGCAACATCAAGGTGCCCCAGCTCGAAGCCACCGAGGCCCAGCTGGCCCGCTACCCGGTCAAGAAGACGGCCGACACCGCGGTGGCCGATGCTGCGCCGGCAACGCCCGCCAGCACCACGGCCTACCCGCGCCTGGATGCGCCGGCCCGCTGATGCCCACGGGGCGGCCACCGGCTCACGCCGGCACTGCCGTGCCATGAATTGAAAAGGGTCGCCGCGCAGCCATGCGCACCAGCGGCCCTTTTGCCATAGGAACCCCCGGCCGTACGCGGCCCCGCCCTGAATCCCGCTGTTTCACCATGACCGCTTCTTCCCCTTCTTCGCTGCGCGTGGCCATTGCCGGCGCATCCGGCCGCATGGGCCATATGCTGATCGAGGCCGTGCTGGCCAGCGGTGACTGCCAGCTGGCCGCCGCACTCGACCAGCCCGGCAGCCCCGGCCTGGGCCAGGACGCCGCCGCCTTCCTGGGCAAGGCCACTGGCGTGCTGATCGAGAGCGATGTGCGCACCGCTCTGGCCAAGGCCGATGTGCTGATCGACTTCACCCGCCCCGAAGGCACGCTGGCCCACCTGGCCGTGGCGGCCGAGCTGGGGGTGAAGCTGGTGATCGGCACCACCGGCTTCAGCGATGCGCAGAAGGCCGAAATCGCCGTCCATGCCCAGAAGACGGCGGTCATCCTGTCGCCGAACATGAGCGTGGGCGTCAATGTCACGTTCAAGCTGCTCGAAATGGCGGCCAAGGCGCTGCAGGAAGGTGGCTATGACATCGAAATCATCGAAGCCCACCACAAGCACAAGGTGGATGCACCCTCCGGTACGGCGCTGAAAATGGGCGAGGTGATTGCCGAAGCCCAGGGTACCCAGCTGGCCGACCGCGCCGTGTACGAGCGCTTTGGCCACACCGGCGAGCGCAAGCCCGACACCATCGGCTTTGCCACCGTGCGCGGTGGCGACATCGTGGGTGACCATACCGTGCTGTTTGCCGGCACGGGCGAGCGCGTGGAAATCTCGCACAAGTCCAGTAGCCGCGCCGGCTATGCCCAGGGCAGCCTGCGTGCAGCACGTTTTCTGGCCGGCAAGACCAGCGGCCAGTTCGACATGTTCGACGTGCTCAGCCTGCGCTGAGCACCCAGGCCCCACCTTCACTCTTCCAGGAGCTGCTTATGGACGCACGTTGGCAATGGCTGGCGCAAGGTGACGCGGTCACCCGGGGCACGGCGGTGCTGCTGCTGGCCATGTCCGTGGCCAGCTGGGTGGTGATTCTGGTGCAGCTGGTGGGGCTGGTGCGCCGCCGTCGCCAGGCACCGCAGGCCATGGATGCGTTCTGGCAGGCTGCCGATCTGCCCTTTGCCCGGGGGCTGCTGGAAAAGCAGGGACCCTGGCTGCTGCCCCTGGTGCAGGCGGTGCAGACGGCACGGACCGAAGCATCGGCAGAGGCTACCCTGGCGGGCCAGTCCGCGCAGGGGGACCGGCTGATGCGCCATCTGCGTGTCGCGTTGCAGCAGGTGGGCGCGCGTCTGCAATGGGGCCAGACCATGCTGGCTTCCATCAGCGCGCTGGCGCCCTTTGTGGGCCTGTTGGGCACGGTCTGGGGCATTCACCATGCGCTGGCGGCGCTGACCGGCGTGCAGCAGGTGTCGCTGGACCAGCTGGCCGGGCCGGTGGGCGAGGCCCTGGTGATGACCGCTGCCGGTCTGGCGGTGGCCATCCCTGCCGCGCTGGCCTACAACCTGTTTGGCCGCAGCATCGCCCTGCTGGACGAAGCACTGGACGGCTTTGCACACGATTTGCATGCGCATTTTGCGGGCCGGCGATGAGCGCTTTTGTGAACGGCCTGAGGCGCCTTCCCTCGGCTGGTGCAGCGCCTGATGCAGGCACCGGCATGACGGCAGGGGTGGCGCGGGCCTACGGGCTGCGTCCCTGGGCGCACTGAAGGGCGGCCATGGCATTCGGACGCTTTGTTTCCCGGACCCAGGCGCAGCCGGTGGCCGGCATCAATGTCACGCCGCTGGTGGATGTGATGCTGGTGCTGGTGGTGATCTTCATTCTGGCTGCCCCCATTCTGGCGGCCACGCTGCGGGTGCAACTGCCCCAGGCCGAGGGGGTGAAGGCCGCGCCACCGGCGCAGACCCCGTCGCTGGCGCTGGAGCTGGACGCGCAGGGCGCGCTGCATATCGGCACCGAGGCGGTGGACGAAGCGGCGGTGCGCCAGCGGCTGGCGGCACTGGCCGCGCAGGACCCGCAGGCCGAGCTGCAGCTCAAAGCCGACACCGCCGTGCCCTATGGCCGTGTGGTGCAGGTCATGGGCTGGGCCCACGCGGCAGGGCTGGGCCGCATCGGCTTTGTGGCGCAACCGGTACCGGCTGCGGCGCCGTAGACCGCCCGGAACGCAGCGTGCGCGGTGCTCTGGCTCCGCTCAGTGCGCGTTGAGCGCACTGGCCAGCTGGCGGCTGCCGAAGTCCGAAGAGCGCTGGTACAGCTGCAGGCCGAACTGCGGCAGCATGCCGATCAGGTGGTCGAAGATGGCGCCCTGGATGGTTTCGTACTCCAGCCACACGGTGGTGGCGGTGTAGCAGTACAGCTGCAGCGGCAGGCCGGTAGGGGTCGGCTCCAGCGTGCGGGCCAGCAGGAACATGCCCGGGCCTTTGGCAATGCCGGGATGGGCCACCAAGTAGGCATAGGCATAGGCTTTGAAGGCAGCCAGATTGGTCACCTGGTCGGGGGGCACCGGGGCCAGCGGCAGGCTGGTCTCCATGCCGCTGGGAATGGGCAACAGGCCGCGTTCGGCATGCCAGTAGTCCTGCAGCAGCGGGATGTGCTCCAGCTGGCTGCGCTCCGACGGGGTCAGCAGGTGCACGGTGCTGGCGTCAAGGGGCAGGGCGCGCATGATGCGGCGCGCCCCCGAATTGGCCATGCCGCGCCAGTTCTTGAAGCTGTCGCTCATCAGTTTCCAGGTGGGGATGGTGGTGATGGTCTTGTCGAAGTTCTGCACCTTGACGGTGTTCAGTGCAATGTCCACCACGAAGCCGTCGGCCCCCACCTGGGGCATTTCGATCCAGTCGCCCACGCGCAGCATGTCGTTGGTGCCGATCTGCACGCCCGCCACAAAGGACATGATGGTGTCCTTGAACACCAGCATCAACACGGCCGACATGGCGCCCAGGCCGGACAGCAGCAGCAGCGGCGAGCGGTTCAGGATGGCGGCCGCAATCAGCAGCGCGCCGAGGATGTAGGCCACCAGCTTGCCCAGCTGCACATAGCTTTTGATGGAATGGGTGTGCGTGGCCTTGGGGCCGTCATGCCGGTCGTGGGCGGCATTGATCTCGTTGAGCAGCTCCGCCACGGCACGCACCAGGTGGTAGACCGTGAAGGCGGTGGCGAAGTTGCCGATGGTCTGGCTGAGCGGAGCGGGCAACTGCGCCACGGCGTCGATGCCGATCTGGATCACCACCGACGGGACGATCTTGGCCAGCCGGACCAGCACATGGTCGTGCAGCAGGATCTGGGTCCAGCTGGTGGCGGGCAGGGTCTTGCGCCATAGGCGCACAAAATGCAGCAGCACGCCCTGGATCACCAGGCGCAGGGCGAAGGCCAGCACGGCCAGCAGGCACAGGCCCACGGCGGCCTGGTAGCGCGGTGCGAGCTCGGTGTAGAAGGAAAAATCGGTCAAGGTCACGAAAAGCCAGAATCGGCCCGGGGCCGGTGACGGCGGGGCCTGCAGGGTCAAAAACGGGGGGAGGGGCGCGGTGCCGGGCAGTGCCGGCGGCAGGGCCTGTCGCCCAGTGCAGCAAGGGGGATGCGCCCACAGCCTAAAATCCGGGCGAAGGCAGTATTGTGACTGCAGCACCAACCCCCAGTTCCATGCAAGACAAATACAACCACATCGAGGTGGAGCGCGCCGCGCACGCCCATTGGACCGCACAGGACGCCTACCGCGTCACCGAAGACGACAGCAAGCCCAAGTACTACGCCTGCTCCATGCTGCCCTACCCCAGCGGCAAGCTGCACATGGGCCACGTGCGCAACTACACCATCAACGACATGCTCTCGCGCCAGCTGCGCATGAAGGGCTACAACGTCTTGATGCCCATGGGCTGGGATGCATTCGGTCTGCCTGCCGAGAACGCTGCGCTGAAGAACAAGGTGCCGCCTGCCAAGTGGACGTACGAGAACATCGCGTACATGAAAAAGCAGATGCAGGCCATGGGGCTGGCCATCGACTGGAGCCGCGAGATCGCCACCTGCGACCCCGACTACTACAAGTGGAACCAGTGGTTGTTCCTGAAGATGCTGGAAAAGGGCGTGGCCTACCGCAAGACCCAGACCGTGAACTGGGACCCGGTGGACCAGACCGTGCTGGCCAATGAGCAGGTGATCGACGGCCGCGGCTGGCGCACCGGCGCGCTGGTGGAAAAGCGCGAGATCCCGGGCTACTACCTGGCCATCACCAACTACGCGCAAGAGCTGCTGGACCATGTGCAGATGGGCAACGACAAGGCCACCCTGACCGGATGGCCCGACAAGGTGCGCCTGATGCAGGAAAACTGGATCGGCAAGTCGGCCGGTGTGCGCTTTGCGTTCACCCACACCATCCAGGGCGCGGACGGCCAGCTGATCCAGGACGGCAAGATGTTCGTCTTCACCACCCGTGCCGACACCGTCATGGGCGTGACCTTCTGCGCGGTGGCGCCCGAACACCCGCTGGCCCAGCATGCCGCGGCGTCCAAGCCCGAACTGGCTGCCTTCATTGAAGAATGCAAGAAGGGCGGCACGACCGAGGCGGAACTGGCCGTCAAGGAAAAGGAAGGCAAGCCCACCGGCCTGTTCGTCACCCACCCCATCACTGGCGCGCAAGTCGAGGTGTGGATCGGCAACTATGTGCTGATGAGCTATGGCGATGGTGCCGTGATGGGCGTGCCTGCCCATGACGAGCGGGATTTCGCCTTTGCCAACAAGTACAACCTGCCCATCCAGCAGGTGGTGACCGTGGCGGGCCAGGATGCGTACGACAGCAAGACCTGGCACGACTGGTACGGCGACAAGGAACGCGGCGTACTCATCCATTCCGGCGCGTTCGATGGTCTGAACTACCAGGACGGCGTGCAGGCCGTGGCCAAGGTGCTGGCCGACAAGGGCCTGGGCGAGCTCAAGACCACCTGGCGTCTGCGCGACTGGGGTATCAGCCGCCAGCGTTACTGGGGCACCCCCATCCCCATCATCCACTGCGAAGACTGCGGTGCCCAGCCGGTGCCGGAAAAAGACCTGCCTGTGGTGCTGCCGCAGGATCTGGTGCCCGACGGTTCCGGCAACCCGCTGGTCAAGAGCGAAGCCTTCCACGCCGGTGTGGTCTGCCCCTGCTGCGGCAAGCCTGCCCGCCGCGAAACCGACACCATGGACACCTTTGTGGACAGTTCGTGGTACTTCATGCGCTATTGCGACGCGAAGAACAGCGAGCAGATGGTGGCCGGCGGCGCCGACTACTGGATGCCCATGGACCAGTACATCGGTGGCGTGGAGCACGCCATCCTGCACTTGCTGTACGCACGCTTCTGGACCAAGGTCATGCGCGATCTGGGCCTGCTCAAGATCGACGAGCCCTTCACCAAGCTGCTCACGCAAGGCATGGTGCTCAACCACATCTACAGCCGCCGCACCGCCAAGGGCGCCAAGGAATACTTCTGGCCCAAGGATGTGGAGCATGTGCTGGACGAAGGCGGCAAGGTCATCGGCGCCAAGCTCAAGAACGCGGTGGACAGTGCCGACGGCATGCTGCCTGTGGGTACGGCCATCGACTACGAGGGCGTGGGCACCATGTCCAAGTCCAAGAACAACGGTATCGATCCGCAGGAGCTGATCGAGAAGTACGGCGCCGACACGGCCCGCCTGTACACCATGTTCACGGCCCCGCCCGAGCTGACGCTGGAGTGGAACGATGCCGGTGTGGAAGGCAGCTACCGCTTCCTGCGCCGCGTCTACAACTTCGGCCACAAGCTGCTCGAGCTGGACTACGCGGCCGCGCAGGAGGCCACCAGCGGCCTGACGGATCTGTCGCAGGTGCAGTTCGGCAAGGATGCCAAGGCCCTGCGCCTGGAGATCCACACCGTGCTCAAGCAGGTGGAATACGACTACAGCCGCATGCAGTACAACACCGTGGTGTCGGGCGCGATGAAGATGATCAACGCGCTGGAAAGCTTCAAGGCCACGGACACGGCCGACGGCCAGATCGCCGTGATTGAAAGCTTTGGCATCCTGCTGCGCGTGCTCTACCCCGCCACTCCGCACCTGACCCATGTGATGTGGAGCGAGCTGGGCTACGCCAACAAGCAGGGCGATCTGCTGGATGCCGCCTGGCCCCAGGTGGATGCATCGGCCCTGGTGCAGGATGAGCTGGAGCTGATGCTGCAGGTCAACGGCAAGCTGCGCGGCTCCATCCTGGTGCCGGCGGCAGCCGACAAGGCGCAGATCGAAGCGGTGGCCCTGGCCAACGAGGAGGCACAGAAATTCATCCTGGGTGCGACACCCAAGAAGGTGATCGTGGTGCCGGGCCGTCTGGTCAACGTCGTCGTCTGACGCGATACAAAGCGAGAAGGAGCCCCCATGCGCAAGCGCACGCTGCTTTCCCTGATGGCACTGGCACCGCTGGTGTCGGCCTGCGGCTTCCGCCTGCGCGGGGTGCCGGAATTCCAATTCACCTCCATCTATCTGCAGGCGGACGGCCGTTCCGCATTTGCACGCGAGCTGGAACGCAACCTGGCCACGGCCGGAGACAAGCTCAAGGTGCTGCGGGCACCGCGGCGCCCGGACGAGGCCCAGGTGGTCTGGAAGCTGCTGGGCGAGCGCAATGACCGCATCATCATCAGCAAGAACGCGGCCGGCCAGGTGCGCGAGCTGACGCTGCGCTACCGCATGACGTTCAGCCTGACCGGCGCAGATGGTGTGGAGTGGATTCCACCCACCGAGCTGGAGCTGGAGCGCGACCTGAGCTACGACGAAAACCTGGCGCTGGCCAAGGAGCAAGAAGCCGCCGTGCTGTACAAAACCATGCAGTCTGACCTGGTGCAGCAGGTGATGCGGCGTCTGTCCTCGGCCCAGCCGACGGCCGCATCCTGATCGGCGGTCCATGCAACTGGCGTTCAACCAGCTGGGGGCGCACCTGCAAAAAGGGCTGCGTCCGCTCTATACCCTGCATGGGGACGAGCCGCTGCAGCAGCAGGAGGCGGCCGATGCGATTCGGGCGGCGGCGCGCGCGCAGGGGCACACCGAACGCAGCGTCTACACCGTGGCGGGTGCGCATTTCGACTGGAGTGCGGTCCTGGCGGCAGGCGGTTCGCTGAGCCTGTTTGCCGACAAGCAGATGGTGGAAATCCGCATCCCGTCCGGCAAACCGGGCAAGGACGGCAGCGCTGCCATCCAGCAACTGGCTGCCCAGGCGGCGCAGGACGACAACACCCTGACCATCGTCACCCTGCCGCGCCTGGACAAGCAGACCAAGAGCGGTGCCTGGTTCGCCGCGCTGGAAGCCCATGGGGTGACGGTGCAGATCGACACCATCGAACGGGGCACGCTGCCGCCGTGGATTGCCCAGCGCCTGGCCCAGCAGGGTCAGCGCGTGGTGTCGGGCGAGGAAGGGCAGCGCACGCTGCAGTTCTTTGCCGACCGGGTGGAAGGCAATCTGCTGGCGGCCCACCAGGAGATCCAGAAGCTGGGTCTGCTCTACCCCCAGGGGGAGCTGAGCCTGGCCCAGGTCGAACAGGCGGTGCTGAATGTGGCGCGTTACGACGTCTTCAAGCTGTCCGAGGCGGTGCTCTCCGGACAGCTGGCGCGCGTGGTGCGCATGCTCGACGGTCTGCAGGCCGAAGGCGCGGCCGAGGTGCTGGTGCACTGGACGCTGGCCGAAGATATCCGGGCCCTCAAGCGCGTGCGCGATGCCATGGCAAACGGCCAGCCGCTGCCAATGGCACTGCGGGCGCAGCGCATCTGGGGCGTGAAGGAGCGCCTGTTCGAGCGCATCCTGCCGCGCCTGAGCGATGCTGCCGCTGCCCGGCTGCTGCATTCCGCCCATGTGGTGGACGGCATCATCAAAGGCCTGCCGGCACCCGGTTGGCCGCAGGATGGCTGGCAGGCGCTGCGCAGGCTGGCGATGGACCTGGTGCAGACCGCGCAAGGACAGCGCTCGGCGGCCCGTTGACGGCGCGCTGCCTCCGGTGCGCGTAAGGCGGCGGCCAGGGTCCAGGTTTTCGGAGCAGAAGCTGCAGGCGCTGGCTCAGGTCCCCGCTGCCAGCCGTGCCTGGGCCTTGTCGGCCCATTGTTCCAGTGTGTCGAACAGATCTTTCTGGCTGAAGGAGCAGCTTTCCTCGGAAAACAGTGCGCTGGCCTCCAGCCGGTCCAGCAGGTTCAGCAGTACCTCGGCATAGCGCGGGGGCAGGGTGGTCAGCAGGGCACCGCTGGCTCGGGCCTGGGCACCCAGTGCCGCGGCGGACAGCTGTTGCTGCGCCAGCTGGGCAAAGCCGGTGCGTAGCTGCGCCAGTTGCTGGGCAGCCAGAAGGGTGTCGGGGGGAGCAGAGTGCATGGCAGGCGCCGCAAGGCGGGGTCAATGGTCGCAGCAGTGTAGGTCCTGCACTGCGCCCCCAGGGCATGGCCGTGCATTCCACCCCCTGGGCGGGCAACTCGGCGAGAATCGGGGCATGAACGCGCTGAATATTGCCGAAACCATGCAGACCCTGGGTCTGCAAGCAAAAGTGGCTTCCGCCCAGATGGCACGGGCGAACGCTGCTGTGAAAAACAAGGCCTTGCTGGCCCTGGCCCGTCTGCTGCGGGAGCAGGTGGAGCCGCTGCAGGTCGACAACGCCAAGGACCTGGAGCGTGCTGTGGCCAACGGCCTGTCGGCCCCGATGGTGGACCGCCTGCGCCTGACCCCCAAGGTGCTGGAGACCTGCGCCCAGGGCTGCGAACAGCTGGCAGCCATGCCGGATGTGATTGGCGAGATCCTCGGCATGAAGCAGATGCCCAGCGGCATCCGGGTGGGCCAGATGCGCGTGCCCATCGGCGTGTTCGGCATGATCTACGAAAGCCGCCCGAACGTGACCATTGAAGCGGCCAGCCTGTCGATCAAGAGCGGCAATGCCTGCATCTTGCGGGGCGGCTCGGAAGCGATCGAATCCAACAAGGCTTTGGCCCGGCTGGTGGCCCAGGCCCTGCTCGAAGCCGGCCTGCCGGAAAACGCCGTGCAACTGGTGCAGACCACCGACCGGGAGGCCGTGGGCCATCTGATCGCCATGCCCGCGTATGTGGACGTGATCATCCCGCGCGGCGGCAAGAGCCTGATCGAGCGCATCAGCCGCGAGGCCAAGGTGCCGGTCATCAAGCACCTGGACGGCAATTGCCACACCTACGTGGACGACCCTTGCGACATCGCCATGGCCGTGACCGTGGCCGACAATGCCAAGACCCAGAAGTACAGCCCCTGCAACGCCAGCGAAAGCCTGGTGGTGGCGCGTGGCGTGGCGGCGGACTTTCTGCCGCAGATCGGCGCCATCTACGCGGCCAAGGGGGTGGAGATGCGCGGCGATGCCGAAGCGCTGGCCATTTTGCAGCAGGTGCCCGGCGCCAAGCTGGTGGCGGCGACCGAGCAGGACTGGAGCGAGGAATACCTGGCTCCCATCATCAGCGTGAAGGTGGTGGCCGGTGTGGACGAGGCCATTGCCCACATCAACCGCTACTCCAGCGGTCACACCGAAGCCATTCTGACGCGGGACCATATGCACGCCCAGCAGTTCCTGCGCGAGGTGGATTCCGCCAGCGTGATGGTCAATGCCAGCACGCGCTTTGCCGACGGGTTCGAGTACGGGCTGGGTGCCGAAATCGGCATCAGCACCGACAAGTTCCATGCGCGTGGGCCGGTGGGCATCGAAGGCCTGACCTCGCTCAAATACATCGTGCTGGGCGAAGGCCAGGTGCGCGGCTAAAGTCGCCTCCCGTGCCGGGGCGGCCTGGCACACACCGTCACAACCATCAACAGCGCAGCATGAAAATCATCATCCTGGGAGCCGGCCGCGTGGGGTACAGCGTGGCCGAAAGCCTGGTCTCGGAGCGCAACGACATCACCGTGATCGACACGGATGCCACGCGGCTGCGCGATCTGGAAGGTCGGTTCGACCTGCGCGGCGTGGTGGGCAGCGGGATCGACCCGCAGGTGCTGGCCGAGGCCGGTGCGGCCGACACCGACCTCCTGATTGCCTGCGCCGCGCTGGATGAGACCAATCTGGTGTGCTGCAAGCTGGGGCAGTTGCTGTTCAACATCCCCACGCGCATTGCGCGGGTGCGCTCGTCCAGCTTTGGCGCCGACGATGTGGTGCTAGGCAAGGATGGCCTGGGCGCGGACGCCATCATCTGCCCCGAAGCCTCGCTGACCCGCTACATCGGCAAGCTCACCGAATACCCGGAGGCGCTGCAGGTGCGCGAATTTGCCGGCGGCCGTGCCTGTCTGGCATCGGTGCGGGCCCGCATGGGGGCTGCGGCCGTGGGTCTGCGTATTGGTGAGCTGCGGCTGCACAACCCCGAAATGGGGCTGCGCATCGTGGCCATCTACCGGCGCTTTGCCGACGAACCCGATCGCTTTGTGCGCTGCGATGGCAGCACGCTGATCGAGCCGGGTGATGAAGTCTTCATACTGTCTGCCAGGGAAAACCTGCCGGAAATCCTGGCGGCCATGCACCGCCCCGCCGGCCAGCCGGCGCGGCCGGTGCGGCGCATCATGATGGCCGGCGGCGGGCGCGTGAGCCAGCGGCTGGCGGCGCAGCTGGCCCAGGAGCCAGGACGCTTTCACATCAAGATCCTTGAAATGAACCCCCAGCGCTGCATGGAGCTGGCCGCATCGCTGCCCGAGGACGTGCTGGTGCTGCAGGGGGATGCCACCGACGAGGATCTGCTCGACGATGAAAGCATCGAAGATGTGGACCTGTTCCTGGCGCTGACCAACGACGATGAAAACAACATCATGGCCTGTCTGCTGGCCAAGCGGCTGGGGGCCACGCGGGTGCTGGCGCTGATCAACCGCCGCACCTATGCGGATCTGATGCACGGCACGCAGATCGATATTGCACTGTCCCCCGCACAGGCCATGCTGGGCGAGCTGCTGGCCCACGTGCGCCGGGGCGATGTGCAGGCCGTGCACAGCCTGCGCCGGGGGGTGGCCGAGGCGCTGGAGATTGTGGCCCGCGGTGACCGCAAGAGCTCGCGCGTGGTGGGCCGCCGGGTGGAGGAGCTGAAGCTGCCGCCGGAGGTGCACATCGGCCTGATCGTGCGCGGCCTGCCGGAGCAGGGCGAACATGCCGCGGACCCGTCCGAGACCGTGGCAGGCGAGCCCCAGGTCATCATTCCGCGCAGCCACACGGTGATCGAGAGCAATGACCACGTGGTCTTCTTCCTGCCCAACAAGCGCCTGGTGCAAGACGTGGAGAAGTTGTTCCGCGTGAGCGCCACCTTCTTCTGATCGGACCGAGGCCGCCATGCGTGACCTGTTACCCGTTCTGCGCCTGCTGGGCGCTTTGATGGTGATGTTCGGCCTGTCCATGGGGCTGCCGCTGGCAGTGTCCTGGTTTCTGCGCGATGGCATGTGGCTGGTCTGGCTGTGGTCGCTGGGCGGCACGGTGCTGGCAGGCGCCCTGCTGTGGGCCTGCATGGAGCGTTACCGCAGAGAGCTGCAGCCGCGCCATGGCGTGATTCTGGTGACTTTGGTCTGGGTCTTTCTACCACTGTGCGCCAGCGTGCCGCTGCAGCTGGCCTATGCGGAGCTGGGGCGGTCGCTGTCCTTCACCCATGCCTATTTCGAGGCCGTATCCGGGTTGACCACGTCGGGTGCCACCGTCCTGTCCGGGCTGGATGCGCTGCCCGTGTCCCTGAACATCTGGCGCACGTTTCTGCAATGGCTGGGCGGCATGGGGATTCTGATTCTGGCCGTGGCCATCTTGCCGCTGCTCGGCGTGGGGGGGAGCCAGCTGTTCCGTGCCGAGGCCGCGGGCCCGGTCAAGGACACCAAGCTCACGCCGCGCATCACAGGGACGGCCAAAGGGCTGTGGGGCGTGTATGCCGTGTTCTCTATCAGCTGCGCGTTGGCGTTCTGGCTGGCGGGCATGACACCGCTGGATGCGGTGATGCACATGTTCACCACGGTCAGCCTGGGCGGGCTGTCCTCGCACGATGCGAGCCTGGGTTTTTACAACTCGCCGGTGATCGAAGGCATCACGCTGGTGTTCATGCTGATGGCCAGCTGCAATTTCGCGCTGTACTTCGTGGCCCTGCGCAAAGGGCACTGGCGCGGCTTTTGGCAGGACCCGGAAATGCGTGCCACCCTCGGCGTGCTGCTGGGCAGCGGCCTGCTGGTGGCGCTGCTGCTGTGGGTCAAGGGCGTGTATGGCCCGGTGGATGCATTGCGCTACGGGGTGTTCAACACGATATCGGTGGCCACCACCACCGGCTTTGCCACGGCCGACTACCTGACCTGGCCGGTGTTCGCGCCGGTGTTCATGCTCTTCCTGTCCGGCGTGGCCACCAGCGCCGGGTCGACCGGCGGCGGCATCAAGATGGTGCGCATGCTGATCCTGGTGAAGCAGGCGCGGCTGGAGCTGACGCGCCTGGTGCACCCGCGTGCCGTCCAGCCGGTGTTGCTGGGGCGCAGCGTGGTGGACCACCGCATGATTTTTTCGGTGCTGGCCTTTATGCTGGTGTATGGCGGCACCATCATTGTGCTGAGCATGCTGCTGATGCTCAGCGATCTGGATCCAATCACCGCATTCTCTGCCGTGGTCGCCAGTGTGCACTGCACGGGCCCGGGACTCGGTAGCATTGGGCCCTCGTCCACCTATGCGGTGCTCAATGACTTCCAGGTCTGGGTCTGTACCCTGGGCATGCTGCTGGGGCGGCTGGAAATACTGAGTTTTCTGGCGCTGCTAACACCTTCTTTCTGGAGAAGGTGAGTACGTACTTGGTTGTGGCAAAGGTTGAGGGTTTACCCCTATTCGTTTCGCAAGTCCCTAAAATCTGGGTCACTACCGTCTCTTGAGGGTTTCATGGTTCCACATCTCATCACAGCTTTGACCGGCCCGATCAACGAGCTCGAGCAGCGCATCATCGACTCCATGCCAGCCATCGAGCGCTGGTTCCGCCTCGAGTGGATGGAGCACACGCCGCCGTTCTATTGCTCGGTGGACATCCGCAATGCGGGCTTCAAGCTGGCGCCGGTGGACACCAACCTGTTCCCCGGTGGCTGGAACAATCTGACCGACGAAATGCTGCCCTTGGCCGTGCAGGCAGCGATGGCCGCGATCGAGAAAATCTGTCCGGAAGCGCGCAATCTGTTGATCATTCCGGAAAATCAGCAGAAGAATCCGTCGTATCTGAGCAACATTCTGCAGTTGCAACGCATTTTCCGCATGGCGGGTCTGAATGTGCGCATCGGCTCGGTCAGTCCCGACATCAAGAAGCTCACCGAAATCAAGCTGCCGCATGGCGACACCATCACGCTGGAGCCGGCGCTGCGCACCAAGCGCCGCCTGGGGCTGAAGAATTTCGACCCCTGCACCATCTTGCTGAACAACGACCTGTCGGCCGGCGCCCCAGGCATTCTGGAAGAGCTGTACGAGCAGTTCCTGCTGCCGCCGCTGCATGCGGGCTGGAGCGTGCGCCGCAAGAGCCGCCATTTCCAGAGCTACGAAGAAGTCTCCAAGCGCTTCGGCAAGCTGCTGGGGATCGACCCCTGGCTGATCAATCCGGTGTTCAGCAAATGCGAGAACATCGACTTTGTCGAGGGCACAGGCCTGGACCAGCTGGCGGTGCAGGTGGATGCCACCATCACCAAGGTGCGCCGCAAGTACAAGGAGTACGGGATCAAGGAAAAGCCGTTCGTCGTGGTCAAGGCCGACAACGGCACCTACGGCATGGGCGTGATGACCGTGCGCGACGCCAAGGAGCTGGAAGCCCTGAAGGACAAGCGCACCCGCAACAAGATGGGCGTCATCAAGGACGGCCAGCCGGTGCACGATGTGCTGGTGCAGGAAGGCGTGCTGACCTACGAGCGCATGAACAATGCCGTGGCCGAGCCCGTGGTCTACATGATGGACCGCTACGTGGTGGGCGGCTTCTACCGCATGCACCCGGAGCGCGGCATCGACGAGAACCTGAATGCCCCCGGTTCGGGCTTTGTGCCGCTGGCTTTCCCGCCGCAGAGCACCCAGCTGCCGCAGATCGGTGCCCGCGCCGGCGCCAGCGCGCCCAACCGCTTCTACATGTACGGCGTGATCGCCCGCCTGGCCATGCTGGCTGCCAGCTACGAGCTGGAAGCCACCAACCCGGACGCCGAAATCTACGACTGACCGTCGGGGAGCGTTGGCGTTGTTCGCTGATCGAACGGCGCCATGGGGTGGCTGGCAGACTGCCAGCACCTCGCGCACAATGGCGGCATTTCCACAGATAGGACCGGGCCCGTGGGGCCCGGTTTGCATTGGATGCAGCACACCTCATCCCGATCTTCATTGGCCGCGCTGACGCTGGGGGCCATTGGGGTGGTTTATGGCGACATCGGCACCAGCGTGCTGTATGCCGTCAAAGAAGTCTTCCGCAGCGGCCATGTGGCCTACACCCCGGCCAATGTCTACGGCGTGCTGTCGCTGCTGTTCTGGACCCTGACCGTCATCGTCTCCCTCAAGTACGTGGTGCTGGTGCTGCGCGCCGACAACCGCGGCGAAGGCGGTCTGGTGGCCATGCTGGCCCTGGCGTCCGAGGCGGTGCAGGACAAGCCGCGGCTGCATGCGGTGCTGATGGCCGTGGGCCTGTTTGGCGCCAGCCTGTTCTATGGCGACGGGGTGATCACCCCCGCAATCTCGGTGCTGTCGGCCGTGGAAGGCCTGGAGGTGGTGGCGCCCGGTCTGCACCCGGTGGTGATTCCGCTGACACTGGCGGTGCTGCTGGTGCTGTTCACGCTGCAAAAGCGAGGCACGGCCAGCATCGGCCGCTGGTTCGGCCCCATCACGCTGCTGTGGTTTGGCGTGCTGGCGGCGCTGGGCCTGGGCCAGATCGTGCACCACCCCGAAATTCTGAGTGCCCTGTGGCCCACGCATGCGCTGCAGTTTGTGCGGGCGCAGCCGGGCACGGCCTTCATCCTGCTGGGGGCCGTGGTGCTGTGCGTGACCGGGGCCGAGGCGCTGTATGCCGACCTGGGCCACTTCGGCAAGAAACCGATCCGGCTGGCCTGGTTCTCGGTGGTGATGCCGGCGCTGACGCTGAACTACCTGGGCCAGGGCGCGCTGCTGCTGGACCAGCCGGAAGCCGTGCGCAACCCTTTCTTCCTGATGGCGCCGTCCTGGGCCACCCTGCCGCTGGTGGTGCTGGCCACCCTGGCCACGGTGATCGCCTCGCAGGCGCTGATCTCCGGCGCCTTCAGCATCACCAAGCAGGTGATGCAGCTGGGCTACCTGCCGCGCATGACGGTGCTGCACACCAGCACCAAGGACACTGGCCAGATCTACATGCCGTTCGTGAACTGGTCGCTGTTCATTGCCATCGCTATGGCCGTGATCATGTTCCGCTCCAGCGACAACCTGGCCGCCGCCTATGGCCTGGCCGTGACGCTGGACATGCTGATCACCACCACGCTGACCTTCTTCGTCATCCGCTACCTGTGGCGCTACCCGCTGTGGCTGTGTGTCGCGGCGACCAGCTGCTTCTTTGTGGTGGATGTGCTGTTCTTCGCTTCCAATGCGCTCAAACTGGCGGCCGGCGGCTGGTTCCCGCTGCTGATCGCCGGCTGCGTCTTCCTGCTGATGCGCACCTGGCGCCTGGGCCGCACCCTGCTGTCCGAACAGCACCGCGCGGAAGCCGTGGACCTGGGAAGCTTTCTGGAGAGTCTGCAGCAAGGCAACCCGTTGCAGCGGGTGGATGGCACGGCCGTTTTCATCACCAGCGAGGAAGGGCTGGTACCCCCGGCGCTGCTGCACAACCTGAAGCACAACAAGGTGCTGCACACGCAAAACCTGTTTGTGGTGCTGCGCCACCACGAGGTGCCGTGGATCGGCCTGGAGCAGCGTGCCCAGGTGCAGGCGCTGGGCGCCGGCTGCTGGCAGGTGGTGCTGCACTTCGGTTTCAAGAACGACCCCAATGTGCCCGAGGCGCTGCGCTCGGCCGAGCTGCCGGGCTGGAAGCTGGATCCCATGCGCACCAGCTATTTCCTGTCGCGGGAAGTGGTGGTGCCCCGCATGGGGGGGCGCATGGCGCTGTGGCGCGAGAAGCTGTTCGCCCAGATGCACGCCGGGGCCAGTGGCGTAGCGGGCTTCTTCCACCTGCCGGCCAATGCGGTGGTGGAGCTGGGGACCAAGGTCCACATCTGAGGCCGAAAAAAAGCTGTCACAGGTCGGTTCGCTGCCCATGCAATCTGCAAGCGCATGAGCAGCTATGGATTTTGATGAATCGGTGATCGCCGGCCGCACAGGTGTCAGCCTGGCGTCCCGGCGGGTGCCAGAATCTGCGGCCATGCGCTTCTTTCGTGATCTGAGCTTGTCTGCCTTCACGGCAGGTTTCGTGGCCGTGCTGGTGGGCTTCACCAGCTCTGTGGCGCTGGTGTTCCAGGCGGCCCAGGCCTTTGGCGCCACACCGGCGCAAATCACCTCGTGGATGTGGGCACTGGGCCTGGGCGTGGGTCTGTGCTGCCTAGTGCCTTCGCTGTGGCTGCGCAAGCCGGTGATGGTGGCCTGGTCCACGCCGGGAGCAGCGGTGCTGGCCTCGGCGGGCATGGCCGGCAGCTTCACCATGCCCGAGGCCGTGGGTGCATTCCTGGTGTGCGCCGCGCTGATCACCCTGTGCGGCGTGACCGGCTGGTTCGAAAAGCTGATGGACCGCATTCCCATGGAAATTGCCTCCGCCCTGCTGGCGGGGGTGCTGGCCCGGTTCGGCCTGCAGGCCTTTGGTGCTGCACAAACCGCCCTGGGCATGGTGCTGGCCATGTTGGCAGCCTATCTGCTGGGGCGGCGCCTGCTGCCCCGTTATGCCGTAGTGCTGACACTGCTGGTGGGCGTGGCCTGGGCGGCTGCCAGCGGCAAGATGGAATGGTCCCGTGTGCAGTGGGAGCTGGCGCTGCCGGTGTTCACCGCACCGCAATTCACCTGGCAGGCCTTTGTCAGCCTGGCGCTGCCGCTGTTTGTCGTCACCATGGCCTCGCAGAACATGCCGGGCGTGGCGGTGATCCGTGCCACAGGCTATGAGCTGCCGGTCTCGCGCCTGGTCAGCATGACCGGCATCGCCAGCCTGCTGCTGGCGCCGTTCGGTGGCTATGCGCTGAATTTCTCGGCCATCACCGCGGCCATCTGCATGGGGCCGGAGGCGCACGAAGACAAGGACAAGCGCTACACCGCGGCCGTGGCCTGCGGCGCCATGTACATGGTCATCGGCATCTTTGGTGCCGTGGTCACCGGTCTGCTGATCGCCTTCCCGCAGGAGCTGGTGCTGGCCATCGCCGGGCTGGCGCTGCTGGGCAGCATCGGCGGCGGGCTGGCCGGTGCGCTGCGGGACGAAACCCACCGTGAAGCGGCACTGATCACCTTTCTCGTCACCCTCAGCGGCGTGGTGATAGCCGGAGTGGGCTCGGCGTTTTGGGGGGTGGCTGCCGGCGTGGTGGCGCTGTTTGTGCAAAAGTATGGGCGTCGTGGCAGCTGAGGCTGCTGCTTTTTTCATCGCTGACCACGGGCCGGCCAGGCCCGCATACCCATGAAACTGCTGTTCATCGCCGATCCGCTGAAATCCTTCAACATCAAGAAGGATTCCACCTTCGTCATGATGCGTGAGGCCCAGTCCCGCGGCCATGTGATTTATGCCTGCGAGCCACAGCATGTCTCCTGGCAAACCGGCGGCAAAGTGCAGGCCATGGTGCGCCAGATCCGCCTGACCGGCGAAAAGCCCGGCTGGTTCACCGTGGAGCAGGAGTCCGTGGTGGTGCTGGCCGACTTTGACGGCATTGTGATGCGCAAGGATCCGCCCTTCGACAGTGAGTTCTTCTACGCCACCCACATGCTCAGCCAGGCCGAGCGGGAAGGCGCCAAGGTCTTCAACAAGCCCTCCGCACTGCGGGACCACCCGGAAAAGCTCTCCATCATGGAGTTCCCGCAGCTGCTGGGCCCCACGCTGGTGACCCGCGATCCGGCCCAGATCCGCGCCTTCCATGCCGAGCATGGCGACATCATCCTGAAGCCGCTGGATGGCATGGGTGGCATGGGCATCTTCCGTGTCGGTAAGGACGGCATGAACCTGGGCAGCATCATCGAGACGCTGAACCACCAGGGCGCTACCAGCGTGATGGTGCAGCGCTTCCTGCCCGCCATTGCCGATGGGGACAAGCGGGTGCTGATCATCGGTGGCAAGCCGGTGCCGTACTGCCTGGCCCGCATTCCCCAGGGCAACGAGGTGCGTGGCAACCTGGCGGCTGGCGGCAAGGGCGTGGCCCGTCCGCTGACCGCACGGGACCGCCAGATCGCCGACATCCTGGGGCCGGTGCTGGTGGAACGGGGCCTGCTGCTGGTGGGCGTCGACGTGATCGGCGACAGTGTCACCGAGATCAATGTCACCAGCCCCACCTGCTTCCAGGAGATCGCCGACCAGATGGGCTGTGATGTCGCTGCGCTCTTTGTGGATGCGCTGGAAGCGGCCATTGCGCAAAAAAGCTGAGCCTTTTGCCAGCAGGGCAATCAAAGCCTGCTACAGTTCGCTCCCTTGCTTAGCAGCACTGCCTTGCAGTGCTGCTAAGTGGAGTCTTCAGCGAGACGCCGGAAAGCTTCAAATTTCGGTGTACAATGCAAGGCTTCGCTGCTGAGAGCTACCGGCTCCGGCGGTCAGGAAGATCAAAAAATTCTTTGATCTGCACGATGAAAGTTGTGCTACAATACAAGGCTTCGCTGATCACAGCGGACTGAATTCAAAACAGAAATTCTGGTTTGAATCGCATCATTAAAAATGTACAGCCGATAAGCGTGGGCGTTTGAAGGCGATTGCCAAATGTTCTTCGGAACTAAACAAACGCTCACAAAAACAGTAATGAGGAAAGAGAAATCTTT